>CAYFGX010000016.1:0-145713 GCA_964342405.1 uncultured Verrucomicrobiota bacterium | reverse complement strand
TCAACGAGAGATCGGCCATGACCAGTTAGTGCTCTTCGCAGAATGGCTTGAGGAGGAACCCGAAGTGCCGGCAGGGGCATGGTTCAGAAGGTTCCCTGAAATGACGGTCTGCGGAGAAGGCGAACTCGTAAAAACCTTTCTTCTGCCCCATCAAACTCCAATTGGTGAAGAGATGTAATTCCAGACCTCCCCAATACGTTTTCATAACAATCCCCCCTCGTGAAGGCGGTCATAAACTACGGACCATACTTCAAGCTAGCAACCAGAGCCTCTCTGAGACAGGTATTCACAACCGGCCACGTGCAGGATGTCGGACAACCTAGTCGGAGTATCATTTCGTAGAGAGTCACACCCGCCATTTGTTACCCAACCAAAGTGAATCAAGACACGATTCACAGGATCTTCACGGTAAAAATTCCCTACCTCGACAGCTCCCCGATCAACATACTTTCCCTCCCGTAAATCCTATCCGAAGATACCCCCACGGTCCGTTGAATGTGGAGAACAAACCTGCCCGCCCTTTTTCCGAAACAGAGTGTTGCGAAGTCTGCTGACAGGTTCTTCCTCTCCATACTCGAGCAAGACTTAGTAAATCGTTCCCCTTGAACAGCCACGACCTGTTTCACTCAGATAGCCTTTGGGAATCGGTAGACGCCTTGGGCTTTCCCACACCCTGCTCCAAGAGAACCGAATCTCCTCCCGCTGATACTCGATCACCGCCTGCTGCTGCCGATTCAGCCAACCGGCGAGCGTACATACCACAACTTGAAACCGTAAGGCCACCATCCGATTGAGTCTGTGTACCCCCCTGGAAATCAACACTCATTCTAGGTCGGACGACTTTTCTGGCCGCGCGGGAGATCTTGTAATTCATAAGTTTGCCTTGCCCCCGATGCTCACTAAAAGACGAGAAAAGGCACCCAGTCAGGCAAGATTGTTATTGGAATCACGTAAAGAGAGTCAGAACGAAAATAAATACACCAATATCCAATCAGAATGAACTCGAGTACCAAGACAGCAACCAGATCAGCACACCCCCGATTTCTGGGCCTTTGGGCTCTTACCGTTTGCTGCCTTTCGATAGATGCAGCCGCCCAAATTCCCGACTATTCACACGACACCAACCTGCTCGCGAGCAAGTATATCGAAGCACCAGAGCCCCCCTCCGGGGGGCGGATCCGACGCTTCGGACAGGTCATGAGCTACGACGACGGTAGGCTCATTGTCGCAGACCAAGACTCAGGCCTTGCCTGGATCTACCGTCAAACAGGCCCCAGTGATTACATATTAGAGGCAGAATTGGCCGCTCCAGAGTCATCCGCGAACGACACGCTGGTAGATATTAGACTTGATCGAGTCGCTATCGCGCGCGGCAAAGGGCTCTACATTTATGAAAGAAACGACTCCGGGGAGTGGGCACGGATCTACGAAGCCCCGCTAGATAGATCAGCGGATCGCAACCGACCGATGTTCTTTAACTATAACGAGCTATATTACGAATATGAACGTTTCGTTGAGAATCCGGAGGGAGAGTGGATCCGAAGGGGTGACAACCTACTTCCCGTCTCGGACCACGTATGGATCCGGGGAGACAAGGCTCTTTTGAATGACGGACGATTCCGACAAAGACCTCCCGGAGAGGAGATCAACCGAGATTGGGACTGGGTTGAAGAAGGTCCCAATCGGATCGAGGTGGAGGGCAATGATCTATCCGGATTCGCCTACGCGGAAGGGGTCATGACCTGGTCAACAGAGGATACCCCACCGACACTGTTCATCGGCGATACCATCATCGATACCCGAAGCCGAACGATCACCCCTAGAACCATTCGGGTCAACGCACCCCATCGACTTTGGGGAGCGCGCGCGGTCACAGCGGCAAGTGAAAACTTGATTGCAGCAGGCTATGTATTCAACAGCAGTCCCGATTTGAGTGGACGGACCGGAAATCTCGCGATATTCGAACGGACCGTTTCCAACCAAGGGCGACACGATTGGCGGCAACTACCCATCGCCTACGCCGAGAACTTCGATGAGGATCACGCCGAGTTCGGAGCGGCACTGCAGTTCGCCGGCAACACCATTCTCGCCAGCGCGCCCGGCCTGAATCGAGTCTATATTCTCGACCTAGACGACCCTTCGATCCTAAACCACCCACCGGAAATCAATGAAGGCAACCAAGATCGCACTCTCTCCCCTGGTCGCCCGCACGAGCTTTCTCTTAGCCTTTCGGATCCCGATGGAGACGAGATACGGTGGAGAATTCCCGACCTACACCCCGATAGCGGTGAACTAGAGGTCTTGGAAGAGACAAACCAAAGCCTTCGATTGCGGTTCACCCCAGTCGCACGGACTTCCGATTGGCAGGAGCGCTTCACAATCCAAGCTCTGGATCCCAGTGGTGCCAGCTCCTCGATAGGGGTCATCTGGAGAATCAGTCGGCCCATGCCACCAATGATCAGTCCATCCAGGGTGAGAATCCAAATTGATGAGGATGCACCCGAAACCGCTCTGACGCTGCCCAATCTCCCTGTTACCGACCCCCACGATGATCCTCTTACGTGGGAACTGATCGGCCCTTCAAGAATCGGACAAAGCACACTCACCATAGAGGATGGCATCCCGGTCGTTCGATTTCGCCCCCACCCGAATGCATCCGGAATAGAACGGCTCTCATTGGTAGCAAGGAACCAAAACACCATAGCGGCGCCGACGACGGGTGTCCTTGGTCGTTGGCACCCAGACGAAGATGATCCGGCAGGTCCGGGTGGGCGAGGAGCTCGGATCGAATTGCTCCGAATGAAATCCGAATTCAAACACTCCCCTATCGAGCACCCCGATCGAATTCTGTTCCGGGTATACTCCCACTCAGGAGACCGCGTATACCAACGCCCCCTAGAAAACATCACCGATGATCAAACAGCCATCGAGGCAATTCTCAACACACTTGGATTAGAGCCTTGGCCCTCTCAAGCCTCTATTCATGAGACAGTCATCCAAGACCTCCTTTCCTTGGCCGCTCCAGGGGGCTTGATCACTTTCGAAGCCAGCCTGGAAATCGAGATAGAATTGGTACCACACAACGACACCCCAACGCTGCCGTCGCCAATCGAACTCATTGGGCCCGCGATCGCCGGAAATTCGCTGTCCCAATCGACAGGTGAGTGGGAGGATCTCGAGACTTCCGCCAAGAACCTCGAGTACAGTTATCAGTGGATGGTAAGTGATTCGCCGAACGGCGCCAACGCGACCCCGATTCCTGGAGCTGATCGTCCAGTCTTGTATTTGTCCGAAAACACCTCCGGGCGATTCGTCGCTCTCGAAATCTCGGCAACGGATCAGTTGGAACCCGGACATCAAGGCGAAGTAAAGACAGGGAAAGCGATCTCTCAATTCACCGAAGTATCTGCCAATGCTGCGCCGATCAATCTCTCTGAATCGATTCCTGTAGAGCAACTCTCCCTTGCGAGAAACTTAGGTGGACGCCAAGGGCGGGTAACGAGAGACACCTTCGGTTTCTTTCTTGGCGGTCCGTGGTTCGGACTGGGGCGCACAGTTCTCAATTTCAATGACCATAACGCAGCAGCGGAGATCAATCAGTTTCTACCCACAGGTCCATCTGCAGCATACACCATCAAGCCCACCGAGATTCTTGGAACTATCTATCTGCAGAGTACTCGCGAACGAGAGAAGAGATTCTACGAGTTTCCTGATATACTCTCCGAAGATCGGGCCATTTTGGTGGGGCCCAACTATGCCTTCGGCCCCTCTCAGGCAAGCTTCCCGGTATTCGCCGACGCCGACGGCAATCTTTCCTGGCTGTTTAAGGGCAGATCCATGCACGGCACGAGGGATATTCTCGGCCGCAGCGACATAGATCCTCGCTGGAGCCCAAATTTCCAAAATATTGGATCGCCCGAGGATGTTCGACTCTCACCCTGGTGGGTTCGTCTCAATCCCACCCGAAACCAGCTCATCGCTCTTTTTCAACGCCGGGAATCGGGCTCAGTCTACGAACTCATCCCATACCCGATTGACCCGTCAACGAAACTCGAACCCATCACCAGCGAGGCCAATTTCAATGATTCCGCATTTTTTAACGAAAATCCCGCTGGTTGGGGATTCTCACCCGACTCCAAGTTCTTGCTCCTACCGACAATGGAATCATTCTTCGAGAACGGATCCCGCATCGATACCTACAAGATATCAATTGTCGAAGCCGCGACCGGCAGCATCGCCTGGCAGATGGAACTGGACCGTCCTCGTGACCGCATATTTTATCGGGTCGGCGATCACGAACTGTTGCAAAACCCGATTGCGTTCGACATTGAGGGCAAACCGAGCTTTGCAATCGTTCGCACAACGAACGATCCATCGATCGCAGCCCTCGAATTTCGCTCCTGGGAAAGGGGTGAGGTCATGAAAACCATGGTCGCCAAAAATGGATCCTTCCAGGAAGGAGATTGGTTCTCACCCGAGAACAAGAACCTTTTCATCTACCCCTCAGAAGTCGATCCATCATTGGTCGTGATCGATCTAGCGACCGGTGAAAGCATTAGTCGTTACCAACCATTTCGCAAGCAAAGGGATCGGCTACCGACCACCGAGATCGCTTTGGTCGATGTGGCAGACGATGGAGTTCTGTTTTCGTTCTGGGAAGGCAACGGATCCGAGTATCATAAAATGATCGCCTACCATCCGGACGCCCCCGGTGACGTCGAAGGACTCGTTTGGGACGATGCCAATCAGAATGGGAAGCTCGATCTGGCGCTGATTCAATCGGACAATCCTCATATCATCTATACCTTAGACGTATCGGGCAGCACGGCCGACCCTTTCCAAGGCACCGCCGTGGGCGATCCAAATGGTGACGGCAGCGCCAACACGATTCTAGATGCCGAAATTGCGGCCTTCATCCGGTTTCACGAAAACCTCCTCGCCTTCGGACTTGGCGACTCAGCCATGGTTTCCGTGATGGTTTTTGGAAACAACGCAGGCACCTACACACCGGACGGCCTCGCCACGGACGGTCCCAAGATCTTTGCTGCCAATGCTGACGAGGACGGGGACCAAGTGCCCGACGTCATCGCCAGTCTACGGAAGATTCGCCAAGGAACAGGTAACATCGGAGGAGGCACAGAATTCAACCCTCCTCTTACTCTGGCCCGCCGAGTATTCGCTGAAGCTGGCACCCAGATCGGCCAAGGCAACATCATCTTCCTCTCCGACGGCGAAGCCGGACGAGATTTCACCGATACCGTCGAAACGCTTCGCAATCTCGACGTGAACCTGAAAGCCATCGGAGTCGGTCTAGATTCATCCATGTCTGTTCTTCGCGAAATTGATCCGGAAGCCCCACAAGTTTCCTCCACCGATGATCTCATCAGCATCTTCGAACCCACGGAATCACTGTTGGGTGGCATCGAGGTCTTCGCGGACCTAAACGGCAACGGATCTCTGGACCTGGACGAGCCCACGACAACAAGCACCGCCGACAACCCCTTCAGCCCGGAGAACGAGGCCGGTTACTACCATCTTCCCAACCTAACGGCCGAACGTCTCAGCATCCAACTCAACTCAACCAACTGGACCCCCACCGTTCCTACTGAACTCGAACTTATTCCAGTCATCCGCAACCAACACCTCCTGGCCGTTCGCAGCACGGACACGCTCACTCCTGAGCCCTCACCAGAACCTGAACCGACACCTGAGCCGACACCAGAGCCAGAACCGGAGCCCGTGCCGCTTCCTCCGACAACCCCTCCGGTACCGACGGTTCCGCCTACCATCTCGCTGCATCCTGGGAGCCTCGCGGTGCCGTTCGGTCAGGCCGCATCTCTATTCGTTCTCGCCGCAGGACCAGAGCCGTTGTCTTATCAATGGCAGAAGGATGGCACTGAAATTCCGGGAGCGAACGAGTCTATTCTCATTCTGCCTTCCCTCTCCGGGACCGACCAAGGGCAATACACCGTGGTTGTCAGCAACAATGGCGGTTCGATCACTTCCACCGCCGCCGCGCTCACCGTCACCGGGATTCCTGAGCCCGCGAATGTGGAAATCGATCCGGAAAGCATCAAAATCGTCACCATCGGTTCCAAACGATTCTTCACATTCAGCGCGAACGGTAACCTCGGAGAATCCTATCAGGCGTATCAGAAGGACAACCTTCCCGGAGCAAGCTGGACTTCCGTGGGTGGTGCGGAGACGGCAGACCAAAACGGTGTGACCTTCGTAATCGAAATCCCCAGGGACGGGCATGCATTTTTTAAGATCGACCCAACGCCATAACTCACTGAAAGCGCACTAGTTACATCCATTTAACGGGTTCTTCCACGTTTCCAGGGGAACGGAGGTATTCAACCACAGATTAACGCCGATCAACACAGATCCATAAGAAACAAAAAGACCAATCTGCGTTAATCTGAGAAATCTGCGGTTCAAAGCTTTAGTGCTCTCATCGATCGTTCCGCCGAGAATCCACTGGAAATGTTGAGGAACCATTTTACGACAGCCGTCGAGCAATCTGAAAAATTGCCGGCAGGATTCCGGCTGTTACGGCGTAAAGAATGTCAGGGAACCGTTAACTGAATTCTCCGGGAGTAAAGGAAACGACCAAACGGCGACTCTGGAGACGGAACGCACTTCATGAATCAATTTAATCAAGTCGATCTCAGTCCTGTGAATGGAATTGCCGGAAGTCTTCGAAGCTTCTTGTGTTCAGCCATATTAACGACGGCGGCGTCTGTAGTCATCACATCCGCTCAAATTCCCAGCTCTTCCGGCGATACCAACCTGCTAGCGGACAAATACATTGATCTGCCAGATTCAGGCACAGGGAATTTCGGTCAGGTCATGAGCTACGACGACGGTGTGCTCGCGGTGGGAGCCTTGGGAGTGGACGTATTCTGGATCTACAGAAAAATGGGACCGACGGAATGGATTCTCGAGGCGGAGCTCCCAACCCCAAGCAAGGCCGCTGGATCTGATCACGTGCTCGTAGATATATCGGGCAATCGTGTCGCCATTGCCCGCACCTCTAATTTCATGATCTACGAAAAACAATCCTCCGAGGACTGGACGATGATCTATGCAAACACCCTGAGTGAACCCGTGATTTCAACGATCCCAATGCACTTCCTTTACACAGAGGCGTACGTCGGACGCAACCGGTTCTACGAGGACCCTGCCGGCGTTTGGACGAAACTTTCCAATCAGGGGTTGCAGGCAACTTCTCTGATCGTCGCGATGGATCAAGATGAGGCAGTCTTACAAAACGGCACTTTTTATCGAAGGGACCCCGAAGCAAGAATCCCAAACGATTGGAACGGTCTCTCGGAACTGGAGAAGAGCGTCCCTATCGCGATCTTGGAAAACGGCCGCAGGATAAGAATTGAAAACTCCATTGGATTCGACTTCGAGGACGATCTCTTGACATGGGCCACCAACACCACGCCGCCCGTGCTTTATGTAGCTGATGTCAGAAGCGGCGGTCGCGTGTACCCCGACGCGGTTCGGATTGGAAGCAACATGGGACTTTTTGGGGGGCAGGCCAACACCGCAGCCAGTAAAGATCGGATCGCAATCGGATTCCCGTTCAATGTCGGCCTTGGTAGAAATGAAAGCGGTGTTGGCAATCTTGCCATCTTCGAGAGGACCGCTTCAGACCACTGGCGACAACTTCCCATGGCCTATCCCGCTGATTCAGAAAAAATACAAGCATTCGGTAGGACCGTTCAGCTCGTTGACAACACTATACTGGTCAGCACGAAAAATAATCGAATCTACATCCTTGATCTCGACGATCCGTCGATCATCAATCACCGACCAAAAATCACCGGACCGCGATCCTCAAACTTTTCCTTACCTCCAGGCAAGCCAACCGAGATAACTATCAGCGTGGCGGACCCTGATGAAGACGACATACGATGGCAATACGGCCAATTTGAGGCCAAAGGCGATCGCTTTGAACTCTTGGAAGAAACAAATCAAACACTTCGATTCAACTATACACCCGAGGCGAAGCTTTCGGATGGTCAGGAGCGCTTTAAGATTCAGGCCATTGACCCCAGCAGCGCCACGGCCGAGATCGACCTGACCTTGAGGATCGGCCGGCTCGCTCCCCCGACGATGGACGCATCACGGGTTCGAATCCAACTGGATGAAGACGCTCCCGAAACCATCCTGCCACTTCCGGACCTCAACACAGCCGATCCCTATGACGACCCACTAACCTGGGAACTGATCAGCCATTCGACTGTAGGACAAGCCACCCTAAGCGTAGAAGGCGACATACCAACGATACGCTATCGCCCTCACCCAAACGCCACCGGTCTTGAGCGATTCTCACTGGTAGCCAAGAATCAAACGACGATGACACCCCCCGCGGGAGGCGTCATCACAGATTGGCCCAATGAAGACGACGCTCCGTTACTCAGAAAAGGGAATCAGCTTCAATTGGTTCGTATTGACGCGGGACACGGAAGCCCACCGTTGCTCGATACCGATCGAATTCTCGTCCGCGCCTACGCACCGGTAGGGGACTTAGTCTACCAACGTCCACTCGCACTCATCAGTGAAGATCCTGCCGCGACCGATGCCATCCTGAACAAACTCAAAGCAAAGCCATGGCCTATTGAAGCGCCAATGGATGAGGACATCGTCCAAGATCTACACGCCTTGGTTGCCCCGGACGGACAAATCCCCTTCGAAGCTAGTTTGGAAATCGAGATTGAAGTGGTGCCGCACAACGACGTGCCCACTCCTACAACGTCAATTGAACTCGTCGGACCCGCGGTTCCCGGAACGACGCTTGCCCTGTCCTCTAGTGAATGGCAAGACCTGGAAACCCCCAGCAACCAACTTCGCTACGGCTACCAATGGCTGGTTTCCGACGATGCCACGGGCAACGGCGCCGCGGAAATCCCAGGGGCCGTCACGCCCGCTTTGTTTCTAAACGAGGACACCGCCGAAAAATTCGTAGCCCTGCAGATCTCTGCCACCGATATCTTGGAACCCGGTCATCAAGGAGAGGTTCTAACGGGAACCGCGACCTCAGGCTTCGTTCCCATTGCAAGCATTCCACCAAACTTCGGCTCTTTAACGGAGATTCCAGAGGGCAAACTCCATCTGGCGCTAATGGGTAAAAGAGTCACTTTTCTGGGTGGCCCATGGGTAAGCAACGGTTTCACCGTCAGCAACCTCAACGACCCGAAGGCCGCCACCGAAATCAATCACTATCTGGCAGAGGGGCTTCGGACCCGAATGAAGATCCAGCCTACGGACCAGTTAGGCAAAGTCTTTTTGAGCAACTCAAAGAACGAGGCAACAGGCGGCAGAATTTACGAGTTCCCTGACATTCTTGGATTGGATCGAGCTCTCACCGTAATCCCCGTTGCGTCGGGCCCGCACTACCCGGTTTACACCGATTCCAACGGGTCCTTTAACTGGTTCTCAGAGAACGACGAGAACACCCTATTCCGCACTCTCTTTGATGCCAACCAGCAAGGGAATCCCAGAGGGCTTCGCTTAACGCCAGACTTACGACGGAAACTCTTGGTCTCAAGCTCAAGCGAACGAGATGAAAACAATGTTTTGCTTCGGAAAACCTTCTTCGGCTTCGATGATCAAACTGATGTAAAAAACATTCCGATCCGCTTCGCGAACGAACGAGAACTCGGCTGGGGACTCTCGCCGGACTCGAGCCATTTACTCATCCGACACAGTGAAAGTTTCCGAGAGGCCGATCAGTTTCGCACGGTTGAGTTTATCTCGGGGGTCGATACATCCGAGGCTCAAATCCTCTGGCAACTCGAAGTGGATCGAACAAGGGACCGAGTCTTTCATCTGATTGGCGACCATCCCCTGAAACAAAATCCAATTACCTTTGAAGTTGATGGCATTCTGACCTTTGTCTTGATTCGGACGACGAACGATCCACGCTATGCCGCCTTGGAGTTCCGTTCTTGGGAATCCGGCGCGATACAAAAAACATTCGTCGCAGAAGATGGGCTGTTTCGACACGGCGACTGGCTCCCGACGGGAGAGGAAAATCGCTTACTCTACCCCTCGAAGGTCGATCCTTCTCTCATTGTTTTCGACTGGACCACTGGCGAAAGCACGACTCGTTTTCAGCCTTTTCGGAAGGATCGCGACAGACTCCCGACCACTGCAGTTTCCAATGTCGACGTATCTGATGATGGCATCCTGCTTTCTTTCGTAGAAAGCAATGGAACCGACAGCTTCCCGATGCTTGCCATGCATCCTGATGCGCTCGGGGACGCCGAAGGGCTGGTTTGGGACGACGCCAATCAGAACGGTCGCATTGACCTCGCCCTGATCGAATCAGAAGCACCACACATCATTTACACGTTGGACGTATCTGGGAGCACGGCCCATCCGTTCCAAGGAACCGCGGTAGGCGATATCAATGGCGACGGCAGCTCGAACACCATCCTCGACGCCGAGATTGCCGCCTTCATTCGATTTCACGAAAATCTTCTTTCATTCGGACTCGGCGACTCCGCCATGATCTCCGTCATGGTCTTCGGGGATAACGCGGCAACCTATACCCCTTCTGGAATCGCAACCGGTGGACCCGCGATCTTCCCTGCGAATGCCGACGAAGATGAAGACAACATACCCGATGTCATCGCCAGCCTCCGACGGATTCGGCTAGGCCGCGGAGACATCGGCAACGGCACGGCGTTCAACCCTCCCCTCACCTTGGCCCGGACCGTGTTTACCGAGGCGGGCACCCAGATTGGCCAGGGCAACATCATTTTCCTTTCCGACGGTGAAGCCAGCCGAGACTTTACCGCAACCGTCGAGTCCCTCCGCAACTTAGAAGTCAACTTAAAAGCCATTGGCGTCGGCCTCGATTCATCCATGTCCGTCCTCCGAACAATCGACCCGGAGGCACCACAGGTTTCCTCCACTGACGATCTGATCAACATCTTCGAACCCACAGAAGCCTTGCTACCGGACATCGAAATCTTCGCCGACCTCAACGGGAACGGCATCGTGGATCCAGAGGAACCCACTACAAGAACCACCGCCGACAATCCATTCAGTCCAGGAAATGAAGCAGGCTACTTTCACCTGCCTGACCTCCCCTCCGAGCGCCTAGCGATTCAACCCAACTCGCCGAACTGGACACCGACAGTTTCAACCGAGGTGGAATTAGTACCCGTGATCCGCAACCGCCATCTCATGGGGGTTAGGAGCACCAACGCTCCCGAACCAGAACCAGAACCAGAACCAGAGCCGCCGACAGCGCCACCGATTCCAACTGTGCCGCCGGCGATAAGCGTCCATCCCGGTAGTCTCACCGTGCCGTTTGAACAGGGTGCCTCGCTGTTCGTCCTAGCGGGCGGACCGGAGCCGCTATCCTACCAATGGCAGAAGGACGGCGTCGACATCGCCGGAGCCAATCAATCGGTCCTCATCATTGCCTCGGTGAGTGCCTCGGCCCAAGGACAGTACACGGTCGTCATCCAGAATGCCGGTGGCGAGGTCACCTCGAATCCCGCCACACTGACCGTGACCGGAATACCAAAACCGGTTGAGTTTGTAATCGACTCCAGCAGCATCGAAGTCGTCACGTTCGGCAACAAAGAGTTCTTCGCCTTCAATGCCACCGCGGAATCCGGTCAAGCCTACCAAGCATTCATCAAAGCAGATCTCGCGGCGCCCACCTGGACGCCGATTGGTGACCCAGAAACGCCCAACGGTACAGAGCTCACCTTCTTCTTAGAAATGCCGTCGAGTGGAGTAGGATTCATCAAAGTCGAACCGACGCCATAAACAATCAGCGATTGCCGTCGGCGCAAGACTGCCAGCTCCAAAGCAACAGCAGAAGATTCTACAATAGCGAATAAACATGAGAGCCAAATTTCTTGCTCTTAGCGTTGCGTTGTGCACAGGCTTGTGCCCGCACCTACAGGGACAATCAGTAGACACCAGCACCCATCAGCAAACCGTTCCGACGGGGTGGTCGGCATTCAATTCGAATCTCGAGATGGCGGACAGCAGCGTCTCAGCCTTGGTTCCCGCCCCGCCGGAGGGAACACTGCTATTCAAGCTCACTTCCGACGATGAATGGGATGTCAACCAGTTTCAATGGGGACGCTGGAACTTCGCAGACCAAACCATTGAACCGGGTGATTCAGGAATCATTTTTAATCCCGGCGACCCAATCCTGATTTCATGGGAAGGCACACCACAATCGATCGAAAGTTTCTCCGGCTACCTCTCTGGAGCCACTCCGATCTCCGTTCAAGCATATGACACGGAGCTCAATCCTATTGGATCCATCATGATTGAGTTCAATGCGGTAGCCAACCCAAGGTCCAATCAATTCTGGGACCAATACGGGAATCTCCAAGTTCATACGTGGGTAGGAATCTGGGCACCAGAGTTTCCAGAGATTAGCGATAGAGATACTCAGCGAATATTCTACTTTGAACCCCCAAACGGCGGCCAACCAAAGTCTAAGACTGTACGAAATACGGGTCGAGACTTCTACATTAACAACTACGTTCCCGCCTTCGATATTGATTGGCGCCTAGGGCCACGGGGAAGATCAACATCGATGTGCGCCCGGGTGGACGCACCTCTCAGCCCGGGGGACTACCCGTCCAGCATCCAAGTCATGCTACTGGACTCAAACATTCCCGATCATAGCATTGCGGAAATCCCACTACAGGATGACCTGAATCAACTTGGGTATCTTGATGTTGCCGGGGGCTCAACGTTTTCGTTTCCCATCGGCTTCGAATTCGGCAGCCTCAGCCTTACTCACACCAGCGCCGAAACCGAACCGCTCATAGTCAGCAGAAAACTAGGTTGGGCACCACCCGCCCCTCCAGAAGTGATCTCAGGTCTAGCGGCGAGTGGATCAGAATTCACTCACCCGAATATCCCGCATCCTGAACACATCGGCGCTCCCTGCCCTATGGAGATTGAGTTTGACCGCATGCCCCCAGATCTCCGAATCGTTGAAGGCGCCAACGTCGTCATCCCAACCGGAGTTTGCGATCTCTCGGCATCGCATCCCAGTGTTAAGGAGGTGTTCGACCAATACATTACATTCAGCCTCTACCGATCGAATCCAGACGGCCTTCCTGAATTGGTCGCCGATTCCCTGGACCATCAATCCTTCGTTCTTTCCGGTCTGTCGGCAGCTGATTCCGGGGAGTATTACTACAGCTACTCGGATTCGACCACACACGAAGACTGTTTCTTGTGGGATTCCTCACTAATCAACTCGGAACCCTTTGAAATCATCGTCGTGCCCGAGGAGAACCTCTCAACCGAGGAGCCCATCCTCAGCCATCAGCAGACCATCCCTCACGGGTGGTCAGCGATCAACAACACGCTAAACACCGAAGACAATCGCATTACGGCCCTAATTCCCAATCCACCGGAAGGATTCCTCTTCTTCAAGTGGGTGGGCAACTGGGATGTCTACCAGTTCCAGTTTGGTCAATGGGACAGTGAACCAACATTAATGCCTGGGGAGTCTGGATTGGTGCTCAACCCAGGAGAACCGTTCGATATTCAGTGGCAAGGTGAAGTCGTCGAGGCCGGCCCTTACTCAGGTTTTTTCTCTGCGGCGACAGCGATCTCCGAAGAAGCAATGGAGAACGTCGGTGCCGGAACAACAGTTTTCGAGTATCTACCAGCGCTGGAAGCAGAGAGTCCACTTTTTGAGTCCCAATGGCCGGACGAAAAAAGCATGACCTTTGAAGACAGTTGGGCCCCCGAGACGCCAGTGCTGACCACAGACGATTCCCCGGGAATCTTCTTTGTGGCCAATCCTGAAAGCCCGCCACATTTGCCTGTTTTTGGTCGCCACGTAGGCCGAGACGTTTACGTGAACAACTACGTTCCCGCACTCGGCGTGAACGCACCGATCGGACACGGAGCCTGTGAGTTCATCGGGGGTGATTTCGAATCGATGCAGGCAACCGGTGAAGTTCCCGGTATCCATGCGATGGAAGTGGAGATCGTCTCCGAAAACATCTCGGTCTCTTTTCCAGTCTTCCGCTCGGGCACGGCTGCTGGCTATTTCGACGTGCGCCAGGGTGCGACACTCAGCCTGGGATCATCCGATCTGCTGAGAATACCCGCATTTTTTAGCGCCGCTGATGGCCTGACGATTAGCCGGCTCGGTACTGGCTCTGCGCCTCGCCCCCCGACCGTACTGTCCGGCCTCCAGCCTGAATTCATTCTGAAGCCAAACCCAGGTCCTCACTGCGGGATCGGCATTACCTTCAGCCAAGGGCCGAAAATCGTGACGGGCGCTAGAGGCGAACCCCTGACTCTGCCGATCAACCTATGCAATTTCCAACAACCCGCTGCCGCCCTCTACTGGAATTACTATCAAATCAATGTTCCTCGCATCCTAGAATGGCAATCACCGAGTGGAGATTGGCTGGAACTCGCAAGAACTCGTGACAGTCTCGAGTTCCAATTCGATGAATTGCAGCCCTTAGATCAGGGCACTTACCGGATTCGAGCCTTCGACGAACTGATCAGCCCCACCTGTGGCATCACAGTGGAGGAGGCCCAGATCATCTCCGAGAGCTTTCAAGTTGTTGTAGATAATCATCCTCCTGTCGCGGATGGAGGTTCGGATCTTTTCCTGGTAGACCTTGACGGCGATGGCTTCGCTCGCACGGTATTGGACGCTTCGAGTTCAAGTGATCCGGATAGCGAGATCACTGGCTGGCGATGGCAGTGGGCGGATGAAGATTACTCCGGAGCCGTCCTCGAAAGCCGATTCCCGCTGGGCCAAACCAAAGTCCAACTTACCGTCCGAGACGACAGTGGAGCTGAGCATACCGACGAAGTCCTGGTATACGTCTATTCTTTCTCAACATTGGAAACGCCACCATTGAATCTCATTGGTTTCCGGGATCGTGCAGGTGAGGTCCTGGCAATGGAGCTTGCCGGATTGGGAGCCGGCGGGCTGTGGGGAACAGACTCGTATTCCGATCATTCAACTCTCGGAACAGCTGCCGTACATGCTGGCATCCTCGCCGAAGGCGAATCTGGAACTGTCTATGTCCTGATCGGAGAAGGCGCCGAGGCTTACCAGGGAACAACGCAAAACGAGATCACATCCGACAACCTAGGTCCGTGGGGTGGCAGCTTCAGGTTCGTTCAGCCCGAAATCCTACCAAAGCCTGATCCTGCGACACTCACTCGTTCACTTCCCGCCGCCCCCCCACGCATCGATGAGCTATTCACCGTCAGCATCGAAGTGACCCCGAATCAGCCGACAGAACCTTACTGGATCGAAGACTCTCTGGATCTGGATTTTGAGATCGCGGAGATCTCTCACGGCGGCGAATTCGAAGCGAGCGAATCGACGGTTCGTTGGGGGCCTTTCGAAAGCTCGGATCCATTCACGCTGACCTATCAAATCAAGATCAGCAACCCGATCTTCAGAGGAGGTGCCACGATATTCTTCGGCAACGGAGAATCTGGCGAGAATGAGTGGAGCACCCTGGGAGACGTCGTTTTAGTCATTTCCGATGATCCCCCCGTCGAGCCACCCTCTCTGCAACGAGACATCGTCCCCACAGCTCAGGCTGACGAGACAATCCAGGTGCAACTCTCTGTGGAACCACAACCTAACTTGCGGGTGAGTCGATTCACGGAACAACTCCCCAAGGCGGTCAACCTGGAGGAAGTATTCCAAGGCGGGACCTTTGATCCGGAAACACGCATTCTGACCTGGAATCTCGCAGAGGATGCCTCGAGCCAAGTCGGATATCGAATCCGTATCGCCCCTATCATCGATATTCAACAAGTAACATTCGTCGGCGAGGCCGAACTAGTGCTGGCAGAGGGAACTTCACCAGATACGCTGACAAAAACAAGTGAGTTGACACTCTTGCCGAGAATCAATCCAACGACGGCAATCGTGAGAGTCACTCCCTTGCAGAGTTTCTACGCCCCATGGAGTTTAGACGAAAATTCTGCTATTCGTCCCGCCGATGAGGCATTTGTAGGGCAGCTATTTGTTCAGCAAATCGACGGATCCTATGCTCCGGTCGGTGAGTTCGCTACCGCCCACCGCGGTGTCCTGCAATTTGCCCCGACTGCTATCGATCTCACTACGGCTGCGAGTCCACTAACAGGAAAGCTCGTTGGTTGGCTGGTCCAATTCGGTGAAAGTCCGGATCAAGCCTGGACCGGAGTCGTCGAGTCCGAACCACAGGAACTGCCCCACCTCCTTATAGGGCAAGAGCAGCCAAATCAGATTCCAGCCACAATTTTTGCCCCGCTCACTCTAGAGCTACCATTCTGTCTCAACGGAGAAACGTTTCTTATCAACTCCGCTTCATCTGACAACATCACTTCCAGCCGTGAAGATTGGTTCCGCGAAGGTCAAATGACAGGAACCACGTTAGCCATCGCTGGACAAGACGCCACACTCACCATTCCTATCTACGATGGCTGCGCTCACGGCGGTCTCTTTCGGTGGACGCGAGGGGGAGAAACGCTTGGACTCACAGGCGTCGCAGGTGAAGTGAATCCTGGATTTGAACAAGTTCTTAATCGCGCCGAATGGAACCTCCGAGCTGTACAAGCAAATGACGCGGGCATCTATGATGTCGAACACCTCGCCTACGGCGGACGAGATCAAGCTCGCTTGGTCGTGTTGGAGAGCGAACCGACTCGAACACTCGCGCAATCGTCAAAAACCAATACTCCCGTTGAAGTATCGATCATGGTTCCACCTTTCCGCGGAATCGAACAGATCACCGTCACCGAAAAACTCCCTGAAGGGGCCACGATAATCCATCGAGGCGACGGCAGCCTGAGCGAGGATACTGGGACCCTGATTTGGCACCTAGATTCTTTACCGGAACCGCAATCTCTCAACTATGAAATCATGCTGACAGGGGCTGCCCGACAAGTAACCTTTGAAGGTTCGGTACGAGCAAATGACCTCGAAGGCCTGGCGATTGCCGGTGCGAACCGTCTTACGGTGACCGAAGCCCCTTCCCTTGAAGCTCCAGAGCCGTGCGCTGGCGACGGCGGACTAATCAGCTTCTTGAATCCGCGCAGCCCAGTGCTCGACCTTGATGGGGAACCCGCAAGTGATGAAGTAATGGGGCAACTCTTCGTGGGACTCACCGAAGATAACCTCGATCCCGTTTGCAACCCAATTCCAGTCCTTGCCTCCGGCGTCTTCAACGGAGGGGAGCAACCGGTCGCAGGCACCATCGGAGGCGAGGTGGTATTTGTGCAATTGAGAGCCTGGAGGGGCGCAAATAATTTCGAGTCAGCTCTCGTTCGGGGCATTTCGGAAATCCAAAATGTTACTTTAAAGAAGCCAGGAGATCTCGTCCCAGCCCCAATCCTGGGCACGGCGAGTTTTCAATTGGCAGTAGTCCCACAAGAAGTTGTCTTCCAGCCCTTAGTCCGAGAAGATAACACGATCACCCTGAGTTGGAGCGGCAGAGGAAAACTTCAAGAAGCACCAAGCGTCGATGGTCCCTACACCGATGCGACCAATCAGAGCAATCCACAGGTGATCGAAATCAACGATCTCAAAAACCATTTCTTCCGAATCGTCGGAGACTAACCCTCGGGGTAAGACAACTCGATTCCCTGTCTCTCACTTTCTGTTGCGACCTGAACTGTCCTGATAAACGAGCAAGTGGTGAACGACGAACCATCCTGCAAGTCTTCAGTTGAACTGTCTTTAAGTCAGGCAGATGCGAATAGACCAAAGGTTCTTCTTCATTTCGTTTGGAGCGAAGCCCTTTGTAGGACCCGCAGTATGAGGTAGGGAGAGCGCAATCGCGAGCCACTCAAATAAAGGCAATGGGCTTCTTTCAATCAGATAGCCTTTGGGAATCGGTAGGCGCCTTAGGCTTTCTCAAATCCTGCTCCAAGAGAGATACAATCTCCTCCCTCTGATACTCGATCACCCCTTGATGCGGTCGATTCAGGCCACCTTCGAGCATCAACTTGAAACCGTAAATTCACTCATCGATTGAATCGAAGTTACCCCTATACGGATGACTAATTTAGCCACACATGCTTGTTTCCGATAAAAACTCGAGGCAATCTGCCTCCGATGAATGCGGTTACGGATCGGCGCCAGAAACGAAATCCCTTGAGAGGATTTGGTCATTTGCTTCTTACTTTAATTGCGATCGCCTTCTTCCCGTCAAATGCGCTCGCATCGCGCTTCTTTTGGGTGGCAGGCGGGCAAGTGGGCCAGTGGAACGCCGACGCCAATTGGTCCGGGGAAGGCTTACCGGGACCAGCGGATGAAGCCACCCTCTCGGGGGGGAATCATGCAATCGTCGACCACGCCCGGGTAGGCACACTCATCTTGTTTGGCCATTTAGCCTCCGGTCGCATGGAGGTGGTTGAGTCCGCATTTATCAACAACTCGCGCTTCAGCCTCGGGCACCAGCTGCTAATCGAATCGAATGCGCGCGCGCTGCTTGACGGGTTCCTGCCAACGAGGATCACCGGGGGTTCCCAATTCATCAATCAAGGAACTACGGAAGTGGTTGCCTTTGGTGAACTCCAGTTTGAAGACGGAGGCTCCATTTTGAATCAGACCAAATCGAACCAGGATCCCACCGCTCAATTCATCGTGCGCGTCGCGCCCCAATTCAATAATGGCATCAGCGACCTGTTGCTGACGGAACTATCCGGAACCGGATCGAGGTTCATCAACGAAGGTGCGGAATTCATCAACCGGTCTCCCGGAGGCACAACTACGTTCAACCTGGCATTTGACAACAACGGAGTAGTTTCCGCGGAGCTGGGATCGATCGTCTTCAAGAAAGGCGGCCTTCACAAGCACGGTGCTTTCCTAACTCAAGGCGCCCATGAAATCATCTTCGAGGATGGCGACCATATTTTCGAACTGGATCAGGGGAATATTCGAATGGGTAAAGGCATCGTGTGGTCGGGAGGCAATTTTCGTTTTCGCAAGATCGGGGGAAAGATCGCGGCGGAAGGCCTGAACATTCGCAACGCAACCGCCAATATGCTCGGTGCGGGCCTGATGGAAGTGGACGATCTGCTTTATGAGCCAAACGGGGATGGAGCCAACTTGCTGGTTGGAGATGCGGTTGAATTGATCCCAAAACAATTCGCCATCTTCAAAAACGCGAACGGAGCTGTCCTGGTGGATGGGACCCTTCGACTAAAAAGTCCCAGCGTGGTGTTGCACCAAGGGAGCAAGTTGGTGAACCGATCCACGGGCGAGATTCGATTCGAAGCCGCCCTGTCACAGACCATTCGGGATGTTGACGGAGAATCCAAAATTGAGAATGACGGCCTCATTCAGTTTCTATCCGAAACAAATCTGGTGACAATCCCCATCGATAACCGCGGTCGCATGGAGATTCATAAAGGAACTGCCAGATTCACCAAGGAGTTTGATAGCAAGGAGGGAAATCTTCAGGTCAAGGATTCGGCCAAATTGGAACTGGAGGGAAAAGTATCTTTGGGCCAAGGGGCTGTAATCGGGAGCCAAGGAGAGATCAAGATCTCGACAAAGAACCCTGTCCATCTCGCCGGAGAGTTCGAAGGCAGCGGAAAAATAGAGTTTGCGGACGACAAATCAGTGACTGTCGAGGGAGAAGCGCAGTTCAGTGGCCCGGATTTGGATTTTCGGAGGATGGGTATAGCGGTAAGAAACTACGCAGAAATACAATACGGAGGAACTTCAGGGACGGCCTGGACCGTAAACCCATCCTCAGATCCAGACTCTATCGGATTTTCGAACGCTTGGATTTTCGGTGACAGTGGAAGATTCATCGGCCCCGCAACCATTCAAAATTTTTCAAACGACTTAACATGGATATTTAATCCCTCCGGCAACAAGGCCTTTCATATGGGCTTCAGCGCGTTGAATGTGAACGTAAAGAATGAAGGTGCTCTCAATGTGAGATCCGGAAATGGAAAAAACTTCGGTATTCTTCTGCAGCAATCCACCTTGGACAATTCCGGGGAACTGTTTGTCGGAGCCAACGCCGCCTCCGTTGTTTTTGAAACAAGTTCGGGTTCGCGGATCATCAACCGCAAAGGAGCTGCCATCATGTTTGGAGCCAAAGAAAGCTCTCTCTTCCGGCAAACCTCATCCGATCCTTCCGCCGTCATGCTTCAGAACGAAGGCGATCTGAAGGTTGGATTTCCAGGATCGGATTTGGTTTTAAACGTAAATTCACGTCATGAGGGGTCGATTACACTGAATGGATCACGATTGGTAATGAATCACGGAACGCATGTTTTTGCCCCAAATTCTAAGGTCATTTCCATGGGTGGAGAGCCGTCAAGCATCGACGCGAGCAGCGTTGAACTGGTGATTGAAGATGAACTTGTCTACGATGGCGCGATCGAATTTTACGATTCCGTCGGATCGACTCCCACCGTATTGAAAGTTCCAATCAATGGCGGTTTGAGGGCCAAATCCGTGGGTTTTGATCTGACATCCAATCGCGCTGAACCGGCCGTTACCGTTACGATCCCGAATAACTTTTTCCCAAAATCCAACGAAGGGGCGTCCTTCCCCGTACTGCAAGCCGACCAGATACTCGGACTCAAAAAGGAACATGTGGCCATCGAAACAATCCCAGGGCAGGCAATCGAGTATAGCGTCGACATCGAAGCCAACGCGCTACGCATTGGCGTGCTGCATGTGCCGAGCGATGACAACCTCGACTTTGAGGAAACCTTTGACCTTTGGACGCAAGAGTCCTTCGAATCCGGTGAGACGCGCACTAAGCCCGAGGACGATCCGGACGGCGACGGCAAAACCAATATCCATGAATTCGGCATCGGTTCCGATCCCACCGTGCCCGAAGACGAAGGATTGAAGATTGAGCATTTCGAAGACAATGGGGAAACAAAGACGCGATTGGTCTATCCAAAATCAATCGATGCCAAGGGTGTCAAAATAGAAGTAGAACAGTCGGATTCACTAGAGAGTCCTTTTGCGCCGCTCGATCCCGAGATAAAGGATGCACAAAGCGAGAGTCCTGATTTGACCGACTCTTCTAGAGTGAAAGTGCATCTCCCAATTCTGCCCAAACGGCACACCCACCAGTTTTACCGCCTGAAAGTTATTCAGAACCCTTGAAGGCATGGGAGATGGATTCAAAGGCCGCCGCTGAAAATGCCCAAGCTGTTACTTGTCCTGGTGAAGAATTCAAAAGCAACCCGAGTGGCGGCTTTAGGCGCCGTAATCCAATCCCAAATCCCCGTTACCATTCCCCACCAACCTTAAATCAACCATTCGCTTGATCAGAGTAACGATTCGTAAGACTTTGACCTTCAGCAGCGACGACTTTTTTCGCCAGGATGATTCTTCAGTGTGGAGCGAGCAGCACTTCTAGGCGGTAGATGCGATGATCGCCATTCATCGGCATCCGCTATCGGGTTATTCTCAGGGACAAAGAGATCGATTCCTCGTCGTTGGAACGGCGCAGACTGTCCTGAGCCATCCATGATTTGAGCCACCCAACTTAATTTTTCTCCCTCTCGGTATTCTGACGTACGCCAATCCATCCGTGGAGGGACTCATTGGCCCATCCGACTTCTCGCCCGCTAGAAAATTAGCCGAAATCAATCCGCCGCTTCGGGCAGGTCGGGCTGTGGTTGTAGGGTCACTTGCCACAACATCACCTTAGAATAAGGAATGACAAAAAACGTGAGCCCTCTTTCTAGGGTATAGCCGCGGAAATCAAGCTTATCCTCAAAAACCGTCACCTGCCCTTCAGACCAGAACCGACTCAGCCCCGGAAAGATTTTCGCGCCTACCGGCTGCATTTCCTGACTAAAGTACCAACCATCTTTCGCCTCCGCTACGTGAAGTGGTTCAGCCTGGGCATTCACAAAAACCATTTGACCATCCTCTCCCCGGACCAACTCGACCACCGGCCGCCCTAAAACGTTCGGCTTCTGGATGCGGTTCGAATCATTATTGACGTAGTGTCCTTCGACCAATGGACCATAACGACCCGGAGTATACGGCAGATGACGATACGAGAATATAGAGTTAACATAGAGTGCGTAGCCCGCCGCGAACACAATGCTGCCAGCAAATAATAACTTTTTCTTCAATTTCTTCATGGGTATCTCGAATTGAGACCTGAGATTCTGAAACTGGGTCCCGAGCGGAGGATGCCTGGAGACAAATCACCACCCCGTGGACATTCCTTCCGGTTGAATGAGCTCCCATACTTTAAATCTCTGCTTCTTGCCAGGCGCCCCTTCCAGCGCCAACGAGATAGAGATTTGATCGCTGAGGTCCATCCCTAAATACCCAGTCGTTTCTCGCTGATCCGTTCTGATCATTGCCAAGCTGTATGTTCGCTTTTCAAAAGCTTTCCGTCCCAAAGGGTGATCGCGGAGCCATTCATCCGGTAGCTCTATCTGATCGTACTCCTTCCCCTTGATCTGGATCTTGTCACCCGTCTTTTTCGACGCTTCACGGAAAGCTGAAAGAAAGCCTTGAAAGGCCTCAGCAAAATCATCGTAGAAGCGAAACTTTTCAATCAAGAACACAGTTCCATCAGTTTCGTCGCCCCAGAACGGCACCTTTGATATTGTCCGAAATATCAAAAAACAACGAACGTCCCAGGCAATCTGTCGAATCCTCGACTTCGAAAACCGATTCCAACTTCTTAAGGCACTCATCCATCCCCATGTCTATTGAAATTTCCACGGTCCCAAACCTCATCGCAGGAGTAGCCCCTAGCGTAGGCACCGCGGATACAACAAGAAATAGCCCTAAAGAAATCAGTCTCTTCACTATCATCATTGCTTGAAATATGGCCTTACTTGAAGGCTATGGGAATTCAATTCAACGTTTCCGCCAGTGAAACGTCCCTTTTGCGGGGAACGAGATTCGATACGACTACCCCTTAATGCAGAAAAACTCGCTTCGTCCATCTTGAGACACATTGATTGCCACCAGATGTGGGGTGGGCATGACACAAAAGTTCTCGTTGCGAAACGGTAACATCCGAGAGAATCCCGTTGGCTTCCCTGTCTCCAGGTCGAGAACATGCAGACGGCTCCCATGCCACCCTCACCAACTTGTTGAAGCAGCCTATAGCGCCCGATCACTGTTCCAGGCCTCTCCGACAATGCCGTTTGGGTCGTTTCGCCCGAAGCTGGTTCAGCCCCCGTCTCGGCACCCGCGAATACCGATTCAGCCTGAGCGGCAGCTTTGAGCAACTTTTCTACCCGGGGCCGAATATCAGGACAATCCTTGCATGCTTCCCGCAAATAGATCTCCCGTGTGTTGACGAGAACCTGCTCCACTCCACTTCCTTCTCCCTTTTTGGTGCTAGCGGGATTCCATGGCGCCGACGCATATTGTCAATGGTCGTATCACTCCCCTTGATTCCGAGATTCTTCAGCGCCCCGACCACGCGGTCACTTCCCCATGATGGATTCTCCAATCGGCTATTGGCAGCGCTCAACCATTTCTTGGTTTAAACCACTCATCCTGACCAACCTCGCCCTTCCGTAACCCTGCCGCAATCACTCCGTGACATCGAGGCCCTATCGTTCGCAGCAGTTACTTCGAACGTTCTGGATTCATTATGGAACTGATAGACCGCGCTCTAGACATTGTATGGTCCTGCTGGAAAGACGGGGGTTGGCTCATGCTGGCGTTGGTGGGGCTAGCGATGACGATTGGCGTTCTCGCCATTCGCACGCTCCTTGAAGTCCGCCTCTACCAGTTTCACGTCACTGATTCGGATTTGGAGAACTACCTCAACCAACCATCCCATGCCCCAAAACACCTTCACGGACTATTCAGCTATGCCGGTGACGGAAACCCCGCTCCGGCCGAACTTACCTCACGCATCGAAGAAATCCGCCAAGCCACTCTCAGCAAACTCAAACAGAATACCACCGTTTTGAGCATTCTAGTCAGCGCCGCTCCGCTTCTTGGTTTGCTCGGGACGGTGATGGGCATGCTAACGACCTTTACGGCACTCTCATCCGGAAACGATGAAGCCATTGCCGTCATCGCTTCTGGTATATCCGCCGCGCTGATCACCACCGAAACCGGACTGATCATCTCCATCCCTGGATACTTCTTACTTCACCTTGCGAAGCGCCAGATCGGATCGCTCGAACACTTTTTTTCCCGTATCCAGCGAGCCGGCATGCGACGACATCGCAATCGCCAATCCCGACCCGAGGACAGCCTAACCATGGGAGTTCTTCCAGAACACCAAACGCTACCTGCCACCACCGAGCCTGAACCTGTTTTCATTGATGAGCCAGCCCCCTTCCCCGCCAGCTAGCGAAGACAGCACCACCGCTCTTGGACAAGGACTTCTGCAGGTCGTCAAGACGCTCTTCCTGCTTTATGTTTTTCTAGTCGGCATTCACACCGTTGGCGAGGGATTCAAGCTCCTGAGCCGAGATTTCGTCGACGGATTCTTCGCAGCAACCCGCAATCCGTTCATCGGCCTCATGGTGGGCATTGTTTCGACGAGCATCGTCCAAAGTTCCTCGGTAACCACCTCGCTCATCGTGGGCCTCGTTGCAGCTCCCGATTACCCTCTCCCGCTAGCACACGCCATCCCCATGGTGATGGGGGCAAACTTTGGCACCACCGTCACTAACACAGTGGTCGCCTTGGCTCACATTCGAGACCGGGAAGAATTCCATCGCGCATTCTCAGTCTCTACCTGCGACGACTTCTTCAACTTTTTCGCCGTCTTGATCATTCTCCCGATCGAGATCGCCACCGGACTGCTGGCTCGAACTGCAACCTCATTGGCGAAGTTCTTCCACGATCGAGCGGGCATTGACCTGCATAGCCCCCTCGAACCGCTTCTCCATGGGGCGACTCACGCCATTCAAACCCTCACCTCGCGGGTCACGAACACCACAGAATTACAAGGGATACTCCTGATATTGGCGAGTGGTGTTCTGGTCTTTTTTGCGCTCATCAATCTAGTCAGGACTCTCCGAAAATCTGCCGGATCCAAGGTCTCAAAGATGATCACTCGAGCCCTAGATCAACCGGCGCTGATCGCGATGGGCTTGGGCTTTATCGCGACCGCGATCGTTCAGTCCAGTTCCATCACGACCTCTCTCCTCGTCCCCCTCGCGGGAGCGGGACTGATCACGCTAACCCAAGCCTTTCCGATCGTCTTAGGGGCAAACGCTGGCACCACAGTCACCGCACTCCTCGCCGCCACTGCAGCCAGCGGACATCACGCCGGCGCCGGCCTCGCAATCGCCCTTGTGCATTGTCTCTTCAACTGTTGCGGCATCGTGCTCATCTACCCCTGGCAACGCATCCGAGCGATTCCCCTTTGGTGCTCTCACCGACTTGCAGACATTGGAGTCCGATCGGCCCCTACCGCAATCGCCTACGTTCTCCTCCTCTTCTACGGCATCCCAGCCCTTTTCGCCGCCCTACACCACCTAGGAAACGAAGGGATCTTACCAGAATCGTTACCCTTGCAAGAAGCCAGACTCCCACCGTTTGGCTTCGTCGTTCCTGAGCATTCATAGCGCGCGATCAGGGGGCTCTCCAGACAGGCTCGACGGGGGCGGAGACTCATTCAATCAGTACGGTGTCGAGCCGCATCGACAGGGATCTAACAAACGGCGAAGGAGTTCTCTTCCCCGCCCTAAGTCTTCCTCGTGAAGTATTTATTGCTCTAAAAATACCGTTGCGCGAGACACCTCCCCGCTCCCCTTCCCAAGTCACAAAAAAATGTCCCATTTTCGATCGGCCGGTTGTTTAGTTTACAGAGATACCGATGCAAGATTGGGAAGCATTGCAGAAATTTGTTGAAACGCGGTCGGACGAGGCCTTTCGTTGTTTGGTCGAACGTCACTTTAACGTGGTGTGGGCAACCGCCTATCGCCTCACCGGAGACCACGCCCGGGCCGCAGACGTAGCACAAGAAGTCTTTACCGACCTAGCCAAACGCGCCCCTCGGATCGGCCCCAAAGTCGTCCTCCACGGTTGGCTTTATCGCGCCGCCTGCTTCGCGGCGAAAAACTCCAACCGACGCGAAATGCGCCGATTCAAACATGAACGCGAGGCACAGTTCTGGCATGAAGTGAAAGGCCAAGATGTGAACCCGGACGACCAACAACTCATCGCCAACCTGGACGACGCCCTGAGTAAACTTTCCGAGAGAGATCGCAACGTCCTACTTCAACGATTCTTCGGCAAGAAGCGAGTGCAGGACATCGCCGACGATACCGGGATCTCCCGGGCAGCGGCCCAAAAACAAATCTCCCGAGCCCTCGATCGACTCCGTACTTGGTATCGCCAACGCGGCCTGAGCCCTTCACACTCAAGCCTCATGGCCGGCCTCACCTTACTCGGATCCCAAACAGCCCCTTCCGGACTGGCTGCCCAAGTCGCCGCCCAAACCGCAGCGGTCGCAGCAGCCACGACTCCATGGTGGCTATCAACTGTAGAATCAACCTTAGAATTTATGACCATAAAGAAACCGTTCCTCGTCGGCAGCCTAGCGTTGGCCGGAGTGTCTGGGCCACTCGTCGTTCAAGAACTGCGCGTTCGCGATCTCAGAGCCGAGCTGGCCTCGCGAAACCAACAGCTTGAAGCACTCGGCCATGTCAACCAAGAGCACGAGGCATGGAAGTCAGCGCAAAACGAAGCTTCAGAACTCGAGAAACTAACGCAAGCCGCCCAAGAGCGCGATGAGCTTAAGACCGAGCTCGACAACTTGAGACAACAGGGCGCTGAAGAGAAAGCCAAGAAACTGGCCCTGATCAGTCAGCTTGCCGCGAGTGTCGACGAACAACAGGAAGCTCTCGACAAGATCGAAGCTCGCCGACGATTCCAACAAGTGAGCCTCACGACCATGAACGTCGGGAAAGACTTGGCGCTGCCATTACTCATGTTCGCGAACTCACACGACGACCGTCTCCCCCAATCGTTTGAAGACATTGAGTCGGAGATCAGCGACAAACTAGAGCAAGAGGATGACGGAAGCATGACCTATATGGGAGTGCCCTTGGATCACTGGCAGTTCATTTGGCATGAGGGAAAGCTAAGTGACTACAATCACCACGCCCTCGCAGTCCTCCGCGAGCGGGAAACTCGCTTCTTCAATGATCTGTATCATCGGGTCTATGCCTTCGGTGATGGACATTCCGAGATCGTCGCGAAAGAAAAACTGTCGGATTTCAATGAATTCGAAGCACAGCAACTTGAGCAAGCTCGGAAGCAATGATGAAAAGGATCACACTCTGTCTCACCGGCCTGCTGGCCGCCACAACCATTTCCCTCTGGTACGGCGCACGACAACACAAGCATACCACGTTACTGAAACAAGAGCTTGCAGCTCAATCCGCGAAGATCAAAGAACTCACTCGCCTGAAAGACGAGATCGCAAACCATCCGATCTCCCTCCTTCCCGATAAATCAAACCGGGTTGCATTGGAAGAAGCCCGGCGGGAGCTTTTCAAACTCCGCGGTGAAGCAAAACGGATCAGAGAAGCCGCGAAGTGGGATACCGCGGACTTGGAGCGTCGCGAAAACGAGACCAGGTCGGCGCTTGCTGAAGTTGCCCGCAACCAAGAGCAACAACAAGCCCTCACACAATTGGCAGCTGAAGGAAAAATGATCGCCCCCATCGCAGATGGAATCGCCAACCTCTTCGCCAACATTTTAGACAAAAATCCGGAGGCGCCCTTCCCCGAATCGATCGAACAGCTCAAGGCCCTCACCACAAAAAACGTCACCAACCAACGACTCCTCGACTACTTGGAGAACAGCCTGAGTAAAGTCGTCACGGCGCTGGAAGAAAACAATATGACCATCAGCGCTTTTGAAACCGTGCGCGAAAATCGATTCTTTGCAGACGGACAACCAAGGTGGTTTATCCGCACCAAGACAACCACTCAAATGCCTGACGGACGTCACGCTCGATCCTATTGGCCGATCTGGACAAAGAACTTCGATACCAAAGCCTACGCGGAATTTCGGCTTCATTCAGAAGTCCACGAAGACACTTCCCACTACATCAAGCTCGTCTACGAGTAAATTGCTTCGAGCCGGTCAGTGGCCGAGATTCTTTCTCACCACCCGCGAATACCAAATCACCGGGACGATCACCAGAAAAGCGAGAGCCCCCAGCATAAATCCGTATGATTGATTTGCTAAAACAAGGTTTGCCAACGAAGCCGCAGCCTCGTTATTCACCTGTTCAGCAAACGCGATTCGTCCGACGGCAGCATCCTCTGCAATCGAGAACCCGTTACTGAAGGCACTCTGCCAACCTACCAATCCAAATCGAGAAGATGCAAAAAGTCAGCCCTCCTCCCAAGACAGGGACATGGCACAACCGCGCGTTGAGGACTGAGAGCGCCAGCAAGGTTAGGTCCGCTCCCAGTAAAAACGTATACAACACGGTGGGTTGATTCGCGATGACCGGAGTAACCAACTGAGTCAGTATGAAGAACAAAGTGGTCACCGATGGCGCCACAGCCGTCCCCGCGAGCCAAAGGTTGAGACTGCCTCGACGCCACGCTGCGACGGATACCGTCAGATACAGCACCCCAAACCCCAAGAAGATTGCCATCGCAGTCCCCACTCGCGATGGATCATATTGATCAACAACCCACAAGAATTGGAACAAAACCGTCCCCAAAACGCTCCAACACATCCAACTCCCGCACACTCAATCGCCGCTCCACCTCCTTACGCCCCGAAGCGGGCGATCAATCCCAATTCGGTTGGTCCGCGCCTTCCGGCTCTCTGGTTAGAAAATCTCCCAGTAAGCGCACATCGTCGTCGCGAATCGTCAGGAGGAACACTCGCCGATCGGCTTCCCGCAAGCGAGTCCCCACCGCATGTGAAAGATCGACCTCAGATAATTCAACGCACGACCCGGTGACTGTTTCTGCTTTAGGGGCCACTAAGTTCGGCATTTCGTACATACATCCCAATACTACGCTCAGTTCCCTCGTGTACTGCGGTGACGGGTTGTTTTTCCCGCACCGGTATCCTCAAGGGAGCTCTAGAGAGAGAAACCGGGCCTCTGGAGGCATCCGAAGGCCACCAACAGCTAATCTCCCCAATATTTACCCCGGAAAATCAACCGTACGGTGCATACCCACTCGAGATCGTCGCTGCTAGGCTTAACAGCTTCGGGCCCGCTGCCCGAGATCGCAGCCTCGAACAAGCTCAATGTCCAAACAGGTAATGGTAATTCCATTACAAGTCCTTCAGCTTCCGGAACGAATCTTTGTGATTACCCTATTGGGGCTCAACCTTCGCAAGTTTTTCCCTCGAAGAGGAACAAGAAATCTTCGGTCTGATATGTAGCCTCCGAACGCAGTTCTCAACTTCACCCCCTCCCTTGCTGAAGTTTGCCTTGGCAGCTGTCTGTAAGAGCCAACACCTATTCAAACTCAGTGAAATATGAAGCTCTCAAAGCCCAGGTAAATCACTAATTGAGCCAAAAAACAGAATACCGCGGCAACCGCGGCACGGGCAGCAGAAAGACTCCACGTTGCAGAACAAACTCTGCCAAAGCCTACGAAAGGAAGAAGCAAGATACCTATCGCAACAAAGTCAACAGTCTTCACAATACTATGGTTGGAGGCCTGACTGGCCAGTCCCCCAATCATAAATCCGATGCGAGTACAAATGATCTGGAAACTAATTGCTATCACTAGGTTGCGGACGGCGCTTGCGCGAGCAACTGCCTTCCATGCCATATTCGGCACAACGAATCTCATCGAATAGTAAAGAGTCTGGGCAAGCACGACTCCACCGATCAATGCCCCAAGTATTCCCGCCTCTTCAACAGCGAAAACAGACTCAACCAATCTCACGCTAACACCGTTAATCGTCTTGACGCCGGTCATCCTCACTAACATCCCGGAAAACGCGACAGCTGCGACGAGGCAAATTGCGGGAGGGCATCGTCGATTTTCCTCGCCACAGGCCCTCTTAGGGTTAACCAAAACCCACCACATTGTGGGTAGAAAGCTACTCGTCCAATCGACAAGGTCATCCAATTGTTTCCGTAAATCGTTCACTTACGCTTCATTCTATCGTCAGTCCCGATGGACCACGAAATCAAATTCATCCCTATGCGGGCCAATATAGACGTCGACATCAAGTTGAGAACTTCTTCCAGCGAATCAATGAAAAGCGCGCCGTCTCCACGAGATAAGAGAAACTCGCCTCACGCTACTTGGATCTCGTCACCTTGGCTGCCATCTGAGATTGGCTTCGTTGAACCTTTTTCGAAAAGACCCTAGCTTCTTGAGTCCAAATAAGCCTAGAGCCCTTCAGTCTAGTTCTCGCACGGGCAGAGCGATCTCAACCGGACTCTGATAGTAGCCCACACCTTCAAACTTCCGCTGCTTGAGGAGCCGCAGACTGAAAGAAGTGTTCCCTAAATATGGCCCTATCGATCCTCCACATGCCCAAGATAAACGGGATCGAGGCGATAGCTACCGTGAGCCCCTCACTCCCTGAGACCCAGTTTCTCGTTCTCACGTCTCATAGCGACGACGAAGAAGTTTTCGAATCGCTCGCAGCGGGAGCTACCGGATACCTTTTGAAGCGGAGCAAACCGGCTGAAATCCTCGAGTCGATCAAAGAAATCCACGCCGGAGGATCTCCTATGTCGAGCTACATTGCCCGCAAAGTGGTGCATTCATTCAAGAAAACCGAGACCTCCAAACCGAAGAAGAAGAACACCGCGACGCCGCTCAGTCCTCGAGAAGAAGAAATCGTTTCACTTCTTGCTAAAGGACACCTCTACAAAGAGATCGCAGCCAACCTCGAGATCAGTCTCGACACCGTCCGCACCCACATCAGAAGGGTCTACGAAAAACTGCAGGTCAATTCACGCACCGAGGCAGTTGTAAAGTACCTCGGGAAATAGCGTCTTATCCCTTGTCGGAGACAAACTCGATGGGTTCGGAGAATGTTTCAATCAGCCCGGTGTCCATGCCACATCGACTGGCAAGCGACAAAGGAGTCTTGGTAGCCGCATCCCGGTGGCCTGCGCAAGTTGTCCGTGCGGAGCCGCAATCTACTACTGATCAGGGATCGATGTTGCCGCTAAGGCTCCATACGCTCCTCAACAGGGAGGTGCGAGAATCAATGTCCCATGACAGAAGGTTCAGATCTTCCCAATCCATGGTGATCTTTCCGGTGAGTGGTTGGTAGTATCCCCGAATCACTTCGGTACTCTCTTCATAGAAACCAGAACGGCCCCAAATGGGACTCCTTTCTTCCTCTACTCGCATCTCAAAACTGTAGCCTCCTCGTTGGGAATCGTGAACGAGTTCGGCTTCGTCGAAGGCTTCATCCTCAAAAGACAACTGAATGGTTCGCCGTCCACCATCGAGATCGACCTTCACGGTCTCTTGGCCCACGTCTCCAAGCGTTTCGTCCTCGGGGAGTGTTGCCTGCATTGTTGCCCCATCCGCGACTACGAGCTCCCCTTCTTCGGCTACCGTGATTTCCCAATCAAATAAAACCTCATAGCTCCCAGTACGTATTGATGGAGTCGGAATTGAAGGCGCAGGAACATCAGGGGGCTCAGGGGCGGAGGCAATCAAACGGTAAAACCATGCGCCAGCTGCCAATTGAAGATCGATGGAAACTTCCTGTTCAGCTCCAGCGGGAACTGTAACCCACGGTTCCCAGCTCAAGAGATCACCCGATCGCTCGACCACAACTGGAGCAACGCCACTCCCATCCCAACTCAGAACGAGGCGCCCTGTTCCGTCTGGAACAATCGATAGGTTCGAAACAAGGTTACTCTCGACCGGAGCTTGCCCCCCCGGAAGGTCTACCTCAGCTGCGAATGTGAAATCACTTATCGAGCCCCGAACGAACTGCGTTCCCTCCGGTTGACCTCCGGTGAATTGAAGTCGCAAGTGAAACCGTTCGTTCGTCGATTGCTCCAAGAAAAATGTCTGAGGATTGGGGAAAGGCAGGTCAAAGTCCGGAAAGGCGGCATCTGTCCCCTTCAACATGTCAAACGGCGGTTCCTCGTCTGTGAAGCTCACGGAAAGATTTGCCGGGTCATTTCCGGCTACCGGCTCTCCGATGAGAGATTCATCGAATGTTTGGAAGGATAGATTCAGCTGATCGAATCCAGAAGTGCTGGCAGAATCTGCATTCACAATGTTGAAGCTTCCCCCTGTTGGAGCTTTCAATTCCATCACGTAGCCGTTCTCGAATTCTAGGGAGCCACCCAGAATGGCATCATCGAATCGGCCCACACTGTCGAAGAATCGACGATCTATCCCAATAGGCTGTGCCCCCTCGTCCACCTCCACAGTCAGGGTGTAAATGTCATCAACCTGAAACTGCTCATTCAACGCCGGATGCACATAGTTCAAGCTCCCAGACAACCTCCATTGAGCGGCCTCTGCAGTGACTGATGCCAAGCTCAAAACGAATACCCATAAAGACCCAAAAATCCGCATGCGCGAAAACTTACATCCAAACTCGGCGAGGTCAAAAAAATAACGAAACTCCTTCACAATCATCGGCGAGAGCGATGGGAACAATGGCCGTTCAGGTATTCGCTTTCGACTAATCCATCGAGACGCTCATTCAAATGATGAGCGCTTTCACTCAAGCCTCGAGCAGAGGGGGCTCGACAACACTCCTGCACACTACGCCTATCGATCCTCCACGCCCAACAAGAGACGTTGTTCGGCACCTCCGCTGAACTGCAGAGTGACTTCCACAGATTCTCCCGTCTTGAGATGCCGTTTCGGCCCCATCAGCATGAGATGCAAGCCGCCTGGTTTGAGTTGCACCACATCACCGGACGGTACCTTCAATGACTTGAGACGGCGCATTCGCATCATCCCGTCTTTCCTGGACATTTCATGGATCTGAACTTCGCGAAAGGCACTGCACTCGACGTGAACGAGCTCGACATCCTCTTTCTTAACATTCACGAGCGTGAGGTATCCCGCATTCACTCGGGCTTTCGCATCGGTCGCTCGGATCCAAGCGTTCATCACCGCAAGCACATCATCGGGTCGGCTTTCCCTGGACAACGCTATAGGACGGTTTTGTGTCGAGTCTTTGGAAAGCACACTGGGTTGCCTTCCAAAGATTCGCGGCAGAATCTTTTTCCCCTTCATCACCCGTTCCGATTCTTCCTTCAGGAACGACAGTACAGACAGGCCTTCCTCCTTACTGAGGCGAAGGTTTGGCATCGCCAGATTGTTATACTGTTTGAGCAGTGCCGTAGCGATCGGGTCGCCTTCAGCCAACATTCGATCCGGAGCCTGCAACCAACGCAACAGCCATTGCTGATCCCTCCTCTGGTCAACGTTCAACAGGTCTGGACCAAGAGCTCCCTCGCGCTGATTGCCATCGATTGAATGACAACTCGCGCAGCGCGTGCGGAAGAGTTGTTCGCCTTGTGGCAGGTCACGCAACTTGGGTGCGTTGAGGTAGCTCTCCCATTGAGGCGGTCGTTTCCAGCCGTCCAGCCAATGGCCGATTTGGTCAGCCAGAATGTAAGGGTTCTCAAAAGGCGATCGCTTCATCCAGCGTCCCGTCTTCTGATTTCCAATGATCATATTGACATTGTGATTGCTCGAGCCGTCTTGAATCTCCGGAATGAACAAACCCAGCTTCTTTCGGAGTCGCACAATCTCCTCTTCGTCTCCCGTCAAGAAGGTCCAGCGAGCCCCGAATCGCTCTCGATATTCTCTGAGAACAGAGGGCGTATCATTGTCCGGATCGATGGTAATGGAATAGAAGAACAGATCCTTCCCCAAGCGGTCGCCCAGAATCTCCTGAACCTTGGTGAGTTGAGCCGTCTCAAGCGGACAGGTATCCGGACAGGTCGTGTAGATGAAATTGATCACGACAATCTTGTCCTCGACGAGATCATCAAAGAAGCGTACCGATTTCCCCTCGTGGGTTTGAAGCAGCGTGTTTGGGAAATACTCCTTCCCCCAATTCGCACCCTTCATTTCCAAAAGGCCAAGCGACAAGACGACCACGAGAAAGGCAATCGTCCGACGAACGATTGCCAGCTGTCCTAGATCAAACATCTGCACCCCCAAACCCTGGGCCATCAATCCTCACTCAGAAGCGCTGTCTTCAAGCGCTTGTTGGCGCGATGGACCGTGAAGTCAATCGTAACAGGAGTCGGACAATTCACTACATGTGGTGGATTCGGGTGATCAAAATCGTAGTCGTTCTCAAAAATCCGAATACCGGGCCACTCATGGATCATGAGCTTTCCTTCCTCGCGGAGCTCTTTCAACTCCTCGAGTCCTTTCACGACTCTGACTTCCGAAGGATCCGAAACGATCCAGTGACTGAAGCCGATGTGCCAAACCGGACTGTAGTCATCCTCCGGCATAAAGTAGGAAGGAATTCCGATTTGGCCACCCAAAGGTCCCCCACCCGAAACATTTGGATGTTCGATGAACTCGCCGCCCGAGAAAGGCGTTGGGCCACTAGTTGGTGGATACCTACCGGGCAAGGGCACTGGTGGGAGAAACTGCACGAGAGGCACCGCCGCGTTCCCAATGTGGACATGTTTGGGAACATACACGACCCCCATGTTGTTCGCAGGTCCGGCAGGAAACGAATCCACCACGATGTAGTATGGCAAGTAATCCCCTCCCTCGGTCCACGATTTGTGCAGTTTCATTCGAACATAGGGTTCTGGATCACTCGTATTGATTTCCAAGACATGCCCGGTGTCGCCGCCCCAATTTCGTCCATTGTAGCGGCAGGCCGTGTTCGGAGGATCATCGGGCATCTCGCAATTTGGATCGATGCGAAGGTGCTCCCAATCTTCATCACCCCATTGGATGAAAAAGGCGTTCACGATGACATCCTTGCCAGCAATGTTCATTCGCCGGAGTGGCGAGTAGTCATTGCTATCGCTTTGCTCCGGCATATTAGGATCGTTCAAGGCGACAAACTCTGGGTGGACTCGTTTGACAGGATTGGGCAAGTCGCCAAAGAAGGTCCAACCATTCTCATCGAAGCGCGCCTCGGAGGTCGCCGCTAGTGGAGTGGATGACAATCGCCCAGCCCAAGCAATGCCGATTTCGTCAGCCAGTTCGCGATCCGAGATATCGTGCAAAATAAAATAGACCGTGCGCTCGTTGCCTTCGTGATCAATGTTCGTTCCGACTCGCAGGGGAATTCGTCCCACTGCTCGTTCGTCCTCCGTGGGATTCAAAGCATCCCCGATCTCGACATTCACGAGATCAATTTCCTCGACGACTGTGCCCTTCAACCAGATTTCAACCGCTTGATCGTCGAGCGTCGGTCCAAATTCACCTACATCGTCACCTGTTCGGGCTGTGGGTAGGGCGACAGAGTTCACATACCCGACGCCATCCCATGAGGGTAACGGAGTCGGCATCAGTTCGACTTGCCCTGGATGCTCGATATCCCATCGGAGCAGCATGGCATGATCCTCATGTTGAGTGTTGTGACAGTGCTCCATGTAAGTCCCAGCAAACTCCCGAAATCGTAGGGCGATCTCCACGACATCTCCGCTGTCCTCCTGAGGGCCGAGACGATAGACATCTTTCCTCGCCCACTTCTCCCAAGGCGGAGGTTCAACACCATTCCGACGCAGCACGATACCCTCTTCAAAGTGAATGTGAACCGGATGACTCCAAGTCCCGGAATTTAGAAGACGCCACACTTCTAATCCACCCGAGTTTTTCTGAGGAGCCGCCGAGATCCTTTGCGGATCCATCGTAAAACCCTTTCCTCCATCCGTTTCGATCACCCACGGCGTTTCATCCGTCGGCTGACGTTCAAATTCAAAGGTTCGATGGAGTGCGTTTGCTAATTCCGCTTCTGAGGGCCGACGAAGGGGAATCATCTGGTTCGCGCCCTCGACATAGTCGGCCGGATCCATACTCTGATCGACCCCATCGTAGGCGTGCACTCGCAGTTCCATGAAGGCTCCCACTACCGGGTCACCGTTCACCCAACGATCCGCACGCTCGTCTCCATCGTCATCAACCATCACTGGCTGATAAACGCCTCCGACGATGTCTTCTCGAGCGATTACCTGGTCCGTTGCTTGACCATTCTTGTGTTGTAGCAAGTTGACGAAATAGAGTTTCTGCCCTGCTTCAAAGCCACTGAAATCAACAACGATATCGTAACGCTCGGCGATCCCCTGCGTGGGCAATTCTCCATCTTCAAAGTAAACCGTGTGCTCCATGATATTCCCATCATTGGCAATCATATAGAACGGCACGGGCTCACCCGTCTCGGTTACCAGAGCCACTTTAAAGTAACGCGAGACCGAACCATTCAAAATCCGGAAGCGGTACTTTCGAGCCCGCACATCGAAGTGCGGCTTGTAGAGCCAATTGACCGTCATCACATCGCCAATGAAGCCCTTGACGTTGAATGGATTGAACCAAAGTTGACCGTCTCGATCCCATGCCTTGTCCGCCAAGAGCAAGTTCACATCGTAGTCTCTGTTTCCCCAATCAGCACTCGTCCCACTCGGAAAACGCAGGTTGACACCGTCGTCGATCGCTTCATTTCCACGGTCGATGGCGCTGTAATAATTCATCATTGCCGCACTCCCCTTGTAAACATTCTGCGCCGTAAAATCCAACATGTGATCATGGAACCAGTGCGTACTCATCGTCTCCCGGTAATCACCCGGAATTCGCCGAATCCCTCCCTTGCCATCCGGGGTTCCTGCCATGGGATCGAAAGCGCCCGTATTAATTGAATCATGTCCTGCAAGCACCATCGGCCAGCGATAGTCATAGAACTGACCGGGGAAGAAAAAGGCGTTCGCATAACCATCACTCTCAGCTGGATTGTGGCCGTTGTGTTCATGCGTCGTCAGGGTGTGCACGCCAAAACCTCGGTTTGCCGCGACATCAATCGGAAGCGCATTGTAGTGTCGCATCAGCACGGATTGCCCGTACCGAGCCATGAGCAATTTAGGAGGGAATGTTCCATCAAAGGTCCACAGGGCCTTTGGATCTTGGATCGGCATGCTCGGGTGGAAGCGGACGGCTACGCCTCGCGTTGTCCCCTCAAATCCGGGCGCACCAACGGTGTTGTGATACAGCCCCCCGGGCCCGAACTCGCCTCCTTCGTAGCCGTGTAGCTGCTTCTCATCTCGTAGACCGCCATTGGTCCGAGCGCCGGTCGTTGCCGTTTGATAGTATTCCTTCGGCGTGAACTCGTCCCACCGCTGATGCGACCATCCCATGCCCGGTGGACGTCCCTCGGCAGGCGGACGCTTCAGATTCCGACCAAGATGAGACTCGATTTCAGACTTCCACGGATTGCGCTCCTTGGTGTTTGCAAACGCCGTCGGCTTCGGCCAAATATCCTGTGCTAGAAAACCCTCCAGAGCCTCTCCCTCAGGTATGTCCTGCGCCGAGGCCGGACGAGGCAAGGCTTCCCAATGGCGAGGACGGCGTCCCCGAAGTTCCAGTGATTGAGTTCCAAACTCCTCAAATCGCAACATCCGTTGCGAAAACGCTTCCGCACCAAACAAGGGACTCGGAGATCCATTCGTCGGCACATCAAAGGTTCCGTTGTCTTCCTGCTCGGCTTCACTAATGGAGTTATTGGCCAATGCGTCAGCCGCTGTGCCTGTCAGGCCACCCTCAAAAGCCCCTCCGTTAGCGTGCGGCAAACCTTCCGGCAAAGGATCATAACTCAACGGACCATAAGCAGATGGATCATTGGCAGGCGGAAAAGGACCCAGCGCTTCTTGGAAATGATGTCGTCCTAGGAACCTTCGCCATCCTGAGTTAATATAAAAAGAAGGCGGCTTCGCCCCAACTTGACCGGAGCTGCTTGAGACAGTCGTTCGATCTCCCGCTTCCCCGCCGTTTAGCCCGCTCGGAAACAGGCTCAGTCCGGCACCCAGTAAAACGATCCAATTTCCTAGCTGCTTCACAATTCCTCCTAATGTCGCGTTATATAGTTTCAGCGTCGCAAAAATCTTTGAACAACTGGCTTTCTATGAGAATCGCCGAAGAACAGCAAGATGAATAGGGCTGAGCCCTGCGATTAAATCATCTAGGGTCTGACAATAGACAATTTACGGTCATGTCCGCACATTAAGGACACTGCTCCAGCGTGTTTGGTGAGAATGCCCCGATCTAAAGAACGAACAAAACGCCTCTGTCTAAACCCGAGAAAAATCGAACCCCGAATAGAAGAAAGCCTGATGTTTCAGACAAGAACGCGTCATCCTTTAAGCGTGGGAATGGGAATGGGAATCCACGCGCCACAAACCACTAGGCCGCAGTTCGGCATTCAGACTCGATGATGCCAATCAGATCTCCAACCGAAAATGGTTTTCTAAGCGTGGCTAGCACGCCCATCTTATCTGCTAAGCGGAGTTGCTCTTCGGCACTGATCCGACCGCCCCCCGACATCGCAATCACGGATATAGAAGCATTCAACCTTCGGAAACTCATGATTGTTTCCAGCCCCTCTTTCTCAGGCATGATGATGTCTGTCACCAGGAAATGAAACGGCTCGGACTGCGCGCATTGAAGGGCTTCCGCGCCGTTCCCTGCAGTGACTACGTCGTATCCCTTCATTCGAAGTGCACTTGCGAGCACCACGAGCAAATCAACGTTGTCATCGACCAACAAGATTCGCGGGCACGCCCTTCCTGTTCTGCCAATGGTCCTTGCGGACTCCGTTTGTCGGGCTATATCCGTATGCATATCCTTAAGCTCGATAAGGCCCCCGAAAACCTCAAGCAAGAGGCCTACAATCCTTCCGCTTTGATATCGGTTCGTAAGGCGAAAGCTTTAGCGCAGGTGAGCTTAATGATACTTTCCGTCCCGAACCGGCAGCCATCACTGATTCCCGAACCCCAAACCAAACGCTAGATCCCCGTCTTCACCTCGTCGTCGGTCAAATAACAACCGGGATCATCTGCCCAAGGATCCCCGTGCGCTTGCAAGGCGCGTACGCGAAAACCTCCACCACAGACTTTCTGAAAACGACAGTCCCGACATCGTCCCTTCAATAAGGGAAGCCGATCGCGGAGGCCCGCAAGAGTTGGGTCATCATTCTGCGTCCAGATCTCGCTGAAGGGTCGCTCTTTAACGTTCCCAAGATTGAGTGCCTGCCAGAACTGATCCGGGTGGACATTGCCCTGTGTGTCAATGTTACCAATTCCTGTGCCAGAGCTGAAACGTCCTCCACCGTTCCACTCCAACATACTCCTCACATCATCAAATCGTTCCGACTGTTCACGTTTCATCCTGAGGAGCATATAGGCCCCGTCTGCAGGCTGGTCGACGGTCAATACTTCGCGGGCTTGTCCCCCCTCAATCCAAGACTTCGTACGATCCATGATACGATCCAAAGCACGCCGCACGTCAGCTGGTCCCACATCTTGCAAATCCCCGCCTCGCCCACTGTAGACCAAGTGGTAGAAACACACCCGATTGATCTCATTGTCCTCAATGAAGTCGAGAATACTCTCAAGATCATCAATCGTATGCTGCGTAAGGGTCAGCCGAAGCCCCACTTTTTGCTCAACCTTGCGGCAATTTCGAAAAGCCGCTTTAACCTTCTCAAACGTTCCGTCTCGTCCTCGAAAACGATCGTGGGTCTCACCAATCCCGTCTAAGGAGATTCCCACGTAGGTCACCCCGATCTCTTTAAGTCGTTCAGCAGCTGCTTCATCAATCCGCGTTCCGTTCGTGGAAATCGTCAATCTCAAGCCGGTCTGCCGAACCAATGAAGCGAGGTCAAAGAAGCGAGGATGAATCATCGGCTCTCCACCAGAAAGCAAAACAGCCGGCACTTTAAACGCGGCGAGATCATCAACCACCCGCGTCATCTGATCCCAGTTCAATTCGCCAGGATAGAACTGCGCATCGCTATTGGAATAGCAATGGAGGCACTTCAAGTTACAGCGTCGCGTGATGTTCCACACAACGATGGGCCTTCGCTCGGCCGCCGTTTTGGGGGCACCATGACCGTGTCCATATCTGAGGGCGTCTGCAGGTTGGGAAAGACCTCCGTAGAGTTTGGTTAGATTCAGCATAGGAAGAACTGTGGTTTGTTTGAGATAGTGAACCACTTTCCTCCCCTCGTATCCCATTCACTTCTTGCCGGAAAACAACCCTCTATTGCGGGGCTTCAGCATTGCCTGACGACGGGCAATCTAACGTGAAGTATTTCGTCGGAGGGCTTCAAGGTAGACCACCACTTCCCACATCTGCTCTGCACTCAACGAATCCGCAAAACTCGCCATTGGCGTCCCATCCAATCCCGTCATCAGGACTCGGAGAATATCGTTCGCCTCGCTGCCGCTTCTGAGATGGGGCACGAGAAGGTCAGCGGGCTTGATGGGGCGTTCGTGAACATCCACCAAAGCTGAAGCCTGCGGCCCGCCACCATCAGCCTTCTCACCATGGCAGGGCGCGCAGGAGACCATAAACAAGGCGCGCCCCCTCGCTTCAAAAGCCTCACGATGTTCGGCATGATCTAAGGCTTTCGGTTTCGGCGGAAGGATGACTTTCTCGCCGTGAAAATCAGGGTTCTTCCATTTGGAGGAAAAGGATTTTAGATAGGAGATCACCGCTCTTAACTCCCGATCATCGAGCTTTGTGAACATTCCCATCGCCGTGTTGCTCCGCCCCCCTCGAATGGTTCGCGCGAGATCGGCATCCGTCGGTAACTTGCCACTGGGGGTCGATCGATACTTAAAGTGAGCCGCCCGAAAAGAACGCGGCCGAGGTAGGAGCCCCTCACTCCACTCTCCTTTGCCATCTCCGCGAGTGCCATGACAGATTTGACAGTTCTTTGTGTAGACAAAGCGTCCCAATATCAAATCAGACCTTGCGGGAGGGAGGCTTCGAGCTGCTTCGAAAGCACCCTTCGACGCTGCCGTTTTGTTGATCTCAGCCCGCGCTCCATCGACCGAGAGAATGACAACTGCAAGCACGGCCCACCGAATGCCAAAGAGAGTAAGGAAGCTTCTATTCACATTTTTCGACCGCCGTTCTTGTGGGCCTCCGTCTAACTCGACGTACCGTCACCAGGCGCAAACGCCACCGTTAAGGATTCGTATCCCACGGCGCGCTGATACCGAGCCTCATTCTCGATGTGGCGCGCCGAGTTCAGAACGGAAATCGAGCCAACCCGATCGCTCAGGCACGTAAGGAGACTCCGAACGATGAGACGCGCATGGGCTGCCCCCAAACATAAATGAGCTCCAAACCCAAAGGCCACATGGGGATTCGGCCGTCGATCCAATCGCACTTCCGCCGGCGCTTCAAAAGCCTGGTCGTCAAAGTTGGCAGAGGCCCACCCCAGAGAAACACGCCCCTTTGCTTCCACCTGCTCCCCATGCACATCCGTCTGCACAGGACAAACCCGGCCGATATGAGTCAAAGGAGAAATAACACGGAAAAACTCCTCGCCAGCCGTTACAATCTGCTTCGGATTGCCCCTCAGATATTGCAGTGCGTCCTGGTGCTCTGCCAGGTAGCCAACAATGGAGGAAATGGTGTGAATCACCGTGTCGCGACCACCGGCAAACGCAAGATTCGCATAGCCCATCGCCTCCTCAAGACTCAGCTTCCGCCCCTCATATTCGGCGTTCAGTAAGGCTCCAAAAAAGTCATTTCCGGACTCGGATCGAGCCTGTTCAAAACGCCGGCGAAGATACGTTTCAAACGCCACGCCCGGGGCCTCCCCAGCATTGGCATCCCGAAAGACATGCGTTCCCCAACCAATCCACTCATCAGCCTCGGACTCATCCACATCCAACAGATAGGTCAGCGCACGCGACTGCAAGGGTAAAGCAAACTCGCGAACGATCTCGATCGACTCTCTTTTGAGTGAGTCTTCTACGAGGGATTCCACGAGTGAATCTACCTTCTCAATCACATCGGGCTGTTTAGCTCGTTTGAAGAAGGGTTCGACAATTTTACGATACGCCGTGTGTTCAGGAGGATCTGTTTCGATCGGCAGTTGCCGCATGGTTCGCACATCTTCTTCCGAAGGTATCGGCACGCGGAACGGAGCGTCGGAACTGTAGGTCTGCCAGTCCTTGGCAGCCGCACGAACATCTTTGTGCCGCAAAATCATGGGAACCTCTTCGCCTTGAAAGGGGCAACGAATCACTTCTCTGTCCCCTCGATACCCCTTGAAAGAGTCTTCAAACTCACTCATTCACAATCCCTTCCCCCTGCTGCGGCACCCCGAGACTTCTCAACTCTGTCTGCATGCGGCGACCATAAGCGACGAGCCCAAGAAAAATCAACGAAGGGATTCGAATCGTCCATCGAGCAATCCATTCACGCGTGCAGATCAACCACAACGAAGCGCTTCGTTTCGCAAGGACATCGGTTGATAGACACAGTCCGGTTCTTCGCCCAACATATCCCCGGAAACACCAAAGGCACGGGATCGACTGCCCCCACAGACTCGTCGATACTCACAAGCACCACATTTTCCACCAAAGCGATCCGGATCTCGAAGCGCCTGAAAATCTGGGTGAGACTGATAGGTCTCGACCACCGAATCCTCGGGAAAGCGACCACATTTCACCGGCAGAAACCCAGCTGGATAGATCTCGCCATTGTGGCCCACAAACATAATTCCGTTACCGTCTCGAACCCCCACGGCGGAGATTCGCCGCCCTTGCGTAGGCACAGTCGAAGCGCGACCACCAGCCTTAGAGATCCCGCGCGCGATCGAATCACCGCCATGCTGCAGAACCCAACGCCGGTAGTGGTGAGCCTCCGTGGTTTTGATTGCGTAAGGCTGCACCTGGCTGTGATGCCAAAGGCGAGCAAACGCTTGTTCATACTCAACAGGAGCAATCCGAGTTTCGCTCATCCCTCTTCCAACAGGCACTAGAAAGAACACCGACCACATCGAGATATGACTCCGGCTCAAAAGCTCCGCCATCGCATCGAGCTGGGTGAAATTGCGAGCCGTCAGACTCGTATTCACCTGCACCGATAGGCCGATTCGTTCGGCGATAGCCAACATGTCAACGGTCCGTCTGAAGCTTCCTTTCCATCCACGAAAGGAGTCATGAGTGGATGCATCGGCTCCGTCCAAACTGATTCCCAAACGACGAACGCCGGCATCCTTTGCCTGCTGCAGTGCCGACTCGGTCGCGAGCGGCGTTGCCGACGGCGTCAAGGCCACCTCAAGGTCCAATGAACGAGCGTAGCGGATCAAATCATACAGATCCTTCCTCTTGAGCGGGTCTCCACCTGTCAGCACGACGGTTGGACGTCGCTCAAATCGAGCAACATCTCGAAGCAAGGCACATGATTCCTCCGGACTCAGCTCATCAGGCCGAGCACATGATTGGGCGGACGCTCGGCAGTGACGGCACACGAGATCACAGGCCCGAGTGACCTCGTAATAAAACATTAAGGGGTGTTTCGCGAAATCGCGTGCTTCATATGCTTCCATCATGAACCCTCCGGATCCGGGCGAAGGACCTTGGTCAAAACACAAGCGCCCCAAACCAAGGCCCCAGCAATCCAACAATACGCTCCGTAGTTATAGTGAGAGATCATGAGGCGGGGCACCATTTCACCAAAGATTCGTGTCGCAATTCCCAGAATCATTAAACCAAGCGACAGGACCAACCACGGGTGAAAGCGTTCGAGCATCTCGCGCTGCCCGGTATGTCCAAAAACCACGCGAGTCGCCACTCCCAACGTGATCAGCCCAAACCCTCCCGCCATTTCAAGATGCGAGAGAGCAACGCGTAACCCGGCGAACCAAGCGGAACAAACAATTCCGACCGGAATCAAAACAAGTCCCAAGACAAGGTAGGGATCCACACCCAAACGAGAAAACCGCAAACGTTCAACCGGCATTTCCCAAGCGAGATATCCAAGCACAAGCAAGGCCCGAAGTGCGCCCCCGATTCTCTCCAATCCAAATGCATCCAACAGGTAACTCACGCCAATAAAAAGACCAGCCGACAGTGCAAGCGACGCAGATCGAAACCAGGCAGGGTCTCGTGGACCTATTGCTTCGTACCGACGTCGCAAACCAAGGCGGAGAAATCTGGGTAATAAGAACGCACCGGCTCCCAAGAGACTAATCAGCACGAACCCGTGATATAGAAGCAGACGGCCCAAGAGCATCTGTTCTAAGCTGATTTCGAAGCGACGGTTCATTTCTCCGATGGCCAAACCTGCGATCAGGCATGCGGCTGAGGGGATCAAAAGGACGAAACTCGGAGCCGGCCATTCACGCCGATTTCGAAAACGGGCTAGCAGAAGAACCGACAACACGACCGCACCGCCAGCACACACGGAATCGCCCCAGCCAATCTCTCCCAAGAAATAGGAGGCCGAAGCGGCAACAAAGAGACCACAAAGAGGGAATGTCTCCCACCAGAGAAACGGAGTGGCCTTAAAGAGCCGAGGCAACGAGGTCCCAAGGAAACCCACCATGAACCCACCGAAGAGCCCCAAAGTCATCAGCCGAGTGTGGATTTCACCTGGAGCCCTTTCCACCCATCCGTTAAAGACCAAGGGCCAAATCAGCACACCCAGAACACCAGCGAAAAGAGCCAACGGAAAAAACAGTCGGAAAGGCTCGCTGCAAAGTTCTTTCAGCCCAATCCGGGTGGCTCCGTCCTTTCTGGGTGAACCCGCTTGTCTCGCATGGCGAGGACAACGGGAAGGACGTCCCTGCCCCGTTTCATCCCGTTCCCGTTGAATTAGTTCAGGCATCCGTTGCGCTCATTCGTTTCGATCCAGTTTCGTAGAGAAGTATTGAACCATGACACCCCCTTCGCCCTTCCCAACATCGCTTGGCGAGCTCTTCTCCATTGTTGCTGTCAGCCTGTGCCGCTATTCCTTTTTAGGATCCACCATGACCAGGCTATGAGGGTACTTGCTTCGCCAGTCCTCCCACCGCGTCTTGATATTACATTTCTCCTTGTCCAACTCCGTCAGTCCCGATCCCATCAAGGCACCGCTCAAGGCCTCACCCGTTTCTTGCAGGAAATGGGTATCGGTTTTTTTATCGTAAGCAATGAGGTTTCCCAATCGCACCTGACCACTGACACCGAGTTCAACTTTCTCTCCGTCCTTACCAATCGATCGCTCAAAGACCTTGAGCGTTTGCTCGCTACTTCAATAGGTGCAGGCGATTGCGACGCCAGAACACTCATCGTTGACAATTTGATTGTAAGCCAGGATATACAGCGGATAGAACTTGGCCTCTTCCCCAATCGCAACCCCAATGCCCATCGTTCCAGCCGCCAACTCGGCTTCGGCAGCGGATACAAACTCCGGATTCGAAATCGCCTCTCGTGCATCCTTAGCGCGGTACTGGATGAGATCGTAGCTCGGTTTACCACCCGTTTCTGTTTGAACCACACGATGCCAAGTTGCCGCTTGTCCATCGAGCTGCTTCCATTTGTAGAGTGCGAGCAATGCCACGCATAGCGCCAACATGCCCGCGCCAAGAAACCAAATCTTCCTCATAAGCCTATTCTAATTACTTTCCTGAACCTCAATTCGCTGATCCACGTCCACAGCAGACACTCGCGTCTTCTTTCCCCCCGGAAAGGTGACCTCCACCCAGTCCACAGTGCTTGCCTCTCCCAGTCCAAAGTGGGCCACCAAACTATCATTGCCCAGGTAACTGCTCCCGCACCGTATTTCCTCGGAATAGAGAACACCCCCAGCACGAACCTGAATCGTCGCGCCTACCGCATTCGGGTTCTTGCCCAGTCCTCGAGCTCTGACCTGCAACCAGTGCCCCCGCGGCGACTCGTTGCGCAACAGTTTCACTCCGCCCCGGTTGTAGGTGACGACCACATCCATCCCTCCATCCTGATTAACATCGGCAAATGACGCTCCGCGAGCTACCGCGTGAAGGGAGAAGAAGGGGCCCGCTGTGTTGCTCGCGTCCACAAACTCTCCGAGTTCTTGATCCCACCAGAAGACCGAAGCCGTTTGCGGAAGGAGCTTGGGTTCACTCAAGACTTCAACCGTCAGTTCATCCTCAATGGTGCTGCCGTTGACAACGAAGAAATCGCCAAACCCATCGTTGTCCAGGTCGAACAAGCCACACCCCCAGCCCACTTCAGCGGACGGCTTGGGCGTAAGTCCTAGGGCCGGGGCAACATCTTCAAAGACGACCTGCTTACCGTCGACGGACTCAGTGACGTTTTTCCACATGGCGTGGTCTTCCGCGACCCAGTGTGTCACCATCAAATCGAGCCAGCCCCGGTGAAAATGATCTGCCACGGCGATTCCCATTCCGGCGCGATAATCAAGGACCCCCGCCTTTCCAGCTTGATCCTCAAAACGGCCGTCACCCTGGTTGATGAAGAGCGCATCGGCTGTACCCACGTCGTTCCCAACAAAGAGATCCGGCCAGGAGTCATTGTTAAAGTCCCCAAAAACCGCCTGCATGGACTTGCCCTTCTCATTAGCCACCCCAGCCGCTTCGGTGACATCGACAAATTCGTCGCCCTCGTTGCGCAGCAGCAGATTGGGTACGGCCGGCCACGAGACTGGATTCGTCCAGGAAGCCGGTCGCCCACCCACTACAGGACGAGATTTTGACCTTTCACGATCAAAGTCCACATAGCCACAGGCAAAGAGATCCAGATCACCATCAAGATCATAGTCAGCCGCACACAAGCCCATGAAAAACCGACGGTATGACTCGAGTCCCAGTTCCGCCGTAAGGTCTTCAAAGCTTCCGTCGCCTTTATTGTGATAGAGGCGCAAGCCTTCAAAATGGGACACCGCCAAATCGATCCACCCGTCGCCATCATAGTCAAACCAGAGACCTCCCAGATTCCAATCACGGCTGACTAGTCCCGCCTCGCCGGTCACTTTCGTGAACTTGAAATCTCCATCATTCCGGAAAAGTTCATTGGATCCCGATCTCTCCCGGCTCAAGAAACCACCCGTAAACCGGATCAGAAAGAGATCATCGTCCCCATCATTGTCATAATCACCCCAGGCCGCACCGGATCCAACATCCTCCGGAAGAAGCGAAAGTCGTGTCGTCGTATCAGGAGGAAAATCGATCCCAGATGCCAGAGTTCGGTCCTCGAACCGAATCTTCCCCCCATCCGAACCGCCACACGCCACCAGGAAAAAACAAAGAAAGACGGACCGAATCGTCCGGATCAGGTGGGTGAAAGCAGCCGCGGGTTGATAAAGGAACTTCAATGAGGTCACTTCTAGAGGAGTGAACGCCTAATCGCCTCCCCATGAATTGCGAAGATACAACCAAAAACTGCGCCGGGTTATCGAAGAAGGGAAAACGCGAGACCCTCTAGAGTTCAACGCTTCTCAACGGGACGGACGGGATTCCCATCTCCAGGCACGACTGGCTCGAGGTAAAGGCCAACATCAATGCACCCCTCTAGAGCCGTGTTGTCGCACCGAATCGCAATGGTGTTCCTTCCCGCCTTCAGCGTCTGTGCCGCGTCATCCAATGCATAAACGAGCAAACGTCGCCGCCCCGTCCAGCTCTGTCGCAACAGCGCCACTTCATCATTCAAGTAAATCTCAGAGTGATCATCCTGAAGGACTCGGATGACCAATCGACCGTCCGGACGCTCAGGCAAAACAAACTCCCGCCGAAGCCAGATCGTACGACCATCCCAATGGGTTTCATACCCGGGGTCATCAGCGTTTCCAAAGGGGGCGAGACCTTCGTCCCAGGCAGAGTCCTCAAAACCGATTCGCTCCCACCCTTTCCCGGGGTTCTCTAGGGTAAAACGCCACTCCGCCTGAGCACGATCCGCGTTCTCCATCAGAGGCAATAGTTGGTCGACGTTCAGAAACCCCGCCAAATGCTCCAGCGCGTGGGGATTCTCGGGATCGTCTTGTAGGGCCTGAATGAGGAAAGCACGACGTTTAGGCAAGCGATCCTCACGAGTGTACATTCCACTCAGCCAAGATGAAATCTTTCTTGTATCCGGATGCGATACACCGAGGATTTCTTTCGCCCGGCTGAAGGAGTTTATCAGCAGGCGTTCGGCCGGTTCAAATTGTCCCGTAAAACGATAATACCACGACGACTCGGCCAACGTGCGGATCCGTTGGGGATGATCGACACCCAAGACTTTCTCTTGCAGCGCCAAGGCTTCATCGTACATCGCCTTCGCCTCCTCATTCTTGTATTGGTACATCAGGGCCGAAGCCAGATGATGCATTAGCATGATGGAATAGGGATGCTCTCTTCCAAAATGAGCCCGATAGCGAGCCAACCATTTTTTCGAGAAAGCCTCGGCCTCTTCCATCCGCCGATAGGCCACGTGGTAATAGGCTCTCTCATTCACAATCGTTGGACGAAGCCAGTGCTCCTCGGGGAGCGTCGTCTGAGCGACGGGCAGGAACTCAACCATCAGCGCTTCGCCCTCGTTCGAGCGAGAAATTCGGGCATAGGTCTTCGACAGCCAATACGCTGTCTCGATCGTCAGTTCATGCTGGGCGGTGAAGAGTTTCCTCGTTGAAGCCAGCAGTTCCTCCAAGTCCTCAACCACTTCGCGATATCGCCCTTGTTGCAAAACGGTCGCTGCCAGCAAAATCCTTGATTGAATTAGGACCGGATCGCTTGCCTCCAATTCAGCCTCGCGAAGCACCACGGCCCGCCGTGCATGCATTTCCGAGACCGCATAGTTCCCTAAGTTGAGATAGGCCTTGCTCAAGGTCTGCCGAATCGCGGCTTCCACAACCGGCTGGTCATTGAAGCGGAACTGGATCCGTTCTGAAGCCCGTTCAAGAAGCGTGCTCAAACGCAGATCACGATCAGGTTCATTCAAAGGATTGGCAAATCCGATCAGATCTTCATTCAAGAAACGATTGACCGCCTCAGCCACCGCCGCTTCATTTCGCGCCTGCTCTTGAGATTCTCGAGCCGCACGTTCCGCCTCTTGCGCGAGCTTGCGAGCGTCAAATTCTTTATCCAGTAGATCTCTCACTCGCCCTTCTGCTCGAATGGCTCGATAGGCCATCACGGAACTGACAACGGTTCCCCCAATCAAACTCGCCATCACAGCAATGGACGCAATCAAGGCTTTTCGATTACGGCGCGCGAATTTTCGGAAGCGATACCGGACACTCGGTGCAACCGCGGAGACCGGCTCGTGATTTAAGAAGCTCTTCACGTCACCCGCCAATGAGAGCGCGGTCTCGTAGCGCCGTGTGCGATCCTTCTCCAAGGCCTTGAGCACAATCCAATCCAGATCGCCTCGAACCGTTTGCCAAAGTCGTCCCGGATCACAACTCTGCCGCTCGGCAGCAACGCGAAGCTCCTCACTCGAGAGAGTACTCAGCTGAGTGCTCGGCTTGGGCGGATCCTTCTCTCGAATGATTTTCCGCATGGAGTCATATCCTCCACTCAAGAGCTCAGTCGTGTCGAACGGGGTTCTACCCGTAAGCATTTCGCACAGCAAAACCCCCAAGGAGTAGATATCTGTCCGGGTATCGATGTCTAGACCACTGAACTGTGCCTGCTCTGGGCTCATGTAGGCGGGGGTCCCCATGAACTCGTGATAACGAGTGAACACGGTCTTCTCGGTCAACTCGTGTTGTGTGGCCTTGGCGATGCCGAAATCAATCACCTTAGGCACACACTTATCATCATGCATCGTGACAAGTATGTTGCTGGGCTTGATATCACGGTGGATCACCCCTTTTTGGTGCGCGTGATGAATCGCATCGCAAGCCTTAATGAAGAGTTGAAGTCGTTCTTCAGTGGTGAGCTTGTTCTCGTTGCAAAACTCAAGAACCGGAACCCCTCGGACCAACTCCATCACGAAATACGGGCGTCCCGCATCGGTGGCACCCCCGTCTAAGACTTTAGCGATGTTCGGATGATCCATCATTGCCAGTGCCTGACGCTCGGCTTCGAACCGCGCGACAACCTGCTTGGTGTCCATGCCGAGCTTGATGATCTTAAGCGCTACCCGACGACGAATCGGCTCTCGCTGTTCAGCCATGTAAACAACCCCAAAGCCTCCCTCGCCGATTTTCTGAAGCAGTTTGTAGCGCCCAATGATCGAGCCTAACTCCTCCGACGCCTTACGCATGAATCGCGTCGGGGGAGAAGGATCGTTAGCGGGCTCTTTTGACAGAATACTCCCTTGTCCCCCCGACTCGTTGCCCTGCAAGAACTCTCCGGCTCCCTCGTGCAGAGAAAGGAGCTTCTCTACCCGGCTCCGAAGAGCCTGATTATCCCCACACTGTCGATCCAGAAAGGACGACCGGATCTCCGCACTGGGACAATCCAGGGCATCAAGAAAGAGTTCCTTCTCTCTAGAAGCATCGTCAGACATTCCTAGACTTCCGTTGAATCAGCCGTGAGCTCGGCCATGAGCCAGGCTCGTGAATAGGCCCAGATCCGATTCGCAGTCCGTTCCGCCAAGCCAAGCGACCGAGCGGCTTCTGCATTCGTCATGCCGGCAAAGAACCGGAGTTTAATGAGATCGGCAGCTTGTTTATCTTTCTCGGCCAAGCGTTGAATCGCATCATCGATCTGCAAAAGACGATCGTCATCCGCATGGATTGCCTGGTCAATATCCTCCAACTCAACCCGAACTAGATCTCCGCCATGTTTGACCGCATTCTTTTGTCGGGCTCGGTCAATGAGAATTCGCCGCATCGCCTCTGCTGCCGCAGCAAAGAAATGTCCCCGACTGTTCCACTGCTGCCCATCATCCCCTCCGGTCAAGCGAAGGTAAGCCTCATGAACGAGGGCCGTCGCTTGGAGCGTTTGCCCAGCCCGTTCCTGAGCCATTCGGGAAGCTGCTAGAGCCCGGAGTTCCTGATACACGAGCGGGATCAGATCTTCGGACTTTGAAGCATCACCTGCTTCAATCGAATTCAGGATGCGCGTCACATCACTGTTCATGATAGGCCTGAGTTGCTGAGTTCGTAGGGCTTAGCGATTGGCATCGAAATGGCGCCACTCAAGATCTTTCCCAAGGGGCGTTCGACCAATCAAACTCGGAGACTCCATCACATCAAAAGACTTCATCTCCACGTTAGAAAACTCGGGTTTCTTGCTAATCTCAGCGGCAATAGGTCCATCGAAGAACTTGCTCAACGCGGCCTCAGACTCAAACAAGTAAAGTCCTCCGAACGTGTTCGTGCCCTCGTTCGTCAACCACATCTTCCAAATAAGACCGGGAACATTAGCGATCGGAATCGCGAGCTTTTCAGCATCTTCAACGAATTGCTCCCGATCTCCGACAAGCTCCAGTTGAATGAACAGTATTTTCCTCGTGGACATGACTTCCTATACTCTTTCTGGATCCAGGTTCGCGGATTGATGAGAGAACGGCAAGGGCCTTTTCTTATGCATCGTACTCCCGATCGCAATGCCCACCGTGACGATCACCAAGTTCTTAAAAATGTACTGCCCTTCCAGGGTCAGCACGAAGGGAACGCGGACAAAAACTTGTTCTGGTAGTAACAAGACAGGAGCGGCGGCTCCAATCATGTGCAACAGCAAGAACATCGCCGTGAGGCGAAGGAATCGCCGACACAGCAATCCCAACCCGATCAAGATCTCAACAAAGCCCAGCACCGGCACACTGAGTGAAGGGGGCACCCATCCGAAGCTCATAATCTGAATCGTCTTACCGGCTAAGGTCTCGGCCGGACTTAGTCCCGGAAACAGTTTCAAAGCACCAAACCACACGAAGACCATGCAGACTGATAAGCGAAGGAGACGATCGTTGTGCGAGGCTAGAAAACGCCGCAGCTGATGCCGTCTTCGCCTGGCCCAGGATCGCTCGCGGTCACAAAATAATCGCTTCATTGCGTCCATTCCTTTCCCTGCAAGATCAATCCGAGACCGGCAATCCACTCGGGACCTGCCCGGGGATCCACCGATCAAGACGCCGCATATTCGGATCGGTCAAGGCACCCAAGAAGGCTACAAGGTGTTGCACCTCCGAATCCGTCAGGGAAGTAACCCGAAGCTCATTGGCTGCTTGAATTCTCCCCCGCAGTGTGGCATTCGTCTGAACGTACGTGTCCCGCATCAGAAAGCCATCCAATCGAGCCCCGGTGAGAAACACCTGTTGGAAATCAGCATGATTGGAAGTGAGCTCAACAACTTCCCTCAGGGGAGGCAAGCTGACCTTCGCTACATCATACTCCTCGAGACAGACTTCAGGGTCTAGATGATGTCTCACGACTGCCTCAAGATCGTCATAGGCACCAGCATGCCCCCAAGGCCCCGTGAGTGCCACATTGCGGAGGGACGGCGTTCTGAATCTGAACTTGTCTTCAGTACGCCGCGTCACTCGCCCTCGACCAAAATCCTCTAGGAAGCCCCGGCTGCCACTTGCTCTCCAATAGGCTCCATCATTTCCATCGCCTTTTCCGGGACCGATCTGAGGCATCGCGATCGCGTGAAAGCGTTGGTCCGTCTGAAACTTGCCTGAGTGACAATCAACGCATCGCGCCTTCCCATAGAATAATTCCATCCCTCGTTTTTCGTCCTCGCGAAGGGCATTGAAATCACCTCGCAAATAGTGATCAAAAGGACTCTCATCCGATCGGAAAGCGACCGACTGAAAGGCCGCGATTGCATTCGCCGCATGAGTGAATCGAATATCACCCCCAGAGCGAATCTCCTCGGGGAAAGCGGACACGAAATAGCGGACGTATTCAGGGATCGCAGACAAACGCCCAGCCAACTTCGCCCAAGCGCCCCGAGGCCCGGCCGCTCGAGACAACGAAACCGCGTCCCCAATCTCATTCTCCCCCTTGTGGCCTGCCATCTCGTCCGGTGAGGTCACCGGAAACATCGCCTGAGCGGCCAAGGCATTGTCGAGCCCAGCTGGCAATTTCCATTTCACGGGCGTGATAAAGCCACCCTCGTAATATCCCTGTGAGTCCACTTCCACGCGCCCATCGTGAAACATTCGCGTAAACTCCTTGGCTCCCTTGTTAAAAAGGGCCGGAGAGTTGCGAGGAATCCGCGCATGCACCGCCTCCCGAACACTCATTCCTGGTATCCGCTCAGGCCCCAAACCTTTGGCCCCTTCTCCAAATGGAAGTGCCAGACCATCCGAGGTCGCATGATTGGGATGATGACAGGTCGCGCAGGAAATGTTTCGGTTCCCACTCAACACTTTATCAAAGAAAAGCAAGCGGCCGAGCTCAACCTTGGCGAGTTCCGGGGCTCCATTTTCATAGTAATCTTCATCTGTGATCGGTGCCGGCAGTTCAAGATGTGGCGTTGAGGCTTTAATTGGCTCCACGACATTCGAATAGACCGCGGTCAAAGCAAAAAAGATCAGGTGATTCTTCATAGTCATCCCTCCTAGATTCGAGAGCAGACTACTGATCTCCAGCAGCCTGCCCCGACCCTACGTTCTACTTGATTCCTCCTCTTTGCGGTAGCATGGCGAACAGAGGAATGTGCGAATTCAATCCGAACTTCCCAGGATGCCCCCCGTAGGTTTTTCCATCGCTATGGTAATTGATCGCAAGAATCGAAACGGTCCACACATCCGACATCTCAAGTCCCGGTCGAAACGTGTGCGTGAATTGGGCCTTTCCGTTTTCATCGGCACTGAAGACACTCTCAGAACCGTCACTCGCTCCTAAAGGTAAGTCCAAGGTTCCCGTGAAGGGAACTGGAGGAGTCGCCGGCATGAACGCGTGCCACATCGTGTAGACTCCATTGGGAACAAGCCCACTGAATTCGAGTTTCAGGGTTCCAACCCCGTCTCGGTAAGTGTAGGTCCCCTGCCCCGTGTGCTTCAGCCACTGACCAAGAGTCATATTTAAAGGGGCCCCTTTAGGAAACGGCCCAACTGCATCGGGGTTAAAGGGATCATGCCCGATTTTCTCCGCCGCCGCGAAAAGAGGCGCTTTCATATTATGGTCACCGGCCGTCACTCGGTACACCTTTCCGGACTGGGCCTCTCTCTCAATATAGACATCCTGCTCATGCAGGTTCATGTCCAAATGAGTGACAAAGGCCAGGTCCAACTCGAGCTCACTCGATTTTCCTTCGACTGCATCGCCCGCATTCACAGCAAAGCCAGCCAATCCGCCTAAACAGGCAACTGTCACAGCCAAGATAAGTGTCCGTTTCGTTTCCAAATGTTTCATATGTTTTCGCTTTCTCGTTGAAGTTAATTTGTTGGTGTTCTGCCTCATTTCCCAGATCAAGAACTGGGGAACAGCATCTGTGTTCATTAGGCAGTGCGCATTCAGGTCTCAATCTCTGCCAAAAAAGTTCATAAAAATTCTGCCCCCCTCTGTTGGCTTCAATTTCTCCAGTAAATTCATGATCCCAGTGGGGAGAGAGAGAAAACAAACACGTCTCCTCGTGAGGATTCAGGGTCTTGAGATCTGCCCGCAACGCTCTATCGAAATCTTTCTAAATTTATTTGGCGTAAACATCGCAATGAATCCGCACTGACTTCATGACGGCACTTACACGCCTTGAAATTGAACATTGAACAAAACTGAAGAAGTCCATGAAACGAATGCTAAGAAACAGAGCGAACAAACTGATTGCGACCGCGGCAACACTGCCGCAGATCACCGTGAGCTGCCTCCTTTGGGCGACCGCACAGACCGGGAATGCGCAACCCCTTCACCTCGATCTCGGTCTTGAGTTAGTCGAGCAGATACAGACCCAGCAGATGAACGGCGTCTTTACGGACGCGAACGGCGTCGACCTCAATCGCCGAGGAGGAAGTTGGAGTAGTTCATCAAATCCGGTTTATCTTCAATTCGAAGACACTGCCCAAGGGATCCTTCCGAGCGCTTACGCCAAAGGATCAACCTTTATCAGCCTCCTGCTCAAGTCCGCCTATCAATGGGATTGGGATCAATACTCCTTCTATGATCCGATCCTCGAAGAGACAGTCTCTAAATCCAGCCCGAACTCCTATCGATATGCCGCCCTCATTCAACAAGGCGTCGGATTCGACACCTCGATCATCCGCCTCGATGCGATCCAGGCGGGCGACATCATCACCATGGTTGAAGTCGGAGATGACAGCGGGCATATCGGAATTGTCGCGGGTCTCAACCTCGCGGATGGAATGCCCTACCACACCGACCAGGAAGATTCCGATCCCAACTTAGCAGGAACAACGCTCTATCCGATGCGCCTCCTTGACTGCACGTCTAACGATCATTCCTTCGACACCCGCACCTTTGATTACGCCGGTCAAGAATACGAGACCGCTGGAATCGGGGTAGGAACCATTGGTCTGCTCGCCGACGCAAACTTCAACATTCTGGGCTACACTTGGAGTCTTCCAACTTCAAATTACCAGACAAGCAAGAACGGTTGGGTGAAAGCAGTTCATAGCCGAATGAAGTGGCAATCCGAGAGGGAGATCACCATTGGGCGTTTGGCAGGCACTAGCACTCTCCCAACACCCGATCCTGAACCAACACCCGATCCTGAACCAACACCCGATCCTGAACCAACGCCTGATCCTGAACCAACGCCTGATCCCGAGCCAACTCCTGATCCCGAGCCAACTCCTGATCCCGAGCCAACTCCTGATCCTGAACCAACGCCTGATCCTGAACCAACGCCTGATCCTGTCCCGACGACGCCAAACGTCGAGATCGTCAACTGGCCAACAAGCGTCGCAGGCCCCCTTCATTTGGCCCTCGGCATGAATCTCGTAAACGGGATTCTGAATCACCAAGACAACGATATTCTGACAAACGCTTCAGGCATCGAGATCAACCGCTATGGAGGCAGTTGGAATAGTTCAACGAATCCTAGCTACCTTCAATTCGAAGATCCCGCCAATGCCATTCTCCCCGAGGTGCACGCGAAGTGCTCGTCATTCGTCACACTCCTCCTCAAGGCTGCCTACGGTTGGAACTGGAAGGACTACGATTTCTTCGACCCACTTCTCCAAGAGGTGGTCAGCAAATCGAGCCCTCATTCATATCGCTACGCGGCACTAATCAAACAACTTGTTGGATTCGAGCAACAAATCACGACGCTTGATCTCGCCCTACCCGGAGACATCATGGCAGCCCATGATGTCGGAGACGACACCGGTCATACCATGATGTTCCTCTCCATCGACTGGAATAGCGGAATCAGCTATCCCGAAAACCTGGCGGCATCGGACCCCACGCTCTTTGGGACGACCTACTACCCGGTGGTCGTGATTGATGTGTCGAGTGGAGGTCATTCATTCGATACGCGGGACTATCTCGTAGATGGAGTTGAAGTCGAGACAAGCGGCTCCGGAGTGGGAACGATGGGATTCCTGCTGAATGACAACTACGAAGTCGTTGGCCACACCTGGAGCCTTCCGAGCTCTAACCCAGTGACCCGACCGGATAGCTGGCTCAACAGCCTGCACAACCGCTTAAAACGTCAAACAGAACGAGAACTCGTGATCGGTCGAATCCATGCTCAACCGTAAGGAATACCCTCGATCCATACGACCCGCTTTCCGCTGAAACTTCTGCCCGGAAAGCGGTTTTTCCTTTTTCTGAAGCAACGGGAATGCGCTAGGACTCGTCGACCAACGGGAGCGCGCACACTGCAAGCTCTCCTCCCTGAAGGCAAAGACAACGATCCCACCGAAAGACTCGATCAATATGAAGCCGAGAGCGGATCTTCGCTCTTTCCTCGCTGCTTCAATTGCCGCTCACGATTAATCTAAATCTTCTAGACTAACGAGCGTCTCAAACTGACCACCTTCAAGCCGACGCCTAACTCTCGGTCCACGGAGTCCACTCCCTTGCACAAAGGATGTTTCCAAAACATACAACGCGTTTCCGTGGCAAGCGACACCAACAGGAGCCCACGGAGCGGGCGCATGATAAACTTCGCGTCTCTTCCCTGCTTGGTCGACCTGGAGCAGCCGGCGGTTTCCCATGTAAGCAATGAAGATCGTTCCATCATCGGCGACATCAAAGCCCAAGACATCGTTGAAGGATCCATCAGCGAAGTAGGGATCGTCAGGAGGGCTTGTGCGCAAGCCCCTCGCGACTACTGTGAGTTTCCCGTCGGCGAGAGAGACTTTGTTGATGCGTCCTCCGTCAGTAAAATAGATCGACTCGAGCGGACCTCGACGGATCGTCATCATCGCAGATCGCACATTCGGAACCACCACTTCCGTCTGCCCCATCGGGTTCCTACGAAGAATGCCCTTCACCCCGGGGAAATAAATATTTCCAGAACCATCCACGATGCCCTGCGTTCCAAAGTGCCATTCCCGAGTCAAGATGGGCGCGATGAGCTGTTCTCGTCTCCCCTCTGCAGTCAACTTCCAGAAACTATTGTACGGCCCTCGCCCCTCTCGATACTCCTCTCGTCCAAAGAAGATTTGGTCGCTTTCATCTAGCTGTAAGCTATGCGTCCACGAATCTCTAACCAGCGGCTGCAATTCTCCTCCCGAGGTGTATCTCCAAATCGTCGTTCGTGAAACGTCGGTGAATAAGATATCACCCTGTCGATCCACAACGATTCCCCAGCCAGGATGCCCGCATAGAGGGGAAGCTTCCATCAGCCACACAAACAACAAACACCATTTGATCACACCCTTCATATCTCACTTCAACAAGGAATCTAACCCTTTCGATCGTATCTTGCTCACGCAATCACACCAACACATCCGGTCACTGAAAAGTTTCAACCATCGGCCATCGAATGTTCTGAGATGCTCGGGACACAAATAGCACACGGCGATACACCGCATTCTGCCCCATCGCTTAAGGATTGATCCATCCACCGCGAAAATGCTACACCCCCTTTGTGATCCATCGGCCAAAACGCGGACTTGTTTGCATCTTCACGTACCTTTCACTCGTTGCGTTGATCTTCACTCCCCGTCAATCGATCGGCGGAGAAGCTTTTCCGCCTGAAGTCCGAACCTTGAAAGTCACGAGTTCATTAGACGGATCAGATCAAGCTTCCCTCTTTTTCTACCCCGATTCTCATGCGAGCGACCAACCTGTCCCCCTCCTCATCGGCCTCCACACTTGGAGTGGTGACTACCTCCAAGAATCGAGCATCCCGATGGCGAAATGGTGTATCGAGCACGGGTGGGCGTTCCTTCACCCCAACTTTCGAGGCCCGAACTGGACTCCTGCGGCCTGCGGGTCAGATCTAGCCGTGCAAGATGTAATGGACGCAATCCATTACGTTCAAGAGAACCACTCGATTGATGCCCAGCGTCTCTATTTGATGGGAACCTCTGGAGGCGGCCACATGACTCTGCTGCTGGCTGGACGTTACCCCGCACTCTTCGCGGCGGCTTCTGCTTGGGTTCCGATTTCAGACTTGTCCGCTTGGTTTTATGAATGCCAGATATCCGGTCGCCGCTACGCAAAAGACCTATTGAAATCCCTCGGAGGACCTCCCCATGAATCGGCAGAACTCCTCCGAGACTACCACTCCCGTTCACCCCTTCGCTGGCTCAGTCGAGATCACTCGATTCCAATCGATATCAACGCAGGAATCCGCGATGGACACGAGGGGAGCGTTCCGATCAGCCACTCATTGAATGCATTCAATCGACTCGCCGTACCGGAGGATCGGGTATCCGATTCGGATATTCTTGAATTTACCGGCAAAAGCCAGGTCCCCGAGAGACTCGTGCAGCCCAAACTTATTGACCTCCACTACGGCTCAAAGCGGCCCCTTTTTCGGAAGCAATCAGGCAAGGTCCGGATCACCCTTTTCGATGGAGGGCATGAAGGAATTCCTTCAGCGGGTCTCGCCTGGCTCGCAACCCATAACAAGCTCAAGAACTAACTAACGAATCGTTCATATGGCCAAGAATAGAAAGCGAAGAGTTCCCTCAAAGAAAGGTCATCCCAAACCAGTAGAACCATGGCAACTCGCCCTCGGAGCAGGTGCTGTCGTTCTGATGTTCCTGCTCTGGGCTTTGATCCGAAACTACCAATAGCCTAAACCCCACTCAGCTCTCGGGATTCGCCGTCCACTTATCCATGGCTCTCACGAGAGCATTCAGATCGGTAGGCTTGGCGATGTAATCGTTCATGCCAGCCATGAAGCAGGCATCGATATCGGGCTTTAGTGTACTGGCAGACAGAGCGACAATGGGAGTCTTCCGATTCGTCTCCGATTGTCGAATCACTCGTGTGGCTGCATAGCCATCAACATTCGGCATTTGGCAGTCCATCAAGATCATTTGAAACGCTGCTTCTTCACACTGCGAAATGGCGTCTGCCCCATCAACGGCGGTCTCTACATGGCAACCGAGACTCTCCAACATCTTGGCAGTGATGCGCCGATTGATTTCGTTGTCTTCGACCACGAGCGCTCGGACATGGTCATACCGCGCGGGAGATTCCTCGAGTCGTGACGCCTTGTCCCCGGAGCCTTCAGAGTCCTGTAACTCATTCGCCAAGCGCAGCAAGCCTTGCTGAATCGCCGATGGCTTAATCGGCATGGCAATCTGAAACTCGTACCCCCAGGTTCGGAGTGTCAACAGCGCAAGAGGTCGATCGATAGCCGTCAGACCAACGAAAAGCGGAAACTCCCCATCCTTTTCCAGTCCAAACTGTTGCCGAACAGGCCGATCAGAGCCGGACACAAGATCATGCTCGAGGAGTACAATTTGAAGTCCCTCGGGACGATCGCTCTCGCGAATCTGGCGAGAGGCGGTGGCGAGATCGGCAGCCCCTGAGGCGAAACAACCCAGAGACCTCAGCTGTTTCGTCAATGCCGCACGCAGAGACTCATTCCGTGCCACAACCAAGACGCTCGGTAGTCCGGGAAGGGACACATCACCCAGCTCATCTCCCTCCTCGTCACTTTCAACATAACGAAAAGTCACCGAGAAGCTGAACTGACTTCCTTCCCCTTTCCGACTCGTCGCCATCAAATCTCCCCCCATCAGGTCGACGAGTCGTTTCGATATCGTCAGCCCCAATCCTGTCCCTTGATACTTGCGAGCGGAGCTCTGATCAACCTGGGTAAAGGGCGTAAACAAGCGCCCTAGGTCTTCCTCTGAGATTCCGATACCCGTATCGATCACAGCAAATCGAAGGGTAGAACCTAAGCTCCCGATCTGCTCGACTGAGGCGCGGATGACAACCTCGCCTTCATCCGTGAACTTCACCGCATTGGTAACCAAATTCAGAAGGATCTGTCGGAGCCTCACAGAGTCTCCGACGAGGCGCGAGGGTAGATTCGGATCGAGTTCACAAATCAAATGAACCTTGGCATTCACCGCACTCAGAGACATGATATCAACGACATCCTCGATAATGCCCGCCGGCGAGAAGACTTCACTCACCAAGTCAAGTTTGCCCGCCTCGATCTTGGAGAAATCCAGAATATCGTTCAGGACGGTCATGAGGGAATTTCCCGAAGTCTTGACCGATTTCGCAAAGTCCCGCTGTTGAGGATCCAGATCACTCAAGAGCAACAGGTCTGTCATGCCCAAGATCCCATTCATCGGCGTCCGAATCTCGTGACTCATGGTCGCCAAGAACTCACTCTTAGCTTGGCTGGCTTGATCAGCGGCAACCTTCGCCGACCTCAAGTCGTTTTCAATTCGTTTCCGATCCGAGAAATCCCTGGCAAAGGCTTCAATCGTTCGTCCGCCATCGCGGTTCGCCGGTTTCGAGTTGATCTCAAGTGCAACAGCACCTCCATCCTTCGCCCGCAACGTGATCTCATAACCCGTCACAGTTTCCTTCCGCATTAACCGAAGCATGGTCTGATTCGCAAACGGCTGATCTTGATCTCCCACCAAGTCACTGAGTGCCATAGCTCTCAATTCTTCCAGCGAATACCCCAAAGCATCGATGGTGGCCTTATTGCATTGCAGGAATCGCCCCTGCTCATCCAAGGTAAAAATGAGATCGCTAGCATTCTCGAAAAGATTCTCGAGCTGGTCCTTCAAAAGATGCTCCTGCGTCATCTTTTCAGAAATCGTTTCCGTCTGGCTTCGAACTTTTCGTCTCAGGAGCAAGGCCCAAACAAACCCGACCGCACCAACGAAGGCGAGCGCCCCCATGCTTTTCAAAGCCCGCTCCGGTGTCAAAAATGGAGGCGCTTGAAGGACCGTCAAATCTCCCGCTTCGGCCAACAGCAACTCAAAGCCGACTGTATTATCTGCCTCGGAGAACTGCACAGAATAGACGCCCGCACCCTGCACGAGTGAACCTTCTTGGATTTTCCTTATCGCTTGATCAGCACCCGCAAAATCGAGGCGCATTCGGAACACACGACGATCAGACTCGACCACGAGACTGGGTCGATCCAGCACAGACTCGACAGCGATCACTTTCCCGGTTGCCCTGACCCACTCACCATCTAATCCCTGGTTCATGAGTTCGGAACTCCCCAAGGTGATCGCTTCCGGACGATGCCCTTTCTCCAGCGACATCCGATACTCAGCATTCGTCACCGCCCATCGACCATCCCTTCGGGTTAAGAACCCCAGGACATCGATCTCGCCGTTCAATACAGGGGCCACGTAGGGTTCGCCAAAATAGACACTGATCCCCCCGGATCCATCGTGCAAACTCACGCGATTCATGCCCCCCCTCCAGAGCACCGTTCCCTGAAGTCGAATACGGTGAACAGGCACTCCCTGAGGACGGAACTCGAGCAAATGAGCAATGCTGAGAGGTTCTTGACTGAATGGTTCCGGACGGGACGCCTGGAGGATCTTTAATCGATCGATATCCGCCATGAAGAGCCGAACCCCAGTCATCTGGCGGCGACTGTTGAACGAGTTACTGCAAACGGCATCCAGTTCCACCATGGCATCAATCAATTCACGAGGCACGGGGGCTCCATCAGGATTCGGAAGAAACACCGGCACCACTTCTCCGGAAATAGCGATCGAAAACACCAAATACTGATCCTGCGATCGCACCTCGCGAATCACACCGCGAACACGTACTGATTGGCTATCCTTCCCTCCTGAATAGACGGCATCGAGGCTAACTGACTCAGGGACTCGAAGCTCTCTTTCCCCTAGGGACATCACGTTCGTTGCCCGCACGATTGGCGCAAATTCTCCTGCATCGGTGATGCCCTCCAATTCAATCCGATCGCCTACTTTCAAGTTCAGGTCCATCCCATTGGGATGAACATACAAACCGCCGGACTCGTCCTCGACAAACAGCAAAAAGGCATCTGTTTCTGAGTAAGTCACCGTGGATCGCAAACGGATCGGCAGCCCAGAACCAGCCACCTCTGGGGGAAGGCTCCGAATGGAGGCCAGGCTTTTCAGTAAAGGCCGGTTCTCGTCTTCGAGAATCTCCTCTTGTTGGTCCAGAGGAACCTCCGTGATCATCTCAAACTTGCTTCGAATAAGTTCCAGAGTCCCCTCGTTGCGAGATGGAATTCCAACGGCTTCAACCAAGTCCCCAATTCTAAGCGGCATCAACTTCGAGCTTCGAACCGTCAGCCGATTTCCCAGCTTGCCTTCCAACCTTGCAAACTCACCGCGCGCGACTTCAACCACCTTGCCCCGAACTTTCCGAATCACACCAGGATCCCCCTGAGACGGGCTCTCGGCAAGTTGAGCAATGTCCGTAAGGGATGTCGCGAAGGGGTGGATCACGCCGACTTCATCAACCACGATTTGCTCCCCACTGGGGACGAATAGCTGTCCATCAATGGGCCTTTTTTCGTCATCGACAACAGTCGTCGCAACTCCGGTGATGGTGACCCGAGAAAAGCGAATATCATTGTAGTTTAAGGACTGGTGATCGCGGACAAAAACGTTGAAGGAGCTATCCCCTGCCAAGACCGTCAAACGAAGGTTTGGCTCCACGTAAGAAATATCCCAGACCTCCCCTGTCATGGAAACCCAGCGAGAATCGAATTCTCCGCTAGCGAGTTGCTGATAATTGATCTCTACGGAATTCGGAAAACGGGCAGACATCTGACCCTGCAATCGCGCTTGAGAGACAACGGGAACGAAATCACCTTCAGCTGTCGTCCCCAAGAGGCGAACCCGATTACCAGGCACAGGAGATCCTTCCAAACCGTCCTGGACAACATAAATCCCGGCGTCATCTTGCTGGAGGTAGAACATGGACCAGACCGGATCGAAGTAAGTGACGATGCCCTCAAAATCTACCGGCTGTCCCGCGTTCATGGCGGAACGGTCCCCCGCTCTTACTTCGGAGACTCGCGTTATCGGTTCGGACTCAGCTCCATATACCGACCCATTCAATAGGAGCCCCATGCACAGCGAAGCGCAGGCCAAGATCGCACTCAACCTTCCAGCACCCGGACAAACTCTCTGTTCTCGACGCTCTCTACGCAAAACCCTCTTAACCCTCAACGATTCCGACTCAGTACTCGCTGAATAGCGGCTTTCTCGGCCCCAGGATTATAAAACGGATTCCTCTCGCGAGGCTGAGCGGCCCCGACGCGGACTCTCCACTGATCAAGCTTTGTTTGCAAGTTCTTTGCCAATTTCGGACGTACCCGAGCTAAATTGAACTTTTCGCCGATATCGGTTGAAAGATCGTATAACTCAAGAGTGTCGTCCTCATAATAGTGGTGCAGCTTCCACTGCCGCTCCCGAATCACGCTACAGGGGCGAGATCGAAAGAGCGGATCGCGCTGTTCGTCCGTGACGGCATAGGCCTGCAGATAGGCCGGAAAGTGCCAGAAAAGGGCCCGAGATCCTAAGGAATCGGTTTCTCCCCGCAGCAAAGGTCCCAGGTCTCGCCCGTCAACCAGCTGATTCTCTGGCAGGGCAACATTCATCATCCCGCAAAGGGTGGGTAAAATATCCACGCCAATGACCGGTTCTGCCGAATGGCTACCGGGAGCAACGACACCTGGCCAGCGCACGAAGAACGGCACCCGAATGCCCCCCTCGTAATAGGTCCCCTTGTAGCCCTTCAAAGGCTCCATATCCGTCGCCGGTCCGTAGCCTCCATTGTCAGAGAAGAACAGGATGATTGTTTCATCGAGCACACCCAAGCGTTCTAACTCGGCCCTGATACGGCCAACTCCGTCATCCACAGCTTGGATCATCGTCGCCATGGCCACGTGCTGATGGAGGACACCGGCAGATTTGTTTTGATACTTTTCCTCAAGCTCACGTTTGGCGTGCAGAGGCGTGTGAACCGCAAAGTGGGTCAAGTAAAGGAGCCAAGGCTTCGATTCGGCTTGGCGAATAAATCCGATTGCTTCATCTGTTAGGCGATCAGTCAGATACTCGTCGTCATCAGCCTCAGCAAGCCCAGGCACCCCCGGATGGGGCGGGTAGTATCCCTTCGGAGGGCTTCCAGAGTGCCCTCCTCCGATGTTGACATCAAAACCGTAAGGAAGTGGATCAGGACTGAGATGCCATTTCCCGATGGTTCCCGTCCGGTAGCCGTTCCTTTGGGCCAGCTCCGCCCAGGTTACAATCTCAGGATCCAAGACGTCCGTCCCCCCAATATGCTCGAGTCTTCGAAAGCGTCGATCCCCTCGCGGTTTTGTCCCGACGTTGTAGATCTCATGGCGAGGCGTGTACTGGCCCGACAGCAAGCATGCTCGAGAGGGAGCACAGTTCGCCGCAGCAGCGTAGGCATCAGTAAAAATCATCCCTTCAGACGCCAACCGATCAATGTGGGGGGTCTCATAAAAATCCGACCCCATGTAGGACGTGTCCTTCCAGCCAAAATCATCCAGGAACACGAACAGAATGTTCGGTTTGCTTTGGCCGCAGAGGGAAAGTGTGCCTGCGAACAAGGCGAGATAAATGGCGCTCAACCTGACATGGATCCAAGTATTCATATTTATTTCTTCCCGCCCCTTCTGCCTCAATAACAAGACCACTAGTCAAAGAGGATAGAATGGGTCCATTCCGTCCGCTGAGGCTAGAACTCACCCTGCTCCAGGAGCGCTCTGAGCTCCTTCTTGAGCACCTTGCCGGTGGCCCCAAGCGGTAGGGACTCGACGATTCGGACAATTCGGGGATACTTGTAACTCGCCATCTCTTGCTTTGACCACTGGATGATGTCATCCGAACTGGACGCCGCTCCTTCCTTGAGGATGACAAAAGCCATGACTTCTTCCCCGTACTTGTCGTGAGGCACCCCTATAACCGCAGAGAGTGAAACGACCGGATGAGTTGCGAGCACTTCTTCAATCTCACGGGGATAGACATTGAATCCTCCACGAATGATCATGTCCTTGGTTCGGTCTACAATGTAGAGATACCCATCCTCGTCCATCTGCCCAACGTCCCCGGTATGAAACCAGCCCCCACGAAACACGTCTTCATTCAGCTCGGGTCGATTGAAATATCCCTGCATGACGGAGTGACCACGAATGACAACCTCGCCCTTTTCTCCGGCCGGCAATTCATTCATATCTTCATCCACGACTCGGATCTCAACACCCCATACGGGCAACCCGACGGAACCCACTTTTCGAGGGACATGAAGCTGATTGAAGGTTGCCATCGCGGATGTCTCAGACAGCCCATAGCCCTCCAGGATTTGAAATTGATACTTGGCCTCCACCTCTCGAATGACTTCTACGGGAATGGGAGCACCACCGGAACACCCAAGCCGAAGATTCGACGAAATCTTCTTCAGATCATACTGATCCGCGCTGTCATGGTTCAACAAAGCCCAGTACATCGTGGGCACCCCGCAAAACAGCGTCACTGCGTGATCCTGCATCGACTGCAACACCAGATCCGGATCGAAGCGCTCCAGAAGGACCAGTGTGCTTCCGTAGTAGAGTCCGGCATTCAGCTGAACAGTCTGAGCGTAGCAATGAAACATCGGCAAGGTCACCAGTGAGACATCGTCTTGCGTCATGGCCGACAGCCGCCCTGCCGTTAACGCCGTTGTAAAAATGTTTTGATGACTCAGCACTGCGCCTTTCGGCTTACCAGTCGTCCCGGAAGTGTAGAGAATAACGGCAATGTCATTCGGATCTGTGAGGAGGGTTTGAAAAAACTCGCTCTGCCCTCGCATCGCTTCGAACAATGTCGATTGGCCGCTAGGCGAGCTGGCATCGGGAGTCTCGCTGATGGCCCAGTAATGTCGACACGACGCCGTCTCCTCAAAAGCAGCAGCCCCTTCTTTCCCAAGAGGCAGAGAATCATTCCCGTCAAAACAGACCAACGCGCTCGCGCTCGTATCTTCCAATACGAAGGCTATCTCGCGTCGTTTCGAGAGGATGCTGACCGGAACAACCGAAGCTCCAAGTTTGAGAATCCCAAAGAATGCGATGATGAACTCGACCCGATTGGGACAGGCCAGGACAACCCGATCCCCTCGCTTCACCCCAGCCTGATCCAACGCTCCAGCGAATTGACAAGCTGCTTGGTTGAGCCGCGAATAGCTCCACTGATCATCGCCTGCAATGACCGCGGTGTGTTTGGCCTGAGTCTGCGCAGAACCGTCTAAAATAACCGAACAATTGAGCATGGATTCGCCCCTTATAGAACATGGACTCTCCTTCGCCCAGATTTTCTTTGAGCTTGAACGAACACCTCTTCATGATCCCTCCCGCGACGCAGAATCGCGGTTCCCGCGTCACGATGTGAAAAGCCAAATCAAAGCACTACAAACCAAACCGGATTCGAACACTCAATCGTGGTTCACCATCGAGGAAATCGATTCCGCGACGTATTCCATCGCAGAGTACGGTCAGTGGATGAAACTGCATTCTTACCTCTTCATCGGTGCAGAGCGCAGTGTCCTCTTCGACACCGGTCTCGGCATCGACAACATCCAATCTGTCGTCCACTCACTCACCGCCTCGCCCATCACCGTCATCACCACCCATGCGCATTGGGACCACATCGGAAATCATGACCTTTTTTCCGACATATGGATTCATCCCGCCGAACAAGACTGGCTCACGGACGGATACGACAAAGAAACCGAGGAGATCCAAGACTTCCTTCTCGCACGCCCATTCACCACGAGCCCACCTCCAGAATTCAAAATCGAGAAGTATCGCCCCCCCCGCTGTCAGGCTACCGCACTCGTTCGGGATGGAGACCAGATTGAGCTCGGAGACCGGCGACTCACGCTCTATCACACTCCCGGACATTCACCCGGACATCTCTGCGCGCATGAGCCAGAACGAGGCTATTTGGTTACCGGTGATCTCTTATACCAGGGCACCCTTCTCGCCGGACTCGAGCATTCCGAACCGCTCACTTACTTGGCTTCACTGGAGAGAATTCGCGCCCTCAAGAATGTCACTCAATTCCTGCCCGGCCACGGTCGCCTAGATATCGACCAAGCACTCCTCGATGAGGCTGTAAGTGGCTTTGAAAGTCTCAAGCGTCGAGGCCTACTTGAGAAAGGAACCGGAGTACACCCCTTCAAGAGACTCCTGATTCGGCTGTGAGGCCAATCTTGTTTCCTTACTTTCTGAATCAGGGTGAGTGTCTCGGCGGGCTGACATTCGCTAGACAAAGAAATCAGGGAGCGGCTCCAATGCGCTGTTGACCGCATACGGATCAAAATTCTCGACGCCCTCCTCCCTGAGCACATCATCGTCCACAAAGAAATTGCCCGTGCACTCTCGACTTGGTCGTGTCAGGATCACATGGGCGGCATCTGCCATAATCTCAGGCGTTCGGCATCGTTGGATCACCTCATCTCCTCCGAGCAGATTTTGGACCGCCGCAGTGGCAATGGTGGTTCGAGGCCAGAGGGCATTGACTGCCACCCCCTGTTCGCGGTACTCCTCGGCCATCCCTAACACGCAAAGACTCATTCCCATCTTGGCCATGGAATACGCCACGTGCCCGGCAAACCACTTCGGATCCAAATTCAGCGGGGGCGAGTTGTTCAGAATGTGGGGATTCTCGGCCTTTCGCAAATGAGGCAAACAGTATTTAGAACACAGGAAGGTCCCCCTTACGTTGACTTGATGCATGAGGTCATATCGCTTCATCGGAGTCGATTCCGTTCCGGTGAGATGGATCGCACTCGCATTATTGACCAGGATATCAAGGCTCCCGAAATGAGAGAGGGTCTTCTCGACGGCAGCCTGAACCTCCTCTTCCTTTCGAATGTCCGTCAAACAAGCGAGACCGTCGCCTCCCGCATTGCAAATCGCCTGAACCGCAGTATGGACCGTTCCAGGGAGCTTTGGGTGAGGCGTGTCAGTTTTGGCCCACACGGCCACCTTCGCCCCATCGCGGGCGGCCCGAAGCGCCATCGCCAAGCCAATTCCCCGGCTTGCTCCGGTGATCACCAGCACTTTGTCTTTCAGACTCCGCATCGCGTTCTTCAATCGACTATCGCTTCAGCTCTTGAACTCACGCAGCATCCTCTTCGCCGTCCAACAACATTTTCGCCAGGGCCTCGCGATGGTAGGTCGCATCTCCAAAGGCGAGTTCGCTGGCTTTTGCCCGCTTGTAGTAGAGGTGGAGATCGTGTTCCCAAGTAAACCCAATTCCACCGTGGACCTGAACACTTCGGTTTCCGACTTCCCGCGCCGCATCGGAGCAGTAGGCTTTCGCCATGGAAACAGCGCGCAGCCCATCCGGATCATTCTCGCTGAGTGCCCAAGCAGCATAATAGGTCGCCGAGCGACTGCTCTCGATCAGCAACAACATATCCGCGCACTGTTCCTGCACCATTTGATAGGCCCCGATAGGTCGGCCAAACTGTTCCCTCGATTTGGCATATTCCACGGTCGTCTCAAGCATCCATTGCATGCCCCCAACCATATCGGCGCAAGCCATGATGGCCCCCACTGAAAGCATTCGGTTCAAAGCTGCTTCGAGCACTGCTCCTCGAGCCAGCACGTCATCTTCCTTGAGTGTTACGGACTGAAACTGCACCTTCCCAAGAGGTCGGGTCTTATCGATTCCCGGTGTTCCCTCAATCAAGACTCCCGGTTGATCCGCAGGGACCGCCACCAAGGCCAACTCGGTTTCATCCCGGACCACACATAAGATCATCGAGGCCCCAACACTACCAGAAACGAGATGTTTGCAGCCGTCTAAAACAATCTGGCCAGCCCCCCGCCCCAGAGCCAACTGGACGTCGGCCGGATCCCAGCTCGGGTCCTCTTCCAAGAGTGCGACGGCGAATCGTTCTTCACCGTCCGCGAGCTTCGCCAGGAGCCCACGGGCAAGATCATTTTCACGGAGCCCATTAAGCAACTCACCCGCGCACGCGTTCGCCATGAAGGGGCCCGGCACACAGGCCCGCCCAAACTCCTCCATCAGCGCGGCCAGTTCCACAAGCCCAAGCTCCAATCCATCCACTTCTTCCGGAAGCGTCAGGGCGGTCCAACCTTGATCGACAAAAGCCTCCCACAAGCTCGCATCGAACGCCGTTTCAGTCTCCATCCACTCTCGCACCTGCTCCAACTTGCACTGGCGCTGAAAAAGTTCCCGAGCAGATTCCTGCAACAGCTTCTGGGGTTTAGAAAGGTCAAAATTCATAACAATATACTTCCTTACTGGCTGTCCTGTTTCTAGTAGCTCCGAGCCAACCCCAGTACTCGCTGAGCAATAATATTTCGTTGAATTTCACTCGTTCCCGCTTCGATCGTATTGCCACGCGAACGCAAATAACGGTAGATCCAGCGCCCTTGATCAAACTCGTCGAGCTGGGCCCGATCCCCCAACACTTCCATCGCAGTGCGAACCAGACGCTGATTCATCTCGCTCCAAAATAGCTTCAGGATGGATCCTTCAGGGCCCGGAACCGCGTTCTGGGTGATCTGTGAAAGCGCTCGATTCGAATTCAGGCGAAAGATTTCTAGTTCCAAGTAAGCCTGAGCAATCTTCTGTCGGTTGATCGGGTTTTGCGCCAACGGAACACCCCCTTCTTTCAACTCCTTGGCTCGGGCAACCAGCTCGTCCATCGCCGACTTAAACATCATGTAGAGCCCACTGCCCAAATTAGCCCGTTCATTCATCAGAGCGGTAATGGTGATTTTCCAACCGCCATTGAGTTTCCCGAGCAGATATTTTTTGGGCACACGGACATTGGTAAAAAACACCTCGTTGAAGCCTGAGTCACCCGACATCTGACGCAGTGGTCGAACCGAGACGCCTTCGCTCTTCATATCAACCAACAGGCAACTAATCCCTTGGTGCTTCGGCACCTCAAAATCCGTCCTTACCAGCAAGAGACACCAATCGGCGATCTGAGCAAAACTGGTCCAAATCTTCTGTCCATTCACAACATACTCATCGCCATCCAAAACGGCCTTGGTGGCTAGAGACCCCACATCGCTCCCAGAATCGGGCTCCGAAAAACCTTGGCACCAGATGTGCGAACCATCGAGGATTCGAGGAAGGAAGAACGCCTTCTGCTCTTCGGTCCCTGCGGCAATGATCGTCGGCCCTACCAATCCCTCTCCAATCACACCAACCCGTTCGGGAGCTTTACTCCCAGCCAGCTCTGTCAGAAAGATCGACTCTTCAATGGGAGTCGCTCCCCGACCGCCATATTCCTTGGGCCAAGACACACCCGCCCAACCTCCATCAAAGAGTTTTTGCTGCCAGGCCCGCATCGCATTGAGCGCCTCAGGATCACCCTCGCGTCCGCCCAGATCTGCAAAATCGGCAAGATTTGCTGCTAGCCACTCACGGAATGATTCCCGGAACTGGCTTTCCGCTTCTGTAAGATTTAAATCCATGACTCCTCTCCCACTGATTAATCCGTCTTCTGGTCGCTCGCTTCGAGCAACAATTCTGAAATCTCTTTCACCGGGACTTCATTCCCCTCAGCCTGGGCATTCACACCGTCCTCCAACATCGTCGTACAAAACGGGCACCCCACCGCTACCGTATTCGCCCCGGTCGACAATAACTCGCGTGATCGTTCCTGATTCACACGTTGTCCCGCAGGCTCATCTAGAAAACTCATTCCGCCACCGCCGCCACAACAAAAACTGTTCCGCCCGCTTCGTTCAGGATCCAACAATCCTCCCGATGAAACCCGATTCAAAATATCTCGCGGCTCTTCGGTGATTCCATTGTGCCGACTTAAATAGCAGGGATCATGAAATGTGATTCGCCGAAGATCATCCGCTTTTATCTTGAGTCTTCCGGATTCGATCAGTTTTCCGAGGTAGGCCGTATGATGCTCCACCTCGAACTTGGCTCCCAACCGAGGATACTCGTTCTTAAAACTATTGAAACAATGCGGGCACGCCGTCACCACTTTCTTCACCTTCCGAGATTCTAAAGCCGCGATATTTTCTTGGGCGAGTTGCTCAAATAGAAACTCGTTCCCGATTCGCCGCGCCGGATCGCCCGTGCATTTCTCCGATTTTCCGAGGATTGCAAACCGCACCCCCGCTCGGCTCAGGAGCTGAGATAGGGCTCGGGTAGATTTTTGATTTCGCTCAACCAAAGCTCCCCCACAACCGACCCAAAGGAGCACCTCAGGTTCTTCGGCCCCTTCTCCCCAGATTGGAACGTCCAAACCTTCAGTCCAATCAAGTCGCGACGATCGACTGCCAGAAAAGGGGTGCCCCCTCGTCTCAAGCGAGTTCAAGGCAGCCTGCACCGGCTCAGGCATTGCGGCCTCTTCCATCACTTGATATCGACGCAAGTCCACAATCTTCGGCAATTGTTCGATACTCACCGGGCAAGCCTCCACACAAGCCGCGCAAGTCGTGCACTCCCAAAGGCGATCAGCATCGAGCGCCGGCAAGCGCTCAACAAGTCCCTTGCTCTCGTCGTCAGCTGATGGCGCGAGGACGCCATTCACATGCATCTCATTTCGTAGATCTAAGACGATGTCACGCGGCGAGAGTGCCTTGCCAACGGCATGAGCGGGGCACGCATCGGTGCAACGACCACATTCCGTGCAGGCATCAAGATCGAGTAGGTCCTTCCACGTAAAACCACTCAATTGATTCACTCCAAAGGGTTCATCCGATTCAAAATCAATCGACTTCAACGAGCCGCCCACCGGATCAAGCCGCGCCGTGTAAAGGTTCAGAACAGCAGTCAAAGGATGAAGAAGTTTCGTGTAAGGAGCCCATGCGATAAGACCAAAAGCTAGCCCAAGGTGCCCCCACCAAAACAGCCAATGAGCTTGCTGCAAAACAGAGTCGGACAGAAAGGACTGCGAGGCCCGAGCGACGAGGTAACCAAAGGGGGACCACATTCCCCACGGATCTTCGGTCACGGCAATTCGCCATCCCTCCACCAGAAACCCTGAAGTCAAGATCACGAGAGATACGACGAGAATCCAGGTCGCTTCGTCGTTATAGACCAGCCCGGAAGGTTTGCGGATCCATCGGCGATAGCCCGCCATCAAAACTCCCACAATAGCCAGAGCACCCATCACATCGACGAACAGGGATTGAAAGTAGAGGTAAAAGCTCCCTCGCATCAACGGCATGCCAAAATCGTGGTGAATGAACACCACGGTCGTGGCAGCCGTCAGAGTCACCATCCCCCAGAATAGAAAAGCATGAAATACACCTGCATAACGATTCCTCATCGTCCGTCGTTGCAGTAATGCCTGATTCCAGAGCTGCCGAAAGCGTTCTTTCGGGCGATCGAAACAGCCCGCGGGCTTCCCCAAGCGCCAGCATCGAAGACGCCGGTAGACACCATATCCCGCGATCCACAAGGTTGGGACGAGGAGGACGTACATGACCCACCCGTGGGATATGTTCCACATCACCTCACGAGTCGCGTCGGCTGGGTTCATTGCAATCTTGCGGCTAGCTTATCTCGCAGGAGGTCAACAACCTCGTCATAATCGGCGACGATCCCGAAGCGGCAGTGTTTAAAAATGGGCGCATCAGGATCTGTATTGATCGCAACAACGTTCTTGGCATTGGCGATCCCCATCAAATGCTGACTCGATCCAGACATCGCGATCGCAAGATATAACTCGGGAGCGACCTTCTTGCCCGTCTGCCCCACTTGCCAAGAATGAGGGACCCACCCCAAATCACAAGCAGCGCGAGACGCAGCCATCTCTGCCCCCATAGGTTTTGCGAGAGCTTTCAAACGCTCAAAGGGCTCCGCCCCACCCAGGCCACGCCCACCGGAAACAATCACCCGAGCGTCCTCAAGGCGCTCCCCGTCGACCGCTTCCTTGTGACGTTCTATGACCCGAGCTCCGATTCCCTCAACGCTTCCAGCTTCGACCTTTGTGATCGTGCCCGGTTCCGATCGCTGCTCGGATGACGGCATGGCGGCTGCCCTGACCCAAAGCACAGCGGGAGATGTTTTCAACACCATCTGCGCCATGGCCTTCCCGCCGTAGACTGCACGCGTGCCAAATATTTTTCCATCTATCACCCCAACACTCTGGGCGTCTCCCACGCACGCTCCCCCTAATCGAAAGGCGAGCCTAGGTGCGATCTCTTCTTGATAGGCCCCGTTTCCGAATACGACACACTCAGCAACGGATTCCAGCCCTTGCAACCGAGCAAGGATTTCTTCAGGTGAGTTCTGTTGTCGCTCGATTCCAGCCACGATCAACAGTGAATCTCCGTAGCGAGCGAGCTCTGCTTGCGCATCTGCCGAGAGTTCAGCCGGGGCCACTATCTCCAATTCGGCACCCAACTCTCGGGCGAGTTGTTGTCCTGCCCCACAGACGCCCATCGCGGCCCGATCGAGCACCGAATCCAATAATACTGCGCGAACCTTCATGCGTTCTCCAGAATAGTTGCCAATTGTTCAGCCAAATTCTCAACCTTCTCATCCGTTGAATCACCGGAAGCAAAGGAGCACTCAACCGTGTTCTCGGGAACGAATAGTTTTTCCACCCGCACTCCGCTCCCTTCATCGTCTGCAAAATCATCCGCCAGCCCGAGGGATCCGAGGGTTTCTACTTCAATCGGGAGGCGCGACGATTTCATAATATCACGTGTTTTCGGAATTCTCGGGAGGTTGTCGTCACTATTGGTGACCGTGGCCAAGACAGGCGTTCGAGACTGAAACCGTTCCCAACCGTCGTCCGTTTGACGTCGGAGCTGCAGTTCCTCTCCTGAACCTTCAATCGCGTCAACAAAGCTCACCATTGGAATTCCCAATGCCTCAGCGAGGTAGGCTCCCGTCTGCCCCATCCCCCAATCTCCGGCCTCGCGCCCCAGCAGAACGAGGTCAAAGTCACCCAATTTTTGAATCGCCGCAGCCAACACTTTGGCCACACCGAGTGAGTCCGGACTTGTGCCACACGGTGCTTCTATCCTCACCGCTCGATCCGCCTTCATTGCCAATGCCTTCCGCAGCGAATCTTCCACTGATTGCGATCCGAGCGACATTACTGTGACATCACTCCCGGGCACGGCATCCCGAAACTGGAGCGCGGTTTCCAAGGCGTTCTCGCAGAAGATATTCGTCACTAAGTTCGCCCCTTCCAACTCAGCATGGGTCCCCGTCGAATCAATTTGAAAATCTCGAGCCGAGATCTCCGGGTCCAGAATCTGCTTTAAACAAACAAGGATTTTCATCACATCAGGTTTTCTTCAGAACCGCCGCCATCACAAAATCTGCCACCTCATCCGCCACTGCTTCACGAGTCTCAGGCCCGTCAGGCCGATACCAACGCGCCACTCCTAGGATCGTTGAAAACAGGTTTAAGGAGAGCAACCGAATGTTGCCCGAGCGCAAACGACGCTCGGATTTCAACTCATTCAAAGTCTCTCGAACAAATTCCAGGTAAGCCCGCTTCTTCGCCGTGATCTTTCGTCGATGCGCCGGAGTCAGCCCGTTGACCTCATCCGTTAGAATTGTGATCGCTCCACCCAACTGCGTCAGCAAGAGTGTGTGGTGACGCACGATCTCGCGCAAGCGTTCCCGAGGACACTCTATCAAGGCACAAGGCGCCATGACGCCTTCCTCAATGGTCTTCATCCCATAACTGACGATCGAATAGAGAAGCGCCTTCTTTCCCGGAACGTAGTAGTAGAGCCCCGCCTTAGTAAGTTGAACCGCCTCCGCAATGTCACTCATCGAAGTCCCATCAAATCCCTTCTCCGTGATGAGTTCAGCAGCGACCCGATATATTCTCGCCGCACGCTCGTCCGCTGAAGGCTTGGCCTTACCTCTGGCTGCGGCACGTTTTTGTTGGGCGATCATCTAACGGCTTGAAATTTGGTTTTGCATTCTACCGAACGGTCGGTAAGACTCAAGAAATTATGAACGAAGCTGTCCTTGTCGCCACTGCTCGCACTCCTCTCGCAAAGTCATTTCGGGGTTCACTCAACATGACCAGAGCGGATGATATGCAGGCTCACGCCATCAAGGCTGTGGTTGAGAAAGTGCCGAGCCTCAATCCGGATGACATTGAAGACGTCATCATTGGTTGCGGCTTTCCGGAAGCTTCACAAGGCATGAATGTAGCCCGAATCGCAGCTATTCGAGCGGGACTCCCGACGACGGTTGCAGCCGCAACGGTCAACCGATTCTGTTCTTCAGGATTGCAATCGGTCGCGATGGCGGCTCATTCAATCATGTACGAGGGCGCCGATGTTGCCATTGGTGGGGGTGTTGAAAGCATCACGCTCCTCGGCCAAACCAAACCAGACATCAATCCTTGGGTCGCGAAAAAGCTGCCCGGAATCTATATGATCATGGGAGATACGGCAGAGATCGTTGCCAAAAAATACAAGGTCTCGCGCGAGTCTCAGGATGAGTACGCCCTGCTCAGTCAGCAGCGAACCGCAACGGCGCAAGCCCAGGGCTTTTTCAATGATGAGCTCGCCCCCCTGCAGGTGACGCGCGCGACCTTCGACAAAGAAACCAAGAAGCCCAACGGGCAAGAGGAAGCACGCCTGGAAAAAGACGAATGCAATCGACCGAACACCACCCTAGAGGGGCTCGCGGCTCTCAAACCCCATTTCGACCCTGACAGCGGACAAGGCACCATCACAGCTGGAAACGCCTCGCAACTTTCAGATGGAGCCTCAGCCAATCTCCTCATGTCGCGCCAGAAAGCAAACGAATTGGGACTGAAACCCAAAGTCACCTTCCGCGGCTTCGCCGTCGCCGGATGCGAACCGGAGGAGATGGGAATCGGGCCCATCTACGCGGTCCCAAAACTCTTGAAGCGTCACGGCCTCTCGGTGAACGACATCGACCTTTGGGAGTTGAATGAAGCCTTCGCAGCCCAAGTCGTCTACTGCCGAGATCATCTCAGCATTCCAAACGAAAAACTCAACGTGCACGGAGGTTCTATTTCCATCGGTCATCCGTTCGGCATGACCGGCTCTCGCCTCGTCGGCACGCTGGCAAATGGGATGCAAGCTCGCAGCGCCAAGTATGGAGTCGTGACGATGTGTATCGGTGGCGGGCAAGGAGCAGCCGGTCTCTTCGAACTGTGCGAGTAGCAGACCATAATCACCACGCTGCCCCAAACGTCGCCGCTCCCAGATTGATCAAAGTGCTGACTACCATGACACGAACTCTCACAAAAAAACGCTTCTCAATCCCCCGTGGATCTCTCGGAGTTCTGCTCGCCTCGCTTGCTTTGCTCTCCACGGCTTGCCGATCGACGTCGCACTATCAAGATCAGGTCCTGGAGAACTTCGGCGACTATGGCCGAAAAATCACCACTCGGTCCGCAGCCGCTCAAGCTCTTTTCAATCAGGGAATGCAGCTGATGTACGGCTTCAATCACGACGAAGCGATTCGCTCCTTTCAAGCAGCCACTGAGCACGATCCGAAGGCAGCCATGCCGTGGTGGGGCATCGCGTATGCGAATGGAATCAACATCAATGATCCGGCGATGACGGAGTCTCGCTCGCGAGCAGCTCGCGTCGCAGCCGACATGGCTCTAGCGCGTTTGGACAAAGCCACGCCTGAAGAACGAGCGCTTATCAACGCGGTTTCGAAACGATACCAATACCCCGCTCCAGAAAACCGCCGCCCCCTTGATGTCGCCTATGCCGACGCGATGGAAGATGCTTTTGAGCGATTCCCGTACGATCCAGAGACGGGCACTTTGTTCGCCGATGCTCTGATGAATCTCCAACCTTGGGACTACTGGACCGAAGACGGTGAGCCCAAGGGACGAAGCTCTGAGATCGTTCAGGTTCTTGAACACACGTTGAATCTTTACCCGAATCATCCTGGAGCCAATCACTTCTATATCCACGCAGTCGAAGCGTCTTCGGACCCAGATCGAGCCATCCCGGCAGCGGACCGCCTCCGCGATCTCGTTCCGGGGGCCGGGCACCTCGTCCACATGCCCTCCCATATCTACATTCGCGTAGGGCGATACCGTGATGCTGTGAAGTCGAACCAAGATGCCATTCAAGCTGACCGACACTATTTTAGCCAGGCTCCAGAACCGGCGATGTATTCGATCTACTATGCCCACAACCTTCACTTTCTCGCCTACGCTTCAATGATGTCAGGGCACTACGAAGTAGCCTTGAAAGCGACTCGGGACTTGGAGGCTGAAATCCCGCCTCAAGCTCTCAAAGCGTTCGCCGCATTGATTGAAGGAGTCATGCCCAGCAACTTCCATGTCATGATCCGATTTGGGAAATGGGATGCCATTCTAGCAGAGCCGGATTATCCAGAAGGACGTCTCGTGAGCCGTGCAGTTCGACGTTACGCCCGGTCCATCGCATTCTCGTCCCTCGGAAAAACGGATGAAGCCCGACAAGAGCTGAACGCATTCAATCTCGCCATGGAAGCCGTCCCGAAAGATTGGATGATCTTCAACAATTCGGTCACTAAGGTACTTCCCATCGCCCAAGCCATGGTCGAAGGCGAGCTCCTTTGGCGCGAAGGGAAACACGAACAGGCCTTCGCTAAGCTGCGCTTTGGAATTCAGGAGGAAGATTCATTGGTATACGACGAACCGCCAGGCTGGATGATCCCCGTCCGCCACGCACTGGGAGCGCTGCTCATGGAGGCGGATCGAGCTGAAGAGGCCGAGGCAATCTATCGTGAAGACTTGGCAAAGAATCGAAACAACGCCTGGGGTCTCATCGGGCTTCAGAAATCCTTGCAAGCGCAGGGAAAACTTGACGCGGCGAGCGCCCTGGACTCCCAGATTAAGTCGGCATGGCCCGACGAGCAAACTCGCCCCATGTCTTCTTGCTACTGCGAACCCGGCATCTAGACCACAAAGGCTTTTCTACCATGACTGCAATCAATCAACAATGGATCCTTTCCTCGCGCCCAGCGGGAATGGTCACGCCGGACAATTTCGAACTCAAGCAAAGCCCCGTCAAAGATCCAGCCGAGGGTGAAATCACCGTGCGCGGTGATTTCCTGACGGTGGACCCTTACATGCGAGGACGCATGAATGATCGCCAATCCTACGCGGACCCCGTTCAGATCGGGGAAGTGATGACCGGCCAATCAGTAGGCACGGTCACCGCGTCACGGTCCGATCGGTTTAAAGAAGGAGACTCCGTCCTCGTGTCAACCGGCTGGCAAACTTGGGGCAATGCTCCCGCCACTGAAGCCCGTCGGCTCGATCCCGACAAAGCCCCCCCATCGACCGCCTTGCACGTGCTCGGAATGCCAGGGCTGACCGCCTACTTTGGGCTACTCGATGTGATTCAGGCAAAGGCTGGTCAGACGATTGTCGTCTCAGGCGCAGCCGGGGCAGTCGGATCTACCGTCGGACAAATCGCCAAGATCAAAGGATGCCGCGCAGTCGGAATCGCCGGGACCAAGGCCAAGACAGAGTGGCTCACCAATGATCTGGGATTTGACGCCGGCATCAACTATCGAACGAGCGACAACCTCTTCAAAGACCTCAAGGCTCATTGCCCTGACGGGATCAACGGCTACTTTGACAACGTCGGAGGCGTCATCACGGACGCCGTATTTCCGCTCCTCGCATTGAATGCACGAGTGGGCATTTGTGGGCAGATTTCACAATACAATTTGGACAAGGCTGAGACCGGTCCCCGTCTCCTCTGGAATCTCATTGTCAAACGGGCTCGAATCGAAGGCTTCTTGGTATTCGACTATGCTGAGCGCTATCGTGAAGCTCTCACCGAGCTCACACAATGGGTCCAATCTGGACAGCTGAAATTTCGTGAGAACGTAGTGGAAGGCTTCGATAAGATGCCCCATGCCTTCGTCGGACTCTTCCAAGGAGAAAACATCGGAAAGCAACTTGTTCGAGTATCGAACAACTCATAATAACCCCACTCTATGCGTCCCGAAGTTCCTGAAATCGACCTAAGCCGGCTCCCCAAAACCTTCTCCATGACCATACCCGAAAAGTTCCGGGATGAAATGGGGCATATGAATGTGACCTGGTACACCCACCTCTTCAGCGAAGCGATGGGAGGCCTCATGACCTATCTGGGACTCTCGGCCGACTACATCAAGACAGAACTGATCGGTGGCGTCGCTCTCGAGGCCCACATCCACTATCTCGCGGAAGTTCACATTGGAGATGAGGTTAGCGTTTACAGTCGTCTAATCAAACGCTCGGGCAAGCGGATGCAGATGCTTCACATTCTGCATAATGATACACGAAATCAAGAGTCCGCTCTGTTCGAAGGGATCATGGCCTGCTTCGATCTCAAGGCGCGACGAATGTGCCAGATTCCACCGGATATCGCTACAAAGATCGACTCGGTGATCGAAGAGCATGGTAGCCTGGGGTGGGAACCACCACTCTGCGGTGTGATGGCCCCTTGATCTTCGAAGCTTCAATCCACAAGGCGGAAGAACTCCTGACCTTCCTGTATTCTCAGACGGAACGGGCTCTCAGATCCGGGGATCGGTAAGTAAGGACCCGCTGCCTCACTCGAGATCGCCAAGCGTCCTCCTCCTTCCCAACGAAACTCAACCTGACCATTGCCTAAGTTGACTACGTTGAGGCTTTCGGGGCGGAGCGCTGATTGTCGAATCTCAACCGTAAACGGATATTCTGAGGCTCCTCCATCTGAATCAACCACCACCAGTTGAAAGGCAACGCTCTCTCTGAGCCCCGGATCAAATCCCAAACGTAGGTTCCTTCGATCCCCTCGCCCTGAGATCTCAAAACTGAGTTGTTCGTTCAGTCGTGGGTCCAGAGGCCGGATTCCCAGCAAGAGCTGATCAATGGGCGTTTCAACATCACTCAAAGCAAGCTCAACATCCAACTCCGCACCAGGATCCACCAGAAAATCTCTGATCCCTTCGACGACCGGGAGATCATTCTCTGAGGAAACAGTAATCTCGACCTGATGCTCCGAAGATTCGCTCCCGTCGGACACCGTGAAGGTCATCACCGCCTTTCCAAACGCGTCTTTTGCGGGCGCCAAACGAATAGTCAAATCGAAGAGGTCTCGCGTCACCATGACACTACCAGGAGGAAACAGTGCTCGATTATCAATCTCGAAAGCGACCTCCAAGCCCAGAGCAACATCATCCGGATCTTCGATTCTCAGCAACAACTGAACTTCCGAATCTTCGACCAGCGAAATCTGTTCAGCCCCCAAAATTCGAGGAGCAAAGGTTTCCTGTGATACCGAGACTCGAAAGGTCTCTTCAACCTGATTGTCGCCCAATCCAACCGACACCGAAACTTCCGCCTCACCCACTTGCCCGAACCGTGCACCAAAGCTCAGCAGATAGGAAACGCCTTCCTGCACTGGCCGAACCGCTGGGGCCAAGATAAGCGCAGCATTCGAGCTGCGAACAGAAACCGAAGGAGTGGACAGCTCAGAGTCAGGATCATTCACGGTAAAGGCCACCGTCGTCTGTTCTCCCGAGACCAGAAAGATATCAGCAAGCCCTTCTACAAGGGGCAAATCATTGATCGGGACAACGCGGATTTCTCGATGTTCTGGATCGCTCCACAGGTCTTCGTCACGTATTGAAAATTCGATCGTGCGATTTGCAGGCTGTGGAGCCTCGCTCAAGTTAACGTAGCGAACAGCCCGGAGAGCATTCTGGTATTCTAGCAGCGTGCCTTCCCCCGAGATCGTGATCTTGCCTGTCTCAAGATCAAACGATTCGGCAACCAGTCCTTCAGGAATTGCGTCGAGAGTCAGCCGATCCTCAGAACGCACATATCCTTCTGTGATCTGAACAGATGCCTCATAGAAGAATTGATCATCTACGGTCGCCACGATGATCGAACTCGAAACGGTCATCGGTTCCGCATTTTCCGGATACACCAGTGGGTCCGTTTCCGCCCTCCCCAAAATCGGCTCATCATTAACCGCCTGGACGACGATAAATGCTTCCACGGGCGGGCTTTCAACATCGGCGTCACGGACAGAGATTTGGAGCAGACGTGACAATGTCGATGGATTGTTGCTCCGATTATCGTAAAGAACACTCCGCAGAGCCGTTTGATAGTCTGCGATTGATGCCCTTCCTGACAACTCCATCGCGCCCGTGTCGCGATCGTATCGTGCCGATATCCCAGCTCCGCCTTGCCCAAAGATCAACCGATCTTGAGCGGCCACAAAGCCGTCCACAATGGCAACCCGCGCCCCCTCTAACTCTCCGCCATCCACATCTTCCACCACGATCGCGGACGCGACCGCAACCGGAGCCTCATCCTCAACAAAGGCGGTCGCGGGTTGGCCTTCGAGGCGAACCGAAGGACTGTCATTGACTGGTGTCACCGTTACATTGAATTCTTGTTCCACCGTCTGCCGCCCATCCGAGACGCGAACAGAGATCTTACCCTGCCCTGTCGCGTTGGGAACCGTGCCGATTCCCAAAAGGTAACTCGAGTCAACAGCGTTCAACATCAAACTTTTCACGACCACAATGCTGAGGTTTTTCGAGATGGCTTCAACATTGAGATCTCCGACTGCTGTGGCGTCATCACTCAAGCGTAGCACCACGGTCGTTTCCGAATCTTCCTCGAGATCAATATCTGGAATCATTTCGATCGTGGGTATCAGGTCGAAGTCATCATTCACAATCGTATACTGCGACCTCGTCTGCCCTCCTGATGCCGCCGATCCACTCGAGGACAGATCCAAGGACAATTGCTCATTCGGCTCGACCTGAAAATCGGCAATTACGGGCAACGCAAGTCCCTTCACCCGCTCTCCATCCCCAAACGCCAATCGAATCTCACCTGAATTGTAGTCCACGCCTTCCTCTGCGCTTGCCCCATCTGCTTCCTCAAGTAGTCGAACCGTACCTGTCAAAACTCCCGAAACACCACCCCGCCGTTCTACAAAAACAGTCTTCTCTGCAGCGTCCTCATCGCCCACGAAGGAAGGCGATAAAAACTCCAACAGACCGGTTCCTTCATCATCGCGCAAAGACAGATCAGCACGATCCCTGACCAGCGCATTCCCCTGCTCATCGGTTTCGTCCCCGAAGAACAATCGCATCGAAACAACCTCATCCAACTCATCAGCTGAATCATCAATCAATCGCTCCGAAAGATCCAACTCCGTCACCAGCTGACCGTCAGCAAAAGAGAGCACAAGAGGTTGTGTTCCAATATCAAGCCCAGGCGTTGCCGTCACTCCCACAAGCAGAACCGCTGCATTCAAGACTCCTCGGCTCCCTCCTTCACGGACGATCATGGCGGGTTCTACACGTTCTCCATCCTCAAACCAAGCCGATCGGGATCTCAGGAAGCGGAGACTTCCTTCACCTCCCATTGAATCTAGGATGTTGGTCCTTGGAAAGTCTGCAACTCTCTCATCGGCCTGAGGCGTAAGCGCTCGAAATCTGACCGAATCCAAAACTTCACCAGCCTGTCTCACCCGATCAATGTCGGGCCAAAGATCGACTTCGGCAAAGAGACGGAGTTGCCCCAAATGCCCAGCTAAAACAGGCAGTTCAAGATCGGTACCGCTGTCAATCCGCTCTAGGTGTTGACAAAGCAAGCGCCCTGCAAACGCGCTTACTTCGGAATTTAAGTTTGATTCTCGATTACTCGCCATTCGCTCGATGAGTTCGTCCAAGGCCGCACAATCATCAATCACCGACCGTTCAAGTTCGGCAAGAGCATAGAAGACTCCGCGGGTCGACGTTAGTGACTCTTCTATCAGGAACAAGCGCACCAAGTGGTTCACCACCGCATCAAGGGAAGCGTTGCGAAGCAACAGAGTCTTTGCGAGGCCTGGGTCCATATCAACCAGCTCGACCGGATCCCATGAGAGAAGAGTTGTGCCGTCAACATCACCTCCCCCAAGTCGCGAAAGAAGCCTTGCCCGCTCGACCGCTCCTCCGAGTGATTGAAACCGGCCAACTTCTAAAACGGCTGAGACCAATGTTGAGAATGGTGAGATGGTCGTCGATCCTAGCGGAGCCCGAAGCTCGTAAGGGAGGGCCGTGCCGCTGAGTCGATCCAAGCCACTACTCACGACAAGATTGCCGTCTACCTCATTCAAGACACCGTCGGCATTGGAATCGATATCAGAGCGGCGAGCACGAATCTCGAAATGACTCTCGCGTCCAATGATTCCCTCAGGCTCGTGGTCCGAACGAAGCCCATCGCCATCCAAATCGACAAAAACCGTTCCGTTCCCAACAAAAACACCACTCGCTTGCCCGCGAATCAAAACAATCTCGTCGATCGTTAGTAGGAACGACTCCCGAGACACTGACTCACCATCAGACGCCTCGATGAGGAGCGATACCTGACCGAAGGCTGACGCCTCGGGCTGGAGGGCAAGCCGCCAGCCTTCAAGGCCTCGGGTTAACGAGATCCCCTCCGGCGGCAATAAAGATTCATCATCGGAGCTGACGACAACCCTCAGGTCGTCCGTTGGACTATCAACATCCTCAACGACGAGCAAAACTTCGACTCGCTCCGTTCCTTGGTCTATGCGAACGGGCTCTATACTCTCAATCCTCGGAGGATCTGGAATCGGCGTCACGAGGACCGTCACTCCCCCAGTACTCGTCAGAAGCCCATCGGAAATCGTGTAGGTGAATGTTTCTTCTCCCGCGAAATCAGGAGCAGGCTGATAGACGACTCGCGACGAGTCAGCATCCCGTCTCACCTCTCCCCCTTGACTGCCGGGGCCATGGACTGCAATGAGCCTCAGAGTGTCTTCATCGGGATCGACATCCGGTCCATTGCCATTGTCGGCCAAAAGGTCGAAGAAGTTCTCACCGGAGTCTTCCACCACGGTGAATCGATCTGCCTTTGCAACCGGGGGATCATTATCCCCTCTCGTCACTAACACCGACACGGTCGCCTCGGTCGTCTGCGTTCCGTCACCCACAGAATAAGAGAATCGATCCAGGCCAAAAAAATCAGGAGCCGATTGATAGAGGATCGCTTTCCCGTCTTCACTCAAACGAATGGCCACCGATCCGTCCGTGCTTGCCGGAATCGCCACTACTTGAAGAGCATCCCCATCTGGATCGAAATCGGGTCCGGCACCGTTATCTTCGAGCACTTTTAACTCGATAATTCCCTCGTCCTCCAAAGCCAGGAATTGATCATCCTGCGCAACGGGAGGATCGTTATCCACATTCACAACCTCGAGCACAACGGACCCGCTCGACTCTTGGAGCCCGTCGGAAATGGTGTATTCGAAGGATTCCTGACCGATAAAGTTCGGGGCAGGTGTATAAAGAATCGACCTCCCAGTCTCCCCCACTACTGCAGTCCCTCCCGCTGCTCCAACAGAGTTCACTCTTTCAATTCGCAATGGCTGTCCTTCGGGATCCAAATCGGGCCCCTTGCCGTTGTCAGCCAGAACCAGGAGTGGGATTTGAATGGAATCCTCGGGGACTTCGATCAGATCATCGACCGCAACGGGAGGATCGTCATCAACATTATTGACGGTGATGACCACCTGACCTGAAGCCTCTAACCCACCATCACTAATCACGTAAGCAAAGCTCTCCTCTCCATCAAAGTCTTTGGCAGGAGTGTAGAAAATCAGTCGACCGAAAGAACCCAGCTCTAATTTCCCACCGCGGTTCGCGAGCTCTGGCACGGATACAACCCTTACCGATTCACCTTCGGGATCGAAATCAAACCCTCGTGAGGTATCACCGAGCACAGGCAACGCAGCCTCAACCGCTCCTTCATCCACCACGAAAGAATCATCCAGGGCCACCGGCGGATCATCATCGATATTGACAACACGCAGAGTCACCTCCCCCGAAACCTCATGCAGTCCGTCAGACACGGTGTATTCAAACCGGGCATCGCCCACAAAATTGCGAGGTGGAGAATAGAATAAGCCTCTCTCATTCGATGCAATCGAGATATCTCCCAAGGGTTGTTCATCTACACTGCCAACGGAGATTATGGACAGGTCCAGCCCTTCCGGATCGAAGTCTGCCCCTTCACCATTATCGCCCAAAACATCCAGCACGTGGTTCGTTGCATCTTCGGGCACCTCGATCATATCATTCCGAACGAGCGGCGGATCATCGTCTTGGTTCACTACCTCCAGCCTGACTAGGCCACGAGCATCATTCGATCCATCGCTCACAAAGTATGGAAACTCATCCAGTCCTGAGAAGTCTGGATGAGGCGTGTAGAGAATGGAACGTTCATCATCCGACAGGGTAATCGTTCCCCCAAGCGGAACGATTCCTGGTACGAGGGCCACGGTCAGTTCCTCTTCTTCTGGATCTCGGTCCGCTCCATGCCCGTTGTCAGCCAGAACCTCGAGTCGATTGGCTGTTGAATCTTCATCGACCAAGAACTCATCTAAGAACGCCAACGGGGGATCATTATTCGCATTCGCGACCGTCACAAAAACAAATCCGCTGGCTGTCCTTTCGCCATCGGAAATCTGATAGGAAAAGGTCTCACTCCCAACAAAGTTTGCGGCGGGCGTATACAACACGCCTTGCCCCGAAGCGTCCACTTCGACGAGTCCCTGGAATTCTCCGATTTGCTCGGCGGCAACGACTTCAAGACGATCACCATCCGGATCAAAATCTCTGCCGTTTCCATTGTCCTCGAGAACTAACAGGAGCGTCGCTCCCGAGTCCTCATCAACGTCAAAGCGATCGTCTCGCGCAACCGGGGCATCCGACCGATCATTCACCACTGTCACACTGACCGAAGCAACAGCAGTGGCCCCATTGCCATCATCGATCGTGTATTCAAAACGCTCGATTCCAAAAAAATTCGGAGGTGCTGAATACAACAGAACGCCGTCCTCGATCTTGACCGTCCCGCCACTGGATGGGGCCTCAACGGACGAGATCGAAAGCACCTCCCCCGTGTCAGCTCCCCCATGGTCATTACCCAACACATCAATAAACACGTCTGTACTGTCTTCGGGAACGCTCAGGCGATCGTCGATTGCAACCGGAGGATCATTAACCGGCTGAACTTCAACGTTGACCGTCCCTTCTCCTACTCCCCCGTTCCCGTCGCTCACCGTGTAAGCGAAACTATCCACTCCGAAGAAATCGGGCTGCGGAGTATAGAAAACGCGCCCCTCCCGCAAAGCGACCTCTCCTCCAAGGTTCGTGGGACCTACGTCTGATATCGATAGGGTTTCCCCCTCATCCGGGGCTGCAGAATCGTTGCCCAACAACGCGAGCTCAAGTTCAGCGCTATCTTCCTGAATCACGATCCGATCGTCCACAACGGTGGGCGGATCGTTGACGGGAGTAATCGTCACCAGAACAATCGCGTTATCTGATAAACCACCCTCATCACGAATCTCATAGACGACTTCTTCAATCCCGCTAAAGTTCGGAGCTGGGCGATAAAGGATGCCACCTTCCACGATTTCAGTACTGCCTCCTTGCGAACCCGGCGCAACGGACACAAGTTCCAAACTTCCAGCAGGATCGGGCTCCAGCGTGTCGTTTTGAAGCGCTTCGATGACAAGCGCCTCGCTATCCTCTAAAATGAGTAGGGCGTCATCAACTGCTTGCGGGGGATCGTTGACGGAGGCGACCTCGACAGTCAGCGGCAAAGATCCGATTCCTCCGTTTGAATCGGTAGCCTTAACGACGAGCTCCACAGTCCCGAATTGGTTGGGTAACGGCGTCACAATCAGATCCCGCGTCTCGCCTTCCCCAAGCAACTGGATTCCATCCAAAGGCAACAGGTCGCTGTTGGACGTCTCGAAGGTGACGACTAGCTGTTCGACCGGAGTTGAATCATCAGAGAACGTAAGGGGCAAGGGATCTGAGGTCTGATCCTCGGAAACCGCAATCGCGGTGCCGCCAGAGATCACCGGAGGAAGTCCGACCAGAATCTGCCCTGGCGTGGACTCAAACTCCCCGCGCGACAAATTTTGGACAACCAGCCGCTGAGTGGGCGCATCCCCAAATGTGACGGCCGCTGTCGCCCCGTCTCCGGCTAGCACGCGAAAGGAGAGACCAAACAAGACCGCATCCTCCGCGAGATTCTCTCCTTGAAGCGTGAACGAATCCCATATAACCGAAAGCCGCCCCTGATCCCCGAAGATTCCAAAGTTCGCCGCTCCTAGCCCCGGCAATCCAAACTCCGAAACAGCTCCTACTTCAAGCTCAGCGGGATCCCAACTCAGCGAAAACTGAAAGGCTTGAACCGCGTCAAATTCAGAGACCCTTACCTCGGTCTGAACAAGCTCTCCATTGGCTGCGACACTATCCGGAATCCTAAACTGCGCTCCATCAACAATTTGGACTACAAACAAGGTCAAAACCGTGACAATCCCCCCGCGATAGAGGTTCCAAATAGATGCCGGCAGATTGGTCATTCCAGATATGCGAAGTTGCTTTCTCCTAGCAGCAATTGTGCCGTGGATCCCCTCCAATGCAATGCCTATTGCATCCCAATCCAGCCCGGAAAACACACAGACTGATCGACCGTCAATGTCGTCAACAGGCTGCAAAAGCCAAGACGCACCCTTTCAACAGTTTCAAAGAAATCGCTCACCTTGCGACGCCGTACACTAGCTGAGTTGGCGTCGCAAACTGGTGCGCAGCAAAGACGACTCCGCCCGTCGCCGAACCGTTGGAGACCTTCAAGGGGGGAGAGATTGCTAAAGTCAGCTAGCCGCAGTCAACGGAACGAGGTCATTCTGGCACCTCTTCAGCACGAAAGTATGCTGGGCTTCCGAACTCCCTAGACGAAAAAAGAAAGTGAAGCGTGTCCCCATTCCCAACAAAGGGTTCTCCAGCCTTCCTCCAACTATCAAAGTCAGGAGACACCATTATTTGATACGTCGTTCCTGGGACGGTTGGAACACTGACTTCAATCGCTGGCGAAGTGCTCAATACAAAATCAGCCTGATCAATTGTCACAGAGAACAATGCGCTATCTGCAATGATTCCTCCAGCGTCCCCCAAAGCAAAGTCGAGAACATCACCTTCCTGAATGCCGAAATTTAAACTAAACGACACACTGACTCCGTCATTGGGGCCAATGAATTGCTCCATGAGTCTTCTCCCGTTAACAAACACCATGACATTGACTCCATCTCCGCCAAGTGAATGAGGGTGCTTCGCAACCCTACCTGTCAATCGAACCAAACTGGTGGTATTACTTGTCCACCTGCGAATGGCCCAATGTTCCTGCGACGTCTTGCCCCCGTTGCCCCCTTCACTGTTCGGGTGCATTTCTTGCGCCCCAAGATATGTCCAAAACTGATCGTTGATAGTCCACCCAGGATTGGGAAAACCCGGCACCTGATTACTGAAGGTCGGAAGCTGTTGGAAATCGACAGTAGGATCATAGCCATGAATCAGGTCCTCCGACAAATTGTAGATTCCATATTCCCAATTGTTGTCACCTTGCATATCGGAAAACTCCACTAGTGAATCGGCCAAACGGTTCGGCTGAGTGTCGGTCTCCATGATACTCACACTATCTAGAGCAATGTCCCTTCCCACTCGGTCGATTGGTCGCCTAGCAAAAAGAACTTCAGAAGCCTTAGAAATAGCCGTGAATACAAACTCTTTAGAAGTCCAAGAATCGTTGGAAGGACCAGAAACCTGCAAGTCTCCCAATAAATGACCATTCTCTGACTTCACCGAAGCAAGAATGCTTACTCCATCACTGTCATTCTCACCTAAGTCTCCGACGGAAAACCTGACAGCGTAAACCCTTCCAGGCACGGTGTCGAAAACCTGAGAGATAGAGCCTATCGGTTCAACATCAGCACCGCTAAAGGCTACCATTGTTGAACCTTCTAACGGACTCAATCCAAAGGAGCTACCTGACATGACTACTACGACCTCATCATGGGACACGCTCCAGCTCGATAACTCACTTTCAAATCCCCCGTTCTGAAAAGGCTCTGCAACCAAATCATGAATTCCAAAACATAGTACACAAGCAATGAGAACCGCGGCCTTCTTCATAGTTTTCACCCCAAACGCTACAGGAACAGGATCATTGAGACAAGCAAGCGTCCAAAATCACGCCATCATGACAGGATACCAACCTCACCAGAGCGGATGAACCAAGCTGCAAGCCCGGGGTAAGGAGACTCACAGCTTAAAGTTTAGGTCGAGCGCCCCCCTCAGCACCCCTCTCGTGTCCAACCTGCACGCGCCTCAGGGGATTTTCGAAAAAGTGCCAACTGAAGAGAATCCGACCGTTCCGAACGATGAACGATCTGTTCCTAGTCGATCAGCGCCTGGTAGATGAGAGACTTCAATTCACGGCGTAGATTGTAGGGAGAAGACATCAGTTGAATCATGACCACTGCAATCAAGTCTTCCTTGGGATCAATCCAAAAGATCGTGCCCGCGGCCCCACCCCAACTATACTCACCCTCCGATCCGGGAGCCCCCGTGGACGGCACGTTGAGGATTACCCGGAAACCAAGACCGAAGCCAAACGTAGAATTAGGGTCCGGCTCTTCCAAAAGAGCTGGAAGATGGTTTTGGGTCATCAGCTCCACCGTCTTCCGCCCCAGTAAACGGACACCGTCAAAGTAACCACCATTGAGCAGCATCTGAGAGAACTTCCAATAGTCGGCAGCCGTCGAAATAAGTCCCCCACCCGCGGAGAAGAAAGTCACCTCTTTCACAAACTTGCTTTCTCCCGGAGCATCGATGAGCCGACGTCCACGATCACGACTAAATCGATAGTTTGCGGCAAATCGATCGACCTTATCCGCGGGAACCTCAAAGAAGGTGTCGTGCATTCCCAGAGGCTCAAAGATTCGTTCCCGAAAAAACTGATCCAAAGGCATTCCCGAAAGCCGTTCGATCAATGCCCCCTGGACATCCACTGCAACACTGTAATGCCACTTCTCACCAGGATGATCTTGCAGCGGAATGTCCGCTAAATGGTCGATCATTTCATCTAAGTTCTTCTCCCCCAAAACACCCGCATCTCGATATTGCTTGTCCACAGGAGTGTTCCCAAAGATCCCATACGTCAATCCGGCCGTGTGGGTTAGCAGATGTTGAATCGACATCGCCCGACGCGGCTCCACCTCTTCGCCATCGTCCAGAACCTTCAGATTCTTGAATTCCGGAAGATACTTCGAAACAGGTTCATTCAACTGGAACGCTCCCTCCTCGTGCAACATCATCAGCCCGACAGCCGCGATCGGTTTCGTCATGGAGTAGATCCTCACCAAGGTATCTTTTTCCATCGACTTCTGGGCCTCCTCATCCCGTTCACCATAGCTGTCGAAGTAGACGATTTTGCCATGGCGAGCGACCAAGGTTACAACGCCAGCAACCTTTCCTTCATCCACATATTCTCGCACGAAGGGCCGTATTCTCTCCAGGCGTTGGGATGACATGCCAACGGTCTCTGGCAAAGCCAAAGGGAGACCTTGGCCCGCTGACAACTCAAGGCTAGTGAGTAGGAACGAAACAGCTAGAACAACGAAGCTCCAAGTGGGAAGAATGAATCGAATCATAGGCTTTGTGGGTTGACCAGACCGACCGTATCTCAAGCAAGATGCCGACACAAGCCGGACGGCCGTAAAATCACCCATTCGGAAATCCGCCCTTCAGGAAAATCACAAACCAATAGGAGTATTCGTTACAAACGATGGGTAAAACAAACTTTCCACCGCATGCTCAGAGCATCAAAGCATCCATACTCACGAACGATCGCCCTCTCGATCGCTCCAATCCTCGCACTGGCAGTGGGCTCAGTCTAGCGGAACTTCCATGAACTCGACTTCTTCCTGACAGCAGAGGCAAATTGCAGGATCGACCGTTCGAATGGCACAGATAAAACAGTAGTAGTAGAGATCGTGAACGACGCCATCCTTTACAGACTTGATCGTGACCACATCGATAATTCGGCTCTTGGGAATGACCCTCACCGAAAGGACGAGTTCTCGATCCCTTACCCGTTCATCGACAAAGATCGCCTCAGAGAGTTTCGTCCGTAGAAGAGTATAGAACTCCCCATCCGTGGTCTTAAATCCGTATAGATGCTCGTGATTCGTGGGCAGATGGGTGTCGTAGGTGGAATGCATCTCCTCAGCCAGACAAACCACACGTCCTCGGATCGATTGCGTCGGAATGTCCGACAAGTCCCCTTTTTGATTCGAATCGGGAGTCGCCTCACCCGATTGAGCACTCAGCGTGCTAGGATCGATTGCCACGAATCCAACCATAAGCAGACCAATGGCAAGAAGCTCCGAGAAAAGCTTCCGGCGTTGAACATAGAGCATCCGTTCGCAATCTCTCATTCTTTCCTCCCGTTCTTAGTCCTCCGATTTCGCCGGTTTCGCATCCTGCATAGGATTTGTCCCCAGACTTTCCTGCTTCAATTTGAAAGTCTCGTGTTCAATCCTTCTCGGGAAGTAGTTATTGTCCCGATTCGCGTCCACGGTTTGGAGAAACGGGTCCAGCTCGATCTGGGCAACCGGACGATCCAAGATGAGGAGTTTCGAGGCGGTTCGGCTGTTTTGCACCCAGAGCTCAGCCGGGTATTCTCGAATCTCGTGCGAACCGTCCTGAAAGCGAATCTTAAGAATCACAGGCATCACCAAGCCACCTCGATTCTCCAGTTTCACGACATAAAAATGCGCTTCCGAAGCAAGCACGTCTCGATCCTCACCAGAGAGCTTCTCCAAGAGCTCTTCGTAGTTCTTTCGATCCTTTTCGGTGACGTCCAGTTCATCATAGTCATTATAAAAATCTGCCAACTCCGGATGGTGTTGTAGACGACGTTCTAGAGTCTGATTACGAATCTCAGAGATCGATTGAGCCTCCGCTTCCTGCCTTCGCTTGGCACGCGCTTTATCAATGACCGGATTCTCAGTCTCCAACTGAAACCGACGAAGATCGGTGACAGCAATGTCAACGTGATCCGTGGAGTAAAACCACCCTCGCCAGAACCAATCCAGATCGATTCCCGACGCATCTTCTAGCGTCCTAAATAGATCGGCAGGTTGCGGTCGCTTAAACATCCACCGTCGCGAATACTCTTTGAAGGCAAAATCAAATAACTCACGGCCCAGAATCGTTTCGCGCAGCACGTTCAGCGCGGTCGCAGGTTTTCCATACGCGTTGTTCCCAAACTGAAGGATGGACTCAGAGTTACTCATGATCGGCACCTGAGTCTTACTCGTCATGTAGCTGGTCATGTCTCGCGGTTCGCCTCTGCGCGACGGGTAGTCTTCTTCCCATTCCTGCTCCGTTAAGAACTGTAAGAATGTGTTCAATCCTTCATCCATCCACGTCCACTGACGCTCGTCTGAGTTCACGATCATCGGGAAAAAATTATGCCCGACTTCGTGAATGATCACTGAGATAAGACCATACTTTGAATACCACCACTGCTCCCCATTCGCTGGTACGCCCCAATAGGTTCCGTCCGCCTTTGGACGAGGGCCGTTAAAGCAGATCATCGGATACTCCATACCGCCCACCGGTCCATTCACGGAGATAGCTACAGGGTAAGGATAATCGAAGGTAAACTTGGAGTAGACCTCCAGAGTATGAATCGTTGCTTGAGTGGAGTACTGACTCCAGAGCGGTTCCGCCTCATTTGGATAGTAGGACATAGCAAAGCCCGTGTTGCCGTTGATGTCGTATCCCTGCGCATCCCAAATAAACTTTCGGGAACTGGCAAAGGCGAAATCCCGCACGTTCTTTGCCTGAAAAATCCACGTCTTTTTGCCCGGCGCTGCCTCCACCTCGTTTGCTGTAGCTTCCTCAGGGCTCACAATGAAGACAGGTGAGGCAGACGAGGCGGCCGTCTCAAGCCGCTTTCGCTGATCTGGAGTGAGAACCTCGGCCGGATTCTGCAGGGTCCCTGTCGACGCGACGATGTGATCCTCCGGCACTGTGATGCGAACGAGATAATCTCCGAACTCGATCGTGAACTCCCCAGAGCCCAAGAATTGTTTGTGATGCCAGCCACGATCATCTGTATACGCGGCCATGCGAGGAAACCATTGGGCCACTTCGTAGATGAAGTTCCCATCCTCCGGAAAGAACTCAAATCCAGATCGAGCCCTCACCAACTTCGCATCAATCAGGGAATAGCTCCAATCCACTTCAATTTCGATCGAGGCACCCGAGGACAAGGGGTGATCCAAATCAATACGCATCATCGTCTTCACGATGGAATGGTCTAGGGCTTGCCCATTTGCCCCTTCGACGCGCGTGATGCTCAAGGCACTATCAAAGCCCTCCCGGTGCAAAATGGACCGAATCGCCTTGAACGTCAGGCCATCCAGATTCGGCGCGTTCGAACTCGCCCACCCATCCGAATCACGACTGAATAGATTGGCGTCCAACTGCAACCAAAGGTAGCGAAGCGAATCCGGAGAATAGTTGTAGTAGGTGATTCTTTCCGATCCGATGATCCGTTGGTTCTCGTCATCTAATTCGACCGATATGTCATAGTCAGCGCGCTGCTGCCAATACTCCCCTCCAGGCGCTCCGGATGCCGTCCGGTAGGCATTCGGAGTCGGCAACTGCTCCTCGAGCTGACGAAACGCCCGCTCCCCTGACTGCGCGAACACGCAATCACTGACAAAAGCAAGGCAGACAGCGATTACGAACAGACTCGAGGGCATAGAACTCATTTGTGTTTTCTTCCTCATGACAATCTCTCGATAGGGTCTCAGCTCTCCAACGATCTAGCTGAAGACTCAGTATTCGGAGGGCATTAACTCACAGGACCTCGAAGGAGGAAATCTAATAATACCTGGAGTTCAAGATTGTCTCGGATCGATCCTGGAGACGCTAGAGAAGCGTCCTGAATGAAAGAGAACAGGCATTAGCAGAGACTCCCGAGAACGATCGGGGGCCTCGCTTCAGCCTGTTGTCGAGAGCAAGTCGGCAGATGGCCGACCCGCTAATCGTGGAGCAGACGCCGACGCTGCTCGTCGTACTCGTGATCCGAGAGAGCTCCCGATTGCCGTGCGCTCTCAAGATCCATCAGCTCTTGGCCGAGTGTCGCCGTTCGAGGATGATCTCGATCCTTGTTACCGATGCCAACAATACACCCCGTCCCTACACCTAGGATCAGAGTAGCCATGATGAGTGCGATATTTCGTTTCATTATTCGTGCGATGTGTGGTTCTGGGTTCACCGACCACAGGTCTTCCCAAAAAGGGCAAACCTGTGGTCAATGTGTTCCCTTAGCTAGACTCGTCTGTTACGGAAATATTCAATTTATCCCAAATCCGCCTCACACTGGTAAGGGAAGTGAGAGGTCCTAACAGCAAAGGGCAGCACAACCCTGCACTGGGAGCCTTGAGAACCAGCAAGACTCCGAAGTCGACCACCGGGGAGAGCTCCATTCCCGATGATCGCGGCTCGGGGTTCGAAGCTTCCGCTCCCAGCCTCCCCTAGAGCCCCCCAAATTCAGCGTTGATTTCTGGTGGAATTGCGGCACCTTACTTCATATCGAGCTGCCCAATGGGCATTAACGAACAGATTCAATATGAGTGAGACCAGTCAATCTTTGGAAGTCGTAGCCTACCTCAAGCCCCATTGTGGTTGGAGCGAGGGTGTGCGCGCCATCATGCGCAAATACTCGCTTTCGTTTGAAGATCGCGATATCATCAATGACCCTTCGCAACGACAGGAGATGATCGAGAAGAGCGGCCAAATGCTGAGCCCTTGCGTGCAAGTGAACGGTGTAATGCTCGCAGACGTCAGCGGCGAGGAAGTCGAAGCCTACTTACTGGCAAACAAGCTTGTGGTGGCCTCCAACAAAGAGGCGGACGCCCCGACCAACGCTCCGTGCCCGGATGAAGTGCACGAGGAGCAAGCGATCAACTTCCGTTCCTAAACGAGTCGTCGAGACTTTTTCAAAGCGCGAAGGCTTTCCACGCCTTCGCGCTTTTCTTTCCTCGACCCCCGCCTCCGGAATCAGCTTGCGCCGACGGGATTGCTCATCCGTGACGCCTCGAATATGATACGAAGGATTTCAATATATTCACGTTCACAATGCTGCCAAGGTGCCGTTTGAATCCGCAACCACCGAATCACTACTCTGCAAAGAGACTTGCCCGTCCTTGCCATGGCTTCACATTCCCCATCAAAACCGTCGCCCGCCTGGCAGTTGGAGGATCTGATCGATTTCGACTACGCGATTGAAACCGAAACCAAGGCCGGAACACTCACAAGCCACAAGCATCGGGAGGTCTTCCTCGATTTCACGGCCGCTCAGAAATCGTCAGCACCTGCAGAGGCCAAGGTTGACCGATCAAGCGGTTTCCGTTTTTGGTTAGAAGCGCAACGAAAAAAGGAGCCGCTGTCGAAACTTCTTCCGGGGCGTCTATTTTGTCGCGGCCTTCACTCGCTCAAAATTCTGCTCTTCGTCTTTGCCATTCTGTCGGGCACACTGATCACAGCCACGCTCCTCCGCTACGATGGATCCCAACCCACAAATGTTGCTGGCTTCCTGACTCTGCTTCTCGGGGGACAGGTGTTGCTGCTCTCTCTCACAGCGCTTGCTTTCGCCCTTCGCCGGTTCGGAACATTGAAGCAAGAAAGCGGCGTCCTCGTCCCCCTCGTCATCAGCGGACTTAACCATGTGTTGGATTGGATCCAGAAACGGACAGAATCCCACACCTCCGCCGAACTGAAGCTCCAACTCAGGGCCTTCCTCGGCACAGCGGCAAAAAAACAGTCCCAATACCGAAGCATTATTCTCGGAATCATTGCTACCCTCATCCAAGCATTCGGCATCTGGTTCAATGTGGCAGCCCTAGCGACAACACTGTTCCTCGTCACCGTCAGCGATCGAGCCTTCGGCTGGCAATCGAGTCTCAGCGTGACTCCCGAGCAGACCTACAAACTCACCCGCCTGATTGGACTCCCTTGGTCCTTCATTATCCCCTCAGGCGTGCCTACCCAAGCAGAGATCGAGGGAAGCCGAATCTACCTTAAGGATGGCATCAAACGCCTAACCAATGAAAACCTCGTTTCCTGGTGGCCGTTCTTGGTCTGTTCGCTCGTCACCTACGGCTTTCTGCCAAGATTCGTTCTGTGGTATCTCAGCCACGCCTTCGTTCGCGGCCGCTTTCGCTCTCTTCAATTCGACTCTCTCAGTTGCGACCGACTGTGGGAAAGCATGACGACACAAGAACTCAGAACCAGCGGAAGGATTCTGCAAACCGAAGAGTCTCCTCCGCCGCCACTCCGAGATGTTCGTCCTGAGGCTCCAAGCGCTCCTGTCATTGAGCCAGAACCTGAGGAGCAAACCGCCATTCTGATTGTCGACCCTGAACTCGCCAAACGCCTGGTCCGGGAAAACACCGATTCCGCAATTCAGCAGCATATTGGCTGGAAAGTTGAACGATGGATCCGACTTCCCGATGAAACCCAGTCGACCGCCGATTTCTGGAACACCATGGAACCCCTTCGCTCAGAGTCGGCATTTGAACGCCTCATTCTGATTCAAGAAGCCTTTCAACCTCCGATTCGCGAATCCATCGAATGGCTTCAACAACTGCGCGCTACGCAACCCAGCAAGGGCAAGATGATGATCTACCTGGTCGGTCGCCCCGAGGAAGCCGGCAAGCGGCGGGATGTTTGCGAGACGAACGAGCGGGTTTGGAGTCAGACCATTGATTCATTGACCGATGACAATCTAGGCGTTACTCCCCTCGAGATTAGCAATGCCACCGAGTAGTCCCATTCCAACCTATACAGTCGTCGGCCATCCGAACGAAGGAAAGTCATCGGTCGTTTCCACACTGACGGAAGATGATACCGTTCGCATCAGTCCCATCCCCGGGGAAACAACGCTGAGCCGCGAATACCCGGTCCAAATCGACGGTCAAACCGTGATCCAATTCGTCGATACACCCGGGTTTCAATATCCACGCCGGATTCTCGACTGGTTTCGCCAGCAGGGCAGTCATTCCACAGATTTAGTGGCTGACTTCATCAAGTCTCAAGGGTCCGACCCAAATCTCTCCCACGACATACAACTGCTGACCCCCTTGACGCAGGGATGTGGGATTATTTACGTGATCGATGGCAGCCGCCCCATCAGCAGCACGGATCGAATCGAAATGGAGATTCTTCGCCTAACGGGCAATCCCCGCATGGCCATCATCAATCCGAAGGAATACCAGGAAGATTTTATCACCGAGTGGAAGAGCGCCTGCGCCAAAGCCTTCAATTCGATTCGAATCTTTGATGCGCACCAAGCAACCTACTCCGAAAGAATCGCGCTGCTTGAGAGCTTGAAAGGAATCAACCAAGACTGGGAAGCCGCCCTCGCCAAGGCCATCGAGGCTTTTGAATCAGATTGGAGCAGTCGCATCCACCAAGTCTCAGGCATCCTCTGCGATCTCGTTCGATCCGCTATCACCCAAACGCACAACAAGCACGTCTTCAAACCGAGCGAGGAAGTAGCAATCCGAAACGAGCTCCAAGAGAAGTATCAAGAATCGTTAAACAAAATCGAAAAAGACAGCCATCAGTCCATTCGCAAGCTCTTTAAGCACAACATTTTTAGCGTCGATGTTCCGCCGCAGTCTATCCTGAACGAGGACTTGTTCACCGAACGAACTTGGCAGTTGCTTGGACTCTCGAAAAAACAAATTGTCTCTACCGCGGCGGTACTTGGTGGAGGTATTGGAGTCAAAGTGGACCTCGCACTCGCCGGGCTTTCTTTCGGAGTCTTTACCGTTTCAGGTGCAATCGCCGGCGCGACCACCGCATGGTTGCGAGGAGAAAAGCTGGCTCGAACCAAGATCAAGAAACAGAAGCTCGGGGGCATCACCATCACTGTCGGGCCCAATACAAATCCGCAGTTTCCATTCGTTCTTTTAGATCGAGCACTCCTCTATTTTCAGCATGTCTCCAATTGGGCCCACGCACGATCCAAACCCAACAATGAAACGGAGTCCAAGCTTGAACTCGCCCCGATCGAATCCGGCTTCACCAGTGGCTGGACGAAGCAACAACGAGATTTGTGCGCGAAGTTCATCAAGGCAGTCAACGACGACGCAAGCTACGAGAAACAAGCAGAAGCTGAACGCGAGTGCCGCAAAATGTTAGAGGAAACCCTGTCCAACATTTCGGCCGCGACGCCTTCTACGACGGAGCAAGCAGAGTAGTTCGATTATCTCGGAGCTTTTTCGATCACATTAGCTCCAAGCCCACTCTCGCACTCTCGCCTTCCGCTCACCCAAGGACTTGTCCTTGTCTACCGCGGCAGCCTCCATACAATCCGAGCATGCGACTCCTGGGCTCCTTCCTGATCTACACTACCCTATCACTTTCCCTTTCGGCAGAGAATTGGCCTGCCTGGCGCGGGCCAAACGGAGACGGTACCAGCCTCGAACCAAGGCCGCCAATCAAGTGGTCCCCCACAGACAATATTGCCTGGAAAACCGCCCTTCCCGGCAAAGGACATTCGTCCCCGATCATCTGGGAGGACACGGTGCTTCTCACAAGCTTCCTCCCGGAGAGTAACGAGCGTGTGCTCCTCTGCTTCGACCGTCGAACCGGTGCGAATGTTTGGCAGAGGACCGTTCTCGAAGCTCCGCCGGAGTCCATTCACCGGCTCAACAGTCGTGCCTCAGGAACTCCCACTACGGATGGAACGCGAGTGTTCGTCACCTTCTTGCGTCCAACAGGGGATGAAGTCGTCGCTCCCAATGTCAGCTCCAACCGTTTGATCACCGCCGGGAGAATGGTCGTGGCAGCCTACTCACTCACCGGGGAACGCCTTTGGGTAACCGAGCCTGGAGATTTCGTCAGTGCTCACGGCTACAACGCCTGTCCGGTCCTCTACGAAGATCTCGTCATCATCAATGGAGACCACGACGGTGACGCCTATATCGTCGCTCTCGAACAAGATACGGGAGCAGAACGCTGGCGAATTGCGCGCGAGAACAAGACCAGAAGCTACGTCACCCCGATCATTCGCAAGATCGCCGGACGCACCCAGATGGTTCTTTCAGGAAGCCATTCCGTCGTCAGCTACAACCCTGATAACGGCTCCGCCATTTGGAACATTGATGGGCCGACTGAACAGTTTGTCGCTTCGATGGTCGACAACGGAGAATATTTCTTCGTCACCGGTGGTTACCCCGAACGTCACCTCCTCGCCATTCGCCCGGACGGAACCGGTAACGTGACCGATTCCCACATCGCCTGGCGGACAAAACGCGGAGCGGGCTACGTCCCCTCTCCAATTGTCGTGGGGCCATATCTTCTCCTGGTTGCTGACAGCGGCATCGCAAGCTGCTTCGATGCTAAAAGTGGCAAGCGTCATTGGATGGAGCGACTTCCGGGCGGACACAGTGCATCTCCGATCTCAGCGGCTGGAAAGGTTTACTTCGTCTCTGATCGCGGTATCACAACGATCCTTCAACCAAACGCGGAATACACCGTTCTCGCCCAAAACGAACTAGGTGAACGTGTCTCAGCCAGTCCCGCAATCAGTCAGCGGAATCTCTTTATCCGCGGCGAGCGGCATCTCTTCTGTATCGGACCATCCCCCGAGAGCACTGACGATTGATCAGCAGGGCCAGGTCACATGACCGGGCGGATCAGCGTTAGAAATCGCGCTAACTCCCACGCGCGGGATCAGTCATCCAAATGGACTAGTCCATTCTCTCCATTGAGCTGGTTCTGGCTCGTCATTTCGTCCGATTGAGGGATACGAAAGGCCCCTTCTTCACCGCTAGTGTGTTAGCGGCATGAAGACAAAACAACGTATTCAATCATCAATCAACGGACTGATTCTCCTCGGCCTCCTAGCCGCATTTCAGGCCCAGAGCCACGCACAATCGACGAATGCTGAATTCGCGATCGGTTCAACGATTGTTCAAGACAACAGTAACCGATTCGGGGTCAATCTCGATTGGCCTTACTACAACAACTGGACGCATGATCCAGGGATGGAACCCGTCGCGATCAACCTTAAGGGAACCGCAACGGGAGGAGGTTCCGACTATTTGACCAATACGGGATCGATTGATACGAGCTATGATGGCGCCTTCACCGATGGGTTCTTCAACGGAGCGAGCGTCCGAATCTATCGCAGCGTGAATGGTTCGATGACCCATGTTCGCACCGACATCGTCAGCGACTACTTCGCTAGTCCAACTTCCGGTTATCGCGTTGAGCTCGAAACCTCCGGTCCTGAAATCCTATCCGGCGATATTTATTTTATTAATCTCGTCACTGACAACATCCCGATCGCCAGCGTTGGAACGCCCGTCCAGCCCAACCTATCGATGGCGGATCCGTGGAGCCCCATCGGAAACGTGGAGCAATCACGAGATTCGTCGACCGTCGCTCCGATTGATGGAGGCCAAACGAGTATGCGTCTACATACCGACACAAGCGACTACGTGGGCATGTATCAATTCCGCTACGGTCCCGAGGATCAATGGATGGATTCACTCGATCCGGGCGAGCCCTACCGCATGGAGCTATGGCTTCGACAAGAGAATCGAGTTTCAGACGAGGTGGTCATCTGGATGGATGAAGCGTACAGCCAAATCAACACCGTCATCACAGGCGTCGATAGCACATGGACTCAATACCAGTTTGACTTCATCGCACCCGCTCGTCCGGGCCCTGGCTCCCTCCCCATCCCTCAAGGCCTTGTGTTCGAAGGACCTGGCACCCTTTGGATCGACAATTTCCGAGTCTACAAGACCACTGAACCCGTGTTCACCTACCAAGCAGACAAAGTTTCCCTGCTGCAACAAGCCAGTCCCGAAACCGTGAGGCTTTGGGGTGGCGTGAGCAACGAGCAATTGGGTTCCAACATCGAAGATTGGACCAACAGCGAAGCCGTCAGTCTCCGGCAGTACAATCCCAACTACGGTGCCCAATACGCGGATTCGGCCCTGAAACTCCCCACCGCCTTGCCCGTCGTGGAACAACTCGGGGCGAGTCCCTGGCTGGTTCTTGGCCTCTACCACTCTGAATCGGAATGGCTCAATCTGATCGAATACCTCGCCGGGCCCACAGGAACACCTTACGGAGACAAACGAGCCGCCCAGGGACGAACCACACCGTGGACAGACGCTTTCCCTGTGCTCTACATTGAATACGGAAACGAGACATGGCTCCCCTTCTTCGAGTGGCTCACGGACCCCGTGGAATACGGCCAACTCGCCGAACACTTCTTCAACGTCGTCAAATCCAGTCCCTACTACCCACAAATTGCGAACAAACTGATCTTCGTTCTCAATGGCGCTCTCGACCAGTCCACGACCGCCGATTTCGGGCATCTTGCCAAGCAACATTGCCCCTCGGCACATATGGTTGATGTCGCTCCTTACATCGGTGGATGGGAAAGCCAAGTCGAGTTTGGCGGAGGCAGCATCAATGATGGAGGGTTTCAAGAGTATCTCCTCTTCCCTTACTCACGAATCAAGTTCCACACGGATCGACAAGCGCAATCCCGGGATACGCTCGCCAGCCAAGGCTTCGACTACGATCTCATCACCTACGAGTTCGGTCCCGGAACTCAACTCCCCACGGGCACCACGCCGGTCCACACCGTCATGGAAGCGTATGGCAAATCTCTGGCAGCCGGGGTGGCCACCATGGACATCATGTTGGATCTACAACGAAACCGTTTCTTCTCTGGTAACTTTTTCCAATTCACCGGTGGAACGAGTTACGCAACCCACACCTCACCCGAGCGAAACCTTCGTCCCCACCCAGCGTGGCTCGCAGTTCAGATGGCAAACGAACACGCTATGAATCCTCGCGTTCACAGCACGGCCCTTCAAGTTCCAACGGCCTTCGTTCCGGGCGAAGACGAGTTCCCTGACGCCCAAGTGCCTCTCATTGACCTGCATGCCTATCGAGACGCCAACGACTATCGAGCGATCGTATTATCCCGCTCGCTCGATGAAGAAATTCTGGTCACGGTTCATCTCCCTTTTAGTCAGGCAAACTCTGCCTCGATCCACACGTTGACGGGGGATCCCAGGAGCAACAACACCCAAGCCCAAGTCATAGCAATCCAAACGGACGCACTCATTCCGACAATCAATGGAGCAAGCTACACCTTTCCAATGCCTCCCGGATCGATCTATGTGCTTGAATTCAACGGGACATCTCTCTCTCCGGCAACATCCCCGGAACCGGTTTTAGCACTCGCTCCGGGCCAAGCCCCCACCACGAACGACCCCGATGTGAACTTCCAAATCTGGTTCAATCAACCTGTCACGGGCTTGGACGCCACAGACATCGTGTTTACGGGGTCCGCCCTGCCCGACCAAATCCAGATCGATGACACCTGGCCGTTCGATGGAACACACTATACCGTTTCCATCACGCTTCAAAACGTCAGTGGGACCGTCGACATTGCCCTCCCTCAGGGAGCCGCGATTGGACATAACAACCTTCCTTCAAGCACGGGAATCGCCACTCACCAACCGATTAACTTCGTCGAAACGGCGCTCCCAAGCATTGTGTCGCCTAGCCCAAGCGAGCAACTCACGAGCACGAGCATGACCTTAACCTGGTCAGATGGTGATTTTGACGTCGACACGTTTATTCTCGAAATCGGATCGCAGCCTGAATGGGACGATGTCTTCGGCAGCACCTTCACCGGCCAAACCTTTTCGACTGTGATTGATAACCTCCCCGACGATGGCCGCACACTCTACGGCCGTCTCTGGTATATCATGGGTTGGCAATGGAACTACATCGACTTCACCTTCGAAGCCTACGAAGCTCCAGCCTTACCGGACCCTACACTCACCTCGCACATTTCAGGCACGATCAACGGATCGAGCACAGTCTTTACCTGGACAGCGAATGGGCAAAATGTAGACCGCTGGTGGTTGGATATTGGCTCCAGCCAAGGAAGCGGCGAATATCTCGAGGGGAACTTCCCAGGTTCGCAAACCACTCACACCGTCACCAGTCTCCCGGCAGACGGCTCCATCGTACATGCACGCCTTTGGTACCGGATCGATTGGAACTGGTCGTACACCGACTACCAGTTCCAATCCAATCCCTAGACCAGCACTTCGGAGCCTCGATCGCCCCGCTCCCCTTCGGGGTGGGGCGATCTACTCTGTCAGGCAACCCTCCGCGCAACCTCCGCTTTTCCCGGTCTCCGATTCCTCCGAACATTCCTTTAAATCACGTTCCCCTGAATGGTCTACAACCGTAGACAAAAACCCTTGACGAATCGGTCTACAGATGTAGATTGAATTCAGGATGAAGAAACCACCCCCTATCACAGATGCCGAGTGGTCGATTATGAGGGTGCTCTGGAAGAAGCAACCTCTCACCTCCACGCAGATCGCAACTCAAACAAAATCGCATCCTCAGACGATCAAGACCTTCCTCAGCCGCCTTGTGAAAAAAAAGGCTATCGCCTACGAGAAGACCGGTCGAAGCTTCTACTATCGAACACTCTTCTCAGAAAAAGAATGCCAACGCCACGAGAGCCGCTCCTTTCTCGATCGAGTCTTCGGAGGTTCATTGCGCCCGATGATTTCACACCTCGTTGAGGACGAATCTCTCTCTCCGGAAGAGATCAAAGAACTCAAATCCCTCCTCACGAAGAAGAGCCGCGGAGGCAAGAAATGAGTTTTGAAATGAACATCAGTGAACTGGTATTCCGTTTTTTGGTGGAGGCAGGTCTCCAATCCATCGTGATCGTGCCACTGATCCTTACGATTCAATACCTCGCCGGAAATCGTCTCTCCCCGACGGCGAAGCATGCGCTCTGGTTTATTTTACTTGTTCGCCTATCGCTTCCGATACTCCCGGAAAGTCGTTTCAGTCTTTTCCAATTCACACAGATTCCGGATCTCGAAGAAGCCCAGGAGACTGACCGAGCCTCCATTTCGCAATCAAACTTCCCGATACCCGCAGAAAACAACCCGCTCTCCGATGCCGTGTCCCCCGCTCCACGCTATGCGCCCCCGATAGATGAGTTCGATCCCACACCGATTCAACCCATCGTTACGCTGCCCCTCATCACTGAAAACGTTCCTTCGACAGAATCCTTCTCCTCACTTCCAGTGGTAGAAGGGTCGCCCATTGAATCGAATACCGTCTCCGAAAAGACCATCGGAATGACAATTCCCGATATAGCCTTGGCGATTTGGGGCTTCGGGCTCAGTTGTCTCGTCATCGCGCTCATCCGTAACTCTCTCCATTACCGCCGTCTGCTCCAGTCGGCAACCCCCGTTCAGGACGAGCGCCTCCTGAGCATTCTGAACGAATGTCGGGCAGTTCTCCACGTCAGCCAACGTATTCAGGCAATCGAATCGCCGCTCATCCCATCTCCATCCATCCTCGGCTTCCTTCGCCCCCAACTCTTAATGCCCGATCAAATCGGCACTCGCTACAAGACAAGCGAACTCCGTCACATCATTCTACACGAACTCGCGCATGTTAAGCGGCGAGATCCGATTTGGAACTGGTGGGCGACGATCATTCAAATCATCCACTGGCCCAATCCCTTCGTCTGGTACGCCATTGCCCGGCAACGCGGAGATCGAGAACTCGCAACCGACTACCTCGCCTTAAAAGCCCTTCAGGCCGACCGACCGGAAGCATACGGTCGCACACTCATCAAGACTTTGAATAGCTTCTCCGGAAGAAAAGCGATTCCCGGACTAATCGGGATCGGAGAAGACCGACGTGGTCTTAAAAAACGATTTCTCATGATTGCTGCGTTCCAACGCAAAAGACGCTACTCCTTGATCACACTGCTCGCAGTCATTTCCCCTCTCCTGGCGATTCTCCTTACCGACCCGAGAACCCACCGAGTGTTGGCCCAAGAACAAGCTTCCCCACCTGATACCCCAAAGCTATCGACACCAGTTGAAACAAACGATCTTCCGACTCGAGAGATCACCGTGAAGGTGATCGAAGCAAGCTCGGGAAGCCCCCTTTCAGAGATTCTGATCGGTTACTCAACAGAGCACGACTCACTCTGGAATGTCTCGCGAATTCAAGTGGCAGGAGTCACAAAGGAATCGGGCGAGGCACTCATCACGATCCCTGTAGAACTGGATAACTCGAAACCTTTCACACTCTACGCACTCCCAAGTGGGGGCTATTCTGCGGAGAGCCAAACCTGGGGAGCCGGGAGTGACTCAGGGTCTTCAGCTCCATCCCAACACCAGTTTGTCCTCAAAAAAGGTAGGGCTATCGGCGGATTGATTCGACATGCCGACGGGCAACCAGCCGCCGGAATTAAAATCTCACTCGCAGGCTACTCCACTCCAGACCTGCGACGCGCTGCACACAATAGCGGGAACTGGATCATGAGAGTCACGGACGCCAACCCGGTGTTCACGGATGCAGACGGACGATGGACGTACGATGGAGCTCCCCGCGATCTCCAATATGTCGAACTCACGACCACGGATTCGGAGGGTAATCGCCTGTTCTTTCATACGGCCCGAACTCTGGGAGTGCACAAGTTGTACATGCATCGCCCCCTAGAACTTTCCGATCTGCTGAGCAGTCAGTCTCTTATTCAACTCCCGCCCAGCGGATCTGTTCAACTTGAGATTGTGAATGCGCTCGGACAGCCCGTAGAAGGAGCAGAGGTTCTAGAGTTTGAAGGCCTAAAACGGCGACAACGCTCATCCGCACGCACCGATAAGAACGGTCAAGTATCATTCAATGGCCGAACTCAGCAGGAACTGCTCTACGCCATTCATCACCCTGACTATGCAATAAGTTCCGTCGTTGTCGCTCCCAAATTGAGTTCCCATACCACCAAGGTCCAGCTTGACTCCCCACAGCCCCTCAGCGGGAGAATTAGCGATAAAGAGGGCAATCCAATCGCGGGCGCCACAGTCCGCATCACCAAGAAGATCGATACGACGATATTCTCACCTCAGAGCGTGACCACGGCTGAGAATGGTTCGTTTAGTTGGAGGAACGCCCCACGTGAAAAGACCTTCTACGAGATCTCGGCCCCCGGCTATGTCCCAAGGATCTACGATTGGACCAATGACGGAGAGCAAATCTCGGGAATACTTCGGAAATCGCCAACTACCAAGAGAGGAATCGAGGGCCTGGTCATCGACGCGATCACGAAAGAGAGGATTTCTAAGTTCTTCTATGACAATCACTCTCCCGATGAACGGAAGTTTTCTCCTGTCTTAATTGATGATGAAAAGTATGGCCGGTTTGAAATTCCTCGCCCAATCTCCTGGAACTCCAACATTTTCAGCGTCGAAGAAGAAGCCCTATACTCTCTCTGCGTCGGAGCTGAAGGTTACGAGACGACAAGATCACGGCAGATTAGTAAGCACGAGTTCGGAACAACTATTCTGTTCGAGCTCAACCCGATGAGAGGGGCGCAAGCTCTAAGGGGGACTCACGTCTACCACCCCGATAACACATCTGCCAAGAACGTTCCGATCCTCCGCCCCTCACACCCCAACGTCACTCGTGATCATGTTTCAATCCGGGAATTCGGTACCATTCCGGCCGCCGGAAACGATCACAATCAACCCCACCTCTACACAGATTCGGAGGGACAACTCCCCCAAATCTCATTCCCACCGAAATCGGGCGGCCTCACGATTCTTGCTCGTCGATCCTCTCTTACCCTCTCGATGGAAGAACTCAAGAAACCGATCGAACGCTTAGTCTTAAATCCTCACGGAAGCATTCGAGGCGCGCTAGTGCAGAACGCGCAGCCGATCGGAAACCGCAAAATTTGGCTCAGATCCGATATCTCGAAATCCTCCTTCACCAGGGTCTATGGCCAGACCGAAACAGACGCCTCAGGACACTTTCAATTCGACCATGTACCTTATGGCGAATACGGACTCTATTTGACTCATCCCAATTTCGAATCCGGTGCGATCAAGGAAACTCACCAAAGACAGATCACGGTCCATCCCGGAGGGACTACCTTGGTCCCATACGAAATAGGTGGAACGGAAATTACGGGACGCATGATTTCACAGCCCAGCAACACGGAGATTCTCTGGGAGAAAGGCCACTACGGGCTTCGGAAGGTCAAGCCGATCGCAACGATGGCGATAAGGCCATCACCGGACGATTTCGTCGTCCGGGAGCACTTTACTAGGGCCAGCACAGAGTACTCTGAACGCCATGAAGTAGAACGCCTCGAGGAGGATTCCAGGTTCTACGTAGAAGTAAATCCCTCCGGACATTTCACCATCAAAGGAGTCAAACCCGGCGACTACATACTCGACCTGCGAGCCACGAAAAACGATTGGAGTTCCTCGCCGTTCGAGTATCAAATCATTGCCTCAGCCGTGCAGCGAATCTCGGTTCCCTCTGGATCCCAGCGAATTGATATTGGAACCGTTACTCTCCAAACAATACCGGACAGCCGTGAACAGGACGCCCCACCGACGGCCTCGGTCGCTCCCAGCACCGGAACAGAGCAATCAGTCGATGAAACTGTGAGCGCAAACACAAAAGACCTCCGATTCCAGGTGGTCGACGCCTCTACAGGTGAGCTTATTCCGAATGTCACAATCAGTCTGCGGGAGTATTGGAAGAACAGCACTTTGAATGGTCCCCGTCCCCCCATCAAAACGACGACAGACTCACTCGGCCAAGCCACGCTCCGACATGTTCAGACCTCTGCTGACCAATTGACAATCGAACTCAGCGCTCCTGGCTATGTCGCGGTTGAAAAGCGGTTCTATCCCGACCCGCATCCAATCTCTGAGCAGCAGTTCTTTAGACTGTATCGGGGTGGAAGCTTCAACGGTACGGTTAAAGATCCGACAGGCCGTCCTATCCCCGGAGTCACAGTCCGACTCTACATTCACACTCCGAGCGGAATGAGATTTACGAAATCACCCATCACGCTACCGGCTACAAAGGCGGACGGAAAATGGAGCTACGATGGGATTCCTTCCCACGCAGAATATGTTTCCATCGAATTCCATCATCCCACTCACACTCGTTCTGCACCCGAGCAAAATAAAGAGAGGAACGCACCCCGAGAATTCAAACAGCGCAGCCTTCGGCTCCAAGGCAAAGAGATCCGCGGGCTACTCGCGGATTCAAGCCCCATCAATGTCATTCTCATCCAAGGCGGACAACTGAGAGGGCAGATACTCGACAAGGACCAGAATCCTATTTCGGACGCCAAGATTAGAGTATTGCAGGAGGCCGGTTACCCAACTCGATCCAACCAGTGGGGTTGGTTCGAGTTTCCGGGAACATTTTCAGGTTGGAGAACATTACAAGTGGTTGCCGACGGCTATGCCCCTCAAATCGTCGAAGCCTTCGCTCAGCCAGATCTTGCTCCCCTTTCCGTTGTTCTGGAACCCAGCAAAAACGTGGTATTCAAAGTAATGGACCCATCGAAACGGCCGATAAAAAACGCGGCACTAATTGCCACCGATTGGGAAAACGGCAGTATGCTTGGGAGCCAGGGAACCACAGATGAAAACGGCGAATGGATCTCACCCTCCGTTCCAAGCTCCGGTGTAGACTACATGGTGATGCGTGACGGTTTCCACTACCAAAACTTAAAGGGGATCACACCGCGAGCTAAGCCCTACGAAGTGATCATGACTCCAGCACTGACCGTCACCTTCAAGGTCAGCGGGGCAAATAACAAGGCCATTCCCAGGTTCTCAATTCGGCGAGGGCGACTCACAGCAACAGCCCCCCCACAAGAGTGGAAGATTCGTTGGTTCGAAGGGCGCTTGAACCACGGCTCCGACGGCAGACGATCCATGACCCTGAGTTCAGACAGCAGGGAATTCGATTGGGACATTCAGGGCAAACACATCTTTAAGATTGAGGCCTTCGGCCACGAACCTTACGTCACTCGAGTCGTCGATGAGAAAGAAAGCCCTGTCGAGCTGAATATCCCGATGACGCCATCCGGTGGGCAACAAGGTCTCTTGACGACACACGGAGGCCGCCCGATTGCCAATCAATCCATCTACATTTCCGGGCGCAAATCGAAGCCCGTCCTAATTGGCAATGGCCGGATCCTGCCATCAGTGAGAGGGGGGCAACGAATCAAGACAGACAACGCCGGAAGATTCATGTTGCCACCAGACACGCTTTCGAGCACCAGCCTCGTGATCGCGAGTGAGGAAGGATTCGCCATGACCACCGCGAAAGCACTAGCGAACTCGCGCGAGGTCACCGCGAGACCTTGGTCAGGTCTCTCCGGAACCCTCTCCCGTTCGGGCGAACCGTTTCCCTATCAAAAGCTGGCAGTCATGCTCCGCCCCCCAGCCGGCACATCGATAGACGCACCAACGATCATGGACCAATTTACCACGTACCGAGATGGCAAATTTCATTTCGATCGGCTTCCGCCTGGATCGATTGAAATCATACACCTCGGATCCGCTGATACGAGCATCGGACTGGCTCGCAGCATCAAGGAGATTACCCTCGAACCCGGAACTCACCTCTCACTCGAGGTCACCTTCCCGGAAGCAAATCCTGATTCCCAATCGGTGGGGCGAACGTCCCAGTGAGCCGCTTGTCGACAAGAGCCATCGAAGCTTCAAAAGGATGCCTTCCTTCCCGCGTCTGCCCCCCAACAACACGATCCCCCCCTCCAATCGCAACCTTACTTAGTCAGGACCAGGTGTGTGATCGTCTCACTCTTGCCGGACTCGGTAGAACCCCTCAGCTGCTGAAGAATCATCCCAAAACGATAATTCGGATGTGTCGGCAATCTGAGAATCTCGGCGTTCCCAATGGATCAAGTCTCGGGAGTGTTCCAGATGGTATTCACGTCCAGACTGCACCACCACATCCACCCGAGTCTGGCCTTGCTCCGTCCGTGAGATGGAGGAGATCCACATTTCCAAACGTCCCCGAACCCGAATCACCGAAGATACCGGCACTCCGTTGAACTGTTGTAAATTGCCTGCGATCAAGAGATCACCACCAGGGGCCAGAGCAAGAGCGCGCACCGAACCCACTAAACCCGATCCCACGTCAAACTGTGGATCAACGGCTCCGAGCCGCCCTCTCCGAGTCACCTGCTCCCAACGCCGTTCAGGGGTCGATCTCTCGTTTACCGTGTAGCTGTCACCATTCGTCAACGGCAAGGCATGGGTAAAGAACGGCAGCATGCTTTCCTGCATCAACAAGCTTCCATCCTTCGAGAGCATGGCTTGGTCACGTTGCAGATGACCATCCACCTGGGTGAAACTGCCCGCGATCTGCATCCAACCGTTGCCGAGAACGTTCAAGCGATCGACATTTCGATTGGGTCCGCCCAGGGGAGCAAACCCACCCTCCACTTCGCCGCTCGTTTGGATCCGAACAAGCCCGCGGGCCGTGTGCCGATTGTAGGAGGAGAATTCGCCCGCCACGACGAGATAGTCGGGTGACTGGAAATGGACCGACCTCACTGCCCGATTGAAGCCTTCGCCCGAATCAAAACTCAAATCCACTTCCCCATCAGGTAACAGGACGGCCAGTCGGTCCGAGCCCAGGTGGGACCAAGAACCGAGTTCACCCCAAATCACAATACGATCATCAGGTAGAACCAGAAGTCCTTGGATGTATCCGCCCCCTTCGACGGGAAGACTGTGGAATGAAAGGTCGGGTTTCCCATCTGCATTCAAACGCAAGAGCCGATGCTCGCCCGTTCCCTGGTTCACATAAACCAAACGATCATCTGATTGAAGAGCCATCTGTTCCACCGCGGAGTCGCTCAATCCAGGCCAGTAGCTATCGTCCAAGGCTCCATCAGGTAGCAAACGTGCGAGCCCCTCAATTTCAATATCATTGACCCGGCAAAAGTTCCCCGCGATGAGAATCCGACCGTCACGCTGCACCTCGAGATCCCAAACATTCGCTCCTCCGAAAGAACCAACGACAGATAATCGTCGCCTCCCCAAAGAAAAAAATTCGTATCCATAATAGTCATCCCGCTGGATCTCTGGTCGAAACTCAGACATCAAGCTTCCTTCGCGATCATTGTCAATGACGCGCACCTCGACTGAATCTACCCCGATTGCTGTGTTCGCGTCTGCCTCAGTGAGCTGAAGAGTAAAATGACCGTCGGCCTCAGCCAGATCATCATCCACCACTTCCAAGCGAACTTGTTTGAGACGATCCAGCCGAGCAAACTCAACGACTTCATCGAGCAGCTTCACATTTCCGGTCGCTTCCGCGCTTTCTGACGCGACCTGAACGTGTACTCGGCTTGATCGGGTCAAATCGCCAAATCGATGAACGGGCACCTCCAGAACGCCATTAGGCTCAACCAACACGCCAATGCTCTGACTCAGATTCAGAGTGGTTTGCGAGGTGCCGTCAGTTTTGAGTCGCAACAAGTGCCCCGTTTCAACTCCTCCAATACGTGTGGGATTGGATGCAAGAACAGGATGCCCATCGATGCCGATTACAAAATCCACAGGCCAAAGGGAACCCGACGCTCCCGCGCCCGGGAGTTCTTTCACGACCTCACCGCTCGCCGTAATCCAAGCCAAAGTTGTCGCTGGATGGTTCTCTTCCGTTTGAAACCCACCGCCCAGAACGATTCGATTCCCATCCTGCCGGATCCGCCTGACCTCACCAGAATGGAGTTCCAGCTCAAACGTCGGATCTCTCCTCCCATCCTCGTCAATCTTAACCAGTCCAGATCCGTACGCGCCACCAATGCTCCAGAAATTGCCGCCAATCAATGTCGTTCTATCTTCGAGCTGAAGGATATCGTAAACAGTCCCACGAAAAGCGGGTCGAAAGTCCTCATCAATCGTTCCGTCTTCATTCAATCTCAAAAGCGCCCCCCTATCATCCCGGCCGATCGTCACGTGCCTTCCTCCGATGATCACGCGCCCGTCCTTCAGGACTTCAACTGCATTCAGACCATAGAACACGGCACCAAGCCCAGCGAAGTTCTCGTCCACAGTCCCGTCGGGCAGGATTCTTGCAATACTGTTTCGACGTTGGTCGCCGACCCTCCGGAACTCGCCGCCGACAAAGATGCTTCCGTCGGACGCTAGTTCGATCACTTGGACAGCCTGGTCCGTGTCAGGAAACGTATCCGTCACATCGATCTTTTCCCCATCCAGCCCGACTCGGACCAAGTTATGCCGATTGCTGCCGTCCACCATCGGGTAGTCAAACAGACCTCCGATCAACAGAGAATCGTTCCACCACAGCAACGCATGCACTCGCCCACTGAAATCTCCCTCCAGATGAAACGTTTCATCCAAAGAGCCATCCGGGTGAATCCTAACCAGAGGAGGAACAGCTCCCCCATTAAACTGATCGAATTGCCCCCCGATCAGCATCTTCCCATCCGGCAATTCCAACAGGACTCGCGGCGTTGAATTGGGCCCCTTCCCCGTCGGAAACCCATAGTCCACGATGGAAGCCTCTTCATTATCGTGAATGCTAAGCGTTGCCGAAGATTGACGAGGCAGCGTGGGAACACCGGTAATCTCGAAACGAACCGACTCCACCGACTCGACCAGGCCGTCATCCAGCGCCGAAACACCGAACACGCTTTCAATCGCCAAGGGCTCGAAACCAATTGAGCGACCATCTAACTCAAAATCTACCCCCGGTATGGCACCCTCGACTGCCAAGCGGAATGACACGGGTTGAGCGGAAGTGGAAGCTCCCAAACGCACAAGTCTGAATTCCGAAGGAACATCGTCGCTGCCTTCATGGATCGAGCGATTGGTCGAGTTGAGATCAAACACCACGCTCGTCCGCGCGGCGTCAGCACTCGGGTCAAAGCGGAAGAGCCCATTCACCTGTTGCTCGTCGAAAATGAGGCCATCCATGCCCACGAGAATCGTGCCGTCAGGCAAGATTTCCCCCTTCTGCACTCTCGCCGAGCTCGAACGCGTGGGCCAAAATGTGGAATCAGGCTCTCCATTCGCCAAGAGGCGGGCTACCCGAGGATAGGCAGCGCCAGCAACCGTGTCGAAGTGTCCAAACAAATAGACTCGATCAGCGGAGTCGATCGCGATAGAACGAACGTCCGCCTCTAGCTTAACCGGCTCGAAGGTTTCATCAATGCTCCCATCCTGAAGGAGCCGTAAGACAACATGCTCTCGCCAGTTGTAGCGAACAGCCACCAGAACGCGGTCTTCGTTATCTAAGGCCGCACTCTGAATCCAATCGTTCTGCTTGAAGGGTGACTGAAAGCTCTCATCAAGCCTCCCGTCCGATCCGAGGATGGCAATCCCGGGGGAAGGCAACCCATCGATGGTATCGAAAATTCCTCCCACCAATAGACGTCCATCAGAAAATGAACGGAGCACCCAAATTTCAAGTCCCCCAGAGATCCGGCTCACACCCACGCCGTCACCAAAGTCCGGATCTAGCGTGCCATCTTTTCGAAGCCTGATGAGCCCGTCCCGACGTCCACCGGACCTGATGCTTCCGCCCAAAACAATCATCTCCTCTTGATCCACCTGTTGAGTAAGAATCGCGGTCACCTGTCCATAGCCTTGTCGACTGACAAGGAGTCGGGGGGCAACAAATGATTCGTCGGGGCGGCCCGTCATCGGATCGAACCGACTAATCATGGGGCGACGTGCCCCCCTGATGTCGTCAGCCCATCCACCAGCCAACACCCACCCTTCTCTGTTCTCCACTAAGGCAGTTATTCTTGCCGCGGAAGGAAAGAGATTGGGAGCTGAGAAACCTCCATCAAGGGAACCGTCGGATCGCAGAACCTGCAAAGGGTTCTCGTTGATTGGAGTCGCGACAACGATACGTCCGTCGGATAGGCGCTTGAATGTATCAATAGTCAGTGCCTTTCGGACAGCAAACGCCGGGTCGATTCGATTGGGAATCTCATTATCGACAATAACAATCTCGGCCTGTGGCGAAAAGCGCTTCATCAAACCGCCCTCTGTATCGAGTAGAGAGAGCTTGATCTGCATCGGTCCGTTGAGATTCCCGTTGTCGACCGGCTGCAGGGGCAATACTAAGCGCGTCTCACCCACTGGAAACTCGAGCTGCGCCGGCAAACTCTCGAACTCAATCCCCTCGTCGCCACTTGAAGACACTTCCAACGGCACCGTCAAAGCTCGTTGACTCGATCCCTGGCGTTCTATTTCGATGGACAGAGGCTCTTCGCTTGTCTCCGTTGTCTGATATCGAGTCTCAAGGAACCGCGCGCGCTGCCGATCGACTTGATCCGTAATGATCCGGCCTCTTGACGTGACTAGATTCCCCGAAGGCTGAACAGAAATAACGCGTCCCCCCGAACCGCCTCGACCATTGAGTGGAAGAACAAAGTCATCAAGCCTACCGGTCGAAAGTTCCAACCGGAAAAGCCCATCACGGGCCTGATCATCCACTCGTTGAAAATTCCCAAAGCCATAGAGCCAGTTCCGTTCATAGTCTGCAACAAGCTTGCTAATTGTCCCACCCATGGTGAACTCTGCGCCTTCAAACTCCCAGTCGATCCCACCTTTCGGATCCAAACGCAGGAGGTGGCGTCGGTCCCCGTCAGCGATGACCAAGTTCCCGGCGATCAAGATTCGATCGTCCGGTAGGACCACTAAATCTCCGACATGGGAACCTTCTTGAAGGATTGACTCGAAATTGGAATCTAAACTGCCGAATGGATCCAAGCGAACGAGCGACGCCGCATCCATGCTGTTGAACTCATTGAACTGCCCTGCAACCAGGATCCCGCCGTCGCTTTGTCTACCCAAGACACGAATCTCTCCGTCGTGCCCCGTGAACACCCGATTGGACCCAAACTCAGAATCAACGCTTCCGTCGGGCCTGACGCGTCCCATGCGAACAGTGACACTACCGGTTTGGAAGTTTTCCTGGATTCCCGCATAAACCACGCTCCCCTCAGGCTCAAGAAGCATGTCAATCAGGTATCCCGTCCTCAAACGAGTGCGTCCATACCCTTCAACGGGCGTACCGTCGGCCCTGTATCGTTGCAACCACGAATACATTACGGGAGCCTGAGGGCCATAGAATTCGTAATTCACTCCGACAAACAAATCGCCAGAAGGATCGACTCGAACCAGGGCAATATCCTGAAACGCATCTTGTCTGGGCTCGACCTGAAACCCCTCGAGCTTAAAGCTCGGATCCAGTCTTCCGTCCGAATCCAGTCGCACCAGATTTCCTTGATGGCCGGCATAAATCATCCCCTCAGAACCAAAAGCGAGAGGAACAAACCGCTGATCCTGAGTTCCAAAACTCGGATCAAAGGCCAACGCACGTTCGTCATCGCGAATCCAGACGGTCACCGTGGAACTTCGTCCTTCGGGATCGCCCCATTCGAGTTCCAGCCAGCGATCCCCATCCACGCTTGTATTGTCGATCAGCTCCAACGGCAGTTCGATTTCATCGACACCGGCATCCATTCGGATTTCGGATGGGAGCGGACGAAAGTCCTTTCCGACTCGCGCCGTGATCGACCGAACGGTTAAGTCAAAGGTGAGATCGCCTTCTCCCAAACCCTCGCGACTCAGCGGTAGAATCAAGACGCCTGCATCCTCAGTGACTTCGAATTCAGACCGCTCCTGAGCCACGGGAGCGCGTTGCCCTTGAACCATTCCACCAACCAGGATCCAGACCATCCACGAAAAGAACCGACTCACCTCAGATCTGCATGTAGGGGATTTCATAAAGAGACTGCGAGGTTTCTACCGGCCCACTCACCTCGATGCAACGTCAGACACCCCAATACAAGCAAAGATCCAAAGCGCAGGCACTTCCCCAACCGCATTCCCCTAGTCCATCCAGGTAATTGAGCAGACCTTCTTGCCTGCACGCGTTCGTCTCTCTCTGTCTTCTCCTTGAAAACAACAGCAGAGAAAAAAACGTGGATCGATGTAACCTATTCGGCTCCGGTTCTCGTTAAAGTATATGAAGGCCCGATTAGAGATCGGCCGGCAACGGAGCAACAGGACAGTTTTTTTGGAAACGCTTTGAACAATACAGCCAACATAGTGAGCTTCATCTCGACCCAGCAGTTGAAAATGCGCCAAATTCGGACTAATATTTCTCTACACTAATGACCGCTGAGGAGGCATCCGCTGAGTGATTGTTCGACCGACCGTGGAATCAAGGGACCTATTGAGCTCGTAGCTTGAAACAGAATTTGAAATCTGAACCCCTAAATCAATCACTCGAAACGATTATCGAGCGCGCGCGGCGAGAGATTCCCGAGGCGCCGGATCTTCGCGCCGCGATTCGGAGTCGACTTGAGAACTTGTCGCAGACTCAGCCGCTCAACTGGCTCCAGATCTTGCTAGACTGGGCCAGTTTCGCGCCAATCCGATACGGTTATGCGACTGCACTTGCGGCCCTCCTCTTCACCTCCTACTGGGAATTGTCTCGCCCTGAGCCCACAGCCGGCCCACCGATGCCGATGTTCGTCATTGATCAATTCTTTTCTCCGTGATCGGTAACCAGCAAAAATGGCTCGCGATTGGAATACTGGGAGGGGTCTTCCTACTCGGTTTCCTCGCCGGAATCTCGAGTGCGCGCCCACTGAAGACCGTCATCCCAGCCAGATCTGCGGCCGCAGACCCCAGACCAGAGGAATTTGTCCAAGCATTCTCAGCTCGAATGACAGACCTTCTCCAACTCACGGAAGAGCAACGCCCGACGGTGGAGGAACACCTCCGAACGATGGCAGAGGAAATCCGTGAACATCAGCGCTCCTTTATTCCGAAGATTACAGGATCCTTGACCAACGCCGTCGACCGGATCCTTCCCTCACTGACGCCAGAGCAGCAAGAGCGCCTGCGGCATTACCGGCAATCCACCATCGATAACTCCCCCGTGGGCGCGATCGGCCGCCCATCCAGCTTCGGACCTGGAGCTCGACGACAGGGCTTTCGGGGCCCACCTCGACAAGGCTTCGGACCACCCCAACAGGGATCATGGGGGCCTCCTCCACACCGAGGCGGCATGGGGCAAGCCCCAGGTGCCGACTCTGGACGCCCACAGCGTCCCCCACTCGAATAGCGCCTCGCTCTATTCCGCAACCTTCAGGCGTCCCAAACCAAACTGGTCACCCGCCTTCAGGGCTTTCCCATCTTTCATGAAGATCTCAACCATCTTCTCACTGGACACCGTGTTGTAGCGTTCGTCCTTCAAAAGGTAGAGAACCTCTCGGGTCTTGGTGTGGATTACCTCCCCGCTTGAGGGATAAGCATATTGCCCATCCATACTGAATGTCACCCACCCCGGCATATCGTCTAAGGCGATCGTGGTCAGCTGTTGAAACGGGGTTTTAGCTTCAAACACATGCAATCGCATGTTGTGTCCGTCAGCCACCCAAACCTCAGTCTCGTCTGGCGTCAGGCCAATACCATGACTCGGGTTTCCGTGCCGACGAACCGGCCCCTTGTCCCAACCGAGAACTTTGACGCTCGCGACTTTCTTTCCAGTCTTGAGATCGCCCACTTCAAACCCCAACAGCTCATTCACATTAATAAACGCCAATGACTCGTCACTATTGACCGTGAACGGCCGAATCCCCGCACTAAAGGGACCCACTTTTTGGACAATCGTATGGCTACTAGGGTCGGCCACATGAAGCCAAGGAGATCCGATATCTCCCATGTAGACCCGACGACCAGAGGGCCCGAAGATGGTGTTGTGCGCCCTCGAGTGAACTTTGATCGTGCTGATTAAGTCTCCCGTTTCGCAATCGACAACGTTCCAGAAGTCCTTCTCGAGCGACGGCAAATACATCGTCAATCCATCCGGCGAAATACTCATCCGATCACAGCCGCCCTGATATCGTTTCTCCCAAACAACTTTCTCCGTTCCTAAATCGATCCGTTGTAGGGCTTCCAAAGTTGAGATGAAGACACTGTTGAGCGGCACACTGACATCAATGCCTTTCACATTGGAAGGCCGTCCGTCATCGCGAAAACCACGCGTTGGAATCCGCTTCACAAAACGATGATGATCATCAATGTCGAGAACAATCAGACCGTGCCCGCCATAGCCGAGGTAGTTTCGGATACCCGGCGTCGCCACATAGAGATAGTGCTGCACGCCCCCTGTTCCACCTTCAACACCAGAACATTGCATCTGTGCCATCGAAGATCCCAATACAAGGCATACACAAACCGTCCAAGTGGAGCGCAAAAATCGACCTAGGTTCATCCAAACAGTCTCCACCAAACACCCCCTTCCGGCAACTGGATTATTCTGCGTTACGCTCAATCAACAATCGAAACAAAATAACGGCCAACGCTCGAACCCAGAAGAAGCGAACTTGATCAAATGCAATGAACCGACTAGCTTTTCATACTGTGAGAGCAAAGCGAGAATCATCGGGGTCTGTTCGCATCTGGATTGCGTTTCTTGTTCTCTTAGGCCACTTCTTCCCACTACCTCTATTGAGAAAGTCATGGGCCACCGAAACCCCGCCCGCTTCTCCATCTCGTCTCAAGACAATGCCATTTGATCACGGCGTACCAATCGTGATTCGAAAGGGCTCATCCGTCCTGATTCTCGAATTCGAGTCTCTACCACCAGAGCAGGTCTCGCGTAGAGGAGAGAGCACGTTCCAAGTTCTAGCGCCGTACCGATTTCAAACTCTAGACTTGGCCCAATCTCCGCCGATGACTGGATCGGGAACAGCTACCCTGAAAGAACACTACAGCTTCAAGAATCGAACAAAGGCTAACGGAACAACCACACGACAGCTCACAGATATCGATTCCACGGAAACGATAAACCACGGCCCCTTTCGAATCGAATGGAGCAACGGTGGGAGTGGTCAACGAAGCTGGCTGTATTTCGTCCGGGCTTCAGGGATTGAGTATGTCCGCGCACATCCAGAACGCTCATTCGAATCAATCGATGCCTCCTTCCTCGAATCAATTCGAGAATACCGAAACATTTTTCAGGCTAAATTCCAGGAACGAACACTACTCGCCTTCGGAGACGTCTACGCAAATCCAACGTTAGCCGCCAGCTCCGCACGGATTGTAAAAATTGCATCCCACGCTGGAGGTATCATCTTGACCATGGAGAACCTGATTTCTGATCGGGCCTATTTCATCGAGCAATCGAGTTCCCTTACACCTGGTGGCTGGGAGATCAGCAAAGAGTTCGTTGCTGCAGGCCCGACAATTCAACAGAAGCTCCCAATAGCCCCCACTGGCCCGAGCCTTTTCTTCCGCTTGAAAACAAAGCCAGATTGAGGGTCCTGAGACCGATCGCGTGCTCGAAGCGAGCAACTCGATCACGCCAAACAGATACGAATGGGAGACTTCAACCCACCTCCTTTCATCCTCACCTATCCTGTTGAGCAAGCTGCGAGATCACGCGGTCCCGGTCTTTCCCGTTCAATACTCCCAACGATGCTGCGCGAACACGCAACGAGGTATCCTCATTGACTGCCAAAGCCTCCGCAACAGGAGCCAGTTGATTGAGACTCCAATCTTGCGCGACACTGAGCGCCAATGCTTTGATTGATTCAGACGCAGCCGAGTCATTCAAGATGCTGAGAAGGGCGTGGTTGAAGCGCGTAAATTTTGAAGAATCGACAAGTTTGGAATGACTCAGCAAGCCACTCAACGCAGCGCCTTGAAGCATCTCATTCTGGCCTTCCAAACAGCACACCAACGTGCTACATACGAGCTGCTGCTCTTCTTGGATTTGGTGCCTGTCCTCCTCTGCATTCGATTGAACATTTTTCAAACGAGTGTTCCAGCTCAGCATCAGACGGATCGAAGCAACTCGGAGCTCTATGGCTTCATAAGGATCAAGAACCCTTTTCATCAGGCTTCCTGCAAGGCCTGATTGAAAAACAGGCCACTCAATCAGCGTGAGAACCACCTGAGAAAAAACCACTATCTCCCCCTCAATTTCACGTTGATCAAATGCGCTCCCATCCCACTCCAAGACATAGTGGACGAACTCCTCTCGAACGATCTTAGACTGAGAGCGCGACCGCTCTCGGAGCAATTCAAGCCGTTGTGATATCGGCAGGAGGGCGTTCTGCCATTCTCGGGAAGACCGTGCAACTTCCTTCCCCGTAGCTCCCTGCATCCCCTTCCCCGAGTCTTCCGCCATCGCCGAGGAGTTAGAATCCGGAATCTCGGGACCGCCGCACGGCCATCCAACCATGGCGCACCTCCCCACCAGATCATTCCGACGAGATGGATGTTGCCCCCTTGCGAAAGCAATTCCCAAAGTACTGCAGGCCAGAGCCTCAAGAATGAAAACTAGTATAGGGTTCATGTATATCCAGTCGTTGCTATGGAACCAAGTCACCACCCGAAGACACGTTCTAGACATCGGGTTCGTTCGAACGTCTCAGCATCGACACAGAGAATCGAATGAGATCATCTCGCTCTGGAGTCTGACATCATCTCAACCAAGCTGAGACGCTTTGAACGAACCGCACTCAGCAACTAGAACGCCAGATCTTGATACTTCTCTAATAATTCTGAAAACCGGAACACACACTAAGAGCTCTAAGGCTCTATCCCCCAACATATTGGACACACATGAGAAGGAGAAAAAAGATTGGAGAACTTGGTTAAGGAACAGAAAGGAATCAGTGGAAGGTATAACAGAGCAGTGCTAGTAGAGCCCTACGAGCGCACTACTAGGAGATTTCAAAGCGGGACAGTGCACCGCTCAAAACAGGAAAAGATGCGCCGCATCTGCAGCGCGAAAAGCTACAACGAGTTGAACGTCCCCGTGATTAGTCGGCCTGATATCCAAAACAGGCGAGAAAGCGCTTCGCCTGGCGCCGTGCGCCCTTCACTCTCACTTGGCCTGATTGCAAGGCTTCTTCCGGGTCCGCTTCCCCTAGAATCAGAGCTCTCAAAAGGGCCCCGGGCGCTTCAATCACGGTTTCATTCACACCGCTCGGCAGTCGATTGAGCAGAGCCACACGACGAGCTTCTACCTGGACAAAGAGCTCAAGCTCATCCGCACGAAGCACATAGTATCCGTCAACCTTGACCGCCAATTCAGGCCGAAAGAGCATGCGAAACGCTACCAAGTCCCACTCCGGACGCGACAGATCCTCCTCTTTGGGACTCCCCAACAAATCGACCCCCCACTGAATCAGGCCTCGAATCACAGGTTCGAGCTCCCGTCCCCGCGTTGACAGAGAGTAGGCGTGAGTGCGTCCACCACCCTCAACCAGAGTTCGTTCTATCAATCCTTGCGCCTCCATCTCTTTCAAGCGAGCCGCGAGGAGGTTCGTCCCCATTCCCGGCAGATTATCCAACAACTCCCGATACCGGCGCGGTCCGATCATGAGCTCTCGCACCATCAAGAGAGTCCATCGCTCTCCTACGACATCCAGCGCTTTCGCCAACGCACAATACTGCCGATAACTCCGCTTCTTCACCTGAGGCCTCCCGTAGTCATTTATTGGGCCAAAAGCCTAAGGATCCCAGGAAGTAAAGAAAGCTATATCTTAGTTTACCGCACCCACTATAGCTAAATAAATTCAACCGACCGGCAATAACCCAGATTTCGCAGAGATTCATGAACGAAAGCTGTCCAAAAAGGACACTCACGATGCTCTCTTGAAAATCAGCTTAAGCCTAAATAGCGGACTCTAACTCCGCCGCCTATAGTCCCAAGGCAAGCCCCCAAGCCCACAACAAAGCTGTCAACAACGCCACGCTGGCCACGAGATTCAACAATCCATTCTTCAGTCGCTCCTCATCACAAAACCCGAGAAGCACACCGAACGCTCCGCCACTCACAAATCCACCCAAATGAGCAATCACATCACTCTGCGGGGACGTTCCAAACAGAATGAAGAGCATGACGACTCCCAGAATTCCACTCACCACCAAGCGACCGGCACGCCGGTTTTCGCGGACGAGTCCGACTGCATGGGGGCCGAGCATCCCAAGAGCCCCCATCACGGCCCCCGAGGCACCAAGTCCTCGATAGGGGTCCGTATGAAAAGCCAAGCCAAAGAGATTCCCTCCCACTCCGGTGATCACGATACTGAGCAGCCCTACCCCCACGCCGAAACGGCCCATCACCAGACCAAAAAGGAATAAACCAGCCGAGAGGTTCGAGAACAGATGGGCGACATCGCGGTGCAACATCGTCGCCGTTAGAACACGCCACCATTCCCCATCAAACACCAAGGCACTATTGAGGATTCCACCTTCTAGAATTCCAGGACGAAGTAGCGGCAGATAGGCGAAAGCACCAAGCACGAGGCACCAAATGAGCCCTGCCCAGCGAAAACTCAGTCGACTATGAACCAGTGCTTTCCCCCACCCCCAACGCTGATTCTCCTCTCGAAACCGGCGCACGGTTTCCTCCGCAAGGGTGAAGTCTCCTTCAGCAACGGTGAGGTGATAGGTCTCTCCAGGATCAGAATCCCGCCGAATCTCGTTGTCAATTTCTTGACTCGTGAGGGCCAAACTACAATCCATTGCGTCTTGCAAGCCCTCCATGGGGATCGCCGCAGAGAACGCTGGTTCAGTCGTAACGTCCATCGAAGTTTACCGTATCACAGGAAACCGGAATCGCTAGGCCTCCATCGCTGGAAGTTGCGCCACTCCCCTCTCTTTCATGAAGCGAGCGCGGAGTAAGCAGCCCCGTAGGCACCTGCCCATTCACCCAGTTGAGCCGCCCGCACCGACACTCGAGGAGAGCCAGGAACGATCCACTCCAACTCATCCAAACGGTCTCTCAAAGGGTTGAAGAGCAACTCGTCCGCCCGCGCAATTCCACCGCCTATCACGATCACCTCGGGATCCAACACATTGATCAGAGAAACCAGACCACATGCCAAATTCCGAATCGTTTCCGCCCAGAGCCGGCACGCTTCCGAATCTCCCGCTCGCACAGAATCCACAAGTTCGTGAGTCGTTCCAAAGCGGTTTCCAGTGCGCTCACGAATGGTGCAATTCCCAATCGCCAACTCCAAACTCCCCGGGGTCCGGCAGATATCGGGCGCTCCCGATGGATCGAGACAGATATGTCCCAAGTGACCGGCCCGCCCGATGGCGCCTCTCAGAATATTGCCATCAACCTTCGCAGCACCACCTACGCCCGTTCCCAAAGTGAGAAACACCACATTGTCGATGTCCTTCACAGCACCAACCCAGGCTTCTCCTGCGAGCGCTGATTGGGCGTCGTTTGAGACCGGCACCACGTGGTCTCGCTGCAAGTAAGTCGTCCAATCCAGGCCGACTAAGCCTTCCAGTCGCCCCGGCATATTGCGAATCGAGCGTCCCTTCGAATCCACGAGACCAGGAGCCGAAAGTCCCAAGCCAGCCGCGGGCGTTCCTTGCTCGCTTTCGATATCCTCGACCAAGGATCGGATTTCCCGGGCCCAATCTTGAGATTCCTCCTGATCAAAACTCCGATTTTTCACATCAAGGCGTTCCCCTTGCGAAGTCGCAACGAGTGCCTTGATACTCGAACCCCCAAGGTCAATTCCGATCAAGTAACTCATCGCTCACCTCTGATCTCGTTCAAAGGCTAGAAATCGTTCCCAAACAAGAATGAAGCCTGTCGCAAAGTCCTCCGGGGCCCGCGCGAGCCAACGTTCCAGATCTGCACGATCATAAAAATGTCCTTCGGTGACTTCCTCTGGTTGGAGTTCAAAGGGACCGTTAGATTGACAACGGTAGACCCAGACGAATTCCTGCCCCGTCTCCGGACAGGCAGCCACCTTGAACAACTTCTCCGGAACTTCTTCAGGGTGCAACCCGATCTCTTCACCGAGCTCACGCCGAGCACACTGATCATAGTCTTCGCCCGCATCGAGATGCCCTGAAGCCGAGGAATCCCATTTTCCCGGAAAACAATCCTTCAGCTCGGATCGCTTCTGCAGGAACAACTGCCCCCGGTCATTGAAGACAAGAATGTGCACCGCTCGATGAAGCAATCCCAGCCTATGAATATCAGCGCGGAGACGTTGACCAACAACCTCGTCCTGCTCGTTTACTTCATCAAACCACTCTTCCATAGGTTTCAATTCTCTACTTGGTTTCGGTTGTGCTCAAGAATTTCGTCAACTGCACGAACTGATCGACCGAGACACGCTCTGCCCTTACTTGCGGCTGAATGGCCGTCCGTTCGAAAGCCTCCATCAAGACGGGCTCGGGCCACAAATTTCGCAAGAGCTTCAGCATGACTTTTCTCCGTTGGCTAAAACCAACTTTGACAAGTTTCGTGAAGAGCTTCAATTCGTCGGCCGCCAACATCGGATTCGCTCGCCGAACGAGACACACACACGCAGAGCCGACATCGGGCTGAGGGAAGAAACAACCCGCTGGCACTTTGAAATGGCTTACCGGTTCATATCCTTGCTGTAATAACAAAGATAAAACCCCATAGTCTTTCGAGCCTGGTTGCGCTTTGATTCTTTGCACGACCTCCCATTGCAAAGTCGCGACGAGCCGATCAGGACAGCGTGGGGCCAAGGCTAGTTCCACCAGAATCGGCGAACCCACCGAGTAGGGTAAGTTCGCCACCAACTTCCACCCCCGCCAATCGTAATCAACCGAACGCTTCAGATATCGCAGTGCATCATCGTGCCGGAGCTCCAGATTCGCTACTCCAGCAAACCGTTTCCTCAAAACGTCCACTAAACGCGCGTCCTTCTCAATCGCGAGAACTCTCCCGCTGAGCGGCAAAAGGCGCTCGGTCAGCGGTCCTAAGCCGGGACCGATCTCCAGAACCGAATCAGCTTCACTTAATTCGCCCGCTTCTACAATGCGACGAAGCTGATTGCTATCATGCAAGAAGTTTTGCCCCAATGACTTCGTCAGACGAATGTCAGACTCTGCCAATATGTCCCTCATTTCATTCAGCGTCATCGCGGCAAAGACTCCTGATAAATCTGCAAGAGCGTCTCAACAAATGACGCTATCTGGCGAGGCTGAACAATGAGCGGAGGTGTGATCCCGAGCACCTCCCCAAGATCTCCATCTGGTAAGATGAGATAGCCTGCTTCCAACATCGACTCGATGATTCCGATCGACCGTGCACCGTCGGGCTCCCCGCTTATCGACCGCAATTCCACCCCCAACATCAGGCCACGGCCGCGCACTGAAACCTGCGAACCATACGATCGAAACGTCTTCTCGAGTCGACGCTTGAATTGGGCGCCAACTCGCGCGCTTCGTTCGACGAGCTTCCGCTGCTCGATCAGGTCGATCTGCGCAAGCGACATGGCACAACCGACTGGGTGCCCGAGGTAAGTACTCGTGTGGATGGCTTCACCCTGACTCCGGGGCCAGGCACAGTCCATCAAGTCAGCCCTCCCCACCAGAGCAGCCATGGGGAAGCCGCCCGTGAGCGCTTTCCCCAAACAAATCAAATCCGGAACCACACCCTCATGCTCACACGCAAACCACGTTCCTGTCCGTCCAAAACCAGTGTAGATTTCATCCAGAATCAGGAGCGTTCCTGACGCATCGCAAAGCTCTCGCAACAAGCTCAGGAAACCGTCCGGAGGCACAACGATTCCGCCTCGCCCTTGAATTGGTTCAACCAGAATGGCTCCGATCGATGACGCTTCCAACGTATGAGACAGCGCAGTCCTCAAACCCTCCAATTCCGAAGCATGGGAGGGGAACGGCAAGCTTTGACCGAAGGTCCCAATCTGGTCTCCGAACTGCCCGCGAAAATGGTCCCGATGCGTAGCCACCAGGGCTCCATACCCCAGCCCGTGATAGGCTCCATCAAACGAAAGCACCTGAGTTCGCCCCGTCGCCTGGCAAGCGCTTTTCAAGGCAACCTCAACCGCCTCCGATCCACCGTTGCAGAAAACAACCTTACCACTCCCATTCGTCCAACGCCCGAAGGTCAGCTCGCTGAGACGCTTAGCCAATCTCGCCTTCAGTCCATGCGGATGAACATCCCCCATCGCATGCAAAAGCGTCTCCATTTGACGCTTGCCGGCCCGGACGACGCTCGGCGGAGCATGTCCCGCAGCAGCCACACCAAAGGCGGAGGTAAAATCCAAGAATTCTCGGCCGTCTGCATCCCAAACCTGCATTCCTTTGGCCCGCTGCCAGACGATGGGCCATCGGCCGTCATCGGACAGATACGTGACGTTTTGGGATTCAAATCGCCGGAGGGTTTCTAGAATCGCTTGGCTGTCAGTCGTGGGCATGCAAGAGGATAAGCCTAGACACCGGTTTGCTCTGGCGGCCAAATGAACTTGTGCATCTGAAGTTGGAAGCGCACCGACAGCCGATCCTGGATAATCTGTTCCACAAGCTGCTGACGTGTCATGGGCTGATGATATGAGGGAACCGGTTTCAACACCGGGCTTTGTTGCCCCGGCGCAAGGGCTGCCACACTCGAGAACAATACCGGACAACGCTCCGCTAACTTGTATCGAGCGAGCACACCTTTAGCCCAAACGTAGTCCTCGTGGCTGGTGATCACAAACTTCACTTCATCCGACGAATTCAGATGCTCGAGATTGTCCCAAAGAATCCGGCCGGACTCACCACTGGCCGGACACTTCAAATCCAAGATTCGGGATACCTCTGGGTGCACAGACCGAATGTCGTGGGCACCACTCGTCTCGATCAACACCTTAAAACCAGCATCACACAACTCATTCATCAGGCGATGAACGGGTGTCTGCAGCAGAGGTTCGCCTCCAGTGATCTCGACCAAGGGCAGCGGAGCACCGGCAGCCGATCCCTGAGGTTCACCGGCAAGCTCTTTAATTCTCTCGATCACTGCTCCGACCTCCATTCGCTCGCCACCGCGAAAGGCGTAAACAGAATCACAATAGGAGCACCTCAGGTCACAACCTGTCAGTCGGACAAAGGCACAAGGCAAACCAGCCCAGCTGCTCTCGCCCTGGATGCTGAAGTAGATCTCCTTTATGAGTAAGGATTCGGCCACAACCGTGCTTCGCTAGGCATTGGCCAATTCCTGCCAGAGGTGGGCGCTCATCTCCATGCCCTTCGCGAGCGCGGAGAGACTCACCTTTTCGTTGGGAGAATGAACATTGTCATCGGGGAGGCCAAGCCCCAGCAGTAAGGTGTCGGCCTTCAGAATTTGCTTAAAGTCCGTCACAATCGGGATAGAACCACCCTCGCGCATCAAGATTGGGTCTCTCCCGAAGGCACTCTTGAGCGCCCTCATGGCTGCCTGAGCCTGGGGACCATCTGGGGACACCATGTAAGCCTCACCGGCATGGCCGGGTTCAAAGGTCAGCCTCACCGTTTTCGGGCAACGTTCCACGAGGAATTTCTTGATGACTCGCAGGACATGCGCCGGCTTCTGATTTGGCACCAATCGACAGGTCACTTTGGCACTGGCCCGAGACGGGACAATCGTCTTGCTCCCTTCCTCCTGATAACCACTCGTCAAGCCGTTGATCTCCAAGGTCGGGCGTGCCGCGCGTTGCTCAATGGCACTGTATCCCTTTTCACCAAAGAGCTCTCTCACACCCAATGCCCGCTTGAGAGCAGGCTCCGTTTCGGGATAACGGTTCAACTGGGTTCGCTCAAACTTACTCAGAGTCTCAACACCATCGTAGAATCCCGGCACAGCAATCTTCCCATCCGGCCTCCTCAGCGCCCCCAGGAGCTGACAGAGAACCATGGCCGGATTATCCACTGCGCCTCCATAGATTCCCGAATGCAGATCCCGATTGGGTCCCACCAAATGAACCTCAAAGGCAACCACCCCCCGAAGACCGTATGTCAACGCCGGATGCCTGAGACTCGGCATTCCGTTGTCAGATACCACCACGCCATCCACCTTCAAATCCTGACGATTCTCCTTCAAGAACCCACCCAAGCTTTCGCTCCCAACCTCTTCTTCCCCTTCAAGAAGAAAGGTTAGATCGCAGGGCAGTTCGGTTCCGGTCGCCAAGTAAGCCTCCACTGCTTTCAGATGAGCAAAATGCTGCCCCTTGTTGTCACTAGAGCCGCGTCCGACGAGAGAATCTCCTTTCACGGTGGGCTCAAACGGTGGCGTATCCCAGAGATCAAAAGGTTCAGCGGGCTGAACATCATAATGCCCATAAACGAGATAGTGAGGCTTCTGACTCAGCTTCCCCTTGCGTGTCGTCGCGGTCACGATGGGATTTCCGGCCGTTGAGTGACGCTTGACCTTCAAACCGATTTTCCGGCAATGGCGAACTAACCAGTCAGAGGCTCGTTTCAAATCTGATCGGTGCTTCGCTTGCGCCGAGACGCTCGGTATCGCAACAAATTCGGTAAGCTCGTCAAGAAAACGAGATTGGTTCCTTCGCAGATAGGTTAAGACTTCGTTCATTATCGCTAGGGACACTGAATCTCATCACACACAGAAAATCAATCCTGTTGCCAATCAATTAACGCTGTGTGGTCGCCCGATTTCCAAACCCCGAATCGAAACCCCGTGAACTCCATGACCTTTCCGGCACCTCGGCATGACCACGCAGACAGTAGACGAGTGGCTCCTGAATTGATACGAAACGGACTATCCTCGCGTGCGTCTCATGAGTTGTAACACCCACTGGGTCAACACGGCTTGATCGATCTCGAGTCGCGGCCTCGCAACTTCCCCTCCGACAGAAAGAAAGCTAGGCAGCAACTCTCCCGACTCGTCGTCGTCGCTTTGCGAAGATTCGAGTCCCACATTTGACCCTACATTCAAAAAGTCTAAGTCACGCACTCGCACCTCGACCGGCAAATCCACCTCGCTGGACAGCCCCCGATCCAGAACGATCTCGCCATCGGTAGTCAAAGTCACCAGGTCACCCGAAACGCCGAGCCCATCAACAAACACTCGATTCTTCTCTACTCGCAGGCCCGCCTTCAAATCGTCAAACCGGAATGCCCCCAAAGCGGGCAGATTCAGACCTGCCATTACCGGCCTTAACCATTGCAGCGTCTGGGGATTCAGGAAGGGATAATTCGCCCCCGTCAAACTCAAGTCCAGATGCCCTACAAGATCAGAATTCGGCGAATCGTCAGCAGCCATTTGGCCGTTGATTACGAGCCGAGCATCCAATTCCCCAGCAAAAGCGGGCTCATCAGGGGACAGAAATAGCTCTGGAATTCCAGCCACTGACACGGCATCGACTCGAACGTCAAAGGACACATCTCGAAGTTCTGGATTACTCGGATTCGCGGAGCTTGCTAGCGACGCCTGAACATCGCCACCGTTAGCCGTAGCCGTCAGTTTATCAATGGCAAGCACATCAGGCCCGATGATCGCGTGAGAGACGATATTGGTCAGCGCCAAGCCTCCAAGGTAAAGTTCTCCCAGATTCAACGAAAGATCGATCGTCCGCCTGCCATCTGTTTCCCTCTCCGCCTCCAGAGCCGGACTCGATGGAGCCTCAGACAAAGGCAACGTCTTGGCACTCTCCGTCAAAACCGCCTGCGCCCACTCCCAATACCGCTCAAGGTCTAGTTCTTCAGCACGCAAGCGCAACCTTGTTGTATCCCCTGGCCCCGATGACGTCCGCGGTATAGAGAGATCAAATCGAGCAACATTCTCAGCTCTTTCTGAAGCTGCTAGGCGAAGACTTCCATTGTCGATATCCAAGCCCGAATCCGAGTAAGAAGCCTGGAGCTGAACTTCAAAGTCAAGAGCGGGTGGGGTTACTTTTTCCTCATTTTCAGAGTCCACGATTCCACTCCATTGCGAGACGCCGACGGTTCCTGTCATTCGGTTCTCTCCTTCTAAGTCCAACTCGAGCGTCCCTTGCAGCTCGAGCTCAGCATCACCGAAAGCCTTAGCATCTATGACAGGCTCTAGGGCTTGATCGAAAAGATTCCGATTGATCCCCACGGATTGAAACCGAAGATTCCCTGAACGGGACTCGAGATCATAGTTCCCATTGAAGCCCATCTGTCCCGCAGCTGAGAACCCCTTCCTAGCCTTGACCGTCAAGTTGTTGAGCTGAACATTTGACCCGGAAACTTTCGTATCCAGCTGCCACTCAAACCGGTGATCATCAAATACCGCTGGGCCAAAGGTTCCCCGGAGCTCGGACAAGCCGACATTTAAGATGACATCATGCGCGCCATCTTTCGACTTCACGCGTAGCATCACATCAAGGTCCCCATCCGACAAATCTAGCCCCGTCAAAGCTGAACGATCAGCAAATGGTTTCAAGGGTCCCAACGCCACAAGCTGCAGACTGACATCCTGATCTTCGAGAGAGTAGGACGCCACGCCGTCACCAGAAAGCAGGTCAACACCCTGCTCATTCACCGAATACTTCAATCCTAAGATGTTGATCCGTTCCAAGTCGTCGACCTGGACATTGAAACCAAACCCCAGATCAACCTGCGCGAGTTCGCCATTCGGCAGCGGCAATTCAAGGTCCCGAAGGCCTCCTCCCAACTTCGAGAGAATGACCTGACCATCCTTCAAGAAAGTCGTTTCGGCATCCATGGAAAGCAGCCCAGGAGGCAAGTCTATCAGAAAGAAAGAGGCCCAGGCTTGGACGTCCAAATCCCTCAACATGAAGTCAAACTTGGGCTCCTTAATTCCAGGTCGAGTGTCTCCCCAGCTCAGGATGACTGGAGAGCCTAAGTTCCCCGTGAGCCAATCACTTCCACCACTGGCAGCGGTCACATCAAACTTCTGAACTAAGACGGAAGAATCATCTTCGTTGTACTGAAACGAATAGTTCGCCATGAGCTCAGTCTTAGGTGTTGTCACCCCCCTTTTCTTAAGTTCAATGTCGCTTCCGTTCACATCGCCTCTCATCGAAACGACAGCGCCACCGAACGCCCAATCGACAGTCAAGTCTGCCTCCAACTGACTCTCTCCGAAATCCACACCGGCGACGACCCCGAGTAGATTGAGAATCGGACGACGAAGCTCACCCGTCCTGATTCGCAAGCGACCTTCCATCTTGTCCGAGTCAAAGGGCCCCTGCACCCCGATTGTGCCAAGCTCGCGATCTTGCCCTTGAAAGCGAAGGCTGATGTCATCCACTTGTTCTGATTGAAGGCCTACGTTAAAGGCACCACTGGCCCCAGACCAGTCGCTGAGTCGACCTGATCCGTCCCCAAACTCAAAATCGATCTGACCGCTAGCGCTTCGAGGCAGCCCTGTGTCACGAAGGTTGAAAACGAGCTGCCCTTTCGAGCCCATCGATAGGGTCGTGCTTCCATCACTGACAAACTCGGTAGCGGCGCTCAAGTCAAGAGACGCATCCTGACCGGGAGCGAAATCCTGGCACGTAGCCTGAATTTCTGAGATTCGGATTCGCGCCTCAGGGCGATCAATCCACTCAAATTGCACCGCGCAGTCCGCAAGTTCGATTCTTCTAATCTCCACTCCTCGCAACGGGACGCGAGTGCGGGCTCTGGTAGACGCCAAGACCCTCCACAGCGAGCCAATCGCGGAACGTTCTCGATCTCCTTCGATCACCCGAAGTTGTCCTCCATCCACGGAGACAAATCGTAAATGAAAACTTCCTTGAAGCCACTGGATCGGATCAAAACCAACATTCAACTCCGAACAGCTGAAGACGACTTCATCATCCTCATCCCTCACTTCGATCCCAGAACCCTTTAAGCTATCTACTCCCACTAAGCGGAATGATTCAGCCGCAAATTTTAAATCTCCTCCCCGGGCATTCAGAGCATCGAGCAAGGACTGACCAAAAGAGGCTGTCTGCGTATAAGCGGCAAAACCTAGAACAACCACGAGAGCAAGCGCCAAAAAAGCCAGCAACCGCACACGCCGACGTCGCATCAACGGTAGGTCGAATTCCGGACTAGCGGGTTGATGAATGAGGCGGTCGGCCATTCCTGCTAAAGCTCCTGAAGGGACTGAACGTAATCCGCGATGCCCCGCTCCGGACGAAACTGAGGGATGAACTCAAGGTCCTGTTTGGCGAGGCTCATGTCTGCCTCAGTATGAGGTTGGTAAAAGCTGTAGGGGTTCTCGAAATACTCAGGCTCAAGATGGGTGCCCAAGGCGGTGTTTAGAGCCTCGATCACTTGGTTAAATGAGAAGGCCACACCGCTTCCACAATTGTAAACGCCGCTAGACGGAGCTCCAACGGCCCGAATCGTCATTTCAACAACATCCTTCACAGAAACAAAATCACGCTTCTGTTCACCGCCAACGAATACCCGCGGCCTCTTTCCAGCCTCCATTTGACGGTATAACTGATAAATCATGCTCGCCGCCTTGTTCTTGTGAGATTCGTTCATTCCGTAGACGTTGAAATACCTCAACCCGACGATCCTCCAAGCATGATTCTGCTGCGCATAGACACGAGCCAGATTATCCAACTGCACCTTGCTAAACGCATAAATATTGGCCGGAGCAGGTTCCATATCCTCCTTCATGACCGTTCGTTCCATGCCGTAAGTCGCTGCCGATGACGCATAGACCACGGGGGTCTGGTGGGGAACAGCAAACTCGAGTACGCGACGAAAACCTTCGACATTGTCGTGAACTTGAAGTTTTTGATCGTGGATGGTCGTATCCGTGATCGACGCTTCATGGAAAATCGCGTCAAAAGTCAGCCCTCGAAATTGGCCCTCAAAATCAAGTCGAGAGGCATCCGCCGCGACAAAATCTCCTCGATAGCCTCGCAGATTGTTGAAATCCCCAGACCGAAAATCATCAACGACGACAATCCGAGCCTCAGGAAACTTCTTCTGCAACGCCAATACAAGATTCGACCCGATGAATCCTGCTCCACCGGTCACCAAAACGTTCTTCATACATTCTCTGCCACCGCAAACACACGAAAACGATACCGAAACACAGCGTCAAAAGCCATGCCAAACATCGAAAAGACGCGATCTATTCATGCCAATTCGAATGAAGTGACTCGAGGCCACTGATCCCCCATCAGCCCCCCACAACATAAAGCCAGATTCAAATAAACCAGCGTCCGGCCCGTCAAAAAAGGGCGACGAATACCCCCTACTCCATTCCATCGGCGACCTTTAGTCCCAAACGATCCAAAAAATTAGCCGACGCCATTCCCATCGATTCCTGTGGTTCACTTCCTGCTTTTCCTAGATTTGCGACTATTGAGAAACCGACAGAACGTCGCAAAACTAGAAAAACGAACCCACGCGTCGCAAAAGCGGCACACAAGGTTGTCCGCTCATGCCAAAAGGACTATTCTCCGCCCTGTTCATGAATTTACCGAAGCCAGAAACCCAAAATCTTCTCACGGCAATCCGATGCCTTCTACTTCGTCACACACGACGAGGCGTGATCCTGGCTGCGATTTTGACCACAGTATCTGCATTCGGTGCGAGCCCAGAAACAGGAACGCTCGATGCGAGCCGGATGCTCACGCTAAGTGGACGCGTCGATATTTCGAGAAACGGCGGCGCCAATTGGACTCCGGGCCGAACAAACATGGTCTTAAATATCGGGAATCGTGTCCGAACCGGACGCCGTAGCCGAGCCACGATTCAAATGACGGATAAGAGTGTGCTTCGCGTGCGTCAGCTGTCGACACTCGTGATCCAAGCCCCCAAAACCAGCAGTGCCAAACCCGTTTTAGATCTGCAATCCGGGTCCAGCTACTTTTTCAGCCGGGAGAGCCCGACCGAAGTCGAGTTTCGAACGCCCCTCACTTCGGGAGCGATCCGGGGAACCGAATTCGAAATCAGCGTCGCTGCCAATGGCGAAACGGAAGTGAGTTTGCTCGACGGCGAAGTCTTTCTCTCGAACGAATTCGGGCAAGAAAGCATCATTGGCGGTGAGAAAGCCATCGTCAGCCCAGGCCAGGCACCGCGCAAGACTCCCTTAGTCAACGCCCAAAACGTCATCCAGTGGACGCTCTACTACCCCGGTTTCCTTCATACTGATGATCTGGAACTCAGTGCCAATGATCACACTCGACTCGAATCAAGTCTTCGAGCCTACGAGCGAGGAGACCTCGCAGGAGCACTTGAGGTATTACCGGATGGCGAAGCCTACGAAAGCTTCGATGCCCGCCTCTACGCAGCGGTCGCAGAACTCTCCGCGGGTAATCTCGATCCCGCTCTCGCTCTCACCGGAACCCCGGATGATAGCCAAGACCGATCAGACCTGCTTGAAGCCCTTCAAGTTCTCCTCTCTGCCGTTCTCAACGACCCGATTCCACCGTGCTCCCCCAGCACCGCAAGCCATTGGTTGGCGCGCTCCTATCTAGATCAGTCGCAACACCAACTCAGCGCAGCGAAAGCGGCCGTTCAAAGGAGCCTTGAACTTGCCCCCAACTTTGGCTTCGCCTGGGTTCGACTTGCCGAACTTGAATTCGGCTCCGGCCGAACCAAGGCAGCCAGAGAGGCCTTGGAGCAAGCTCAAACCTTGAATCCCGACAATGCCCAATTACACAGTCTCAACGGCTTTGTCTTACTAGCCGAGGGAGAGATCGAGGCCGCTGATCGCGCCTTCGACCGCGCAATCTCCATGGACCAGGGAATGGGCGACGCGTGGCTTGGTAGGGGTCTTGTATTGCTGAAACAGAATGACCGTACTGCCGGGCGGCGAGCTCTTCAAACAGCGGCTATTCTCGAACCTCAGCGAGCCCTTTTCCGCAGCTATCTCGCCAAGGCCTACAGTCATGAGCATTTGAATGAACTCGCTCTCCGCGACCTCGATCGCGCACAGGCTTTGGATCCTAATGATCCTACCGCTTGGCTCTATTCTTCGTTGATCAAGAAGGAAGAAAACCGAATCAACGAGGCCGTCACAGACCTCCAGCGTTCGCAGATACTCAATGACAATCGCGGCCTCTTCAGATCGCGATCCCTCCTCGATCAAGACCAAGCCATTCGGGCCGCAAATCTCGCCAGCATCTACCGCGACGCTGGTATGCTAGAGCTCAGCCGGCGCGAAGCCTCGCAAGCCGTGGACTACGATATCACCAGTGCGGCTGCCCACCTCTTTCTCGCCAGCAGCTACGATACACTGCGAGATCCGAAGCAATTGAATTTGCGATACGAAACTCCATGGGCCAGCGAACTCTTCCTCGCCAATCTGCTTGCCCCCGTTGGAGCTGCCCCGCTGTCACAAAACATTTCACAACACGAGTATTCTCGACTCTTCGAGCGTAGCGGATTTGGCCTGAGCTCTAACACGGAGTATTTCAGCAACGGTGATTGGCAGCAAACCGCTTCCCAATATGGCACCTTTGAGGATTTCAGTTACTCATTGGATGTTGATTACCGAACCGAGCTCGGACAACGCCCGAACAACGACTTCGAAAGATTGGCCGTCTGGGCTAAAGCAAAATTTCAACTGACAGAGCAAGATAGCCTGCTGATTCAAACCGTTTACTCTGACTTCGAATCAGGAGACGTCGCTCAGTACTACGACCAAAGTAGCGCCAGCACCACTCAGCGAGTTACAGAAGTTCAGGAGCCTCTGCTCTTCGTGGGCTATCATCGTGAATGGCACCCCGGCAGTCACACACTGTTCCTGGCCAGTCGTTTCGACGACACGCTCAATCGCACCGACCCAAGCGCCGTCGTGACGACACTGAACAAAGACGCTGCCGGAAATGTCACCGGTATTACCCCGCTCTTATTCGACCTAGACTATCAGCGAGAACTCGAGGGCTACTCAGGAGAGCTCCAACACCTCCTCAAAACCGGCGATCACTCATTCATTGTTGGAACTCGCTACCAATGGGCCGACGTTGATACAGACGCCACCCTGTTTCGTAGCCCCGTTTCCTTCCCCCCCATCTTCGGCGCACCGCCTTCAGATCAGTCTTTCGATCAGTCTTTGGATCGCTTTAGCGCCTACGCCTACTATGGTTGGGATATCCTCGATAAGCTCCAAGTCTGGGGAGGCGTGACCTACGACCACCTCGACTACCCTGCAAACAGCGAGATCCCCCCGCTCGCAACTGATCAGGAATCCGAATCCCAAGTCTCGCCCAAGCTTGGCTTTCGCTGGCAGCCTTGGGAGGGATCCACTCTACGCGGGCTTTATACCCAATCGCTCGGCGGCGTGTTTTTCGACAACAGTATTCGTCTCGAACCAACGCAGCTTGGGGGGTTCAACCATGCCTTTCGCAGCATCATTCCCGAGTCGGTTACCGGACTTGTTCCTGGCAGCTCATTTGAAACATTCGGCCTCGCCTGGGACCATCGATTCCCGACGCGCACCTACTTCAGCGTCGCAGCAGAGGTTCTTCGCTCGGACGCCGACCAACAGCAGGGGGTCTTCGAGTTCTCATCTCTCCCCGCCGTTGCTGCCACCACCTCGCAGAGTCTCGACTACGAGGAACAATCGCTGCTCTTTACCTTGGATCAGCTGATCGACGATCGCTTTGGTCTGGGAGCAACCTACCGCGTCAGTCGGGCTGAACTGGATCAAAATCTAACCGAGATCCCAACGAGTGTGTTGGCAAGCGCAGATCAAGACCTCGAGAGTATTCTTCACCAAGTCAGACTCTACGCTCGATTCAATCATGAGTGCGGCTTTTACAGTCAATTGGAAAGTGTCTGGTCTCAGCAGTCCAATCGGGGCTACACCCCAAACCGACCTGGAGACGACTTCTGGCAGTTCAACGCCTTCGCCGGTTACCGCTTCTATCAGCGTCGGGCGCAGGTTCAGGTCGGCATTCTCAATATCACCGACCAGGACTATCGACTCAACCCGCTGAATCTCTACCAAGAATTGCCGCGGGAGCGAATGTTTGTCGCGAGCTTCCGCTTCAATTTCTAATCCTATCGGAGATCCCCCGAAACCGACACCGTCACAGCTTAGACGAATTCACTGAGTCGTTGTGAGATTGCGCAACCAATTGTATCAGAACCGAGTCGGCGCTCTTTTCAGTATCGTAGCGACCGTCGGAGCTGGCCTCCTCTTCGGGGAACTCGATTTCTCGCTTGCCACGTCCCTCAAATACGGGAGCTACGATCTCCCCTTCGTGATTCGAAACGAGGTCGAGTACCGAGTTGCTAAGCCTCAAGAACTGACCGACGACCTCGTCCTTGTTTACCTCGACGATTCCTCGCACCAAGAACTAAACCAACCCTATAACGCACCTTGGGACCGTAGACTCCATGCCCAACTTCTCGATCGCATGACAGAGGAAGGCGCTCGGGCTGTCGTCTTCGATGTGGTCTTCACCGACCCGTCACACCAAGATTCCGAAGCAGATCAAGCTCTCGCACAGGCCATCGAACGCAATGGTCGCGTTGTCTTGGCAGCGGACCTGATTCGAACTCAGGCTGGCACCCAAGACGTACCGATGGAAGAACTCATCGTCCCCTACGAGATGTTCGACGAGCGATGCGCCGAGATCGGATTCTCTGCTCTCCATCAACACTCCGATCTCGAAGTTCGCCAACACTTTCACTACACACCTGTCAACGAGTTCTTCGAAAGCCTATCGTGGGCGACGGCTCGGTTTCTCGAGGCCGACGTAACTAAAGACGATACCAATCGTCAGCAATCCCTCTGGGTGAACTACTACGGTCCCCCGAGAACCCTCCCCCACTACAGTTTCCACGAAGTCATCCGCAAGAACGCCCTTCCAGGAACCCCCTTTAAGGACAAGATTGTCTACGTCGGAGCCCACCTGAAGACGTACGGATCCGGAGAGCGAAAAGACGAATTCCTCCACCCATGGTCGAGCTGGGGGCTCGCAACTGAACTGGGCCAGTTTATGGCTGGGGTTGAAGTTCAATCTACGATTCTCTTGAATCTTCTACGTCAGGATTGGCTGCAACGTATCTCCGTCAAAAAGGAACTCCTCATTCTCACCACTACCGGCCTACTCTTGGGTGGAATACTCGTCATGTTGCGGCCGATCTGGGCGAGCCTCGTTGCCCTTGCAGCCGCATTGATTGTAACGACCGTCGCGACGTACATTCACTGGCAACACCGCCTCTGGTTCCCCTGGGCATTGATCGTTGCAGTTCAGATTCCATTAGCCCTCGTGATCTCGATTGTCTTTAACTCCGTTAAACTCTATGTGCAAAAACAACTTCTGGAACAATCAATCCGCGCCTACCTTTCCCCAAAACTCGTAAAGGCGTTCGCTAGCCGTCCCGACGAGAACTTCTTGAAGCCTGGAGCTAAAAAGCAGGAACTGTCTATTCTCTTCAGCGATATTGAAGGATTTACCTCCCTCTCCGAAGGCATGGATTCCAGCGAATTGGCAAATCTCATGAATGGCTATTTCGAAACCACCGTGAGCAACGGGATTCACGCGACGGACGGCACCGTGGTCAAATATATCGGGGATGCCATCTTCGCCTTCTGGAATGCCCCGGAACCTCAGAGCGACCACGCGACACGGGCATGTGAGGCAGCAATTCAAATCCAGAATCAACCCTATGAATTTAGCGCGGATAAGCCCATCACAACTCGGGTAGGCATTCATACAGGGTCGGCCGACGTAGGGAACTTCGGTAGCGAGAACCGAGTGGATTACACCGCGATCGGAGAGAACATTAACCTCGCCTCCCGCCTCGAAGGTCTCAACAAATACTTAGGTACGAAGATTCTCATTTCCCATGAGACTCGACAGGCAGCGGCTGCTTCAATTCATACCCGAGATCTTGGATTCTTTCGATTGAAGGGCTTCGAAAAAACTGTCCATGTTCTCGAAGTCATCGGCATGGGAGACGCACCGGTGGAACCCGCGGGATCACGAACCTTCCAACAAGGCCTTCAGGCTTTTCAAGAACGAGACTTCGCCTCTGCAGAGGAAGCATTCTCAGCAACGCTCCAGTCTCGTCCCGGGGACGGGCCCTCAAAATTCTATCTCAAACAGATCGAGCGACTGCGCGCAGAAGCGCCCCCCGCAGATTGGCAAGGCGAGGTTGAGCTGGACGAGAAATGATCAAAATCTAGCTCTTCAACAACTCAGATCCAGCCGCATCGGCAAATCGAAACCCGGATCTTGTCAAACGGAACGCATTCTGACTTCGTTCCCCCCAACCACGCTTCTCGAGCCCCGCAAGCTCTTCCTTCCATTGCGATCGAAGGTCAAATCCCGTTTTCGCTTCAAACTCATCCAACTGGATACCGCGGTTCATTCGGAGTGAAAACGCTGCTGTCTCTGCAGCCTTTTCGAGCGGACTCAAGCGCTCGCCTCCATCACGCGGCAATCGCCCCGCCTGAATCGCCTCACAATAGAGTTCTGTGTTCGACCAATTCTGGTATCGCTCACCGTTGAGATGGCCCGCAGCGGCGGGCCCGAGCGCGAGGTATTCCCCTCCGACCCAGTAATTGACGTTATGCCGACAAGCAAGCTGGGGCAGCGCATCTGGTTCTTCGCCGACTGAACGAGCGAAGTTCGCGATCTCATACTGGCGATATCCAGCCACCGATAAACGGTCTACGAGTATCTCATACATCTCACTGGCGAGGGTTTCGTCGACATCAAACTCACCTGCCTGCATCTGTTCGTAGAGCGGCGTGTCTTCCTCGTAAATTACTTCGTAGCAAGAGAGATGCTCGCTTCCGAAGTCCAGTATTTCATCCAGAGTTCGCTGCCAGATTTCTTCCGTTTGGCCCGGAATGGCAAACATCAAATCTAGGTTTATGTTTGAGAAGCCAGATTCCCGCAAGGTCTTGAACGACCGGAAAACCATGTCACGCGTGTGGACCCGACCAAGCCGCTCCAACAAGGACTCATCCAAGGACTGAACGCCCATGGAGATTCGATTCACGCCATTCTCTCGAAATAAAGTCGCTTTGGCAGAAGACACCGTGGCTGGATTGCATTCGACAGTGAACTCACCAATATCCGTCCACTCAACCTCTCGAAAAACATCAAAAATTCGACGCCACTGATCCAGCGTCAAGAGCGAGGGTGTTCCCCCTCCAAAAAATACCGTTTCGGGGCAAGCGAGCGAGGCCTCACGCCGAATCTCCGTCAGTAAGGCAGCGACGTAGCGTTCGATTCGAGCACCATCAGTCCCCTCCGAATAGAACGCACAGTACTCACATTTCTTGGCGCAGAACGGGACGTGAATGTAGACCGAGCTTGCAGGCATGATTCAAGCCTCAGAAAAATAAGGAAAGCAGCACCACTCCCATTGAAAATCGAGGGGATAACTACGAAGAACAACACTTTCCGTCGATATAAAGGGAGCACGCTTCCACCGCGCCCCCCAAAATACGACTAACCGATTAATTGTGACCCAGCCTAGAAAACAGGCGTAGAATCACGCTTTCACCGCGCAGTGCATGAGACCGACCGAAGTGAGAGCGCCCTACCACTCTCTCATCGTTCCTGCCAAGCATGCATGGGGCTTTGAGGCAGACCTTCTATTCGGCGTAACCGCGCTGGACGTTCTGGGCCTTCAATCCCTTATCACTTTGAATGATCTCGAAATTAACCATTTCTCCTTCATTCAAGGTCTTGAATCCATCCCCGCTAATCGCCGAGTGATGAACGAAAATATCCGCCCCGGATTCTTCCTGAATGATGAATCCAAACCCTTTCTTATTATCAAACCATTTAACTTTTCCGCTGGCCATAACACATGTCTCCTGAATCGGTTGCTGACAAAAATCCTTGCTCGGCTGGGCGATTAACTTGACGACCTGGAAAGGCTAAAAAACGACCCGTGAACGACACAGATAGCATGGATCAAAATCTAGTGGATTCGATCGGGAGCCTAGTCGTAACGAACATTTAACGTCAAGCGAATGTTCCAGCACTTCTTGAAACCTTAACGCCATCAACTACTTTCGTGGCGTTAAAACTTTTTCACGGTTTCTCCACAGTCTGTTCACAATTTGAGATGATCCCAAATATCCGGAACATCCATCCGCAAATTGACGTAAAAAGGTCCAAATTCGCCGTAGCGCGCGCTCACTTCATCGAAGCGCATCTCGTAGACAATTTCTTTCAACGCATCCACTTGATGCGCCATCAAGGTCACTCCCCATTCCCAATCATCGAGGCCGGTTGAGCCCGTGATGAGCTGCGAGATGCGTCCTGCATAAGTACGCCCTACTTTCGCATGCCCGGCCATCAATTCCTTGCGAGTGTCAAAATCCAAGGCATACCAGTTGTCGGCCCCAGAACGCCGCTTGTTCATGGGGTAAAAGCCCATCACTTCCCAGTCCGGAAGCTCAGGGTTGAGGCGATAATGCTGATACTCTTTCTGCTTCTGCTTGTAGACGTCCAAGCGAGCAGCAAACTCATCGGTACCTTCCTGTAGATTTTCTTTGCCGATGATCATACGCTTCAGATCATCCTCGGACGTGACGTATTCCGGGAGCTCCGTCACACTGAAATAGCTGTACACGAGGTCAATGGCATCGGGCGGGAAACAACGCTCTAAAGCGCGATGAAGCTGGCTCAATTTACCCAATTCAGCTGCATAAATGATGAAGGCTAGATCAGCTTTTCCACCGACGTTCACGAACGGAACAATTCGCGGCTGACAAGCATTTGCGTTCTCCGCCAATAGCTTCTCCAAATCAGCCTTAACGTTGGCTGAAACCCCATCCAACTGATCATCCCACACGGTGCGATCCACGCGATAGAAGAGATGCATCACGTGGATACCTTGATCCAATATTACTTCCGGTACTGCCATAAAAAATTCACGCCCTGAGAGTTACAACGTTTTTAGTCTAGCTCGATCCAGGGATCACCGAACTAGAACTCCAACACATGGTCGAGTAGCGACGGAAGCTGATCGAGAATCGCTTCCTCACTGGCCACCATGTTGGCCCCCGCCGTACGGGCCGCCTCTTGCGCCAATTCGTCCTCCATCGAGGTGAATGCAAGCACAGGGATATGCGACGTTTCAGCATCTCCTCGGAGACTTGAGATAGCGCTGGCCACGTCGTTCTCCCGAGATTCCATATCGACCAAGACCACCATGGGCTTGCTCCGCAAAGCAACGGCGGCCAGTTGGCTCGAATCGTTCAGGACTTCGACACGATATGACAAGTCCTCAAGACGATTCACCATCTGACTTCCGGGTAAGAGCTTTTCGTAACACAGAACCGCGAGAGGCGATGTCATGGCCAATCATTGAGACACCCCTGAGGAAAAATCAAAAGAAAAGCACATCAAATTTTCACATCACGAGCCCAAGTAATTTTCAGAACCTTTTTCGTGCTTTTCGTCAGCTTAAAAGCGTCACTAATTCGCATTCCTTCCACCCAAAAAAGCGCCCCCGAGGCACTTTCGCCCACAACCCGACGCCGCCGTTCGTCAACCGGCACTTTCTCGTTGGTAAACCAATCCTGTAGCTTGACGTGCCCCTTGCTTCCAATCGGTTGAAAACGATCTCCCGGCAACCAATAACGCAAGCTGATTCTCGTCCCAACAGCATCGGCATCAAAGCATTCGGACTGCGCATCCAAGTGCTTCAGGAACGCCTCGCCCTCACAAGAGATCACACTCCATTGCAAAACACCGGATCCAAAGCGTTGATCGCCTTCCCCTTTCACCAAATCGATCTCACAAACCTCCTCCCGATGCGTGACGGAAGGAAGCGGACGGATAGAAAGCGTTCCACGCTCATCACGGGCAATTCGAAGCCCTCCTTCAACCATGACAATCGTTTCAATTGGCTCCAGCCGGAGCCGCTCAATCAGGTCAAAATCTGGGTTCACCTTCAAATCGAGGAGCCCCCGCCGGATCACTTCCCGCTGCACAGCGAGCGCCAATTCTTCAAACCGTTCCCGATCCGGCCCACCCCCTATCCAATCTCGGGCCGAAGTCCCCACCCAATCATGATCTGCCGAGAGCAAATCCATCGTGCGCGTCACTGTGTCGGAAAACGATTGCGAATAATCTCGTTCAATCAAGGGGATCAGTTCATTTCGAATTCGATTCCTCAGGATATCCGAATCCGTATTACTCGAATCCTCTCGAAAAGCCACGCCTTCAACACGCGCAAAGCCCATGATCTCCGCTTTAGAAACTCCCAACAAGGGACGAACTAAATCGCAATCCCTGGAACTTGGAGAAGCACTCAAGGGCTTCATCCCCCCCATCCCGCGAGAGCCAGCACCACGAAACAGACGTAACAGGAACAATTCCGCCTGATCCCCAGCATGATGAGCGAGGACCACCTTGCGGATACGTCTCTCTCGCGCCGTCCGGGAAAGGAACCGATGCCGAGCGTCGCGAGCCGCCATTTCCACCGATTTTCCTTTCACCCCCTGAATCCCCCCCATCTCGGCTCGATCAACAACGAGCGGCAATGCCAGTCGCTCGCTCACCTCGCGAACAAACGCCTCATCGGCCTCACTTTCTGCCCCTCGCAGAACATGATTGAAATGGGCAATCGTCAGGCTCCATCCGTGTTCCCGTGACAATCGCACCATCACCTCAAGCATGACCATCGAATCGACTCCACCCGAAACCGCCAAGAGCAAAGACTCCTCCCCCCGCACCTGACAGGCGTTCAGCAAGCTATGCTCGACTCTTTCGGGTAACGTCACGACCAGCACCCTTCGGACGAGAAGCTCATTTGTCAATCGCCCGCGCCAAAAAACAAATTGAACCTATAAAAGAGGTTGAAAAGCGATCCACACCGTCTAATACTCCCCTTCCCGCCGGTTCTCCGGCGAGCTATGAAGGTTCGGGGTGTAGCGTAGCCTGGCTAGCGCGTCTGCATGGGGTGCAGAAGGTCGCCGGTTCGAGTCCGGCCACCCCGACCATTCTTCCCCGCCTTTCCTGTAGGTTTTCCCACAATGAAAACGGACTTCGAATTGGCTCCGGAACGAATACTTTCTTCGTAACAAGGAAACTGCTGACGAACCATCGGTAGAGACGTCTAACAATGAAGCGTGCGTTGATGCGAAGCCATCAGACACACCCCTAGTTGAACAGGCCCGGAGCGGTCAAGAGCGTGAAGCGTTGCCTAAGGCGCTTGTGTTAGAGCGGACGGGAAAAGAATGTCCTTTGAACGCGAATACGATTCGCTTGATCGAATGAAGAGCGAAGGATTGGAATGAAGTTTGAATGAAAGGACGCGACTACTGCGGTCTGATTTCGCCAGTCACTTCGCCCACGACCGGAAATCTGCCAATCGTTGCCGGAAGTCGGTTCAAAGTCTTTTCGTCCGCGACGTAAACGACGATCGCATCTTGTCCTCCCAGAGTCTTCGACATCCCAACCCCCTCGATCCCCCTTTGCTGGGAGAGCTCTTGTTCGGCCACCGCCATCGCCCCTTGAATCCCGCCACGTGGCGCAGGATCGTCCTCCGCAGGATTATAGGGCATTGCTGCGTCTTCAATCATGGGTTTCTGCTCTGGTTCTACACTAAACCCTAAGGCACAAGATTCAAAAAATCAACGAGACGGAGTCAACCACACCGCCGGAGCAAGCTCCAACCGAGCTGCCCGTGCACGACCTCGTGCACGGGCAGCCACCCTCACCGGACGCTTAACTCAGTGCCACGGCAACGCTACTATTTTTCAAAAAGTGAGATATCTAGAGCTGAAACGACCCGGGACATCCGGTTGCAGAAGGTCGTCCCTCCACCACCGGCAAATAGGAGACCGACGGGCGCCACTCCCCTACGCCACTCCCACACGAACGACCCGGAATCGCCTCCGGCCGAGAAGTTACCCGGGAACAGACCCGTCGAGCGAACCGAAAACTGGTCCCGAAAGTGGGCCACACCCCGCGATCCGAAGTTGACATTGACCGATACTCCGGTCGCTCGGACGAGCCCCTGGGTCAGATCGGTCGTCCGCCCCGTTTTTCCGACGACCATGTTCACCGCAGGATTCTTAACGGCATTGCCAGTTCGGAAGAACTTCGCCCTTGTTCCCCACCGATGATAGACGTGATCGCGTCGAACCCGACTCGGCCAGCACCACCCGGTGGCCGCGTCCACGTAGTTGCGGGCACCCGCCCGGAAATCGATCGGCACAAAGCGCTCGAGAATAGCGATACGATCCGCCGGACTCCCCCCCCCATCTGCCCGACCGGGCTGAATAATGGAGTCGCCAAACCGGGCATTATTCGAGTTGGCTAGAACGTGGTTGTTCGAGACCATCATGAGCCGCCGCACTCGATGCCCACTCCGACCGCGGGCCCAGCCACCGATTGTACCGGCTGTAATCCGGAAATGACCGGCCGACACTCCCGCTGGAGCGGGACGGAATTTCGACCGATTGGTGCTAAAGGCCTCGATGGGCCCGGTAACCTCCACCTCGACCGACAAACTATCGTTTGATGCTGCTTTAACCCCCATTGTGTCGACAATCTCACGGCGCACCTGCTCTTCATCAGCGTCACTCTCGACATAAATGATCAAGCTAGACTGGCCCGGGATGGAACCACCAGAAACTCCGACTCCTTGAACCCCAGCGCTGTCAATATTCCGAGCCGTAGCCAACGACATGGCGTTGGCAGAAGCAGCCTCAACGAGCTTCTCTTCGATCTGTGCTTTCGCCTCCAGTATTTGCTGGCTTGCGGCATTGGACTCCGTTTCTTCACCGGTTTCTTCATCATCTCCACCTTCAAAAGGCGGGAGATCAAAATCGGCATCGGAGGCACTAACCTGCTCCTCTGCTTCCGGCGGCGCAGCGAATTCTCCACCAGAACCTCCCGATTCCGCTGTGATATCGGCGTTCTCTTCAAAGTCACTGTCACTAATACTCATGTTCGATTCCTTATTTGTTAGTCGTTATAGTTTTGGCGATTGCCCCCGACCAAGTGAGGCCAACGTGCCACTAGCTAATAAGAATCGATTCAGCGGGGTTGCAGTGCTCTTCAGAAAAATGAATCTTGGAACAGGCGAGGCCCCAGCCAACGAGCCGAGGAGGACGCCGCACACAAGTC
>CAYFGX010000015.1:0-149390 GCA_964342405.1 uncultured Verrucomicrobiota bacterium | reverse complement strand
AGAGTCTTGTCGCCAACGAATCCCGGAACTGACGGATCTACTGGCCGAGCTCACAGCCTGCGGTCTTGAGGCTATGAAGACTCTCTCCAACACGCTGAAAGCGTGGCTGGAAGAGATCGTCCGGATGTGGCGCTTCACCCGTAGCAATGGAATAACCGAAGGCTTTCATCGGAAGATGAAGCTCATCCAGAGGGTGGCCTACGGCTTTAGAAACTTTGACAATTATCGCCTCAGAGTAATCGCTCTCTGCGGTTAATTCGGAAAACTAGAAACCAACGAAAAATAGAAATCCCCATTCTTTGGTGTAGACCCAGGGGAAAGGATGGTGCGCGATACTGGGTTCGAACCAGTGACCCCCACCGTGTCAAGGTGATGCTCTACCGCTGAGCTAACCGCGCGCAAGGACGGGTAAAATGCCAACTTTTGAAAGTTTGGCAAGTTTAGAGTTTGGGATTGTTGAAACGACGTCACAATTCGCCTCTTTCGAAAGGACCTGGGCTAGATTACACGATAATCGCGATCGAGGGGCCATTGCTGCTCTCAAACGATCTTGATTTGAGGGTGGGAAATGAATGAGTCTTGAGGCATGGATTCCTCTATGGGAGATGTGGCTGTTCTGGCGGGCCAGTTAATTGAGTGTGCAAGCGTGTGTCCCAAGGACGAAGGGGCTCAGGAAATCATCGCGAACCGTTTGAAGGATGCTGGGTTTGAGGTCGAGCATTTGAGGGTGGATGGGATTCGAAGCCTCTATGCTAGCTTCGGAACTGATGGCCCGCTTTTTGCATTCTCTGGTCACTCAGACGTCGTGCCTGCAGGGAATCTCGAGGAGTGGACTTCGCCGCCGTTTGAGGCGCATGTTCGGGGTGGCAATCTTTTTGGCCGCGGGGCAATTGACATGAAAGGCCCGATGGCGGCGAGTGTCATCGCCGGGGTTCGATTCGCTTCTCGGTGGCAGGCGAAGGATTTGCCATTTCGAGTGGCCTTCATGATTGCGGGAGACGAAGAGGTGATGTCCAACCATGGAACCAAGGATCTATTGGCGTTGATCGAGTCGCGGGGAGACAAAGTCAGACACTGCGTGGTGACGGAATCGACTTCTCATGAGGTTCTTGGAGATATGGTGAAGATTGGCCGCCGGGGTTCGATCGTCGGACAGATAACAGTGAAGGGGATTCAAGGTCATTCTGCCTACCCGCATTTAGCCTCGAATCCGATCTCGAAAGCGCTTCCTTTGTTGGCTTCCCTTGACAATGAAGATTGGGGGGCGGGGACAGAGGGTTTTCCCGCGACGAGTTTCCAATGGACCAATCTCCAGGCCGGAACCGGGGCTGCGAATGTGATACCTGGGGAGTTGTTTGGGATGTTTAACATGCGTTTCTCACCGGATCTAACAGTGCAAATGATCAAGGAGCGCGTGGAAGAGCGTCTTCAGTCGTTTGGTCTCGACTACCAAATCAAATGGAGTTGCGATGCGTTTCCCTTCAAAACAGAAGAAGGAGTCTTGAGTCAGATTGTATCGGAATCGGTTTACAGCAAGACGGGCTTGCGACCGGAACTTTCCACGACCGGCGGAACGTCTGACGCGCGATTCATCGCGCCAAGCGGGGCTGAAGTGATCGAGCTAGGCACACTGTCAAGAATGTGCCATCAGATCGATGAGCATGTTGCGATCGCAGATCTCGATCAACTCGCCCTGATCTATGAAGACATCCTCGATCGCTTTGCCGCCCATTATGGTTCGAGTAATCAGTGATCTTCGAACAAGGGCCGAGTCGTTCTAGTTCCTTGACTCGAGAAAGGCGACCAAGTCTCGCATCTCGCTGGTGGAAAGACCGGCTTCTAGTCCGTCTGGCATGAGTGAATTTGGCGCAGCATAGTATCGTTCGATCTCGTTAGCCTCAAAATGCTCGGTCTGCCCAAGGAGTGTGAAGAGCTCGATTGCTCCCTTGGCTTTATGGTCCAGTTGGAGCCCTCGATGTTCTTCGCCGTCGCTCGTTTCGACAACCCAGGCCTGATACTGCGGGGGAAACTGGTCTGAGGGACGGAGGATGGAATGGACGAGTTGCTCTCGGCTCACGGATTGCCCCGCATTGCTGAGGTCGGGGCCGAGCTTGCCACCCCGATTGTCAATCGTGTGGCATTGGGCGCATCCTGCTCTAAGAGAGTAGAAGACGGTCTCTCCCGCTTCTGCGTCTCCGCCACGGGCCAGGGCGTGTTGCCACTCTTCGAGTATTTGGGGCCGATAGGTCACCCGTGGTTGGCAACAGCCGGGTTCGCTGTAGAGAAGGTCTTCAAGTTGTTCGACCAGGATCTCGCTGCTCGGGCGGTTTCGATGGATGACATAGCATCGATTGAAAGCGCTCTTCACCTTTGGGTCGTTCGCGTGCAAAGCGAGGAACCGTACTGCAGCGATCACGATCGGTAGTTCGGACGCTCGTGTGAGTTCGATGAAAGGTTGGAGATCTTCGATTGGGAATTTCTCTAAAGCCACGAGGGCTTCTCGGCGAAGTGGGATCGCCTGATTTGAGTCCTTGGCGATTCCCAATAACATTGCTTGGAGGCCTTCGCCGCTCAAGTCTGATAGGGAGCGTATGGCTTGTTGTTGCACTTCCTGAGATTCATTTCCGATCAGACTGCTGAGAAAGTCCAGGGCCCCATCGTGGTGTCGGTGACGGTAGCGCGTTACAGCCATGGCGCGAACTTCATCCGTGAGATTCTGATCCAGAATCGCGGCTCGAATCTCCTCGTCCGGAATCTGTCGTTGGATCTGATTGGCTTTCCGGTGGACTCGATTATGCAGGCTTGTGAGGTAATCCTCATTGAGTACTTCAATCGTTGCAAGATAGGTGTCGAAAAGGGCGGGAGATGTTGGTTTGGTCTTCAAGACGCCCTTGATCTCAGGCCGGTATTGAACGAGCTGCTCCTCGCCAATCCATTCGAGGGCAGCTTGGCGGACTTGGATGCTGGAATCTCCTAGAGCGTCCTTGAGGCTTGGACCCGGAGTCTTCGGGTTGTTCTTTCTTTGCGCCAAGAGCGCACCCAATCGGACAGCCGCATCCGAGTTCCGCGTGAGCCTATCTCGGAGTCGGGTTCGTGTTCCTTTGCTCAACCCCTGTATAGCAGAATGCCGTTTGAAGGGATCCTTCGATTGAAGTGCTTCGGTGAGAAGTCGATCTGAAATCGTAGGCGATCCGGCTCGGAGTTCCTCGAGGCGAGGCGAGATTGTGGCTTGCTTGAGATCGTCGTAACGGGCTGGTCGCGAGGCTCGAACGCCTTTGCGGGAAGCTAGTCTCCAAATCTTGCCCATTCCGTGGTTGGGATAATCGACCTTGACCCAGTCCGAGATGAAGATGTTTCCGTGCCTGTCCGCATCGATCGCTACGGGACGAAAATCTTGGGATCCCGAGACCAGAACGGAACTCGTTGCCTGCAGAGACGAATCTGCGGGGCGAGTTTGATGTCGTTCGATCGTGTTTTCGTTCCAAACCGTGACGAGGATAGAATCGTCATATTCCGGAGGAAGGTTGGCCCGCCGAGCGTCGAGAAGACCGGATGGAGCTTCCCCTGTGCCGGAGATGAATGGAAGCGTTCCTGGGAGTTCACCGTTCCAACTCTGGTAGGGGTGATTGCCTCCGCCCCCGTAGATCGATTGGTAGCCGTAATCTCCGTTTTCGACGATATGCACCAGGCGATTCGGCCCTCGCGCGTCTGGGTCATTGTCCACCCCAAGAAGCCGCCCGGTCTGATCAAATTCAAGATCGAACAAGTTCCAGAATCCTGTGGCGAACTCGCTAAGCTTTGATCCGTCGAATCGGCAGCGGACTACGTTGCCGCCATCTCCGTAGCCGGAAGTAGAGGAGCCATCCGATCCCGAAATCGTATAAGCTGCGCTTCCGTTGTTGCCACGCCCGATGTAGAGCCAGCCGGAGGGGTGGTGGGTGATTCCGAGGAGGCAGCTGTGAGGATAGGTGTTCGATGTTTCGACGTTTACGATGACGCGGGCTTCATCGCATCGATTGTCACCGTTCTGGTCGATCAACTCCCACACGGTTTTGGCCCCGACGACAAAGATGCGTCCTTCGCTCGTAATCGTTAGGTTCATCGCAGCTTCGAGTCCTTCCGCGAAGATCACATTTTGATCGGCTTGCCCATCATTGTTCTGATCGTGGAAGATGCGAATGCGATCGCCTTTTGGACCTGGGTAATCTTTAGGGGCCAGATGGGTATGAGATTCGATGACGAAGACGCGGTCATCGGGTGCGATCGCCAGTCCGATCGGAGTCACGATGTCAGGCTGTTCAGCGAACAAAGTGAGTTCGAGCCTCTGGTCGTACACTCGTGGTTGCGTCTGAGCGGCGGATGCAACACCGGCCGAGAGGGCAACTATGAGAAGGATGGCTAGGGTTCTCATTGGGGCGCTCAAGCTCTACCAGTTTCGAAAGGCTGAAAGAGTTGGTGGGCAGCTTTCAGGTTTTCCAGTAATGGTTCTTTGGGCTCTCTCCATGCCTGCTCGATTACGAGGTAGCCGGAGTAGTCATAGCTGATGAGTTGGTCGAGGAAGGATTTGAAATCGGTGACTCCTTCTCCGAACACGACCGTGTCATGTCCAGCGCCTCGGGCTCGGCAGTCTTTGAGATCGACATGAAGCGTGCGGTTGTGAAAGCGTTCGATTACGGATTCGAGGCTGACATTCACGCCTTCAAAGTGGCCGGTATCGAGACACAGTCCGACGTTTGGTGAATCGATCTTGTTGAAGATCGTGTCGTAGTCCTCGATTCGTTCGAGAACATTGTTGACGTGGTTTTCCAAGAGAATGAGCATGCCGTGATCTTCGGCGACGGGGGCTAGCTCTTTCAGGACCGCAATGATGCTATCCAGGCCGCCCTGAGTACCTCGACGGGCACCAGTAAACTTCAAGCGCCGACAGCCGAGTTCCCGGCACCGATCCAGGAGGGCAAGCTTGTGGCTGAGATCCTTAATGATCCCTGCGTTTCCTTCGCCTCCGAAGCTGGAGCCCTGAAGGCTAACGGGAATCAGGTTGGTTTGATTGCAGCGTTCCTTGAGGCTGTCGATGTATGAGGGAGTGATGGTGTTTGGATACCAAAGATTGAATTCGACATTGCGGAATGGCGTCTGGGGAAGGATGTCAAAAGTGGGGCGGTGCCCTTGGTTGCTGAATCCGTCACAGCAGATACTCGCAATAGCCAACTCGACACCGCGGAACTCACTGAGGTTTCTCGGTCGCGTCGCGGCTGAAAGTGATGAGTGTCCCAGTCCCATGCCAATTGCCGCCGTGGCGGAAGTTTTCAGGAAGTGGCGTCGGTTCAAGTATTCCTTTGCTTGCATGCTATGAATGGACTCTTGGCGTAAATCTAAATTCTTGAATCATTCCGTCAGGTTCATCAATGAGTTTTTGAGGCTTTCTGGGGAGCGTGAGCCATAGGGCCACCAGGAGTGATCTGAAGCGAGCACATGAATGGGCGACTGACACGACTCTCTCTCAGACCAACGCGGTATCGACATCGACGTGCCAGGAATTTTAGTCGCTCTTAAGGCGAGTGTGTCCTATATGTTACGGATGGTTGTTCAGCAGAATTTGAACCTCGAAGGGCTGATATCTCTGGTAGCTTTCGCCGTTCTCGTGGCTGGGAAACTTGAGGGGCAGGAGGAACAACTGTTTGAGAAGCCGGTTTGGGAACTATCAGGCGATCCTATACGAAGTCAGAATGACGCCAATCGAATCAGTGCGGTAGACCTTAATGGTGATAGTCTCATGGATCTTGTCGCCTATTCTTTTGGGCGAGCCGATACTTGGCACAATCGTGGCCATGGGGAGTTTTCCCAGGGCGTTTCTTTCAAGCCCACACAGCCGGTTTTTGAAGTGGCGGGAGGAGATTGGGATGGAGATGGCGATCTTGACTTTGTCGCAATCGAAGACTCTCCGAGACCCGTTGACCGAGGCATATCGAAACGCAATCCTACTGCGATCATCGTTTGGCTAAATAATGGAAAAGGAGCCTTTTCTGAGTCAGCCAGATTCTGGCTGGGAGAACCCGAGATTGGCTTGGACATTGCTCAGATTGAGGTTTCCGACCTCAATGGCGACGGAAGGAGTGATATGGTTATCTTTGCTAGTTCCATCATTGAGGATCGAAGTGATCCGCAGCGTTGGAGTAGTACGGTGAGTGTATACGGTGGAGTCTTCCTAAGTAATGGAGATGGCAGCTTCCTGAACACGTTTCAGTTTCCGAAGAATGTCACAAACGAATGGTCGCGTTTCTGGCTTGGCGATTTGAATGGGGATGAACTGGCTGACATCGTGATGCCAAGGGAACATCAGAGCTATTGGCAGGTATGGTTGAACTCAGGAGGAGTGGATTTCGAATCAACAGAAACGAAAACGACGTTGCCTGAGGGGCTCGTCTTGACGCCGTTCTTTGGGGAAGTTCGCCACTTCTTCGATGTCAATGGTGACGATCATCAGGATATTCTTGTTCCCGTTAAGAATTCAGCGAATTTTGTCTTTCTTGGTGATGGGAACGGAGGTCTCAGCAGTATGAATCCCGAGTGGACGGGGCAGTTTTCCTCTGTTTTGGCGGTGGAGGATGTCAATGGCGACGGTCGGTCTGACTTTATCGGAAACGGTTTGGCTGGTAAGGGAAGCTTTGCATTTGACTCCGGGGTCCAGCTTCCCGTCGAGGTGCGTATCCGACAGGCAACGGGTGACTATACGTTTGTACAGAGGATTGGAGGGCACAGCCCAAAAGACTTGTTGGTGAACGATATCAATGCCGACGGGCGGCCTGATTTTGTAGTGCTGACGAGGCGAGGGATAGAAGTATGGCTTCAAGAAGGTGCGGTTCCCCTTAAACCTGAAGAGCGTGATCTAGCAGTTATTGAAGATCCAATCATTCGAAGCCGCATTGCACAGACACTTGGAAAGAGCGAAAATTCGATCTCTGTGTCAGATTTGTCTAGGATTTCGACTCTCAACTTATCCAAACTTGAACTCAATTCCTTAGTCTTGCCGATGGGGTTGCGAAACTTGCAGGAGCTGAATCTTTCCCTCAACAATTTATCGGTAATTGAGTTGCCCTCTGATGCGATCAGAGTTTCTTCGATCTCTCTGAGTGGAAATCAATCATTGCGCGTAGAAATAAAAGGGGGAGCAACGTCTCTCGAACGTTTGGTCTTTACCGGGGCAGCCTTGAATCAACTAGAGTTCGATCGCCCGATGGAGGCGCTGACGGCATTGGGTCTTTGGGCAACTGAGGTGCGGAACTTTGATTTTCTCTCAAAACTGCCTGCTCTGAAACAGTTGAACCTGGGGGATATGGGACTCACCGAGGTTGTGATTCCACAGCAGACTGCCGATCTAGACGAGTTATGGTTGAGTGAAAACCCGCTGCTTGATGTGTTGTTGCCAGAAGGGTTTGCTGTGCAGGAGATCTTCGGATTCAGTCCGTCAAAGATTCGGCGCTATGTCCCTGAGGTCGTCGAGCCTCGGCACTCAGAATTCTTGAGCATTGAACCGGGTCCTCTTGGTAATCTTGTCATTCGCTTGAAGGCTGGCATCGGGGCCTACCGAATCATGTATTCAACTGACCTAAGCGAGTGGGAACCCATTGAGAACGTCCGCTACACATTCCCGTCGTCCCAGACCTACCAAGTCAAGCCTCCCCGTGCTAGCTCGATAGGGTTCTTGAGAGTTGAGAACGTTGGTCGGGGGAAACCTTCAGCGGGAGAAGAATAGTTAGTCAAGACGATCAGTGGAGGCCGTTTTGTCTTACCCCTTTGCAGGATTTGCCCATAGGAATCCTGATTCAGATGAATGATTTGAGGTTTGCGATTTCGATGATCTCAGGCACGCTGTTCGCCAGGGTTTGCAACGGACCCAGTTGAATACGAATGACGATGAAGAAGATACTGCTTGCTACTTGTGTTGGTGCAGTGGGCCTTTCCATGGCTCATGGTGCTGAGGTGATATTCTCAGATTCCTTCGATCAGGATACTTCCGCTGACTGGATCGTGATTGATGAGAGCTTGAATGACATTCCCGATTCCACAGTAATTTTTGCTCACGATTACTCGAGTGACACGTTTCAACTGACCCGGGGTGCAAACACCGAGACTGTAACCGTTCCGAAAAACCCGTTTGCGGAAGGGGATTCCACGATCGGCCTGAAGCTAGCTGTGAATAGCGATGCAGAGGGGTCTGAGGCATCGGTCAGCTTGTTTCCACGCGATCTCGAAGCGAGCGGTGACTACGCACTGCAATTCGAGATGTTCATGAGCTACAACGGAGCTGCATTTGGGGGTTCTGGCTCGACTGAGTATGTGACGATGGGTGTCGGGCATTCGGGTGAGCTAGTCGCCTTCCTGGATGGAAATGCCGCTATCGACGGCGACGGAACCTTCTTCGCGGTTTCCGGTGAGGGGGGAGCTTCTCGTGATTTTCGGGCCTATGCGGGTGATGGCTTTTCTTCGCCGACTTTTTTTGACGAGCAGAGTGAACGAGTTGGGTTCACGGATATGGATGGAGATGGGATTGGTGAATACAACACATTTGTCGGCGGTCCGATGGAACGAGTCTTTCCGTTTCCTCCTCATGAAACCAAGGGGGGAGCAGGAAAAGGTTGGGTGCGCGCTGAGGTTCGGAAGGTGGGTGAAACGGTGAGCTGGATCTTGAATGGACAAGTTGTCGCTCAACTTGGTGCTGACCAGGCCCTGGCCGATGGCAATCGAGTGATGGTTGGTTATGCCGATCCTTTTGCCTCGATAGCCGATCCAGGCGCTGAAAACTATGCGATCATCGATAACCTGAGAGTCGTTCAGCTTTCTGCCGACGATGTCCTTCCGATCGTGAGCGTGACCGTGGAAGGAACCACCGAGTTCGACGAGGAATCTGGAATTGACGTGTTTTCTGCTGAGCCTGTTAGCGAAGGTGAGTCGGCGGCAATCTTCAACTTCGCGCGCAGTGGTTCAACATCGAGCGAGTTGACGGTCGCCTATCGAGTCGGTGGTTCAGCGACTCCGGGAGAGGACTTCGAGCTGCCCGAGGTGGCAGAAATCACGTTTGCTGCTGGTGAGTCAGAAACCACGCTTGAGCTTGCACTCATAGATGATGCTGAGGAGGAGCTGGATGAGGTGATTGAAGTTGTGATCGAACCCTCGATGACCTATGAGACCGCATCTGGCAAATATGCTTCGCGGCCGCTTCTTGACAATGGGGATGCCGGAATTCCCACGCCTGATATCCTCGAGGGGGCGGAAGTGATCTTTGCAGAAGGCTTCGAATCCGATGTTTCCGACGAGTGGATGGTGAACCAGAGTTCAGACGATTCAACTGTTGTCTTCGGCTATGACTACGCGATCGATGGGATTCCACCAGCACCTGGAACGGAGGGTGAAAGCACCCGAGGTCTCAAGTTTACGGCCAACGAAAGTGTGGGCGTTGCGGATCACATTACGGCATCGCCAGTGGGACAAAGTTTCTCCGGAGACTATGTGCTCACGTTTGATCTCTGGTTGAACTTCAATGGTCCCATTCCGGGTGGTGGAGGTGGCTCTACCGAGTTTGCTGCTGCTGGAATTGGTACGAGTGGCGATCATATTCAAACCGGAGACGATGCTTCCGATGGGGCCTGGTTCTTGGTGACCGGCGACGGCGGCTCGTCGAGGGACTTTCGCTTCTTCCTGAACAATGTGTTCTTCACCGAAGATTCCGGTGTCTACGTTGCCGGAAGCCAGGACAATGGCAGTGACTATCACAGTGGGATCTTTCCTGCCGGGAAGTCGGCTCCCGAAGCGCAGCAAGCGGACTTTGATCAACAGACGGGAGAGACCGTCGGTGGCCAGGTGGCCTTTGAATGGGTTCCCGTTCAGTTGGCCAAGGTTGGGGATACCGTCACGTGGAGCATGAAAGGTGAGGATATTGTGGTTGCTAGCCAGTCTGATGGCCCTTTCTCTGCGGAGGGGAACATTTTCCTTGGGTATAGTGATTGGTTTTCGTCGGTTTCCGACAACCTTGATTTGAGCTTTGGGCTGTTCGATAACGTGAAAGTCTACCAGCTTCCGGAGCAAACTGCTGTGGAGCTGAGCCTCTCGCTCGCCGTCGAGGGTGGGAATCTTGAGCTGACCTACACGGGGACCCTGGAGTCCGCGCCTAGCGTTGCTGGGCCCTGGACTGCGGTCGAAGGGGCGGCCTCGCCATTCACGCAGGCAATCGACGCCTCCGCGGATAGCCTCTTCTTCCGAGTCGTGGAATAGGACGATATTTCGCCAGGACGAGGGGCCCAGAAGGAGGTTCCTCGTCCTCTGTGAGGAAGCAGGAATGCTTGGCTGACGAGGCGGGCCGTCGTTCAATAAGAGGGCAGGGGCTCAATCTAGCGGCACCGGTCGTGCCCGAGATTGAGCCCTTGTTTCATTTTGTCTCAGACTCCTCGAACTCACGACCTCATGTTCGCCTGATTGGATTAGATCAAACGGGCGCTGAGCAGAGTCCGTAGCCATTGCCCTGCTGATCAAGGTTTTCGGAGGGCTCGTAAGCGATCGCTCCATTCAAGAGGGATGTTGAGGCGGACTCTTTGTTCTGAGCGGATGACCTCAAGCTTCAGCTGCTGGCCAGACTTTTTGTGCTGAACGAGATAGGCAAGGAGTTCACTGTGGTCGCGAATCATCTGGGTGTCGTCTACCCCGACAATAATGTCGCCCTCCTTCAAACCTGCTTTTCGAACGTCGCGATTCATCCCCCCCCAATTGGGAGCGAGTTTGATGACTCTGAGAGCGGTTTGTTGTGGCTCGAGATCGAATTCCTTGCGTTCGTCGTCAGACAAGCGAGTCATCTCAGTCACTCCGAAAAGCTTCACTTTGAAAAAATCCCAACTGGAAACGCGGGAAACAAACTCGTCCCGTCTCCGCCAGCCTGGTTGAAGATTGATCGTCAATTCTTCTGTGGACTGGTCCCGTTTGACAATGGCGTTGATCGAGTCCGTTTCTTGCGCCTGATGGAGGACCCACTGGATGTCTGCAATTGAGAGAATGGGTTGCCCGTTCAAACTTTGAATCGCGTCACCACTCTGAAAGCCTGCTCGATCCGCTTGGGAATGCGGTCGGATTGAAGAGAGCGTTGCTTTGGATAGCGGATCGAAGGTCCAACCCACCGTCTCGGGCAATGGATAGGCCCAAAGGGTTTGGTCTGGAATCCGGGCGCCTGCATCAAGCATCGACATCATATCTGCGGCGGGTACGAAGTGGCAGTGGAGGCACTCAGCTTGCTGGTTGCCCGTCATTTTGCCAAGCGGCTTTCCCCAGCGGGTCGTGTTTTGAATGACTGGGATTTCTTCTGGCTTCTGCCAGCGCTGCTGAGGACCGGTTTTTCCAGCCAGAAGTTGCTTGGTGGATTCTGGTGATACGAGGTACTGTCGGTGAAGATCGATCGCGCCATCAAGCGCCTTGGAGAAGCCTTCGACAGTGATTGCTTTGTCGTTTCGTTGCGCTGCTCGTGTCCCATAACGTCCGTAGATCGTTCCTTCATCATTGATCATGAACGCGGCCCATGACTGATTCATATCATATTGGAATAGCGATAGATCAAGGCCCCAAGCTTGAACAATTCGTACGCAGACAAATTGGTTCATGAGGGCGAGTAGTTTGGGATCAGAAGGGTTGATGATTTGTTGGTCCATTCCTCGGCAGGCATGACAGGGAACACAACGAATCGTGACGAGCAGCGGCTTTTGCGTTTCGCGAGCTCGATTCTTGGCAAGCTCTAGGTTGTCATACGTCCAAAATGAGGCGATATTCTGATCGCCGATGGCGTTTTGTAGGGCTTTGTTCGGGGTGGCAGCGTTGAGAATGCCCGGAACAATCATTGCGAAGGTCAGTGCGAGGGTTTGGACGGTGGACAAGGATGTTCTCATGAGGGCACTAGAATGCGATTTTCAGGAACAATCAAGAGAAAGAAAACGGTGCCCCGGGTCATGTAGAAGTGATGGAGATGACTGAAAGAGTAAGAATTCGTTCGTGGGTCGGCATGATCGTCGCGGCCTGTATCGTGGGGGGGTGTGCGACCGGATCGTGGGGTGCGCTTCGTAACGATCGAATTAAGAAGCCTGAGGGGCTCGTTCCCGGGGCGACGATTGGCTTCGTGTCTCCCTCCAGTCCAATCGAACGCGAGAAGATGGAACGGGCGATCGAAATCTTGGAAGCGCGTGGCTATCGAACGAAAATCCCAAAGGGCTTGTTTGAATCCGATGGCTACGTTGCAGGGAGCGACGAGGGTCGAGCGGCTCAATTCGTTGCCGTCATGACAGATCCTGAGGTTGATGCGGTCTTTGCTGCTGCTGGGGGGTATGGAGCCATGAGAATGTTGCCACACGTTGATTTTGACCGTCTGTCAGAACCGAGGCTAGTCACTGGGTTTAGCGACATTACTGCGATCCACCTTGCGCTGTTGAGCGAGTGTGGTTGGGCGAGTTTCCATAGCCCGAACATGATGGATGGGTTCGGGCAAGGTGAAGGGCATAAGGCCTCCACTCGATCATGGTTTTGGAGCATGCTGGAGAGCGAAGGGCGTTCCTTGACGGTCCGTAGTGATCCAGTCGCAGAAGACAGCGAAGCGTGCCCGGTTCCGGCTCCAATGGTCTCCGGAGTTTCTCGGGGGCGATTGGTCGGGGGCAATCTTTCCTTGGTATCGGCTCTTGTTGGAACCGACTATGAGTTGCGAACGCGGAATCGGATCCTGTTCCTGGAGGATGTGGGGGAACGTCCCTATCGAATTGACCGGATGCTCAGTCAGATGCAATTGGCTGGCCAATTCGACCAGCTTGCAGGCGTCGTTCTGGGCCAGTTCACGGATTGTGAGCCAACAAAGGAAGGGGCAACTTGGGATGTGGATCGAGTCCTGAGGCACTACTTCGAAGAGCTTGGAGTGCCCGTTCTGACGAACTTTCCCTCGGGGCACCATCACTTTAACTCGATTGTGCCCTTGGGCTACCACGTTGAATTGGACGCCACTCAAGGTGAGATTCGCCTGCTTGAATCACTTTGGCGCTAGGACAGCTAGAGTGATTTCGACGAGAGCCAGGCAAAGTCGGCATCTAAAAAGCTGAATGCCTACTCGGGGCTCGCAATAAAGATCTGCGCCTCTTGAGTGGGATCGATCAGATAAGGTGATCGTGCTCCGACTATGGCTTCGAAAGGCCCCTCGACACTTGGGGCACTCTTCAGAACGCCAGTAAACTCGATGGCCCATCGGGATGGCGAGCTGGGATCTTGAATTAGGATCAGTCTTGGAGCTGGAGTGGGGCTAGGATTCGAGGGTTCTTCGGTATTGATGGGATATGCGTAGATGGAGCTATCAGCGAGATCGGCTACCCAAAGTGTCCCCCCATCCGACCAAAGACCTGAGGGGCTCAAGTTTCCTGCGGCAAACAGGTCTTCAATATCCTTGTTCGGCCTGCGTTGTCCCGTCTTGAGGTCGTAGGCATATACCTTCTCTTGCTCCCAATCGCCTACCCACATGGTCGTGCCGTCGGACCACAATCCGCGTGGTTGTTTGTTTCCGTGGGCTTCGAGACCGGTAATGTCTGAGTTGGGCCGTCTGTTTCCGCCATTGAGGGAGTAGGCATAGATTCTGGCATCTTGTGTGTCTGAAACCCAAAGGGTGTCATTGTCAGACCACATGCCTGAAGGGTGGTGGTTGCCTGAGTCCGCAAGGTTGACTAGGTCCAGATTTTCTCGGCGTTCCTGGGTCTGTAGATCGAATGCCACGACGCGCACTGTGTGCCAATCGACAACCCAGATCGTGTTCTCGTTGCCCCAAATTCCAGCGGGGTTGAGGATCCGGTTGCCGGTGTTAAGTGTGACCGAGAGATCTTGGTCTGGGGTTCGTTCTCTTGTTGCTAGATCGTAGGCAAAAACTAGAGGGTTTTGGTTGTCTGCGACCCAGAGCGTAGAACCGTTCGACCAGAGTTGGGTAGGCCTCACATTGCCTTTCCCCCCGAGCTTTGTGAAATCTCGCGTTGAGTCTCGAGCCGGAGTCGGAGGAGGGGTGGCTTCCAAGAGTCGGGGGTTCAGATCGAAGACGTAAACCTTGTGGTCGGGACGATCAGAAATCCATATGCTGTTCCCGTCGCTCCAGATTCCGTTCGGGGACTCGACCCCTGCCGTGACGAGGGTTTCATTGTCGATGTCTCGTGATGGAATCCGCGCGCCTGTGGCCAGATCGTAAGCGAATATTTTACCATCTGTCCAACCACCCCAAGAGGTCCATGAACCAATTTCAGCGACCCAAATTGTTTGGCCGTCAGACCAAAGGTCGGCCAATCGTGTGTTGCCCGATTCTTTCAGCGTGTTGATATCTCGTTCAGGGAGATGCTCCCACGAGCCGAATTTGTAGGCGTAAATCTTGTCGTCCCCGTCGTCTGTCACCCACATGATTTCACCGTCCGACCATAACCCGCCTGGACTCTCATTGCCGGCCTCAATCAGGGTGTTAACATCCATTCCTAGAAGGCGTTCGCGTGACACGAGATCATAGGCGAAGAGAATATCCCAGAAATCATCCGAGACCCACATCACCTCTCCGTTTGACCACAGGCCTCGAGCACTTCGATTGCCGGTGACGTGAAAATCGTCGAAATCGTTTTCTGAATCTCGTTTGAATGAATGGAGATCGTAGGCAAAGAGTTTGGAAAGGCGCCATTCGGCAATCCAGAGTGATGTGCCATCTGACCACAGGCCGAGTGGGTTCCCGTTCCATTCCCCGGCTGCAGTGTAGTAGTGTTTTTGATATTTTATCGTCGTTGTCCCGGCACTCTTTCCAGCCCAGGCTGATTTGTTGACGATGCCCCAGTCCGAACCTTGTGCGTAGAGATCCTCGCTTAGGAGGAGTGCCCAGAGAAAGAATCCGAAGGCACAGAATTTGAGTGTCCCCCGATGCCGTGGCAAGCATGCGAAAAGGAGGCAACTGAGCGATGACGTAATCATATGGTGGTTTGTGACTCGCTTCTCTTTTTTCATCGGATCGCCGGCTCAGGGGAGGAGGGGCGGAGCATCCCAGAAGACCCAATCCCAGATCTCGTGATCTTCGAAGCCTGTCAATTCGACGAATGGGGTGCTCAAGCTCTCGAATTTGCGGTCGACCTCAAACGAGGCTGCTATTGAATCATGAAGATCCGATAGAGGAACTCGGAACTCCTGTAACAAGGGAGGGAAACCTTCAGCGGCCATCGCTGCAATGACATAGCTGCCTGTGCTGGAGAAGTGGGATTGATCCTCGCACTGGGAACCGCAGACGGTCACAAAGGTTGTCGCGTCGTGACCGTACTCTTGGAATAGAGCCGCGCTCCGTTGGTTCAGGTCAATGGTTGCGACTCGTTGTTCTGCTGCGATTTCAAGCACGCTGGCGCGCCGATCAGCAAGGACATTGTTCAGGTTACCAGTGAAATTGAAGAGGCGTCGGGCCACCGGGGTGACGAGGACCGGGATGGCTCCTGTGGAACGCACTTGCTCGATAATGACTCTGAGGTTTTCTTCGTAGGTCGCTTCAGGGATGTTTTGATCATCGTCGATGTGCCCGAATTGCATGAGGACCACGTGGGGTCTTACTCGTTCCACTCGACTGATGAGATTGCTTTCGAGGAATCTCACCGTGCCCACACTGGTTCCCGCTTGATTGCTGAGGAGGACTCCGGGCTGGAAAAAGTCGCCTAAAACCTGTCCCCAGCCGTGTAGCTGGATCGACAGGCCGGAAAGGTCTGCGACTGTCGAGTCGCCGACGATCACGACACGGAGTTCGATGTCGTCGAGGTGATACTGTGGCTGCAATCGGACAAAACCGGTTTCGGTGTTCGGAAACTGCCAGGGCGTGCGCACAGAAGGGAGAAAAGGATCCCCGAGTGGCGACCAGGTCTCAAGGTCAGTTGAATGTTCGGCTTGGTAAACTTGACGGGCCTCGACAGGAATCGAAAAGGTGACTCCATTGGCCGTTTCGAAGGCTGCCTCTTGGCCCGCTGCTTTTATCGAGAGGGCCAAGAACAGAATGCCGAGAATGGTGACTTGATTGCAGTAATTGAAGCGGTTCGAGTAGGGTCTCACTGATTCCATTTCACTCCCCAAATCTTGATTTCGATGCGAACACCTCTGACGAAAGGCACACTAACGACTCAGGAAGTGATACAGGAGGGACCGTTCTAAGAACAACAGAAAATGAACGGGCGGAGGGCCCCGATCCGGAATGCGCCGAGTCCGAGGTGCAGAACGGGCTTGAGCGGCAAAATGGGGCTTGTGACGACGGAAGAGCGGGCGGAGGCTGCCCCGCGAACCTAGATGGATGACAGGAAAAGTCGGCAAGCGACACCCAACGCAATGATAAGCGCTAATTCGTAGCGCTGGGGCAGGTCACTTTTTAGCCAATCTGCGAGTTTCTTGGCGGGACGAGCGAATTTCAACTGGAGGCCATTCTGCGTGAGCATGTCTTTGTCTTTCCTCAAATCGTTATGAGGAAAGGCTAGACGAAGGTGTGAATGGACGTATCAGTACAAAGGATGATTTTTGTGTGGAAGGGCACGTTGAGTGGTTCCGGGGGCGAATCGATAGAAAACGACCGCCTTGGTTCCGGAAAGCAATAGTGCGGATCGTGCCGCGCCAAAAGACCTAAGGTCTCGTAACTCGACTGTTGCGGCGAGGTGCCTTGGCTCTTTGATCGCCTCCCCGATTGGCCTGCTCTGGGCGTCTTTCTCGGTGCTCAGCGTAGTATTCCCAGCCCTTCCGTGTGTTTTCATCGATCATGGAGCGATCGAGAGATGGGATTGGCTGTGGGGTCGCAATGATTTGTTTCATACGCTTTAGTATCCTCCTGGTGTCCTGCTCCCTGACTTGGATTCAGTCTAAGTCCTTACGACTGTGGTCAATATACATCACTTTCGAAATCTTGCGCTCGGCTTTTTGCGGAAACTTGATCGATCTTCAAAATTTCGAATCTGGCTCCTTCTCTCAACCCTTGTTTTGAGTTGAGTTGCTCATGTTCGGCTTATCGGCGCTCGAACCGTTGCACTTGAGGAGAGCTCAAACCGTGTACGCTCTAGACTCGGTATGAGAGAAGCATAGGGGGTGCCAGTCTTGGGCCTGAAACCCGGCTTCGCTTTAAAGTGAATTGAGGAAGCTGAGCAGCTGGGCTCGGGTTTTGTGGGATGCGCTCTGGAATGCGACTCGACTGGCCTCTGCCTCACCTCCATGCCAGAGGATTGCTTCTTCAAGCGAACGAGCCCGTCCATCGTGTAGATAGAACTCATTGCCATTCACGGCTCGAGTCAAACCGAGGCCCCACAAGGGAGGAGTTCTCCATTCAGAACCCGTTGCCTGGAAGTCCGGGCGAGCGTCGGCGAGGCCTGGGCCCATGTCATGCAGAAGGAGGTCTGAGAACGGATGAATGGTCTGGAACGAAAGCTCTTCAAACTCAGGGTGTCGGCCGGTCTCGAATGTCGGATGGTGGCAGGCCTGACAATTGAAGTTTTGGAAGTGTCTCCAACCCTGTTGGACATCTGGGTCATCGAGATCCCTTCGCGCCGGTGGGGCAAGGGTTGCTTGATAGCTCACTACACGGTCCAGGATGCGGTCATCCAGTTCCGGCCTGCCGCCATGTGCGAGTGACGAGTAGGCGGTCTTTTGGTCGGCAGTCAGTGCCTCAATGGGGTGAACGGTCGATGTGATGCCAATGTCATTTACGAACGCAGCCGCGATCTGTGTTCGAAGGCTCGCTTGATTCGCCTTCCATCCAAATCGTCCGAGCTCGTGTTGATGCGATTCTGAGTTCCAAACCCAATTGTAACGGCCGCTGATTCCGTCGTGGTCTTGGTCCTGTGGGTCGGCATTTTTTTGAATGCTTTCCGCCGGAATCGCCTCAAGGAGGCCGAGTCCGAAGACTGGAGGGGCCAGGCGCGGGCCGACAAGTAGGTTTTGGGGAAGGGCCTGATCACTTCTTGTGAGCTGGATTTGAAAAACGCTTTTATGGAGTTGATACGAATTCCCATCATCAAACTCACCACTGATCGTCCTCAACTCTCTCAATACCGTGCCTTCCGGCTGAATGCTGGGAAGGGCTTGCGTGGCAAGTTGGAGGCCAAGGTTGGGAACAGGAATGGGACCACCGTGTGGCGTCTGACCGGGAATGCTGAGTCGAAAAATGAGAGCGAGGGGCGTTCCGTCGACACGGAAAGGTTGCCCCCGACCGTCTCTGAGGTGGCAGGCGGAACAGGAACGCGCGTTGAACAGGGGGCCAAGCCCGTCTCGGGCCGAGGGTGACCCGGGAGCTGCGATCCAGTTCTTGTTGAAGAAGGAGTTCCCGACGACGTGTTCGCGGCGATGAGCTCGACTGATGTTTGCAAGGGGCAGTGAGAAGGCGTTTTGACCGCTCTGAAACACAGTTGTTTCTCCTCCGCTGAGCCGATGCGATGGTAATTCTTGCCCGTAGCAGAGTGGTTCCTGCGAGAATAAGAGGGCGAGGAGAGTCAGAATCAGGTGGTCTCTCATTCCGTTGATCGTTGCCGCATTTTGACAAGGAGTTGTTGCTCCAGCTTGCTCAAAACGAGGGCCATGTCTTCAAGGGACTCCACGCAGGCGAGAATGGCAGATCGGCCCGGTGAGCTATCATTGCCAAGGATGGCCTGATCGAAGGGCTCTGGAATGGCTTTAGCAAGGCGGATCGATTCCTTTATCAAATCTCCAAGCTGAGCTGAATCCTTTGCAGAGATTTGATCAAAGACCGTCTTCATTCCGGGCCCCGTCAGCGTGGCGTTTGTCTTGCCCGGGAAGACGCCATGATAGAGATTGTAGATGCCTTGAAGATCGGAGTGAAGGTCGGCGAGAGTGTTGTCGCTGAAACAGCTATGCTCATCCTCCTGAGCGCGGGTGTCCCAAGCCACGAGGAGTCGTTCGCCAGCTAGCTCCTTACCCGCAAAGGTCTGAAGCCCGTAGAGCGAGAACCAGAATGAACGGAGTGGGTCTTGAGTCTGGAAGCTTGCTCGATAGTTTCCTGCGTTCCTGGGATTCCAAGCTCTGGCGACCTGCTCTAGATGTTTGACGAGAAGCTCGCCGCAGGCCAACAGATAGGCTTTGCGGCGTTCGGCTTGGGGAGACTGAGTGAAATCTGAGAGCGGACGATTGCCCGGGCCGGTTGCAGAGAGGTCTTGTCCCCAGAGGAGAAACTCAATGGCATGGAAGCCGCAGGTAATCGCGGTTTCGCCGGCGCGTTCATTCTGGCGTTCGAGCAATTCGGGCGTGATCACCGGATAGGTCTTCTCATCGTGAATGATTCCGGACTCGGGAGCTCCTTCAACATAGTCAATGTAGAACTCATCGATCGGCCAACCGTTGATGAGGGGTTCGAGGCCGTTCTCATCATCGATCGGTCCCGCATAAAATCGGAAGGCCTCGGTTCGGAGATAGGAAGGACGAGAGTCTCGCCATGCATTCTTTGCTTTGGAAAGGTTTTCACGCGTCGGGTTTGCTGTGAATTGCTCGAGAGCCCCCTGAAGATTTCGCGCGCTCTCTGTGGCCCGCGAGTAGGATGCGAAGGCAATGTCTGAATAGTTTTCGATCGTCTCACGGCAAAGGCTTGTCAGCGTGCTTGCTGCTCCCAATGACGGCTCACAGCCCAAGCCCAAGCTGAGCCATGTGAGGAAGAGCGCGGAGTAATCCGAGACTTGCCTGAGCATCTGCATGATGAGCTCGCTACTCAACCGGAAGAAACTTGAGCGGCCAAGTTCGATTTGAAGCATCTTGAGCAACATAAAGGCTTCCGTCCCTCGCTAACAACAGTCCGTGTGGGTGATGGAAGAGATGTTGGTTGTGGGTCATTCGTTTGAGTTGTCCATCACGGTAGACGGCGGGGGCCGCTCCCAGGTTGGCGACTACCTTGAATTGATTGTCGAGAACAGAGATGTAGCCCGGATGATTACGCTTTTTAGGCCAATGATCTCCAAGGTGTGGGACGAAGATGTGGTCTCGGTGGAAGTAAATGTCCCGAGGATTGCTTCCTGGAAGGTCAATGGTATCGACGTATCGACCGTCGAGGTGGAAGCGCTTGATGGTTTCCTGATCGCTCAGCCCAATCACCAAAAGCGGGTTCTCGGGATCTCTCAGGTCGAGGTTTGCACCGTGGGGGCCCCAATGTTTGATCTGTGCTTCTCCCTGTCCGAGATCGCCCCCGAAAGCAGAGAGATATTTTCCGGCAGAATCGAATCGAAGAATGTAGTCGCTGCCGTAGCCATCGAGCACGAAGAAGCCTCCGTCGGGGAGGGGGACGACTTCAGCTGGACGGAACCTCCCGGCATCAGGGTAGAGTCCTGATTCGATGGGACAGGAAACGGTTAGTAGGATTTTCCCTGCTAAGGTGGTTTTAAACACCTTGCCGTTGGCCCGGTTTTCGGAGATGTAGAGAACCTCTTGCTCTCCCTCTCTGGTGATGTTGAGCCCGTGCGCACTTGAGGCGAAATCGCCCCAGGCGTCGATCACGGTACCGTCAGCATTCATTACAATGACACAATGCTCCGCGGAATCGGTAAGGTAGTAGATTCTCCCGCCACTATCCTCGACCATTGCCTTGCCCTCTCCGAGTGCATATTGCGAGCGGTTTTGCTGAGCCCAGTTTGGAATGAGCCGGTAGCGGAAATCGCCCTCGCCGATGATTAGGGATTCGTCCGGAGGCTGATATTGGTTCGACTCAACGTGCGTGTCGTGCGCGGCTGCGGGGGAGGAGTTCACGAATACCAGAACTGCAAATAGAATACGTATGAGGCAGTTTGGCATGGGGCCTATTCTGTCCGATTTCGTTGCTTTGGTCAAACGCAGGCTGATTGAATTCAAGGCCAGTATCTACAGGTGTCGAATCCATTGTGACTCGCCGTTGAGCGTCACTCAAGTGAAGGATCTGGCGTTGGGGGCTTGTGCTTTGCTCGCCTGCTGATTCACTGCCTTCATTCGTTTCATTGAATCAGGAGGAACAGACTGTCGGCGGGTTGGCAGAGAAGTATTTCTTTGTTTCTTGCCCGTCGCCGAGGTAGAAGAGGAACTTAGTCTTAAGCCCATGAATACATGTGATCGTAGAAGCTTTCTGAAGGGAGCAGGAGTCAGTCTCGCTCTCCCGATGTTGGAATCCTTGAGTCCTTCAATGAGCTTCGCGGAGGGATTAGGCTCAGGTGGACCTCGGCTCAAGCGGCTGGTATGCATCGGTACTTATTTAGGTTTTCATCAGCAGAGCTTCTTCCCTGCTGATGTGGGGCGTGGCTATGACATGCCTCTTGTATTGGATGCTTTGGGGGAATATCGCGAGTCGATGACGATCTTCTCTGGTCTGGATCATCGTGGGCGAAACGGTCATGAGGGGTGGAAGGCATGGATGTCTGGGGTGGCAACAGGATCCGTGTCGATGGATCAGTTAGTTGCGAACCAGATCGGACATCACACCCGCTTTGCCTCGCTTCAGGTGACCTGCGGAACGCCCCCAGGAGAGGCTCGACTTAGTTTTACCAAAGAAGGGGTTGCGTTGCCGATGATCGGGCGACCGAGTGTGCTCTATCAAACCTTGTTTCGATCCGACTCAGACAAGGCCCGGTTGGGCTATCTCTTGTCGTCCAATCGCAGTGTGCTTGATGGTGTGATGTCTGAGGCAAGAGCGTTGGAGAAAACGGTTTCGGCCGCGGATCGCGAAAAACTTGGTGAGTATTTTTCGTCGGTGCGTGATGTTGAAAAGAAGCTGCAGAAGCAGCGGCTGTGGTTGGATAGACCGACTCCGAAGGTGGACTACACCTTGCCGGAATTCGATCCCGTGGCGCCTGATCTTGCACTGGAATGTGAGTCCATCATGTATGATCTAATGGCCTTGGCACTCAAGACGGACTCCACTCGAGTGCTCACGTTTTTGGTGCCAGGATGGAGCCAAGTTTTCACCATCAACGGTCGGAAGCTCAGCGCCGGCTACCACGGCCTTTCACACCACGGGAACGACCCGGCGAAAGTCGCTGAGTACAATCAGGTGGGGAAAGAGCATGTGAAACGGTTCGCGAGCTTTGTCTCTCAATTGCAATCCTGTCAGGATTCAACGGGCGAAAGCTTGCTCGCCTCGACGGCGATTGTTTTTGGCAGTGGTATGGGGGATTCTAATACGCACGACAATTCGAACTTGCCGACTCTCCTGTTAGGGGGCGGATTCCGTCATGGTGCCCATCATCGTATCGACCGCACAGCGGCTCATCCACGAAGGCTTGGAGATCTCTATTTGACTCTCATGCAAAGCGCCGGGCTTGAGCTTGGTGCCTTCGCCGGAGCAGAACGAAACCTCAACGAAGTTTTGTTATGATTCCCTCCATCGTTAATGCCATCTTGGGACTCGTTAAAAGCGGACCGAGGGCTCTTTTGTGCCTGCTGCTTTTCTTTTCCACTTCGTGCGCTTCTTTGATGGCTGCGCAGGGGATCGATGATTCCGTCGCCAGGCTGTTCGACCGTTTCTGCTTGGACTGTCATTCCGGCTCGGATCCTGAAGGGGAGTTGGATCTTGAGCTGCATCGAGTTGATTGGGGGAGCGGGAGCGACATCAAGCTTTGGACCCGAATTCATCGAGTCCTTGAACGGCACGAAATGCCCCCGCGTAAAGCGGACCAGCCGGCTGCCGATGAAAGGGCACTCGCTTTGGAATGGATCGGTGACAGTTTGGCTGAACATGCTCCGCCAGGAGGAACACGGATTCGTCGTTTGAATCGCGTGGAGTTTGAGAATACGGTCCGAGCTATCTTCGAACTCAGCGACTATCAAGTGCCGGAGTCCTTTCCCGCAGACGATTCGCTGGAGGGCTTTGACAATCTTGGCGAGGGGTTGATTTTGTCTCCGCCGCTCATGGCGCAGTTTCTTGCGACTGCCGGGGCGATCGCGGATGAGATTCTTCCCCCGATTGGACCAATCCGAAAGGCTGTGCCCAAAACATATGCGATTGGATCCGCTGGACTGACCACAGACAAAGGAGGTGGAGCAGCCTTGGAAGGGAATCACTACCGAATCGCTTCCTCTAGAAATATGGCGAGTGCTGCTGGGTGGCCTGCGCGATTCGAAGCTCCGGAGAGTGGGATTTACGAGCTGACAATCCAAGCCCGGCCCTATCAAACCGACCAGATGTTCTATTCGCGACGGTCAGAACCGATGCAGCTGGCCGTCTACGCTCGCAAGAACGGTGAGCAATTCTACGATTTCTTTGACAACTTGCGGGAACTCGCCGTTGTAGAGATCCCTATCGCGGAAGGGAGTCGAAGCTCCTTCACTCAGAGAATAGAACTCTATAAAAACGAAGTGTTCGGGATCCGTTGGGTGAATGGTCCTGCCTACTCTGATCCGCCCGTGCGAGAGTTTTCGACGCGCTTCTTGGCCGATAGACTCTTGAAGGATCGACGCTATTACGCGGCTATGCTGCAAGTGAAGGGCGGTCCAAGAGGGGCAACCCAATCAGAGCTCTATGAACTGACTCGGGAGGCTATGGCTAGCGAGTCCCTCGATCTGGATGACCCTCGATTAGACGCTCTTCCTGAGGTGTGGGGCGGAGGTTTGTCAGATGCTCCTCACAATTGGATCAAGACCTACGTTTTGGAAGAGCTTCATCGATTCGGTCCGGCCCTGGATATCGCCGATGTGTCGATCAAGGGGCCAATTCGATTGGTCGAGGACGATGAAAGCCGCATGAGGAAGGCTCGCACGAAGCGCTTTCTTGGCGAGCGCCTACCGGGCGAGTCCAACGATGTCTTTCTGGATCGGTTCTTGAGACGTTTTCTGTCTCGTGCGTTTCGTCGACCGGTAGATGAGGTGTTGTTGCAGGAATACAAGCAAGCTGCCTTGAACATCCTTGAGTCGCAGGATGCCGCCCGAGTGGAGGATGCCCTCCATTGGGTGGTTCGTCGCGCCCTGGTGTCGCCCTTGTTCCTATATCGATCAATCCGTCCCGGGCCCTTGGACGACCATGACTTGGCGGCTCGTCTTAGCTATTTTCTCTGGTCGGCGCCTCCGGACGAGAGACTCCGGTCCTTGGCCGACGCGGGCACCTTATCGCGTCCAGAGGTTCTCGAGAGTGAAACCCGTCGACTCCTAGAGGCCGAACAGAGCGAAGCCTTTGTAGAACATTTCACGGGGCAATGGTTGGGGACTCGAGTGCTCAAAGACATCATGCCAGATCCCCGTTTGCTTCCCTTTTTTGATCATGATCGAGAGATCATGATTGAAGAAACTCGTTTGTTTTTTCAGGAGATCCTCAACGAGAACCTTCCCTTAGAAGCCTTCATTGAACCTGGTTTTAGTTATCGGAATCAAGGGCTCAACAAGATCTATGGCGATGACATTGAGGGGGGGCAAATGAGGCGGGTCGTCTTAGAGAAGGGGAGTCCGATGGGGGGAGGAATCCTTGGTTTAGCTTCGGTCATGATGGCGACTGCCAATGGCGTCGATACGCAACCGATTCTTCGTGGCGTCTGGCTCCTGGAAAATGTCCTGGGAATGCCACCACCTGCGCCTCCAGATAACGTTCCTGCGATCGCTCCAGATACAGCTGGAAAGACGACGATTCGAGAGCTCCTAGATGCTCATCGGGCGGATCAGAGCTGTGCTCGATGCCATGACTTGATTGATCCGTTGGGGATGGTCTTGGAAAGTTTCGATCCAGTGGGGCGCTGGCGAGATTACTATCCAATTTATACCGAAGCTAAAAACGATCCCTTGAAAGAGGAGTTCTACAAGAATATCGGTAAGGGCACAAAAACCGGAGTGCCTGTTGATCCGAAGGGGATGATGCCCGACGGCTATGTGATGAATGATGTCACGGATCTAAAGCGCTATCTTCTCGAGCGGATGGAGTTGTTCGTGCACTGTTTGGCTGAGAAACTCTTGGTTTATTCAACAGGCAGGTCTTTGGGCTTTGGGGACCGGCGAGTCACTAAGCAACTTGCGCGCGATTTCGCTGATTCAGAAAAAGGTTTTCAGGATTTGATCGTGGCGATCGTGCAAAGTGAGGCCTTCAGAACAAAGTGACCCAAGTTTGCGAGTGAAAGGGTAAGGCAGGGGGCAGTACAAAAAAAGAGGCGACCCTATTTGAGGCCGCCTCGTGAGTATTGAAGCTTAGATCCCTTAGACCTTCATCTTGCCACCATAGATGGCATCGCGTCCCAGAGCTTCCTCGATTCGGAGGAGCTGGTTGTATTTTGCGACGCGGTCCGTGCGGCTCAGAGATCCGGTTTTGATTTGACCGGCATTTGTAGCCACAGCGATGTCTGCAATCGTGGCATCTTCGGTTTCGCCAGATCGATGACTGATGACAGAGGTGTAGGCGTTGGATTGAGCGAGTTCGATGGCGTCGAATGTCTCGGTGAGTGATCCGATCTGGTTCACTTTTACCAGGATGGAATTGCTGACGCCTTCGTTGATTCCACGTTGGAGGAACTTGACGTTGGTGACAAAGAGGTCATCGCCGACCAGTTGCACTCGATCCCCGAGTTTGTCGGTCAGAAGTTTCCACGTCTTCCAATCGTTCTCATCACAGCCGTCTTCAATGCTGATGATGGGATATTCGTTCGTGAGTTTGTCGTAGAAATCGACGAGTTGAGCGCCGGAGACTTTCTTTCCGCTGCTCTTCTTGAAGATATATTTCTTGCTCTTGGAGTCGTAAAACTCAGAAGACGCAACGTCGAGGGCGAGGAAGATCTGTTTGCCGGCTTTGTAGCCTGCTTTCTTGGTCGCGGCCAGAATCGCCTCGATGGCTTGTTCTGTTGAGTCAAGATTAGGCGCGAACCCACCCTCGTCGCCGACTGCGGTCGAGAGCCCTTTGCCCTTGAGGACAGCTTTCAGGGCATGGAAAATTTCAGTGATCGCACGGAGGCCCTCAGAGAATGTATCAAAGCCTTTCGGCATGATCATGAATTCTTGGAAGTCAATCGGGGCATCTGAGTGGGCGCCACCATTGATGACGTTTGCCATTGGGACGGGAAGGACTTTCGCGTTAGGACCGCCAAGGTACTTGAAGAGGGGTTGGCCTAGGAGTTCGGCACTGGCCTTCGCGGTGGCCATGGAAACGGCAAGAATCGCATTAGCACCCAACTTCTGCTTGTTCGGGGTGCCGTCGAGCTCAAGCATCGTACGGTCGACCTCGGTTTGGTTGAGGGCATCCAAACCTTGAAGAGCCGGAGCAATTTTGGTTTGGATGTTTTTGACTGCCTTCGTAACCCCCTTGCCGAGGTAGCGCTTCTTCGCGCCGTCACGGAGCTCGATGGCTTCGTTTTCACCAGTGCTGGCACCAGATGGGACGGCTGCGCGACCGATAGCACCGCTATCGAGCAAGACGTCTGCTTCTACCGTTGGATTTCCTCGGGAATCGATAATTTCCCGCGCGTTGACTTGGTATATTGTGCTCATGATTCAGTTTTCAGTCGAAAACGAAGCGCGAATCTTAGTTCCCTTCGGCATCGAGTCAAGCCAGGGAGGGTTCAAAACAGGCGAATTTCGACGGAAATGGCCAGTTTTTTTCGCTGAAAGCGCGCCGGATCAGCTTTCGAGGGTTTGAGCAAAGAGCTGATCCGGGTCTTTGAACGCTTTGAATTCCAAGGCGTTGCCCGAGGGATCTTGGAAGAAGAGCGTTGCTTGTTCGCCAGGCATTCCAGCAAATCGGATGTAGGGCTCAATGATGAATCGAACCTTGGCGGCCTTCAGCCGTTCAGCCATCGCATGCCAATCTTCCCAGGGCAGCACGACGCCGAAATGAGGCACGGGAACTTGGTGGCCGTCCACGGGATTTTCCGACCGATCGTCATTTAGCGGTTCGGCTTTATTGCTGAGATGAGCGACGATCTGGTGGCCAAAGAGATTGAAATCGACCCAATGTTCATCGCTACGACCTTCCGGGCAGCCCAGAAGCTGGCCGTAGAATTCTCGGGCTGCAGCGATAGAATGAACGGGAAACGCGAGATGGAAAGGGGGGAGCGATGGCATGTTGGTTGATGCTGAGTGTGGCCGTTTGATCTGAGGGATACTGAGCACCTCAGCACAAATCAAGGCAGAATAGAGACCCTGAGTCGCAAGACTTTTCGCGTTTCCTTTTGGTTCGGAGCGTGTTTAATGCGCGCAAATGAAGCAACGACGGGCGACTATCCGGCGGCATACCGGTGAAACAAAGATCAACCTGACCCTGAACATCGACGGGAAGGGCGACTACGAGATTGAGACGGGAATTCCGTTTTTCGATCACATGTTGTGTTTGTTTGCGAAACACGCTGTGATCGATCTGAAGCTCAAGTGTCGCGGAGATGTCGATGTGGACGGACACCACACCGTCGAGGACTGCGGGATTGCCCTTGGCCAAGCGTTCGTCAAGGCGCTGGGCGATAAGAAGGGGATTCGGCGTTACGGAAACGGCTTTGACCCTCAGAATCCTTTCACGGCCGAAGCCTATGTGCCAATGGACGAATGTTTGGCTCGCTGCGTGGTGGATTTTAGCGGTCGTCCCTATCTTGTTTGGAGAGGGATGGGGAGTCTCGGTTTCAAGATTACCAAGGCAGAAAAGCAGCAGGATATGTCCTCGAGCTTTCGATTTGGGCTTGCGAGGGAGTTTTTTCAAGGATTCGCCAATGAGGCGCGGTGCAATCTCCATCTAGAGCTTTTATACGGCGAAGAACCCCATCATGTCGTCGAGGTGATTTACAAAGCATTTGCCAAGGCAGTGGATGCAGCATGCCAACGAGATCCGAGAATTTCGAAACGACTTCCCAGTACGAAGGGTAAACTATAGCCGGACACGGCATATTCCGATTTCCTTGAATAAATGTTTTCCCCAAGTCGTCACATCTAATGCCTGAGCCTAGCGACAGGACTGATCAGCCCGATGTCGAGCTGGTAGCTGCTGCGCGTAGCGGTGATATGGAGGCCTACGAAGAGTTGGTCCACCGTCACCGTGACAAGATCTATGCACGGGCATTTAGTATGGTTCGAAACGAAGAACAAGCACTTGATCTCTCCCAGGAGGCATGGATCAAGGCATGGCAGCGATTGCATCAATTCCATGGCGACGCCAGTTTTTCGACGTGGATTACGAGAATCACGATCAATTTGAGCCTGGATTTCTTGCGAAAGGCCAAGCGTCAGCGGGCTGAATCGGTGGAAGCATTGGAAGAAAGTGCGGGTGGCGTCGAAAGACAACTCCCCGTAATGAATCCCAATCCGACCGCGCGGCTGGAGCGGGCGGAGTTGAGAGCGAAGATCGATCAAGCCCTTGCAAAGCTTTCGGAGGACCATCGAACGGTTCTGGTGCTTCACGAATTTGAAGAACTTCCATACAAGGAAATTGCTGAGCGAGTGGGTTGCTCGATCGGGACGGTGATGTCTCGGCTTTTTTACGCACGGCGGCGAATGGCGGCAGCTTTGAAGGAGCTAATGCGGGAGGGATAAGAGCATGAAAGAAATCGATACGTTCGAGAGAATTCAGGCCTATTTAGACGGCGAACTTCCGGAGTCCGAGCATGCCGAAGTGGCAGCGCTCCTGGATGCGGATGAAAGCCTGCAAGGACTCTATGATGAATTGATAGAGGGCCGCGATCTTCTGCGCACCCACGAACCACAGAGATCGGTTCCCGAACCACGGGACTTTTATTGGTCTAAGATTGCGCAAGGCATTGAGAAGGTGGATCAGGCCGGTGTGCCCGTTGAAAGTAGTTCGCAGCAAAAACGTCGTTTTTCCTATTGGGTGAAATGGCTCTTACCGGTCGGTGGCTTGGCTGCTGTTCTTTTTCTTGCGATGCTGTCTCAATTCGGTGTGCCGAAAGGAGCGGGGACGCAAGCGGAGAAGGCTTCCAGCTACCACGAAATGGATAATCCGCTTGAGACAGGTAGTCTCATTAGCTTTCGATCGAACAGCGAAGGAGTGACGGTGTTGTGGATCACCTCCGATTGATTTTCCGAATTGCGCTCACAGCTTGAGACGTTTAAATAACCTGCGGTAAACATGTTTGAGTTCAAATATCGAAACTCGTTTCTTTCCATCTTGTTCATGGCTGTTTTGGGCCTGGGTCTTGGCGCTCACGACAGTTCCGCTGCCGAAGGGAAAGAGCCGAAGGTGTTCTTGTCCCAATTAGTCTGGTGCACGGACAAGACCAAACCGGCCGATCAAAAGCTCAAGAATCTTGACGGCAAGCTTCATCGTAAGATCAGTCGTATTTTCAAGTGGAAAAATTACTTTGAGATTTCACGCCGTGATTTGAAGCTACCCGGCGATGATGGCAAACGAATCCGAATCAGTAATCGTTGCGAAGTCGTCGTGCGCGAACTCTCCGGAGATCAGATGGAGGTTGTGCTCTACGGCGATAAGAAGTTGGCCGGTAAGGCGGTGCAGAAATACGGCCCAATTCTGAACAAGGGTGAGTTCCTCGTGATCGGTGGCGACGACAAAGACAATTACGGTGACGCCTGGCTGTTGGTTATCTCGGCAGCCCAGAAGAAAAAATAGCTAACCTGATTCGCTACCGCGTCAGCCGTGTCCGCAAGAAACTGTGGATCTTGCGTCTGCGTGGTGTCGAGAAGCTCCTGCCGAAGTGATGTCTTTCTCTCAGTTTCGGCTGCCACTACTCGCTTTCACCAGCGCTCTTCTTTGGGGAAGTGCCTTTCCGGTCATTAAGATCGTATACTCCCAGTGGGAGACCAATTCGTTTGAGCTCCGACTGTGCTTTGCTGGCGTTCGATTCACGCTTGCCGGTTTGCTCATTCTCCCGTTCTGCTTCCGCGAGATACGTCGTTGCCGGGCAGATTGTATCGGCCTTCTTGTCTTGCTGAGTCTCACTCAAACCTGCCTCCAGTATATTTTCTTCTATAGCGGACTGGCCGTATCGAGTGGTGTCTTGGGTGCGATCTTGGTAAGCACCGGGAGTCTTTGGTGGATCGTTCTCGCGCCGATCTTACTGAAAACATCGAGGCCGCAACGACGCCACGCCGCCGTCGTGGGCATCAGTATGGCAGGCGTTGTGCTTGCGGTCTATGCCCCGGGAATGGGGAGCGGATCTCCAGTCCTTGGCGGGGTTCTCTTTCTGTTCGCATCCCTCTCCGGAGCGATCAGTGCGATCATCATCGTCCCCCTTGCGCAACGGATGGATGTGAGACTTGCGACGGCAGGCGCTTTGTTCTTTGGGGGACTCGTTTTGTGTCTAGGCGGGATGCGTGCCTTTCCTGCTTTTTGGCAGCTTGCCGACACCAAAATGATGTGGACTGTTCTTTACCTAGCAGGAGTCTCAGGGGGAGCATTTGGGATCTGGAATTGGCTTGTCCAGCAGTACAGTGTCAATGTGCTGGCAGGCTATCGGTTCTTGATTCCGCTCTCGGGTGTGACCCAGTCTGCTGTCTTCATTCAAGGCGAATCACTCGGGTTAGGGATTCTTCTAGGAGGCGCCATGATCGTTGGTTCGTTAGTCTATCTCCATCGTGCAGAAAATAGGACAGCAACGGCTGATCGTTAGGTAGCGACGTAAGTTGCCACTGAATTGGATTGGTCTAGGACTTCAGTTTCAACCGCTTCGCTGCCATATCGATCTCCCACAGTTGCTTCTGTGTGCGGAAAACCAGCACGACAAGGCCAATCAAGAAAGCCCAGAAGAAGAGTGGAACGGTGATCGACCACCATGAGGTTCCGATAAACACAATCGAGGCATTCATCGCGATCACGAGAAGACGAACTTCCGTTGGTCCGACTCCGAAGTAGCTAATCTCGAAGCGATTAGTGGCGGCGAACCAGAGAAAGGAATTGACCATGTAGCCTCCGGTCAGAAGGAGAATACCGAAGAAGTAGTGTGCGAGTCCTTCTGGCGCCATCACGTAGTAACCAATCACAATGATGCTTTGAAAAACGAAATCCAGAAAGTGGTCCATGTAAAAGCCCCATTTAATGAGGCCTGTATCCCGATGTCTTCCCACGGCTCCATCAAACAGGTCTGTGATATATTGGAGAAGGATCATCAAGGAGACTGCCCAAAGCCAATGCAGACTCAGCTTGGCGAGCCCGAAGAAGACGAGAGCTAGAACGCTCCACAGGAGCGTCAACATCGTGAGGTGGTAGGTTTCGAGCCACGGAGGGATAGTCTTTACCCAGCGCTTAACGAAACGTTTTTCCCATGGACCGAGAAACGATTCGCCGACTTTTTTATCTCCTGCAAAGCGAGGGTTTGCCATAGGCAAAGGCTAGTAAGATGCCGACCAATTGCAATGGAATGTTAGCGTTTGCGTGCAATGAGCTCAGCTTCGGATTCGATCTCTCGATATTTCTTGATTGCCCGATCAAATGCATTCCGAGCGGCTGCCTTTTCATTTGTGTGAATCTGGCTGTTACGACTCTGCCACAGCTGTTTGATTGTTTCTTGGCACCACCGTGCGCTACGAGGGTTGGCGCGAATGGGTTTTTGCTGGATGAGTACGTTGACCGGATTGGTATGGAGTTGTGGGAATTGTCGAAGAGCGATCCAGCTGCTTTCGGTCACCGGAATCTCGAAGTCTAGATCGTGAGTTCTCCCGTCTGCTGGAATTGTTTTTTTGGCTACCGGAAGCCCGTTCATCACAATCTCAATCGTGCGGTTACCTCCCGTTACGGTGGATGAGACAGGAGGTCCGTGAAAGGTCACGGTATCGCCCACAAATCGTTTTCCTCCCGCAGGAGTGATCTGTCCTTGAGCGACGCTACGAGGCATCTCCTCTGCGAAAGCGACCGTTGCGTTTATGGTCACTGTCTGAGGCTCGTCTAGGAGAACGCTGCCAAAGCCTGGTGCGATTCCGTCGACCTCGAACTTGAGTGCATGGGCGAATCCGTCCGAAACGTAGGATTTACCATCGGCCAAGGCCTGACACCAAGCGGGAAAGGAGAGCGACTCAATGCGGCCCAACTGCACGTAGACTCTGCCTTGCCCTACGCGGCTCCCACTCATGCAGGGAAAGTCTGTTTCGCCACTCACCTTGAGAGGGAATCCGCAGTTGAGAATGTGATAAAACATGTTCCACTCGGGAATGCGCGCGGTGTCCATGGCGCTGATGAAATCGCATAGCCCTGCAGCCACAGACACGCAAATCTCCATCGCTCCCACGCTGTTCATATCTGGGATCGCATAGTTTGGAAGACGATCTGCCGACAGATCGAGTTGAGCTTCGAGTTCAGCTTGCGAAAGGGCCTCATCATGGTTGCGGTCCACCGCGGTAAAGGGTGCCGGAAGGAGCGCTGCCTGACTCTCTGTGAGGCTGAGTGTTTTGTCGTTGTCTAGATCGTAGTCTCTCAAGAGCCGGCGGGCAGATGACTGAGGATTGATTTGAAGTCCGCTTGCCGAATGGGCGTAACCTGTCACGCCGCCTTGTTCTTTAGCCCAGCGAAGGACTGGCGAAGTCCAACTCGGCCAACCCTCAGTCTTTGTGCCATTTGAGTTGGGGTAGGTCTGGTCTTTCAGATTGAGGAGGCACACATGACCGAGGGCAGCGGATCCGAAACCGCTGATTTCGAGGTCATACTTGATGACTGTCAGCGGCTCGCTGAGGGCATCGACTGTCTCGCGAAAAAACTGCCGTTGAAAGTCAAAGCAAGGGCCCCAGGTAAGAATGCAGCCCACGTTGAGACCTTCGCCTTTAACTTGGAGGAACATGTCGCTGGGGCTCGCTCCTTGGGTAGGCATTGTGTAGTGGGCACAACCAGCTCCGTGGATGTGATGATCTCCCGAGTAGAATCCGTAGTCACTGGGCTTGATCCATCGCTCTAATTCAAATTCCAGTTGATGGTTCTCTTGGTCCGGGATCACAACTTCGCGTTCAAGAACGCGGTACTCGGGCCCTCGGCTGAAGCGAACCTTGACCGTCCCTGGGGGCAATGTGACCTGGGAACCACTGTGGCGGTAGACTTGTTCTTGAAAGTAAAAATCCGGGGCCAAACGTTTTGCCTGTGGGGGATACACTCGGCCGTCTGGTCCCGTAAAAACGAACTTTCCGGTAGAGGGAAGACCGTCTTCATCCTTGACGATGAGATCGACCGAAACGCCCTTGCGGACTCGGAGCAGGGTAGCCACTTCACCTCGAAAACCGAGGTCCTGGTTGCCCTGGCTGAGATCGAATCCAATCGTTGCTTCAAAGATGCCCGCATCGCGAGCATACAGCAGGGCAATGGCGTATTCGACTTCGAGACCTGAGAGTCGTTCCGTCATCGGGGGCTGATGGTACATAGCAGCATCCAGGAATCGATTCACGTCCGACTTTTGATACGCCGTTTCATTCTTAGCCTGGCGCTGCATTCGAAAGGCAGAAAGCTCGCTCATGCCGGCGTAAACGGGCCCTGCCTGCGGGCTCACGAGGCGAAGGATTTCTGTGCTCGTGCTCTGGTTGCTCACTTTGACGATCACGGGCGTATAGCCTCCTTGTTGTAAATGGATGGGGCCCCGTTGTTTGCTTACCTTCACTCGCACCTCCGGGTTGATCTCAACGAAGAACGAGGTGATTGGGTCCATGACCTGCTGTAAGGCATCCGCATCCTTGCTCTCTCGTGCTTGGTGGTACGCTTCGAGAGTTGTGGGAGAGAGAGGTTTTCCCAATGACTCGAGCGTCTGAATCAAACGGGCGAGATTTGCATTGAGCGGCTGAAAGGCGGGCTGTGCCCATAAGGATTGCGGGAGGACAGTGAAAAGAATGAGGGCGGCAGCGATAGCCGGTAGCGAGGGGCGTTGGTTCGACATCGTTCTCATGTTGGGCAGGGAGAGATTCGTTGTTAGCAGGCTAGCGGGTTTCGCACAGAATTCAAACGCGGCGAATGGATGTGGCGTGTCTCACCACGTCCGAAGCATCGAGAAAACCAATTCTTCAATTGTTGCGTCGCTGATTGCCTGTTATACACACGGTCATTCCCAAGCTCAACAGCGAGAAAACATATGGATATTCATCCCTTAGCTATTTTGGTGATTGGAGTCGCGATCGTCCTGTCGATGATTCTTGTCTTGCGAATCAATGCGTTCATCGCCCTGATCACGGCGGCTTTTTCTGTGAGTTTGCTGGTTGAAGGAGATGCGGCTACCAAGATCTCTCGAGTGGGCGATGCGTTCGGCAACATTGTCGGTGCGATTGGGATTGTCATCGCGCTGGCGGCCGTGATCGGTCGAGCTCTGATGGACAGCGGCGCAGCCGAACGGATTGTCCTGAGCTTGATGCGCTTGTTTGGAGAGAAACGAGCTAAGTTTGCATTAATGGGAAGTGGTTTTGTGCTCTCTGTTCCGGTCTTCTTCGATACCGTTTTTTACCTCTTGGTTCCGCTGGCCCGTTCGCTATTTCGTAAGACAAAGAAGAACTATTTGCTCTATATCACAGCGATTGTTGCGGGGGGAGCTGTCACGCATACGATGGTCCCACCAACTCCAGGCCCTCTCTTCATGGCCAATGAGCTTGGAGTAGACTTAGGGGCGATGATTCTAATCGGAGGCATGGTGGCCATTCCCATGTCGATTGGGGGCGTGTACGTCTGCGGGATGCTCAATCAACGCTTGGATATTCCGATGCGACCCGTTGCCGGCGCTCCAGAACCAGAAGCGATGGACGAATCGAGCTTGCCTCCTCTGTGGCTGTCTTTGTTGCCTGTGTTCTTGCCGGTTATCTTGATCACGATGCGCACGACCACCTCGGCTTTGATTGGAGGGGGCATGGATGCGGCATGGATTCAATCCCTGAATTCGATCTCTGCAGTGCTCGGTAACCCCAGTTTTGCCCTCCTGTTGTCTGCTGCCATTGCTGTCTTCATGGTTGCCAAGTGGAAAAAGCGATCGCTCACCGATCTTTCTGCTGACGCGGAACAGTCTCTCATGAGCGGCGGCTTGGTCATATTGATTACGGCCGCTGGCGGCGCGTTTGGAGCGATGTTACGCGAAGCCGGGATTCAAGGTGCGGTTGAAGGCATGGTTGGTAAAGATGCGAGTTCCGCTGGAGTGATGGTTTTGGTAATCGCGGCGATGGTGGCTTCCCTGATCAAGTTTGCTCAAGGATCCGGCACCGTCGCAATGATCACGACGTCGACGATCTTTGCGGGAATCGGATTCACCGCGGAGGGCCTTGGATTTAACATGGTTTATCTGGCCTGTGCCATTGGAAGCGGATCGCTGATCGGGGATTGGATGAACAACAGCGGCTTTTGGATCTTCGCCAAAATGAGTGGCCTGACCGAGCAAGAAACGCTCAAGACCTGGACCGTCTTAACGGCTGCCATGGGGCTGGTTGGGTTGATCGTGACAGTGATCTTCGCAACGATTCTCCCTATGAATGGATAGAGCTGGGCGCCGTTCCCTGCGTGGAGCCCGTGCCTTCTTCGCCAAAAGGCCTCCTTTTTGGGGCGTGTAATGCGTCTCCGAGGGCTGAAGTAGCGATTTCCGAAACGGCCTTTCCTGATTCCAGAGTTGACAGGAATCGGCAAGTCGCTGGCATGATGCTCACATGAAACGTTCCCTGTTACCGGTTCTCATGCTGGGCATCTCCATCGCGGGATGGGTGCATGCCAATCCAAAGTTCGATTTCCCGATCTACAAGAATAAGCCTGCAGGGAGGCAAGTGGGCGGACAGCGGGCGGCTGCGAGTACGCCAGCGCTCAGTCCGAGTGCCGCGCAGAAGCAGTTCACGGTGCCAGACGGATTTGAAGTGCGCCTCTTCGCCGCGGAGCCCATGGTCGTCAATCCAGTGACAATGACCTGGGACGAGCGAGGGAGACTCTGGGTGCTCGAGCTTTATGAGTACCCGAGCGGAGCGCCGGAAGGAACCAAAGGGCGGGATCGAATCAAGATCTTAGAGGACACGGATGCCGACGGTGTTGCCGATAAGGTGCATGTCTGGGCGGATGGTCTGAACCTGGCGACGGGCCTTCTGTTGGGCAATGGGGGCGCCTATGTAGGGCAAGCTCCCTACCTCTTGCACTTGAAGGATACCGACGGCGATGATCGTGCCGACTCTCGTGAAATCCTCATGACCGGTTTCGGTTTGGAGGATCGACACGAACTGCTCAATGGATTCACTTGGGGGCCAGACGGGTATCTGTATATGACCCATGGCGTCTTCACCCATTCGAAAGTCAAGAATCCGAACGATCCCGATGATGATGGGGTGATCATGAACGCCGCGGTGGCTCGCTTCCACCCGAAGACCAAAAAGTTTGAGGTTTTTGCCGACGGCACCAGCAACCCTTGGGGGGTTGATTTCGATGCCAAAGGAAACGCATTTGTTAGTGCTTGTGTGATTGATCACTTGTTTCACCTGGCACCAGGGGGGCTCTACGTGCGTCAGGCGGGACAACCCACGAACCCATATGCCTACGACTTGCTCCCGTCTATTGTCGATCATCGGCACCACATGGCCGCTTATAGCGGAGTTCAAGTTTATCTCGGCGATAAGTATCCAAGTGAGTACGTCGGCAAGATCATGATGGGGAACATCCACGACAACGCCGTCCATGCCGATCACTTGACCCCAAAAGGATCCTCCTTTGTGGCATCTGAGTGGAAGGATTTTCTCAGATCGGATGAGGATGGCTGGTTTCGTCCTGTTAGCGAGCAAGTGGGGCCGGATGGGAATCTTTGGATTGCAGACTGGTATGACAAATATCCTTGCTACCAGAACGCAAGAGCGGATCCCGAAGGCGTTGACCGAGAGTACGGGCGGATTTGGAGGGTCGTCTACACCGGGGGCAAAGACGTCGAAGTTCCCAGTCGAAGCTCGAAAGATATGGATCTCTCAAGACTTTCGAGTGGTGTTCTGAGCCAGATTTTGGGCCATAAGAACATTTGGCATCGAAAGATGGCTCAGCGGATCCTTTCTGAGCGGGGGGAGGAGGCTTTCGGGAGACCAGAGTTTCATCCTCAAACTCCAATTCACAAGATGTTTCGGAATGGTGAGACGCTGGAAGCTCGACTGACCGCTCTTTGGACATTGCATGGATCGGGCTTGTTACGCGCGGATGATCTGGACGATGCCGTGAAGGACCCGGAACCTGCAGTCCGAGCCTGGGTTGCTCGTCTGATCGGCGAACGTGGATTTGCTTATACATCGGCGCTGAATACTCTGACAGAATTGGCATCCGATCCTGATCCCACGGTTCGCTTGGCCGTGGCCGTTGCGGCCCGCCAGTTCGTGTCCGGTTCGCTGACCGTAAACACGCCACCGAGGATGGCCCGAAGTGAGGTCGTGACGGGGGCCGTGCTCGCTGAGTTACTCAAGGCGTCTGGGCAAGAGGATGATCCCACCTTGCATTTTCTTTATTGGATGGCTCTCGAACCCTTGATCGAGATCGATCCAATCCATGCTTTGGGCTTTTTTGAAATGCGCGTCACCCAGCGAGCGATGCCTTTGGCGGGCGAAGTTATGCGGAAGATGATGCGGCGCGTTTCCGACATGTCAGATGACGCCTTGCTCGCGGAAGTTGTGCAGGGACTACAAAAAATTGAAGGGGACGGTGGAGGCGTCTTGGTCGCAGGATTGCAAGGTTTGATAGAAGGCCAAAGAGGTCGTGTTCGAGCCGTGAGTGATGAGTGTGTCGCCGCCATTTCTCAACTCGCGAAACATGAGGACGCTGAAGTCGCCAATCTGGCTCGTCAGCTGGGTACGATCTGGGGGGATGCGGCTGCTTTGATGCTGGTGCTAGAGACTCTCGTTGACGATTCCGCATCGCTCGAGGATCGGTTGAGTGCAGCTCGAATCGCCGGGCAGAACAAAACGAGTGATTCGCGAAAGGCCCTGATGAGCTTGGTCAGCGGTACCGCTGATAGTAGACTGAAGGTAGCCGCGGTTCTAGGATTGACGAATGTGGGCAATGATTCGACGGGACGAGATTTGCTCAAGGGCTGGAAGAGTTACTCCCCGTCGGTGCAGCGGGCGGTCGCCGCTCTTTGCACGACCCGATGGCAATGGAAGTGGCCGTTCTATGATGCCGTCGATAGAGGACTGATTGCCCGTGGAGATATTCCTCCGACTGTTATCCGTTCGTTGGCCAATTCGCGAGATGCTGGCGAACGTGCGAAGGCGCTCGAGCTTTTTGGTAGAGTGAATAAAACCGATGCCGAAAAGCTGGCCTTGATCGCAAAGAAGCGTCGAGTGGCTCTTAAAGGGAAGCCGGATTTGGAGAACGGCCGAGCACTCGCTCAGGCTGCCTGTCTCGTGTGTCATAAGTTGCACGGGGAAGGTGCTGGCATTGGTCCAGATCTTACCGGAGTCGGGCGTAGCAGTCTGGACGCGCTGCTGAGCAATGTTATCAATCCAAATGAGATCATCGGTCAAGGATACGAAAATGTCATCGTCGAAACGAAGGATGGGCAAACCTTGAGTGGACGCTTGGTGGAAGAGACCGATACACGAGTTCGCCTCTTGAACCTTGGACCGACGGAGTTTGTGGTGGCGAAGGATCAAATCAAATCCCGTGAGGTAAGTGAATTGTCGTTGATGCCGGAAGGCTTAGAGGCGCTTCCTGATGATGATTTTCGAGACCTGATCTGGTTCATTCTGACACCGCCGGAAGACGGGCCCGTTACCGAGGAACGTCGACGGGAACTCATTGGGACGAGTAACGAAGAGGCTCGAAATGATGATGCCATTGACGGCGAATCGGTCGCGCTTTGGAATCCCGATTGGGACGTGGTTGCACCTCAATTCGAGGGGACACCCCGAAAACACGTGGCGCTCGCCGGTCGAAAGAACGTGCTAGAAACCCATCCCTTTGATGACAGTCGTCCAGCTGCGCTTGAAGGAGTCGTCGAAGTGCCAAACGCCGGAGCCGTTCTTTTTGTGGACGTTGCGTCCCACGAGAAAGGCGATTGGGAGTTGCGTGCTTCTGTTCAAGGCGCGGTTGTAAAACGACAAATCATTGATCGCAGCGGGGCTATCTGGAAGCGGGTGGCTATCGATCTATCGAAACACGCTGGAAAGCGCGTGAACGTGCGTTTAGAGAATGCTGCCAATGGGTGGGAATGGGAGTTTGGTTATTGGGGACAAATCAAATTGGAATCCAGACGAGCGCTGACTTTGAACCCGTAGGGCATTGATTAAGAGAGTGCAGAGGATGAAGAGAATTCGGAGAGCGCTGGGTTTGTTATTGGGCCTATGGGCATGTTATAGCCCTCTGAGTCCGTCGCTTGTGGCTGGTCCGTTGAAGGTTGGTGTGATCGGTCTCACCCATACTCATGTGCATTGGATCCTGGGGAGACCGGACCGGGGGGATATTGAGATTGTTGGAATCGTTGAACCCAATCGGGATCTAGCTGAACGGTATCTAAAACAGCACAAGATCCCGCTTTCCCTTCACTTTGATTCTGTGGAGTCGATGCTGGCGAAAGTGAAGCCGGACGGAGTGACGGCGTTTAACTCGATCTACGAGCATCTTGAAGTGGTGCGCACCTTCGCTCCGCTTGGTATTCACGTGCTAGTGGAGAAGCCCATGGCGGTCAATGCTGCGCACGCTCGTGAGATGGTGATGCTGGCCCGACAGCACGGGATTCACCTTCTGACTAATTATGAGACCACGTGGTACGCCACCAATCATCGAATCTATGAGATGCTTCATCATTCCGATGATCTGGGTGCCTTGAGAAAAGTCGTTGTCCACGATGGACATCGCGGTCCGGAGGAAATCGGTGTGAATCAAGAGTTTCTCGACTGGCTCACGGATCCTGTGATGAACGGGGGCGGTGCGGTGACAGACTTTGGGTGTTATGGAGTTAACCTGATCAATTGGCTAACGAAGGGGCGTCGGCCCGAAACGGTGACCGCTGTGACGCAACAGATCAAGCCTGACAAGTATCCCAAGGTGGACGATGAAGCGACAATCATCCTGAGCTACCCGGATATGCAGGGAATTATTCAGGCGTCATGGAACTGGCCTATTTCGAGGAAGGATATCGAAGTCTACGGCCGGAAAGGGCAGGTGATTGCGAAGAATCGCCATGAATTGGAGTTTCGACTCAGTGATGATGATCCAGTCGAGGCGCGTACGCTGGAGGAGCGAGAAGATCCTCTGGATGATCCTTTCGCCTATTTCGCTGCCGTGATCAACGGTGACATCAAACTGAAACCTCATGATTTATCGGCACCTGAAAATAATCTCTTGGTAAACGAGATTCTCGACGCGGCAATTCGCTCGGCGAAAACTGGGATGACTGTCCCATTCAGTCCGTGAGACTCAGAAGCTTCTTCCAGCGGTGTGATTGAAAATGGATGTACGGGATCCGAGAGTGACGCTCCGGAGTGGATTCCGGATGGTGAGACGAGAGCGTGAAAGCGACAGCTTCGCTCCCGCACTCCAGATTGAATCCGTCGTCCGAGCGTTTATTTGGAGTGCGAGAGCGGAGCTGTCGCTTTCACGCTCTAGCAGCTGTTGACCGGAAAGGGCTTTTGCTCCACCCTCCCTCTTTCGCAGCCTTAGCATTGCCGGCATCAGTGCACTCTCTTTCAATTATACCCTTCGCAGCTCTTCGCTTTTTCTTGATTTACTCTGGAAGAGTGAAAAGTTCTCTGTAACTCGCAGTATTCGAAGCTAGTCCTCCTTGATGAGGTAACGAGATAATGAAGCAAAAAGACATCGTTAGATTTTCTAAGGGCCTTGCCCTGTGTTTGGGCGTCGGACTCCTGATGCCAGATTCCAACCTGTGGGCTCAACGACGAGGGACAACGGAGCCCATCACGAGCTTGCTCGATGCGGATCGGAACCGTGAGCTTTCGGAAGCTGAAATCGATGCTGCGGCCGAGCGCATTCTGTCAGCCGACGAAAATCAGGATGGTCAAGTGACCGTAGACGAGATTACGGGCCGACTTGAGTATCTCCGCAAGAACAAGCCTGGTATCTTGCAGACGGATTTCCCATACCAAATGGCCGCAATCGGTGCTCCCTATCCCGAGGGGAATGTCGCCAAGAAAGGGATGGCGATCTCGGTTGGGAATGGAGCTTCTGTTCTGTTTGACACCGATCTGGTCCGCATTGCCGCGGGATGGACCGGAGGACTGATCACCACGACCGGAGTGACTTTTGATGGCTCTCATGGCGGCTTTCCAGAGATTAGCGGAAAGCAAGTCTTTGGAACACCAAACGTATCGGGATGGGCCGATTCATCCGGACGCTTTGTTGACGATCGGCCAGCCCCCTTTGGACCCATCAATCGCGATCATGCCCGCTGGGATGGTCATTATCTGGTCGGAGATCAGGTGACTCTGGCTTACACCGTTCACGGAACCAAAGTGCTTGAGCAGCCTCGTAGTTTGGTGGCCGGAAAGGCCCTAGGCTTTGTCAGAAGCTTGAAGGTCGGGCCGGTTGCCGGTGGTTCTGCAAAGCGTCTGTCACTGTTGGTTGCCGATGTCGATGGATTCGGGGGACGAATCGAAAAGGGCCGCGCTTCGTTGGCTCATCACGACGGTGGGCGAACTTTTGTCTCCATGCTCAAGCCAAGTCCCGGGGCGTCACTCGCGGTGCTTGGAAGGCAGATCGTTCTGCATTTAGAGCCAAATAGCGATGAACGTCTTGTCGAGCTTGTCATCTGGCGCGGAGATGACGATGCAGGCCAAATTGAAGAGGGTTTCCGAAGTCAGGCTCCCGGTTTCGCTGCCTTCGATCAGGGAGGTCCTCAGCGATGGCCGGATCCGGTCATCACAGAAGGCACGCTGGAGGCCGACGCGACCCCGGATGGCGCCTACGTAGTGGATCGCTTGACACCACCCTTGAAGAATCCATGGAACCGAAGAGTTCGAATTGGCGGATTCGATTTCTTCGCTGACGGGACGTCCGCGGCTTTCAGTACTTGGGATGGTGATGTTTGGCTACTCAGTGGGATTGATGATTCACTGAGCGAGTTGCGATGGAAGCGGTTTGCGTCTGGCCTTTTTGAGACTCTTGGGCTGCGGATTGTTGACGAGGTGATTTACGTTTCAAGCCGTGTAGGAATCATGAGGCTCCATGACCTGAACGCCGACGGAACCTGTGACTTCTACGAAAACTTTAACAACGAACTCACGAGCTCAGTCGGTTTCCATGAATTCGTTTTCGACCTTCACACGGATCAGGATGGCAATTTTTACTTCGCCAAAGCGGGTCCAGTCCGAGGTGGGGGACGCGGCTTCGGAAGTAACCCTAATGAGAATAATCGGTTTGGCAACGTCTCGGCTCATGCTGGAACGGTGATGAAGGTGGATCCAGCTGGGAAAAAACTGAATGTCTACGCCACGGGATTTCGTGCTCCGAATGGGATCGGAGTTGGTCCAGACGGCCAAGTGACCACGGGCGACAATGAGGGAACGTGGATCCCCGCTTGCCCAATCAACTGGGTTGAAGAAAACGGATTCTATGGTGTCGAAGATCTCGCCCAACGAGAGGTTGTTCCTGAGTTTAACCCGCCTCTTTGTTGGCTTTCAAAGCGTGAGTTCGATAACTCGGGGGGCAGCCAGGTTTGGGTAACGAGTGATCGCTGGGGGCCTTTCGAAGGCGAACTTTTGCACCTTTCATACGGGCGGTGTGCCATGTATCTCGTGATGAAACAGCGGGTTGAAGGACAAATGCAAGGTGGAGTGGTTCAGATTCCCGTTTCCTTTGGAAGCTCGGCTATGCGGGCTCGATTCAATGAGAAAGACGGTCAGCTCTATGTCGCCGGACTTCGGGGATGGCAGACTCGTGCGGCGCAGTTGTCCGGATTCGATCGCGTTCGTTATACCGGCAAGAAGGTTTATACCGTTCGAGACATGCGAGTGGACAGTAAGGGGATTCACCTGAGCTTCTCACAAGCGCTGAATGCGGATTCGGCTGGTGACGTCGAGAACTATGCGGCAGAGCAATGGAACTACCAACGATCTTCCAACTATGGGAGCCGAGATTATTCAGTCGAGATCGAAGGTGAGACAGGGCGCGATCCCGTGGATATCGAGGAAGTGATCCTTTCCGACGATGGTCGAACGGTCACGCTGGTCGTTGAAGATCTGAAACCGGTGATGCAGTTTCAGTTGGATTTCTCAATCGAAGCCGCCGACGGGACGGAGATCCGACAAAAGACTCTTCAAACCATTCATTCGATCCCTGAAGCGTGATGTGGTTTCGAAAAGAGGGACTCGAGGCGAAAAGATTTGCGGCACGCTTTCGGCTTTGCTGCGTGCTCCTCGTTGCTGGATTGATCGTCGAGGGTGATCTCTCAGCGGTAACGGGACGGGGGGTGCTCGTTCGTATTGATGAGGAACGACCAGGTGGGGAAACCGATTTCCTGGTTCTTCCGAACTTCGAGCTGTACGTGCCGGAAGGAGAGCAGCCATCCACATTTCTCTCGCCAGGAAGATTCCGCTCTGAGTGGCGCTCGGAGGTTCGAGTGCCGCGCCGAGATTCCTATCGCTTCTCCTTGGAATGTTTCGGAACAGCGAAGCTGTATCTGGGAGATAAACTCGTTCTGGAGTCAACTGGTGGGAACGCCCGTTCTGAGCCTGTTGAGCTGGGTCGGGGTTACAATGCAATCCGCTTGACTCTGGAGAGTCCCGCCATGGGAGATACCTTTGTTCGGCTTCGGTGGGAGAGTCGCGAGCTCGTGTCCGGCCCACTCCCGGAGCGTTTCTTGAAGTACGAAAGTGACTTGCCTGCCTTTGCTCACTCACAGTTGCTTCGCAAGGGACAGCATCTTTACCGAGAACATCGATGCGGCAATTGCCACGATGAAGGGCGTCCGACTTCGCGGCTCGACCGATTGGATCACATGGGGCCGTCGTTCACTGGAATTGGCGGCCGCCGCAACCAGCAATGGTTGCAGGATTGGATCATGGATCCAGACGAGCTGCGTGAGGAGGCAACCATGCCGGATGTTTTACACGGTGAGTCTGAGAAGGAGCAGGCACGAGCGATCGCAGCCTGGTTGTCCACCTTGCGAGTCGACCATGATCTCTCCGGCTCTTACCGAAACGGCGTCGTTGATTCTGGCGCTAAACTGGTAGAATCCCTTCATTGCACTGGCTGCCATAAGATTGCAAACAAGGAAGCGGAAGGGGATCAGTTGGTATCTTTGGAGCGTCTTGCTCTGAAATACCCGGAGGGAGAACTCGTCGCCTTTCTTCTTGAACCCAACCGTCACTTCGCTGGTGTTCGGATGCCAAATTTTCAATTGTCCATTGAAGAGGCCGAAGACATCGCATCTTTTTTAATCGAAACTGAGTTGGCTGTCTTGAATGCCCCTGCGTCTGATCCTGAACTGATTCAGAAAGGGAAGGCTCTCGTTGCATCGGCAAGATGCGTGCAGTGTCATGAGGTCTCGGCAAGCGATGCTCGGGACGCCGTGGTAGAGGCGATGCCGCCGATTAGAATCAAGGATTGGACCTTAGGGTGTCTCGATGAAGCAAAGAGGAAGAACCACTTGCCCGCTTATTCGTTCAGCGAGGAAGGGAGAAAGGCCCTCCATGCATACGGGAAAAGATCGACACATCCGAAGCTGGCTGCGGTACGCCACGAGTATGCGATGCGTCAGGTCGAGCGATTAAACTGCAAGGCATGTCACGGACAGCTCGAGTTGATTCCACCGGTCTCCATCCTCGGTGAGAAGTTGAAACCCGATTGGGCTGCTTCATTGTTGGAAGGAGAGTTGTTCTACAAGACCCGCCCCTGGCTTGAGTCGCGCATGCCTGCTTTCCATGGACGGGGCGCTCGGATTGCTGAAGGACTTTCCATGTTAAACGGATTTTCTCCTCGGAATACCGATCGGATAGGGGAACAAGGAATTGATGACAAGAAGGCCGAGATTGGTAAGCAGCTCGTATCCGCGAATGGTGGGATGGCTTGTGTCACGTGTCACGGTGTTGGTGAATCCCCTCCAACGGCCGTCTTTGAGAGCGTCGGAATCAATTTTGGTTATGTGAATGCTAGACTCCAACGAGACTACTTTCACCGTTGGATACTGAAGCCAACTCAAATCGACCCTGAGACCAAAATGCCGGTCTATTTCTTCGATGGCACTACGAGCCCACTTCCCGATATCTTGGGTGGGGATGCCAAGGCTCAAATTGATGCCATGTGGGAGTATTTCAAGCAGGGTTTTGACATTCAGCCTCCCCAGTAGACTTTGGCCGTCTATCTGGGGGCGACTCATTTCAGGTTTGCCTTCTCTTGGGGGCCGAATCCAACTCGTTGCTTCAGGTAAACGACGAGGTCTCGGCAGTTTTTTGCCTAGTGAGAAGCAGTCGCCTCTAGTGAAGAAAGATTAAGCTTCCACTTTTCAGAGAGCGTTCAAGCGGTTAGATTCTTGGCTAACCCCAAGTGGTAAGCGCCTATGAAGAACGTACCTGAGAAGAAGACTCGCCGCGAGTTCATCAAGACTGCCTCGAAAGCGACAGCAGCGGCAGCTGTCTCGATCGCCACTCACGCCCACGCAGCTGGAAGTGATCGAATTAAAGTCGGTATTGTAGGAACAGGAGGTCGTGGTAGCGGCGCGATTGTTCAAAACATGCTGAATGAAGGCTGCGAATTGCACGCTGTTGGGGAAGCTTTCGACGACCGACTTGCGAGATCCCTCCCAAACATCAAGAAGCAGTTGGAGAGCAAGGGGAAGTTTAACCTCAATGCAGACCGTACGTTCATTGGGCTAGACGCCTACAAGCATGTCATTGACGCATCGGACATGGTGATTCTCACGACGCCTCCGGGCTTTCGTCCCATGATGTTTGAATATGCTGTTGAACAGGGCAAGCACGTCTTCATGGAAAAGCCTGTGTGCACGGATGCCGCCGGTTACCGACGCGTCCTGGCGGCTGCTCGGAAGGCGGACGAGAAAGGTCTCAAGGTCGTCGTGGGGCTCCAACGGCGATACGAGGATCTTTACCTGCAATCCTACGATGCCATTCAAGATGGTGAAATCGGAGAGGTGATTGGTGCTCAGGCCTATTGGAATGGCCGCGGAGTTTGGCAACGCCCGCGCAAGGCGTTAGCTCAGACACTAGGGCGCGAACCTACTGAGATGGAGTACCAGATTTATAACTGGTATTACTTCACCTGGGCTGGCGGTGACAATATTTGCGAGCAGCACGTTCACAACCTCGATGTTTGCAACTGGTTCACAGGGGGACTGCCCGTGGAAGGTTACGGATCCGGCGGAAGATCGGTTCGAACCGGTGAGGACACCGGTGAGATTTTTGATCATCACTGTGTCGAATTCAAAATGGCGAACGGAGGCTACTATCATTCCGACTGTCGTCACTTTCCTAATAGCGACAACAAAGTGGGCGAAGTGATTATTGGAAGTAAAGGGCGCCTTGAAATCTCGTCGAACCGAGGCGCGATTTTCTATGACCATAAGGGCAAGGCCGTCAAACGGATTCAGCGTAACCGTCAGCAAATCTCAAAAGAGGTCGAACATGCTGTGTTGCACCGTCACGTTCGCGACGACAAGCCGATCAACAACGCCTATTACGGTGCGACGAGTAGCATGACGGCAGTGTTTGGGCGCATGTGCACGTATTCGGGCAAGCGAATCACTTGGGAAGACGCTGTGAATTCAAAGGTAGAGCTCTTCCCAGAACGATTGGCTTGGGACGCGAACCCACGGAACATGCCTTTACCCGATGGGAGCTATGCCCACGCAGTGCCGGGCCGGACAGAGGTTCTGTAAGTTGAGCTGTTAGAAAATCGTATCCAATTCGAACGCAGCTCTTTGATGTCGATTCAAGAGCTGCGTTCTTATTGAAACGGACGTGATTCACGACAAACGACTGGTTTGAAGACCTGTCATGAACTCCAGAATGATACCTTATTTCCCTCGAGGGCTTCGGGCCCCGGCTTGGCTGCATTGGTCGATGCTGTTTCTTGCGGCGTTGCCGATTGGCTTATGTGCGGCATTGAATGCGGGCGAGACCGCAAAGCGTCCGAATTTCATTTTGCTGTTCGCGGACGATCAGCGACCGGACTCGGTCGGCGCCTTTGGAAACCCGCATATTGAGACGCCGAATCTGGATCGCCTCACTCATCAAGGCTTCCGGTTTGCACGCAATTACTGCGCTGGCTCTTACAGCGGTGCCGTCTGTGTTGCGAGTCGGACCATGTTAATGACAGGCCGTCATTGGATGAACGTGTCGGATCGAAAGAATTGGGAGGGGCTTCCCTTGTTGCCGCGGGTCTTGTCCGATTCAGGATACGAGACCTTTATCACCGGAAAATGGCACAATGGCCAGAGGACTCTTCGCCGCGCATTTCAATCAGGAAAACGCGTTTTTATGGGAGGCATGTCGGATCACACAAAGGTTCCCGTCTCTGATCTCACGGACGAGGGGGAACTGATCAACAAGCGGATGCCCGAAGGATTCTCGAGTCAATTGTTTGCTGATGCTGCAATCGACTTTCTCGATGGTCGAAAGAAGGGCGATGCGCCGTTTTTTCTCTACGTGGCTTTCACGGCTCCTCACGATCCCAGAAATCCACCGGAAGCCTATCGCAAGAAATACTATGAGAGCCCGCCTCCGTTGCCTCCTAACTTCATGCCTCAGCACCCTTTTGATAATGGATTCGTGTCCGGAGTTGGCCGAGACGAGAGCTTGGCACCGTGGCCACGACCGAAAGGGATGATTCAGGACCAATTGTCGGAATACTATGGGCTGATTACACATCTGGATGAGCAAGTCGGACGAATCCTTCAGGCGCTTCGAAATCATCCGGACGCCAACAACACGTATCTTGTCTACACTGCGGATCACGGCTTAGGGATGGGGAGTCATGGACTTTTGGGAAAGCAGAATATCTACGAGCACAGTGTTCAGTCTCCGTTTATCGTGATTGGACCTGATGTCCCCGAAGGAAAGCAGAGCCACGCCCTGACATACATTCATGATGTTTATGCGACCTTCTGTCATCTAGCCGGAGTAGAGCTTCCCGCTGGCGTGCAGTCGCGCAACTTGGCTTCGCTTTGGCGAGGAAAGAAAACCTCGTGGCGTGACAGTGTGTTCTTGCCGTTTCAGGATAAGATGAGGGGGATCACGGATGGACGGTGGAAGCTCCACCGCTATCCACGACAGAATCACACTCTCCTGTTCGATCTCCAATCGGACCCGCATGAGCTGAATAATCTTGCAACCCAGGATGAGTATCAAAACGAGATCGATCGGCTATTGGGAATCATGAGAGGATGGCAAAAGCGTTTGGGTGATACCCAGCCGCTTGAAGTCGAATCTCCTCAGACGCTCGAGGTGGATTACTCGGGGTTCGAGAGAAAGTTGGATCGTTGGCAACCTCAGTGGATACGCGAGAAGTACTTTAGAGGTGATAACGTTCGGGACTACGGGAAATAGTTTCCAGTCTTTCACTGAATCCGAAGAGAAGACCATTGGGAAAATATCGTAACGTGAGTTCTCCTTGGTATAAAGGTGGTTGCTTAGCCGCCGGGATGGCGTGGCTTATCCTGTGCAATGTGCCACTAGAGTTTGCCGAGGCGCAGGACTCGTCTCGCCGAACGCGTTCGACTCGATCGTCGGTGGGCGAGATGTTGTGGCGTGGGATTGCTGAGGACAGCGGCGGACGAGTGTCGCTTGTCCAGGGGCGCGAACGGGTAAGCGAATGGTTCCAGCGCTTGGACCCGGGGCGGTCGGAGCGTGTTGATCAGAGTGAATTCCTGAAACGGTTTTCGGGAATCGTCGACCAGAGGGCCGCGAGAAGTGGGCGGCGTTCGGGATCCTCCCTGAACCGGTTTCTCGGGCTTTTTGTAGCCATTGATGCGAATGAAGATCGTGTGATATCGGGGAACGAATGGGAGCGTTTGTTTCAATCATTGTTCGTGGCCGCTGCAGGGCAATCTGAGTGGCTGGATCGAGATCGTTTCGTGGCGAATGTGGAAGCAAAGTTGCCCCGGACGAATTTGACTGGGATGGGGGTGACTCCCGACCACAGTCCGAGTCGGCGTTTTCCTGATCCACCAGCCTCTCCGGTTTTGTCTACTGAGGATAGCCTTGCCACGCTCCAACTCGCCAGCGGTTTTCGGGTGGAACTCGCAGCGGAAGAACCGCTGATTGAGGATCCTGTCGCATTCACCTTTGACCCAGCAGGGCGAATGTATGTTGTGGAGATGCGAAGCTTCATGCTCGATGTGGATGGAGGGCAGGGCAAAGCTCCCATCTCGCGCATCAGCCTGTTGGAAGATGTGGATCAGGATGGTCGGTTCGATCGTGCATCGCGGTTTCTGGAGGGGCTGATAGAGCCACGGGCCGCTTTGGCCACTCGTGACGGACTGCTTTACGTCACCAACTACCAACTTTTCTTCGCTCGAGATATCGACGGTGATGGACGAGCAGATTCAAATCAGTTGATCGATCCTGACTACGGGCGCGGTAATGTGGAGCATGCGCCCAATGGGCTGATGCTGGCGATGGACAATTGGATTTATAACGCCAAATCGCGAGTGCGTTATCGGTGGGTTGGAAACGAACTCCTCCGGCAAGAGACTGAGTTTCGCGGGCAGTGGGGCATGACGCAGGACAATCAAGGTCGCTTGTTCTACAACATCAACAATAGTCAGTTGTTGGGGGATTACTCTCCGCCGAACTACATGGGACGGAACCCCAATCATCCATCGACGGCCGGATTGAATCTTTATGTCGCTACCGATCAAAGGGTCTTTCCAGTTCGGATGAATACGGCTGTCAATCGAGGCTATCTTCCAGATGTATTGGACGAGAGAGGGCGGCTCTACGTCTTTGCTTCCTCGTGCAGTCCCGTGATCTACCGAGGCAATACCTACGGCGCAGAATTCTTGGGCAATGCGTTTGTTTGTGGTCCGGCGGCCAATCTCGTTAAGCGGAATTTTGTCTTTAATCATGATCTTGGATTGAGTTCTCGATTTGCGTATCCGGATCGCGAGTTTCTTGCTTCGACGGATGAGCGGTTTCGACCTGTTGGGCTGATCAATGGTCCGGACGGCAATCTTTGGCTCCTCGATATGTATCGTGGTATCTCGCAGTATGGCCTCTTCATGTCCCAGTATCTCCGGGAAGAATCGTTGAAAAGGAACTTGGACAAGGGAATCCACTTGGGCCGTATCTTCCGGATTACTCGGCCGCCTAGTCTTGGGCGCTTGCAAGGAGATCTGTCAGCCTTGAACGAGCCTTCTCTCGTCAGGTCCTTGGCTCATCCGAATGGTTGGGTTCGGGACGCTGCCCAAGCCCTCCTTGTTGAGCGGGGGAATCGTGCAATCCTCCCTCAGCTCATCAGATCCATCGCTAGCGGTAAGGCTTCTTGGGAACGTCTTCATGCTTTGTGGGCTGTTGAAGGAATTTCAATGCGAACTGAGAATGCGAGCGCACGGGTGAATTCGGTTCCTGATCTGGTCTTAGTGTCAACCGATCGACGAAACGGGGGGCTTCTCTCTCGTGAGGGAGCCGAGTTTGACGAGGCCTTTGCGACGATTCTGGAGACGATCTCATCAGACCCTCATGCCGGGGTTCAAGTTGGTGCAATTCGAGTTGCTGAAAACTTGGCTCGTGGCAAACGTGAAAGGCAGGATGCACTGACGTACAAACTCATAGCGGCTCTGCCCGAGTTGCCGCTCGATGCTGTGTTTCAAGCTGTTCTGAGTGCGGGTGAACTACCGCGGCCCGAGAGTTTTCCAATTCTGCAAGGGGCGCTTCGCCTGTATTCCGATACCAATATGATTCGTGAGGCTGCTCTGAGCGGCTTAGGGGGCTGGGAACTCACTTTTGCCCAAGTACTACTGAGCGATGCGGATTGGCGGCAGGCGAGCCCAGGAAAGCGGGGTCTTCTGCACGCTCTCGCCTCAGCGATTGTCAGGGGCGGGGATTCGACCGAACTAGAAATCTTGTTTTCTGCAACTCAGGCATCGATTCAAGAACAGGACTGGAAAGCAGAAAGTCTCTTGACTGGTCTCGCCGAGGGGTTTCGTAGCAGGGGCGCGACTCGAATTCGTTTTGGAGAGCGTCCTCGTCTGTTGGATCTCTCGTTTGTCAATCCACCAGAGGGGAACGGAAGTCTGCGGGAAGAACTGTTGGAAAAGATTGCCTGGCCTGGCTACCACTGGGAAGCGGCAGAGGATCTCGCGGTGCCGGTTTCGCAGAACCTCGTGCAGGGTGAGGGGCGGGAACTTTTCGTGGGGATCTGTGCTGGATGTCACGGAATGAACGGTGAAGGTGTGAAGCCGGTTGCCCCACCTGTAAGAGACTCGGAATGGGTCAATGGCGCCCCTGAACGTTTGGTGCAGATCATCCTTCATGGGATGCAGGGGCCGGTTGTGGTCAATGGCAAGAACTACGAAGTGCCCGCAATTCTTCCAGAGATGCCTCCACTTTCTGTCTTGGATGACGGACAGATTGCCGCGATTGCGAACTATTTGAGATCGGGAATCGAGGGGGACCATACCAGCGTAGGCCGAGACCTGGTTAGTCGTGAGCGCTTGCGGAGCAAGGCGCGAACCCAGCCATGGGAGGCGACAGAGCTCGAGAAGATTCCCTAACTTTCCGTAAATCCTAAACTTTTGTCCCAGGCTTCCGATAGGCAAGGGACGGAGGATGTTTGGAATCCTCTCGGGTCGCGCACGCTGAGGCGGAGCCTCGGCTAATTTTTTCTAAGGATAGAAGCATGGATGGGCGTTCCAGATGGGTCACGGGAAAGCGTAGGGTCTTGGTTGTTGACGATGATCAGGTCGACCGGCAGATGGTCGTGCGATTTCTCTCCGAAGGTTTTGAAGTAAGGGAGGCGACGACGAGTAAGGAGGCCCTGGAATCTGTCACGGAATCTGTGCCTGACTGTGTGTTGCTGGATTTCGACTTGGGGCGAGAGAATGCCATCCACTTAATGCCGGGCCTGATAAAGCAGGGGCTAGCGGTCGTGGTCTATTCGGGGCGAGGCAACGAAAGCATCGCAGCAATGACCTATCGTTTGGGAGGGAGTGACTATCTGATGAAGGATCGGCTTAGTCGCGATGTGTTGAGTCGAGCAATCGACAAGGCAATCTGTCGTTCATCGGTCCGTCGTTTGGTGGATCAATCGCTTGCCTACCGCCGGAACCAAGTGGAGACGCCGAGCACTGAGGCGATGGAAGATCCTTTAGAAGATCTTTTTGTGGGAGAAATTGGCCTTTGGGGAACTCAAGCGGTAACTGCGCGAGATCAATTTCTTGAGATCGTGGATGATATTGCGGGGGGCGTAGCCGATCAACTTGATGAGAGAGTTTTTTCGAAGAGCCGCATTCTAGCCGTTGGACTCGGGGAACTGGGAGTGGCTTCTGGAGAGGTCTTGCATCTCTTAAAGCAGGCTTTGGTTTCACGTAGTGAGCGACCGGACAAAACGGAGATGCAACTCTACGTCGAATCGTGTCAGGCTGCTGCGCTGGAAGTGATGGCGCACCTCAGTGATTTTTATCGCCAGAGAGAAAGAGCTGAGAGACAGGCGAATCCTTTGTTAAACTGATCGACAATCGATCTTAACTGACTTGCATGCTTGAGGGGGCGCCCGCTTGCCTCATTGACAGCTTCGGTTCGTGTTCGTGAGTCGAGCGATGGATGCGCTTCCGAGAAGACAGATGAGCAGTCCCGCCATTGCCCATTGAGGGGTGTTCGGACTGGATGGCTTCGTCGGGGGCGTAGCCAGCTCAAAAATTCGTCGTTTACCCGCTTCCTCCTCGGATCGTGTGGTGACCTGCCGGGCTATGTCATTGGCGATCTGAGCCGCCAGTTGTGGATCGGAATCGGACACCCGGATGCTCATCAAATTGGTGAGACGGATGGGAGAGAATTGCACGGATTCCCGTAAGCGCGAAAGGCCTTCGTCCTCTCTGATCGGAAGAGCCTTTTCGCCCCAACGTTCACCTAGTTCGAGGCTTTCATAGGCAGCTTTCAGCCACCCTTCGGTCGGGGAGCTTGAATCGCTCTCTTGAATCGACGGGGCCGTGATTTCGACGAGCGCCTTACTCGTATAGATCCGAGGCTGGGCCCAGTGACCGATCGTCACGATGAGCAAGCTGATGATAAAGGAAGAAGCGAATGCTGCAGTAGTTTTCATTGGTTTCGCGGTGGTGTTTAGAACTTGGGTTACAAGACTCGTGGCAAAGTCGGTGAGCAATCTGGTCCAGAAGACAAGGGAGGGTTGACGATGGTTTTCGTAGAGTTCTCTAAAGTCTAATGCCATCTGTTCGGCATACTTATCTCGGAAGCCCTTTGGGTAGAACCGCAGCAAGAGCCTGTAGAGTCTGACGGCTTGGTCACTACCTTGTTTTTTCATGCGAGCTTTGCCTGGTGTGGAATCGATTTGTTTCGCGCAGCTTGAACCAAGGCATGGAGGCGTTGGGCTTCCTTCTCAGTGACGGCTTTGCCGAGATTAGTCAGGCGATAGTAGCGACGGCGAGGATCGTCGTCCGCAGCTTCAGGGCGGGCGGGTGATTCCTCGATGAAACGCTTGTCGAGGAGTTTGCTGATGTTGCCGTAAAGGGTCCCAGGCCCGAGGCGAACCACCCCATTCGATATTTCTTGCGCTTCGGTCATGATAGCATAGCCGTGCTTATCCCCATCGTAGAGAGCGAGTAGAATGTGGAAGATGGCATTGCTAAGCGGGAGACATCTATCCCGTGGTTCCGTCGAGGCGTTCATAATGTGTCTAAAATGGATATATCGAAAATGGATATATGTCAACAGCAGGCTCAAGGGAGGACGTGTGATTTGCTCTGAAGCACAATCATCGTGGTCATGATCACAAGTCACGATCCGGTGTAAGCACTCAACGACGGTGGGACCGTCTCCGGCTCGGAGCCTCGAAACGAACTTTCGGTCTATGAGGCGAGATTTTGAATCGCGGTTGATTTTTGTTTGTGTAGACTTTCGCTCAAACATGAGCCGACTAGATCGCAAGATTGCTGATGCCCTTACCACTGAAGACCTGTGGAAATTGATGCGCCGGAGAGTTCCGCCGATCGTTTCCGAGTATTTTCGGGGCGGTGCGGATTCCGAAACCACCATGCGCGGTAATGTGCGTGCTTTCCAACAATCCCTGACCACAGCCCATGGAGCGCTGAAGTTTCCTGATTTGGATATGAGTTCGACGGTGGTCGGGCAACGGATTGAGGTGCCGTGGTTTGTGGCTCCCGTGGGAAGCCTGCGGTCACTCTGGCCAATGGCAGATGCAATCGCTTCTCGCGTTGCGGGCGAGTTCGGGACGGTCATGGCGCAGTCTACGCTTTCGGGAACCACGCTGGAAGACGTTGCGGCGGCTTCCTCAGGAGGTTGTTGGTTTCAGTTGTATCTCTGCGGCGGCCGGGAAACGGCGTTGCGTGGGATCGCACGGGCCAAGAAGGCTGGTTTCAAAGGTTTGATCCTGACGATGGATACGGGCGTATCCGGTATGCGGGCGATGCATGCTCGAATGAAGCCCATGGAGGCCGCTGCTCCCTTTTCGGGCCTTGGTCTTGGAGAAATGATTACGCTGGCCATGCGTAAGGTGGCGCTTGCCCCACAAATGCTCATTCGCTTGCCGTGGTTGCTCAGCCATTTTCGCGATGGGGGGCTTATCAAGTTTGTGAACGTCATTGATGAGAACGGGGATCCGATGCCGTACACGGATATTGGGCAGCAGTTGGCGGCTTCCGCTGTGACCTGGGACGATCTTAAGTGGGTGAAAGAGGCTTGGGGCGACGAGTATCCCCTCATCATTAAGGGTGTGCATTGTGCCTACGATGCTCGGAAAGCGGAAGAGCTTGGGGCGACCGGTGTGATCTGGTCCAACCACGGTGGTCGACAGCAGGATCGCGTGCCTCCCGTGTTGCACATCGTGGAGAAAGAAATGCCTTTGGTAGGCGATACGAAACTCGACTTCATGATGGATGGTGGCATTCGCAATGGAACGGATATCTTGATTGCGTTGTCCTACGGATTGAAGGCTGTTGGCATTGGTCGGGTGACCGCCGCCGGAGTCGGGGCCGGTGGACATGTTGGACTAACCCGAGCGTTCGAGATTCTGAAGTCAGACCTAGACCGTGCGATGCGCCTGGTAGGTGTGCAGAGCGTGGAAGAGATTCGTTCGAGAGGCGCTGAACTGCGTCGCGAAAACCAATTGCTTGGCGACGGCCATTTACCGCCGTTTGAATTTTGAACTTGCGTCAAGCTTCAGGACGATAGTCGCCATGCTGCTCGCTCTTCTGAGAGCTTTGGCAATTGCTCACTGATGAATGCGTAAATGACGGAATCAAGGCTGATCCGTTGATCGGAAAACGATCTTGTTGACCTGGTAAGGCCAGGGTGTTTCCGGGGCACTCGGATCGGGGGCCTCTCCCTCAGCAGTAGTCCACACGAGGTAAAAGGGGGCCGCGTTTTCGGATTTGTTGGGCAGGGGAGCGAATTCTCTGAGGTGATTTTTCGCCGGGGTAGTTTCAGCGAAGGCAAGAAAGGCGCGGGAGCTTGCCTCAAGGGCGCCGTGCTCGCACGAGAGGATCGAAAGATAGTCATCGACGCAATGGAACTCGATTGACTTGATCTCTTGAGTTCTGATTTCAAGTCCGTTGATCATGTTCGTGAACCAAAAGCCTGCGTACGATTTTTGTTGCCCGTAAACCGGATCGAAGAGGCTGATTTGATCTGAGTCTGCGACGGATCTCAAGTCGCTAAGGCCAAGAATGCGGGACGATCCCTGCTGGATCACTTCGAGTGGAGCTGGACGGATCGGCTCGCTAGATTTCGAACTCTCTGAAAAGGAGTGACAACCTGAGAGCCAGCATAGGGAACATAGGAGTGCGATATATCTCATAAGGTTTAGAGAGTGCTCGATCCGGGATATCATCCATTCACGGGTGTGCCTAGGTTTGATTTCTGCTTAGGCGGTGCAGGGCATGGTCTCGAGGTCCGAGGAGTGAATGCAAAAGCCCAATGTTTGTGTTCATTTAGCATGACGGGATGTTCTTCGGGTTCTTATTCAGTGCTTCACAAGCTTCGGGCCCTGTCCTATACAGGGTGGCATGCGATTTCTTATCCGGTTGGTCATTTTCGTTTCGCTCGTCTTGTTGTGCGAACAATCTAGCTTGAGGCTTCAGGCGGAACAATCGTCTGCAACGCTTTGGTCCGAGATTCTTGGGCCTGCGAGTGGAAAAGTTCCGGAGATGGCTTTTGAACCAGTGCTTTGGCGAGATAACTTCGAGCAAGCGCTCAAGGAGGCGGAAGCCAAAAGCCGGCCTGTTTTTGTCACCTGGCGGTGTCTCCCCTGTAAGCAGTGTGCTGATTTCGACAAGGATGTCTTGGATGGCAGTCCTCAGCTCACGCCGCTCTTGCGTCAATTCATCACGGTGAGGATGACGGATGCCGCAGGATTGGACGAACGGTATTTTCCATACCGTGGCTTCCAGGACCTCGATTTGTCTTGGTGGGGATATTTCCTTTCGCCCACAGGACGCGTCTACGGAGTGTTTGGTGGCAAGGACCATGTGTCGGATGCGACCCGAATCAGCGAGGCCGCTCTGGTGAACACTCTCAAGCGTGTGTTGAAGCATCACTATGATCCTCGGAGAGAAGATTGGGACGTCGATGGACCTCTACCGGTTGCAACTGGATCTCGTCAGGGGCCTAGAGAGGAGTCTCATTTTGAGGCCTTTGCCAAGGATCGACCATGGATGGGAAAGCAGAACTGCGTCCACTGCCATCAGGTGGGAGACCTTCTTCACTTCAGCTCCATGCGGGAGGGTTCGTTTGATCTTAGAGTTTACACCCAGCCGTGGCCGCTACCGGAGAATGTCGGCATCGTTGTTGATCGCGATGAGGGATTGCTGGTTACCGAGGTTCAGCCTGGAAGCCCTGCATTCCATACTGGAATTCGGGTGGGGGATCGATTGGGGATGGCGGGTGGTCGACGCCTGTTCGGGCAAGCTGATTTTCGGGGCGCTCTCCATCGTGCGGGCTACGAGGCCGATGAGATCCCGGTCGCCTGGACGCGAGGAGCAGAGATCCATTCCGGTAAGCTGTGGGTCGAAGCGGGCTGGCGGAGAGCTGAGAATTCATGGCGGAAGACCATCTATGAGGGCGTTTATGGTCCTCACCTAGGCTTCTTCCCAATCAAGGGCCCGAATCAAGGCAAAGGATCCATGTCCCTGAAACCGTTCATGGGATCGAGAGAGAAACGGGAGCAGAATCCGTGGTTTTCCACAGGATTGAGGCCCCACATGGAGATCGTGTCCGTCAATGGTCAGTCCAGCGATTGGGATAGTCGTCAGTTTTTGGCTTGGTTCCGACTCAATCACAAGCTTGGTGATGAGGTGAGAATCAAGGTTCGAGGAGGGCGAACCTTCAGTCGTAAGCTCTCGGTCCAGCATTGATCTCTCGGAGCGATCCTGTCGCTCAGGGCCCTGCAAGCGGATCGTAGTCAGGGTTTACCGCATTCATTTGCGCCCCGACGCTTTTGCGCCAGGCCCGTAGTTTGCCGCGAAGCTCGGCGGTTTTATCGGGCATCACGGAGGCTAAGTTGACCTGTTCCCCGATGTCTTCGCGAAGGTTGAAGAGCTGAACACTGAAGTTTTCGAAGTATTCGATTAATTTGAAATCTCCGCTCCGGATGGCCCCGGACGGTGGCTGCATGCCGTGATTGCTATAGTGCGGGAAATGCCAGTAGATCGCCTCTCGATCGAGGGTTTGTGCGCCCCGTAGCAGCGGAGTGATGCTTGTTCCGTCTCGGTGCTGCTCGCTGACCGGTGGGAGTCCAGCCATATCCAGAATGGACGGATAGAAATCGGTGCTGATGATCGGTGTGTCTGAAACGGTTCCCTGCTTGCCTTTCCCTGGCCATTTGACGATGCAAGGGACGCGAATGCCCCCTTCGTAAAGCCAACCCTTTGCTCCCCGTAATGGAAGCACGGACGTTGAAAAGGCCACATCGAGTCGGTCCTCAGGAACTGTCCGTGAGGGGCGTCCGACGTTCATGCTGGCCATCCCGCCGTTGTCAGCAAAGAAGATGACGATCGTGTCCTTCGCCAGATTCCAATCCTCGAGGGCTTTCAAGATCCGTCCGAAGCTCTGGTCGACCGCTTCGACCATCCCTGCGAACTGACTATTGTCCTGGTGTTGTTTGATTTTCACCGTGCGCTTGGGGAGGACGCCGTAGCCAGCCCATTCGTCTCTCTCAAGGAATTGGTCTAGTTCTTCTCGGGTGAGCGGTTGATGATCGTCTGGGTTTCCCTCTAGAATGTATGGCTTATCCCGTGAGGGCGGGCTCTTCTTGAGCTTGGCTTCGTATTTCTCAACAAGATCTGGACGCCCATGAATCGGGTCATGGACTGCAAAGTGCGCAAAGTAGAGGAAGAAGGGATGATCTCTGTTTTTCTCGATGAATCCGAGAGCTTCGTCGGTCAGGCGATCCGAGAGATATTCGCCCTCGGGAGCATCTTCCAGCCCCTCCAGTCCGTAGGGAGCATAAAAAGTTCGATTCGGTGCGCCCCCATTCCAATTTCTAGGAATGTGCCAGTCGAAACCGTGTGCGTCGGGTGTGGAAGGGGCTTTTCCTAAGTGCCACTTGCCAACGGCTCCAGTGGCATAGCCATGCTTGCGAAGGGTTTCCGCGATCGTGATTTCCTCAAACGGGAGGAACTGGCCGGTTGGGACGTTTAGGTATCGCTGAAATGGAAAATCTCTTCTTCCTCGGATCCAGTCCGTCATTTTATTACGCGCGGGATACTTTCCGGTGAGTATGCTGGAACGAGTGGGAGAACACACGTGGCAGGCCGCGTAAGCATTGGTGAATTTCACACCCTCTCGTGCGAAGTGGTCGATGTTCGGGGTGTCGTAGAACTGACTGCCGTAACATCCCAGATCAGCCCAACCGAGATCGTCTACCAGAAAGAATACGATATTGGGGCGTTTTGACTGCTGAGCCGTTCCTTGGATGTGCGTGCTCGCGAGGGCTAGAGCGATGAAGAATAGGCGTCGAAATGGAATACTCATTGCGTTCGATGTCTTGATGGATGCAAACGGTTCTAAATCTGCGAGATTATCTCATTAAAAAACGAGTGCGAGGCAGTGTGGTCACATGGCTTTGGCTACTTCCTTGTCACATACACATAGTAGGCGCTCAGTGTCGTCTGGGGACCACGGAACCAGGTGTGGAGAGCGATGGGTCCTTTCTTGAGCTGAGCTGTAAATGTGACCGAAGTGTCTTCCTTTTCGACTGTTTTCGTGAGCCCCTCAAACCCGTAGGGGCTCTTGTCACTGATCGAGAGATGGTGATGGTTGCTCAGATAAAAGCTGGCTTGAGTGATGGGGAGAGCCCCCGTTCCTGTCTTGGAAGGAGCCGTAATGGAACGGTCGATCTCCCGAGGCCAACGGCGGAGCTCAAACTCGTATTCTCCGTCTTCCGCTACTTCGAGCATCCAGTAGCCGCTCTTCTCTTGGCCTGCCCGAATCTGCCGTTGTTGATCAATGAAAACGTCGAGCCACTCGCATCCAGTCAATCGTGATGGGTTTTCGAATTCACTGCCGATGATTACTCGTTGAACTTCGTTGGCTGCGGGTCCGACTTCGGCCCACCAGGTGTCGAGTCTTGCCCGCATTCTGGCGACCACTTCTGGATGTTTGTCGATTACATTGTCTTGCTGTAGCGGGTCGGTCTCTAAATTGTAGAGTTCTCGGTCTTCGAGAAGGCGCCAGCGTTTCCAGAGGACTTCCGCTAGATCGCGATACATCAGGGTTTGAGCGAAGGGCGTCGGATAGTTGACGAAGTTGGGCATTCGGCTGTAGTTGATTACCAACATTCGATCTTCAGGAACAGTCGCAGCGCCTCGAAGAATGGGGGCGAGACTCATCCCATCAAATTTCGCCTCTCGAGGGATCTCGCAGAGGTCCAGGAGGGTGGGGAGAATGTCCTGAACTTGAGTCAATCCATGGATGTCTTGAGGTTCCATGAGATCTCCGTTCGGCCAGCTGATGAAACACGGTACACGGTGGCCACCTTCCCAGAGTTCGGTTTTCTGCCCTCGCATTCCAGCATTGAAGTAGCGTGGGCCGTGGGTGCTCCCATTGTCGGTTTGGAAAATCAGGATTGTATCGTCTCGGAGTCCCTCGTTCTGAAGAAAGCGCAGCAGGGTGCCCATATTCGTATCAATATTTCGGACCATTCCCAGATAGTCCGCCAGTCGTCGCTTCAGATTCTGGCTGAGCTCGTCGAATTGAGGCTGGTTGAGAATCGTCTGGATCGCGGTTTCATCTTCCTGTTTGGCAACGAGAGGGCCATGGGGTGTATTCGGGGCAATGTAGGCGAGAAAAGGTTTGCCGGAGCGAGCGGAAGTTCTCATGAAGTCGATCGCCTCGCTAAAAAAGACGTCGGTGCAGTAGCCGGTATACGCTTTCAATTTGCCGTTGTTGACATAGGTATCATCAAAGTAGTCGTTCCCCCAAATATCAGGGACAGATCCAATATGGGAAGATGGGAACCAGACGGTTTCGTCAAAGCCCCTGTCTTCTGGGCGGAAGGGATAGTTTGATCCGAGATGCCACTTGCCGAATAAGCCTGTTGCGTATCCGGCGTCTCCGAAAAAGTTAGCCATGATCGGCAGCTCCGGACGCAGCAATGCGCGCCCACTGCTCACGTTGATAGCCCCATTGCGGGCTGCGTCCAATCCAGTCATGAGTTGCCCCCGAGTGGGGGTGCACATCGGTGAGACGTGGTAGTCTTCGAGCCGAAGACTTTGACTATGGAGTTGGTCGAGGTGGGGAGATTTGAGGATCGGGTTCCCGTGGACGGATAGTTCAGGGTATCCCTGGTCATCCGTCATGACGACAATAACATTGGGCCTGTTGGCGGCCGCGAGTGCCAACGTCGGAAAGAGGACGAGTAGCGCATTTTTGAGAATGTTCATTCTGCCAGCTTCAAGCATCGATCAGATTTCGAACGCTTTCTATTCTATCGGATGACGGGTTCTCAGATAACTAATGAGATCTCTCGCCTGTTGGTCTGTCAGGGCATCAAGTAATCCCTCAGGCATCATTGAAAGTGTCGATTTTTGTCGTGAGAGAATCTCTGATTTGGGAATCACAATATCTTGGCCGATGATACGCAGGGTGACCTGTTGTTCATTCTCTCCATAGACGTTTCCTGCGTAAGTGCGCCCGTCTTGGGTGCTGATGGTGACGAGTTGATAGGCCTCAGCGACTTCTCCGTTGGGATCGATCATGTTTGTCAGGATATAGTCTAGATCGCCGCGGTTGGATCCGGTGATATCGGGACCGATTTCGCCGCCCTCGCCGTACAGCTTATGGCACGTGGCGCAAATCGTGGAGAAGAGAGCCTTTCCGTTCTTCGGATCAGCGCCTGCCATGAACTCATCGGTTAGAAGGAATTTGTACCGATCCATCGCTCGCTTTTTGTCTTGAGCCATGGTTTCCATGGGACCCCACCAATCGATGAATGATGGGCCGACAACCCGGCGCATTTGACGCGCTACTACCGCAGAGATGTCGCTTCGGGGGATTCGATCTCTTCGTAGTGCGGCCAGTAGGTTACGCCCCGTGCCTGGGCGGGTTGCGAGGGTTTGAATGGCGACAGATTTTTCTTCTGGGCTATATTTCGAGTAGTCTCCGATGATCTTTTCTGCGATTCCCTGCCGATCGTAGGCAGCCAAGGATCGCAGCGCGGTTTGTCTTAGGTTGTTATCGTCGAGGGCAGCTAACACAGCGCTGAAGGCCGGCGGGTAGGGGTCTTGACTAAAGCCTTGTAGAATTTCTTTCTTCCTGTCCAGAGACGTAGCTGGATCTGCCAACTGCGCTAGCTGAGCTGTTCCTGCCTCCGCGCTTCCGAAAAGCTGCCCCACTTGAAGCGCAAGGCTACTCAAGTTTGGATTCGAGCGCAGCTTGACCTGGAGATCTTTCCAACCTTTAGGGGCTCTCAAATCTCTTTGCCCCAAGAGGCCATCTCGTAGTCCCGTGAGAAAAAGTTGTTGGATGTTTGAAGAGCGAACTCGTGCAGTTTCGTTCACAACGACGTCGAGAAGTTGAGCTGCTGTTGCCCGTCTCGCGATAAATTCAGTGACGAGCGGGATCTTGCTCTCAGCAGCGATCCTTAGTGCTTTGATGGGGGCGGTGGTCACCTTCGGTTCAATTCCAAACCAGATCATCTTTGGAATGTTGTGATCGGCCTTGTCTTCGGCATGACTGAGCAGGCCGCTCGCAACGTCCCAGACACTCGTTTCAGGGATTCGTTGGAGTGCTGATGCGAGATACATTCGGACGACTGGTGACGGATCATGCCGCGCGAGGAGGCTAAACTTGCGGAGCGCTGCGGTCCCTGGATTCATGTCTTCGCAGAGCAGTTGTATCGCCCAAGCACGGACGTATTCATGTTCGTTGTCGAGCAGCTCGGTTAACTGGGATTGGGAAACACCGTCTGTCACATGAAGAGCCCACAAGGAGCGCAACATTCGCCCAGGATTGCTTTGCTGTCTGAATTGGGACCAAAGTTGTCGGTGAGTCTCTGGTGAGATTTGTCCTTTGACGGCGCGTTCCTGCAAAATCGCTCGGCTGCGACGAACGTACCAGTCGTTTCGATGCAACTGTAGCTCCACGAGTTCTTTGTTGCTCAGTTCTTTTAGATTGAAGTTGATCGGGTACGGCGTGTTGGGTGGAGCCAAGCGGTAGACTCTGCCCGTATCCTTGTCGTGGACGTCGTTCCCGCAGATATCTCCGTCGTGCCAATCCAGCATGTAAACAGCTCCGTCTGGGCCGATCTCGAGGCTGAACCCAATCCATTGCGGATCATTCGCGAGAACGGTGTCTTCGTGGTGTTTGGCTATGAATCCAGAACCGTTTTTGACCAACTCGTCTGAGAGGAGGGCGTGCTCGTGGATATTCGCCATGAAGAATTTGTTATGGTACTCCTTGGGAAGGAGGTCTGCCAAATAGATGCGAGCACCTCCATGAGCGGAACGGTGACGATGATCTACGATGGTCTGAATGTCGGCATAGACGTAGGGGTGAATGTGTTTTCCTCCTTGTCGATGGAAGAAACCACCCTGGACGATATGAAAGGCATGGGGAATGACACAGGCCGAGATAAAGGCCTGTCCATTGTCGTCAAAGTCCAATCCCCACGGGTTGCTGAAACCATGGGCCACGACTTCGAAACGCTCCTTGATCGGATGGTAACGGAAGATACCCCCGTCGATGAATTGTCCACCCTCGACTTTTTGATTGGTAGGAAAAGGATCGCCTTTCTTAAAGATTCTCCCCCCGTCGATTGGCTTGCCAACGGTAGATGGGGTAGCGAAGCCTTGGCATCCGTAGAGCCAGCCGTCTGGTCCCCAAATGAAACTGTTCAACACTTCGTGGCGATCGCGGATCCCCCAACCGGTCAAGTGAACTTCAATCTCATCGTCGGCCCGGTCGTCACCGTTTCGATCAGGGACAAAGAGTAGATTGGGCGGGGCTCCCATCCAGAGACCGTCGAATCCAACGGCCAATGCTGAAGGGAAAGGGATCCCTTCCAGGAAGACTTTCTTGGTGTCCATTCTGCCGTCGCCATCCTCGTCCTCGAGAATCAGAACGCGGCTATTGCCGTCATTAGAAAACCCTGATCGACGCGTCTCATAGTCTCTGTTCTCGGCAATCCAGAGTCGACCTCGATCGTCGTAGCAAAAGGCCAATGGTTGGGTGATTTGAGGTTCGGAGGTCACCAGACTGACTTCGAGTCCATTGGATACCGTCATCTTTTCAATGGCTTGCTCACCCGTGAGAAAATCGGCTTCTTTGGCCTCTGCTCGAGCTTGAAGCCAGGCGGCAAAATCGTATTTCTGCCCAGAGAACTTCTTCCAATCTTCGTTTAAGGCAACATCGTTCACGGTCCCCGTGTAGACGACAAATTGATGCCGGTAGGTTTTGCTTTCTCCGGCCGGGATCGTCCAATCACCCAGGATGGCCTCTGACGGTCCGGCCCCGAGTTGGTGGTCGACCCTCCAAGGTGTTGGGTAGGCATCGTTGGCGGGATGATCGAAAATGGCGATATTGCCCCAGTCATCTGCATCGCGTCCTTGGATTTCCATTCCGATGTTGAGCCAGGAGGAACGCTGTTGCTCTGCGCGCCCGTTTTTCTGTCTGGCGCTATTTTGTATTTCGCCACGCTTGTTTGCATCCCAGGGCATGCGAACAAAGAGGCCTCCGTATTGATACTCGGATACCGTGATCTTTGTGTGGGCCTTGCCCGTCCAGATAAGATCGATGAGGTATTTCTCTCCCGAATCCCTCATCGACCACACTTGCGATTCTTCCATTAAGGCCTCTCCGTCCTCGCCAATGAGATGATAAACGGTTTCCCATTGAACCACCTCTCCACTGTCAGCGAGCACTTTTGCATCCTGTAGCTGCCAGTAGCCATTTGCGGGGTTGTGGAAGTAATCTCGGCCATTGACGCGAGTGAAGCCCCAGTAGATCCCCGTTTGGTGACGGTGGTGGCCAGGACTGTATTGGGTTAACACGCCATTGCCGTCAGGGGCCACGATGGGGTGCAGGTATGGGCGATGATCCGATCCTGCGTTTTGAACGAGAATGGGTTGTTCACTCCCAGGTCGAAGAACGGAAATCGTTTCAGCCTGCTGATCTTGGACGAGCCGAAGCGGCGCGGCGTCGATCGTGATCGCAGACGTGATCAGTAGAAGCGCACAGTATTTTTTCATATCTCTGTCAAGGGAAGGAGTGAGCGTAACATAGTATGATGGCGAAGTATTGGATTCCTTAGACGCGTTTTATTAATTACCGGCCATTGGTAAGCCCCTCAACTTGTGGCACTGTCTAGATAAAACTCAGGGGATCCAGTGAGCGGTCACTTCCGTTTTCGTTGATTCTCGACGGACCGGCGTCTGAATGCCTCAGCCTGGGTGGCCTCGACAAATCCGTTTAGAAAGGCAGAATTTCCACGGTTCTGGAAGGCGGCAAGAACTGGATCCTTCGTCTTTTCCATCCATTTGCCAAGCCTTGCCCGATGGATGGCAATTTCCTCCTGCCATTCGGGAGCATTGATTAGGTTGTGAAGATTGTCGGGATCATTCTCGACATCGAAGAATTCCTCGACGGTTCGAATTTCGAACTGGTTGAGACGTTTCTCCCAGATCGGGTCATTCTCCGAGAGGGCAACAAGCTCTCGGTAGCTGAGGGTTCCCTGCGCGGCCGCTTGAAAGCTTCGTCCGCCTACAGCCCAGGGATTGAAGATGTAGTTAAAGCGTTTGCTTTGCACTGCCCGCATCGGATGCCGCCGTCTGGCCGAGCTCTCGTTGTATTCCTTGAAAACGAAATTTCGCTTTGCCTGTTTCTGCCCTTTGAGAAGTGGCAGAAACGAACGGCCCTCGAGACCCTCAGGGTGTTCGATCGACGCGACATCAAGCAGAGTGGGAAGGAGATCAAGCGCTGAGATCATGTGTTCCTTGTCGTGGGTCCCCGGCTTGATGTTCTCAGGCCAGCGCATGATCCATGGCGTCCGAGTGCTGTGGTGATAAAGGCATGTTTTGGCGAAGGGAAAGGGCATCCCGTGATCTGAGAGAAAGACGACGAGCGTCCGGTCTTCTTGCCCTGAGTCGCTCAAAGCTCGAAGAGTTTCACCGACGCAATCATCCGCCCGACGAACAGACATGTAATAATGCGCCAGCTCTTTTCTTACTTTCGGGGTGTCGGGAAGAAAACCGGGAACCGCGATTTCTTCTGGTGAGTAGAGCCGGCTCGGGAGATGAGGATCCTCAATCTCTTGACGCTTTTGCCATCCGTAGAAAGGAAGATGAGGGTCAGAGATATTGATCAAAAGGCAGAACGGCTTGCTTGCTTCGGCGGCGCTAGCGATGCCTTCTGCCGTAGACCGATAGTAGGATGCGGCGTCTTTAGTATGATTCCTGTCTCCTTTCTTCCGTCCGAGCACACGGTCCCAAGGGTAAGGAGTATAGGGCGTCGTGTGATTCACTTTGCCGAAAATGCCGGTGAAGTATCCGCCCGATTTCATCAAGTCGACAAGGTGGGGATAATGGGGGTTGCGCACCTCGTAGAAACCCTCCACAAGATTGCTGTGAGGTGTGCGACCTGAGAACATGACGTTCCTTCCCGGAAAACAATTGCCGACCACCACATGTGCGTATTCAAAGCGAAGACCTTGGGCGGCGAGACGATCAATGTTCGGCGTCGTATCTGGAACCTGGCTCCCGTAAATCCCAACGGAGTCACAATTCATGTCATCCACAGAGATGAAGAGGATGTTGGGCTGCTTAGCGCCCCAAAGGGCTACGTAGCTTGCGGCGAAAAGTAGGAAGACAATGGGATTGCGCATAGGGCCTTTGGGTAAAGGTAAAGTTTCCCAAATGCACTTTGGGGTCGAGAAAAAAATATTGAGACAGCTGCAGTTGGATCACAAACGGACAGGTTGTGGCTCGTTCGCTGACGACATGGGCATGGAAAATTGCGGCAGGGAACGGAGGATCGATTGGCCAGCGGTCGTTAGATTGCGAAGGCTGTCCAGGGATTTGCGCTGACGAGCTGCTGGAGTTGTTTTTGAGCAACGCCTGCAGCCAGAAGGGCGGGCAGGAAGGACTGAATCAAGTCAGTGTAGCCGCGGACTTTACCTCCCTCCTCTTCACCCACGGAATACCAGCCATTGTCCTGGGAAAGGAGCAAGCGATCGGGCCGGTGCGACAGCATTGCCGGGACGGTTTTAAGGTGGAGTTTCATCGGCTTGCGACCGACGGCGTCGAATGAGACCCAAGCACCCAAGTCTGAGACCTTGCGGTTGATGTCTAGGCCGTGACTGTCCGCATGAGCGACGACAAAGGAGGAAGCATTTCCGCCCTCTCTGATAAAGAGTTTGACGGCCGCGAGCCCGGCATGGCCGCCACCTGTGTGGCAGGTCACACCCAATCGGGTCTCGCGGGAAACTTTCGCTGCCGCTCGCACGATCCGTGCGTCAATGTCGGATAGAGGGGCTTCTGCATCGGGAACCGAATCCACTCCGATTTTGATAAAGCCAGGACGAACGCCAGTTCCTTCGATCCCATCCATGTACTCACGTTTCCAACGAGCAGCCATCTTGTCAGAGCTCATCGAGTAAGCCGCAGCGGGAACATATTTGTCGTTTGCTCCTCCGTAGAAGCCCGTGTTCGTTACGATGTTTAATCCCGTTTCCTTAGATAGACGTTTCAGGATGATAGGATCTCGGCCGATGTAAGCGGGCGTGCAATCGAAGAAGCTGTTGACTCCGGCCTTTTTCAGCGCATCGACGTAGGGAAGCATTCTCTGGACGACACTATCTCGATCCCATCGGTGCGCTCCTGTCTGATTGGCGCCTATAAAGTCACAGATTATGTGTTCATGGGGAAGGGCCACTCCGAGCTGCTGTCTACCAATCTGTCCAGTGACAGTGAGAACTTGCCGCATTTCCGACGCTTGAACCGTGGTGCCTAGGAGGGACTGACCGACGACGCCCCCGATAGTGCCGCGTATGAATGAACGACGGCTAATTAGCGGATTATGCATCTGTTCATTCTGTCTCGAGATGAGTGAAAGTAAAGTGCGGTTGCAGCTTTCAGTGCGATCCTTACTGAGGGTAGCTAGAAATCTGAATGGCAAGACCCACGCTCGCGGCTGTAGATACAAACTCCGAGCGGAACAGTGAGGTTTGCGGGGCCTGCTCGCTGAACTCGATGCCAAAATCTAGCACGAAGTGCTCAACGCCGGGGAAGGTTCCCGCGCGGTGAAGGAATTCGCGATTCGCTTCAATGAATTGTTGCGCATCCACATCCTGTTTCTCGAAATTCTGGAACCCGGCGTTGCTTACCGTCATGAAGAATCCAGAAGTGCTGTGTAGCTGACCGCATGAACTCGCACGCTTTGAAGCGCCTCGTTGCCACACCTTGTGAGGTTGGAGTTCATAATCCGAGAGGAGAGCTAAAACATCCAGCTCTGATCCCGAGACTCTCAGAACGCAAGACATTCGGATCAAAGGGGCCGGGTCACTTCCAAACGTAGGAATGATCCAAGAGATCAGTGTAGTGGGCTTTCAGCTTCCGGGTGAGCTGTTCTCTCAGATCTGGGTCGCTCGGAGCCACGTTGCGGGCTTCCCCGATATCGTGGCGAAGATTGTAGATCTCGATACCAGAAAGCTCTGCCGCTCGAACCTGCTCGACGTTCTGGTCTGAAATGTTGGACATCTTTGGGAGATCGAGATGTGCCAAAACCTTCCAGTCTCCGTCTCGCATGGCCACCTGCTGACTATTGAGCGAATTGTAGAAGGCCCAGACGAGCGGTTTCTCGCGCTTCATTTCTTCTCCGACCAAGGCGGGCAGAAAGCTCGTTCCATCGAGCTCAAGTCCACTGGGCGGATTCACTCCTGCTAACTCGCAGAAGGTAGGGAGGAAGTCTAAAGCAGAGACGACTTGATGTGAGACCTGCTTCTCGTGGATTCGACCGGGCCAGCGCATGATGCCGGCCACTCGAAAGCCCGCTTCTGTCGTCCAGAGCTTCATGCCCCGGAGCGGATCGGCACGGCCCCAAGAACGGCTAGCTCGCGAGTATCGGCTGAGAGTTTCAGGACCGTTGTCGGCGGTAAAGATGACCAGAGTCTTTTTGTCGATACCGGCGGTTTTGAGTTGCTCCAGAACTCGCCCAACGGCTCGATCCACGTTTTCGACATTGGCAAAATACTCCGCTTCCTTTTCGGAATAAGCAATCGAGCGGTAGGTGTCCGTGATTTCGTCGGGCGATGCGACCGGTTCATGAGGCTCATGAAATGCGAGATAGAGAAAGAAGGGTTGGCTCACGTTCTCGCTTAGATGGCTCTTCATCCATTTGATGCCCTCCGTAGCTACGAGCTGGCAGCTGTAGCCTTCCGTCTCTCCAACGGGCTTTCCATTGCGAACGAAGTTTTTGGGGTTGGCATGTGAAGGTGCTGCGTTGTTGTGCGTTGCTAACCAGTGATCGAAGCCCGCAACTCCAGGTTGGGGTTGTTCGGGAACGTTGAACTTTGAATTACAATGCCATTTGCCCGCCATTGCGGTCGCGTAGCCAGCACGCTGCAAGAGTTGGGGAGCCGTGATCTCGGATTTCCGAAGATGAACCTGATCACGTCGGTCCGGTCGCTTTCGATTGCCGGGGGGGATCCAGTCATACACGCCGGCTCGGTTGGGGCTGCGTCCCGTCAGAAGGCCAACTCGCGAGGGGGAACAAACAGGGGCCGTTGAGTAGAAATCAGTGAAGCGAATGCCTTCCTCAGCCATTTGGTCCAGATTTGGAGTTTTGATATGGGGGTGACCATAGCAGGCGAGGTCTCCATAACCGAGATCATCACAGAGGATGACGATGATGTTCGGCTTTTCCGAAGCATAGAGAGAAGTCGCCAGTAAGATTGTTGTGAGAAGGAAACGAATGACCATGTTCGTCGTGAATTATAAGGAGGTCTCATCCGGGAACAAGTCTAAGGCGTGCGATGATCGGTGAGGGAGTCGGTTTGAAATCGGTAACCTCTTATCCGTGGATCCTGGTAATGACGCAAATCGTTAAACCCACGTCGCAAAGCATCCTCGACGTGACCGCCCCAACCTTTAAGGTGATTTGAATCTCCTGACTGTCTGTCATCGGTTTTGTCGATAGGCGTTGTGTCCTGGGGAATGGATAACGATTTTATGAAGAACATGGTCCTCTCGTTAGTGTTGGTTATAAGCCTCGCTCAAGTCGTGATAGCGGGCGAACCGTTTGGTCTGCAAAAGTCAAACGAAGGGATTCGACACTCCTTCTTAATCGCTGGCCCGATCACGGTGCTTGTTGGAGAAGATGGGGAAGTAAAATGGCGGACCAAGGGATATGCCCGAGATGCATTCATGCTTCCGAATGGCAACGTGCTGGCCTCCATCGGGAACGTGGCCAAGGAGATCAACCCGGCTGGCGAGCTCATCTGGAGCTATCAACTCGCTTCTGAGAACAAAGAGCTCGGGACCGCTGTCCGGCTAAGCAATGGAAACACATTGATTGTCGAGCGTGGTGTTCATCCCCGCCTGTTGGAAGTTTCCTCGACGGGAGTGATCGTCGTTGAGGTGCGCTTACAACCTGAAACCGATAACGCCCACATGCAGACGCGGATGGCACGCAAACTTCCAAACGGGAACTACTTGGTTCCTCATCTTCTGGCCTTCAAGGTGAACGAATATCGGCCCGATGGCACGATCGTGAAAACCTTTCGAACGGACTTGCCCGAGTTAGGTGGTCGGGAAGCAGAGAATTGGCCTTTCACTGCAATACGGCTTCCCAATGGCCGCACACTCGTCAATCTGACTCATGGAAACAAGACCGTCGAATTCGATGGGGAAGGAAACGTTGTCTGGAAAGCGACCAATGAGGATGTCGGCGGGCGCTTCGCCGACCCTTGTGGTGGTCAACGTTTGGCGAACGGTAACACGGTGATCTGTAGCTATGGCCAGCGCGACGCGGACATGCCCAAATTATTCGAGATCACCCAAGAAAAAGAAGTCGTCTGGGAGTTTTTTCATCCGAAGGTTCGGGCGCATGAAGTACATGTTCTCACGACCAACGGATCCCGAGAAGGTTTTCTCAAGTAATATTCTTAGCCCAACGGAAGCAAATACCTTAGCCATGACCCATTCTTCATCGGAGGCCTGTTATGGCCCGACAAATCCGACTCCAGATTCGCAGGCCAAAGCAGGCGTCAGGCGTTTCGGTTCTGTAATCGGTTTGAATCCTGAAAAAGAGCGATACTACCGAGAGCTTCACGCTAATGTATGGCCGGGCGTTCTGGAACGAATCAAGAAGTCCAATATGCGGAATTTTTCAATCTACACCACAGCGATTGAAGGGAAGAAGTACTTGTTTAGTTATTTTGAGTATGCCGGGGCCAACTATGAGGCGGACATGAAAGCGATTGCCGAGGATCCTGAGACTCTAAGGTGGTGGAAGGAAACGGATCCCTGTCAAATTCCGCTCCCGTCACGAGATGAAGGGGCGCACTGGAGTTCGATGGAAATGGTCTTCTTAGGAGAATAGGAGATGATGAATCAGTTGAAAGGAACTCTCTCGAAGCTCGGTGTCACCGTCTGGCTCGCCGCTTGTTGGGTTCAGGGTGACGAGCCGTCTGTAAGTGCCCGTGTTGCGGCTCAATCGGGAGTCGCCGTGCCCAACATCGTGCTGATCAATGCGGATGATTTAGGCTACGGAGATTTGGGCTGCTACGGGGTAACTAAGATTCGAACGCCGAATATTGATCGACTAGCGAAGGAAGGCCGACGTTTCACCGATGCTCATACGGCTTCTGCTGTCTGCTCGCCGTCTCGATATGGGTTGATGACGGGGCAGTATCCTTTGCGAAAGAACTTTTGGGGGCCGCTTCCATTTACTAACGAACTGACGATCGATACGGCGCAGCCCACGATCGCAAGCATTCTCAAATCGGCCGGCTACGAAACGGCGATTATCGGCAAATGGCACCTGGGTTTCGGGAAAGGGAAAACAGACTGGAACAAACCACTGAAGCCGGGGCCGCTTGAGCTCGGGTTTGACTCCTATTTTGGTATGCCGACCGTTAATAGCGGGCCTCCCTTTGTTTACGTTGAGAATCACCGTGTCGTCGACTACGACCCGAATGATCCCTTTGTACGGGGACAAGCCTCCGTCACTCAAAGATTCCCTGAGAAAGGTGGCTACAATGCAATTGGTGGTGCGAAGAAAGCGCATGAACGTTATCGTGATGAAGAAGTCGGAACGACTCTCGCCAGGAAAGCGGTTGAGTGGATTCGGGGGCGAGCTGAGCAGGAAGGGGAAAAGCCGTTCTTTCTATACTTGGCGACGACTAACATTCATCATCCCTTTACGCCCCATCCAAGGTTTCGGGGAAGCAGTGATTGTGGCGCCTATGGAGATTTTGTTCACGAACTCGACTGGATCGTTGGCGAGGTGCTCCGAGCGCTTGATGACTCCGAGCAAACCGAAAATACCTTGGTGATTTTTACCAGTGATAATGGAGGGATGTTGCATAACACTGGTCAGAAGGCTTGGAAATTGGGACATCGCTTGAATGGGAAGCTGCTCGGATTCAAATTCGGGGCTTGGGAAGGAGGGCATCGGGTTCCTTTTATTGTCAGGTGGCCGGGGAAGATTCCTGCCCGTTCAACTTCGGATGCTCTCCTGAGTCAGATTGACTTGTTGCCAACACTCGCTGCAGTCTCTGGCGGTGTCGTGCCGGGTGGTTCGGTGATCGACGGGGTCAGCCAGCTCGCAGAGTTCAAGGGACTGGCGGCGGAGCCGGCTCGTGACACGTTGATCCTTTCTCCCAATAGTCCGATGCATCTGACCGTTCGCCACGGAAAATGGGTTTTTATTCCAGCACGCAATGAAGGGGGCTTTCAGGGCAAAGAACTGGGGGCGCACCTCTTGGCCGGTGCAGCAGCGCAGAAACTCACGGCTCTTGTGAATAGTGACGTGGTGGACGGTAAGATTCGAACCGATGCGCCGCCGGCACAGCTCTATGATTTGCAGGCGGATCCCTACCAAGCGATAAACGTTTTCGAGCAGTTCCCTGCTGAGGTTTCCCGTTTAAGTGCACTGCTTGAATCGTGGCGAGCCGAGATACCGGAAACGAAACGGCTCGGGTGGATCAATTTGAAACAGCCGTAAAAAGTCGATGCTGGAAATTGGAAACCACAAGCCGCGCAGTCAGGACTTTCTTTATGATGCACATGAATCGATCTGTAGCCTTTCTTGTAGGATTGCTGGTTGCCTTTGTTGTTTTACCCGCTGCGGCGTCAGCACCACCAAACTTCGTCATCATCTTTACAGATGATCAAGGCTACCAAGATGTTGGTTGTTTTGGTTCGCCTGATATTCGAACTCCCCGACTGGATACGATGGCCAAGGAAGGGATGCGATTCACGAGCTTTTATGCCCAACCGATCTGTGGCCCCTCCCGCGCAGCGCTGATGACAGGCTGCTATCCCATGCGTGTTGCGGAACGCGGGCATACCAAGCAGGTGCATCCGATATTGCATGAGGACGAGATCACCGTGGCCGAAGTCTTGAAATCGGTCGGCTATGCAACAGCTTGTTTTGGGAAGTGGGATCTAGCGAAACATTCCCAGCGAGGTTTCTTCATGGATCTTTTCCCAACCCGGCAGGGTTTCGATTACTTCTTTGGGACTCCAACAAGCAATGATGGTATCGCCGACCTCTACCGAAATGAGGAACTGATCGAAGAAAAATCTGATATGGCAACGCTGACGGAGCGCTACACCGACGAAGCGATTGGCTTCATCAAGCAGAACCAGAAAAAGCCTTTCTTTGTTTATATCCCACACACAATGCCGCACACGCGCTTGGCTGCCTCAGCGCGCTTTAAGGGCAAAAGTCGGCGTGGGCTCTACGGCGACGTTATCGAGGAGATCGACTACAACGTTGGGAGAATCCTCGATACACTTAATGAACTCGGTTCGGCGGAAAATACCTATGTATTGTTCACCAGTGACAACGGACCCTGGCTCATCAAGAACAAGGATCACGCAGATGGGCATCTGGCAGGAGACCACGGCGGATCTGCTGGGCCTCTTCGGAGTGGCAAGGTGTCGAGCTTCGAGGGAGGGGTTCGGGTTCCGACGATACTGTGGGGGCCAGGGCGTGTACCTGCGGGGACCACCTGCGACAAGATCGCGACGACGATGGATATGATGCCAACGATGGCGGCGCTTGCTGGTGCGAAAATTCCGGCGGATCGAGTGATTGACGGAGAAGATATTCGTCATCTCTTTCATGGCGATTTTGCAGCAGCGAATTCTGAGAAGGCTTTTTTCTATTATCTACGTGTGCATTTGCAGGCGGTTCGTCAAGGAAAGTGGAAGCTGCATCTTCCTCGAGAAGCAGAACCGGTTGGAGCCGCTCCTTTCAGTCGAAATACGCACATTGCTCCAGCGGATCGAATTGGTTTCCCTGAACCCTTCCTGGTCAATTTGGAGAGGGACCTCGGTGAAACAAGCAACGTGGCTGCCGAAAATCCCGACGTCGTTCGGAATCTTCTAGGGCTCGCTGAGAACATGCGAGCGGACCTGGGTGACTATGATCGAGTTGGAAAAAACATGCGGTTCTTTGATCCGATGGAATTGCGTCCGACCACTCCTCCCGTCCCGCAACCGCGGCAGCCGAAGACACGAAAGTGATGGGTTCAAAACGAATGATAAAGCGAACGGCTTGCGTCCGGCTCGGGCAATACTTGACTCGAGCCGTGTGTGCCAGCGCGATCGCGTTCTTTGTTCAATTGATACCGAAAGGTTGTTTGGCTGCCGAGGGGGAACAGAGGCAGCCAAACGTGGTCGTTATCTTCGCGGATGACTTAGGATACGGCGATCTGGGGTGCTACGGTGCGACGAAGGTGCAGACCCCAAGCATTGATCGCTTGGCGGCAGAGGGAAAGAGATTTACTGATGCGCATTCAGCATCAGCCGTTTGCACTCCGTCGCGTTTCGCTCTGATGACGGGTGAGTATCCGCATCGTTTCGGACATAACCGTCCTGTGTTTCTCAAGACGGGGCTCATCATCCATCCAGAACGCCAGACGGTTGCCGATCTCATGAAGACCGCGGGGTACGACACTGCGTGTATCGGAAAATGGCATTTGGGTTTCGGAAAGCAGGCACCAGATTGGAATGGGGAACTCAAACCCGGTCCCCTCGAATTAGGATTTGATTACTATTATGGCGTTCCCGTCGTCAACAGTCATCCACCGTTTGTCTACGTCGAGAACCATCGGGTTGTCGGTCTGCTTGAGGAGGACCCCTTTGTGTTTGGTCGGCGAGCGAAGACGAGAGAGTTTTTCGAAAAAGTTGGAATCAATCAGATCGGTGGAGCTGACGCCGCTCATGCTTTGTATGATGACGAGGCAGTCGGTACAAGCTTAGTGACCAAGGCGTTGGATTGGATCAGGAAGAAGCGCGAGAATCCGTTCTTTCTCTATCTCGCGACCACTCAGATTCATCATCCCTTCACACCAGCGTCGCGGTTTAAAGGGACGAGTCAATGTGGGGTCTATGGCGATTTCATCCATGAGCTCGATTGGATGGTAGGAGAGGTGATGCGGACCCTGAAGGAGCTCGGCTTGGACAATAACACCTTAGTCGTTTTTACCAGTGACAATGGCGGGATGTTCAATATCGGAGGGCAGAATGCGTGGGATGCGGGCCATCGAATGAATGGTGAGTTGCTGGGCTATAAGTTCAGTGCGTGGGAAGGGGGGCATCGGGTTCCCTTCATCGCTCGTTGGCCAGGAAAAATCCGGCCGGGCTCAACTTCTGATCAACTGGTCTCGAATATCGATCTCTTTGCCACAATAGCAGCCCTTACGGGAGTCGAGGTTCGACAAGGTCAGGGGCGAGATAGTGTCAATATATTGCCAGCCCTGATCGGCAATCCCCCGAATCCACTTCGTGACCATTTGATTTTGTCTCCCTTCAAGCCCACTCATCTGACGATTCGCAAGGGAAGGTGGTTATACATAGGGGCTCAAGCAGGAGGAGGTTTTACCGCTGCGAAACGAGGAGGCCAGGCCTTTGGAGGTCCGAAAGCTATTACCTACTCGGGGCGGGAAAATAGTGATATTGAGAACGGTAGAGTGAAACAGAACGCTCCACCGGGACAGTTGTATGACCTGGAGAACGATCTAGGCCAAACCGTGAATCTATATCGTGAACACCCGGCGATCGTTAACGCTCTGGATAAGCTCTTGAAGAGCTACCGCTAGGATAGGCAGATGGGTGAGTGTGGAATGGGCGTCTTAAGTATCGCGACGATACGAGCGCTCTCCTTTTTCTGCTCCTTGGGCGCTTGCGTCGGCTAATCTCGATTCAACTTGAATAACTTATTCACGGCTGTAACAGGTGTTCAGCATTGCGAATATCGTGAACCCGATCCGAGCGAGACTTTCACCCGTTGACCTCTGCCCTTGAATCCCAGCGGGACGGATGACCCAAAGCTCTATCGGGCTATAATCTTGTTGCGCGAGAGTAATTGTGTCTTTGTTTGTCTCTACTAGTGTTTAGGCATTCATTCAGCTGAACGGAGTCGATCGGTGGATACTGATGAAGGCGTACGAGTGGAGATTAGAGTGAGAGTAAGGTGAACGCAGTCGAGATAGAGGGTGTATCGAAGTCCTACGGCAGGCACAAGGCGGTCGCGGATCTGAATCTTCAGGTTCCTGAGGGGAGTGTGTACGGGTTCATTGGTCCGAATGGATCAGGGAAGACGACCACGATCCGAATGATTCTACACATCATATTGCCTGATTCCGGGGAGATTCGAGTCATGGGGCAGGTCGGCACTCGAGCGGCGAACGATCAAATCGGGTATCTCCCTGAAGAAAGAGGGCTGTACAAAAAGATGAGCGTGAATCGCTTGTTGTTATACTACGCGACCATAAAGCGACTTCACCGAGCGGATGCTAAGGAACAGGTTGATGTCTGGCTCGAGCGCATGGGGTTGACGGATTGGAAACACCGAAAAATCGAGGCGCTATCCAAAGGAATGGCGCAGAAAGTTCAATTCATCGCCACGGTGATCTCTCGCCCCAGGCTGGTGATTCTAGATGAGCCGTTTTCAGGCTTGGACCCGGTGAATCTGGATGTCATTAGAAGGGCGATCGTCTCGCTCAAGGAGCAGGGCACGACCGTGATTTTCTCAACGCACGATATGGAGATGGCCGAGAAAATGTGCGATTCGATTTTCATGATCTATCAGGGCAACAAAGTTCTTGATGGAACCCTGGCTCAGATCCAGCAACAGTATGGAGCCGACACCATCCGAATGTCGGTTGGCGGTGACAAGTCGGGTCTGAAGAATTTGGAAGGCGTTGTCGATGTTCGTGATTTTGGACAGTATCAAGAACTTCGCTTCTCCGGTGATTCTCAGCGCTTGTTAAAGCAGTTGGTTGCGACGATGGACGTGCAGTCGTTTGCGGTGACCAAGCCCTCCCTCCACGACATCTTCGTGCGCATCGCTTCGCCAAAGGAAAGCCATGAATAAGATTCTCACGATAGCATTTACGGAATATGCCAATGCGGTCCGGAGCAAAGCGTTCATCATCGGACTCTTGGCGATGCCCTTAATGATGGGGCTGATGATTGCTGTGCCACACTTTACCAAGGATAAGGTGGATGTCTCGGATCGAAAGGTCGCTGTTGTGGATTTCTCCAACCAGCTTTTGGGCGTGATTCAGGAGCGAGGGGAAACACGAAATAAAAACAACATCTTCCAGACGGACGCCTTAGGTGAGCAGAAGCAGACCCAGCCCCGATTCCTCATTGAGGGAATCGATCCCTCGCTTCGAGATTGGGAGGAGCATGTTGTGGAGCTCTCGGATCGCGTTCGCCAAGGAGATCTGTTTGCTTTTGTTTTGATTGGCGAGGATGTTTTCGACGTCAACGGTAGCGGTAAGGGGATCGCCTATCATACTCGAACTCCGACCTTCCAACAGCTCCCGAACTGGTTAGAGCGGATCATCAATGAAGGTGTGCAGACTGTGCGCTTCGAGAGAGAAGGGTTGGATCAGGCGCTTGTTCAGCAGGTTACGCGAGGGACTCCGCTTGAGCGTCTTGGGCTCGCTTCGCGGTCGAAGACAGGCGCTGTCGAAAAGGCCAAAAAGGAAAACCGGATCGCAACTTTTGCGATCCCTGCCATCTCGATGTTCTTGCTCTTTATGATGGTGATGTCGAGTGCGCCTGCTTTGCTCAACGGCGTGCTCGAAGAGAAGATGCAGAAAATTGTCGAGTTCCTGATTTCTTCAGTCACTCCTTTTCAACTCATGATGGGCAAGCTGTTAGGAGCGATGCTCGTGTCGCTCACGCTCTCCGTGCTGTATCTTGGGGCTGCAACCTATTTAGCGTGGGATCGCGGTTTTCTTGATCTCGTTCCAACACATCTGTTCTTCTGGTTTTTCGTGTTTTTGATCCTCGCTATTCTCATTTTCGGATCGATGTTTCTGGCGATAGGCGCCTCCTGCAATGAGATTCAGGATGCTCAAAGCCTCATGTTTCCCGCCATGTTGATGGTGATGATTCCGGTGATGACTTGGATGCCGATCATTCAATCTCCGTCGGGAACATTTGCTCGGTCGATGTCATTGTTTCCGCCGGCAACTCCCATGATCATGATGTTGAGGATGGCCGTTCCGCCGGGACTTCCGTTGTGGGAAGTGTTGTTGGGAGTCTCGATTGCGATCGGGTTTACGGTGCTGATCGTGATGGCCGCAGGAAAGATCTTCCGGATCGGAATTCTGGCTCAGGGCCAGACGGCTTCGTTCGGTCGGATGATCAAGTGGTTACTCTCGAAGTGAGCAGCTTGAAACCTTGTAGGTTGATTTGAGCAGCTGCCTGTCTATCGGCGATGCCCAACCAAATGCTTCATTCCTTGGAGTCCGTTCGTCAGTCGTTCCGTTCGGGCGCTGCGCTTGCGGTGAGGATTTTCAGCCACGATTTGACTGTCATGAGCGAAAGCCTGACTCCTTGAGTTCGTCCAGTCGTGAAAGCCGGTCAGAAAGTAACCTACGCTGAACGCAAACAGGCCGACGCCGATTAGGAGTGCTTGAATGAACGGATCGTTCAGGCCGATTTCTGTATGTGCCGCCAGTTGTTGAAGATTGTTCAGGTCCATAATGTTCGTTTTTCAGCGATTATTCTTTCGACTGGCCGACATTGCAGCTGGTGTGCCAACTAGGTGACTATTCTGTTCTAGGGGGGAGTCCTCGTAATATCGTTTAAAAACGGGGCAAATCGTAAGTTCTAGCGGTTTGATTCAGCGGACTATTCTGCCTCTATTACTCATATGCATTGCATAAGCGTTACGAGAGTCGGATTTAGCGCAATGCAAATAGCGATTTTTTCGAAGGTTATTCTTGCCAGAGTGGGATTTTATTCTATGGTCTCGGCTCCTTATTCGCCGAATAAGATTGACGACGTAGTTGTTGAGGGTGTGACTCCGCGAGATTTGTTGGCTGCGGCTGTGTGCTGTATGCCTTGTTGTTCCCAATAAATACTAGGCTTTTACAAGCAACCAAAGGCGCCTTTTTTTTTGAGCCTTTAAACGAAGAAAATAACAGAAATGACAGACCTCTCCCGATACAGGAATATCGGAATCTTTGCGCACGTTGATGCGGGTAAAACCACAACAACCGAACGCATTCTTAAGCTCACCGGTAAGATTCACAAGATGGGCGAAGTTCACGATGGCGCAGCCACGACGGACTTCATGGAGCAGGAACAAGAGCGTGGGATCACGATTCAATCAGCAGCGACCACGACCTTCTGGAAGGATCATCGCCTCAATATCATCGATACTCCAGGTCACGTGGACTTCACCATTGAGGTCTATCGCTCGCTCAAGGTTCTCGATGGCGGCGTCGGTGTTTTCTGCGGATCTGGTGGCGTGGAGCCTCAGTCGGAAACGAACTGGCGCTATGCGAACGATTCTAAAGTGGCTCGAATCATCTTCGTTAACAAGCTGGATCGAGTCGGTGCCAATTTTTACAACGTTGTTGGGCAAATCAAAGACGTGCTCGGGGCCAAGCCACTCGTCATGGTCCTCCCGGTTGGTGAGCAAGATACCTTCAAAGGTATTGTCGATCTCCTAACCGAGAAGGCCTACATCTGGGATGACTCCGGTGACCCAACCAAGTTCACTGTCGAGGATGTTCCCGAAGACATGAAGGACAAGGTGGCTGAATACCGCGAGCAGTTGATCGAAACTGCCGTGGAAGAAGACGAAGAGGTCATGGCCAAATACCTCGATGGCGAAGTGCCTGATATCGATACGATCAAAGCCTGTATCCGAAAGGGAACGATCGGATTGTCTTTCTTCCCGACCTTCTGTGGTTCAGCTTTTAAGAACAAAGGTGTCCAAGCCGTTCTCGACGGTGTGGTCGAGTTTCTCCCAGCACCAACTGAAGTTCCTCCTCAGCCAGAGGTTGATCTGAAGGGCAACGAGACTGGGGAGCTTGCTCATGTCGATCCTGACAAACCTCTCCGCGCGCTGGCATTCAAGATCATGGATGATCGCTACGGAGCCTTGACATTTACACGTATCTACTCGGGTAAACTCACAAAGGGCATGACCCTTCTCAACACGTTCACCGGCAAGGACGAACGAGTGGGCCGAATCATCGAGATGCATGCTGACTCCCGAGAAGAAATCGAGTCAGCCCAAGCAGGTGATATTGTCGCTCTACTGGGAATGAAGACTGTCCAGACGGGACACACCCTCTGTGATCCAAGCAATCCTGCTACTCTTGAACCGATGGTCTTCCCGGATCCTGTGATCTCGGTTGCTATCGAACCGAAAGACAAGGGGACGGTCGACAAGCTTGGTGTGGCACTTGGGAAAATGGTGAAGGAAGATCCTTCATTCCACGTTGAGACCGATCAAGAAAGCGGCCAAACCATCCTTAAAGGAATGGGTGAGCTCCATCTCGACATTAAATGTGATATCCTCAAGCGAACGCATGGTGTCGAGGTGAATGTTGGCAAACCTCAGGTTGCCTACCGAGAGACGGTCACCAAGTCCATCACGGATGTTTACACCCACAAAAAGCAATCTGGTGGCTCTGGTCAGTTTGCAAAGATCGAGTACACGATCGAGCCTCTCGAGCCAGGTTCTGGTTTCGAGTTCGAATCGAAGGTTACGGGGGGTAACGTTCCTCGCGAATTCTGGTCCGCCGTTGAAAAAGGTTTTGAGACTTCCACCGAAAAGGGTGTGTTGGCTGAATATCCTTGTTTGGACTTCAAGGTGACGCTGTTTGATGGAGCATCTCACTCGGTCGATTCCTCGGCCGTGGCGTTTGAAATCGCTTCGAAGGCAGCCTACCGGCAAACGATTCCGAAAGCGGGTCCTCAGTTGCTCGAGCCCATCATGCAGATCGACACCTTCTGTCCGAACGACAACGTGGGTGATGTAATCGGTGATTTGAGCCGACGACGCGGGATGATTAAGAGCCAAGACAGCACCCACTCAGGGGTTCGCATCAAGGCTGAAGCACCGCTTGGAGAGATGTTCGGTTACATCGGCGATCTTCGTTCGATGACATCGGGTCGTGGTCAGTTTTCCATGGAATTCTCCCACTATGCCGCCTGTCCGTCGAATGTATCGGAGCAGATCATTTCTGAGTTCCAGAAGAAGAAGAAGTAAAGCTTCGAAGGAACGATAGACTTCGCAGAATAGCCCCAGGTTCCGTTCGTGGAGCCTGGGGTTCTTTGTGTCGAAAAGGACCGCCAGAAGGGATGGCATTCTACCAAACCACGCTTGTTCGTCTATCGGACGATGAACAGCTAGCCTGCGAAAAAACTGAGGTGAGCGAGAGAAGCGCGCCGGTCGTCCGCGCAGTTCTAGCTGCGTGGGATCCTTCTAGATCTGAAAATCTCGATCGGGAACCTTGCGGCTCAATTTCGAGGAGACCTTGACCTTCACATCGTCCGCGACGACGAGAGAGTCTGGCGGCACGCTGTGAGTCAGAAACACGTTCGCCCCGACCGTAGAACGGGCTCCGACTATGGTGTCGCCCCCCATAATCGTTGCGTTGGCATAGAGCGTGACACGATCGTCGATTGTCGGGTGCCTCCGCTTTCCTCGGAGCGCTTGTCCGCCAGAAAGAGAACGGCCGATGAGGGCAACGCCCTGATACATCTTCACTCTCTCTCCAATCTCGCTTGTTTCCCCGATCACCGTTCCAGTTCCGTGATCGATAAAGAAATACTGCCCAATTTTAGCACCAGGATGAAGGTCCATCCCGGTTCGGCTATGAGCCCACTCGCTCATGATTCGAGGGATAAGAGGGATCTTTCTTCCGTAGAGGATATGGGAGAGACGTTGGACTGCGATCGTCTCGATGAAGGGGTAGGAGACAATGACCTCTTCTCTGCTGAGGGCGGCTGGGTCGCCGTTGTAGGCAGCTTCCGTGTCCGTAGCAAGGATTTCACGCAAGTCCGGGAGACGTTTCAGGAGGAATCGTCCCGACTCGGTAGCTTCTTTCCGAAAATCCTTTTTCTGCAAGCCGTCAGGTGGGAAATGCTCCAAGCTCTTGTAAATCTCATCCTCTAAACGTCCACAAACGGATGCAAGGAGGTTGCTTGTTTCAATCTTGAGTTCGGCTTGATGAATCTGCTCGTCGGAGAAATAGCCCGGGAACAACAACCTGAGAAGATCCTGCGTGATCGACGCGATCGCGCTTTTCGAAGGAAGGTTGACACCATCGACATGATTGATACCCCCATCCTTGGCATAGGATTGGATTAGGCTATTGGCGAGGCTATTGACCGTATCGCTCACGCATCGAGTATAATCCACGGATGTCGCTGACGCAAGCGGAGCGGAGACGGTCTATTGAAATCGTTCCAGAGCGAAGGAGGCGAGCCAGAGGAAAAAGAAGAATCCGCCAATATCTGTGAAGGTCGTGAGGAAAATGCTGGAAGCAAGTGCCGGATCGATCCGTAATGCCTTTAACGTGAGGGGAATCATCACGCCAGCGATCGCCCCTGTGAGTTGGTTCATCACCATCGCAGCCCCAACGATGAGCCCGAGAATAACGCTGCCTTGCCAAAAGTACCCAACGATGCCCACAACCACACCAATTGCTAAACCATTTGCCAGTCCAAGGAGGAGCTCCTTGAGCAGCGCTCGACGGCCGTCCCCTGGATTTAACTCGCCAAGTGCAAGATCCCGAATGATCACCGTCAATGTCTGCATGCCGGCGTTCCCTCCTTGACCGGCGACAATCGGGAGGAAAACCGCGAGGAAGGTCCACTTGGCAATCGTGCTTTCGTAAAGGGCAACGACAGCGGCTGCGGCAAATGCCGTGAGTAGGTTGACATAAAGCCAGGGAAGGCGTTTCCCGATTGCTCGGTGCCAAGGCGTCAGCGCGCGCTCCTCACCCGAAACCCCCACCATGAGCTGCATGTCCTCCGTGGCTTCCTCTTGGGCGATGACCAGCGCTTCACTCGCTTCGACAACGCCCACAAGACACTCATTTTCGTCTACGACGGGTAGAGCAAGATAGTGATAGTGTTCGAACTGCCTGGCGATTTGCTCCTGGTCATCGTCGACGTGAAGTCGCGTAATCTCTGGATTCGTGACCTGTTTGAGGGGGACGTTCCGATGGGACAGCACGAGATCTCGGAAGGAAACAACTCCCACTAAACGATCCTTCTTATCGACGACATAAAGATAGGAGATCGATTTCTCCTCGAGCAAGGGTTGGCGAAGATAGTCGAGCGCGTCGCCCACTGTACCGTGCCCATCGAGAGTCGTGTAATCATCGCTCATGATTCCGCCGGCGGTGTCCTCTGGATACTGCAGCAGTGTTCGGAGTGGGGAGGCAACCTCAGCCGGAAGCTCATCAAGCACTTCCTGCTGGCGCTCTACAGGAAGCTCCCCGACGATATCAGTAGATTCGCTGTGCGGAAGGCGTTCGAGTAGGGTAGCGAATTCTTCCTCAGAAATGAGCGGAGACAATTCCTTGAGGACTTCTGGATCCAACTCAGCTAGAGTCGTTGCAGCGAGGTCCTTCGGGATATTACGCAGAACGGCAACGGCTGTTTGAGGCTCCTCGATCCGCTGTAGCTGATCGGCAAGATCGGCGGGATGAAGGCGCGAAAGGACTTCGATGTTTTCTTGCGATGCGTCGCTCATGAGTCGCTGCAGTTTAGATGCTTTGCGATGGTTGCTGCTGGAGTTCTTTCTTGGTGATCGGAATCGCAATGCTTCGATAAACAGATTCTATCGCTTCTGTTCCATACTTCTTCTCTAGTCGCTTGATCACAAAATGGCCGCGAGCCATGCGTTGAAAATGATTGATGAAGATTAAGTTGATAGCAGAACCACTCGCCGCACCAATGATGGGCACAGCCTTGGCCGCAATTTGCTCCGAAACGATCACCCCAAATCGGGCGGCAATGGCCGCGATTAGCCGCACCAATGCAGGGGCGGTTTCTTTGACGATCCCGCGATTGGCAAGATAGGTGGCCGCTTCGCTGATGGCCTTGGCCATGCCGGCGCGTAGGACCCAATAGCGATTCTCCTTATCGGCTCCTTGGGCAGGTTTTCCTCCGAGGGCAAAAACCTCTAGGCAGGCCAATTGAGTTTCTATTTCGCTCACATCGTGTCCCTCACTTTGTGCGATGTCGGCAATCGATCGGAGCATTGTCGTGGTTGAGATCGGAAGCTCGACGGGGAGCGCCGCGAGTCCAAAGAGACCGCCAACAGCGCCGGTCGTTCCAACGAATGCTCGATGTAGACGGTCAGACGATGGACGTTCACACTTATTTCCAAGACTGAACGTCGCAACCTTCAGTGCTTTCGTGAGGGCACCATGGACCGAGCCATGAACAGTTCGGGTCCAACCGGCAGGGAGCATTTGAAAGCCCTTTTCGATAGGTGTTCCAATCAGGTTTGTGAGACGGATCGCGATAGACGGATGTTCGAGAACCCATTTGGCTCGACGCAACTCGGCCAGTTCGGGTTGGGTGATCTGGAGCGTTTCCTCGAGCTGCGTCATCTGTCATGAAACCTGCCACGGATGGGCATCGAGGAAAAGGGGAAAGGCGCTCTCTTTACCAGTTTTGCATCGACGACCAAAGGGTTTCGAAAGGGTGGGGCTTCTACTAATGAATTGAGGTGAGAAAATGTCGACACCAAGGGCTTCCAATCTCGCCAAGACAGTCTTAACTAGGCCCGATGTCGGAAGCGATCTTGATAGAGCTCACTTGGATTGTCCTATTGGGAATTGGATCTCAGTGGTTGGCTTGGCGATTGAAGATTCCCTCGATTCTTCTCTTGCTTGGAGTCGGGTTCGTCGCTGGGCCTGTCACGGGTTGGTTGGACCCGGACGCCATTCTCGGTGATCTGTTAATGCCGGTAGTCTCGCTCTCTGTCGCTCTGATCCTCTTCGAGGGAGGGCTCACGCTCGAGTTTCGTGAGCTGAGATCCGTGGGGCGAGCCGTTTGGAATCTCGTTTCGATTGGAGCAGTCGTCACTTGGGGGCTCACGACTGTGGCGGCGTGGCTGTTTCTTGGCTGGGGGATCTCGCTTTCTCTGCTCTTTGGAGCCATCCTAGTTGTGACGGGCCCGACCGTTATCATGCCTTTGCTCCGCCATCTGCAACCCAACAAACAGGTCGCCTCCGTCTTGAAGTGGGAAGGAATCGTCATCGATCCGATCGGCGCTTTACTCGCTCTCATGGTGTTTGAAGCCATTCAAGCAGGTGCCTTGTGGAAGGAACTCCCAGGTCATGCCGTGATGGGCTTCGGGAAGACAATTCTGATTGGAACGGTTTTGGGTGGGAGTGGGGCTTGGGTCCTCAGTCAGTGTTTCCGTCGTTATTGGGTGCCTGAGTATCTCCAGAATCCGGTTAGTCTAATGACCTGTGTCGGGTTGTTTACTGCGTCCAATCATTTGCAACACGAATCGGGGCTTCTGACGGTTACCTTGATGGGGCTCCTTCTGGCGAACCAGACTCACGCCTCCGTCCGCCACGTCATCGAGTTTAAAGAAAATCTCAGAGTGCTTCTCATTTCGGGCCTATTCATCGTCTTGGCTGCTCGTCTGGAACTCGAGTCATTCAAGCAGCTACCCGTTTTGGGGAGCCTCGGTTTTCTGGGCGCCTTGCTATTTATCGTGCGACCGGCCACGGTGATGACAGCCTCCGTGGGGACGGCCTTGACGCAGAAGGAGCGATGGTTCCTGTCATGGATGGCTCCGCGCGGGATTGTGGCGGCAGCCGTGGCGGCCATCTTCGCACTCCGCCTCGAGGCCCAAGGCGTCGCCCAAGCTTCCGAACTCGTTCCTGTGACGTTCATTGTCATCGTTGGAACGGTCTCCATTTACGGTCTGACATCTGGTGTGTTGGCTCGGAAGCTTGGAATCTCCCATCCCAACCCTCAGGGAATTCTATTTGTTGGCGCTCATCCTCTGGCTCGTGAGATCGCCCAGGCCCTCCAGGAAGAAGGGGTCAGTGTGCTGCTGGTCGACAACAACCGAGAGAACATTAATATTGCTCGGATGGCGGGCTTACCTGTCCACTATGGTAGCGTTCTTTCAGAACATGCGATCGACGATCTCGATTTAGCGGGAATCGGGCGCATGGTCGCCATGACACCGAACTCAGAAGTGAATTCGTTGGCCTCGCTGCATTTCATTGAGGTGTTTGGAAGGGAAGGCGTGTTCCAACTCCCGCTCGCACAGCGCGATCAAACGCCAACCAAGGGGCTAGCCACCGGCCTGCAGGGACGCTCGCTGTTTCGCGAGCGCGATTGTTTTGCGAGTTTGGAATCCTTTTTTGAGTCCGGAGCAGTGGTCAAAAAGACCCGCCTTTCCGAGAGCTTTGACTACGAGACGTTCACGGGGCAGTATGGACAAGAGGGTGTTCCGATGTTCACTATTTCAGAGTCAGGTAAAGTGGAGATCGCCGTTGGCGATCAAGGTTTCGCGCCGTCTACGGGCGTGAAGCTCGTTGCTTTGGTTCGACCCTTGACCGATCCGGTAGAAGATGAAAACCGAGCTTAGCATTCAACTCTCAATCGTCATTCCTGCATTCAACGAAGAGAAGCTGCTTCGGGAGTGCCTCGAGTCCATTCGACTGGCAGCCGAGTCGATCGAGTCGGCATCGTGGCGATGGGAGATGATTGTCTGCGACAACAACTCGAGTGACCGCACTGCAGAGATTGCTCGGGAAGCGGGCGCGCGAGTGGTGTTTGAAGAGGTGAATCAAATTGGGCGTGCCAGAAATCGTGGAGCGAGCATCGCCCGCGGTCAGTGGGTTCTCTTCGTTGACGCGGACTCCACGGTTCCTCCAATTGTGTTCCAGGATCTGAAGGAGCAGATTGAAACCGGCAAAGTGATCGGGGGAGGTGCATGTATTGCTGCTGAGGACGAACTAGCGCATCGACTCCGGTTCCCTTTAGCGGTGTGGAACACGATCAGTCGGGTCACGCATTGGGCTGCAGGATCGTTTCTGTTCTGTCGTCGGGATATCTTCGAACAGGTAGGAGGCTTTAGTTTGGAACGGTACGCTGGGGAGGAGTTAGACCTGAGTAGGCGCATCAAGAAGGTGGCGAAATCACTCAAACTTCGCTTCATTATTCTGAAGAAGGGGAAGATCCTAACCTCGTCACGAAAATGTGGGTTGTACTCAAACTGGGAATTGCTCACGACTTTTCTGGGAGTCGCGCTGCGATACCGCAAGGCCACAGGCAATCGCGAAGCCTGTTTCTTGTGGTATGACGGAAGGCGGTAGTCGTCTAGTCGATTGAGCAGGGCGCCATGATGGCGTCGCTCATCCCGTGAATGATCTTTTTATCCGCTGGGCAGATCGTCGCCAAACAACCACCCAGTTTGGCCCGTGCTTGATCTCCTCTGCCTTGAACAAAGTAGTATGGACAGAGCCTGACGCGGCCGGACATCGGAACGAGACTCTGTTGCTCAAAATCAAACCACCGCACATCAACCGATTTCGGTTTGCTAAAACGTTGTAGAATGTGTGGGTTCGTTCCGAAGCGCTTGATCGCATGATCGACTACTTCGCTCCAATCCTCGGTCGATAGGTCGCTTCCCAAGTGAACACCACGAGCCCCCCAAGCCTCCGGCGCGAAGCCTGATATTTTTAGAATCAGTCGGCGTTCCTTCTGGGAGAGTGATTTGAGTTGTTGCCAATCGGTCAGGCCAATCTCGGGGAAAGCTGCGTGTGGTGGGAGCGGTGACGGGTCGATTGTCCAGGTGTAGGGGATATGATTCTGAAGCGTGCGAAGGAATCCCTGTCCCAATTCTTGACGCCAAAACTCACGAAGATTCCGGTTCCAGAGAAGGGAGAAAACGAGTTTTTCCTCAAGGAATGCCTTCGGTGTCGGTGTCAGTAGGATCTCGTTCGCAGCTGCCTTTTCGAAGATCGAGGCAGCATTTTTCACATTGGGCAAATCGAAGAGTTCGAAAAAACGATAGACGGCGTCGCCGGATTGAAATCCGTCAAAGTCATCCCCCTGAACACTGAACTTTCGCTCGGCGCTGGCTTGCTCTGCAAGCCATTGCATCTCCGGACGATAAGTGGCTGATTCTTCGGAGACAACGATATGAACTTGGCTGCGATCTTCGAATACACTGGCGAACCCGTCGATTGGGCCCCGCGGCCCCCCGACAATATCGCCATGCTCGCCGGCGGGATCAGGAAAGGATTTCCTCGCGTGATCATAGGTTTGGTTTAACCATCCGGTAAGGCCGATGCCCCCGGGAACACTATCGAGCTCCGTGATGGAGAATCCGTCCTCCGTTAAGAGAACGTCCGGCCGAATAACGCGGGGGAGCTCATGCTTGAGATTGGGATGACGCTGTAAATCAATCAGCGTTTTGGGTTTACCCTGATCCAACAACGCAGCCACCCAGCCAGGCAGTTTTTCTTCCCCGCTTTTCCGATAAAGGAGATTCGTCGCCCGGTAGAACTGGAGCAAGACTCGGCCGAGTTTCTCCAAATCTTTGGTCAGTTTTTTCCCCAGAGGGAAAGGGTAAGGACTGATCCGCCACGAGTGGCCAGCAAACAAACCACTCGTGGGCAATTGTTGGCGAATCGATTCCGCGCGTGCGCGCGCCACCTCTTTGGACTGGTTGCTTTCCATGCCTAAGAATCGGAAGTCTTCGGGTCGTTCCGGTAAGTCTTCTCAGGAACGAATTTGCCCTTGGCCGAAGCCTAGCCACTTGTAGCTGGTTAATTCCTCCAGCCCCATCGGGCCGCGGGCGCCAATCTTATCAGTGCTGATCCCGATCTCAGCTCCCATTCCAAACTCCGCTCCGTCCGTAAACCGAGTGGAAGCGTTCCAGTAAACAGCAGAGGCATCCACTTCATTCATGAATTTCTCCGCGTTGTGCTCGTTGCGTGTCACGATGGTATCTGAGTGACCGGAACCGAATTGATTGATGTGAGCGATTGCGTCGTCTGTACCATTCACCACCTTGGTGGCCAGGATGAGATCGAGGTATTCTGCATCCCAATCGCTCTCAGCGGCTGCCGACAGTTTAGAAGCGTCATCGGGAGCCGTGCCGTTGAGATGCTCTCGGTATCGCTCGTCAGCTCGAATCTCAACGCCCGCGGCCCAAAGCTGCTTACTAACGAGAGGAACAAACTCGCCAGCGACAGATTCATCGATCAAAAGGGTCTCAATCGCGTTGCAGACGCCGGGGCGTTGTGTCTTTGCGTTCACTGCGATCGCAGCGGCCTGTTCGAGATCAGCATCCGCATCGACATAAACATGGCAAACGCCCTTGTAGTGTTTGATCACCGGGACACGAGAACATTCGGCCACGGCACGAATCAGGCCTTCGCCACCGCGAGGCATGCAGAGATCGATGTATTCGGTTTGGGAAAGCAAAAGAGGAATCGCTTGCCGATCGGTGGTGGGCACGACTTGGATTGCATCCAGAGAAAAGTCAGGACATACCTTCTGGGTAGCCTCAACCATTGTCTTGGCGATGATTTGGTTCGAATGAATCGCCTCTTTTCCACCCCGCAAAATCGTTGCGTTGCCGGATTTGAGGCAAAGACCGGCTGCATCCGCCGTTACGTTTGGTCGTGACTCGTAGATGATCACAACAACGCCAATCGGTGTGGTGACCTTACGAAGCTTGAGGCCGTTGGGTCGCTCCCGTTCATCCAAAATCTTCCCAACCGGATCCGGCAAATCAGCAACCTCTCGGAGCCCTTGACTCATCCCAGCTACGCGCTTTTCGGTCAGTTCCAGTCGATCGAGAAGGGCGGAAGAAAGTCCCATCTCGCGGCCAGCGACCAGATCCTTCTGGTTTTCTGTTTGGATGGCTTCCTTATTCGCTTCGATGGCGTCGGCCATCGCGCGTAGACATTCATTCTTCTGGTCTGAACTGAGTCTAGTCAGGGCACGAGAAGCGGCTCTGCCTCGGCGTGCGATCTCAGTCATTTGTTCCTCTAACGTCATGACGATATGATAGGGATGGGGACTGGTAATGATAAACCATAAACTTTTGAAACCGACGATACGCTTGGCCTAAGAGCGTTCTGAATTCTATGATGCCCGGGCATGGCGATCTTTTCTGAGGAACAACACAATGAGCGCGCATGGGATGATTTAGTCCGAGATGGCTCTTCCTTTGCAAATCCAGCCAGGCCCGAAGATTTCAGGCACCCCGAGCGAATTATTAACCCCTTTGGCTGGTTGCCCGATTCGGTTACGGATCTAAGCGTGCTCTGTCTCGCCGCGGGGGGAGGACGTCATGGGCCTATTTTCGCCGCACAGGGTGCTCGGGTCACTGTGGTCGACATCAGTGAAGAAATGTTGAAACTAGACCGCGCGGTCGCACAACGTGAAGGCCTCGCTCTCACCACAAACAGAGCCTCGATGACAAATCTTGCAGAGCTGGGCGACGCGACCTTTGATATTGTCCTCCAGCCTGTGAGTTCTTGTTATGTCGAAGACCTGATCTCGATTTATCGGGAAGTGGCCCGCGTGATCAAACCCGGTGGGATCTATGTAGTTCAACACAAACAGCCGGTCAGCATGCAGGCGGCCAGCTTGCCACTCGCGGAGGGTGGTTATGCCCTCTGTGAACCGTACTATCGGGTAGGGGACTTACCTCCCGTGCTGGGGTCAGAACACAGGGAGGTCGGTACACGCGAGTTTCTGCACACGCTAGAGGCAATCTTGGGAGGCTTATGTGGAGCTGGCTTTGTGATCAATGACGTCAAGGAACCACGTCACGACCAAGTTGGAGCAGCACCTAACAGCTTTCAGGCACGCAGCGCGTATGTTCCGCCATACTTGGCATTGAAGGCGACCCGGACAGAGAGCGATCAAACAGACGCTCGGATCTGGACGCCGTGAAGAAGGGACTGGGTTTCCTAGAAATCCGCCATCCCGGCAACCACGAGATCGAAAACGAGAGGGCTCGCTTTGCTTCCGTCAGGATTGGTGGCGGGAATCGAGAGTCGAATGGCTTGGTGCTCGGGAGCGGGTTCGTGCACTGACAGCGCTTCCGAGTCTGCTTCCTTGACGGGGAAGAGACTCAAAATCATAGGATGATCTGTGGCGGAAGTCTTGCTGCTCGCCTTGACCAGTTGGCGGGATTTGGTGATCTTTCCAAGTTCCTTGTCGTTTTTGGCGTCGATGAGGACTGCAAAATAGAGGTGTTCCGAAGTTCCTAAGTGATTGCCATCTTCCGGTCGAAGCCCAAATCGAATGGTGTAGACCCCTTGATAGAGTTCATCATCCCGATAATCACGTTCGTCGGCAATGACTGCAATCGCTCCCATGAGGGTCGTTTGCCCGAGAGCATTCAAAGCTTTGGCTGGCGATTCTGGCACGGTCTTGAAGGGGATCTCTTTCCGCAGCCAGACTTGATAAACGGGCTTGTCCGCCCGGGAAATCACAAGCGCTTGGTCTTGGAGCTCGGCCTTTATGGACTCGCCAAGAGCAGCGGGGAGTTCTTTATCAGACGCCTTGGCGGTAAAATCTGAAGCACTCACTGCCTGGAGCAGTGAAGCGGCAATCGCCCCACTGAAGAGCATATTCTTGATGTTTGGGAGGAGAAGCGACTTGGATGTGAACATAGTGGATTGACGTATCTTTTCTGACTTGGAACCTAAAACAAAAGGGCCGGAAACGCAATTGCTTCCGACCCTTTCTGACTTAAATGGAGGCTCTAATATTCAAATGTAGCCAGAAAAGCTGAGCGATAATCCGTCAATTGCCAGGTTCGGTTCAAGCCGCTACCGCGATAGCTGGCGATCTGGGTCACGACAGGGTGAGCGCCATCGACTTTGGTAAGAGGGGGATAGAACGTTCGTTCGTTCCCACATAAATGATCTTTTTCACCGATACAGCGGGTGGTGATATCAATCAATTCTCCCGCTTTGATCGTTGCGCATCCTTCCTTCTCACAGATGCCCAGACTTGATTCGATCGCACTCTGTTTCACCTCAGTCACTTCTTCGATCAAGTCGCCGGCTTGCGAGCGTGCAAAAGCTAGCAGGGCATCTTGTTGTTCGATGCTGGCGGTCGCATCCAAAATTACCACGGCCTTTCCACTCTGAGGCTCATATCGAAGGTCGCCCAGAGTTGCATCTGTTGCGACCACGGCGATCACTTTCAGTCCATCTAGCGCCACGCCATTCCAGGCTCCGTCCGTGATCGACCAGACCAGCATCCCTTCTTTTCCGGTCAGGCCCATCTCGGCATTGGCAAAACAAGGCCCCGTGTAGATATCACAGGAGCGAACTTCCAAGTAGTCGCCTTTGATGGCACTGGCTTGGAGCGTGCTTAGCCCGGCTAAACCGACGGCTAGAGAAAGAGACAATAGCGTGTGTTTGGGAGTCATTGGTCTTCTCGATTCGTTTCTATTAAAGGTTAGCAGGGACGTTCTGGGAGAACGCCCCTGCGTTCATTAATAGGTTTGATAGCACGTCCGATCGCTTCCGCAATCACTTTTTCCGACGTCTTCACCGTCCGGACCAAAGGTTTCGCGGGTTTTCTCACACCATGAACCAGCATCCGTATCGTCATCGACCTCATCCGGAGCTCCGTGGAACATCTTGTTGGTTCGGAGGTAACGGCAAGGCATCTCAAACTTCGGTGCTGGATCAGCGTCAGACATGTGCAGGTTTAAGTTTTAAGCGTTGGTGGCTTCCAGCAAGGCGCGTTTCACCGCAGTCTTGGCCATCTGGACCTTGTATGCGTTGCCGCTCAGCGGGGAAGCTCCTTGGGTAGCCGCCTGCCCAACGGCCTCTGCCAAATGGGCATCGACGCGAGCTCCGTTGAGGAGGTTTGAGGCTGCAACAGCCCGCCAAGGGGTGGGGGCTACATGTCCCAGCACAACAGACGCTTCTCTCGCGATGCCGGAGCGAATCTTGAGCGCGACGGATGCCGTCGCATACGGCCAGTCGAGGCCATGGCGATGTCGGACTTCGAAGGTCGCGTTCTGCATATTTTCTCGGGGCAGCTTGATTTCAGAAACAATCTCGTTCGCTCGGAGGGCCACTTCGCGATCTTCTGCGCTATTCGGAGCCTGGTAGAGCTCTTCGGTGTCAATTTCACGCTTGCGATCTGCTGGTCCAACGACCGTGATCTCAGCCTGAAGTGCGATCAGAGCCGGTGCGAGACTAGAAGCGTTGACGAAGAGTGCGGAACCGCCGTTGCCGAGGATCGCGTGATAGCGATTGTCTCCCGTTCTCACGAGCGATTCACCATTCTCCTCGGCAAGGAGCCCGTAGCCGTTCCGGAAATACCAGCAACGTGGACGCTGGCACAAGTCGCCAGCAATTGTCCCGGCGTTGATGATCTGCGACGCACCAATTCCATGGATTGCCGTCACCAGGGAAGGGAACTCCTCTTGGATGGTCGGATTGGCTGCAACCTCCTTGAGCGTCACCATGGCTCCGATACGAACCGTGTTCTTCTTGACCTGAATGCGCTTGAGTTCTGGAATGTTCCGCAAACTCACCACTCGTCGAGGCTTGGTGATTCCTTGTTTGAGGGAGGTCACGAGGTCAGTGCCTCCGGCTAGGACCTCCGTTTGTCCCCAGCGGGTGCCGAGAAGCGATGAGGCTTCGCGGAGATCGGACGGGGCGACATATTCGAATGGATTCATGCGATATCTCCTCCTTTCTGAAGGGCTGCAATGACACGTTCTGGAGTTAATGGAAGATTCGGAACTCGGACACCGCACGCATTCGCGACGGCGTTGGATATGGCAGCTCCCGGAGAGATGGCAGGCGGCTCGCCGATTCCGATGATACCTCGATCATCGTAACCTTGGCCCGTCATCATGTGGACTCGCAGCTGTCCGACATCTTTGATGCCGGCGAGGCGATAGAACTCCATATCCGGATTGAGCATGATACCCGTTTTGGAATCGTAAATGGATTCCTCGTAAAGGGCGTAGGTGATCCCCATGATCAAGGCACCGTAAACTTGGCTTTCGGCCAGCTTCATGTTTACGATCAGACCGCAATCTTGGACAGCCACCATCTCGTTCATGGTGACGATTCCCGTTTCAACATCGACCGAGACATCGGCAATCTGAACCCCGCCAACACCGGCACTGATCAGGCCCTCCTTTTGGGATTCGCCAGGATCATTGATGCCGCGTTTGGTGATGCTGTTGGGTCCAAGCATCGAACAAGCTTCGCGCCAGGAAACGCCGCCACCGGGTTTCTCGACTTGGTGGATACGACCAGCGGAAGCTTCCAATTTATCGTCGGTTGTACCGAGGCGTCCAGCGACGGTTTTCAAGAGATCGTTTAACGCATCGGTGGCTGCTCGGCGGGCCGAGACAGAAATACCACCGATCGTTGTGCTGCCACCGGAAGCTCCCGATTGGGGATAGCTATTCCGACCGATATGGACGGTGATCGCTTCGTAAGGCAATCCGAGGGTTTCAGCCACAACCATGGCGATACAGGTTCGCGTCCCTGTGCCAAGATCTTGACTGCCCATCTTGGCTTCTACCGAGCCGTCCGAATTGATCGTGACATCACACTCGGAAGGATGTCCTCGGCCACCCCAGGTATGCATCGAAATCCCAAGTCCGCGCTTAACGGGACCTGAACCGCTGTCTCCTCGAAGGTGAGCTTTCTGGCGATAACCGATAATGTTGGCAGCAATCTGAAGCTCCTCACGATACACCTCTGGGCGATCGGTGAGAGCAGCGTTCTTCATGAAGAACTCAAGGGAGTCCATGCCGAGTGCTGCGGCCGCATCATCCACCGCTGACATGGTCAGCAAACAACCTTGAGGATGATTCGGAGCGCGCCAGGCTCGGGCTCCACCTCGATTGGTGCGAATACCTTTTCCAACGAGTCGGGTATTCGGAACCTTGGTAAAGACATAGGGGACAGGCGGAGCGCGGAAGGCCCCTCGGCCACCGGAACCCCAGACCTCAGCATCCACTGCATTAATCAATCCGTTCTGTTGCAAACCAACTTTGACCTTCGCAAATCCAGACGGACGATTGCCGGCGATCATCAACTCTTCTCGCCGGTCGAGCATGATCTTCACCGGGCGTCCCGTCTCTTGCGACAGCTTCGCCCCGATCACACCCCATTTATCAACATTGAATTTGGAACCAAATCCACCGCCCATGTATTGGGTGTCCACATGGATCTTGTTCTGAGGGATCTCAATTTCGTCACCGAACTGATTCGCATAGCGCGAGACGTTCTGTGTCGAAGGCCACACATGGAGCTCTCCCTCCTGATTGACTTCGGTGACCTGGCCATGAGGCTCGAGGCAGCAGTGCGTGATCACCGCAATGCCATATTCACCTTCCACAACCACGTCGGAACCGGCGAAGCCTTCATCCAGGTTCCCTTGTTCCTTATTGGAAGGGCGACCGGTGCTCAGGGAGGCATCATCATCCACAACCTGGTGTTCCAGTGCTTTGAGTTGGAGTTTCACTTTCTCCGCTCCTTCAATGGCCGCTTCCTCCGTTTCCGCAGCGACGCAGGCAATGACCTGACCGACATATCGCAACTCATCGCCGATCATCTCCTCATCGACCCAAACAGCCTTCACGCCTGGGATGGCAGCAGCGACCGAAGTATCGACCGCGACCAGCTCCGCGCGAGCTTTGGGAGAGGTTACCAACTTGCCCCAAAGCATATCGGGGCGGTTAACATCATAAGAATACTTGGCGGCGCCGGTTACCTTAGCCGGACCGTCTTGTCGGGGAATACGCGATCCCAGAACACTGCGATCACCTTCTTTTGGCCATGCGACATCTGCCATCACGCGCCTCCTTTCTTAGCTGCGTCAGATGCGGCCAGGACCATGCCGGCGTAGGTTCCGCATCGACAAAGATTTCCTCCGAGACCATTGCGCACCTCGTCGATGCTCGCGTTTGGATTATCCCTCACAAAGGCCGAACAGGCGGTAACGAAGCCGGGAGTGCAGAAACCGCATTGTTGGGCATCCCGCTCGACGAAGGCCTTCTGAACCTCGTTCATTTTGTCCGGCGTGCCCAAACCTTCGACCGTGGTGATCTCTCGGCCTTGGGCTTCGACGGCGAGCATGGAGCAAGCATACATTGGATTGCCATCCACCAAGACGGTACACGCGCCACAGGTGCCTCGGTCACAGACTTTCTTCGGCCCCGTGATATCCAGCCGGTTTCTCAACGCATCGAGTAGGGTCGCTCGAGGTTCAGCGCTGAGCTGTTTGTTCTTGCCGTTCACTTTGAGAACGAGCGGTATGTTGCCGGGCCCTTTGACGCCTGGCTCCGCCGCCTTGGCCTCATGAAGACTGGCATCGGATAGCACGCCCGTAGAGACAGTGCCGACACCGATACCCTTCAAAAAGCCACGCCGCGATACGCCACTCTCATCCGAGGAATTGTGGTTCGTTGACATGGTTTATTCAGCTTTAAAATTAGCGCCCACTCTTCAGATTATTCTCTGAAATCTTCATCTAAAGACCCGGATTGGGTACGCAACCCAATTGAGAGCGAACGTGGTTCTTAGTCTCGAAATTTCTAGCAGGGCACCGAGGAGGTGACAACGATTTAATTTGTGCGCGGATTGCATGCAAGGTCCTGAGTCTAAGCCTCTTCGCATCAATCCATGCACAACGATCCCTGAGTCCGCGATTCCAGTTCTCAGACAAAATCCATCAGATCGCCTTCGCATCGAAAATTGGCCTTGCTTCAATACGGTAAATCAGCACAATGCCGGTCCTTGTCAGCGACTGAACACCAGTCGCAGAGATGGAGCGGGCGATTGGCGCAGTGGCTAGCGCAGCTGTTTTACACACAGTAGGTCGGGGGTTCGAGTCCCTCATCGCCCACCATCACTTTCAAAATTAGATCCTGACTTCTCATGCATGGATCAGAAAGCCTTCAAGGCGCTTCGCGCCGATCTTCGGCAACTCTACAGCTCCCGTTTCGCCGTGGGTTTGAGGCGAGCGGACGCAAGACCTTCACCCTGCACCTTGCGTTCAAGTTCAGCTTTGCTCTGAGCATCCTTGCAGCGGGAGTCACTGGCTGTTCGGATATCGAGGATGCATGGGTCCGTCCCGACCCCGCCAAGCCGCTGAGCTTAGAGGACTTGTTCCCGAGAGATCGACTTCTACTAGTGGACATCACCATTCCCGATGAGAATTGGGACACTCTTCGGCATCAGTCTCGAACAATATGGCAAGCCCTCAACCGAAAGCGCCAATATAAGCCCCTAGATTCACCGTATTCGTACGTCGAAGCCGACATCACCATCGATGGCGTGTCTTTCCCGCGAGTAGGAATACGGAAAAAAGGCTTCATTGGTTCCCAGAGCACGTCCCGCCCTTCCTTGAAGGTGAAGCTCAACTACACCGATAAAGCGAAAGAGATCGACGGCCTTCGAACGCTGACGTTTAACAACAATCTGCAGGACAACACGCTGATGAGTCAGTTCATGGGCTATCATCTGTTCAATACGGCTGGTTCTCCAGCGCCTCGCTGTGCGCTCGCAAAGGTCACCGTTAATGGCAAGAATCTGGGTGTGTATGCCCACGTGGAGAGCGCGAAGAAGCCTCTCGTTCAACGCGCTTTTGGGAACGATGATGGAACCCTTTACGAAGGGACGGTCGTCGATTTCTACGAGGACTGGGAGGGGAGTTTTGAGCGAAAGTTTGGCGACGATGAAACTGGGCGCGCCCATATCGTAAAACTGATCGAGGTGCTTGCAGGCGGCGAGGGCGACAGTTTCTTTGGTTCGGGAGCTGTGGGACGAGCGTGGGTGCCCACCAGCGGTGAACATGACGATGATTGGTTTCAGCCCGCCTTCGACGATTCAAGCTGGTTGAGCGGAGAGAACGGGGCTGGCTACGAGCGACAAGAGGGTTACGAGGGCCTTATTAGTGACGCGTTTGATTTTGAGGATCAGATGTATGGAAAGGCTACCTCTCTCTACCTCCGCTTTCCTTTTGAGATCGAAGATCTGTCCGCAGTGGGCGCCGCGAAGTCGCTTCGGCTCCGGATGCGATGTGATGATGGATTCGTCGCCTACATCAATGGCCATGAAGTGGCTCGATCAAACGCACCTGATTCGTTGAGTTGGAATTCCAGCGCTCCTTCAACCAGCGATGACAGCGCTCTGATGAAGTTCTCGCCCTACGATATCACCCGTCACAAAGACAAACTGAAGGTTGGGCGTAACGTGCTGGCGATCCATGGAATGAACAATAGCAAGGGAAGCTCCGATCTTCTGGTCTTTGCTGAGTTGCAGACGAGCGATTTCGTCATGAAACAAGAGATCTGGAGCCTCGTTGACGAAGAGGCTTTTTACACATTCTGGGCTATCGAAGGTCTCCTCAGTTTTTGGGACGGGTATTCCGGCAATCGAAACAATTTCTTCGTCTATCTCAATCCAGACACCCAGAAGTTTCATTTTCTCCCTTGGGGAGCGGACGCGATGTTCGAGAAGTATAGTCCTTTGGGAGTCCCGCGCCGCTCGCCACGATCTGTGCGAACGGTTGGCTTAGTTGCCCATCGATTGTATCAGATCCGAGAGGTTCGGGCCAAATACGCCGCCACCATGCGCCGTCTTCTAGACGAACTTTGGGATGAAGAGAAGCTTTTGGCGGAAACGCACCGAATCGAAGCCATGGTCGAGCCGCATCTCTCGGGCAAACAACGTGGATGGTGGTTCAATCGCAAGATCGACTACGAGAAGATCCGTCGTTTTATCCGCAAACGGCGGGCGGATATCGAACGCGAAATCTCGGGAGAAGATATGCCCATCTGGAACCTTGAGCCGGGGCCGGTCATTCTCTGAACTAGAATTTGCAGCGATGAAACTCTCAGTGACTTGCGTTCCCGGATTGGTCAGATTCACGCTTTGTTGTGTTCTCATTGGGGCTTGGCTTTCGGGTGTGCAAGCCGACAACATCCGCGTGCTGATTGTTGACGGCCGAAACAATCACAATTGGCAGGTGACGACCGATTCCATTCGAGCCACCCTCAAGGCGACGGGTCGCTTCGATGTCGACGTTGCTACCGCGCCTGATTCGCTCGTGCCAAGCTCGCTTCGAGCGCCCCGTGATGCGTCGCCGTCCGTTGGAAAGCGTTTTTCCAGGGCCCGAAACCAGTATCAAGAATCCCTGAGCCCGTTGAAACAGTCGGCTCAGGTCGAATGGGAGGCTTGGCGTCCTCAGTTCCAGGACTACGATTGTGTTCTACTGAATTACAACGGTCCTTTGTGGTCGGAACAAGTCCGGGAAGATTTCATCGCTTACGTGAGGGAAGGGGGCGGAGTGTTCTTGGTTCATGCCGCCAATAACGCCTTTCCGAACTGGCAGGCATTCAACGACCTGATTGGGATCGGATGGCGAAAGGCTCCTTTTGGGAAAGCCATAAAGTACGCCCCGGAACTTGGAGAGCCAATCGTTTCCTCGAATGCCTCGAGTTCGGGGCACGGAGCAAAGCATCCGTTTGCAGTCACGATTCGCGAGACGGGACATCCTGTTATGCGAGGACTGCCAACAACGTGGATGCATGCGAGGGACGAACTCTATCATCACATGCGGGGCCCGGCAAAGAACCTGACAGTCCTGTCAAGCGCTTGGTCGGATCCGAAAGAGCGCGGCACTGGGGAGCATGAACCCATCACCTGGGAGGTTCGGTATGGTAAGGGGAGGGCAATCGTGACTTCGATGGGCCACTTTTACCGCGGCGAGCGGCAGTGGGACGCGCTTTATTGCGTCGGTTTCCAAACGATCGTGGCCCGCAGTTGTGAGTATCTGGCAACGGGAGAGGTCACCCTTCCAGTGCCGAATGATTTCCCCGGGACGTCGACTCCAAGTATTCGACGACCGAGCGAGATGGATTGGGGGCCGGGAAAGAGTTCGGCCGAAGAAACAGCGCTTGGTGCTGCCCAGCGAAAGAAGCGAGCAAATCCGTACAGCACACTCAGCCCGGGCGAGGAGTTGACGACCTTTGATCTGGCCCCTGGGTATGTTGCTGAGCTGGTCGCTTCAGAACCCCTGGTTGAAGAACCCGTGCTGACAGTATGGGATGGCAACGGTGTCATGTATGTTGCTGAGATGCGCAGCTACATGCAGGACGAACACGGCACGGGAACCAAAGAGCTGCGCAATGGTCGGATTAAGCGACTCGAGGACACTACGGGCGATGGCTACATGGATCGTGTCACCACCTTTGTTGACGGGCTTAACTTGCCGAGAATGGTGCTTCCTTTGGATGATTGGATCGCTGTGCGTGAATCTGACACAATGGATGTGATCGCGTATCGTGACTCCGATGGAGATGGCATCGCTGACCAACAAAAGCCGCTGTTCACTTACGGCCCGCGAGGCAGGAATAGCCCTAAAAAGTCAGTTGAACACCAGGATTCGGGCTTGATGTGGAACCTAGATAATTGGATCTACATCACCTACAACATGGAGCGTTATCGTTTCACGGATGGAAACTGGAAAGCTCAAGCTCAACCCGGTCACTGGACTCAATGGGGACTGACACATGATGACATAGGACGCCTGTATTGGATTCATAACAGCGGGCCACTCGTCGGAGTTCAACTACATCCGAAGTATTGGTATACAGTACGCCGGCTTGCCAAGCGAAGTATCAATGGTCTCCCGGTGACGCTGGGGGATCCGTATGAGCCCGATTTTATGAAAGTGAAGAGTCTCTGCCTGCTGAACGATCGAGGCGGGACGGCTCCCGAGATTCGGGCCTTTACTTCGGCATGCGGCCAAACCGTCTTTCGTGGTGACAAACTTCCGTACGAAGATCGAGGGCGCTACTTCTTTGTCGACCCCACCATCCATGTCGTGCGCCGGGCCAACGTTGAGAATCAAAGCGGAAAAATCATGCTCACAAAGGCGGAACCCGGAGACGAAGAATTCCTGCGATCCAGCGACATTAACTGCCGCTTCGTGAACACAGCCAGCGGTCCAGACGGTGCGCTCTACGTGACCGACATGTATCGGGGAATCATTCAAGACGCTCCTTGGATGAACCCGAAAGCACGGGAATTTACTCGCGATTCAGGGTTAGCGAACAACCGGCTCAAGGGAAGAATCTGGCGGATCCGGCATAAAGATTTCGAACCCGGTCCTCGACCAAGAATGCTCGACGATCCCACGATTGCTCTGGTGAGACATTTCTATCATGAGAATGGTTGGTGGCGTGATACGGCGCAACGGCTGATTCTGTTGCGACCCGATCGCGAGTCCGCGATCCCGGTGCTCGAAGCGACTGCTCGCTTTGGTAGAGATTCCTTAGCGAGACTTCATGCTCTCTGGACTTTGGAGGGCATGGGGAAGGTGTCGGATTCGTTACTTCGAAATACCCTTACTGATGAGGATCCCGTCCTACGGCGGGCAGCTATTCAAGTTGCCGAAGACCAGCTGTCTAAATTTCTCCCCGAGCTGGCAGCGATGGTGACTGACGAAGATCCAACAGTTATCAAGCAGCTCATCCTTACCCTCGGAACATCAGACGAAGACCTGGCTGAGTCAGCCATCCAGCAAGCTGCCAAGCAACATCTTGACGATCGTGGTGTGATGCTTGCGACCACTGTTTCATTGTGGGGAAAGAAGCACGTTTCTTTAGCGCAAGGTATTCAAAATGGATCTGCCTTTTCCAACGAGGATGAGGAAAGTGTTTCAGTCATTGCCGCTGACTGGCGAGCGTCCCTCGGGAATTGGGACCGTGGTCTCGAGTTCCCCAAGGACATGGCGTATGTGACACGCAGGAAGATCACGGCGGGTGAAACGCAGTATTATCAGTATTGTGTCACTTGCCATGGTTCTGATGGACAAGGCATGAAAGTCCCCGGAAGTGAACTTGCGCTAGCGCCGCCTTTGGCTGGCAGCAGGCGTGTGACGGGCGACGCGGAAAAACTTCTTCCTATTTTCTTCAACGGATTGACCGGGCCGATCGAGGGACAAGAGTACCCGCTCGGCTTTATGGCCTCGGCAAAAGCACTCGGAATCACGCGAGATGATAGGCTAGCCGAGATCATCTCGTTCATTCGCTTTGCCTGGGGCAATCAGGCTGAGGCTGTGAGCAAGGAAGAGGTGACGGAGTCCAGGAAGCGTTCAGCTTCTCGCACGAATACTTGGACGGAAGCGGAGCTCAATCGATTGGGAACGGAGTAGAACGGACGTCAGTTTTCCTGTGAGAATTCGCATCCATCTTCTTGGTCTAATAGTCGGCTCACAAGGAGTCGATACCGTGACAATACCATCGTGATTCTTTCGAGCGATAACGGATTCCACCTGAGGGAAAAGCTGCATTGGCAGAAGGTGACCTTATGAGGCGGCAACGCATTGTTTGCTCATGATAAAAATTTGGCAAGCACGGCGATTACGGCATTTGGAAAACGGCGACGGCGTTTGCTTGGATTAGCCATCGTTCAACTTTAAAGCTGACATCCAGGGGATTCCTTTGGCCTGATTGGGTGTAAAAAGCTGATAACAGGCGAGTTACAGGGTGAGATTCGGAGGTATATGAACTAAATATAACAAATATTGTGCGAAAAACATATCCCCATCCTAATGAGCCTCTAATTCTCACCAATGCGTGGAAATACCGTTTATCGGGCGTGCCAGCCGAAGCGGTCCGAGATTGGCCAAAACACGAAAAATGACTTTCCAATCACTTTCTCGCGTGGGAAATCACCCCAGTTTCGACTGTCATGACTATTCATGGTGTTGTCGCCTAGAGTGAAATAATGGTTCGGTCGAATCGTGTACTGGCTTTTTTCATCTGGAAACAACACCGCAAGATTGTTCTGTGTGTATTTCCTCCCGATGAAATTGTTCACGTGCCCTGAGTAAATGCTGTCCGTCGGTGGACCATCAAACGTGTAGACAAACTCAAAACCTGGATCCGAGGCATCCAACGGCGCTCCGTTGATCCGAACGTGCCGATCGTCTCCAATACTCACGGTCTCGCCGCCCAACGCCACCAGTCGCTTAATGTAATGAGTGTGCTGTGTTAGTCCTGGAACTCCCGTAGACTTGAACACGATCGTCTCACCGCGCTCTGGCCGCTTGAAATTGTAAATGAGTCGATTTACGAACAAGTGGTCGCCACTGGTTACGCGGAGCTTGATGACGTCGTCACCTTCTTCAAAACGCATCCCTGGACGCATTTTGGCTCGAGTCCACAAGCTGTCCGGCGGAAACCATACAGTGTGAACCTCATTCCCGATTTTATAGCGCTGTTTCGAGATCATTGGGAACAGTCGCACTGGATCGCGATCGACGATCTCAAATACGCCAGATGTTTTCGCTTTCGATACGTAGTATTTCTTTCCTTTGGCCCAGGAAAGATACCACTTTTTGATTCCTGACGGGATCACCGCATCGGGCTTGCCTCGCAGATTTTCCTCGGTGATACCATAGAATGTCGGCTGTGCTGAACCGGATGGGATCGCCATGGGTTGGAAGAAGAAACTGCGAAACCCTAGAACGACCGCGGCGGCCACGATGCCAACCTCAACATTCTCCCGAATTCCCGCGTTGCGATACGGTCTCAACCATTTATTTGCAACCTCTTCCAGCTCCGTCATTCCGGCATCGACCTCTTTCGGGATCGCTCCTTCGTTGATGAGCTGAGTGCTCTTTGATATGGCAGATTGGAGATTCTCGACAGCCTCAGAACTCAGCAGATCGCGTTGGGCGTTTAAATACTTTTGCACCTGATGGCGCATCTGCACAGCCATCCGGATCTTGCGTGAGGTTAACCAGCGGAAACAAAAACGAATCATGATTTTAGAACTTGGACAAACGCTTCCTGCGGAATGCTCACTGATCCCACGGATTTCATTCGTTTTTTTCCTTCTTTCTGTTTCTCGAGAAGCTTTCGCTTACGTGTGATATCTCCGCCGTAACACTTTGCGGTCACGTCCTTGCGAACCGCTCGGATCGTCTCCCGGGCCACAACCCGGCTACCAATGGCCGCCTGCAACGCGATTTGATATTGCTGTCGTGGAATCACATCCTTGAGTTTTGCGGCCAGAGTTCGTCCTCGAGATTCCGCTTTGCTCTTGTGGACGATACAGGAAAATGCATCCAAAGGCTCTGCGTTCACAAGAATATCGAGTTTGACCATATCAGACGCCTCGTATCCGTCGTGCTCGTAATCCATTGAACCATAACCACGGGTTAAGCTCTTAATTCGATCATGAAAATCAATCAGGATCTCGTTCAACGGTATGCGATTTGTCAGCATGACGCGCTTGTCGTCCAGAGTCTCGGTGTGCTCCAGCAATCCGCGCTTTTCCGAGATGAGATTCATCATGTCGCCGATGTATTCATTGGGACAGATGATGAAAGATTTCACCATCGGTTCTTCGATTCGCTCGATGTAGTTCGGGCTCGGGAGAAAGATCGGATTGTCGACTTCTTTCATCTCACCATCCGTGGTGTAGACGTTATAAACCACGCTGGGATACGTGGCGATGATGTCCATTTCGAACTCCCGACGCAGACGTTCTTGGATAATTTCCAAGTGAAGCAAGCCAAGGAAACCACAGCGGAAACCAAACCCAAGCGCGACCGAGCTTTCGGCCTGATAGACAAAGGCGGCGTCGTTCAATTGCAGCTTCGCTAGATTGGATTTGAGGCGCTCGTAATCGGCGTTGTTGATAGGATATATTCCACTGAAAACCATCGGGTGAATCTCCTGGAAGCCTGGCAGTTCCTCGGCGGGATTCTTGGAATCAGTCAAAGTATCGCCAACCTTGATATCGAGCGGGGTCTTGATGTTGGCGGTGATATAACCCGTTTCGCCGGCCACAAGTTTTTCTCTCGCGTAGGGCTTTGGATTGAAACTTCCCACTTCCTTGATTTCCACGGTTTTGCCGGAATGAAGGAGTTTGGCATGCGTTCCTGCCCGTATCTCGCCGTTGACGACTCGGATATGGGTTACAACCCCGCGATACGTATCATAGTAGGAATCAAACAATAGGGCCTGCAGCGGTTTCTCTGAACTTCCTTCAGGAGGCGGCACGCGCTGGACGATGGCCTCGAGGATTTCCTCAATCCCAATCCCTTGTTTGGCACTCGCCGCGATGGTTTCTTCTCCCGGGATCGCGAGAATGTCTTCCACCTGTCTGATCACCTGTTCCACGTTGGCGTGCGGCAGGTCAATCTTGTTGAGTACGGGAATGATTACCAGGTCTTGCTGCATCGCCAGATGAAGGTTGGCGACGGTTTGTGCTTCGACTCCCTGGGCTGCATCGACGATGAGCAAGGCGCCTTCGCAGGCACTCAGGCTCCGGGAAACTTCGTAAGAAAAATCTACGTGCCCAGGCGTGTCGATTAGGTTGAGCTCGTACTCGATGCCATCCTTGGCCTTGTAGTACATGGTCACCGGATGGGCCTTGATGGTGATGCCGCGTTCTCGCTCAAGATCCATGGAGTCCAAGAGCTGAGCCTGCATCTCACGATCGGAAATGGTGCCCGTCAGGTGAAGCAACCGATCAGAAAGGGTCGTCTTCCCGTGGTCGATGTGAGCAATAATGCTAAAATTTCGTATCCGATTGATATCCATTCGCTTGAAACAAGCAACCCAGGGCCTCAACACTTAATATGTGATCACCGCCAACCAGGATACCTGCCGGCGAAACGATACTGAGCTAACGGCAATAGAAAAGCTGAAAGTCAGAAAACCAAGCACTAAAGTTCCCGCAAAAACCGGGTTGTTCAGGCCTTGGCGGGTTAATTCTGTAGTCGCTTGCGGGACCGCTTGGAGTCAAGCGAGCGAATCTGGGGGGAAATCACGTATAGAATCCCGAGTGGTCCCCTGCTCTTTTCGTGCCCAATGCTCGCGATTATTCGTTGAAATCGGTAGATCGATCTCCGAGGTCAATCTCTTTGATCCAGATGTTTCGGTAGCGCACATCGTGACCTTCACATTGGAGCTTCAGGCCTCCCGGACGATCCGTGATGCCGCGGCCCTTATCGTTGCCCCCGTCGATCCCAGACCGAGGTCCGCCCCAAACCTTCATGATGGGGTGATCGGTGTGGACTTTTTGACCGTTGAAAATCAACGTGACGCGGGCTGGCGCTACTTTCTTGCCATCCTCGAATCGCGCTGCGCGGAAGTTGATATCGTAGGCATTCCATTTCCCGAGACCATTGTAAGCGTGGTAAGGAGATTCCGACTCATTGATAATCGCGCCCATCCCGTGTTTGGTTTTGTCTCCGTCTAGCACTTGGATTTCGTATCGATTCTGGAGATACACCCCGCTATTGCCTCCCTTGTGAGGAATCAGAAACTCTACGTGCAGTCGGAAATCGCGGTATTTCTTTTTCGTAACGATGTCTGCGGCACCATACTTACCTCCCGCGGCTGCAGGATCGTCCGTCATAATAACCGTTCCATCATCCACGGGATCTGCGACCACCTTCCATTTGATTGGCAGACTCGAGCCGAATCCTGGCCCTTCCCAATAGGTCCACTTTTCGTCGAGCATCTCTCGGGAACCATCCAAGATGAGCTCTGCTCCAGGAAGGGGCTTAGCTCCCACTCCGACTTCGGCTTGAGCAACAGTGTTGGCAGTGAAGAGGCTCACGATGCAAGTCAGAGCTAAGGAATGAGGAAATGTTTTCATAGGTCTTAAGAACTCTGTTTTAAGCGGTTCCGTGGAGCTTGCTCAAGCAATAACTCCGTAGAGAAATCGCGATCATTGGCGAAGGGGCAACTAGGAGCATTGAGCGAATGCCTGCCGAACGACGGGCCAATCAGTCATCTTTCCACTTGTCGATTAGCTTTGGCCGAGCGTGTTGGATTCGTTCTAGTAATGAATGGGGATCTTCGTCTACCAGGACGAGTTCCCGGTGAGCGAGCTTGAGGAAATTCTCTTCCACGAGATGATCTAAGAATCTTAAGAGCGCATCATAGAATTCGCCGCTATTGAGGATGCCGCACGGCTTTGCATGATAGCCCAGTTGTTGCCAGGTCAGGGCCTCGAAGAGCTCCTCCATTGTGCCCAGTCCGCCGGGCAGCGCGAGAAAGCAATCGGCGAGTTCATGCATCTTAGCTTTTCGCTCGTGCATGGTCTCAACAACGACCGTCTCGCTTAGGGACCGATGCCCGACCCGGTCGTTGATGGCGCGTGGAATCACGCCAATGACGGAGCCGCCCGCGTCGAGACTGGCTTTCGCCAGGGCTCCCATCATCCCGACATCCGCTCCACCGTAGATGAGCGTCATTTCTCGATCAGCGAGCAGGCGCCCCACCCTCGCTGCGATTTCTAAATACTCGGGGGAAACGCGATCACTCGATCCACAGAACACACAGACTCTCTTGCTAGACATGGTCGCGAAGATTTTTAAGGGTGCTGCGTCATTCGTAGATCCGAACTGCAACCGGGTTCCTGGGGAGCGCGATAGACACCTTCAGTGACGTTCGCAGGACACACAAAGTGCTGACGTAGGTGAGGAATGTGTTCGAGAAACAGTTTGGGGTGATTCAGCGCGATATGGTTGAAGAAAACGAGATGCTGGTGAATCTGGCCCATGTCGCCCACGTGCGGAACGACTCTGACCTTGAACTTCTTGGCCATCACCACGACCGCCAGGTATTCGCTGATCCCGGCCAGTCGAGTGCAGTCTGCTTGGCAAATGCCAACCGCATCGGCCTGAAAGAAGTTTTTCCAAATGATCCGATTCGAGATTGCTTCCCCAACGGCGATCGGCGTGGGGCTTAGCTCTTGGGCCAAACTTTGATGGGCTGAGACATCATCGGGCTCCGTCGGCTCTTCAAGCCAATAGGGATTCATCTGATTCAATCTCTTACCGACTTCAATGGCTCTAGGTAGTCCCCAGATCTGGTTTGCGTCCAACATGATACTGGCCGAATCCCCAGCGGTCTCTCGCACCAAAGTCGCTCGCCGAACGTCCTCATCAGAATCTTTGAGCCCTACTTTCAGCTTCATAGCAGTGAAGCCTGCATCCATCGCCTTTCGCACATTGTCGCGAATCACCTCGTCGGAATACTGGATCCATCCTACCGATGTATCGTAGCCGGGGTAACCGGCTTTCAAAACGGCTTCTCGCTCACGACGAGTTCCACGATGGTCTTCTAGCGTTTCGATGAACGATTGTCGTGGGAGCACTTCATCGAGGTAGCTGAAATCGATTAAATCGGCCAGCTGCTCTGAAGAGAGGTCGAGGAGGAGTCTCCAAAGCGGGATTCCCCGATGTTTTGCCCAAAGATCGAAGCATGCGTTGGTGATCGATGAGAGGGCGAGGTGAATCACGCCCTTGTGGGGACCCAACCAGCGGATTCTAGGCTCTTCAGCGATTTCCTGCTGAACTCGACCGAACTCGGCCATTAATTCGTCGATTTCACGACCGACCAACGGAGTCGCGAGCAGCTCGATCGCCTGACATACCAGGTTCGTTCCGCCACCCAAGGTGTAGGCGATCCCAGTGCCTTGGTGCTCTGAGTCTGTTTCGAGGACCGTGACTCCGTAGCCGTATTGGGGATCCGTGTGGATGGCGTCGGAGCCTGCTCCGTCGTCGAGATCGAAACGAGCATCCACGGTTCTCACACGGGTAATGACTGGCATCTCCACAACATGCGCGAAATCCGGCTCGGCGTCACGCGGTTTTAGATTGGACTCGTGTGCTTCTGGTTCCGGTCAAAATCCAATTTTTAGGTCGACCCTAGACCCCGAATGATTAGGCTCTCCCATTGCAAACACTGAGCTATGAGACGCCCCTCTGCTACGGCAAATACTGAGCTATGGTTGGGAATTCTGTCGATTCTCTTTGCCCTCAATTTGTGGGCCGAGGATCGCATTGAGCTCAGGAGTGGGATTGCGCTTGCGGGAAAAGTGGTTTCCATCACCGAAGATACCTTAACCGTTGAGATCAGTGCTGGCCAACGGAAGCTGACCCGCAAATATCCCCTATCGCGTGTCAAGGCAGTGACCGTGGACGGACAGCGGAGAAGCTTCGAAGCGGCGAAGAAAAATCCCTCTAATGCGACGCGGAAGGAGGACTCTTCGGAGACAAATTCAAGCCCGGTCACGGCGACGGGACTCATCGACCGAAGCCCTGAGGAGATTAAGTCCCTGATCGCTCAGCAGGGGCGCACGGCTCCAGCCTGGTACAAAAACACGAGCCTCGATTTCCCTGAAACCTTGGATCTGACTTGGCCGGATTCCGAGCCGCCGACGTGGAACTACACCCGGCACCTGGATCATTACATTTGGGACATTATTAACTCGAGTAAATCGAGGTATGGGAATGGCGTTCGCCTCATGCATCATCTCCTTCAGGTGAACAAAGATCGTTCTCCGACTCTGGCAAAGATCATGAATGAGCTCGGGCGGATGTATTTCGAGTTTTTCGACGACTACGCTCGTGCGGCCTTCTGGTGGCAGAATGCGAAGGTGACCGAGAATCCTCGGTTCACCCGCACGGATAGCCCCGCTCGATTGGCTGAATGCTATTGGCGCTTAGGGAACAGAGACTTAGCGATCACGGCACTCCGGGCAGCGAAGCTGACCTATGGTGTTATCAAGTTGTGGGGTGACTTAGGTGAGACCGATCACGCCCTTGAGCTCGCTAAACGGGCACTGGAGCAAGGCCTGGAACCGAGTGAGGTTTATGTTTTAGCGGGGGATGCCGTTCGATCTGCAAAGCGCTATGAGGAAGCGGTGGACTTCTACCAGAAAGCACTCGAGATCGAAGTGAAAGGCCCTGACCGCGATCAGATCGACCGAAATCATCGGCGTGCATCGGGTACGATCGAGCTGATCGAGTTATTCGATAAACTCGATTTCAAGGAAGTGGCCGATGGTGAATACGCGGACAAGAGCTATGGCTATGCTGGCAATGTTTACCTCGAGACAAAAGTTCGCGACGGCAGACTGTTGGGGGTTGAAATCACCAGTCTAAGCGACAAACAGTATTTCCACGCGGTCGATGCCACGATCAAGAAAATCATCAAGCAGCAAAGCGTCCAAGGCATTGATGCGATTTCGGGCGCCACGGTTACTTCGGAAGCTGTCGTAAGGGCCACCGCGAAAGCGATGGCTCAGGGAACGCAGTAGTCGGTATGCGTTTCGATCATTTTCTCCCCTTCCTAGCAAAGCCCAAGCCGGGGGAACCCGATCGATCTCGGACTGCGCTGTACCGATTTGTGAGGGAATACTTTCCTCAAGGTTGGTTCTCTCAAACGAAGCCCCGTCAAGTGGGGGCTATTCGAAAGTGGCTTCGACGCATCGGAGTTTCGTGGCAATCCGCTCCTGTCCGACGTTTGATTCAGTCGCTGTGCTTTATTCTCTTTCTATTCCTCTTCTTTTACGTCTGCTGGCCCTACCGAGCCCTTCCAGCGCAAAGCTATTCGGGCTGGATTCCAATCGAGGTCAACGTCGAGTCTGGCGAGGTGCTTCTCTCGATCGAGGGACTTGTCGCTGACGAGATTGCTGAAGGATCGGTTTGGTATGTGTCGGATGAGAGTGCCGCGGAACAGTCTTACCTCGGATCCTTCAGCGTGCGGAGTAAAACGGAGACCGAGTGTATCGTGATGCCGACTGAGGTTCGTTCCGCCGAGGATTTGGAGACGCTTTCGTTCAGCATTGGGCCGTGGAAATTAGCCCCCTTTCCTCCCGATCATTGGCCTTCTCACTATGCGGACACCTTTCAAGCGGAGAATAAAGTCGCACCCGAGATTTTTCTCATACTGGATCCCTTGCTCAGTTTATCAACTGCGGTTGCGAGTCGCTCGTGGGTTTGGTCTTTGGGAGCAGCTGGGTTGATCCTATTTGTCTGCATCTTCATTCCGAGAGGCTTTTGTGGATACCTCTGCCCCTTGGGTACTTTGATTGACCTTTTTGACTGGTCCATCGGGCGACGAGTGAAGCGCTTTCGCGTCAAAGGATTCGGATGGTGGGTGCACCTGAAATACTACTTGCTCGTTGCCGTCATGGTGGCGGCCCTATTTGGTGTGTTGCTGTCCGGTTTCGTCGCTGCGATTCCTGTGATCACCCGGGGGCTTCTCTTTGTGCTCGTGCCCCTGCAGGACGGTCTCATTCGAGGTTGGCACCAAGTTCCATCCATGAACGGCGGGCAGGTTCTATCCATCGCACTCTTTTTGGGAGTGCTGGCCCTCGGATTCTTGCAACCTCGCTTCTGGTGTAAATATGTTTGCCCGAGTGGTGCCGTCTTTTCGCTTGGCAATCTCTTTCGAATTAGTGAGCGAAAAGTCGAAGAATCCTGCATTCATTGCAACCAATGTGTGACCGTTTGCCCTTTCGACGCGATCAAAGCCGACTTCACCACCCGAACTGCCGACTGCACCCTTTGTCAGACCTGCGGTGGCGTCTGTCCGACGCATGCGATCAAGTTCGTGGAGCGATGGGATATCACTCGCCTGAAACCGCAGAACCAACCCCCGACCGGTGAGACAAGAATGGGCAGACGAGGATTCCTCGCTTCGGCATTGGGAGGAATTGCCAGTATTAGCGCGGGTTCCGCGGTGGCGTTGCAATTCAGGGGGAGCAATCAGTTGCAGGACCCGAACGAATACCCCGTTCGCCCTCCCGGAAGTGTTCCCGAGCAGGAGTTTTTGGAACAGTGTATTCGTTGCGGTGAGTGCTTTAAAGTATGTCCCAACAACGTCCTTCAAGCCGAGGGGTTCAAACAGGGCTGGGAAGGCTTATGGACGCCGGAAGTTCGAGCGGATTGGGCGGGTTGCGAGCCCAGTTGTCACTCATGCGGCCAGGTTTGTCCCACGGGCGCCATTCGAGCCATTCCACTAGAAGAGAAGCGGCATGCAAGAATGGGGCTTGCGATTCTCGACGAGGAGACCTGCCTTCCACTCGCCGGGAAAGAGGCCTGCCAACTTTGTGTCGATGAATGTCTTGCCAGTGGGTACGACGCGATTGAGTTTGTACGCGTCCACACTCGAATTGATGAGAATGGACGCCCTCTTGAGGGAAGTGGTTTCTTAGCCCCACGGGTCGAGGCTGAGCGTTGCGTCGGCTGTGGGCTTTGTCAGACACGTTGCTACAGTGTGAACGTAAAAGACAAGGGCCTCTTGGATGCCTCTGCGGTGGTAATCAAAACGGGCCCTGACCGAGAAGATCGGATAAACTCCGGTTCCTACATTCAGCGGGCCGATGCGCGTCAGAAAGCCCTAGAACAGCAAAAAAGCCAAATTTCGCTACCAGAGGGTGATTACTTACCGGATTTCTTGGAATGATGCGGTCTTTGAAGAAATCGGCGCAATAATCGAAACATTTGCCGCCCCTGGTGTGTAGTTCTCGTTATTCGGACACAAACATTGGAGCGTTTCACCGCTAGAAGCTGACATCTAGCACAAACTTTGAGCAGATCCAGTTGGAGATTGTCTGATACGAAAAGGGATATCGTGAGCCATATTGCACCGACTGAAAATCAAGGAAACGACGTCGAAGCCGTTGAGAAGCTTCACCTCCACTATCAGGCGCTCAACGAGCAAATGAAGGGCGTCATCGTGGGGATGGACGATGTCATTGAGCAACTGCTCATTATTATCCTCTGTCGGGGCCACGGTATGCTGGAAGGAGTGCCCGGTTTGGCCAAAACCTTGATCGTTTCGACCCTCTCATCTCTCCTGAACCTTTCCTTTCGGAGGATCCAGTTCACGCCAGATTTGATGCCCTCGGATATCACTGGAACCGAGATTCTTGAGGAGGACAATACGACGGGGAAACGATTCTTCAGATTTATCAAGGGGCCTCTGTTCGCTAACATCATTCTCGCTGACGAGATTAATCGAACGCCTCCCAAAACGCAGAGCGCACTGCTCGAATCCATGCAGGAACGGCAAGTCACCGTTGCTGGAGAAACCCATGCGCTTCCGGATCCCTTCTTCGTGCTCGCTACACAGAATCCAATCGAGCAGGAAGGAACTTATACTCTTCCCGAAGCCCAGCTTGACCGTTTCATGTTGAAGATCGAGGTCGGCTACCCAGAACGCCTGGATGAGATCGATATCGTTAAACGTGCGACCACAGGGTACCGGTTTGAGACCAAAGAAGTGCTGACGGGGGAAGACATCCTCACGCTGCAAAACTTGGTTCGGAAAGTTCCCGTCGCAGACCATGCGTATGAATTTGCGGTGGATCTCGCACGTCGCAGTCGCCCGAATACGGGAAATGGTACGATCGCTACCGACGACATGATCAACTGGGGCGCAGGGCCAAGGGCAAGTATTTGTCTGATCATGGCAGCCAAGGCGCGGGCTATTCTTCAGGGAAGGTTCCACACGACCACGGACGACATTTGCGCTGTTGCACCTCCCGTCCTTCGCCACCGGCTTGTTCCTACCTTTAATGCCGAGGCGGCCGGAAAAACAGCTAACGACATTATTCGGGATCTGGTGCAAGAAATGCGAATTGCCTCCCCACATCGCGGCTAAACACTTGAAGGGTTAATCGGTATGGCTGCCGCTCCTGAAATAGCTGGATTCATCAATCCCGCTGATGTGACTCAAGTAGAGAATCTTGAGCTACTTTCGACCCGCGTGATTGACGGTATTCTATCAGGGCGACACCAATCCAAGCTGAAAGGTGGCAGTGCTGAGTTCGCGGAACACCGGGCTTACACTTTGGGAGACGAGATTCGTCAGATCGATTGGAAGGTCTACGCGAAGAGTGATCGCTACTACGTTAAACAATACATCGAGCAAACCTGCCTGCAGACACTCATCGTATTGGATGCAAGCGGATCGATGCGTTTCGGACTCGAAACCCCGCCCAAATTCGCTTATGCGAGGGCGCTCGCCGCTTGTTTGGCGCGGCTTGTTCTGCGGCAGAGCGATGCTGCAGGCGTCGCTGTCGTCGACCAGGGCCTGAGGTCCTACATCCCTCCGCGATCGACGCCGAACCACTTTCAGGCCTTACTGAGCGTCCTCAAAGAGGCCAAGCCGAATGGCGAAACTTCGCTTGCAGAAAATCTTCAGCAGGTGCTCCGTCGAATGAAGCGCAGAGGCCTCGTTGTTCTGCTTTCGGATTGTTTCGATGACGTTGAGCAGTTGTCTCAGGTCTTTCGAATGATTCGCACGCGGGGGCACGATGTGATCCTGTTTCACATCATGGCACCGGAGGAGCTTTCCTTTGATTTTACCGGCTGGTCTCGGTTCCGCTGCCTCGAACAACTCGGCATCAAACTAGACCTTGATCCAACATTCGTGCGCAAGGAATACCTGGCCAACGTCCAGACCTTCCTCGAACAGCTCAAACAGTGCTGCGGGGAACTCGGCTGCGATTACGTGCCGATGCCAACTAACAAGAATCTCGGGGAAGCTCTTGCTCACTATCTGAAACGCAGAACAGCTCGAGTGAAGATCCAGTAACATGAGTTTTCTCAGCCCACTGTTTCTCTTCGGCCTTCCGCTGATCGCAATTCCAATCGGAATTCACTTGTTGAACCGTCGGCAGCAGAAATTGCTGCCCTGGGGGGCGATGCGTTTCCTGGTTTCAGCCAGCACGAGACGAAGACGTTTGTGGCGAATGAGCGACTTGTTACTACTCGCCTTGCGGGTGCTCGCAATTCTTTTCATTGTGAGTGCTCTTGCCCGCCCTCTGCTCCCGGTGACTTGGTTAGGACAGAGTGGCCCAAGAGCGGTTATCCTTGTGATTGACACTTCCATGTCAACCGCCGCTACAGATGGAGGACAACGAATCTTTGATCAGATGCTAGAAAAGGTCGATGAGCTCCTAGATGGACTCACAGAATCCGATTCCCTCCAGGTCCTCATCGCCAGAACCACGCCTTACTGGTTGCAAGAATCTCCCGTCGAAGGCAATGCGACCGCAATCCAAGGAATTCGCTCGGCGATTCACCAGCTCGAGCCGAGTCTAGGAAGTGCGGACTTAAGCGCTGCGGTTCACCTCGCGATGGATAGTCCGGAGGACACAGAAAAGATGATTCGGATAGTCAATGTCGTCAGCGACGGACAAGCCTTTGGGTGGGATGCTGAAGAGGCGATGCCTTGGGCTGAATTAAAACGAAAAATCGAAGCCAAGAAACGCCCCTCGCTCATCAATCTCGATTTCGTGCGTCACAGCCTGGATGATGCGGCGAATTTGAGTGTTGAACGACTCGACACAGTCCGAACCGTCACAGCTGTGGGGCAGCCGGTAACGGTCGAAGCACTCATCCGAAATCGCGGCAATCAGCCGACGGCTGCAAGTGTTCTACATTGGTACGCCGAGGATCAATCACTCGGAATATCGAGCGTCCCCCCGCTCTCACCCGATGCTTCTGTAAGCGTCAAGGTCACCCATGCGTTCGAAACTGCGGGCCATTTTGACTTGTGGTGCCAAGTGGATGCTCAAGACGTGTTAGAAGCTGACGACGAGGCTCATTTGATCTTTACGATTGCCGATAAACTCCCGGTGCTTGTGGTGGATGGTTCTTCACAGGTCGATCCCTTGTACACAGACGTGGGCTATCTCTTGGCGAGCCTGGGCTTTGGAGATCAATCTGAGGGTGAAGGGCCTTCTTGGGAGTCAGGGTTTGCGCCGAAAACGATCCCCACTTCTGAGCTGGCGTCTGAGGTTCTCGATCCCTACCGTTGCGTCATCTTAGCGAATCCACGGCGCTTGAGTTTGACTGCGAGCGAGCGACTAAAGGCCTATGTTGAAGCGGGCGGCGGGCTCTGGGTGGTCATGGGAGATGCGATTACCGCGGAAGAGTTCAATGAGACGTGGTATCGCGAGGGCATCGGACTGTCGCCACTGCCTCTCTTGACCACGATCGGAGATCCGGAAAGTAAGGAGGACTTCAAGCACCTTCAAGCGCCCAGTGAGACGCATCCAGCGACTCAGCTGCTGGCGGATCTTCAGCGGCTTGACATCAACCGGGTTCAGATCTTTCGCCGACACCAATTCGATGAGCTCCGCGCGCTCGACACCTCAGTGCTACTCCGATTGGAGCATGGGGATGCTCTGGCTGTTGAACAGAATGTTGGACAGGGACGTGTCATCTTCCTAGGCGTTCCCTTGGGCTTAGCGTGGAGTAACTTGCCTGTTTGTCAGTCGTACGTCGCATTGGTTCATGAATGGATCTGGTACCTGGCAGCCCCCTCGTTCGAGCGACACAATCTTTCACTTGGAGAGACGATTCAAATGACCGTAGATAACTCTCCGGCAGCTGGAGATTTCTCAATCAAGCTCCCCAACAGCCAGAGTATCTCCCTTCCATCTCCTCAGGGATCTTCAAGGGGGCTGAGTTTTAATCAAACGCAGGTTCCTGGGGCGTACACCGTCGAATCCGACGACCTTAGCCTGAGGTCCCCATTCTATATCGAACGGGATCCGGAAGAATCCACTTTACGGGGGCTCAACCCTGAAGAGCTGGCTACCTTCACGTCGATTCCTAGCATTCAGGTAGGAGCGAAGAGTCTCAGTATTCCCAAGAATCTCGATCTCGAAATCCCCACGACGCCGATCGCGAATACCCTTTTGCTCACGCTTCTTGCCGTGGTTGTTGCGGAACTGCTCCTCGCAGCGTGGTGCACTCAGCAGCGGAATCCCGGGATTTCAGCGGTCACGATGGAAGGATAAAGAAGTGCCGGAGAACGCAACGACCACAGAAATGACGCAGCAACTCGTTCTTGAGGGACCTCTCCCCCTCTGGCTCGGTATTTTGCTCGCACTGGCGCTTTTCGGATTGTCGGTCTGGCTTGGTAGACGCGATTTCTCTCACACCGGCCGATCCAAGTGGATCCCCATTTTTGTCCTGTTTCGGCTCGTGGCTCTGGGTGCTTTGCTATGGATGTTGCTTGGCCCGACCCAGGTTCGATCCCTGTCTGGCCGTGTGACAAAGTCGATTGCCATACTTGTGGATCATTCGGCGAGTATGAAGTTGGTCGATCCGGTCGATGAATCTGGGAACAATCTACGTTGGCTAGCCAGCATAGATCAACAAGAGAGGGCCTTGGTCGATATCGATCATGAACTCGGACGATTGGGTGTTTCTTTTGCGCAACTGAATCAGCTAAGCCGATCCGGTAGCAGTACCGTCGATGCGAGTGAGACGGAAAGCCAAATTGAGCAAATTCTGGCGACGCTTTCCTCGAGTTCTGAACGTCTGCAAGAAACTGCGAACGCGCTCCCGGCGGAACTCACCCAGCAAGCGAGCTCACTGGGCGATATGGCTGACCAGCTCGATCAATTGGTGAATGAATCCGCAAGCGCTGAAACCATTGCAACGGATCCGGACAAGCTTGGGGAGCTTGCGTCACGGAGCGAATCGATCCTTCGAAATCTGACAAATCTATCTGATCGTATCGCCGCCGCGCTAGAGAAAGCTCCGGATTCAAGTGCGAGGTCCGACCTGGAACAGGGCTCCTCGCGGTCGCGGAGAGACAAAGTGCGCACATTCCTCCAAGAAGCTAACAAAGACTGGTTAATGGCCTTGAAGGATCAAGCGACGGTGAATCAGTATTCATTTGGGGATCAAATCCTTCCGATCTCACAGCCAAGCGAGACGGCGGCAGACGATCAGGCGAGTTCCTCATCCACAGATTTAGCAGCCGCTTTGCAGCAAATTGCTCTCGATGCGGCAGACAAGCCCCTGGAAGCCGCGATCATTCTAACGGACGGGGGGCATAATCAGGGTGATGATCCAACCAGCATTGCAGGACATCTGCCCGACATCCCTCTTATCCTTGTTCCCATCGGCAACACGAAGATGCCACGCGACGTGATTCTTCATCACACGCTCGCACCACGGGCGGTTTACCAGAACGATCTCGTGGTCGTGGAGTCGATGATCACAGCTTATCGCTGCGAAGGAGAAAAGGTTCGGGTTGAGCTTCTTGCTGACGGAGCGGTGGTCGATGAGCAAACCCTGAGCATCCAAAGAGAGATCTTCGATTCTCGAGTTCAACTGAAGTGGAAAGCGAACGATCTTGGCCGCCACCAATTTCAAGTCCGGACTCTTCCCTTAACGGAAGAAAAGTCTATTGAGAACAATCAGAACGATTTGGCCGTTCACGTGATGGAGGACAAGATCCGTGTTCTCATTGCGGACAATATGCCGCGTTGGGAGTTTCGATATTTGATAAACCTCTTCGACCGTGACGAACGGATTGAATATGAGCAGCTCATCTTTGAACCCCGGCACGACAGTCGAGGCCGGACCGTTCGTCCCCCCGCCTTCCCGTATGATTATGATCAATGGATGAAATATCGGATCGTCATTCTCGGCGACGTGATGCCGAATCAGCTCACTCTTGAACACCAACAACTCTTGCGTCGTTACGTCACCGAATATGGGGGGAACCTCATTTTGATTGCTGGGCGTGAGGGCATGCCTGACGCCTTTGCAAATCAGCCACTGGAACGCTTGCTGCCGGTTGAGGCTAGTGATCGTCCAATCTCAACTCGAGAAGGATTTCATCTGAACGTGACGCCGGAAGGGGCTCACACGATGCCGATCCAGCTCGAATCCACCAGTGTGAGCAGTGAGGCCCTCTGGCGCGATATGAGCCGGCGTTTGCCGATTTATAGCCTTTCGGACTACTCCCAATTGAAACCAACCGGTCATAGCCTGCTGGCAGCGACAAGACCCAGTGAGGGCGCAGTCTCCAGAGGAGGCTCTCCTCTTTCGTTCCTGTCATGGCACTACGTAGGACGAGGAAGGGTCGTGTACCTAGCGGCTCCCATTAGTTACCAACTGCGCTACCTAAAAGGAGATCGCTACCATCATCGTTTTTGGGGACAGATGCTTCGTTGGGCCATTGCACGAGATCTGGCTGAGGGCTCCAGGACGGTTCGCCTCGCTACCGACAAGACTCGCTACGAAGCCGGCGAAGCCATCCGTGTCACGAGTTCATTATACCGGCTCGATGGAAGAGTTTTCTCAGGAGCAGCCCCGGTCGTCAGTGTCAGCCAAGGTGATCAAACTCTTTCGCAGATTCAACTCGCAGAAAACCCCGCCCGTCCAGGAACCTACGAAGGCAATCTGAGCGGTGTGCCTGAGGGAAAGGTGAAATTGAGCCTAGGGGGAGATCCAATTCCTGCCTTACTGGCTGCAGAGAGGTACGATGGAGACATCACGACCACGATTCATGTTGATCCGAATGGGGCACTCGAATTCCGTCATCCTTTGTGCAACCTGCCCCTCTTGAACCAGGTCGCTCGAAGTGGCAATGGCGTCGTCCTCCCTCCCACTGCCGTGGCAAGTGCCATAGGCGAACTAGACATGGAGCCGGAGTTGCTTGAGTCGACCCGTCGAAAGCCCCTATGGAATCAATGGAAGTTTCTTTGGCTGTTCGTCGGTTGCCTGAGTCTTGAGTGGATCGGAAGAAAACTGATTGGATTGGTTTAAACGGCTTGCCCATTCCCGGATCCCATGGATGATAACATTTGATTGAGAACAATATGAAAACCCCCAACTCTGCAGGCGAGCTCCCCTCTGAAGTTGCCAGTCGCCTTGAGGCTGTTCGACAACGCGACTTGCGAATCCGTTTTCTCTATGGCCTTGTCCGGGGCTTGGCGCTCGCTATCGGCGTCATGATGATCGCCATGCTCACAGATCTTGTCGTCGGCTGGCTTAGTCCTGGTGCGCGCTGGATGATGACCTTAGGAAGCCTGGGATTGGCGGCAATCGGCTTCGCAGTCTGGTTGGCGATTCCGCTCGTGCGACGCCCAAGCCAAATCGACATCGCTCAAACGATTGACCAGAAAACACCTCACCTTGAAGAACGTTGGTCGACTGTGACTGAGTTATCCAACAATCAAGATCCTGCCGAAATCAGAGGTTCAGAAAGTCTGATTCGTGCCGTCCAAACAGAGGCGAAGAAGCTAAACTTTCATGTCAACGAAGAGAAGATCATCTCAGATGCTCCCCTCCGCTTTGCGGGTAAATGCCTTGTTGCGGTCGCCGTCCTGCTGTTGGCCTTTGTGGTCTGGGATTTTCCTCAGGCGAAGGTACTCTTGACTCGATTTTGGCTTCCCAGCTCAAGTGCCTCTCTCACCAAGATCGAACTCCTGACAAGGTCTCAGAATGTCCCTCTTCGTGAAGGCCTTGATCTAGACGCAATGATCTCAGGCCGGATTCGGGAAAGCGGGACCTTCGTCACCCTGCGCGATCCGAATGGCGAGGAACGTCTCCATCCCATGCTCATCAAGGGAGACCAAGAGGGCCATTTCACTTTCCCCATTAAATCGGTGAAGGATTCCTTTGAATTTCGTGTCCAGTCCGGAGATGGACGCACGGATTGGCAACAAGTGAACGCCGTGAGCCGGCCCAAGATCACAGAGATTCGGTTGGCCATAGCACCTCCCGAATACAGCGGGCTGCCTCCCAAGAATCTTTCCAGCTTGCCTCACCGAGTCAGAATTCTCGAGGGAAGCCAGGTGGAACTCCAATTCAAAGCCGATCAAGACCTCGAGGAGCTCCGGATGGATATCGATGGACAGGAGCCCCGAAGGCTCCTTCAAGGCGACGACGGTTGGTATCGCTTCGCGGATCAGCCGGCCGAGACGATGGCTTTCAAGACTGTGCTCCGAAACAAATTCGACCTAGAGAACAAAACCAAGCCGAGCAGTCGATTCATTGTGTATCAGGATCTTCCTCCGGTGGTACGTGTGCTGGAACCAACGCCGGATGTAGCCAAAAAAGCAGATGACACGGTGGCGATCCAATTCGAAGCGAGCGATGATTTCGGGATCAAGACTGCGATGTTGAAAGTTTCGCAGATTGACGAGGATGGGACGGAGCAGATCTCGGAGTTTCCGATTGATCTCGCCGACCAAGAGGGAAAGAAAACGCTTCGGAAAGAGATCGAGTTAGACCTTGCTCAGTTTGATCTCAAGCAGGGAGACGAATTGTCCTACGTCGTCTCGGTCACAGATACGCGGGCCACTGAAGGCAGTTCTGATCCCAGCGAATCAGGTGAGCGCTCTAGCGACTCATCCGATCCAAGCGAACAACTTGCACAGAATGAAACCGAAGCCGACGAGAAGGATGATTCCTCATCGTCCAAGAGCCAGTCCTCGAACTCTGACTCTCAGTCCCAGGCTCCGAACATGGCGCAGAAGGACGATACCGGCGAAAAGTCAGAACAGGATCGGCCAGAAAACGACAACCCGGCCCCTCCCCCAAACAACATGGCGATGCGAGCCTTGGACGTTGGTCAATCGGGCGAATGCAAACCCCGCAATATCAAGATTGATGAATGGGCAGGAGGTTTCGATGGCGAGAGTAAAGAGAAACTGCAACTGGCGATTGATCCCGTACTTCAGCGCCTCAAGAAACTTTTAGGTCAAGCCCGAGACACCGTTGTTTCGACCCGAAAAGGAATTAATGAGACCGGAGCCTACTTGGAGACCGAAGTTGATTCTGTTAGTCAGGCCAAGGACTTTCTCCGGCAGGCCGCGAGTGCGATCAGTGAACTCGAGTCGAAAACGAGTGGGACGCCCTACGCTTTCATGGGGCTGCAACTAAAGAGTATTGGGACGAATCATATCGAACCTGCCACCGAATCACTACGGTCGATCTCAAGCGATGACTTCAACAAGATCGAGACCTACCTTGAGGATAGTCAGTTCCACATCGAACGAGCCCTGGCTCAGTTGAACGACTTGGAGAAGTCGTATGAATCGATCAAGCGAGAGGAAAAGATCGAAGATGCGATGCAGCGACTGGCCAAAATGCACCAGCTCTTCCTTGAAAACAGCCAGAAGCTTCTAGGCAACAAGAAGCCAGCTCTCAATTCCTACGATCGCAAGATAGCGGAGGTCGATGATGAATACGTCGAGCAGCTCAAGGAACTGCTCGAAGAAAAGAAGAAGATCATGGATGAGCTGGCAAAACTGTTGGCCGAAGACCCTCGAATGCTCCGCCGATACTTGGCCATGATGCAACTGCAGGGAACCTCTCAGAGAGATCAAATGACACTTCTCGCTCATCGTCAGGCACAGCTCAGAGACCAAGTTGTTGCCTGGGAAAAGACTGACGTCAGTGAACGCCCAGCCCTGGCCCAAGCCTTCCGGCAACAACTCGCAGGCGAACTCAGTGAGACTATCGATCAGAGCACGAAGATGCATGAGAACATGGAAACCTGGCTGCCCTTGGATGTTGATCCTGAGCACGTCGCCGTCCTCCCGTTGAAGGCAGAAACGCGTGACCTTATCGAATCCCTTGGCCGGACGCTGAGTGCTGCGTCCAACGATGCCAACAACGACAGTCTCAAACATGCTGAAGAAGCGCTGTTGAGTCTCAGATCGTTACACGAACAGCTCCCATCACTGAGTGACGAGATTCAAGACGAACCTAAGATCGATATCTACGTCGCCAATCGCTTGGAGGAAGTCGAACGTCTCATCTCGGTTCACTCCGGTTGGATTCGGATGATGAAAGCACTCGAAGAGGATGATTTCGCCAAGACGGCGGAAATTACCCAACACACCCTGGCCCAAGATACCGCGACCTTGAAAGACAAGATTGTGACCGTGCAGGAACAGGTCTCGTCGATGACCGAAGAGATCGCCGAAACAGCGGAGGAACTCGTTCGGATCGTGCAAACAGACATTCTCTATCCTCAATCTCTCGCAACTGAAAACCTGAGCGACGCCGATTGGAAGAATGCTGCCGAGATGGAGAATCACTTAGTCACCGCTTTCTCATTGGCAGAGTCGAGCTTCGACAGACTTCTGAATCTCATGATTGAAGAGATGGACAAGGCTCCTGCTCCAACGGCGCCCGGATCAAACAAGACCTTGGATGACTTGCTCACCATGTTGGAGAATGAAATGAAAGCCAAAGAGTCTCTCGGCATCCCAAATCGTCCGCTCAACATTTCGCTCATGACGGACTGGATGAAACCAAGTTCAGGGTCGATGCCCGGCAGTTCCATGGCCCAAGCGCAGGCCAAGGCTGCCCAGGCGCAAGCGCAGCAAGCCAAAGAGGAAGCCGAAAGACTTCAGAAGCAGGCAAATGCTGCCGCCAAAGCACAATTGGCAAAACACGATCGCGGGCAAGGTGTTGGCTCGAGTGGGGGTGCGGATGCTCAAGGTCCAGAGGCTCCCAAGAAGTCCTGGAACGTTCTCGTGTCTCAGCTCGAGAAAGATATTCTGCAAGGACGTGACAATGTTCCTCCGGAAAAGTATCGAGATGCCATCAATGCCTACTTTCAGACCATATCAGAGAATGTGCCTTCTGCTACTCGTCAGTGAACGAGAGGATCAATCACCTCGGACCTCGTTGCCACCGGTTTGAAGTCGCGCGGCAATCTATAAATTTTTACTTCCTCCGTTCCAGAGCTGTTTGACAGCCGTCGAGAGTGAGTCGTTGCCTAGTAATGGGGACAGTACGTCAGCAGGAACACGAACCTGAAACGCACCCTGAACGTAGGGCCCCACATGGTAGGGAGCAAAGACGAAGAGAATGCCGTGTCGGTCCATGACAAAGGTCCTGAGATCCTCCCTGTCAAACGAACTAACACGTCCTCCAACAACCTCAGCTGCGCCCTGCTCTTCGAGACTTTCTAGGCAAGCAATAGAAGTGAGCTTGATCGCCTCATCGATGTTTGGAAACAGATCTTCCAGATCATAAATCCGAACTGTCCCGTCATCGGACCAAGAGATATTCAATCCGGTATGGCTCGTGTTGCCGTGGGCTCCTCCTGTGTAACTGTAGTGTTCAGCCCAAGCACTGACCAAGTTTGGCTCCAGCACGTGTAGGCGATAGGTTGTGTCCAGGCTCCAATTGAATGAAGCCCCAGGTAAGCGAACACTGTCTTTTAGAACAGACCAATAATCTTCAAAGAAGGTGGCTATTTCCTGGTCTGCCTGGCTTCGAAACAAAGCGTTCACCGCCTCGATGGATCTCATCCTGGACTCCAGTTGGGGAATACGAACACTCGCTTCCCTCTTGCAACCGTACTTTCCTACCCGAAAATCCAGCGAATGATGAAGATTCCGCTCCGTCCCTACGAGCGGCAATGAGAATGCCCGTGTCGTATCGGACCTGAAGAGTTCTCCTGCCAAGGTATCGGATTGAATCCTTGCCCGAAAGGTTGCGTTCGTCTCGTAGCCTTCCCCTGATCGAGATCGTGAAACTCCTTGGAACCAAGGGCTTTCTTTGCTTCCTTCAATCCGACTCCATTCTCGCAAATCGCTGAGGGATCCCTCTACCTGACGATGTTCATCGGCAGATCTCAGCAGGAAGGACACAGCCATTTCGCCTGCTAACTCCCCAACGAAATAGTGCCCTGTCGACTCAAAGCTTTGTCCACGGAAAGACAACCAGCCTCCCCCTAAGAGGAGGCAAAGACCGGCCATGCCCGACAACAGTCCGCGGCGAGTGAACTTGATCAAGGCCTTCGGAGGCGAATCGATTCCTTAAGTTCGGCAAGACACTCGTCGAACGGCTTCACGCCGACATTGCCCTTGCCGTGCACTCGAACAGAGACGGAGCCGGCGGAAGATTCACGGTTCCCGATGACCAGCATCGTGTGGACCTTGGCTTGCTCCGCATTTTGAATCTTGCCATTGATCTTGTCTCTGCCCGCATCAATTTCAGCCCGAATTCCCGCTTCGCGAAGAGATTTGTGCACGTCTTTTGCGAATGGGATGGGATCATCACCGATGGGGAGCACTCGCACTTGCTCTGGAGCCAGCCAAAGTGGAAAGTTTCCGGCGTAGTGCTCGATGAGAAAGGCAATAAATCGCTCGTGAGTTCCCAGGGGCGCTCGATGAATGCAGAGCGGGGTTGCTAGCGTGTTTTCAGAGGTCTTGTAGGCGAGCCCAAATCGTGGTGGTACTGCAAAATCAACTTGATTGGTGGCGATTGTGAATTCTCGGCCCGAAATACTCCAAACCTGCACGTCGATTTTGGGACCGTAAAAGGCCGCTTCATTGGGAATCTCGACAAAGTTGATGCCACTTTCGACGAGCACCTCACGCACCATGTCCTCTGTTTTCTTCCACAGCTCTGGATCATCTACGAACTTCTCACCGAGTTTAGCTGGATCATGCGTACTGAAACGCATTTGGTATTTTTCAAACCCGAAGATCTCGAAGTACTTCAAATACATCTCGTTCACAGCCCGAAACTCCTCTGCGAACTGCTCTGCCGAACAGTATATATGAGCATCGTTCATTTGCATCGAACGCACTCGCATCAAGCCCATAAGCTCACCCGACTGCTCGTAGCGATAGCAAACGCCGTATTCTGCCAAACGCATCGGCAAATCTCGGTAGCTTCGAGGAACGGCGGAGAAAATCTTGTGATGATGAGGACAGTTCATTGCCTTGAGGTAGTAGCGATCCTTCACATCACCACCATCTTCACCCTCCTCTGCTACCTCCATGGGAGGAAACATGCTCTCAGCGTAGTATGGAAGATGCCCAGATGTTTTGTACATCTCCTCCCTCGCCAAATGCGGCGTGCGAACTCGTTGATATCCTGCCGCAAACTCTGTTTCCTTCGCCAGCTTCTCGAGCTCTTCAACTAACACCGTGCCTTTGGGTAACCAGAGAGGCAGACCAGGTCCGACCATATCGTCGAACGCGAACAAGCTCATTTCCTTGCCGATCTTGCGGTGATCTCGCCGTTTTGCCTCCTCTTGCTTCTCGAGCCATTCCGCTAATTCTGCTTTTTTCTTGAAGGCAGTTCCGTAGATCCGTTGGAGCTGAGGATTTTTCTCATTCCCGCGGTAGTATGCTGAGGCGACTTTTAGAAGCTTGTAGGCTTTGATATTGCCCGTTCTCGGCACGTGTGGACCGGCACACAGGTCAATGAACTCGCCGTTCTGGTAGAATGAGATTTCCTCCCCCTCAGGAATATCGTCTAGTCGCTCGACTTTGAAGGATTGCCCTTTCTCCTTGAAGAAGGCCGCAGCCTCCTCGCGGGTTTTCACGGATCGCTCGAAAACCTGGTTTTCCTTGGTCACCTTCTTCATTTCCGCTTCGATCTTCTCGAAGTCGTCGGGGCTAAAGCGATGATCCGCGAGATCAAAGTCGTAGTAGAATCCGTCTTTCGTGGGAGGGCCAATATCAAGTTTGGCTTGAGGCCAAAGTCGGAGTACGGCGGTAGCAAGAACGTGGGCACAGGAGTGCCGCAAACGCTCTAGCTCGGTCATTTGATTTCGCTCGTCGAGAGTCTTCCGAACGACTGGCTGTTTCGCTTCTTCCATAAAAAGGAGTGCGTAACCAATCAAAAGTAGGCAGAAAAGGCAATCCCTTGATGGGGGTTTTGTCTTTTTCTGACCCGATTGATTCACCCATTCGAAACTCCTTCAGACCTTCATCTAGCGGGACTTACGCAAACTAAGGTTTCTGCACGGTTTTCCGACATCGAAACCTGAATAGCGGCGGGAGGGCAAAAAATTTACGGAACTCAGCAGTTTTCTGTGGACGCCAGCTGCTGAGTCCATGAAAAGGTTGGTTCAAAGTATTGTGATCCTCATGAGCAACCCTGGTCATTCATCGAATCCTGCCAAGAGTCAATCGTCCTGTTTGGCGGTGTTGGACCGGATATTGGGCGACCACGCTCCAAATTGGACGCATGAAGAAGCTGAAGCCATCATCAATTTAGTTCTCGTCGAGTCACCGGCTTCGTCCGCCTCTCAGTCCGAGAGCTCAAATTTGGCGGACCGATTCGGAATGTGCTTGGAGCTCTTGAAATGCCGGGCTCGCATGCAGTTGCGATCCAGCACCGGGCGATGATAGCCAATCTCTGAGGGCCTGGCCGTGAGCAAGGTCTGAGTTCACGCCCTTTTCCGCCGATCACCCATCCCTTTGGCACCCGCCGATCTGGCGAAGGCTCCAATTCTGGGACCGGACACGTGGTCCACTGTAGAAAAGACTTGTGCCAACTCCCCGGAAAATACATTTTTCCAGGGTCCACATCATTCTCCAACCGATTCTTCCTGAGCAGGTTGTGGAGTGTGATTTCGAGTTTGCAAAACCGAGACCAGAATTCTTTGAGCATGAGTGCCGATCAAGCCCCCGCGAAACCATTGACCCCCACCCAATGGCTCATATGTACCATTGCCGTGATCGGCTTTGCTTTCGATATCTATGAGCTGTTGATGTTGCCCTTGGTCATTCGACCTGCGCTGATGGATATGGCAGGGGTTGCTCCAGGAACCCCAGAATTCTCGATGTGGGTTGGGCGAATCTTCTTTATACCCGCTATCGCAGCCGGCATTTTCGGTATGTTGGGGGGATGGCTGACAGACAAGTTCGGACGTCGGCGCATCCTGACTTACAGCATTCTCCTTTACGCGGTCTCAGCCTTTGCCGCTGGCTTTTCCACAACTCCGTGGATGTTGCTCTTTTTCCGCTGCACAACCTTCATCGGTGTGAGTGTGGAGTTTGTCGCCGCTGTCGCTTGGTTGGCCGAAATGTTCCCCAATCCTCAGCAACGTGAAAAAGTTCTCGGCTATACTCAAGCCTTCTCCTCGATCGGAGGACTCATGGTCGCATTCGCGAACGGGCTAGCCCTCAAATATGCTGATACCCTCCCCGCTATCGGTCTGCCCGGCTTTCTAAACTTTTTCGGAGGTGAGATCTCCGATCCACATGCTGCTTGGCGTTACACGCTCATTTCTGGTCTTCTCCCAGCGATTCCCTTGATCATCATTCGTCCTTTCCTCCCCGAATCTCCAGCTTGGAAGGCGAAGAAAGAAGCGGGCACCTTGAAGCGTCCGAGTTTCGCAGCTTTGTTCGCCCCTGAGCTGCGACGCACCACGATTGTCACGACGCTCATGTTCGCTTGTTCCTACGGAATCGCCTTTGGCGCTATTCAGCAGGTGCAGCGCATGGTCCCCGGGCTACCTCAAGTTAAAGAGCGGGTCGCTGAAATGAGTCTTCCGGAAAAGAAAAAGACGGAACAGATCGTCGCTGCGAACGTGACGAAGGTCCAGGAAGTTGGTGGGCTAGTCGGCCGAGTGGCCCTCGCTGCATTGGTGGTTCGTATCGCGAGCCGTCGAAAGCTTCTCCGTGTCTTCGTCGTGCCTGGCATCTTTGTCGCACCCGTTGTCTTCTTCTATTGTGCTGTGCACAATCTCTCACTCCTCTATCCCGGGATGTTTCTCGTCGGGATGCTCGTGGTTGCTCAGTTTAGTTTCTGGGGCAACTATTTGCCTCGCGTGTTCCCGATGCATCTCCGAGGGACGGGAGAAGGATTTGCCGCGAATATTGGCGGGCGAATGTTAGGGACTTCGTTCGCTTGGATCACGACAACCATCGTAGCCAGTACCAGCGCTAGTTCGGTCGCTGCAACAACCCGGCTTGCCTACACTGGGGCCGGCGTCGCGCTCCTTCTGTTCGTCAGTGCCTTTGTCCTTTCTTTCCTTCTACCAGAACCTGAGGAAGAGCTTCCAGATTGATAGATGGAGTTCTCACTAACTCCTCGAAGTTGCTCAGGCTATAGGCAGAGGAAAAGACTTAGGCCGAGTTTTGCCTTTGAACGGTTTCACGTTCTTGAGGTAGGATTACAATGATTCTGATGTCCTAAGATTTATCAGCTTATGAAAAGACTCACTCGCCGTAGCTTTGTCAAAGGGGCCGTTGGAGCCGGAATGGGGCTCGCATTGGCACGACCGCATTCAAAGATTCTCGGGGCCAATAGCGACATACGAGTCGCCGTTGTTGGGATCAATGGCCGCGGGGGCAATCACATTGATGGGTTTCGGCAGATTCCAGGGGTGCGCGTCGCCGCCCTTTGCGACATTGATGATTACGTGATCAATCGTCGGGTCGCCCAGCTGGAAAAGGACAACGCTCATCAGGTCACGATCTACACCGATGTCAGGAAGCTCCTGGAAGACAAGAACATTGATGCGATCTCGGTGGCTACGCCAAACCATTGGCATTCTTTGATTAGCGTTTGGGCCTGCCAGGCAGGAAAGGATGTCTATGTCGAGAAACCATGCAGTCACAATGTGTTTGAAGGCCGTCAGGCTGTGGCTGCGTCTCGAAAGTATGATCGAATCGTTCAACATGGCACCCAAAGCCGCGCCAGTTCGGGGTGGGCCCGCCAAATCGCCGCAGTCCAAAGTGGCAAGTATGGGAAGTTGCTGATTTCGAAGGGCTATTGTTGCAAACCACGCTGGAGCATTGGTTACAAGCCGACAGAAGCTGTTCCTGGCAATGTCGATTTTGATCTCTGGCTTGGTCCAGCCCCAGAACAGCCCTTCCACCGCAATCTCGTTCACTATAACTGGCATTGGTTCTGGGATTTTGGCAACGGAGATATGGGCAATCAGGGAGTTCACCAGATGGACATCGCCCGCTGGGCCATCAAGGGGGCTACCCTACCCAAGTCAGTCGTGACGATGGGTGGACGCTATGTAGATGGCCCCAGCTACTCGGACCAAGGCGAAACACCCAATATGCAGCTTTGCGTTTTTGATTACGGCGAAACGAAACTGGTCTTTGAGACGCGTGGCTTGGTTGGGAAAATGAGTGACTTCCCTCGCAAAGTGGACAACGAGTTTTATCTCGAAGCCGGTGTTATACGCGGTGGGAAGTTCTACGAAAACAATCAGGGTCCAGGAGAGGATCTGGGTGACGTGGAATCCGATCGAGGCCCGGGCAATATTTTCGAGAATTTTATTCACGCTGTGAAGAGCCGAAGCCGGAAAGGCCAGCATGCTGATATTCTTGAGGGCCATTATTCCAGTGCCCTCTGCCATCTCGGCAACACCTCCTATCGGCTCGGTTGGCGATATCCTTTCACGATGCAAACCACCAGCCTCGGGGAATCGGAAGTGATCTCAGACTCATTCAGAACCGTTCTTGATAACACCAAAGCACTCGGTATCGATCCGCTACGTTCGACCTATCAATTGGGACCAAAACTCAAAATCGATCGTAGTTCAGAGAAGTTTGTCGGGAACACCGCAGCAAACCTGATGATGTCCCGATTTTATCGCGAGCCCTTCGTCGTTCCAGCCACCGTGTAGCCGTCACGATCCAATCCCTATGAATCACGCTAAGAAAACGTTACTCAGCCTGGCAATTGTACTCACCCTGCCGCTCTCCGTAGAGGGGCAAGTCACGCCCGCGAAACTTGCCAAAATCAAGGAGGCAGTGGGCAAGCAAAAGGCCGTGCACTCGGATCACAAACGCCATCTTCTGGTGTTTACCTTCACTAACGGCTTCCGCCATGGCTCCATTCCAGTTGGAGTCAAATCCATGACCCTCCTCGGCGAGACGACGGGTGCATTCGAAGTGACGCACACGGAGGACTACTCCATTTTCGAGCCCGCCAGTCTTGCCCGATTCGACGCCGTGTTGATGTTGAACACCACGGGAGCGATCTTCCGTCCCAGCAAGAAAGACTTCGAGGCCTTAGATCAGGATGGGAAAGCAGCTGCTCTGGAGACAGAAGAACGCCTGAAGGCTTCACTGGCTGACTTCGTTCGAAGTGGCAAAGGGCTTGCAGGATTTCACTCTGCCACGGACACCTACAAAAACTGGCGTCTCTACAATGAGATGATGGGCGGCGCTTTTGCCGGTCATCCTTGGGGATCTCGGTCGGTCGTAGGCGTTCGCGTTGATGATCCGCACAATCGGTTGACCAAAGTATTTGGAGGGCACTCATTCGAGATTCAAGATGAGATCTACCAATTCCGGAATGACACCTGCCATCGCGACCACCAACGTGTGTTGTTGAGTCTCGACCCTGAATTGACCGAATTGAAAATCGGGCAACGCGAGAACGGCGACTACCCCATCTCATGGGTGCGCGATTTTGGGAAAGGGCGCGTGTTTTACAGCTCCCTAGGACACAACGATGCCATTTTTTGGAATGAGAAGATTCTCACCTTCTACCTCGCCGGCCTGCAGTTTGCCTTGGGCGACTTGGATGGCGTCGAAACAAAACCGGTTCCGTTGAAGTGACGGGGACTCAGTAGGAGTTCTCTTGAAGTGAGGACGCTCGATCGGGCGCCCTCTTTCTATTTAAGCTCCGAACATTTTTGCAGCCCTTGCTTGCACTTCTTCGGCGCTCAGTTCCTCAATACGAGAGGCTATGGTCCAGACATGGCCAAAAGGATCCGTCACCGTTCCAGAACGATCCCCATAAAACTGGTCTTCGATTGGCTTCAAGACGGTGGCGCCAGCTTCAACCGCAGCCGCAAACACCGCATCGGCATCCTCCACGTAGAGACAGCTTGAGACAGGCGTTCCACCATAGGCCTTGGGACTCTTGAAACCCATGTCGGGAAAGGCGTCGGCAATCATCATCACGGAGTCGCCGATCTTGAACTCGGCATGCCCCACCATGTCGCCTGGCCCGCTGATCCGCATGACCTCCACCGCCCCGAAGACCTTTGTATAGAAGGCAATCGCGTCATTGGCGTTGTCGGCGATGAGGTATGGTGTGACGCGGCCGTAGGCCTCGGGAATAGGACTAACTTGATCACTCATAGATTCTAACTTGAGGAGGGTTTAAACCGAGCTGACAGATGCTGGACTCAGTCCAATCGTTCCACACGTATATTTCGAAACCACACGGGTTTCCCGTGGTCCTGAAGTCCGATGTGCCCCACGCGCGGAAGTTGACTCAGGGGCGTCTTGAACTTATTGCGAGACCCATCCGGATTTTGATTGGCGACCGTCCATTGGTCGAGATTAGCCGCAATCACCTGTTCCCCATTCAGCCTCACGTCAACCATGGGGCCTTCAGCTCGGATGACACAAGTATTCCACTCTCCCGCGGGTTTCGCCGCATTGATTCTCGGCGTGAGAGCATCGTAGAGAGCGCCGGAATCATGCGTTCCAATCTCGTCTCTTCCGAATGAGTCCAATACCTGAATCTCGAAGCCACCTTGAACCGGATTGCTGGGGTCGGTTCGGAAGAAGATTCCACTGTTGCAGCCTTCGCTCACTTTAAACTCGGCGCTTAGTTCAAAGTCGGAATACGTGTCTATCGTCCACAGATAACCACTCTTCTCATTGCGCGCTAGATGACCTGCATTGTCCACATACCACCCTCCGGACTTCCCTGTCCACCCGTTCAATGTTTTGCCATCAAAGATGGCTGCAGAGTTGTCTTCGTTGATCTCTTTGATCCAGAGATTTCGCCACGCCACTTGCCAGGCTGGGTCGCCTCGAACTCCGTGAACTTGAAGGCCAATGAAACCTTCTGACGTCATGGCATCGGTCACGTCAGCGACCGGCATTCCGTTGACCCAGGTCCGCAGTCTGTCCCCAACACAGAGGATTCGATAGTGGTTCCACGTCGCTGAGTGGAAGGCTTCACGAGCTCTTGTGTCCGATCGATCCTTGCTCAACCAACCCCGTCGCGCTTCGTCGTAGATGAAGCCGGCATTTCCGTTGCTGGAGATTTCAACTTGGTAGCCGTGAACGCGTCCCTTGCGGTAACTTGGATAGCTGTTACTGCGGATCTGAACCCCGGAGTTCAACTGTGGGTTCATCAGCTTGACTTCGAATTGAAGCTCGAAATCACCATACCGCTTCTCCGTGCACAGGAACGAATTTGGGCTGCCTTTCGTGGTTGTGCCGAGGATCATCCCGTTGACGACCTCGTAGGTAGCGGTCCCGTTGATCTGTTTGAACCCGTTGAGAGATTCGCCATCGAATAGAGATTCGAATCCGGCAGGCGCTCGCACTGATTCGATGTCCGTGCGAAACGGTATCGCGGGCAAGCCTTCCTGGTTGTAGAGATTGCAGGCAGGATTGTTGGCCCAGGCATACCGAACTCGATCGGGGGCCTGAACCTTCGGGGATGAGACGAGGACCTGATCCCCGATGATGATCGCGTCTGCCCAGACAAAGTTCCCGTCAGCACCAGCGATGGAAAACCCTTCGAGCGGTCCTCCCCACTTCGCCACGAGACCGGAACCAACATGGTCAAAAGAGAGAGCGATGGCTCGCCCGCTTCTGGTCATTGATCGGTAGCGAGGCCCCGACGAGACCACGTCCTTGCCGTAGGCAATATCGTGAGCTCCTAAGGCGAGACGCTTGCCAACATCTTGTTTATTGCGCGGATGAATATCTCCGGCTTCGCCAATGTCAATAATCACGGCGAGTCCCGTTTGGGGATCGTTCTCGGCGGTAAGTGCTTGAGCCTCGCGTAGCGCCGCCCAGGTCGGATCCGACGGATCAGGGGCCCGCTCATAGAAATTAGCCAGCTGCACGATGAGGAAGGGAAAATCCCCTTGGCCGAACTGCTGCCGCCAATCCTCAATCATCGTTGGGAGGAGCGTTCGGTATTGCGTCGGACGCGATGCATTCGATTCACCCTGATACCAAGTCGCGCCCCGGATGCCATAAGGCAACAGCGGAGCGATCATCCCGTTGTAGAGAACGGTGGCGACATTCGGAGATCGGCCACGGCGTGAGGGGAACGGTTTTAGGTCTTTCGCAGCGGCTCCGACCTGATATCGCCACCAACCTGATAAGGGTTGCGCGCCCACTTTAGCGGCATCAGCGGACTTGAAATAGAGGTCATTCGGAGCTCCGTAAACGCCCCCTTCTCCACCGGTATCAAGGACCCGAATCGCAATCGTGTTTTCCCCCTTGAGGAGGAGCGATGCCGGAACGCGATAGCGCCTCTCTTGATTCCAAAGATTTCCACTCCCCACCAGGCGGCCGTTGACGAAAGTTGAGTCGGCATCGTCGATTCGTCCCAAGTGAAGCATCAGATCATCCCCTACCCAGCGTTCAGGAATAGTGAACGTTTTTCGAAACCAAACGATCCCATCAAAATCGGGCAGTGCGTCACTTTCCCAGTTTCCCGGTAGTGCCATGCGTGGCCAACGAGAATCATCCTGTTCCGAATCGGACCAGCGAGCCCCAGCCTGGGAACCAGGATCTGAATCGGACCACCAATCTCGAACTTTTTCCTGATAGGCAGCCTCCGTTTCGTCTGCTTCCCGTGCCCACTCTTGCACATCAGCGACGGCGTCACGGAAATCTGCCAAGGTATTAAGGGCACCCGCGCTGGTCCAAGCCTCTGCAATGGTTCCTCCCCAAGAAGAGTCAATCAACCCGATGGGCACATCCAGATCCTGGTGCAATTGGCGTCCGAAGAAATACCCCACTGCAGAAAACTCAGCGATCGTACTCGGCGAGCAAACTTCCCAGGAAGCCTCGGCAAGAGACTGAGGGGTATGAGCGATTTTCTTTGGAACGGTAAACAAGCGAATGTTTGGGTGATTCGCAGCTTCGATTTCTTTTTCGGGGTTGTTTGAGAGTCGCACGGGCCACTCCATATTCGACTGCCCGGAGCAGAGCCACACATCTCCGACCATCACATTCTTTAGGGTGCGGTTTTCTGGTCCGGAAACTTTGAGTTCGAAGGGTCCTCCCGCGTTGAAAGGGCCCAACTTCACTTCCCAACGTCCGTCGTCATCAGCCTTGGCTAAGGCCATCTGGTGCGCCAAACTCACAATCACTTGGGATCCCGGTTGCGCCCATCCCCACACCGGAGCTTCAATCCCTCGCTGGAAAACCATGTGGTCGGTGAACAATGGATGAAGAATGGGACGATCGTCGGCCGTCGTTTCGATGGCTACACCCAAGAGTCCCGAGGCTAAGACCGCCAGAATCGCATTACGGACAAGGTTCATGGTCCCGTTATAACGGCAATTCGCGAGCTCAGCCAACCCCTTTTCACTGGGAAGGACTTGCAAATCGTCATTTCCCAATTCGTCTATGGCGCATCTCGAGGCTTTGTCTGTTTTCTCCAGCCAAGAGTCACTTGATGGTTCAAGGAATCATGGGAAGATCCCTCAACCAGAAGCGCGGCGAGAGGGTTAGAATTGGGCGCCGTCGATGATCTTTTGGCACCTATCGGAGAGCCGCCACACTTCCCGAACCCAACCATCGAATCGGGTGTCAGTCGTTTGGCCATGATAGTAGCGATAGTAGATCTGTTGGATAATCGCCGCCAATCGAAACAGACCAGATACGTAGTAGAATCTAAACTGACTGACGTCACGCCCAGTTTTTGATCCGTAATAGTGAATGACTTCCTGACGTGAGAACATGCCCGCGCAGGCGCTGGGTTGACTTGCGGCTTGCAACGCCGCTTGACCATCGGCCTGCTCGGTCCAGTAGGCCAGGCTGTTCCCTAGGTCCATGAGTGGGTTCCCGACTGCCGCCATTTCCCAATCGAGTACGGCCCGAACTTCCATCGGGTTGCTGGCCTCCAGGATGACGTTGTCGATTCGGAAATCATTATGAAGAACAGCAGCTTCTTCTTCTTTTGGCATCGATGCTGTGAGCCAATCCATAATCGTGCCGCAGTCCGGAGCGTCTGGAGTTTGGGCGTTTGCGTATCGCCGATTCCAACCCGTGACTTGCCTTTCCACGTAACCTGATGGGCGGGCATAGTCCCCGAGCTCCAGCGAGTTAAGGTCGAGTGAATGAAGCTCGATCATGCGATCCCAAAAGCTGGAACAAAAGGCCCGCGTTTTCTCAGCATTCCAATTCCAGGTAGTTGGTATCGCCTCATGTATGAGCTCTCCGGGCACAGCCTCCATTACGAAGAATTCACTTCCCATAATATGGGTTTCTGCACAGTGAAGGTAAACTTCGGGTACGGTGTCGAACTGCGGTTTTAGGGCCCGCATGAAAGTGAATTCTCGCAACATGTCATGAGCTGATTTTGCTTTTGTGCCGTGTGGTGGACGACGCAGCACGAAGTGTCGCGATGGAAACGCCAGCAGATACGTGAGATTCGATCGGCCGCTTGGAAATTGAGAAATCTCCATGGGCCCCTCGAGTTCGTCGAAATGGTCGTCGAGAAAATTCAGAAGCCGGTCCTTGTCCAACCTCTCGTCCGCCCGGACCTCGATTGTTGGATTTATGGAAGACATTGAATCGCTGAAACGCTGATCTTTCGGTCGGATTCAGACCGTAAACATTGACACGTTAAGTTGTCGAATTGAAGCAGTTCTAGACTGCGTAGGGCGCTTTTCCGATCCCTAACTTCACGCAGGCCCAGGTCGAAAGAAGCAAGGCAATCTTTTGGGGCTTGGACACTCTCACTCGCTGTTCGGTGAAGACATTGAAGGACTGTTCTTGGAGGCGAACCAACAGCTGCCAGTAAACCCTTCCCATCATCTCCGCTGCCACCATCGATGCTCTCTCCTGGTTCGGGAGGAGTTGGGCCGCCTCGGCATAAAAGGCCTTTGCTCGGCCTGCGATTTCCTTGGCGAGTGCAGCATAGTTCTCCGTATACTGCCCTTCGAGAATCTCTTTTTCAGTGACGCCGAAGCGTGCCAGATCATTCAAGGGCAGATAGATTCGGCCTCGTTTGGCATCCGACCAAACGTCTCGTAGGATGTTGGTATACTGCAGTGCGAGGCCAAGTTTGACAGCGTATTCGCGGCATTGTTCCTCTTTGTATCCGAAGATTTCAATACTCAGCAGGCCCACGACAGAAGCGACCCGATAACAATAGGCTTGGAGGTCGGAGTCGTCTTGGTAGCGGAAGGTGTCTAAGTCACTTTCAACACCTTTCAAAAGTTCATCAAAGAGTTCGTAGGGTAAACCATGGCGGTGGATGACCGATTGTAGTTCCTGGTTGACGGCCATCTTTGGCTTGCCGGTTGCCTGACAAGCGCTTTTGATATCCTCTCGCCACTCCAGGAGAGATTTTCGTCGCTCCTCGGTTGGCACCTCGTCGGCATCGGCGACATCATCGACTTCGCGGCAAAAGGCATACAACGAGCACATACTTTGCCGTTTCTCGGCTGGCAGCATCACGAAAGCAAAGGCCAGATTAGACGCACTCTGTCGTGTGATCGACTCGCCTACCTGCATCGCACTAAGATCGATTCTCTTTGCTCGACCGGCTTGAGTGGCGCTCGGGCGGAAGGCCACCTGTCTCCCCAACGGTCGGGTTACTCGGGCGATGGCTGCGCTTCCGACGGCGTCGCTTGTTTTTCTTCCGCGTCTCTGCCGGGCTTGGAATCCTTGGCAAGGTCGAGGCATCAGGCACCGAACGACTCTCGGATACGCGTTTGCGTTTCCGTCGCTCGCTACTGAAACTCTGCTTGGCAAAAAATGCTAAGATAAGCAACGCAAGGATCCCGAGCCCCACCATAAGGGCCATATCGTTCGATAGGATCTCAACTTTCCGCTCATTCCCCGATTGTGTTGAGGTCGGAGGTAGCGGAGCTCCCTGGGCAAATACAATTAGTTTAGTAGACAGATTCAACTCTATCATCATTCCTCTGGTGCGACGGATTCGTCATCACCCCCATGTTCAAACTTAATGTTGAGTCGATGCATTCGATAACGCAAAGAATGCCGACTGATTTTCAAAGCCTCTGCCGTTTGATTGAGACTGTATTGGTGCTCCGCTAGCGCATTCATGATACAGTCTCGTTCAAAATCCGACACTTGATCTTCAAGCGACAAATCGCTTTGAACAGTCGAATGATCCGATTTCCGCAGTCGCGCCTCAAGTTTGAAATCCGGCAAACTTGAAACCTGGATTTCTGGCTTGGATTCCAAAATCACGCAGCGCTCGATTGCGTTTCGTAGTTCGCGAATATTTCCTGGCCAATGGTGGGATTCGAGAACCTTTTTCGTCTCTTTGCTGAAGCCATCAATCTGTTTCCCCATCGACTTGCTGAACTTTTTGAGAAAGAAATCAGCCAAAATCACGACATCACCTCCTCGGTCCCGTAGTGCTGGAGGCATAAATTGAACGACATTCAGGCGATGGAAAAGATCTTCACGGAACGCATTCGACTGGATTGCCGAGACGATATCGCGGTTTGTGGCGGCAATTAACCGAACATCCACTTTGAGTTCCTGATTCCCGCCCACCCGAGTGAATGTACCATCCTCGAGAAACCGAAGGAGCTTAGCTTGCAGAGGGCGGCTCATATCCCCGATCTCATCCAAAAAGATCGTTCCTCCATCTGCTTCCTGCACGCGCCCAACCTTATTGCGAATCGCGCCCGTAAAAGCCCCCTTCTCGTGTCCGAAAAGCTCACTTTCCAGCAATTGCTCTGGGATCGCGGCACAATTGATTCGCACGTACTCCTTTTCTCGACGTTTGCTAAGAGCATGAATGGCGCCTGCGATTAATTCCTTGCCAGTGCCACTTTCCCCGAGAATCAGCACCGTTGCGTCGGTTGGAGCCACGGTTCGAATCAGTTCCCGGAGTTCTTCGACCTGGTCTGAATCTCCAACAATCCGGTCCAGACCGAACGATTCGCTTGATTTTTCTTTGAGAGCAGCATTCTCAAGCAGCAACTCATACCGCTCGGCACAGCGGGCGACGGCATGAATGAGTTCCTCGGGAGCGAAAGGCTTGGCTAAATAGTCGATTGCGCCCGATTTGATTGCATCAACCGCGAGTTTCGGTGTGGCGTAGGCGGTGATCATCAAAACCGGCAGATCTGGCCAACTCTTCTTGATTTCCCGCAAAAAGTCATAACCGCTCATCCCGCCCAAGCGAGCGTCCGTTACGACGACAAAACATTCCTGCTTTTTCAGCAGTTTGAGCCCCTCCTCCGCTGACTCCGCGGCACAAATCTGATAACCCTCATCGGCCATGACGGTCTCAAGCGACAAACGCATGTTGCGTTCATCGTCTACGATGAGTAACGGAGGTAAGTCTTTGGTCATCGGCGCAACTTCATTAAGGTTCGAGCGGGGAATTGCAAACAAAACTTCGTCCCTTTTCCAAGTTCGGACTCCACGGAGATCTGTCCGCCGTATATCTCCACGTTGTGTTTGACGATCGCAAGACCGAGTCCGGTTCCCTTCTCCTTGGTGGTATAGTAGGGCTCGAAAAGCTGATTGGTTTGTTCCTCATCCATCCCGGGACCATCGTCTTCGATCACAACACTCACCGAGTAATTGTCGCCATAGTAGGCGCCAACCTTGAGATTCCCCACCCCTTCCATCGCTTCCCGAGCGTTCTGCAGGATATTGACAAAGATCTCGGAGATATGTCCTCGCTGCATAAAGATCAAAGGCAAGGCCGGTTGATATTCTCGATGCACCTTCACGTTGAAATCAGCGGCCCGAGGAAAGACTTGCTGAATGGCGCGATCGAGGTGCTCGGGGATACTCATCGGCTCGATCTTCCCCTCCGCAAGCTGGGCAAAGCCCATCAATTCAGTAATGATACGATCCGAACGATCGACCTCCTCTCGAATGATCGAGATTTGCTGCGTGATGGTTTTACCTTCTTTTTTGGTTCGCTGAAGGTTGAAGGCCGCGTTGTTGATGATTCCTAGCGGATTCTTGAGCTGGTGTGCAATCTCCGCAGCCAAACGTCCGGTTGCCTGCAGTTGCTCTTGGCGAATGGCATGCTCATGGGATTCTTCCTCGGCTTTCCGTTGCCGATCGAAGAGCGCCTGAATTCCATAGGCACAAGAACACATCAGGCCCAGGACCACGATTCTCAGGAAAAACGGCTCCATACTCCCGGCAGAGCCTGGGCTTTCCATTTCCTGAATCGCCATATCGATCGAACCTGCCCCTAGATAGCAGAAGAGAACGAGTAGATTGGCTGTAATTTGAACGGGAGCCGATGGAATGCTTATGGAGTTTCGGATGATCAAGACGACGAAGATCCAATAGATCGGGCTATCAAACCCACCCGTGACGAGCGTCATCGACGCGACAAAGAAAATATCCAAGATCGCAATGACGAGAACAATCAGCTGGCTGAACCTCAGTGGCAGTTGGTTCATGCCGGTCAGCATCATGCCTCCTCCGATGTTCAGGATTCCGTACAACACGAAGAAATACTGAACCATCGCCAGGGCAACTTCGCGATCTGTCTCGAAATCAGTGCCGGACCAGCGGGTGAAGAACAGATAGTAGCCGACCAGAATCAACGCAGCGGCCTTGACTGGGATACCAAAGTTTCGTTCGACCAAACGGAGGCGAAAGGCAATCTGCCGGACGTGAGGGTCGTTGGGAGATCCCCCGCTTGCCCAATACTCGCGGAAGAGCTTTTGTAATCGTGCAAAAAACTTCGTCACTTCAACTATCTGACGATGTTAGCATTTCCAGTGCCTTTTCGACGATTCCATCAATATTCCACAGACGTCCAATTCCTTCGTAGCCACACGATAACATGCCTTCCTCTGGTCCGATAAACACCGCACCACGCTCTTTCAGTGTGCGGACGTTGGCCTGCGTGGCCGGATGCAACCACATTTTTCCATTCATCGCGGGCGCGATCAAGATGCGGGCTTTCGGATTGAGAGCGAGGGCAACACAAGTCAGCGCATCATCCGCCAGTCCATGCGTCAACTTCGCGAGATTGTTGGCCGTTGCAGGAGCAATCAGAAGGAGATCCGCCTCATCCGCGAGACGAATGTGACTGGGCTTCCAACCCTCATCTTCCGCATATAGATCGGTGATGACGGGCCGGCGAGTTAAGGTCTTGAATGGTAGGGGTGTTGCGAACTCCTGTGCGTCTGCTGTCATCACGACGTCGACTGAACAACCCGCTTTCGTCAGCAAACTAGCAAGGTCGACCGCCTTGTAGGCGGCGATTGAGCCCGTGACTCCGAGCACGATGCGCTTCTTCATGGCTTTGCCTCCTTCTGCGCCTTCCGCATGAGCTCTCCTGGAAGATGAGAACGCAGCCTCCGCAGAGACTCTGCTTCCAAGATGACTTGCATGCGTCGAAGGTCCTCCTCGCGCGTCTCGCTCAGCACGAGATAGTCAAAGTCGGCAGAAGCCTCCAGCTCCTTCGCGGCTGTTCCCAAGCGGGTTGCGAGTGTCTCATCGGATTCCGTCGCTCGCGACCTCAGTCTCCGCTCAAGTTCATCCCATTCAGGAGGAGTCAAGAACACCGTTACCAAAGCACGATGAATGGTTGGGTCGGATTCTGCCCGACGGCGTAGCAACTGCGCTCCCTGAACATCTATATTGAGCAAGACATTCTTGCCTTCACTGAGGATTCTTAGCACCTCAGATTTAAGAGTGCCATACCGTTTTCCATAGACTTCTGCGTGCTCCAGGAAGGCTCCCTCTTGCACGCGAAGCTCGAACTCTTCTGGGCTTAGAAAATAGTAATCCTTGCCGTGCTGTTCTCCGTCCCGGGCTTGGCGAGTGGTACACGTGATGGCACGGGAGAGGCTATCGTTGTTCGCGAGAAGATTCTCACAAACCGTCGTCTTTCCTGCCCCGGAAGGAGCAGAAATCAGAAGAATGACGCCTGACTCAGTCTCGTTCATTCCACGTTCTGAACTTGCTCGCGAAACTTCTCCAATTCCGTCTTCAACACAACCACGTCTTTGGAAATGTCAGCATCATTCGCCTTGGACCCAATCGTGTTCACTTCACGGTTCAACTCCTGGGCCAAAAAGTCGAGTGTTCTCCCTACCGGTTGTTTGGATACCACAAGGCGTTCGAATTGTTGAAAGTGACTCTGTAAACGAGTGAGTTCTTCCGTGATATCAGATCGATCCGAAAACAAAACGACCTCTTTAAGGATCCGATCATCATCTGCGTCCACACCGTCCACATCGGCTTGCTGAATGCGTTCGAGCAACATTTCCCGATAACGCTTCAACACGCGGGGCGCTCTTCGTTTTACGCGACCGACGGCCTTTGACATGAGCCCAATACGGTTCTCAAGATCCTTTGCCAACTCATCCCCTTCGGAAGCACGCATCTGAACGAATTCTTTCAATGCTTGATCGGTGGCTTTTCGAATAACCGGCAGTACTGCATCCGCATCCTCTACGCCTGATTCAGTCCGGACGACGCCGGGAATCCTCATCAGAGCGTCGATTGACAGCTCATCGCTCACTTGAGCGTCTTTAGCGATGGACCTGAGTTGGCGAGCGCTCTCCAGTGCGAGTTCACGGTTGATGACAACACGATTCACTTCCTCACCCTTGGCGGTAAGAACATTGATTCGGACCGTAACGCGGCCACGCGAGACCTTCTGTTGCACGCGTTCTTTGACGGCCGATTCCAACCGATCGAATTCCCTTGGCAAGTTAACGTGAATCTCCAGCTGTTTTCGATTCACGGAGGAAATCTCTACAGCCACCTTATAGCCCTGCTGCGAGGATTCCCCGCGACCGTGTCCAGTCATTGATTTCATGAGCCGCTGACTATGAAAAATCGCAACCTGCTTGTCGACTTCGGATTAGCCGTCGGCCTTGGGTAAGGCTCCAGCAGAGCCAACAGAGCGGACGATTGTTCCCCGTTTCGGAGCGGGTCAAGCACCCTTCGAGCCGCTTATTCCTCGAGCAGCTTCTCAATGGCCGGCAGAAGCACTTGTTCGACGGAAGGGGCAACCCGCGAGGCCCTTTGACTAGCTTCGTAACCACCCTCTGGATAGTGCTTGGTAAGGCAGATATAACCAGGGCCATAGTCTCCATAGGCAGCCAAACAGACAAATCGATTTGGACTCATTGCCTGAGCCGCCAACTGATACTCGACCAGCATCTCGCCTGGGCAATGAAGGATCCGAATAGGGCCTAGGCTGAGAAGGCCTACTTCGTTTCCAGCCCTTGCTTCGCACCGACGCAACCAGGCTAGATTCCGGGCGGCTTCCTTGCGCGCGAGTTCAGTCAAAGAGGTGTCAGCGATCTCGGCTAAGAGACGCTCCTCGTTGAGATGCTCGGCTGGTGGTAGTTGTATGCTTTGGACATTCCACTCTAAATCTCCGGCGTCTATCGGGACTTTACGCGTCGCTTCGAAGGCGGCTTTCATCCCGCGAGCCAATCGAATGGCGAGGAGTAGGCGGTTTTCTTTGTTTCCATCATTCCACTTCCCTGCGCCGATATCTCCGCCCGCTCCATTGAAGTGAACATGGAAGAGACCGCCTGATTCGGTCTCACGCAACTCGCGGGCAATTCCCGGAAAGTCTGGGTTGGCTCCTCCAGTGCGATAGAAGCTCTGTGGGTGAGTTGCGAAATATGTGAGCACAGCAAGGGGTGTGTCTTCGTTCCAAAAACTAACCAGCCGCAGCATGGGATCCACCGTTCCGGCGGGCATGGCTCGAATCTTTGGATCGCGGCACGTGGTGTAACGTGTGTGCGCAACTTTGCCGTCGTCCCCGAGGATGCGTCGGTTTGAGGCCACTTCGTGGACCTCAGCCATGCCATAGCCCACAGACGTGACGGGCTGAGCTCCCTGGATAGCGGTCTGAACGGCGGCAGCGGCGTTCGCAATGGTTCGCCGAATGAAGACGGGATCCGCTAGGGCGCCACCGAGGCCGTATTCGATCAAGATCTGGTTCGCGGTCAAGTCACAGACGGGGGCGTCATGCTGGTGAAGCGTGTGAACGTTAACCCTGCTCGGAGTCGTGCTTGCTGCCTCAGCCAAAGCTTCCTTGAACGCATCTTGTCCCCCATTTGAGATACCAATCCAATCCACCGCGCACAAGACGACGGGAAGAGCGTCGCCCAGGAGAATGACACCGCGGCAACTCAACGGTTTATCGATCCACGTCATTTCATCGTAGGCCAAGGGGGTGCCTATAGGCGGGGTGGCATCGATGTTGAAGGTGGCGATTCTGAGACTATTCTCAGCCTGAACCGATAGGCTCCAGGCAAAGATCGAGCAGACTAGGGTTAGAGCACGCATGAAAGGTTATTCCGACCGTTGGGGTTGGTTGCTGAACTTAAAGGTGGGAAACGAGACCAGACTGGTCAATCCAATTCCGGATTGGAAGCCCTCTACCCTAGCAATTCCCTTCTGCAAGCGAAGATCGAAGGATACCTCGAAATATAGAGAGAACAAGCCCTGCGCAGACTCCGGAACGTCTTTTGCGGGCTACGTGGCGTCTACTTCAGCCAACTCGGGTTCTGGCTCGCGCCACTTCCCATGTTCCTGGATCAAATCGACGAGACGTTCGACTGCTTCGGCCTCCGGGATATTGAATTTGACCGGAGTCTTGCCAACATACAGGTTGATCTTTCCAGGAGCCCCCCCGACATAGCCGAAATCCGCATCGGCCATTTCCCCGGGACCATTCACAATGCAGCCCATAACGGCGATCTTCACACCCTTCAGATGCTCTGTTCGGGATCGAATTTTCGCCGTAACAGTTTGAAGATTGAAGAGCGTACGACCGCAGGATGGGCACGCAACGTAGTCGGTTTTGAAAGACCGACTTCCGACCGCCTGTAGAATATTAAAGGCCAGTCGTAGCGACTGTCCCGGTCCTGACTCGTTTCGAATTAAGAGTCCATCGCCGATCCCATCCGATAACAGGGAACCGATAACCACGGCGCTTCGTAAAAGCGCGATCTGCGGGCTCAACGGCGATTCGGGCACCGATAGACAGTCTTTCACGAGGATCGGGTTATTGATCCCTTTTCGCTTCAATTGGGCGGCCAAGAGGCGGAATGCACTTATAGCAGGGATCGGAACATCATCTGCAACCGTAATCAGCTGGGTGTTGCAGTTGACGTCGAAATCCTCCCTAGGATCGACCTCGAGGATATTAAGATCCTCGTAAACTCCTTCCGGGCGAACGTCGTCTCGGGGACGAATCTTAGGTGATACGATATCCCATGTTGTCTGAGTCACGACAACCCGAATCGGTTGTTCTCCGCCGAGCGATACGTTCTCCATCAACTCGACTTCCGGAGTCGAACGCCTTGCATACTCAAACGGATCATAGCTCAGCGGAACCTCGGGCAGCCCCTCTCCCGTGTTCGTTAGGTGCGGGATTTCACGCAACAGGTCATTACACACGGCAATTTCGTTCGGTGAATCCTCGGTGAGTGAAACCCGAATAGTGTCACCCAAACCATCACACAAGAGGGATCCAATGCCAATGGCACTCTTGATCCGTCCGTCCTCACCGTCGCCGGCTTCCGTTACTCCCAAGTGAATCGGATAATTCCAGTCGGTCCCCAGCTCGTTCATTCTGGCGACGAGCAAGCGATAGCACTCGATCATCACCTTGGGGTTGCTCGACTTCATCGAAAACTTGAAGTTGTGAAAATCTCTCGAACGGGCGATGCGCGCAAACTCCAGGGCGCTCTCAACCATTCCCAAAGGGGTATCTCCGAAGCGATTCATAATGCGATCGCTGAGGGAACCGTGGTTCGTGCCGATCCGCATCGCTCGCCCTCTGGATTTGCATTCTTCAACGAGTGGAGCGAATTTCTCTTCGATCCTCGCCAACTCTTCTTCGTATTGATCGTCAGTGTATTCCCGGATCGCGAATTTTTTACTATCAGCGTAGTTGCCGGGGTTCACGCGAATGACTTCGACCCATTTTACGGCCTCCATCGCCGCCTCGGGCTTGAAGTGAATGTCGGCGACAATCGGTACGAAACAATTCTGCTCCCTGAGCCGGGCGACGATGTGTTCGAGATTCGCCGCATGGCGGACTGTTTGGGCCGTGATGCGGACAATCTGGCAACCCACTGCCACCAAATCCAAGGTTTGCTGAACACAGGCGTCCGTATCCAGCGTATCACAGGTGATCATCGATTGAGGGACAACCGCTTGGTCACCACCAATCAAGACCCCTTCCCGGTCCAAATCTCCAACGACAACCTCTCTCGTGACTCGGCGAGAGAATTGATAAGGCGAGGCGCAGTAATTCATGTTCGTTACTGAGCAACTTCGGGGGCCACAGGTGGCTGAACCTCTCCAGGAGGCGCAAAGTAAATGGCCTGCGGTTTTTCTCGCTTCCAAGGAAGGTCTTGGACATCGAAGAAAGTGACGTAGCACATGTAGCCAATCACCAGAAGCGCACAACCTGTTTGGACGATATTGAGAACAAAGTATGGAATGGGGCGCCGGAAAACCGCCTCAACCGTCGCCATGACGATATGCCCACCGTCAAGAACCGGAATCGGCAACAGATTCAGGAGAGCCAAATTGACGTTCAGTAGCACGCTGAACCAAAGTGCAAGCCGCCAGCCAAATTCACTCTCAAACAGAATGTAGTAGATCCGCATGATGCCCACCGGTCCACTCAGATGCTGAGCTCCGATGTCTGACTTCTCAGCAAAGAGCGCTTTGAAGGTATTGGACATCGCCATAACACTGGCGTGAATTTGTTCCCAAGGACCGGGGTGTGTGATCTTCATTTCTCCTGACAAGTCCCATGCCACTCCAATCATGGAACGTTTCTCCCCTTCAAAGCCCTCAGGATAGACGGGCAACACAGGGCGAACGGTGACCTCGATTGGTGCCCCATCTCGACGGATGCCAAGGATAAGATCTGAGTCCGGGTTTTCCTCGATGTATTGACTCAAGGCCGCCGGATTATACAGCTTCACCGAGTTAACAGACTCAATGATGTCGTTCTCCTTGATGCCGGCGACTTCCGCTGGGCTATTGGGCTGAACTCCTCCCACGATTGGCGTTTGTTGGGGGCTGATTTTAATCTGCCGGAGGCTCGCCCTTTCCCAAGCCTCTGTTTCGGGCCTCACAGGCTTTGCCGAAAGTTCAATTGTTTCGCCATTACGCTCAACCTTGATCGGGATAGACTCGTCGACGCTGCTCACGATTCGCCATGTCACAGCATCCCCAATCCCGGTCCAACGAGTGACTTCTCCGCCGTCAATTTCCAGGATCTTGTCACCTGCCAGCATGCCCGCATCCTCGGCAGGCGATCCGGGAACCACATAACCGACGACCGTCGTCGTGTCAGGCTCGCTCACGGGGCGGCCGATCACCCAAACCAAACAAGCGAACAGGAAGGCCAATCCAAAACTGAAGAGCGGACCCGCAAAGGCGACGATGATTTTGTCGATCGCGCTGATCTTGGGCAGATCTGCATAGTTTGTGTCACTTTCGCCCTCAAGTGCTTCCATTGGAGCCATTTGCGGCAAAGCCACGAATCCACCGGCGGGGATGGATCCTAGAGAATACTTCACCCCACCAAAACTTCGCTCCCAAAGAGGTTTTCCGAACCAAATCCCAAAGCGTTCGACGTGGAGTCCGCGCCATTTCGCGGCCAAAAAGTGCCCCAACTCATGCACAATAATGAGCAAGTTGAAGAGCACCAAAACTTCCAAAATGATGAAAATGACGTTTAAAAACTGCATAACTACCCTTCGCCCGCTGTGCGATCGAGGTCGGGCACAATATACTGCCTCGTTGGCTTCTGGCAACCTGGGAAATTTTCGCCCCACCCCAAGCTTGCGCAGCCGTTTGAGGTGAGCCCAAGGATGGGTTCTGCCCGCAATTCCTCAGACTCTCATCGGCTCTCCTTGTTCGAGAATCGTGCCCCATGCCCGCAAGAGAAAGTTCTTGGAGGGACCGGAACACTGAGCGCAGACTCAGTCTCATGCAAGTCGTTCTGCTCGAGCCAGAGATTCCTCCCAATACGGGCAATGTAGCTCGACTCTGTGCGGCGACGAATTCTGTTCTCCACTTAATCGAACCGCTCGGTTTTGAAATCACCGACCGTCAGCTGAAGCGAGCGGGAATGGACTATTGGAAATATTTGGAATGGAAGCAGTGGCCTGATTGGACAGCCTTCCAACGAGCTTTGGCTCCAAAGACGACGTTATGGTTCGTCGAATGCAAGGGGCCCAAGCGCTACACCGAGGTTGAATTCGGGGCCAACGACTGTTTGGTGTTCGGACGGGAGTCTGCCGGCATTCCGGAACCTCTCCTACACCAGAATGCCGAGACGTGGCTCCGTATTCCGATGTTTAATTCTGACGCACGTTCCTTAAATCTCGGAAACTCCGTCTCCCTCGTGCTCTACGAGGCCCTGAGACAGCAATCGTTTCCGGGCGAGGTCTGAAATCCGTGGATACACCATGAAAACAAAACTCCTGCTCGCGTTCGCCCTGGTCCTACCATTGCAAGATCTTCTCAGCCAAGAAACGAGAGAACGCCCGGCTCGTCGACGTTCGAATCCGAAAATGGATGCGTTCTACCAACTCGGGCCGGACTCCAAAAAGCAGCCAGGCGTCCCTGAAGGTCGCTTTGTCGGCCCCACCATTATCCCTTCGAAAGTGTTTCCTGGAACGCAGCACACCTATTGGGTTTATGTTCCGTCGCAGTACACGCCCGCCGAGCCTGCAGCGCTCATGGTCTTCAACGATGGACAGGCCTTCAAAGCGGAACCGGGCGATGTGCAGGCCCATCGAGTGATTGATAATTTGATCTATCGGCGAGAGATTCCCGTGATGCTTGGGGTCTTCATCAATCCTGGCCGCCGCCCGGATCAACCCGAGCCGACGCCACGAAGCTGGGGTGATCGCAACACCAATCGTCCGGAGGAATACAACGCTCTCAATGATAAATACCCTCGTGTGATCGTCGACGAACTCCTTCCCGCCTTGCGCGAGGATTACAACATCTCGGAGAACCCTGAATTCTACGGTATTGGAGGTTCAAGCTCTGGCGGAATCGCGGCCTTCACTGTTGCTTGGCACCGACCGGACCACTTTAGGAAGGTTTTCAGTTTCGTCGGGAGCTATGTGAACCTCGGCAATCGAAACGGTCACACTTACCCTGATATCGTCCGCCAGTCAGCCCGGAAACCGATCCGCGTTTTCCTGCAAGACGGCCGCAATGACAATCGTTTCGGGAGCCGAGGTAATGATCCGAATGAACGGGATTGGTTTTACCAAAACGTGCGAATGGCCGAAGCGCTTACCGAGAAGGGATACGATGTGAACTACGCGTGGGGTATCGGCAATCACGGACAAAAGCAAGGAGGAGCGATCTTTCCGAGCATTATGCGTTGGCTATGGCGTGATGCGCAGACCATCTCGACTGACCGGGAGGACGCCGTTGAACGGGCGTTTCGAGAGCCAAGCCGCTGACCTAGAGACTTGTTCGAGCGATCAGGTCGGGGAATCATTCTCGGGCGAGATCGGGCCTCTCAAGTACACAATCCGAGAACCATGACCAAGAAACTAACCTCAGGCGGGCAACTACCGCCCCTCACTCTCCCTCTCATCCAAGGTGGCGAAATCACCTTGGGCAAAGCCTCGCAGGCCGGCAACTGGCAGGTCGTCTTCATTTATCGAGGACTCCACTGCCCGCTGTGCAACCAATACCTCAAGCGTTTGCAGGAATTGAGTGAGGGATTTTCGAAAGCGGGAGCGGAAATCGTCGCCGTATCAGGAGACCCTGCTGCCAAAGCCCAAGAGATGGTCGATCGTAATGAACTCCGTTTTCCCCTCGCTCACGATCTCTCCATCGAGCACATGGAAGAGCTGGGACTTTACATCTCGGTGCCACGCAATCCCGAAGAGACGGATCGCCCCTTTGCTGAACCAGGTACGTTTGCCGTCAATTCGGAAGGCAAACTCCATTTGATCGAGATTTCAAATACCCCCTTCAACCGAGCCGACCTCGGCGAACTCCTCGAGACAGTGGAATGGGTGAGAGAAAATGACTACCCTATTCGAGGCACTTACCAGTGAGAAGTGTGAGGTGAGAAATCAGAAGTGAGAATCGTAAACTGTCGCGGAAGGTGAGGCTCTCAATTCTAAGTTCCCACTTCTAATTTGCTGGCAAGAGAAGTGGCGGAGAGAGGGGGATT
>CAYFGX010000014.1:0-150814 GCA_964342405.1 uncultured Verrucomicrobiota bacterium | reverse complement strand
TACTCTGCTCCGCCACGCTTCGTTATCTCCCAGGTGAGCAATCACTTGGTTGTCGGGGCCTAGCAGCGTGACGCGGGCGTGAAGGTCCGGAACGAGCATGAGGTCTCCTTGGACATCAATGTCGGCTGGAAAAAGGAATCCCCCTTGGGTGGCCAAGTGCTTGCCGTTCATGTCAAACCACTGCAGACGTTTATTGGCTCGGTCGGCAATAACTAGTTTTGGGATGCCGTCTCGATCATCAAGCCATTGTCCGTGGGGTGTTTGGAATTGACCATCCTGAGTGCCTCTTCCGCCGATGGCGCGAACGAACTTGTCGTCCTTGTCGAATTCAAAAATGTAATGGCTACCGTAGCCGTCGCCCAGGTAGTAACCCCCGTCAGGGCGAAAGCTGGTGTTGGTCGGGCGAAAGCGCAGTTTGGAATCGCCGAAGAGATCTGTCTCCGCTCCCATTGCGTTGCGGTCTCGATGCCATACGAGTTCTCCGTCCAAGGTGATCTTGGAGAAATAGAGCGAGGTGTGGTTGGGGGCAAGGTAGAGATACTCTCGTCCGTTTTCCATTCGGATGTCGATGCCGTGGCCACGTCCTGTGGATGAGTGGCTCTTTCTGTCGATTGTGCGCTGGTGCGGGGCGAGGGACTTGATGAATTTCCCCTCAGGGTCAAAAACGAAGATGGAACCGGGATCGCCGTGGTGAGTGACGTAAATCAGCCCTTGTGAATCAATGGTCACGCCGTGTGAAGCGCCCCCGTAGTGGTGGCCAGAGGGCAATGACTCCAGTCCCCAATCGTGGTAGCACTCATAGATGTAGTTTCCCGATCCCACCCGCGCACGTCGGCTTCCTGCCTTATCGGTCGCACGGAGGATGAGGGGAAAGCTACCCGCACTCAAAAGGGCCGAGGCGGAGGTTCGAATGAAGTCTCTGCGACAAGAGCCTTCCATGGAACGATGGAGTCCTTTCTTCATAGGCAACGAATGGGATTGATTCCATCCTCTCCCGAGTCAGGGCCGAGTGCAAGGGAGATCGTGGGGGCTTTTGGCGAACTGAGAAGTGAGAAGTGAGAACGGAGAATTCTAGGGCATTCGCGCCCATTCTAATGATCCGTGGTTAAAAACTCCGGAGCGATGCAGATACGCTCATTTCTCAGCTCGGCTCAAGCCTTGGGCTTCATCTGAGGGAAGAGAATCACGTCACGGATATTCTCTTGGCCCAGCAGCATCATGCAGAGCCGATCGATCCCCAAGCCCATCCCGCCTGCAGGCGGCATGCCGTGTTCGAGTGCCACGAGGAAGTCCTCATCGAGTTTCTGCTGTTCTCCACCCGCCTGCTGTTCCAGGCTGTCACGCTGCTGAATCGGATCGTTCTGCTCTGTGTAAGCGGGAGCGATCTCTTGTCCATTGATACAACACTCAAACACCTCGACGGTCGACGGATCATCGGGGGACAGTTTGGCCAGCGGAACGAGTTCCTTCGGGAGATGGGTGACGAATGTGGGTTGGATGAGATTCGGTTCAATGAACTTCTCGAAGATGGCATTGGTGACTTCAAAGTCTTCGTCATCGTCGTGGATTTCCGCTCCGAGTTCGGCGGCTTTGCTTCTGCGGGCATCCGGAGTGAGTTCAAACCAGTCGTCTCCGGCCTTCTCTCGAATTAATTCTTTGTAGGGGACACGTCGCCAGTCTGGGGTGAGATCGATGCTCCGAGTCACGTTGCCTTCTTCGTCCTTGTGTTCGATGACCAAGCCGCCCGTGACTTTTTCTGCGATGTGGCAGATCATGGATTGGACGAGTTCCATCATGGACTCGTAGTCCCCGAACGCTTGGTAGGCCTCGAGCATCGTGAACTCTGGGTTGTGACGACGAGAGAGACCTTCGTTGCGGAAGTTGCGTCCGATCTCGAAGACGCGGTCAATTCCGCCCACCAACAGGCGCTTCAGGTAAAGTTCTAGAGCGATGCGCATGTAGAACTGACAGCCCAAGGCATTGTGTTGCGTCACGAAGGGTTGCGCGGCAGCACCCCCAGGAATGGCTTGCATCATTGGGGTTTCGACTTCGACGTAGCCGCGATCATGGAGGAAGGCGCGCATTTCCTTGATAATTTGGCTGCGCTTTAAGAAGACCGTTTTGACGTCGTCGTTGGCGATCAGATCCAGATAGCGCTGGCGATACCGGATCTCGGTGTCTTCCAAGCCATGGAATTTCTCTGGTGGCGGTCGGAGCGCCTTGCTGAGAACGACGAAAGAGCTCAGTTTGATGGACTTTTCCCCCATTCGTGTGGTGAAAAGCGTGCCGGTCGCGCCGATGATATCGCCTAAATCAAGGTGTTTCAGCGTGGCGAAGGAATCGTCTCCCAGTGCTTGTTTCTGGCCGTAGATTTGGATGCGCCCACTCTGGTCTTTGATGTGGAGAAACTGGCTCTTGCCCATCACTCGATGCGACATGATGCGACCAGCAATGGAAACTTCACGGTCTTCCGCGTAGTTGTCGAGGGCGTCTTGGCAGGTCTCCGAGGGGCTGAATTTGTTGGCGAAGGGATTGATTCCCTGTTCCTGCAAATCGGCGAGCTTACTTCGGCGTTGGGCAATTAACGAATTGGTTTCGTCCATAGTGATCTAAAGGCCGCTGATGAAACATTGAAATAGCAAGATTGTCCACGGTTTTGCTGATATTGTGGCGATATTCGAGAGGTTTCCTCCGACTTCAAGGCCTTGGGATGGAGGTCTTCGCCCCTTACTGCGAAAGCAAGGTAGTGCCTACCTTGTTGCCAATCGCGATATCGAGCCGTCCATCTTGGTTGGCATCCGCGATCGCGATTTGGCGTCCAGCGCCAGCTGTTGCACTGATCTTCTGTGGTGCGAAGGAGACGCCTTGCGCTTGGCGTTGGAGCTTAAAACAGTAGAGGACGGGATCGCCTTGAGGATCTGGATCTCCAGCAGGGCCGTGGGCGAAACGGCATTTGCCGGTGATAATATCCTTCAGGCCATCTCCATCCAGATCGGCCAACTGCACCGCGTGGAGTTGCGAGAAGAGAGGCTCGCCCAAGGTGCTTTCGCCAGATTGATTCATTAGGGTGTGTTGGCGGAAAACTGTCTTGCCATTGAGGACCGTTTGCTCAAACCACGCGAGTCCGTAGGCGTGGGCCGAGAGGCTCATGATGAGATCGCTATCATGATCCCCGTCGACATCGTAGGCATAGATCTGTGCCCCGCCAGGAAAGGGCACGCGTCGGCTCGGAATCCATTCGAAGCGATGGAATGCCCAGGCTTTGCCATGAGTGATGTCTTCCGGTTGTTGAAACCATCCATCCTTGGTGAGGACATCGGGGCGCTCATCTCCGTTGATATCTCCCACGCCCAGCCCGTGGGTGAAGGGGCCAGCCGGTGATGTTTCTGAGATCGCGTTGAATGTCCACGGTTTGGTAGGCGCGTCCGGGGACTGTTCGGCGTAGCCAAACTTCCCGTCACTAATGCAAATAAGTTCTGAGGGGCCTTCTTGGTTTAGCGGGGCTAGGAGAGGGGACTCGTTTCCGACCTGTTTCAATACAAGGTGCTTCTTCCAATGTTCGCTGCCACCTCGAGGATTCTCATACCAGTGAGCAGCGGTGCCAGGAAAGCCAACGACGAGGATGTCGTCCCAGTCGTCTCGATTCAGGTCTTCCGCGAAGACGAGGAAGTTGTCGTTGGTGTACCCGTTCTTATTGGCGTCCTTGGGATTCGGAGGATAGAAGGCCTGGGCGGTTTCGAAGTCGGGTCCCGAATACCAGAAAGGCCCAGAGGCTAGGTCGGTGAGACCATCGTGATTGAAATCACCAAAGGCCGCGCCCTCGCCGTGATACTCGGAGGAAAGCCGCTGTTCCGTGAAGGAATTCTCGGCAGCAAGCGAATCGCTCTCGCCTGCCATGAACACGCCGACTATCAGCGAGGGAAACGATGCGATCGCTTGGAGTCGCCAGCGAGCAGGGTTGCCCCATGATGGTTCCACGGACACCCGAATCTCCTTCGTTCTAGCTCAGATTGAGCGGGCCGCCTTCATTGAATCGCTCGGTTCCAAAGGTCTTCAGTTCCTTGTCCCCCATGGCGTGGGCCAGGGAGAGCCAGAGGCGATTGTGCGGCGTGCCGCCGAAGTCGAGTGCACGATTGGTTTTGAAGCCAGCGCCGCCTCCGATGAAGACAAACGGAATGTTGTTGAGCGTGTGCGAGTTTCCTTTGCCAAGCTCGTTCACCCAAACTATTTGAGTGTAGTCCAACATTGAACCGCCAACACCCCCGGGTTCGGGAGTCTCCGCCAGGCGTTTGGTGAGGTAGGCGAGTTCTTGGGCGAACCAAACGTTGATGCGCTTGAGTTTCTCTTGAGCTTCTAAGTCTTTGTCCGGTTTGTGGGACAAGGAGTGATGTCCGTCGTTGATATCGAGCCAGCGCATTCTTGCTTGGCCCACGGAACGCATGTATTGGAGGCTGGCCACTCGCGTCATGTCGTTGGCCAGGGCATTGACCAGCAAATCGATTTGCATCCGGCTCACTTCCGGCGTGTTGTCGTTGACAAGTTCGATGTTGGGATCGATCTCTGGTTCCGGATGTTCGAGCTCACTCTGGGATTTGGCCGCCGTGATGTCGGTCTCCAGTTTGCGAACAAGCTCCATGTGATCTTCCAGCAGGGAGCGATCCTCGGACGAGATGTGCTTCGAGATCCGTTTGAGATCTCCTCGGACATGATCGAGGATACTGGACAGGTGCTCTCGATCTTGAGTTCCGCCGTAAAGCTTGCTGAACATCTGGCTAGGGTCGTCGATCGGCGCCACGGGTTTATCGTCCCCGGCATAACACATCCGGGTCCAGGGATCGGCGCGATTTGGAACGGCGACGCCAAACTCGAGTGAACCAAAGCGGGTTCGTGTGGCGGCATTCGACTGAAAATGGTTGCGGACATGCTGATCAATGGAAATACCACTCGCCCAACCAGCCGGACTGTCTGAACCTCCTTGGATGTTTCCGGGATTCAATTCGGTCGCTGTGAGCAGGCAGGACATGCCGCGCATGTGTCCGTCGCCATCGCCTCGAATCTTGTTGTTGACACCCTTCAACAGCAGCATCTGCTCGCTGTAGGGAGCCAGCGGTTCTAGGATAGGTTTGAGATCGAGTGGCGTGTCTGGGCCGAATTGATCCGGCCAAAATTCCTTTGGTAGCGTCCCGTTGGGGGAAAACATGACGACCAGCCGCTGCTTCGGAAAGGTGTTCCGGTTCGTGGCTGCGGCCTGGAGACTGGGGAGTCCCGAAATGAAAGGAAGTGCTGAAAGACCAACCCCTAAATCCTTCAAGAACTGGCGTCTCTGATTATCAATCCTTTTCATAAGCTCTTAATCGTGCATGAGTTTCGCATCATGAAGCGCAGAAACCAAGGCGATTTCCTCGATTAGTTTTTGGATGTTGAAAGACTGCTCCGTGAAGCGAGCACGTAGAGTCTCTAAGGTTTCCCGCCCATAGGCGTCCGTGGTTTGTTTGACGAGGTATCTAAAGAGATCAGTGATGAAGGCCTCGTGCGCCGTGGGACTTGTCACAGCGTACTGTGCCAAATCACGTGCGCTCGAGAAGTGCTCGCTCTCGCCTTCGATCGTGATGTATTCGGAGGCGCTGTCAACGGGTTGCTCGTTGTCGTGATCTCGCCAGCGGCCCACGGCGTCAAAGTTCTCCAAGGCAAAGCCCAGCGGATTAATGACAGAATGACAGGTCATACAGGCGGCGTCGCTGGTCAAGCGCGTGATTTTCTCCCGCATGCTGAGGTCATCGGGGAATTCATCATTCTTGAAGGCAACGGCCTCTGGCGGCGGCTTGAGTCCGCGACCCATAATGTTCCGTGTCAGGAAGACTCCTCGATGAATGGGGGACGTCGTATCGTGGTAGGCGAAGGCGCTCAAGAGGTAAGGGTGGGTGAGGATTCCCGCTCTTTGACCTGGTAGTGAGACGGGCTGAAATGCGCGCCCGGTGCTTGATTCGGTGTCCGCCTCTGTTGGCTGATAAAGTTTGGCTAGCCGACCGTTCAGGAGCAAGTTGTCGGAGAGAAGCAGGTCGCGGTAGTCCGATTGTTCGCTCCAGACGACTTCCTCGATGAAGAGATCCAACGAGTAGCGGAGATCATCCATTGTCTGTTCGTCGAATTCCGGATAAAGGGTCTCGTCCTTGCTAAGATCACGCTCCTCGGCTTCCAACCAATGAATGAAGAACTCGTGAATCTTCCCGCGGGTTCGATCATCCCTCACCATGCGTTGGATTTGTTTCCGAAGCGCTTCAGGGGATGCAAGGTCCTGATTTTTTGCGGCTGCCACGAGCTGCCTGTCTGGAATCGAATCCCATAGCGTCAAAGCCAAGCGCTCTGCGATGGCGAACGATGGCGGTGTCGAGGGAGGCGGCGTGGGATGGTGATAGAGAAAGTTTGGTGAGGTCAGAACGAAAAGGATTGCGCGACGAACGGCTGTGTCGGCGGTGTCCGCGTCCTGGAAAATTCCCTGAGTCAAAAGTTCTCTCTCCGCATCGAGCAAGGGACGACGAAAGGCCAGTTCGGCGAAGTGTCGGAGGAATTTCTTCAGCTTCGCGGGGCGATCAGGCGCGTCCTCTCGGACCTCGGCAAGGTAGGGGAGTCGGTCGATAATCTCATTTGCTGCTGCCAGTGCGCCTTGGGTAATCGCTTCATGCCAACCGGGTGATACGGAGCTGCCTCGTTCGTATCCAGCGCTTCGGTCGTCCGGTGGAAACGGTGTTGCCGCAACGTAAACTCGTGGGCCAGGTTTCGAGCGTACATATCGATCGTCGACGAGTTGCCAGGGTGAATGGGGCGGTTTCCACTCAAAGCGGATCGAAGAAAGCTCTTCCTTGTATTTGAAGAACTCGAGCCGAATCGGATAGTGGCGACCACCCAATAGGAACACTCGCGTGGTGTGCTCCCGCATTTTTCCAGAGCTTACCCAAGCATCAATGACGGCCTTCTGCCCGGCGACCGAGCTGTCGTCTCGCATCTTTCGACGTTGGCCGGTGTTTTCCGCGTTCAGGTAGAGGCGCGCACCGTTCGGAGTGCTCACTTTGAATTCATAGTAACCACTCTTTTTCGCGAACAGTGAGCCGTTCCAGATGGCAGAGAATTGGTCGGGTGTGATGTCTTCCGCAGGGCTTCCGGTGCCGAAATCGAAGTCGACGAAAGGATCCAGTCGCTCGATGCGGAGTTTGTCTGCCTTGTTCATTCCTTTGGATTGGAAATACTCGGCCTCGAAGCCCGCTTTGATCTCCTGAGCCGGTGTGACGTCTTCCGATTCGGGTATGCTTGGATTGTCGGATAGGGCAGCGGGAAAGGATCCGATCAAATCCGCTAAAGCATTGCGGTATTGGGATACCGTGAGGCGTGAGAGTTCGATTCGGGCCTTTGGCAGTAGGGATTCCCTTGCTTGTTTGGAGTAAAACTCGTGGTAGGCAAATGTGGCCACGCTCAATGCATCCGTTCCGACCACACGTTCGGGCTCATCCTCGGGCATCGTCCTCTCAATCAGTCCCGCCAAAGACTTGATGGAGCGATCGCCGTAAAGTGGTTCGTCATACTCTTGGGCGTTTCCCTCACCGTTCTCACCGTGGCAGCGAGCACAGTGCTCGGCGTAGAGTGCCTTGCCTTGAGAGAGGATCGCGGTTCCTTCGGCGGAACTTGCGGAGACTGTCTCCGCCCCGAATAAGAAAAGAGAGCTGGCCCCTAAAGCCAGCGTGAAGCCTGTAGCCCTTCGCATGATTCTTTTCTGTGTCAACGCGCGTCGCATGTCGGTAGTTTATCGCGATTCTGTGTCCTCCGTCGATAAGAAGACGTCGATCAGCAGGGGCTGCAGCGATGCGCTAGCACGATGACCCGCCCCTCAATAATACGACTTTTGAGCGGTTCGGGACGTTACAAGCTTAGCGAAGCTATTTTGGAGGATCGGCGGGGATTGGCGCAGGTTTGGGATCGCGAAGGGGTGTTTCTGACGCCACGGAATCTCGCTGTTCGGAACTTGGGGGATGATTGAACGATTCGTGATCGTAACACTTTTGCCGCTCGCGCCCGACCATTTCCATCGGAGTGATTTGGTAGAAACGCTTCATTTCTTGGGCAAATTTGTCGTATTTGACGAAACCGAGTTCGAGAGCAGTGGCTTTGAGCGGCGTCCCGGTCCGAATCAACTGTCGGGCCAGGATCATTCTCTGCAGCCGCATCCAGTACTTGGGCGACACGCCGAGCGAGGAAAGAAACTGTCGCTCTAGTTGGCGGGGCGAAATATTGAGGTTCTCAGCCATTTGATTGACCTTGTAGCCACAGGCCTGGGCGAGGGCGACGAGGTTGACTGGAGCGGACGCCAGTCGCTGGTTTTCATAGATGACAATGCCGTTCTTTACTCTGACCATAACTGGACCTTTTTGTTGTCCATCGGACTCAATCGTCCGGATTCAGCTGCCGGGGCCTCACACTTGCGTCCAAGGCCCCCAGAGGTATTTCGGCTGTTTGTGCCCGTGTCTTGAGGAATGCCTTGGGTTTCGGGCAATGGAATTCTCAATTGCGTTTGAAAGTCCTTCCTTACTCACCTTCTCGGATTCCAAATCGGGGGGATCATTTGACCATTCCAATCTTTCCAGCGGGAGACGAGCTGAGCGAGTCGATCTGGTTCGGCCGATGCTCGATCATTGGATTCCGAAGGGTCGCTTGCCAGGTCGTAGAGTTCCCATCGGGCGTTGCTCCCTCGCCGTGGGTTCTTGAGTAGCTTCCAGTCTCGTTGTCTCAGCGCCGTCTTATTGCCCTGTCTCCAAAATAGCTCCTCATGAGGACGATTGGTGTTCTTTCCCGTCAGGAAGGGAATGAGATTTACGCCGTCGTAACGAGACTTGTTGGGCAGAGAGGCTTTGGCGACCGCTGCTGAGGTGAGAAAAATATCGAGGGACGAGACTGGGTGGCGATAGACTTGCCCGGACGGGAGTTGCCCTTTCCATTGAGCCAAGAATGGGACTCGGATGCCGCCCTCATAGACGCTTCCCTTTCCGGCTCGGAGGGGGAGGTTGCTCGAGGTCAGCTCTTTGGTTGGTCCGCCATTGTCGCTGATGAAGAAGATAAGGGTTCGTTCTTCCAATTGAAACTCTCTCAAGCTTCCGAGAATGGCCCCCACGCTGTCATCCAGATTCGAGAGCATCGCTGCGAAGACTCGGCGTTGGATGTCGGTGATGTGCGAAAAGCGCTCCATGTATTTTTGCGCTCCCTGCATCGGGCTGTGAACGGCGTTGTAAGGAACATAGAGAAAGAAGGGGGCGCTCCGGTTGCGGCGAATGAAGTCAACCGATTCCCTCGTCAGTGCGTCCGTGAGGTAATTGGTTTCTTGAATCGGCTGACCGGCTCGATAGATCGGATTGTCAGCGTCGTAGTCGGGTTCGGTATAACCCATGTGGGTCGAGTAAATGAGGCGACCGTCGGGTGACATCCAACGCCCCTTGCCGCCCCCTGGAAGCACGCGCCGACGTAACCATGTAGTGGTGTCTTGATAGGGAGGCGGGACGAAATAGTGCCCCTCGTGCAGAAAACCGAAAAACTCATCGAAGCCCCGTCGAATCGGATTGAACTTTGCCGTCCCGCCCAGGTGCCACTTGCCGAACATGCCTGTGATGTAGCCCGCGTCGACGAGGATGTCGGCGATGGTTTTCTCGCTGGTGGGGAGTCCTGCGTCCGGATCTTCGTTCTGTGCTCCGATGGGATTGAATTCGTATCCGAAGCGCGCTTGAAAACGTCCCGTCATCAGTCCGGCTCGTGAGGCGCTGCAGAAGGCAGCGGTGACGTACCCTTGGGTGAATCGAATGCCATTGTCGGCGAGCGAATCGATATGGGGCGTGGGAATCTCAGGGTTTCCCTGACAGCCGAGTTCGCCATAGCCCAAATCGTCCGCCACAAACAATACAATGTTGGGAGTTTTTGCGAGTGGATCCTGGCCTTTTGCAGGGAGTGCCAACATCAAGGTCCAAACGACAGCGAGAATCGTGAGTCGATTGCCTGTTCTGTTTTTCGCACCTATCACGGTGTGCGGCTGGGAAATCTCTTGGCCTCTCATGCTCGTTGTCGATTTGATAGCTCGGTGAGCGTTTTGTAAAGTTGCTTCCAGGGCGTCTGATCTTGGATGGCTGCTAGCACGTAGTCCTCTTGTGTGCGAGGGGCGAGGCCGTCAACTGGAGGATCGGAATCCAAATTCGTGGGAAAAGCATAGGCGTTTGTGAGGGCTGCGACCGAGTCGACCAGCGTTTGCTCTGGCAACTCCTTATGAGCTATCCTACTTAGGAGTTCTGGGTACACGGCCTCAATCATCGCATTGTGATTGATCGATTCCATCGGTCGTCCAAAGGCGGAGGAGATCTGAATCAAGTTGGCAACTCGATCACTGCTTGAGGTGTTGGAACCCGCTGCGTGGTAGAGAGCTGGATTGAAGAACAAGAGGTCACCCTGCTTCCAATCCAGTTGGATAGCATGCTTTTCGAAGTACTCGACAAACTCGGGTTCGCGGAAACTGAGATAGCCGAGCTCATACTGTTGCGAGAAGGGGAGGAGTTTGGTTGGACCCGATTCCACCGGCATCTCAGTGTGGATGATGGCTCCCTGGAGCGTGAGAAACTGAGACATCGCTTGTGCGTGAGGGGGAAAGGCAGCGATGGTGTCCCGCGATTGGAAACCCAGATGGTAGTCGCGGTGCGAGCTTTGGGCGGCTCCACCGGGTTTCACAATATTGACCTGAGCGGTTAGTTGATAAGCGGGGCCGAGCCAGGCTCGGCTGGCCAAGGCGATGAAAGGATTGCCGTAGTAGTCCGCGAAGAGATGGGGCGCTTCTACGCTGGTTTTCTGAATCGAATTCCAGATCCGTTCGTTCTGTCCGAAATGATCACCCTTGTTTTTTCCTGCGTTCCGCTCACGTTGAATGATCCGAGCGAAGATGCCGCTCATCTCATCGAGAACGGAAAGGTTGCTGTAGGCCGACCGGATACCAAAGACCCCGGGCCCCTCGAGCAGGCAGTGAGCCCATTCCCCTTTCAGATGAGCGTCTTGATCCTGGTGCCCAAGATTATTAATCAACTGGGGCCCCTCATAAATCGGAACGCCCGCCTTGAACTCCCTTGCCCGGGGATATGCAGATTCTTGCGTCTCCTGCTGGCAAAGTTCAGCAAAACGCTGACAGGATACCGTAAGGCTCATGGGAATATCGGCTATGTTGAAGGCGCGAGGCGAATCACGCCCAGGCTCCGGGACTACGCAGATTCTTGCAGCTTCGTGCTAATCAACACTTCCAGTTTTTCTGTGTCCGAAGCGAAACGTCGAATCCCGTCCGCGAGTTTCTCCGTGGCCATGGCATCTTCATTCATCATCCAGCGGAAGGAGTTTTCGTCGACATTTACTTTGTCGATCGGCATGTCCGCAGAGTGGCTCGAGTCCAGCTTGCGAGGCACGTCGCCGGTGCTCGATTGCAGCGCCTCCAGCAGGCTCGGTCCGATGGTGAGCAGATCACAACCGGCCAGTTCCAGCACCTCTCCGGTGTTGCGGAAGCTCGCCCCCATGACCTCCGTTTGGTATCCAAACTTGCGGTAGTAGTGAAAGATGTTGGTGACCGAGAGCACGCCTGGATCCTCGTGGGCGGGATATTCATCGCGTCCGGTCGAGGCCTTAAACCAGTCTAAGATGCGGCCGACGAAGGGGGAAATGAGTTGCACCTTGGCCTCGGCACAGGCAGCTGCCTGGGCCAGGGAGAACAGCAGCGTTAGATTGCAATGAATTCCCTGTTTCTCGAGCTCCTCTGCAGCACGGATGCCTTCGAAGGTGGAAGCGATCTTAATCAGGATCCGGTCTCTCGAAATCCCTTTCTTCTCGTACTCGTTGATCAACCATTGCGCTTTTTCGATCGTCCCCTGAGTGTTGAAACTCAGACGGGCATCCACCTCGGTGGAGACTCGATGGGAGACAATCTTGAGAATCTCCTCGCCAAACGCGATGGCCAGCTGGTCCATGGCGAGCTGAACGGTCGCGGCTCCGGCCAAGCCTTGCTGTTTGGCGTCTGCCAAGGTCTTGCCAACGAGGTCCTGATATTCCGGCATCTGGGCGGCCGCATAGAGAAGGCTTGGATTGGTTGTGGCATCCCGTGGTTGATACTTTTGGATACTAGCGAAGTCGCCGGTGTCAGCGACGATGATGCTGTGCTCGCGAAGAGCGCTGAGTTGGTCGGCCATGTTAGAATCAGATCAGGGTTTGTGTTGTTGGAGTGTTAGCGAAACCCAAATGCTACCTTGGGTGTCTCGATCAGACGGGAGCCTGCCGCAGAAGCGGCCCAGAATCGAGCAAATTCGCAAACCTACTCCCCGCGCGCGTCTGATGGCCCAGCGCCGTCTGTTGCGGGATCCAACGGTCCTAGTTACACCTACCACAACTCAGGTCGAACCCATCAACTCCAATTGGCGCGAGGTGTGACCGCAAGCTACGACTACGATGATTCCGGGGATCTGGAGAGTATGAACCCACAGGCCAACCATAGCACCAGCAGTGCCAGGTAAATGTGTTTGGCGCAAAAGGAAGCTTCTCGGCTACGAACGCATTCTATTCTGGGGCAGGGTGTTCACTTGCGATCCAGCAGGGAACGCGGGTTTGCTGACCCCAACGGCATGGATAGCGTTGTGAACGACCCGGCTCCGCTCGGTTGATGCAAAGCTCGCCTACAGTCTAACTGAACAATCAAACGCCTAGCCCCCCTAGTGGCGGTGTTCCGGTTAACGCTAGAGAAGCTTGGAGAGCTCTTTCATCCTCACTCCTCGGATCAAATATCGGTAATGATTGCGACTTCCTCTGCTATGTCAACGGTAGCATCGCTCCTTGCTCGGAACGGTCAATCAAACTAGGACTCAGTTGCGGTTCGAGGGCTGTTTATCCGGTTACTTGTATGTCGTTTCGACGGTCCCGACCTCTGGAAAAGAAGAATACGAGACAGGATTCAGAAGTAAGATGCTCTAAGATAAAAACTTAAGGATCGACCCTGAAACGAACCGGCAAGAACTAGGGCATGCTCGCTTGTGTACTCCCCAGATCTACACTCCAGTGAGCATCCGGCATCCACACGGCGACTCATCCGGCCCGATGACGGTGATATCCCTGGTTGCGAGTCGGGGTGAGAACCGATAAGGTGATGTCATGACGACTGTTGCTGAAATCGAATCGGCGATCGAGCGATTGCCTGTTGAGCAGGTGAGAGAAGTGGCGCAGTGGCTGGATGAATATCAAGCCAGCATCAATGCTTCATCGATCATGTTCTCACAGTTGGACGCCGAGGAGGGAGAAGGGGAGCAATGGCAAGAGCCGACATAAAACGCGGCGATATCTGGCTAGTCGACCTAGGGATGATGGAAAAGCGACGCCCGGTTGTGGTTCTGAGCGTCGACTACGAGGATCACGAACGAGCCTTGGTCACCTACGTCGTCCGAACAACGGCCATCCGAGGCACCCGCTTCGAAGTGCCTCACGAAGGAAGAGGCTTCAAAAGCGGCGTCTTCGACGCTCAAAACCTGGGCACCGTTCCGGCCGTGAGACGGGAACGAAAACTTGCCAGCCTCAACTCCGGCGTTGTGGCTGAAATCGAAGCTGCCGTACGTCGTTGGCTAAACCTCTAACCTACATCTTTCCTTCTTTCTACTAGTGAAGGCCGAAGGGGTCAGTGCGTGATTCGTGGCATTTGCCACTGCAGAAGGAGGGATTGTTGATTTCGGGTTCTTTTCGGTAAACGAATCACGCACTGACCCTTTTCGCCCTTCCACGCAGTTTTGGACCATTCGAGTGAATTCTTAACGCTCAAACATTGAACGCGGTAACTGACTCTGGCGTATGATGGATCTCAGGGTTCCGATCCTGACTTCGCTGTGGTCTGGACAGGAACTGTAATAGTCGATTTGATCAGTTTATTCTGCATGACCACGTGGCTGCCACTGTGCCGAATTATCTTGAATCCGTTTGCTTGAAGAATCGACATCACATCGCGTCCGGAGAGCGGCGGCAATCTGGGCAACCTCAACCTCCAACGCTGAGATGTAAGACTCCTGGCCGAGTCGGTTACCTATTTCTTCCTTTGAGGCACACTCGAAGAACAGTTCGACTGCTTCTTTAAGATTGGTTTTCACCTCTTCAATTGTATCGTCCTGGCTCGCGATATCGATTTCGGGACAGAGTGCGGAGAATCCACCTTGCTCTTTTCGGATGACCGCAGTGAGTGGTTTTTTCATGAGAACGGATTAGCTTCTTGGACGTTGATGATCAATGACTTTTGGCTTCAATCCCAGTATGAACCCACAGGCCAACCATAGCACCAGCAATGCCAGGAAAATGAATTGGCGCAGAAGTAAGCTTCTCGGCTACGAATGCATTCTATTCTGGGGGAGGGTGTTCACTGGCGATCCAGCAGGGAACGCGGGTTTGCAGAACCCAACGGCATGGACAGCGTTGTGAACGACCCGGCTCCGCTCGGTTGATGCAAAGCTCGCCTACAGTCTAACTGAACAATCAAACGCCTAGCCCCCCTAGTGGCGGTGTTCCGGTTAACGCTAGAGAAGCTTGGAGAGCTCTTTCATCCTCACTCCTCGGATCAAATATCGGTAATGATTGCGACTTCCTCTGCTATGTCAACGGTAGCATCGCTCCTTGCTCGGAACGGTCAATCAAACTAGGACTCAGTTGCGGTTCGAGGGCTGTTTATCCGGTTACTTGTATGTCGTTTCGACGGTCCCGACCTCTGGAAAAGAAGAATACGAGACAGGATTCAGAAGTAAGATGCTCTAAGATAAAAACTTAAGGATCGACCCTGAAACGAACCGGCAAGAACTAGGGCATGCTCGCTTGTGTACTCCCCAGATCTACACTCCAGTGAGCATCCGGCATCCACACGGCGACTCATCCGGCCCGATGACGGTGATATCCCTGGTTGCGAGTCGGGGTGAGAACCGATAAGGTGATGTCATGACGACTGTTGCTGAAATCGAATCGGCGATCGAGCGATTGCCTGTTGAGCAGGTGAGAGAAGTGGCGCAGTGGCTGGATGAATATCAAGCCAGCATCAATGCTTCATCGATCATGTTCTCACAGTTGGACGCCGAGGAGGGAGAAGGGGAGCAATGGCAAGAGCCGACATAAAACGCGGCGATATCTGGCTAGTCGACCTAGGGATGATGGAAAAGCGACGCCCGGTTGTGGTTCTGAGCGTCGACTACGAGGATCACGAACGAGCCTTGGTCACCTACGTCGTCCGAACAACGGCCATCCGAGGCACCCGCTTCGAAGTGCCTCACGAAGGAAGAGGCTTCAAAAGCGGCGTCTTCGACGCTCAAAACCTGGGCACCGTTCCGGCCGTGAGACGGGAACGAAAACTTGCCAGCCTCAACTCCGGCGTTGTGGCTGAAATCGAAGCTGCCGTACGTCGTTGGCTAAACCTCTAACCTACATCTTTCCTTCTTTCTACTAGTGAAGGCCGAAGGGGTCAGTGCGTGATTCGTGGCATTTGCCACTGCAGAAGGAGGGATTGTTGATTTCGGGTTCTTTTCGGTAAACGAATCACGCACTGACCCTTTTCGCCCTTCCACGCAGTTTTGGACCATTCGAGTGAATTCTTAACGCTCAAACATTGAACGCGGTAACTGACTCTGGCGTATGATGGATCTCAGGGTTCCGATCCTGACTTCGCTGTGGTCTGGACAGGAACTGTAATAGTCGATTTGATCAGTTTATTCTGCATGACCACGTGGCTGCCACTGTGCCGAATTATCTTGAATCCGTTTGCTTGAAGAATCGACATCACATCGCGTCCGGAGAGCGGCGGCAATCTGGGCAACCTCAACCTCCAACGCTGAGATGTAAGACTCCTGGCCGAGTCGGTTACCTATTTCTTCCTTTGAGGCACACTCGAAGAACAGTTCGACTGCTTCTTTAAGATTGGTTTTCACCTCTTCAATTGTATCGTCCTGGCTCGCGATATCGATTTCGGGACAGAGTGCGGAGAATCCACCTTGCTCTTTTCGGATGACCGCAGTGAGTGGTTTTTTCATGAGAACGGATTAGCTTCTTGGACGTTGATGATCAATGACTTTTGGCTTCAATCCCAGTATGAACCCACAGGCCAACCATAGCACCAGCAATGCCAGGAAAATGAATTGGCGCAGAAGTAAGCTTCTCGGCTACGAATGCATTCTATTCTGGGGGAGGGTGTTCACTGGCGATCCAGCAGGGAACGCGGGTTTGCAGAACCCAACGGCATGGACAGCGTTGTGAACGACCCGGCTCCGCTTGGTTGACGCAGAGCTCGCCTACGGTCTAACTGAACAATCAAACGCCTAGCCCGCCTCGTGGCGGTGTTCCGCTTAACGCAAGAGAAGCTTGGGGTGCTCTTTCATCCTTACGTCCTGGATTAAACATCGGTAATGATCGCGACTTCCTCTGCTATGGAAGGTCACACTTTGGAAGATGCCTGCAAGACTCAACCTAATAACGAGTATTTGGTTTCAAGTGAGCGAGTGATTTCGCTTTTGTGTTCCTAGGACGAATCTACTTCGACAGATTCTTTGGCGTACGTCGCACTATCCTTTGCGGGACCAACAAAAGTAGCGGAATCCTGGGGTTGCCCAATTTCTTGAACCTCCGGGAACCCTCCGATAAGAAAGCAATTCTAGGGCCAGAGCTTTGCCGGATAGCGTGTTGCGGAGGCCCTTTCAAGTTGTGGGCCGGAAAGAGTTTGGTGAGCTTGCTAGGTTGAAACGTGGCGTCAAAGAGCCGTGCCCGTCGATTTTTGGTTGGGGAAGCAGAGTTGCAGAGTGTGGAAAAGTGATTATGTTTAGGGCATGACGGTGATCGCCGAAAAGCTCGATAGCAAGTTGGCTGTTTGGAGTCCTGACACGGTAAGTCAGGTGGAACGGCTGGTGGAAGAGATTATCGAGATGGCCGATAATGATGCCTTGGACCTGCTCCGTTCCCGTGCTGTAGAGCAAGAGGTCCTAGACGTGTTGGATGAAGATTAGGTCGCCGGGGGAAGTTTGGTTGGCGGATCTGGGCATGACCGCCAAGACCCGGCCGGTTTTAATTGTCTCCCGAGCCGATGAAGATCCACCGCGGGTACTCTACCTCTACGTGCCGCTGACCACAAAATACCGCGGCAGCCAATACGAAGTGGCTCTGGGCCAACTTCCGTTCTTGCCGGCAACTTCTTACGTCAATGTCCAAGGCTTGGGCTCGGTTGGGGATAGCCGCTTTATTCGCTGGCTAGGGCAGATCTCCGAAGAGTCACTGGAGGCAACACGTCACGCCCTCCGTTTTGCTCTTCAACTCTAACCCACAGGCAAACCTTAGTACCCGCAGTGCCAGGTAAATGGATTGGCGCAAAAGGAAGCTTCTCGGCTACGAACGCATTCTTGGTCGGGTAGGAAGTTCGCTTGCGAACCAGGAGTCTCTACGGAGCGGTGATTGAGATTCGATAGAATCGGGCGCTGCTCGATGGGATGGCGCTTGTGTCGGTGTATTCGATCGGGCCGACCGCGGTGCTGGTCTCTGTGGCTAAGGATGTCCAGTTGTGGAGGTCCTCCGAGTATTCGATGAGGTAGTTCTGACCTGCGCTTTGTGCTTCCCAGGTGAGGGTGACATTGCCGGAACTATGATCGGGAACGATGCTCATGTTGTCGACGGTGGTCGTCGAACCATGTCCCCCCGCACCTCCTGATTCTGTAGCGCTTTGCGGAGGACTGATTCGTGTTAGGGTCCATTCAAGCTCGAAGAAGCGGCCGTGTCCCATGTCCAAGGTGTGAACGATGCTTTCGTTTGGGCAGGTAATGGGGGCTCGCATTTTGAGGGCTGGGGTGCCTTCGACGTTCATCCAAGTGCCGAGAGCGAGGGGGCCTGCGCTGGGGAAATCGATGATGGTATTGTCTGGTGAATTGGGCATAGGTACGGGGCCGGCCGAGACGGGTGCCATGGTCATCTGATGACTGGGCATCGGGACACTTTGAACGACGGATCCGTCTATCCAGTAGTGAGCACCACTCGAGTTGTGTTGGATTTCAACGGGTATGTTCTGGAGGGGCGCAACGTCTGGCAGGGTCACGTCCAAGAGATGTCCGTCGAATTGGTTGTCGATGTATTCGTGCGTCCAGTGGGAGATTCCGTCGGCGTCTGTCGTTGTGAGAGAGAAGTTCCATCGCCCTTGAAGTTCCCACGTCCAGAGAGTCAATGGCAGTCCGGTCGCTCCTGCGTGGAGGGTGTATTTGAGAACTCCTTGATAGTTTCCGGCAACCGGAACGGCACCTTCATTTTCTACTGTTACCGTGACAATTGGGGCCGAGTAGGAACTGAGCTCGTTCATGAGGTTCGGAATTGTAGTGTTGGTGAAGAGATCCTGCTGAGTGAGGTTTTGACCATGGTCTGTCTCTGAATCGTAGAACTCGTGGTAGAATCCCAATTGTTCGATTTCCTCTGCGTGGTATTGGGTGAGGATTGTTTCGATCTCTGCTTCGGTGACGTCACAGCGTCGCAGGAGGTCCTTTAGTTCGGTAGATTGGGCAATGCGTTGCTTGAGTTGCCGGGCGCTCACTTCAGCGTAGTCGAAGTGCCCGATTTCGTGAGTGAGAAGACTGGCTGAAGCGGCTGCGGGCCGATACCACGAAACGGGGTGAACGAACACAGCTTGGGCGTTCACTTCTAAGCTTCGAGCACTTTCGTTCCAGGTGAAATCCCAGAGGATCTCAGTGTAGACGTAGGCATCATGGTTCTCTGCTGGATCTGCCGCGGGTGGTGGTGGCGTGCCTTGAAAGTCGCTCCAAATTAGAGGACTACTGCTGGACCAGGGTTTGTATTGAGCCTGTGATTCTAAAGCGAAAAGGGCCAGGGATCCGGCAAACAACAGGAACCTAGCATTTCGGAGAGTGTTCAGAAACCGGTTGGGTTCGTTTCCGGATCTTACCCGGTAAGAAAAATATGCCTCCAAGGTCATAGCAAATTCTTTAAAGCAAGACCGGCGCCTGTCTCATAATTGAGAGTGTGAATAGTGAGAAGTGATCCTTGCCTTCGTAATGTGGATTCGATCGTGAGGCTGGGCGATCCCCTGTAAGGGAACGGCGAGAAGAATAGTATCAGCCCGTTCATCTTCAACTATTGGATTCAGCATTGGTTATGGCTGCGATTTACTCGGGTGTCATCTCTCGGTAGTGATTGGGCAGGATGCAGAGTTTGGATGAATGTGCTTCATTTGCTGGAGCTTTTCGTTAGGATCGGGGCGCTCATGAAATTGATCCAACGTTGGTTCAGAAAGTTTGTGTTGTTCGGTTGTTCGTGTTTCGCGGTGGGGGCGCTCCAAGCGGATCAGAAGATCGAGTTGGTGGACGGTGACCGTATCGCGTTTCTTGGGGGCACGATTTTCGAGAGGGATCGTCTTTATGGCGAAATCGAGACAGCGCTGACGGAGCATTTCAGGGGGCGCCGCTTGATCTTCCGGAATATCGGATGGGATGGGGATACGGTGTTCGGTGATGCTCGTGCCGGGGGGAGACGGGGGGCGATCTTTGGAGACGCTGCGGAAGGGTTCGAGAAAATGCTGCAACACGTCAAGCGGGTGAACCCCACAGTGGTCTTTGTGTCATATGGTGCCACCGAGGCGCATGCGGGTATCGAGGGGCTGGAAGCATTCGAGTCTGGATTTGAACTTGTCTTAGATAAAATCCGAGCGCCGCGACGGAAAGTTGTCTTGCTGACGCCGCTTCGGGTGCTTGGAGAGGGCGTGCCCCAGCGCCTGTTGGCATCTTCTCAGGTCGATCAATTGAATCTCAATCTGAAGCACTATCGAGACGCGATCGTGCGGATCGGGGATGAACGCCGTTTTCCGGTGGTGGATCTCTTCAACGCGCCGGATTTGTTGCAGGCCGAAGATCGAATCAATGGGCTTCACTTATCGCAGGCTGGCTATCGGGAGCTGGGTGACTACTTGGTAAGAAGTGCTTGTGGAGCCTCGGCTTCTACGGGCGGACGTGGGGCCGAAAAGCGGGCAGCGCTGGGCGACTTGATTCGTCGGAAGAATGAGCTTTTCTACAATTTCTGGCGACCGCGGAACGATGCGTTTGTTTTTGGTGAGAGAAAGAGTGAACAGGTTCCAGTGCAGTTGGAGTTACCCCAGTTCGAAACGCTGATTCGAGAGATGGAGTCGTCGATTCACCAGCTTTCTAACTAGTTTAAGGATTTGATCATGCGGGCATTGATGAAAACGGTTGTTTACCTATTGGCTTTGTTGGTTGGGGGCAATCTGGCTTGGGCGCAGCGCCAGTTGAAAGACATTCCGAAGGCTTCGGTCGATTCCGAGTTGGCGAAGTTTGAGGTGGCAGAGGGTTTTGAGGTGAACTTGTTTGCCGCGGACCCGCTGCTTGCGAAACCGATCCAGATCAATTTTGACACGGAGGGCCGCTTATGGATTGCGAGCAGTGTGACTTATCCACAGATCACGCCACAGGGGGTTCCAGAAGATCGAATCGTGATTGTCGAAGACGTGGACGGAGACGGCGTGGCGGATCGGTCGACGCTATTTGCGGACGATCTTCTGATTCCAAATGGTGTGATTCCGGGCGATGGCGGGGCTTATGTTGCGCAGGCCAGCGAACTGCTGCATTTGCGGGATGAGGATGGAGACGGTCGGGCGGATGTTCGTGAGGTGTTGCTTTCTGGCTTTGGGACACAAGACACCCATCATACTCTGCACGGGCTAACCTGGGGACCTGACGGCTGGCTCTACTTACTTCAAGGGTACTATATCGCCACTCATGTGGAGACTCTCTACGGACCCCGGCGCCTGAATGGCGGTGGTGCCTGGCGCTATCATCCCGGAACCGGAAGGCTTGAAGTTTATAGCCGTGGATTGGTGAATCCTTGGGGGATCCAGTTCGATCGGTGGGGGCAAACGTTTCAAACAGATGGGGCAGGAGGAGAGGGAATCAATTACTCATTTCCTGGAGCTACTTTTCGAGCCTCGCCCGGGGAAATGAACTTTCTTCGTGGTCTGAATCCGGGAAGTCCGAAGTTGTGTGGTATCGAAATCTTGAGTGGACCTCACATTCCGGAAGCTTACCAGGGGCACTTGCTAGCCAATGATTTTCGGGCGAATCGAATGAACCGGTTTCGTCTGGAAGAGGATGGAACGGGGTTTAAGTCGATCAAGATGGACGATCTCATTCGGTCCACGCACGTGTCCTTCCGTCCGATTGATATTGCGATGGGGCCCGATGGAGCCATCTATTTGGCTGACTGGTATAGCCCGATCATTCAACACGGCGAAGTCAGTTTTCGGGATGAACGACGGGATCATGTTCATGGGCGGGTCTGGAGAATCACGGCAAAAGATCGTCCTGTGGTCCCGCGTGTGAAATTCAACGATCAAAGTGATTGGGATTTGCTCGAGTACCTGAAGGACTCGGGGGACTACACTCGTCGACAAGCCCGCCGCGCGTTGGTGGAACGTTACCGTTCCCGTAACGACTCCGGAACGCGATCCGCTCTTCGCCAAACGCTCGCTCGATGGCAGTCGTCGCTGAACCGATCAGGCGACGATTATTGGCACCAGTTGTTGGAGCTCATGTGGCTTTATCAATCTCTCGACTGGGTTCAACCTCAGTTGGTTGAACAGCTGATGAGCGCTCCGGATCATCGAGTGCGTGCGGCCGTCGTGCGTTGTTTGGGACAGTGGCAGAGCGCCTATCCCGGAGGATTTGACGCGCTGTCTCAGGCTGTTACGGACCTGCATCCGAGGGTTCGTCTCGAGGCGGTGAGAGCTTTGGTTGCGGCTGACTCTCTTGCGGCGGCTTCAGCCCTGGCACTGGCGCTGGATCAGGAATCTGATGAGGTTTTGGATTACGCTATTTGGCGCGGATTTCGGGAGCTGAGTGCCCATTGGCTTCCGCTCGTCCAATCTGGTGAGTTTGATTTCAACGGCGAAACCGATCACTTGATCTATGCGCTTCAGGCATTGGAATCATCTGATGCTGTCGAATCGCTAGTCAGCTTGGCGAAAGGAGAGAGGCAGAACTCGAGGCGGACACTCAACATTTGGAAAATTGTTAGCCAGGTCGGTACGACCGCTCAGCTGAATGAGGTTTGGTCAGTGCTGGTGGAGGGAGAGCTGCGGGTGTCAGATAAGGCGAATCTCATCCAAGGTCTCGTGCAGTCCAGCCGAGCACGAGGGGTCAGCTCGGAGCCCAAGTTCGAAGTTTTGAATGGTCTCTTGAAAGGGAACAACGCTCGCGGGCGACTGGCCGCGATTGAGGCGGCGGGTGAGTTCAAACTGGGATCGCTGTCGGAAGATCTCCGAGACTTGGCCGCAAGTTCTCAGTTGGAGGAAGGAAGCCGAGCCCGTCTGTATTGGGCCCTAGGGCGGATTGGGGGTAAGCTCAATGAGGCAAAGATCGTGACGCAAATCGCGCTGTTGGACGACGTCGCGGAAGAATCTCAATTGGCCTCTGCTTTGGCTCTGTCGAATCCGCGCCTGGCGGCCATTCATGCTTCTCGGTTGATTCAGCAAGCTCCAACGGAACCGAGGCATTGGATTCCACTGGTTCGCGTCTTGTTAACGGGAGAGCTTGGCTCTGAGGCTTTGGCCGATGTGTTTGCGACTTTTCCTGTGTCACCGGAAGCCTCGCGGGCTGTTTTGAAGGAGGTGAGGACGTCGGGCAGGGCCTTTCCTCGATTGACCGCGGCCCTCCTTAAGTCGGCGAACCTGGGAGCGAAGTGGTCGGAGCTTTCGGTAGAGGATACCTTGAGTCTGGCGCAAGTGGCGCGTTCCGAAGGGAACGTGGAACGAGGAGAAGCGTTGTACAAAAGCGATGCGCTGATGTGTCAGAATTGCCACGCTCTGGATCAAGTGGAGGAGAAGGTTGGGCCGGAGTTGCGGAGCATTGGAGCTAGCGCGCCGGTGGACTATCTGTTGGAATCTTTGATCCGCCCCAACGAAGCGATCAAAGAGGGGTACAAAACGCTCAACATCGAGACTGAAGCCGGAGAGCTTATTTCTGGGGTTCGACTACAGGAGAATGACGAATCTTTGATTCTTCGTGGGGTGACGGAGGCCAAGATTGTCGTGCCCGTCGCAGACATCAAATCACGGTCCGAAGGGCGCTCGCTAATGCCCGAGGGATTGGTCGATTCGCTGTCCCAACAAGACTTGCTCGATTTGGTGAAGTTTCTGTCTGTTCAGGGTAAAAATTAGTTGCTAGCGATCTGGATCGCCCGAAAAACGAAAGGGCTTACCGCCCAAGATTTGATCCGAAGTTGTGGTTGAGCACACGAACTTTTCGATGTGTTCTATGATCAGATCGGTTCCTCGGTAGTGATTCACATAGGGCCACATCTTGGGGTTGTACATGGCGTCCGTCATGTCACGCACGAGGACGACATTCTTCCCGTTTTTTGAAAGCTGCCGAAGTCCGAAAGGGCGGCCCAAGACGCACATGTTTGTGTGCACGCCGAGTAGGAGCACATTGTCGATATTGTGATGTTCTAGAAGGCTCCAGACTTCTTCTCCGTCGTCCGTGATAGCATCGATGGAATGAATCTTGATGACGTCGTATTGGCGAATCCAGGGTGAGCGGGGATTTCGTCCCATTTCTGCGAGGTGTTTCGCCCAGGCTTCGTGCTCCACGGGATCGTCATCCTCACCCCCATCGGATTGATCTAGCGGGTAGACGGCCTGTTCCTCGGCCGGGATCTGATAGCACCAGCTACCAATGTCCTCGGGAAGATTCTTGGCTCGCGGAACGTTTTGGGCGCGTAATCTGGCAGGGTGGCCTTGATAGAAATCGACACAGCTGCTGGGTGAATGAATGATCAATGCTCCAGCGTCCCGGGCTTCCTCGAGGAGCTGATTCATCCGAGGAGCCATTTCTTTGACGCGAGAAACGGCGTTTTTGCAGTGATGAAGATCCCATACGTCACACACGATCACGGCGGTCCGTTCGGAAGCCCATTTTTCTTGCTTGATAACGGTTTCAAACTTTCCCGTGTCGTTCTTGGAAACTCGCTTCTGAGTGTCGATCTCGAAGACTGAGGCGTCTTTCGCGGCAACCTGAATTGCCACTGCTACCGAGAGTGACAGTACGAGGGAGCCGAAAAGTGCTCGTCTGATGGCGGCGCTGGTCAGAGGGGTGATCATGTCGTCGATCCTAGGAAGCCGTGGGTTGGGTGCAAGCAAAATGACTGCTACGCTTGGTTGTGGGTTTGATTGAAAAACGGTGCATCGAATTCCTGTGAGCCGCTCTGAGTTCTATTCTTTCTGTTTCCAACGTGGGGCGAGAGGTTAAGAGACTGTGTAAGACCTTGAGTGACTTGTCTCAAGAATTGGGAAAAGCGACAGCTTCGATTTCGCACTCCAGATGATGCTGGCATTTCGACGGCTGCTTGGAGTGCTGAAACGCAGTTTCAGCTTTGCCCTTCGCGCGAATCAAGCTATGGCTGAGTTTCTACACAGTCACTTACGATCGACACACCGAGTGGGCACTAATCGATCACTGTACGGTCCATTGTCGTCTGTGAACCGGCGTCCAATCTCGGGGCATTGGGTTGGATAAAAGTGAGTTGGAAGGGGCCAATGCTGATGAGGTCGCGATCGCGAAGAAGGCTCGGTTGGGTGACGCGCTTTCCGTTGATGAACACGCCGTTGCGGCTTCCCAGGTCGACCAACCAGAGTTCATTGGAAGATTGACTTTGAATGACGGCGTGGCGCCTGGAGACTCGGGGGTTGGGAAGGGAAATATCGTTGCTTTCCGTTCGCCCGATGGTACAGGCGTGTTTGATGCGGATTCGGTTTCCGTCTGGAAGCTCCACTTCCGCGACGGGCTTTACTTTCGTGATCCAACTTGAATCGAAGACGTCGGAGTAGATTCGGTTGCGGACGACGAGTTTCCCATTTTCGAGGCGGACGATGCCTGATAGCAGGAGGTGGTTACAGATGTCATCGGTCTCGTCATCGAGAATCTCATCCCCCTCGCGAATCTGGTTGTAGCGTTCGAGAAGGGTGCCGAGGTCGCGCGCGTTACGGATCATCATGTCGCGCACGAATAGAAGATTGTCATCCTGTTCTCGGGCTCGCGTGGACAGGAATGTTTCCTCGCAGATACTGTCAATCTCCTCGAGATGGCCATTCAGGGAGCGTTGGTTCACGGCAACGTTTTCTGCCACCTTGCGGCAGAGTTTCTGGGTGAGATAGGGGTGGCCGTGTGTCCAGGAAATGATGCGAGCAAGGAGAGCTTCGGTGTCGATCTGGACCTGTCCGGGAGGTGCGAGACCCTCAGCCAATCCTGTGGCCTCCTGTGGCGTGAAATCTTCAAGTTGAACGCGAGTGCCTACATTGAAAGGCGTGGTGTTGGGATCGCTGATGAGCTGGGCTGGCGTAGCGACACCCAATAGACAGAAGTTGAGACGTGCGAGAGCGGGATCGTGAATGCGCCGGTTATAGCATTCGCGGATCGCGGCAAAGAACTCATCGGTTCGGAAGGGTAAGCTTTTCACGACATCGATTTCGTCGCAGAAGATGACGATAGGCTCTTCGAGCTTTGCAAGGGCGACCTCACGAATGGCCGCAAACCACCGTTGGACTGGACTGAGGCGTTGGTTATCCATCCAGAAGTCTTCAAGTTCATCCTCAAGATCGAGCTGACGTCCCACGCCGAGCAGGAGTCCATCATACCATTGCTCGGGACTCACATTCTGTCCGACGGCGGTGAAATCCAAGATCACCACCTTCGTGTCGTGCTTGCGCAGTTCTTGAGTAGTTCGCACCATGAGGGAGGATTTTCCCATTTGGCGTGAGGTCAGTACGTAGGCGAACTCGCCAGCCTGAAGGACCCGACGCAATTGCTTGTCCGCTTGCCGTTCGACATAGGCGGGGGAATCGTGATGCAGCGTCCCCCCAATGGTGTAAAACCCAGTCATTGCTAATGACAGTAATGTGTTTTATCAGGGGTGCCAATGCCCATCTTACGAGGAGGGGATCGAGGCACAGAAAAGGCCCAAGAAGTGATTCTTGGGCCTCACTGGTGATTCTGGCTAATCCCGATTATTTGTCGTATTCACCCAGGTCGCGTACCCAGATGTTCCGGAAGCGCATCGGGTTGCCGTGATCTTGGAGATGAATCGGGCCGTGCGGGGGATGAGGTTTGGTGTAAGTGCCAACTCTTCGGTGGAGAGAAGGGCCGCTGTATTCCTGCTTATGGTGAAGCACAACGCCGTTGTGGATGACCGTCACATTGGCCTTCTTGACGAGTGTATCACCATCCCATCGGGCGGTTTCGAAAATGATATCGTAGCTCTGCCAGGCTCCCGGTGGAAGCGAGGCGTTCACTTTGGGGGGAAGTTGTCCGTACATCGCCCCGGCTTGCCCGTCTGGGTAGGTGGGATTCATGAACGAATCGAGGACTTGGACCTCGTAAGCGCCGAAGATGATGACACCACTGTTTCCTCGTCCTTGTGAGTGGCCCTTCACCTCGTAAGGAGTGGCGAACTCGATGTGGAGTTGAAAGTCGGAGAAGTGTTCCTTGGTCTGGATACCTCCGGCACCAGGGACAACTTCGATATAGCCGTTCTCTACTTTCCAACCCGCGGGTTGTTTCTTGGATCCTTCGAAGTTCTTCAGATCGTGGCCGTCGAAGAGAATCGTGGCATCGCTGGGTGCGGGTGCCGAGTGGGAGAAAGTCGTGCCAGGGGTCACCACTTTTGGTTGTGGTCTGGTCCCGTCATGCACGCGCCACTTTTGGCCAGGAATAAAAGGGGTATCGCTGTAGCCGATTTTCTTGGGTTTCTCGTTATGGTGGTCGCCTTGCAACGATGTGACAAAGCTTGCGTTGGCTAAGATCGCAAGCGCAAGGGCGCCTGTGGGTATCTTGTTTGAGGTCATTGCCGAATGGTTGGCCGTTCGAAGGAAAAAATCAAGGGAATCTCTCCGTCCTTTGGATTTCTATTACCTGCCCTTAAGGGAGAGACGTGGAGATAGCAAAATCGCCCGCAGGGGAGCGGGCGATTCGAAGGGGAAAGGGGGCTTATGCAGCGGAAAAGATGCTCTAGTTACGATTGATTCGTTTGAGCATTTCGTAAGCCTTAATTGCTTTGGGATCACCGTCTTCCACGCGGTAGATGAGCTCGCGTTCGAGATTAACCAAGGAATCGTTGATGGCAACTCCTTGGTCAAAACTGACGTCCGGTTTCGCTTTGATCGTTTCGATCGCGTAGAGCGCTTTTTGGAATTGTCCTTTCTTGATCGCTTCAGAGGCAATGGAGGCGTTTTTCTGCGAGTCCTTGTCAGCGCCTTTGAAGGCATCCGAGAGATGGTCTGCTGCCTCAACGGGGCTGTCTGAAGTTCGAAGCAGGCCGTCGTCAGAGCTGCCACAAGCGACCGCAATGAAGGCGACGAGGACCGAAGCAATGAATCCTTTGATGTTGGCCATGTGTTTCACGACTTGACTTAAGAAATGTTGTTTTCGCGCAGCGTCGATTATTCGCCGGTTTTCGAAGCTGGATTACACCAGAATTTGCCGGGGCGTTGTCCGCGGAATCCACCGATTCCTGCCTCTTCGTAATATGCTCTGAATTTCCAGTATTCAACGTGGCCACCAAACATTCCTAGATTCGTTCCGAGGCTGTGGCGCTCGGTGACTCCCTCGCTCGGACGGCTTGCAACGTTGTCGTAGTTGGAAGGTTTTCGTTCATCCGCCTCCCAGTAAATCATGGAATCAGCCTGAAACTGGTCCATCTTGAAGGAGCCCCACTGGACGCCGTTGGGACTGGTACCGTAAGCCGTGACAGCGCCATTCATGACGTAACTGCTGACCTTCATCTCTCGCTGGCGGAAAAGCGCGGTGTTGGTTCGGTCGAGTGGACAGTAAAAGATCTTTGGAACGCCCATATAGTTCCAGAGCGTTCCTTCCTGGACGACATGCTCGGGATTGACACCGCGGCGACGGGTGTAGCACCAGTTGGGTTGGTCGTAGGTTCCAGAACTCCATGAGGAGTAGGGAAGATGATCCTCATTGTCCAAGACGTACATGTGCGTGGCCAATAGGATTTGCTTCAGATTGTTGAGACAAGCCGTTCGTTGGCCTTTCTCCTTGGCCTTGCTCAGTGCGGGAAGGAGCATTCCTGCCAGAATCGCGATAATGGCGATGACTACCAGAAGTTCGATGAGTGTGAACGCTGCCAAAGCGGACCGCCGTGAGGCTAATCGCTTCCATGAGAAGAAATCTTGACGATTCATAGGCTTCTTGGAGTAGGGGATCTGTTGATAGAATCGTCACGTCAGCGGTTCAAATCAAGCCTTTTTCAAGGGTTGGGGCAGCGCGTGCGGTGTTTGCGGTGGTTGAAACTATGTCTCGACGTGACGTTGGCCGCTGAGAGAACCTGTCCAAATGTTGGGACGATTGGGAACGTTCCTTCGCACGAATGGACTGTTGAGTCGAAATGGAACAGATGAATCCGAGCTCAGTTCATGGAAACACTCTACGGCTCTTTGTTGCCTTTCGGGTGTCGGAGTGCTGGCGTCTCGAGTTGAGAAGAACGGTGACGCGTTTGAAAGAGGATTTCCGCTCGGGGAATATGCGCTGGGTGCCCGAAGAGAAGTGGCATCTCACGTTGAAGTTTTTCGGGCGCATGGAACATCAGTGCGTGCCAGAACTGACGCTCTGCTTGGAACGAGCCTGCCTCAGAAGCGGTCCCGTAGACTTGTTTTTGGCGCCGGTTGGTGATTTCGGACAGTCAGGGCAGATGTCCGTGCTGTGGGCCGGCGTCGGTGGAGAGTTGACGGCTCTCCAGGGGCTTGTGTCCGCAATCGATCAGGAGTGTCAACATCTGGTTGAGCGGCCTGAATCTCGAGCTTACCATCCCCATGTCACTTTGGCGCGTGTTCGGAGGGGATACAATCAGGGACGCTTGCCCTCGGGAATTGACCATCCGAAGTCTGAAACGGAGCGTTTTAGCTCGGTTGAACTGATTCAGAGTCGTCCCGAGAAAGGGGGGAGTGTTTACTCCCCGATTCAGTCCTTCTCGATGAAGACTCGATAGACCGTGCGTGCTATTCGTTGATGACGGACGATTCGGCGAGTCCGTATCGCAACATGACCCTTTGGGTGGCCGATCCCATTCTAGAGGCGTCAAGAACGATTCGCTCGACGGCTTCGCCTTGCTCAAACTCAACGATGTGAAATTCGCCTTCAGATGCGTCGAATGCGTCCTGTAACTGGTTGATGTGACTGATCTTTTTCCCGTTGATCTTGTCTACAACTAGAAAACGGTAGGATTGGTAACCGAGATTGTATGGATCCGGTAGGACGGTGGACAAAACAACGAGTCGCGGTCGGCTCTCGGTTGGTGGCTGTCCCTTGTAGTGAATCAATCGAACTGGGGCTCGACGCTGCCAATCATTGCCCCAGCTCTTGAGATAGGGAACGGTCATCGGCTGGAACACGAGACCGCCTGCCATCACATACTCTGGGGGGACGTCGTAGAGGGCTGTGGGAATCAGCTCGTTGTCAAAGTCTGCTTTGGGAAGCGTGTAGACGATCTCTTGTTCCGATCCTTCTCTCCATACCTTCATGGGAATTTGGTCGCCAGCCCAGTGATTCCGCGTTGCCAGATTCTCCAGCATCATGGGCCCGTAGACCGGGTCATCGTAGTCGCCGAGGGTATCGATCTTGAATCCGTCGATCTCCAAGAGAATGTCCTTGGGCTTCAGGGTGTTGTTGTCACCTGGCAGATTAGGGATTTGGGTGACGATGACACCCCGTTTTTGCCCCTTTAATTGCAGGTAGTCCAAGGTGGTGGGGTTTTCGGATTGTTGCCAGTAGAAGTTGAAGAAGCCCATCCCACGATAGCTGCCATCTGCCTGGGCTTGGAGGACGGCATTGATGAAGGAAGATGGGATTGCGATGCATTTGTTGCGGGCTTGCGAGATGGTGAGTCCGATGACTTCGCCTCCTGCTGTGATGGCTTCAGACCAACCCACACCGTTGATTTCTGAATCCAGCTCAAGATGCAGCATGTCGATAAAGGTGAGTTGCCCCTTGCGGATTTGGAGGCGATTGATGTCGAGCCCTCGCACTTCAAACCTCCCGGAGTTCCACCGCACCAACTCGGCCGCTCCGGTATCCGGAACGTGTTCCGCTAGCTTGGCCGGCTCGAGTCCCGTCCAGAATTCATCTTCGTCGACGGTGAGAAGGGCAATGTTTGCGTGGTAATCAATCCAGGTGACTCGTCCCGTATACCACTGGCCGCGGCCTCCTTTTTGGAGCCGGAGGAGCGTGTGGTTGTAAAGGAGGTTTGCGGTGGTGACAATTTCGCGTTCACCGACAACCAGTCCAAATTTTTGATTGGCGGCAACTCGGCGAGACCAGGGCTGAAAGTAATTGTAGTTATGTCGATTGATATCGAGACGCACTACAGAGTTTGCCCACGGAGATTTGTCGCGTTGGGCTTTGACCTCAGGGACAAGAACGAGGACTGCCAGGAGTAGGGTGATCAGGTGTTTCATAGGCGTCTGTCGTCTCCGATGCCGTAGGTGTTGAGGATCGATCGGTTGGCCGTTTTGGCTTGCTCTGTATCGATCGTTTCGAAGCCGGCTCCTCGAGCGAATTCGATGACGTGATAATCATCGTTCGCCTCTTCGAAGGCACTGATGACGTCTTCGAGTCGGTCGATTCGTTTGCCATTGATTCGATCAATCATGATGCGACCGCGAATCCGCATATTGGCGTTCACGGGGTGCGCCAAGGTCGATGCCAACATGACCGCTTCTGTTCGAGTGTTTTCGGGATCACTCTTTCGTTTATAGAAGAGTTCGTAAAGTAGCTCTGTGTCGGTTGTGGCCGACCAGTTCTGTCCAAACGTAGAGAGATAGTTTTTGGTTAGCGGAGTGAAGACCATTCCTGCATAGACGTAGTATTTGGGGAGTTGGTAGAGGTTGCCAGCTGCGGCATTGGTTCGGTCAACCGTGACGGGCAGGTCGACGGTCACTTGTTCGTTTTCTCGCCAGAGCGTGACTGGGACGGAGTCGCCGTTTTGAGCGAGGCTGAAGGCAAGGCCTGCGTGGAGCTGATTGTTTTCGTAGAGAATACTGCCGTCTTGCGCTACGTGGTGATCGCCAACTTTCAGGAGGACATCATCCTTTTGAAGGTGGTTTTTAGCTGAATCGGAGAAAAGAGCGTCGATTCGGGCTCCTTGGAACTGTGACGGCACGCCTAGATAAGCTCTTTGGGCAGGGTTTTGCAGGGGGGCCATCCGTATCCCAGCTTGTGGGAACCCATCATAGGTCCCGTCTTCGACATCTTCCAGAAAATGCTCAAAAATGGGGGGAGCGATGAAAAAACCGGTGTTTTCGAGCCCGGGGATTCCTTGGAACGCCACTCCAACGACCTTGCCATCTTGAATGACGGGGCCTCCGCTGTTTCCTGGGTTGATGGCAGCATCGGTTTGGGCGGCTAAGAGGCGTCGGTTTCCCGGGTGGGTGTAGTTCTGGAGCTCGATTCGACTCACCACGCCGCTGGTGTAGGAGATTTGCTCACCGCCGGCCGGGTAGCCGTAAGTGACGACAGTGGAGCGGACTTTGGGAAGGCCTCCGAGAGGCAAGGGCTCGAGATAGTCGAAGAATCCGGGTGCGTCGACTTCCAGGATTGCAAGGTCACAGTCGTGTCCGATATAGGCCACTCTTGCCTGGTAGGGCTGTGGATCTTGGTAGCGACGGACGAGAATTTGCTTTGCCCAGGTCACGACGTGAGCGTTGGTCATGATCCGATTGCCCTCGATGACGAACCCAGTGCCTGATGATCGGCTTACGGGCATGTTGTTCCAGGGCTCGTCCCAATCGGGTTGTTGGGTGAAGACGACGATCTTGATGACCGACTCCTCAGGCGGGGCCGCCTGCGCGAGGACAGCGGCGAAGCAAATCAGCGAAACAAGTTTTTTCAAATCCTCCAGAACATGCTTTCACTCGGTTCAATGGTCAAGTTCCTAACGAGAGATTGACCCGGGTGTTTTAATACGCCAGATTCTGATGCAAGCCTGATGGATCACTCCATGGCAAGCGTGCTTAAAAAAGGCCGCAATCATTGTTCAAGCAGATGTTTAATCAATCGAATCGCACGAGACAGATCAGCTCATACCTTGGAGCTGTCGTTCTTTCGTTGAGTCTGAACGCCCAGGAAGGGGACCGTAAAGATCCGAAAGGGATGACGCAGGAAGAAATCTGGAAGAAATACTCCGTTCCGGCGGCCCCGCCGTTGTCGCCTGAAGCGGCTCTCGAAACCTTCACCGTTCCAGACGGGTTTCGGGTCGAGTTGGTGGCGAGCGAGCCATTGATCGGAGATCCTGTCGAGATTGAGTTTGATGCTGCTGGCCGGCTTTGGGTGGTTGAGATGCGGGGATACATGCCCAACATCGACGGCACAAACGAGACCGATCCAGTGGGGCGGATTGTCGTATTGGAGGATGTGGACGGTGACGGCCGCATGGACCGAAACACGGTTTTTCTGGACAATCTTGTGATGCCCAGAGCCTTGTCGGTCCTCGACGAGGGCGTTTTAGTTTCAGAACCGCCCAAACTATGGCTCTGCAAGGATCTGGATGGTGATTTGCGTTGTGATGAGCGCGTGCTGATGGCGGAGGACTATGCCCCCCAGAACGATCCCAAGTTAGGCAAGAAGTCGAATCCAGAACATGCTTCCAACGGGTTGTTGTGGAGTATGGACAACTGGATTTACAGCGCCAATCACACCACTCGTTTCCGCTACATTAATGGGGAATTTGAGCGAGAACCGACGGTATTTCGGGGGCAGTGGGGCATTTCTCAAGATAATTTCGGTCGACATTTCTACAATTCGAACAGTGATCACTTTCGGGGTGACTTAGTCCCTTCGCACTACCTGGCGCGAAATAAGAATGTTCTGGGACTACGGGGCTCAAACGTTCGAATTAACCCCGATCAGACGGTCTGGCCGGGACGGATCACAACCGGGGTCAACCGTGGTTACCGACCCAATGTTCTGCGCGAGGATGGCACTCTATCGCGTTACACGGGGGCTTGTGGGACCTTGATTTACCGGGGGAGTAATTTCCCGGCTGATTTCCTGGGAGATGGTTTCGTTTGCGAGCCGACAGGCAATTTTGTTCGCCGGAACAAGGTCAGCGAGCAGGATGGGATCATTTCGGCAACGAATGCCTACGATCAAGCGGAGTTCCTGACGTCGACCGACGAGCGATTCCGTCCGGTCAACCTCGTGAACGGCCCGGATGGCTGTCTCTACATTGTGGACCTCTATCGCGGCTTGATTCAGCATCGCCTCTACTTGACGACGTTCTTGCGACGCCAGATCGAGGAGCGAGGTCTGGCGGAACCAATCGGCTTGGGGCGCGTCTATCGCGTCGTTTATGAAGGTAATGCGAAGCGTGTGGCCCCCAATTTAGAGGAACTTTCAAACGAAGGGCTTGTTCGCGAGCTATCTGATCCGGATGCCTGGAGAAGAGACACCGCGCAGCAGCTACTGGTCGAGCGCCAGGACGCTTCTGTGGTGGGGGCTCTACGTGCTTTGGCCGTGGATTCCAGCAAACCTCTCGGTCAGGTGCATGCTTTGTGGACACTAGACGGTCTGCAGGCCTTGGACGAGCAAACCTTCCAGCAGGCGGCCGTGAGCGGTCATCCCAAGGTGCGAGCAGCGGCTGTGCGCGTTTCTGAAGCATTACTGGCGAAGATGGGTGGAGGGAAACTGTTGGATCACTGGGCGGCCCGCTTGAACGATGTTCCTGAAGTCCAGCTTCAACTCGCTTTCTCATTGGGAGAAATCAAGGGAGCGGCTGCATTAGATCTCTTGCAGACGATTCTCGAGCGGAACTTGCACCATGAGTACATCGTGAGCGCGGTTGTGAGCAGTCTCTACGAACGCGAGCTCGAATTCGTGGAGAATCTTTTGGAATCGGATGGGCCTCTCGCGCAGAGCACAAGTGGGGCTGATGGGGTTCTGGCGCGCTTGGCCGGAGCTGTATTCCGAGAGAATGATGCGGCTCGAATCAACGGTTTGCTCCAGCTAGCTGCCGGCGAGGAGACTCAAGAATGGCAGTCGCAGGCTTTATTGGACGGTGTCAACGCTGTTGCTTTCAAGAAAGTAAGGGGCGAAGTGAAGTTGGATGGAGATGCCGTGTCAGTTTCGGAGAAACCTGCGGCCCTCATAGCTCTTTCCAAAGGGCAGTCCGCCGGGGTGGCGAGTGCGGCTGATCAGCTGTTGGGCGCCTTTGTTTGGCCTGGAAAGACGGTTGAAGCGGCCGAGGACGTGGTTGCGCTGACGGCGGATGAGCAGGCGCTCTTTGACGCTGGGAAGGATCTCTATCTCATCAGCTGTGGTGCATGTCATCAGCCCCATGGTCGGGGACAAGATGGATTGGCTCCGCCGCTGTTGAATTCAGATTGGGTCTTGGGTTCGCCAGAGCGAATCACTCGCATCGTGCTCCATGGCCTCCAAGGGCCGATTGAAATCCAAGGAAAGAAATGGGAGTTAGCCATGCCAGGTTTGGGTGTGTTTGAGGATGAGCAGTTGGCCTCTGTGCTGACCTACGTTCGCCGAGAATGGGGCCATACGGCGTCTCCGATTTCGTCAGAAATGGTTTCGGCTGTCCGAGCGAAATACGCAGATCGAGTTGATATGTGGACCGTCTCCGAATTGGGAGAGTAGGGAGATAGCATGAGTTCTCGTTTGAGGTTAGAGGGCAAGCTCGCCTTGGTGACCGGTGCCGGATCTGGTATCGGAGCGGCGATTGCCGATGTCTTTGCGGCAGAGGGAGCTGAGGTAATTGTTGCGGAGCGGGATGAGGCTGCGGGGCAAGAAGCCGTCCGGCGAATCCAGGAAACAGGCGCAAAGGCTCGTTTTGCAGCCCTGGACGTCTCGGATGGGAAGGCCTGCTCAGCTTTGGCAGAGGAACTGAAAGCATCGGGCTCTCTACTCGACGTGCTCGTCAACAATGCTGGAATCGGTCATGTCGGAACTTTGTTACAGACAGAAGGGGATGATCTCGATCGGCTTTACCAGGTCAATGTTCGGGGTGTGTTCAATATGGCAAAAGCCTTTCTCGCGCAGATGATCGAACGTGGGGAAGGAAATATCATCAATCTGGCCTCGATCGGTGGTGTTGTTGCCGTGCGCGATCGTTTGGCCTATTGCACAACCAAATTTGCCGTTGTGGGCTTAACCAAGAGTATCGCCTTGGATCATGCTAAACAGGGAATCCGCTGCAATTGCATTTGCCCTGGGCGAGTCGAGACGCCGTTTGTTGCGGCGCGATTGAAGGAATACCCAGATCCTGAGGCAGCCTATGAGGAAATGGCATCGACACAGGCGCTCGGTCGAATGGCCAAACCGATCGAAATTGCCCATGCGGCTCTCTATCTGGCGTCTGATGAATCCTCTTTTGTGACCGGAACGGACTTTTTGATCGATGGTGGTTGGAGTGCAGGCAAATAGCGCCGTGCTCTGAAGCATCTTTCTCTTCCTTCGCGGTGAGTCTTAGGTTTTTCGAGCAGTGGGCATATTTGCTCCCTGCTGATTAAGCTTCCAGCGCCGCCGGCTTTTCAAATCCTCCTTTTGTCGCTTTCCTTGAAAGGCAGCAGACAGGGTTCACCTGCCCTAAAGTCGGCGGCTTTCCATTTGGTTGTTCATCACCTCGGCGGGGCCTGCTTGCCCTTGTGCTCTCCACTCTGAAGCGGTTTCGTCACTAGATCCCTTCACAGAAAGAATTGTTTTTGGGGAGCCAGTGGGCTGACGGGACACAAAAAAAGCCCGCCAGATAGGCGGGCTTTTCGGGAAATAGGATTGGTAGCTCTTATCGCTTGCTGTATTGGAAGCGACGACGTGCACCAGGTTGACCGTATTTCTTACGTTCCTTCATACGAGGATCGCGGGTCAGGAAGCCCTCAGACTTGAGCAGTGGGCGAAGATTGATGTCGACCTTTAACAGGGCGCGAGAGATACCGTGTCGGGTTGCTTCAGCTTGCCCAGTCTGTCCTCCGCCTCGAACATTCACACGAATGTCGAATTGTTTCGCGGTATCTGTCAGGGTTAGAGGGCGAATGATCGTTTTCTGATGTGCGTCCAGCGGGAAGTAGTTTTCGAAGGCTCTCCCGTTGATGGTAATCTTGCCAGCGCCAGGGGTGACTCGGACACGAGCGACTGACGTCTTACGTCGCCCTGTTGCAATATGTTCAGCGGAATCTGACATAAGTATCTAAAGAAATGATTTGGTTAGGCCCCAACGGTGAGGGTCGAAGGATTTTGGGCGCTATGTGGATGAGAAGAGCCAGCGTAGACCTTAAGCTTGGTCATCAAACGTTTGCCTAGGCGGTTCTTAGGAATCATTCCCTTCACCGCATGAGTGATGATGCGATCGGGGTGATTAGCGCGAACATCCTTGACGGAGCGGTATTTGTCACCACTGCGCCAACCAGAGTAGGACATGTAAGTCTTCTGGACGTCCTTGTTGCCTGTCAGCTTGACCTTCTCAGCATTGATGACGACGACAAAGTCGCCCGCATCGAGATGAGGGGTGAAAGTTGGCTTGTCCTTACCTCTAAGAACATCGGCAACTTTAGCTGCGAGGCGCCCGAGCACCACGCCTTCCGCATCAATAACGTGCCAGGCACGTCGCTGTATATCAACCTTCGGCAAGTGTGTTTTCATCCGTAAACCCAATAAAAAGGAGCCGAGAAAGTAACAAAACGCCCCAACAAGTCAACTGATTTGAAAGAGTTTTTGTGGATATTATTGACGCGGGCTAAAACTTGGCAGTTGTGAACGAAAAACCCCGGTTTGCAGGGGCAAACCGGGGTTTTGAGGGAAACTGAAAGGGACTTAATTTGCGCCACTAACAATCCAGAGCTTGATCAGGTCCGTTTGGGCCTTGGTCAGAGGGTCGCCCTTTGGAGGCATGATGTCGTCGTGATCAGCCGGAAGCACGATGCGTTGATAGAGTGAGCTTTCGTCTGGGTTCCCTGCTTTCACGACCGCATCTCCCTTGGCGCCCTTGGCGACAGCGGCGATTGAATCCAGTCGAAGACCGGCTTTTTGCTTGTCCTCGCCGTGGCAGTCGGTGCAGGAGGCTTCGAGGATCGGAAGGACGTATTCAACGAAAACGCTGCTGCCCTCCGCCTTCTTCTCTGCGACTTTTGGCGCCGGAGCTTCGACCTTAGCTTCTGCTTTGGCTCCGTTGGCGATCCAATTCTTGATCAAAGCGATTTGGTTCTTTGAGAGGGGACCGCCCTTTGGAGGCATGATGTCATCATCATCGGCTGGAAGCGTGATGCGCTGGAACAGGCTGCTCCCAATGAGATCTTCGGCAACCACAACGGCACCGTGCTCACCGCCCTTGAGGGTGTATTCGAAAGTGTCCAGTCGAAGGTCATCCTTTTGTTTCTCTTCGCCGTGGCACTTCACACAGCTGTCTTGGAGGATTGGGAGGATGTGCGTCTTGAAATCAGGGTCAGCCACCACCGCAACTTCGGTAGCCTCTTCAGTTTCCGTCCCTTCGGATTCGAGTTTCTTGCGCTGCTCTTGCAGTGATGCGAGTCGTGCTTTGCTCAGAATCTCTTTGTCCCAACCGAGGTTGATCTCAAGCTTGTCGTTGCCTGCTTGGGTTTGGGCTTGGTGGAATGCTTTGGCAGCATCCAGGGTGACCTTGGTTTGCCAGAGATACAGGTTCTCGAGTTGGCTGAAGCCTTTTAGAGCGTCTAAGCCTGCATCGCTCACACCCGTGCCGTAGAGGTTCAGGTATTTGAGTTTGCTGAGGCCACTCAGAGATTTTAGGCCTGCGTCTGTGACCTTTGTTTTCTCCAGGTGGAGTCGTTCAAGATCGGTAAGTCCGGCCAGATGAGCGAGGCCAGCATCGCTAATCCCAGCGTTCTTGAGATCGAGCTCAACGATTTTGTTGATTTCCTTCAGGACGGCCAGATCGGCGTCGGTCAATACTCGCCCTTCAAACGTTTTCGGTGGAATGAGGACTCGCACTCCTTCGGTGTTCTGGGCAATCCCGAGAACTTGCCCCCCGAATTCTTCGACTTTGGAGATGGCCGCTTGTTCGTCGGCGATGACGGACTGGGCCAGTAGGACAATCAGACAATAACGCAGAATGTTGGCAAATGACTTCATATACTTGAGCTGGTTCTGTGGGTTATTGAGCGGGATTTTTCCCCTGGGGTCAAGAATTTGAACCCGGGGGGCCGGGGACCTGGTGCAAAGTATTTGGAGCTAAGCCCCAGGGAGGACCGTGCTGACAGGGCGACGAAACCACAATCGCGTAACGAGGACGGCGACGGCGATGAGTCCGGTGGCAAGACCTGTCCAGAGTCCTTTCACGCCCCAATCGAAGAGAAAGGCGAAGATGAGGCTGACGGGGAACCCGATCGCAAAATGGCCGATGGCATTCGCGATCATCGGAGCTCGTGTGTTGCCCCATCCCCGTAAGGCACCTGTCGCTGTGACTTGGAGTCCGTCTGCAATCTGGAAGATTGCTACAATGAGGAACAGTTTCGAAGTGAGTTCGATAACCGAGTGATCCACCGTGAAGATGGTGGCGATTTGTTTCGGGGCGACCAAGTAAATGAAGGAGAACGATGCCATGACCAAGCCGGACATACAAAGGGCGATGTGACCGGATCTGATAGCTGCCCTCTCCCGGCCGGCCCCAACGGATTGGCCCACGCGAACCGCAGCGGCAGATGCGATTCCGTTTGAGAACATATAGGTGAAGGCTGCAGCCGTGAGGCAAATATGGTGGCTTGCGATCTGAATCGCACCCATGAAACCGGCGATGACGCTCGCGATTGCGAAGACTCCGATTTCTGAGAGGGCTTGCCCGCCTGCGGGCCACCCGAGTTTCAGGAGTGCTTTCTGGGCTGCTCCGACGGGGCCTTCCCAGCGCCAGGATTCTGAGTCGAGCCGGTAGATCGTATACAGGATAGCGGCGAGGAGCATTGCCCATCGGCTCACGACGGTTGCCGCTGCAATCCCCGTCGTGCCCCATTGCGGAAAGCCCCACCACCCTAAACCCAATGATAGGTTGACGAGGAGGTTCAAGACATTCGCGGCCACGGTGACAAGCGCCAGAAAGACGGCTCGGTTTCGCGCTTGCCAGTACCGCTGAAGAACGAAGAATCCGAAAATCGACGGAATAGACCAAAGGGCATTCAACAAATAGCGCGAGAATTCATGGTTTGCTTCCGTTTGCGGAGCGAATCCCCGATAGCCAGCGTTAATCAAATAGAGTCCGACCATGCTGAAGAGGGAAAGTCCAATGGCAAGCCAGATGGATTGAACAAGCCAGTGCCGCAAGGCTTTCTTGTTTTTGGCCCCAACGGCCTGGGAGAAAAACGTGTCTAGAGCGAGTAGTAGCCCAAGCAGAACCATGATCGAGTGCCAGAGAATGATGGTGCCCAATCCGAGCCCCGCCAAGGCTGGGGTGCTGACTCTTCCTGCGACGATTGTATCCACGACGCCCATCGTCATCTGTCCCACTTGCCCGAGAATCATCGGGAGAGCGAGTTTCCAGGTCGCGAATACTTCTTTTCGGGTGCTGCTGGAAGGGGGGGCAGCGTGGACCTCCTTATTCATTTCGATCGTTTCGATTGAGGCGCTCAGTGCATCCAGCCAGGCGTGCCCCGGCTTTGCGTAAATTGTGTGGCTCAATCGGATGGGAAAGATAGGATTGGTCTCGCTCCTATGAAAAGCAAAATGCCGAATCCTATTTCGATCGATGACGAAGCAAGTCTGCTGGAAGTCATGACCCGTCCAAGTGATGCCCTGGTGGAACTTGTCTCGCGAATTGAGGGGGCTTTGGTCGTCGTGGGGGCTGGGGGAAAAATGGGACCTTCACTTTGTTGGCTAGCAAAACGGGCGGCTGCGCAAGGGGGGAAGGATCTGAAAATCGTCGCATTGAGTCGATTTACCAATGTTCTCGAACGAGAGTGGCTAGAGAGCAAAGGGATTGAGACACAGCGATTTGATGCCCTCTCCGAGCAAGATTGGACTACTTTGCCGGATGCCTCCCACGTAGTGTATCTAGTCGGGCTCAAATTTGGAACCGGTTCGAATCCCGAGTTGACGTGGGCGACCAATACGCTTGCTCCTGCTGCGATTGCTCGTCGGTATGCGGATGTTCCTGTGGTCGCCTTGTCGACCGGTAATGTGTATCCCATGGTTCCGCATGATTCTCGCGGCGCAAAGGAAGATCACCCGCTAACACCATTGGGAGAGTATGCGAACGCTGCTGTAGCTCGTGAACGAGTCTTTGGACATTTCTCACGAACGCGGAATCTCCAGTGCGCGTTGCTGCGGTTGAACTATGCGCTTGATTTGCGATACGGAATCCTCGTCGATTTGGGGCAGGCAATTCTAGAGCATGCCCCCATCGACTTGAGTATGTCCCGGGTGAATTGCATCTGGCAAGGGGATGCCAATGATCGCATCCTGAGATCCTTAGATCTCGTGTCTAGCCCTGCCGCTGCCTATAATTTGACGAGTACGGAGTCCTATGGGGTCGAAGACTTGGCCCGAGGTTTGGGGGAGCGTTTAGGGATCGAACCGAAATTCTGCGGGGAACCAGCGCCTCGAATCTTGCTCAGTGATGCAAGTGCCCTTGCTGATCGACTCGGTCAACCTGAAACGAGCATTACAACCGTGTTGGATTGGACCGCCAGCTGGTTAAAACAGGGCGGTCGAACACTGGGACGGCCGACCAAGTTTCAAGTGAGCGATGGACAGTTTTAGTTTTCTTGTCGGGGCGTCGTTACCAGCTCAGCTACTTTAGTTGATCTGCGAATTTTTGAGCGAGACTTGGGCCTCGGTCTGGTGCCACCGTCTCTTCGAGAACCTTCATGATTCCGTCGCTGAGGTTCGCAGCGATGAGGTGAAGGGTCTCTTCGTGCAGCGTCGCGCAGGCGGCAATCGGAGACTGGCAGCCACCTCCCATTGCGCGCAAGAAGGTTCGCTCTGTTTCGGTGCAAACGTCCGTTGCGGCGTGGTTGAATTGGTGGCATAGCTCATCAATGCGTGAGTCTTTGGATCGGGTCTCCAGCCCAATCGCTCCTTGGCCGACGCACGGAATCATATCCGTTATGGGGAGGATCGTGGCGTAGATGGAATCCGGCGCCTCGTTCCCCGTGATCGGCTTGTCGGCATGTAGCTCGTAGCCCAGTCGTTTCAATCCGGCGGCGGCTAGAATGATGCCATCTAGTTCGTCTGATTCAGCCAGCTTACGAATTCGCGTGGGAACGTTTCCTCGAATGGCCGCGGTCTTGAGGGATTCGTTGCCGCGGGAGATAAAAGCCTGTCGTCGTGGACTGCCGGTGCCGATGGTCGCGTGATCGGGTAGCAGACTAAAGACGTTCGCATCAGCCGTGAGATTCTCGATAGGACGCTTGGTAAGGAGGACTTCGCGAGCGTCCTCTCGAGGAGAAACGGCTGCCATCTTGAGTCCCTCAGGCAACTCGGTGGGTAGATCCTTGAGGCTGTGGACGGCCAAATCTGCTTTCTCGCCGAGCAGGGCGGTTTCGAGCTCTTTGGTGAAGAGGCCCTTGGGAAGTTTCGATGGGATCTCTTCCGGGCGCTTCGATTGGAGTTGGTCTCCCTTGGTCTTGAAGATTTCGATTTCGAAAGGGAGATCTGGGAGTATCTCACGAAATCGTGCTTGGACGTAGCGCGCTTGAGTGAGGGCCAGGGCGGAACCTCGCGTGGCGATGATGACAGGAGAGTGGGCGTTGCTTTGGGGCATAGTCTGTAAACTTATCTCGGTCAATCAGCCGATGTAGGGAGTGGGATTTTTCGCCTCGGGAGGCAGGCCGAGGAATTCGTCAACAAAACCGTCTAAGGTCTCCTTGGTCTTCTTAGAAAGAAGGCCTTGGATAGACTCCATCGCTTCGCTGCTGAGGAGGCACGGAATATAGGTGAACAGGAGGTCGCTTCCGTCGCAAAGGGTCATGATTTGGTATTCTTGGCACTCCTCAACCGGTTTTCCTGTGACCAGGCACTGAGATAGCCAGGGGGCAAGATCTTCGTTGTATGATTCCATCAAGGACTGGCGCCGTTCGACGAGATTGACGTGTTCGTCAAAATAGTGATCGATTAGCCTCAAGCTCTGTGCAGAAAGTTCCCGGCGCAGGTTCATATGGCAGTCGATGCACATGGCATACTCGAAAATGACCTCGGAATGCTTATAGGCCTTCTCGATCAGGTAGAGGGTACCTTCATCTCGCAAGGGCTTGTTGCAGACCGTGCACTTTTCGAAGGGACCTTCGTTGGCAAATGACCAAAACTCCTCAGGGATCGGGATATATTCGTCAATTGGGCCTAAGTCCGGTGCGTCCATTATTCGTATCTCTCGCGACTTTGTGCTTCGCTCCGCCCATCTTTAGAGCAATGGAACAATTTGCAAAGGCAATATTGAACCAAGCCTTCGGTGAATACAGTCTGCATTGTGAGCGTTATTGGCGATGACCGTATTCCTCAAAATCTAGAGGCTGGTGGGGGCATTCGAGTGCGTCTCGTGTTCTTGATGGCATTGTCTCGACTTCGTCGTTGTCCCATGGTAGGTCTTTGAGGTCATTGGTCGCTGGTGAAGGTAGTCCGGCCAAGGAAGCATTGATGTCTGATTCGCTTAGGATTCTGTGGCTGAAAACGGGGCCGCTCCACCCACTAGATACGGGGGGCAAGCTCCGTACCTTTAACCTATTGCGCGAGCTGAACCGGAGTCATGAGATCACCTACTTTTCCCTGAAGGATGCGGAGCTCTCATCATCGGATCCCATTCTGAAAGCTGCGGCAGAGTATTCGTCTCATCAGCGTTGGTTTGATTGGTCAGAGGTGTCAAAGCAGTCGCCACTTTTCTACTTGGATCTGTTGAAGAATCTCTGCTTTTCGAATCGTCCCTACGTGATTGACAAGTATCGGTCAGATGCAATGGCTTCGGCAATCATGGAAGTAGATCGGGAAAAAGCGGCGGACGTGATTGTGTGTGATTTTCTGACTCCAGCGGTCAATCTTTTCCCTCGGGGAGAGTCGGTGGTTCGGTTGCCGACGCTTCTCTTTCAGCACAATGTGGAGGCTCAAATCTGGAAGCGGATGGCGGCGAAGGCTTCAAACGGCTTGGAACGGAGTTATTTGACCTCTCAGTGGCGGCGCATGCAGCGGTATGAGGCGTCGAGTTGTGCGCGAGTGGATCGTGTTGTGGGAGTCTCGCAGGTGGACTGCGAGCAGTTCGAGAAGGAGTATTCTCTTTCGAATGTGTTGGGCGAGGTGCCTACTGGGGTTGATGTCGATTTCTTTCAGGTCGGAGAACGGAAGGCCGTCTCGAAGCAGCTTGTTTTTCTCGGTTCAATGGATTGGTTGCCGAATATCGACTCGGTGGAGTTCTTCGTCGAAGCCATTTGGCCCAGCGTCAAGCAAAGGCATCCTGAGGCAGAGTTTGTGATCGTGGGGCGTCGGCCAACCGCCGCGGTGAAACGGCTCGCGGAGGGCGATTCATCCATAACGGTGACGGGAACGGTGCCGGACGTTCGCCCTCACATTGAAAATGCCGCGGCGGTTGTGGTGCCGCTACGCGTGGGTGGGGGGACACGAATCAAGATCTACGAGGCGATGTCGATGGGGCTCCCAGTGGTCTCAACGTCGATCGGAGCCGAGGGCTTGGATGTGACTTCGGGGCAGAATATTTTGATTGAGGATGAGCCGTCGGGATTTGCCGAAGCGCTGTCGAAGCTTCTCACTGAACCCGCGACGGCTGAGAGCTTAGGGGCGGCGGCGGCTAAGCATGTTCGGGAACACTACAGTTGGTCGAAAGTAGCGCGTGAGTTCGAGCGCTTTTGTTACGCCGTTTCGCGAGGCGGCGCAGAAGGGGTTGAGGATTCGGCCAGAATTGAGAAATGAAGATTGGAGTATTTGGATTAGGGTACGTGGGGCTGACAACCGCTGCTTGTCTTTTGCAGCGGAGCTTCGAGGTGATTGGTTACGAAGTTTCGGAAGAGAAATTCGCATCGTTGCAGCGGGGTGTTTGTCCTCTCAGTGAGCCAGGTGTGAGAGAGGCGATCAAGCGCGGGTTGAGTGATGGAGGATTGTGCGTTGAGCGCGAGATGTCTCGGGAGAATATCCCCGATATTGTCTTGATCTGTGTAGGGACTCCGAATCAAGAGGACGGGCAGACAGATCTCTCAGCTGTGCGTCACGTCTTGCAAGGTCTGCAATCGGCAACTGAATCCTGGGCCGAAGACTTCCAGTGCGAGATTGTGCTTCGAAGCACGGTTCCTCCGGGAACCTTGCGACAGTTGTCGACTGAGTTTGAATTGCTGTTCAGCCGTGTGCCGGTCGTATTCTATCCTGAGTTTCTCAGGGAGGGGAGTGCCATGAAGGATTTTTTCCAACCGCCCCAAACCGTGATTGGTGCCCTAGCGGACAGTCCTCCGCCCAGGAACCTTCCGCTTATGTTGACCGGGCTTGGGCTCGAATATGAGATCGTTGATGGCGTTGTGGCTGAGGCGTTGAAGTTTGGATGCAATGCCTTCCATGCCATCAAAGTGAGTTTTGCTAATGAGGTCGGGCGACTGGTTTCGCGACTGGGGGGCGATGGAACCGAAGTGATGCGCTTGCTCACGAAAGACACTGACCTCAACATTTCACCCAAGTATTTGCTGCCGGGGGCTCCCTACGGTGGATCTTGCCTCCCTAAAGACACACGTGCCTTTGCGGCTCTTGCCAAGTCGGCGGACTTGAATCTTTCGCTGGTGGGGAGTTGCGAACGAAGCAATCAGGAGCACGTTGATTTCATCGTCGATCATATTCTGAGTTTGGGTGTGAAACGGGTCGCTGTCATGGGCCTTGCTTTTAAAAAGGATACGGACGATGTCAGAGAGAGTCCTTCATTGCGGATCGTTGAAGCGTTGGAAGGCAAGGCATTGGAACGGATTTGGATTCATGATTTTCTGGTACGTCCCGAACAAGTGATGGGCGTGAACAAAACAGCACTCGATCGCTTGTTGTCTCATGATACCGTTGAATTCATGCCCGACCTAGCGGGCGTCAGCGACTCGGCTGATCTCGTGCTACTCATGCACAATGATCGCAGGTACCAGAGCCTTCCTTCAAATTCTGCCTCGAATGTGATTGATGTGTCTCGCTGGTTGAACATTTAGGCGAGAAACCATGAAAGCTGCCCTTAAGCGATGGCTCATTGTCACCAAGGATCGGATTCGTTACTCGTCGGTTCTCCAGTGTTTGGCCGGATTCGCACTGACCTTGCGGGGCGTGTTCACACGCCCGCTTGCGGCTAAGTTGGATCTCTACGCCAAAGCGTTTCGACTGTTGGTTCCCCGTGATCGAGCGGGGTGGATTACGGCGAGGCTTTCTCCCTATGTTGAGGATGCTGAGCGCGTCGAAATATGGCGCAGATCTCATGTCGTTTCTGGGAGCGACGGGAGTTCCCTAGATGAGTTCGAGATCAGCAAAGGGCTTCTCTTAAAGCCTTATCGAGGGCCCAAGGAAAAAGGTGTACTCATGATCTCGTTTGAGTATAACTGGTTGCCGCTCCTGTCACTGTCTCGCCGCGATACCCTTTTCGATCGATATGCGCTGATTTGTGCGCCCTCGTGGTCGCCGCCACCATTCCCCGCGATTTGGAGCATGGCCGGGCTCAAGAATGCGGATGTCTTTGTGATGCAATCGAATTTTCGAGAAGCGGACTGGTACAATCGGTTGCCGACCAATGTTTCTCCGTTGCCCCTTTTGATCAGTCACTGGATTCATCCCGATTTTTATCAGCCCCAGCCCTTCGAGGAGAGAGAGATTGATATCCTGATGGTGGCGAATTGGGCTGTTTTCAAACGCCAATGGGTCCTGTTCAGGGCGCTTCAAGAGCTGCCCAGAGATTTCAGAGTCGTTTTGGTTGGGCAACCCGATTCAGGGCGGACGATGGAGCATATTGAAGCCGAGGCGGAGGCGTTTGGCGTACGGGATCGGATTGAGATTCGGGAGCGTCTCGGGATTGACGAGGTGACCTCGTTGCAATGTCGAAGTAAGACGAGTTTGGTTTTCTCTCGGCGGGAAGGTTCGTGTGTCGTGGTGGCTGAATCCATGTTTGCCGATTGTCCGGTTGGGCTCTTGCAAGGGGCGCACATCGGATCGTCTGCCTTTGTGAACGAGCACACTGGAGTGATGTTGAACGAATCCAACCTGGCCACAGAGCTGCAAGACTTTGTTGAGCGCGCGGGTTCTTTTTCAGCCCGTGAATGGGCGATGAAAAACATAAGCTGTTTTCGCTCGGCTGAGCTCATGAATCGACATCTCAGAGAATGGAATGAGGCGAGAGGGAATGTTTGGACCCAAGATGTCCTTCCTTTCATGTGCCGGCCGAACCCCATGTATGTTGCCCCGGATGCTGAGGCTCAAATGGCCGCGGCCTACCAGGATCTACGCTCGGAATGTGGCGTTTCCGTGCGTGGACACACCTGATCAGGAAGCGAAATGATGCTCCCATCACGTGGGGGTAGAAGAGCTTCCCGAGAGTATTTTTTCGTAGCTTTCTGCTGCGCGCTCCCAAGTGAACTGCTGGGCACTTTCAGCGACGCGATTTGAGTCCACTTTCTTGTTCAGCTGTTGTTTCCAGGCCTGAACCAAGTCGTCCTCTCGCGATAGTGGGGCGACGATTCCGAGAGCTGAATCGTGGAGGATTTCGGGGATTCCGCCGACCGCTGGAGCAACGACTGGAAGGCCGGATGCGAGGGACTCCAGAATGACATTTGGGACGCCTTCGTTCAGGCTTGCGAGCGTCAGAAAATCTGCAGCTCGCATATACCCGGCGATTGTTTCGGGAGGGGCTTGGCCGAGAATCTGAACATTCTGATCGATGCTAAGTTCGTTGCAGAGACGCTCAAGCCGTGTTCGGAGCGGACCGTCTCCAAACATGATCAGCCTGGCTTCGGAGAGTTTGTCTTGTCGTACGAAATTGGCAAACGCACGGATGATAAGTTCAGGTTGCTTGATCGGTAGCAAATTACCGACGTAAAGGATGATCACGGAATGCTCAGGAAGTGAAAGTGATTTTCTACTAGCCGCTTTTTCACCGGGAAAGAAAAGCGTGTGATCGACGCCGTTGTAGACGGTTTGGGGGATGTTGGGGTGGACTCCAGCCTTCTTAAGGCGTTCTCCTAAGTCTGCACTTCGAGTAATCACTCCCAGAGAGCGGTTCGCCGTTTCGACGATGCGCTCTCTCCGAAATGGATTCTCCAGATATTGATGCACATCGGAACCCTGTGCAATGAGTGCGAATGGGATCTGCAATTCGTTAGCCACTTCCTTGATCGCCCAACCATCCGGGAAGAGCCATGCGCAAAGCAAACGATCGAATGGATACTCTTCTCGAAGTTTTGTGAGGTGATTTCTTAGCCGATTGCGGTAGAGTTGTGGATTCACGCGATCCCCGACTCGTGGGATATAGGGAATACTCAGATACGAAGGGGAAAGTGTCAGGTCTTGTTCGCGGGCTCTGAGCTTGTTCGTAGATCGGGCAATCCACGCATCGAAGCGAGTTGCCACGACGCGAACCTCGTGGCGACGTTGGAGGTATTGCAGGATGATCGCATTATCGAGTCCCCAGATGGGACAGCTTGCGTCGGGAAACAAATTGGAGACGAATAGCGTTTTCAAAGTGCCCCTGCGGTGTCTCGGTTTTTGAAGGGGATATTGCTCTTGATGAGGTAGTCGCGAAAGTTGTTGGGATTTCCGCTCTGACCGTCCTCTGCCGCGTGCACAATATTTACCATTTCCCTCGCGGAGACATAGTGGAACTGGAATGGCGAGTTGTTCCCTGCGAGATTAGCCAGATGCTGATGGAAATCGCGCATTCGCTTTCCGAGTAAGGCCTCTCGGTTGGGATTGATGGCCCCATGGCAGTGCAGTTTGATGAAGATCCAATCGGGACGATTGCGAACGTGAATCGCGTTCCTGAGCCAAATGTGGAGACGGTCCGGGGTGGGGGGGTTCTTCCCGGTCAAGTCTGCGTTCTCGAGGCGGGGTAGGAATCCCCATTTTCGACGCTTCCAATTAAGCCCAAGCGGGCCTTGCACGAGCAAGAGATGGTCCGGGCGATCGCGGAAGTTTGTCGTCGGTCGAGTCTCGTTCCGATTGGCAACGTTGTCAGCCGCCGGCGCTGTAGCTGGGTAGCCTGTGTTGTGAGACTTGGCGCTTTCGGTTTCGATTCCGTAATAGATTTGATTGATTGTCTGAGTCTGCGTGGGATGTGGAGCGGATGGCATTGTGAAATCCCCGTAGCAGCCTGTTTCCTTGAGCAGCTGGAGTTCCCTGTTTATGCCACAGTTGCGCCCGTTTGGTGCCGAGTTGTCGAGTGCCCAGTTGCCATGAATGAAGGCATAGCTAGGAATTTGGTTTTGGTCTCGTGAAAGGAGTTTGTGGGCGGAGAAATCTCGGATTCCTGTTTGGATCGTTTCACGCATGTTCTCTTCGGTGTCATTGTCGTGATGAAGATGAATCTCGACCTCGCTTCCCGTCTGCCGACACAGTTGTGCGATCGCCTCTAAAATGTCCGCATCATATTGTTCAATGGGGTAGAAGAAGGTGTGCCGGGGGGCTTGCCCATCTTGGTCTCGAAAGTGATTGCAGATTTTCGGAAAACGAGACTGCCAATCTTGGACCCTCCGGATGGCGTTGGATTTATCGGTATGATGGAAAGGTTCGAAGTGGTCGCAAACGGCGATCATCACGTGGGTAGGGTTCGTGAAATTCTTTCGCTTCGGATGCCGCAAGTAAGCGGGTAACCAGATGTCTGCTCCGCGCCACATATGCTATCGATTAACTCTGTTCCAAGTAACTTTCTGTGTTCCCCGAATATACCGGCAATAGCCCCAGAGAAGAGCCGCGTTCATGGAAACAAAATAGTAGGGGAGGGATAGAATCCGGTAGATCCTGTTTTTGCGTCCAACGAGAAGTCCAATCACAGCTAGGGTGTAGAATCCTATGTGAGGAATCAACAAGAGTCGGTAGGCATCCGAGCGTGACGCGAGGGCTCCGTGTGTAAGGAGGGCAAGGATCATAAGTAGGGGGGTGAGCCAGCGTAACACCTTGTGGGAGAAGAACGCGAAGGCCGGGAAGCCTCGGAGTGGATTGAGCATTGGGAGAAGGAGGAAGAAAGACTGGATCGCGCCAGCCCCAATTCTTCGCCGACGTTCGAATTCTTCGTCGACTTTTTCGGCGGCTGTTTCTCTTGCGATCGCTTCAGGCTCAAAGTTGACTCGATACCCTTGTTCGAGAATTTTCATTGGCATCACCAGGTCTTCGACCAGGGCATTGGCAGGGCAGGGACGCCATAGCTTGCGTCGCATCGCGAATGCTGCCCCGGTCGCTCCGAGTGTGCTCCCGCGTTCGCCTTCACGGTTTCGGAGGAAGGTCTCCAGCTTCCAGTAGACCCCTTCTAGCTCTCCGGTTTTGCTTCCAGCTGCATTGGTGAAGATGACATTGCCACACACACATCCGACTGCATCCGATGCAAAGTGACGGACGAGTTTCTTTGCGAGGGAGGTTTCGAAATGGGATGTTGCGTCCGAGAAAAGGAGAACATTGTGCCGGCAGTGAGGCGCGGCAGCATTGATTGCGTTGACTTTTCCGCGTCGTTCTTCGAAGTCCAGGAGCCTTACATTGTGGCGAGACTTTGCTAACGATTCGACGATCTCATTGGTGCGGTCCGTCGATCCATCGGACGCGATCACCACTTCCAATTTATCGTTTGGATAGTCCAAAGCTAAGCAGTTTTGGATGCGGGCCTTAATGGCTCGCTCTTCGTTATATGCGGCGATTAGAATTGAGATTGATGGGAGTTCATCAGAAAAAAGAGGGCTCGTTGGTGGGCTGACGCGGCGCCAGATTGCTAGTAGGAGCGCATAAAAAACGTAGCCGTATCCGATGAGGAAGGCACTGCACCAAAATATGATTTCAGTCGTGAGAAACATCAGTGGGCGGCTTAGATTTTGTCCATGGCGAATTCCCAGAACCTCTTGGTCGCGTAGGTGAGTAGCACGAAGATGGGAATATCCACAAGGCGGAGGCGATTCCAAATGGGCTTGAAATTTGCGTCGGCGATTTCAGGTTCCACCCGTCCCGAAATGCCAGATTTGTCACCAAATTCAACGCGGACGATATCATCATCTTCTTCTTCCGGCGGCGGGGCCGTGTCTTCTACTGGAATCTGAGACGGCTGGATCAAATAAAGGCGATGAAATGCCGCGACGGCCCCGACGATCATAAAGAACGTGGCTCGATAAGCGAAATCCACCATCCAACCGGAAGTAACGAAGGAGAATAGCAGAACGAAGAGAACTCGCCTCACACGTTCCTCTTCGACCGTTCTGGTCTCTGCTTTTGTTAGGGTTCTGAGGCAAAGGAAGAGAGAGCTGACGAAAAGGCAGAGCCCAGGGTAGCCAAGTTCCGCTCCAATCTGGACATAGGAGCTATGGGATGCTTTAGGGAATCCGTAGATATTGTAGAAATTCCCAATAAACTGCTTGTATCCCAGCAAAACCCCGTCTTCTAGACAATTCATGGCGTACTGCCATGCCTGGACCCGGCCTTCAATTCCTTCCTCACGGTTTTCTGGGCCGCGGCCGAGTTCACTCATTCGAGGGAGCATTTTCATGCCCGCAACGCCAAAGGTGAGTGCTCCTACGACAATCAGTGCCTGAACAGCCCGAGGACGACGGAAATTGATCGTCGTGATCAGCGTCACAAACCCCGAAATGTAGGATCCCTTCGATTGAGTAAGGTAGATGCAGTATAAAGGGATGGAAGATGTGACGAGGGCATTCTTAAAGGAGAGGGCTCCCTTTTTCCAAATCAGCAACAGATAGATCATCCCAATCAATGGAACCACGCTATGTCCGAGTGCGTTTGGGTTGTCAAAGAGGGACGTGTTGAGAATGAGTCTCCCCTCAAGACGCGTGTTGTGGACGAGGTAGTTTCCTCCCATTGGATCGATTCCGAATTCACTGGCGACCGCTAGGGCTGCAATGGCGAAAATGGCGCCTGCCCACCAACGTAGGAATTGTTGGATGCGTTCGAAGTTGGTCAGGGACTGAACGATCATGATGTAGAAGACAAAAAGACTGTAGGTGAGTCCAAATGTCGCCGTGAAAGGTGGCGAGGCCCAACACATCCAGAAGAAGTGGAGCAACATCAAGAGATCGTGCGGTGTTTTGAGGAGTTGCTTGAGTCCGAGGCCTGATTCGCGGGTGATAAGTCCGAGAAGGCCGACTCCGACGGTAAGCGTGACCGGTCTAAGCAACGAGACGCCAGCGATCCATTCGTGGGGACGAATGTAGTAGATTACGAGGAAGGCGATGACCGCGAAGTAATCCATGCTGGGGGACGGCTATACCTAGGCGGTGTGGATCTCTCTACTGAAGGGCGAGCCGCAGGTTCCAGCGGGTTGCCACTACTTACGGTTTGGCTATTCGGCGATAGGTTTCTTGGTAGGCCTTAAGCATCTTGCTGATGTGAAATCGATTGACCACTTTCTCGCGTCCGAATCGGCCCATTTCTAGGAGCCGTTCCTTTTGGGAGAGGGCTGACGCAAGTTGCTCATTAATTTGCTGAGCTGTGTCGAGTGGGACGATCCATCCATCCTTGCCGTGTGTGATGACTTCATCGTTCCCGCAGGCAGTGTGGCAGATAACGGGAACACCGCAAGCGAGCGATTCTAAGACTGCATTGGAGAGCCCTTCTTGATTTGAAGGAATCACGAGTAGGTCGATGATGTGGTAGTAAGGAACGGGATCTTTCTGGAATCCGACGAGATGAATTCTCTTCTCACAGCCACTCTTCTTCACCTCCGCTTGGACATCCTTCATGGCTGGTCCGTCACCGACGAGTACGAGATGAACGGGGGGATCTTGGGCGGGCAAGGCGGCAAAGGCTTGCACCAGGAGTGTGTGGCGTTTTGTGGGGCGAAGTCGAGCGACCATACCGATGACGGTATCTTCGTCGGAGATCCCCAATTCTTTCCGGATGTCTGGGCGGTCTTCCAGCTTGAAGCGGTCGGCATCGACGCCATTCACCAGGGCCGTGACAGTTGTATACTTATCGAGACCCAGCTCTACGATATGTCGTCGGAGTCCGTGGGAGACTGTATGGACCTCTCGGCAGCACCGATAGAACCACTTGCGTTGCCGCAATCGTCGCGGAGTACATTCTTCGTCGGAGAACTGTCCGTGTTCACCATGTAGGACTGGAACCCAACGACCCAAGAATGTGGCTAGCACGCTGTAAACCATGGGACCAAAGTTATGGGAATGCACCAAGTCCGGCTTGATCTTGGCGATCAGTCGAGCGAGCTTGGCTACGGTTCGCAGTGAGAATCCTGTTTTTCGGTCGAGACAGTGGATGTTCTTGTCGTCCGGGAATCGAGACGCAAACGCACCGGACTCGTCGAGACAGCACACATGGACCTCGAACTCGTTCGGATCCAGTTCGTTGCTCACGTTGACGATTCCGTTTTCCATCCCCCCTGGTGCCAGGGAGAAGACGACATGAAGGATGCGTATCATTAAATCGCCGCTACTAAATACATCGTTCAGGCTGTTTTTGCCAGTTTGCGCGAAGTCGGTCTCGTTTTGGTTGCTAAGCGAACACACAGGAAGTGATAAAACATTCGCAGCCGAAATAACACGGGTTCGTTAAGATCTTCCCGAGTCCTCGTGTGCACGGGCCACATCATGCACGAACTAACCAGAAAACACCAAGCGCGAAGAGTGCGTCGCTCGTAGTTGTTGAGGCACGCGATGACGAAGAGTCCGAATGAAAGGGCTTTGAGCCACAGGTCGATCCGCCAGCGGGGGAGCACGGCTCTCCGGTATGATTTTCGAAGCATAGCGAGAATGCTGGTCTGCATTCGGCTCGCCTCTTTACTGATGTTCGCGGGGTGCTTACGCATGAGCGTGAGCGGCTTCGCGATAAAATAGATGCTGTAGTGTTGGGAAACCCGAATCCATAGGTCTCGATCTTCAGAAGCCAACAGACAGTCATCAAAGCCCCCACAGCGTTGATAGGCTTCCCGAGACATCATGGCAGCCGAGGGCGCGAATCGGTTTCTTAGGAGCAACTGTTCGGTTGTGATGGGGCCGCTTTTCAGATCGCTGAGCCTTTTGGGGGCGAAATGACGATCTTCGTCATCGAAGAGAGAAATATCGTTGGCAATGATTCCACAGCTCTCCGGAGCCTCTTTCCAGGCGCTCATGAGCGTGGAAAGCCGATTAGGAGCCCAGTAATCGTCGGAATCTAGGAAGGCGATGTAGGGGTTTTTCGAGTGTTCAAAAGCGTAGTTCCGCGCGGCTGACGGTCCTTGGTTTACCTCGAAATGAAAGTAGCGGATCTGGTTGCCATACTCGGCGATTAACTCATCGGTGCCGTCTGTAGAGCCGTCATCTACAACAATGATCTCCAGGTTTGGATAGTTTTGCTGGAGGAGCGAGTCCAACGCTCGACGCAAGAAGTGTTTTCGGTTCCGGGTTGGAATGATGACCGAGACGCCTGGACTATTTGGCGATGAAGCCAACGGCGAACCTGCAGCGACGCCACTCATCGGGAAAGGGCTGGAATCAAGAATGCTCGGTGGGAACGGTGTGAACGTGGGTCTTCGGCTTCTTGTAGTTATCGTAGTAACCGCGACTGTAGTAGTAGTAACGATAGTAGTTGCTTGGACTGGTCAAATCCAAGCGGTTCATCACGATACCGTAGACGTTCGCTCTGTTCTTCTTGAGGGACTCGATGGATGTCCGAATGTATCGAGTCGAAGTGTGCCCACCCCAGATCACGAATAGGACCCCGTCCACCATTGGGAGATACATTGGAGTTTCAGGCAGCCCCAGAACGGGGGGAGTGTCCATGATGATCCAGTCGTATTGCTCTCGAAGCTCGTTCAAGGCTTGGGGGAGAATAGGCCGAGAAACGAGGTCACTTGCGTTACGGGTGTGTCCGCCACTGGCGACCACATCCAGTCCCGTATCGGGCAACGTGTGCATGGTTTCATCAAGGCTTGTGTGGCCTTTGAGGTAGTCGATCAGTCCGACCTGCGATTGGAGACGAAGGCCTCTGGATAGAGAAGCTTTCCTGAGATCTGCATCGATCAGGAGAGTCTTCTTACCCATTTGAGCGAACGAGCTGGCCAGTTTTTCGCAAACAAAGGTTTTTCCTTCTCCCGACATGGAACTGGTGACAAGGAGCACTTTGCAACCGTCGTTCATCTCATTGCGGAGAATCAGATTCGTGCGGATAATGCGGACGGTCTCATTGAGGTAGGTTTCCCGCATTTCCTCTGCTTTGAGGCTCGTGCTGACAAGGGCTCCGTTTTTCCTGTTTCCATTCATCTGAGCGGTTTGCTCAACCGTGTCTAGCTGAGGGATGACGCCTAGGCCGGGAAGATCAAAGCTGGTTTCAACCTGTTCTAGATCGGAGAAGGTGTGGTCGAGGAACTCGATCAAGATTGGGAGGGCAACGGCCAGGCCCAGACCGGCTACGATCGCCATCAGCATCAGCTTCATTCGATTGGGGGAGACTGGAATGATATCACGGAGCTCTGTCAGACCTGCAAACGTCAGCTCGACCCGTTCGTTGTCGATTCCGAAGGTCATATCGGTTACGCGCTTGTAGAGCATCTGATACATTTGAGCCCAAGATTGATGGCTCGCATTCTGGTGCTGAGCCTCTTGATTGAGCTCTTCTTGCCGGAGACGAAGTTCTTCGTATTTTGGCAAGCTCGCTTCGAGCATTCGTTTCCGATCAACCAAATCCTTATAAGTGATATCTAGCCGCTGGACCGCGGTAGATGCCTCAGATTGAAGTCGCGTTTGAATGCCTCGGAGCGTCTTATTGAGCTCGACCATCACGGGATGTTGCGGTCCGTAGGTGGCTCCGTAACGAGCGATCTCAGTCTTGATCCGCTGTTCCTCGCTCTGCATTTCCATCCAAGCCATTTCCCCGACGGCACTTTGTGGCACAACGACAACGGAGCCCGAAGCAGTCTCTCCGGTTACGGATTCGGTAGGCCCTGCGCTCAGGACGGAATGCAGCGCGGCATTTGAATCACTGTTGAATTTATTGATGACGTGCAACTTGGCCGCAGCCGTGTATTGGTCAGAGCCAACCGTCGCTCGGACGCGCTCCAGCTCTCGAAGTTGATAGTTGAGCATGACCAAGTCCTTGGGGACGTGCTCCAATTCGGAGACTTCGATCAGGGTCTGAGTGACCGCTTGCTCGTCGGTGAAGTTGAGTTTTCGACCCGTGACCTGGTCCAACTGGTTTTTGATCTCCTCCATTTCATCGGTGAAGGACGCGATGATTGCCTCGAGATACTCTTTTCGCTTCTCCTCCCGGTGTTCAACAAAGACCTCGACCAGAGTGGAGGCGAATCTGCGAACAACGCGACGTTTGTTGGCCCAGACTTCAACGTTGATATTACCGTTGCTGTTGAAGCCGATCTTGAGCTTTTGAATGTGCTTGCCCATGATCCCTTTGTAGGTCTCGGCGACTCCGAGCTTGAGCATGGTCTTAACGATCATGTGCTCGGATTGGAGTCGCTGAACGATCGTGAACCAATTGCTATCCCCAAACAGAACCTCCGTGTCGAGGGGAAGGGGGAGGGACATGTGGTTGATCTCGGCTTTGGAGTAGTAGATCGCTTTTCCGAAGGACAAGTAGAAAAGCCCCCCCGTGAGGCAGAGGCAGAAAACAAGGACCATCATCCGGACATGGCCCTTGAACAACGCGAGCCAGGCAAAGACGTCGTTGAGATCGAAATTCGACTTTATTCCTGGTACCATGACTTTAAGGCGTCGTCGTGCGAATCGGCTTACGAAGCCAATTCTTCATGCCCACTCCTTTTGGACTCTTTCCGCCATCTACCCGGCGACTGCAGGATACGAGGCGTGCTTTCATGCTGACGTTTTGGCCCAAGTGATTGATAACGAAGGGCTTGTCCTTGTTTGAGAAAGGTCTGTGCTAGGCCTGTTTCGCTCGAACGTCGGTTCTGCCAGAGCACAGCTGTCTCTCCTGTAAGACCGCTCTCGCGCAGCTTCGTACGGAATTCTCGATTGAATTTTGCCTGACCCAAATATCAAAGCGTCTCTAACGTCGTATAACGACTCGGGATTAAATGCCGACAAAACGGCAAAATGTCAAGAAATCTGAGCGCCTAAATGTCGCAAAAATTATAAGTTCGTCCAAGAATGTTGAGGCACTGAGCATGCTCGCCCCCTAATCTGAATTTCGGTTTAAGCGCTCTCTTGCTTTAGGTAGGGAATTGTGAGTGGTCCTTGGGGGAGCACTGCGATCTTGGACTCCGAGCCGAGCCTGTTGAGACGCTGATTGACCGTGGCTGCGATATCGGCGCAAGGAATCAGGTGAGCGCCTCGGATGACTGCTGGATCGAGGGAGCTGAAGACCTGAATTTCAGCCCGTTGTTGGATCAGGGCCTGAATCTGGGCTTGCCACTGTTCTGGCTTGATGAAGCCCGGAGTGGCCAGCATGGCCAAGATCTCCTCGGGCGAACCCACCGACTTCAGCAGTTTGTCCATCGGGCTCTCTGAGGGAACTCCCTCACGACACTCGCAGGCCAGAATGAGGAGGCCTTGTTCTTTCAGGATTCTGGCCCCTGCGCTCATCCCTTTGACTCCTTGGTAGAGGTTTAGGTCCAGGGGATAGCCGCTGTTGGTCGTTACCACGATGTCGAAAGGCTCAGCAACCGCCTGCATGGCGGACTTACGGACGAATTCGCACCCCTCTCTGTGGGCTTCAATCAGATCTCCGGCAAAGACTTGAGTGATCTGTCGTGTTTCGTTCAGAGTCACATTGAGCAAGAAGCTGGGACCGGCTCTCAGGGCAATGTCTCGAAGTTCCTCCCAGAGAGGATTGCCCTGGGTCACTCCAAAGGTTGAACGCGGGTTGCTGATATTCTTTTCTCCATGATTGCTCATCACGGTTTCCAGGCCGGCCACCCCGGGCATAATCCCCTTTGGTCCCCCGCTAAAACCGGCAAAAAAATGGGGCTCGATGAATCCGGTCACCACGCGAAGGTCTGCCTCCACGGCAATCCTGTTGATCAAGGCGGGTGCTCCCGTACTGGTGGTGCCGAGTTGGACTAACCCAGCTGGATCTTCGCAGTCGTGATTGATGACGCGATAGTTATTGACCACGTCTTCGCCCAGCATGGTTTTGAGTTCTTCGGGCGTATTGGGGCGGTGAGTCCCGAGCTGATTGAGGAGTGTGATGTTCTCCTTAGGGTGATCTTTTAGGTGCTCTAGGATCCAAGGAATGATCCGTTCGTTGGGGGTTGCACGGGTGAGGTCGGTGAAGAGAATGCAGATCGAATCCGTCGGTTTGATTCGGTCGCGTAGGGGAGCGGACTGAATGGGGGAAACCAGCGCGTTCTCGACGGCCTGCCTTTCGTTATCGAGCCCGGTCGTGTGTGAGGGCGAGATGACAGTGGTTCGATCGTCTGGAAGTTCGACGGGGAGGGTGGTTTTGCCGTAAGCGAGTTCGACTCTCATGGGGATCAATCTGGTGCCTCATCGGACACTATTGGTTTCGGGTTGAGGGATCGAGTTCCGAATTGAACAGTGACATTTTTAGGAGGAAAAGATTGCTTTCCACTGGGTGGTTTGGTTTTTTTGTTTGGTTGACCCAAGTGTAATAAGAAAGCGATTTTATTCTATGAAGCGAAGCTTGTTCGGCATTTTGAGTGTGGCCATTTTGTGGACCTCCACGGGGTTGGTGAGTCTTGCCCAAGAAGCTGCTGAGGCGCCCAAAGAACCCATTTTCCCAGACAAGAATCTGGAAGCTGTTGTCCGTAAATCGGTCTACGCGAAACGGAACACGGACGAGCCAATCACGGAAGATGATGTGCTTAATATTTCGACGGTCAAAGGTCGCGGTAAAGGAATTCGGGATCTGACCGGGCTAGAGAAGTGCCGGAGCCTCGCTCTCTTGGATCTAGCGGACAACCAGATCACTGACATCTCCCCGATTGCCAATCTCCCACGTCTGCAATCGCTTGATCTTTCGAACAACGCGATCAGCGATATCTCCACCCTGTCGACGCTGAAGGCCCTTCAGTACATCGAGCTGTCTCACAATCAGGTGGCAGACCTCAAGCCGCTCTCCGGCTTGAAGAATATGTCTGCTCTTTATTTGGGGTATAACCGGATTAAGTACATCTACCCCATTTTGGATCTTCCTAAGCTGGCGTCTCTCCACTTGAGCGTGAACGAGATCGAAAGTGTGGAAGGGATTAGTTCTCTAAAATGGCTGTCGTCGCTCTCTCTGGATGGCAACAGGATCTTTGATCTGTATCCTCTGGAAGGACTGAGGAATTTGAATTACTTGTTCCTGGAATATAACCGGGTGGCGGACATCAGTCCCTTGATTGCCTCGGCAAAAGCCGACTTTGAAGGCGAGAAGCGGTTTGCTCCTTTTCTTCATTTCTATGTGAAAGGCAATCGAATTCCTCGAACGCAGCTTGAGAAGATCAAGGAATACGGCGTTCGCGTATTTCGCTAGCGCGATACTCTAGACTTATCCAAAAGCCCCTTGGTTTACGCCCGGGGGCTTTTTTTATCCGGAGCTCGCCGCTGCTTGCTTCTCTCGGGGTGTTGTCAGGAAAGTTTGCCGTTGCCGATCCCTCCTGCTGTGTCTAGTTTGGCGCGTCCTCGAATCTGGCAAGAGGAATCAACACAGGCAAAATGATGACAAGTTTGAGACATATTATTCTAATCTTAGTCTCCTTCACGCTGGTCAATGTGGCGGCGGCAGGAGAACTCGATCGCTTCAAGGGGAAATGGAAGGCCGAGACCGACTTTCAGGGGGCCGAAACCGAGATCACTCTTGAATTCGACGGATCTTCAGTAACTTTTGAAATAGGCGGTTTTATTTTTGGGAAGGCAGAAGCAGTTGTCAGTGAACATAGTGGCTTCAAGATCTTGCACTTCAAAGGTCTCGAGGCGGGGGATTCCCTCGACAACCTGAACCCGATCGATATGGAGCCGAAGAACATTTACTCCTTTGGGTATCGTTCTTTCACCTTGGCAAGCAACTTAGAGTCCACCGCCACAGAGGACCCGAAGCTGGTTGTCTATAAGAAGGTGGATTGATCGGACAAAACGACTTTTGGGGAGGCGTGGTGAATGAATGTCGCTGCGCCTCTTTTTTTTAGCGAGAACAAGTAGATTGGTAGACCGAATAGAATAACGCGATGAGAATAGCTTGGATCACGTCTCTTAGCGCGGCTGCACTAGCAGCGCTGGGAACGAATGCGGCAGAAGTGGGAGAAGCCCGTGAAGCACAATTTGAACCTCAAGTATTGGCCGCTTCGGATGAGGGCCTTCAAGCATTACCGACCTTCGATTTGGCGGAAGGCTTGGAAGTCGAACTGGTTGCCGCCGAACCTCATCTGGCAAATCCGGTTGCTTTCGATATTGATGAGCAAGGCCGGTTCTATGTGGCGGAGACCTTTCGTCACGGTCAAGGCGTGCTCGATATCCGTGGGCGAACCGGTTGGCCTAGCAAAGCGTATAAGGCGAGATTGTCCCCTGAACGTTTGGCCGGCTTGGCCGACGAGATGTTGGACGTGGATCTCGCAGTCAGGACCGTTGACGATCGAATTGCATACTTGCGCAAGTACATGGGCGATGAGATTGGGAATATGGAAATCGCTACCGATCGAATCCGGCGCTTGGTTGACACGGATGGTGATGGAACGGTTGACCAGTCATCTGTGTTCGTTGATGGGTTTCGCAACATTGCCGACGGAATTGGTGCCGGTGTGCTCGCTCGCAAAGGCCAGGTCTTCTACACCAACATTCCAGACCTCTGGCGCTTCACCGACTACGACCAGGATGGGAAGCCGGAAGAATCCAAGTCTCTACATTACGGCTACGGTGTTCGCACGGGCTTTCTCGGGCACGATCTCCACGGATTGGTGATGGGGCCTGATGGTAAGATTTACTTTTCGATCGGCGATCGAGGAACGCACGTTGAAACGTTCGACGGCAGGACCATTTCTTTGCCCGATACCGGTGCGGTCTTTCGTTGTTATCCCGATGGCTCAAAGCTGGAGGTCTATGCGACCGGATTGCGGAACCCTCAGGAGCTTGCGTTCGACGCGCTGGGGAATCTCTTCACGGGCGACAATAATTCTGACGGCGGAGATCAAGCCCGATGGGTCTACTTGGTCGAAGGGGGCGATAGCGGATGGCGAATTGGCTATCAGTTTATTCAACAGCCGAATGCGCGTGGGCCGTGGAACTCTGAGAAACTCTGGTATCCTCGCTTCGAAGGGCAGGCTGCCTACATCATTCCGCCGCTGGCAAACATTGGGAATGGCCCCTCAGGGCTAGCCTACTATCCGGGCTTGGGGCTGAGCGATAAGTATAACGGCTCGTTCTTGATGGTTGATTTCAAAGGAGCCAAGAGCACGAGTGGGATTCATCAGATCAAAGTCAAGGCAAGCGGGGCAGGTTACGAGGTTGGTGAGCTCGACAAGATTCTCTGGCAAGCTGCTGCCACCGACGTTGGTTTTGGTTATGACGGTGGGGTGTATTTCACGGATTGGGTCAGTGGTTGGGCTACTCCCGGCAAAGGGAGAATTTATCGGATTGTTGATCCTGTTCGACGCAACGATCCCCGAGTGTTGGGGATGAAGCAACTGATGGCTGCAGGCTTGGAATCCGAAAGCTCAGGCTCACTGCGGGCGATGTTGGGGCATCCTGACATGCGGGTTCGACGAGAGGCACAATTCGAATTGGCCACACGCGGGCTCGATTCAATCGATGTCTTCGCCAAGGTGTTCGAAACCGAAGGCAGCTTGTATCCTCGCTTGCATGCTGTCTGGGGCATTGCCCAGGTGATCGATCTTGCCGGCGCAGGGCAGGATCAGAATGTGACCAGCCAACGGATTGCGCCTCTGCTCGCCGCAATGAAGTCATCGGATGCCGAAGTCCGTGCTCAGATTTGCAAGGTCCTTGGCGATCTCAAAGCTTCGGTTGCCTTTCGCCAATTGTTGGCGGCGCTCGAAGATGAGAGTCCACGGGTTCGCTATTTTGCGGCATTGAGCCTTGGGAAGATTGGTCATCGAGACGCCATCGATTCTTTGCTAAAACTCGCTTCAGCTAACGCGGACAAGGATGTCTACATCCGGCATGCGGTTGTCATGGCTTTGGTGGGAATCAATGATCTCCCCGCAATCCTAGAAGCAGCTGGATCGGGTGACCTTGCGGTGGAACGAGCCAGTCTCCTGGCACTACGGAGACTCAACCGGGGTGAGATCCGACGTTTTCTCGCCCATTCAAACCTGGAACTCGTTCGTGAAGCTGCGCTAGCCATCAATGATGTGCCGATCGATAGTGCAACTCCTGCGTTGGCGTCGGTGCTGAGCAAGAGCGGATTGAACGAACCGATCATTCGCCGAGCCATCAATGCGAACTATCGACTCGGGACATTCGAAGGGGCCACTGCTTTGGTTGCGTTTGCCGCCGATACCAGTCAAGAGGTTGCCCACCGGCGTGAGGCCATGGAAGCCTTAGGTAGTTGGGAAGGGCATATCGGGCGGGATCGAGTGACGGGGAACTGGCGGCCTTTGTTGTCGCGTGGTCGCGACAACTCGATTGCTGGGCTAGCCGTGGTGCCAATGCATCAACAACTTCTGTCGGATGAAAACGAGGAGGTTCGATCCGGTGCCCTGGCATTGATCGGTAAGTTGGGCATTGCTGAAGCTGCGGAAACGGTCGCTGGCATGGCCGCCGACGAGGCACAAACTGCCGGGGTTCGAGTCGCCGCCCTCGAATCCTTGAAGCAGATCGATCGCAAAGCCTTTCACGCCTCACTTCAGGACGCGCTGTTATCTGACAAAAAAAGCCTCCGTGCTGCAGCCTTGCGCCTCTCCTCGGATGTAGAGGGCTTGAACTTGTTTGACTACGTTGAGAAGACCCTGGAGACGGGCTCGGTTGCGGAGCAACGAGGCGCTTTGGCGTCCGTTCGTTCGATGACCGACTCTCGCGTTCCTGGTCTCTTGTCGCGTTGGCTCGACAAGGTGAGCGGCGACAATTCTAACGATGCGATCCTGCTGGAACTCTTGAATGCAATCGAGGGATCCGGCGTGGACTCCCTCGAGACGAAGCTGGCGAGTTACCGAGCTTCCTTGCCTCAAGGAGACACCGCTGCTCGGCATCCCGAGTTCCTGACAGGTGGGAACCCCGTGCTTGGCCGAAAAGTGTTCTTCGAGAAACTCGAAGTGTCTTGTCTCCGGTGTCACAAGGTAAAGGGCGAAGGTGGAGAGGCCGGGCCCGATCTGTCCGATGTGGGAGCCAAGAAGGATCGCTCCTATCTTCTGGAGTCGATCATCTATCCGAATAAGGCTGTTGCCGAAGGCTTCGAAACGGTGGTGCTCGATCTGGGGGACAACTTTGCGGTGGCGGGGATTATGAAGGAAGACACGGATGAAAAGATTGTCATCATCACACAAGAAGATGGTGAGATGGAATTCAGTCCGGACGAGATCAAAGGACGTTCGCGTGGGCTTTCAGCGATGCCTGAGGGAATGATGGATCTTCTTTCGCCAAGCGAGTTGCGAGATCTCGTTGCCTACCTCGCCTCGCTTAAAGGGTAGTTAGGAAGTTAGGGAACTAAACAGTTAGGACGGGCCCGAGGGCCGACTTCAAGTCGGCTTTCTCGGGCCTTTTCGATTTATCTCAGCGGAACTATACGTTGAACTTGAAGAGCATCACGTCGCCATCTTTGACGATGTACTCTTTGCCTTCCATACGGTAAAGTCCTGCGTCCCGGGCGCCCGCTACGGAGCCGCACTTGATGAGATCTTCGTAAGCCACGGTTTCCGCTTTGATGAATCCTCGCTCAAAGTCGGTGTGGATGACACCGGCAGCGTTGGGGGCGGTGTCGCCTTTGGTGATCGTCCATGCCCGGACCTCTTTTTCTCCCGCTGTGAAGAATGTGCGCAGTCCCAACAGGTCGTAAGTGCTCTGGATCAGTGCGCCAACGCCTGATTCTTTGACGCCGAGTTCACTCAAGAATTCCTTCGCTTCCTCAGGGTCGAGATCCACGAGATCGCTTTCAATCTGAGCGGAAATGATAACGGTTTCGCAGGCGTGGTGGTTCTTGGCGTATTCCTGAACCTTGGCGACGTAGGGATTGCTATCTGCAGAGGCGAGTTCGCTCTCCTTCACGTTGGCTGCAAAGATGGTCGGCTTGTTGGAAAGCAGGAAGAACGGATGGGCGATGGCACGTTCCTCTGGGGTAAGGTCAAGAGTGATCGCGGGGTGTCCATCGTTCAAATGAGGCTCAATTTTGCTCAGTACCTCTGATTCAGCGATGGCTGTCTTGTCGCCTCGCTTCGCATCTTTCGCACGACGAGCAAGGCTGTTCTGGACGGACTCCAAATCGGCGATGACAAGCTCGGTCATGATCGTCTCGATATCGCGGATGGGATCAATCGACCCCGACACATGGTGAATGTCCGAATCTTCAAAGCATCGCACGACTTGAACGATGGCATCCACCTCGCGAATGTGGCTGAGAAATTTGTTCCCCAGACCTTCACCTTGGGCGGCACCTTGAACCAGGCCAGCGATATCCACGAACTCAATGCTCGTCGGAATGATGGTCTCGGTCTTGGCGACTTTTGCCAGTGGCTCCAGTCTTTCGTCCGGCACGGTCACGACCCCGACATTAGGATCAATAGTGCAAAATGGGTAATTGGCCGACTCTGCCTTGCGGGTTTTTGTTACCGCATTGAAGAGAGTCGACTTGCCGACGTTAGGTAATCCTACGATTCCAGCTCTGAGCATAATCAGGTGTTCTCCGCTTGATCCGTGTGCGAATGGGACGCTCGAGCCGTGTGCTCTAGAGCATGTCCGCCTCGGGGATCAGCCGCGCTACACTTACGTTTGATTCTCAACTTTGATCAAGCTCAATCTACCTTGTGCACGAGACTTGGTCCTGTTCACGACTCGAGTGACGGCTCGTTGGTGATTTTTTTAACCACAGATGTCTCGGATATTCACGGATCGGAAGCAGAGCTCAGAATTTGGGGCAAGGTGCGCCCCGCTACGGTTGCGAGTCCCTAATCCTCTCCCGAATCGGGTTCGTAGGCCAAGAGATCCCCCGGCTGGCATTGCAGAATCCGGCAGATCGCGTCCAGTGTGGACATCCGAATTGCGCGGGCTTTACCGGTCTTGAGAACGGAGAGATTTTGCGGGGTGATGCCGATGGCGTAGGCGAGGTCATTCGATCGCATCTTCCGTTTTGCGAGCATCACGTCGAGGTTGATGGTGATAGCCATGTTACGAAACCCTGCTTAGACGGTATCTTCAAGTTGCTCTTTCATCCCCACCGCCTCTTGCATGATAGCCGCAATGGCAAACATGAAGAGACCGAAGAAGAACTTGTCGTCTGGATTGACGTAAATGGTGAAGTGGACGCTGGTCCATTGGTTCATTGCGATGCTGTAGGTCAGCCCCACCGGGAAAGTGCCGATGAGCCACCAAGCAATGTGTTTGAGTTGACGGATGCTCTCCACTTCAAAGATTCTACCTTCGGCGTAAGAGGCGAACAATCGGCGGAACACCCAGGCTCCGAGAATCCCGTAGGACAGGGTGAGAAGAGCGAGTAATCTTGCGTGAAGTTCTTTCTCTGGCTTGAGAGCGGAATCATCAGGCTGATAATTGAAGAGGGCAATCTTGGGCCTACCTCCGGCCAGAGAAAGAAACCAATGGTTCTCGGGTTCGTTCCACGGATCCGTCTGAGCAGGAGCCTCCATAGCTGCTTGTTGGCGATGGATTGCAGGCGATCGAGCGTACACTTTCTCCACACTCACCATCGGGAGGAAGGCCGCCGCAACTGTCACGGCGATGCTGAGACAAAGCGCAAAGGTGCAAAAGGCCCTCAAGACATGGCTCAGACGCACAGCCCTATCCTTAGGGACTCGCATGATCCGAATTCGAGGATGCTCTTCCATCCTACAAACCTAAGCAAAGAGTTGATTGTTAAGCAATCACAAATTAATGTAAAACAATAACTAATCACTGTTTAACAGTGTTCTCACTTCACATTTCTCACCTCACACTTCTTACAGCTCCTTAACACGCCGTTGCCACGCCGGAAATTCCCTTTTCAGTAGGGAGCCTGCTGCCGAGCCATACCAACTGTAACCATTTCGACGTTCGTAGGAGATATCGGAGAGCTGCTTCTGCGGGATTCCATCACGGCTACAGAAGATTGGCTGTGCGGTCTTGAGATCGTAGAAGCGCGCCCACAGTCCATGGGCCGAAGCATCTTTGACGACAATCTTGTTGTAACCTTTAGGTGTGTTTGGCGCTGTCTGTTTGACGACTTTGATTCCTTTGATCTCGTGCGCTCGAAACCAATGGACGGCTCCCATGACGGACTCGATGATCTGTGCCGATGGCTGCTCGATCCCCATCAGGAAACGCACTACGCCGACCGATTCCGATCCGCTAAAACTTGGGAGCTCATAGCTCCTGGCTTTGACCGGCACGAACGTCTCGCGATCGTGTTGGGCGCACCAAACACTGGGGCTGCCATTGACCTTAATTTGGCAACGGAGAATACACTCAATGCCTTTCTCAACCGCGACGGCCGATCGCTTCCGCAAGAGGTGATCGACGAACCCATACGTCGGACTACTAGCGATCTCTTTCAACAGCGACATGACTTTAATCATCGCGCCATCGTTGAAGGTGATCTGGCCGTGGTAGCCAGACTTGTCGGGGTAACGCTGTGGCCAACCGCCGTTTTCGTATTGGGCTTCGAGACAGAATTCGAGGCCGCGAAGGAAGGCCTCGCGGTAGACTGGTTTCTGGGTCGTGGAGAAGGCTTCGGCCAGCAGGCGCATCTCTTCCGTTGTGGCGCCGTTGTCGAAGGTGCTATCGGTTCGTTTCTTGTCGGCGAGCAGCTTCTTCGGATCGAAGGCCTCTGAGTAGTCAACATTCTTCGGCCAACCTCCCGAGTCCCTTTGGTAAAGAAGAATGGCCTGGAGTGTCGTCTCCGAAGCGGACTCGGCAGACCTCGCGGCGAGAGGCCCCAGGCAAGCAAGCAGGATGATGTTAAAAAGGAAATTTCTCATTTGGCTGCAAAACGGATTGATTAGGGTAAGTTCGTTGGCGAAAGATTCTGACCAGCCCGGCACGCACCAGACTCACCCTTTCCCCTGGTGGGGCGAGCGTACTCGCGAGCCGTCGTCACCAGAGTGACCGATTGGACATGACCATCCCCCGCGCACCGATCACAATCTCTCATCCGATAACCCAGGAGTCCACGCTGTCGTCCGTCAGGAAGTTCCTGACGCAGTCGCCCATCGTCACGTCGGCAAGTCGCGGGCGAGAGACTTTGCTGAATTGCCAAAGCAGAAAACGTAGGAAAGTGGAAAGCGACAGCTTCGCTCTCGCACTCCAAGGGACGCTCGTGTGACGGCCGAGATATGGAGTGCTGAAACTCAGTTTCAGCTTTCCCAGCGATGAGTCTGTCCGCCAGCCGAGTGACATCAGAATTTTGCATGCTCCCTAACCCAAGGTATCTCTTCCATCGTGGCTGCAGCACGTTTGATTGGCTCGCCCAACGGGATGTAAGTTATGCCCAGACCCCACTACTTACTGTTCCGTCTCAAGCGATCGATCCGTTGCTTCAATTCCGCTGGCATGATCGCTGGGATGCCGTGCTCGGCCTCGTATTGCTTCTGCTCCCGTAGGCGAATGGTGTAAGCCTTTTGCATGGCTTCTTCGTGCACCGCAATGGTGGCATCGGATTCCGGAATGCGGCCTTTGTCGTCGATTTTATCTATCCATCGATCAAGCGCCCCTCTCAGCCTTTGAAGGCGAGACTGGTGTTCGGACGACTCGGCCAGATTGTGAATTTCGTAGGGATCCTGACTGAGATCATAGAGCTCTTCTTTGGGGCGATTGGGGGCCATCAGCGCGGCGGGTGGTCCGATGAGTTTTCCTTCTGCGTGAAGTTGGTGCATGAGGCGAAGGACGGGATAAGAATGTTCCTTGTAACGATTCAGCTGAGTGAAGGGCCGGTCGGGATAGAAGTTGCGAAGGTAGCGAAACCGCTTGGTTCGAACGGTGCGAATGCGATCCACGGTCTCATCGCCTCGATCTCTGCCCCCGAAAACGAAATTGCGTGGCCCCTCGTCCCGTTTTCCGAGGAAGACCTGGCCCTGCATTTTTTTCGGTTTCTTAATGCCGGCGATGTCGAGCGCGGTGGCGGACCAGTCGATCGATGCAATCAAGCGATCATCCACGCTGCCGGGTTGGAACCCTTTCGGCGTGGGAAAGTTCTTAGGCCACCGCACAATCATGGGCACATTCAACCCGGAATCGTAAGGCCACTGCTTCCCACGAACCATCGCCCGTCCGTGATCCCCCACAAAGAAAACGACCGTGTTGTCTGCCAGTCCGTCGCGCTCTAGCTTCTCCAGCACGAAGCCCACCTTCTTGTCCAGCGCCATCACGGTGTTCAGATACTGTGCCCAATCCGCGCGGGTCAGGGGATGTTCGGGGTAGTAGGGCGGGGCTTTCACCTTTGTGGGGTCGGCAGGGTGGGGGATATATTTGTGGGCGTTGTTCCAGGCGCCGCCGCGATGTGTTTCGGGGAAATTGATCTGGGCGAAAAAGGGTTGGTTCTTTTTCAAATCGTCCCAATTCGCCGTATCGAAGGGGGGCCGATTCCCATTCGGGCTCAGGTATTTGAAGTTCCAATCGGTTTTACCGGTCCCTTTGAAGAAAGCGGGGTCCGGATTGTCGGTCGGAAAGTTGCGGATATTGGCCGTATGATACCCGGCAGGTCGAAACCAATCGGTGATGACTCGGACACCTTCTGGAAGGGTGAACCCATCGTTCCGGTGCGAGCGATGGTTGTGGGCTCCGATACTGTGCGCGTACATCCCCGTCATGAATGACGATCGACTCGTGGAACAGACTGGCGTGACGGTGAACGCATGGGTGTATCGGACACCTTGGGCTGCCATCTTGTCGAGAACCGGCGTTTTTACCTGGGGATGACCGTAGCACCCGAGCTCCGGCCCGATATCCTCCCCGATGATCCAGAGAATGTTGGGTCGGTCTGCCGCCGAAAGACTCGTCGACAAAACGAGCGGGGCGCAAAGGAGAGAAAGCGCGAGACGGAACACGGCGTGAATGCTGCGAAAAAGGACCATGGATAGACACTAGGTTGCCAACTCCTCGCCCTCAATAGATTTCTGTCGCGTCAGCAACGGGGGGCTCGCCCACGAGTTCCTGCAAGAGAGACTGAGCCTCTGCCTGAGTGAGAACCGTTGGGGGCCGACGCCCAGGCTTTGCTCGTATCGGAGAAAGCTGTCCCTGGAGTGATCGATCCAGCATGTCTCGATACAAAAAGACGATGGCATTCAAAGCCTGTTTCTTCGTTGCGGCCGAAACCCGACGCTGAGTGGCCAAGTGAGACAGAAAACGCTCCACTTCAGCGGGGCCCATCTCTCGTGGATGGATTCTGCATTCGAAGAAGCGGATGAATCGGAGAATCCAGTGGCAGTACGCTTTCTCCGTTCGAAAGGCGTAGTGATGAAAACGAAGCACTTCGCGGACCTGATCCATCAGCTTCGCCTTTGGGTTAGGTCTGAATTTGGGCTTGTTTTGTGAATTCGGAGGGAGAATATTCAGGGTAATGAAGATTTGTGAAATCGGGGTCACGTCTCGACATTCGACAAATGAATACTTCTCGAACATGGGGTAGGGCTGCACCGAGGGCTCGACCCGGAATCCTCTTTTATACGGGGGGAGGAGATCGCCGGTCTACAGGGTGCTTGCTTTATTAGGAGAAGTAGATGCGCACCTACGACTTTCGCGAGACTCACACAGGCAAGAAACTGCGGCTAAGCGGCGTCCAATCGCCCTTAACTAACCACTGGAGTGAGGCCGTTGACCCTTACGTCGGTTTGCTGCCACTGCCGGCCCGCGCCTCAGCTGATCGTTAGAAAAGTCTGCCCTTGCAGGAGTGACTCTTTAAGATAGTGTCCGATCCTTTTGATGCGGGAGATTATTTCGAATTCGACCGGACTAGTTGAAAGGTGTATACCAAACCCTCATCAGATTACGCAGTTCGTTGTTGGCCAGACCCTTCGGTCAAGGAAGCAAAGGCGTTTCGAATATCCAGAGCCGATGAATACGAAGGAACTTTCAGCAAGCTGTTGCAGGTATCTCGCTCCGCGCTTAGCGGAGCTCACTGTTCGACTGGAATGTGAATTATGAAGATCTGTATTGTAGCGGTCATCTTGCTTCTCAATATCTCAACATATGCAGGAGATCCCCTAATTGTTGCGCACAGAGGAGCGTCTCGGGACGCTCCGGAAAACACGCTGCCTGCTTTCAAGCTTGCATGGGAACAAGGAGCCGACGCCATTGAAGGCGATTTCCATCTGACGAAAGACGGTCACGTCGTCTGTATTCATGATGAGGACACCGAGAAGACCTCTAACAGAAAACTCCTTGTCCGTGCTACCCCCCTGGACGAGTTGCGTAAGCTGGACGTAGGCATGGGCCGCGGAGAGCAGTTCAAAGGAACAGTGATCCCGACCATTGCCGAAGTTTTTTCGACTGTCCCTAAAGGAAGGAAAATCTACATCGAGATCAAATGCGGTCCTGAGATTATTCCTGCGCTATTGAGCGAGATCGACAACTCCGGGTTAACGAACGATCAGATTGTTGTGATCTCTTTCAATGAGAAGGTTCTTCAAGAGCTCAGGGCCAAAGCTCCGCAGTACAAGGTGTCTTGGTTGTGTGGTTTCAAGAAACAAGAGTCTGGTGAGGTAACACCATCGGTTGAAGAGGTCCTGAATACCTTGAAGCTGATTCAGTCTGACGCCCTGAGCTCGAACACGGCCGTGCCGCATTTGATGCTCGAAGCTCTTAAACAGCATGGTTATGAATGGCATGTTTGGACCGTAAACGATAGGGAGCAAGCCAGAAGCATGAAGGTGTTGGGAGCAAAGTCGATTACGACAGATGTGCCCGGCTACATGAGAGAGCACTTGGTCGAACAATCTCCTTGAGGCGATAGGCCAAATGCTTCGCCTCAAGAGGAACGTTAGCAAGTAATAGGATTTTTACTTGCATGCGCCCTCCTCCGAATTAGGGTGCAATCGGAATGACAAGACTACAGATGCAGACGGCGGTGAGGGAGGGGATCCCTTTTGAAATCCGCATGGCCGATGGAGAGCGCTATCACGTTTCAGATCGCTTCCGCGTCGCTGTTGGTAAGACGACTGCCATCGTCGTTGGAGAGGATGATATGCCCCATATTCTGCCGCTTCTGACCATGACTGGAATCACCTATCTGAAGGATGATGATGAGACAAGGAACTTGTCATGAAGTCCTGTGTAGCCCTACTGGCAAGCTTCGTTCTGACAGCTTGCGCGACGGCCCCTTCTGCTCAGCACAGGCTGGCTTCTGAGAATTACGCCAGGGTGGAGCGTTCCATGGGGCGTGAACGGGTTCTTCTGCTCCTTGGACCGCCTCAAGGCACGGATGAGAGTGGGCGTGAGCATTGGTGGCATGAGGAGGGGCGTTATCGTGAAGATTTGTGGATCCGGTTTGGAGAGAAGGGGCAGGTGGTGGCCTATGAGAGAAACTCCAGCGAGAATTGACTGATTTGATGGGGAAGACGTTGAAAGCCCTCGGGGTTGCGGGTAGCTGTTTCAGAGGACGGCCAGGATTCCTTCTTGCGTTAGCGGGTTCCTGGCTCAGGCGCTCGGAGCGCGCTCGAGCTGGTTCTGGGTTGGCGAAGTCAATGACTGTTTTGCTGTCAACACTGCCCACTATCATCGCACTGACGGTTGGATGCGGTGGTGAACGAGGCAAGACGACGGATACGGACAGTCGGGAGTTCGCGGATCTGACTGCAAGACAGTCATTCCTAGAACGGTATGTAAGCTTTCGACGAAGCTACGAGGAACTTGAGTTCGATATTTCATTCATGGACGGTGGTGGGGGCAGGGTGCCAGGTCCATCCGAGTGGGATATTCGAATTCTGGCTAAGGTTCCGGCAGACGAGATCAACCAATGGACGTCAGGATTAGAGACGACGGAGCCAGGTGATCCGAGTTGGGTTTCATCCATTCCGAATGCGCCAAGCGAGCTGGAAGGCTTTCAGTGGTATAAAGATGGCCCGAGGCTTGTTGGGATCGATGCAGCCAGCCGAATCGTGCTCTATCGGAATTGGGCCTATTGAAGTAGAGGAAGCACAGGGCGCTGCCGTTGGGCTCTCTGGTTCGCCTTTTTGTTTGCCTTCAAGATTCTATCCTACGCGTATCTGAATCTATTGTGCTTCCAGTGCCCAGGTTCCTCCTCAATATGGAGACGCTGCGTTCGCTCTGGTGCTGAAGCTGGCCCAAGCGAACGTCAGTGTGGTCTACGGAGGAGGGCGCTTTGACCTGATGGGACGGCTCGCTGATAGGGTGCTTTCAGAGGGGGGGAACTTGACGGGTATCATGCCCGAGTCTATGCGCGACGTTTTGCTGCCTTCCAATAAGGCTCGAGTTTCGGTCGGGCAAAGGGGGGATGGTGAGCTCGATTCGGAGAAAAGGGTTCGAAGGCGCCATTGATAGTGCCTTGAGTTGAAAGTTGCGAAAGGTCGAGGAACTGCCTTTGGTTGAGCCCTTTTTTGTGCTCAAATTTGCGGGTGACTCTGAAGAGCACATCGAGTGTTGGACCAAGCGTGTTGAAAAAGGAATTAATCAAATGACGAACATATCCGTGGTGTATCATTCCGGATCAGGGCACACGAAGAAGATGGCGGAAGCTGTGTGTGCGGGTGTTGAATCAGAAGAGGGCGTGGAAGCGCATTTATTGAGAATTGTGGGAGAGGACATCACCGATGGGCGATGGAAGAATGACGAGATTATGGCAGTCCTGGACAAGAGTGCCGCCATCATTTTTGGTTCGCCGACATATATGGGATGTATTTCTGGGCAAATGAAATCGTTCTTGGATGCAACGACGAAGCAGTATTATTCCAGGGCGTGGCTTGATAAGGTCGCTTCCGGCTTCACGGTGTCGTCAGGGCCGAGTGGTGATAAACTGCACGCGTTGACAACCATGGCCACCTGTGCGATGCAACTCGGGATGATTTGGGTTGGGCAGGATCAAACGCCATTCAACGACAACGGAATCAATCGCTTGAGCTTCTACTTTGGTGCGGCAGGGCAGGCCACTCAGGAGCCGCCCGAGGAAGCGCCAAATGCCGAAGACAAAGAGACAGGGCGCCTGCTCGGTGCAAGGGTTGGGAGAATCACCAAACGGCTTCAAGGTTGAGGCGTTGGGGTTGCTTCTGGGAAGCAGCCTAGGAACAAGTTGGGGGCCATGATTGTTTTGACGGCCAGAGGTAGAGAGCGCAGCGAATGAATCGTAGATTGCGAGTTCAATTCCTCATCGTGTCGCTTGTCGTCGTCGCGCTGGGAGCGATCGTCTCTTATTCGGATAGCATTTTCGGAGAGCGTAGCGAGTCTGTTGGGCGGCGTTTGTCGGGCTGGTGGATAGTCGGGCTTGCGACGCTGCCGTTCCTGGTTTGGTTCGCCTTTTTTGTGGCCGATTTCTTTTCGTGGTTGGGGCGGTTTGGTACGCGTTCGATAGAAAAGTCGGGAAGCGATACCGATCGGAATTGAGAGACTTTTCACAGTCTCTTAGGGGCCCTGGTCTGCTAGAAAAGGGTGCTTGGTTAAGGTTGCCTCTGTCGATGGGGCTAGGAGGCGCGGCCTTGAGGTGAGTTGTGTTTGTCTTTGCCTTGGTATACGGATTGGAACTATACTTAGAGCGTGAATTCGAGAACGTTTTTGGCAGCTGTAGTCGCTGCTTCCGTATCAGTAGTGGTTGTCGTGCTGGTTTCCAAGCTACTCAATCTTGATTCAACCGTTGGCGGGGCAATTGGAGGCGGCGTCGGTGCCATCGCGGCGGTCGCCATGATTGGAAGTCGGGGTAAGGGGGATCACTCGGGAACTGATTCGAACGAGTGACGTCTCAAGACATCATGTGGAGTGCCCCCAACGGAGGAGAGCGCAGTCGTGAGATTCTACTTTGACCATACCCAGACGCCGGAGATGCAGTCTCTGCCGACCAGTGAGGCTCGCAGAGAGCTTCACAATGCCGCTCAAGCAGCATTTCAGAAAGATTACCCCAATGTTGGACTGAGGGGGCTATGCTTTGTGACCGTGTGCATGGCTCTGTTCTGTGGAACTGCCTTCTGGATCTTCGGCGAGGCGCTGAGTTCGTCCGAACAAACGGGAGGCCTGTCGGTAGGGCTCTTGGTGCTGGCTGCGGTGAGTGCTGGATTTGGAACCTTGGTTCATTTTCAGCTCGTTCTTCACCAGCTTCGCCCATACTACCGCAGAATCTTGGAGAAGAGCCGTTAGGCGCTTAGTCAATCTGGTGTGGGCTCTTTCTCAGTTTCCGGCGATCAGTCGCAGATTGGTTCAAATTCTCGCTCCGCTTGTCGTCTGCTAAAATCATTCATTCTGCTCTTGGGAATGTTTGGGCTCACGGTGTGGGCCGCCTCGACTATGAATCGTTGCTGGTCTTGATTGATGAGCCGACTTGTTGATAGCCTTTGCGGCGAAAGAATAAATTGTCATGAAACAAATCTCAGCACTCCCTTTCTTCTCTCTCCTGCTAGCCGTCGCACTGATCGGTTGCTCCAACCCTGCCGATGATGTGGCCAAAGCAGAGGTTTCGGACGCGACTGAAGAAACTGCGAATGAGTCAACGGCCACTGCGCCAGCAGCTAGCGGTAAGGCTTATGTGGTTTCGGGGGATTCGAAGATTGATTTCTTGGGTTCCAAGGCGATTGGCGGTGAACAACCGGGAGGTTTCAGTGAGTTTGTTGGGCAGCTTAATGTCGTGGACGGCAAGCTGGCTGCAGAGGGAAGCAAGATCGTGATCGATATGAACTCCACGTGGACGAAAGCGGGCGATCGGTTGACCAATCATCTCAAGAACGAGGATTTTTTTGATGTGCCGAACTTTCCAACTTCGACTTTTGCGACGACCGCAATCGAAGCGGAAGGGGACAAGCAGAAGGTCACGGGCAATCTCACGCTGCACGGCGTGACCAAATCCATCTCTTTTCCAGCAGACATACAAGTCTCGGACGAAAGCGTTGCCTTGCGCGCTGATTTCGCTATCAACCGCTTTGATTTCGGTATCGAGTTTCCCGGGCAGGCAGACAACCTCATTCGTGAGGAAGTGGTGCTGACTCTCGACGTGAAAGCGACGCCTGGTGAGGCGGACTTCAGTGGCTTGGCTAACTAGGGTGCTCCTTCTCATCGCGTCTTGAAGAGAAGACGAGCGCCTGATACTGTGCTCTCATGAACTGGAAAGGCTGCAGTTCCGTCGAATCTCGCCCCGACAAGATGGGGGGCGCTTCTGTTTTTGCTGGAACACGAATTCCAGTTTCCTTGCTTTTTGAGAATCTTAAAGCAGGGGCGACGGTTGACGAGTTCCTTGAATGGTACCCAGGATCTAGTCGTAGTCAGATCGAAGCCGTTTTAGAATTCGTGGCTGAGTCTGAACCGCTCAGGGTGGCGTGAGAATCCTGTTTGACCAGGGTACGCCGTTTCCTCTCCATCGGTTTTTCTCCGAGGATTCTGTTGCGACAGCTTCGGATCTCGGGTGGAGTAATCTCTCGAATGGAGAACTGATTGCTGCTGCCGAGAAAGCTGGTTTCGATGTTTTGGTGACCACGGATCGCAACCTTCGTTATCAGCAGAATCTGTCTGAAAGGAGGATATCGATTGCGGTCGTGCTCCAGCCCGCGTGGCCGCTGCTTCAACGAAGAGCGGCTGAAGTGGCCAGTCGAATCCAAGAGATGCAGTCTGGAGTTTACGCAGAAATCTGACTTAGGCGAATCCGTGGGCTACTCAAGTTAGTCGTTTGCTCGATTGCCTCGCTTGGTTGGGGGGAAATAGAGGCGGTTCCCCGCTAATTTGGAGGCTGGACTTAGGGCGTCTTTTCAGGCTCTTGGCGTTCGAAGACGATGATGGCGTTGGAGGTGCCGGCCGTCTTGAAGTCGTCTGGGAAGCCGTTGGTGGGAGCTCCGGGGGGAGTCATGCAAACGGTCCACTTGTTCCCTTCCAGTTTGTAGACTCCATATTGCTTCTGGCCCTTCTGCGGCCCTGTTTCGTGGAGGTTCTCGATCGTTTTTGGGCTCTTCTTGGGATCGACGGTGATCGTTGCTTCGTAGCCGCCGAAGGGGGATTTGCTCTCGGCCTTCCCGCTCGCTTGAACAATGAAGCGGAAGTCAGGGACTTGGTTGCCTGGGAACGTCATTCCTTGGGCTTCCATTGCGACGGCTTTCCATGTGCCGGCAAGAGCAGCGAGTTCTTTCTTTGCTACGGATGATTCTTCAGCAATGGCGAGCATCGGAAGAGTGAGGGCTAGGACGAGGTAGATGGTTGCTTTCATGATTCTTCAGGAAGATAGGTGCTTCGAAGGTGGAGAGCGAGCAATAATCTTCGGTTCGGATTGAGGGAGCGCTCCATCGCTCTCGACAGGGCAGTTGCTCAGTTGTTTGCCGGCGGACCTTCGGCTCCCGGAGCGATCGGGCGTTGAAGGACGTAGAGCATGGTGTCTTGATCGTCAAAGGTCTTGGGAGGATCGGCTTCGTTGTCTTGAAAAGCAACGATGGTTAGCGTTCCTTCCTCGAGTTTGACGATGGCTGGGACTTTTTGCCCAACACTGCTCTTCTGGCTGGGGGCCGAGCTTGTGATCGTCGCGATGAATTGCTGTGGCGTGGTGTTCTTGGGGAAAACAATCTTGGTTTCGAACCAGAATCCTTCGTCGCGAAAGAAGCGGAATGAATCGTCCTTGATTGTGATTTCGATCCGGTCTTTGTATTCCTCCCTCCCAGCAACGCCTTCCCAGTTTCCCTGGATTCGCTTGAGCAGTGAGGTTGTGGTTTCCTTCAAGTCGAGGCTCTCTTGTTCGCCGGAGCTGGCGAGACTCTTCGATTGAGAAAGTGTGAGAATTGCCAGCGCGACGAGTAGCTGATTTAGTTTCATGGGGCAACCTTACCGCTAGCGAACGGAATTCGAATGTCAGAAATGGTAAGGAATTTGTAAGCAGGCTTTAAAGAAAAGGAGCGAGCGTCCCAGCGGTGGGAGCTCGCTCCGTCATTTCTAAATGAAACTCAGTGCTCGGCCGAGCGTTGGTCGTTTTGAGAATGACTTATCGCTCGACAATCCAAATGTTGCGGTAGCGGACAGGGTTGCCGTGACCTTGGAGGACGATAGGGCCTCGGGCGATTTCCTTTCGACCACCGCCGGCACCGGTGCCTTTGGGGAGTTCGACATCATCGTGAATCTTCACGCCGTTGTGAACTACGGTGATCCGAGCATTCTTGACCTTCTTGCCATCTTCGAAACGAGGCGCGGTGAAAGTGATGTCGTAGGTCTGCCAGGTGAGGGGAGGGAAGCACATGTTAGTGTCCGCCAGTTTGAATTTGTAGAGGCAGCCACACCATTGTTTCGGATCGGATTGGGGCTTCTCCTTCCACGCATTGATGTCGAGATCGAGGCCGAAGCTGTCGAGGACTTGGGTTTCGTAGCGGTTGAACGAGTAGATGCCGCTATTGCCGCGGTCTTGGCTGCCAGGGGTGGTTTCCGGTTTGAAAGGGAGGCGGAATTCCAAGTGCATTTGAAAGTCGCCGAAATCTTGGTGCGTCTGACTACCAGACTCGAGCAGGCCGGCATCTATCTTGCCGTGGTCCCAGGCATCGGCGTTCGTTCCATCAAAGAGCACAACGGCGTTTGCTGGGGCCTTTGCGCCTAAGGTAGGACTTTGGCGTTCCACGCGGTGAGCGTTTCTTGTGAGTGCCTTCATAGCTTCTGTGTCGCCACGAACCTGGCCGATCTCGGATCGATCCCATCCGACTCCTGGCAGTCCTCCGTTATAGACGCTGGCGTGGAATTTTCCTTTCCCGAGGGCAATCACCTGGAATGCCTTCCCTGCCTGAATGTATTCACCTTGAATCAAGAAATCAGGGTTTTCGGCAGCTGCTTTAGAAGGATCCGTCCAAATCGGACCGGCCCCGTGAGTGGCGACGAGTCCGGCGGAAATCAGTACAGCAATTGAGCAGATGGCAACAAAGGTACGCTTCATACGGATGAGAGTTGACCAGGGTCCCCTTGCGCTGTCAATAGGAGGGGGTAACCTGCTCCCACCTCCCGGTCGCTTTCTCGAATAGGGTCCGCAGTCAACGAGTGTGAAGTGTCTCTGATCCAAGTCGGGCATAATTCGCCAGGGACAGAGTGGTTTTTTGCGCAGCGATCTGTTGTTCGGTGGCTTTAATTGTTCAATTTCGTCCGATGGAGCTCCCAAACGTCCGTTGGCATAGGCGATGCTTGCTAAGGGGAAGCGAGAGTTTGGCTCTCTCGCTCTTTCCGGACAACGATGTCCTCTTCTTTTCTTCGTGCAACGTTGCACAACTCGGGCCGCGTGTGCTCGTGAAGGTCGATTCATTCGACAGCAGATCCCGAATTGGATCAGAGAGATCTGATCGTGACCAACTGACGTTCATGGAAGCTAATAACGAGTCTAACAGTCTGAAGATTCTCTTGGTGGATGATTCCCAAGAGAGGGCAGCCGCGTTGATTCTGGCTTTGCGAACATGTGGTTACGAGAACGTGTCTTGCGCCAATACTTCGGATGTCCTGTCGGATCAAAATCGGCTCAGCCGTTCCGATATCATCTTGATTGATGTGGAATCTCCGACTCGTGACACCCTCGAGCAGCTCACGCTGATTCGGGATCGTCAACCGAAGCCGGTCGTTCTCTTCACGCAGGATGAAAATGTGCAATCGATCCAGGCTGCTATTCAGTCCGGTGTTTCGGCCTACGTGTTGGATGGCATTTCGCCTTCGCAAGTGCGGCCGGCCATCGAGATCGCCATGGCGACATTTCAGAGTTTTCAGAGTCTCCGGGCCGAGCTAGATGAAGCTCGGTCGAGTTTGGAGGATCAGAAAACCGTGAACCGAGCCAAGGGGATTCTCATGGAGAAACGTCGGCTGAGTGAAGAGGCTGCTTATCAGTTTCTTCGCAAGGCGGCGATGGATCGAAAAAGAAAGATGGCGGACGTCGCTCGAGACATCATTGCGCTCAAGGATTTGATCGCATGACGACGCTCGGGAGACTCAGTCGATTTTGACCAGAACCAATCCTACGAACCTAGAATCACTAGTCTAATCCCATGAACCTACAGAACGATCCGTTCGATCCTAATGTCGATGTTTGGAATGAGTGTGGCGAACGCGGCAGAGGAGACGAGGTAGCACCCACGAGCGTCGCCGACTTTGTTGTCTCGCCCAAAGAGCAGGAAAGTCAGGCGTTTCTCGAGAGACGTAGTTTTAACTCGGCTGATCCCCAGTCCGTTGCTCATCGAGCAATTGAGAACTCGGTGATGAAAGGCATTTTCCAGACCGATCTGAATCGTCGCCGTTTTCTCAAGGCTGTTGGCTCGAGTGCGACGTTTGCGGCTATCAATGCGATGATCCCTTTCAACTCACTTCAGGCGATGGTCGACGATGCCATGAAGAAAATTGAGAAGAAGGAGTTGAAAGTAGGCTTCGTGCCCATTACTTGCGCCACGCCGATCATTGGCGGCCATGCTCTTGGCTTCTTTGAGAAGTACGGGCTGAAGGTGGACATTATCAAGACTGCTGGGTGGGCGGTTGCTAGGGACAAGTGCATGAATGGGGAATATGATGCCTCCCACCTGTTAGCCCCGATGCCGGCGGCAATGTCACTCGGGCTCGGGTCTACGTCCCAGGACTGGCGCATGGTGACCAACGTCAACACCAACGGGCAAGCCATCGTCTTAGCGAACAAGCACAAGGGAAGAAACGATCCGAAGCTCTGGAAGGGATTCAAATTTGGTGTGCCCTTTGAATACTCCATGCACAATCTGTTGCTTCGACTTTATGTCGCGGAGCATGGAATTGATCCCGATAAGGATATTCAGATCCGTGTGATTCCACCTCCAGAAATGGTTGCGAACCTGCGGGCTGAGAATGTGGATGGTTACCTCGCGCCTGATCCATTTAACCAGCGGGCTGTTTATGATGGTGTTGGATTCATTCACAAGTTGACCAAAGACATCTGGGATCAACATCCGTGTTGCTGCTTTGGGATCAGCCAGAAGTTTATTGATGAAAATCCGAATACGTTCATCGTTCTCTTGACCGCAATTCTCGATGCGACCAATACAGTCGAAGTGAGTCAGAATCGGGTGGCCTTCGCCGAGGCGATGTCGCCCCGAAACTACCTGAATCAACCGTCGGCGGTGCTGAAACAGATCCTTACGGGTGTCTTTCCGGATGGGCTTGGAAACATCAAGAAGGTGCCTGATCGAATCTCTTTCATGCCTTATCCAGCCCAGTCGATGGGAGTATGGATTCTTTCCCAGATGAAGCGATGGGGCTATATCCAGAAGGATATCGACTTCAAGACAGTCTCGGATGACATCTTCATGTCGACGGAAGCGGGTAAAGCGATGCAGTCGATGAGTGACAAGAATCGCAACGTCAAGTGGAGTGATATTCCGGCTTCTAAGTACCCGGTATATGATGTTTACGGAAAAGAATTCGATCCTGCCAAAGTGATCGATTACATCGATAGCTTCGACATCAAACGAAGTTAGTTCCTCGACAACGCCCAGCCTTTCCGGGGTGGGACTAGGCAACGGACGGGAGGCTCACGATCTTACCCGGAGGTATCGTGAGCCTCCATTACTCCCCTCGCTACCGCTATCGCTATGAGTTTCTATTTTCGACTTCGTGCGGCCAGTCTTTCTGTGCTCTTGTTTCTAGTTTTTCTGTTTGTTTGGCACCTGCTGACGTCTGAGCGTCGCGTGGCTGCGGACGAAAACGTGCTCTCCGAAAGTCAGATGACGCAGCTCGAGAGCAGCGGTATGTCTCGAGGAGACGCTGAAGTCTACTCACAGAAGGGGCTTACATTTGATCAGATTAGCCAAATCGCAGGCTTGGGATTGAGTCTTGCGGATATTGATGCAGCCGGTGGGATTGAGGCCTTTGGGTTCACTACCGGCGGTGCAGCGGAGGAGGCAAAGACTGGGTTTCCGTCACCGTCGCTCGTGTGGGATGAAGCCTACGAACAGATTCGTCATCCCTTCTATGATAAGGGGCCGAATGACAAGGGGATAGGGATTCAGTTGAAGTACTCTCTCTTGCGTGTAGGGGCAGGTTTTCTCTTAGCGCTTATCATTGCAGTGCCTTGTGGTTTCCTCGTGGGAATGTCTCCCATGGTCAACCTGGCCCTGGCTCCCTTTATTCAGATTCTAAAACCGATCTCCCCGCTAGCCTGGCTGCCGGTGGCATTGTACATCATCAAGGATTCGGAGCAGGCCTCTATCTTTGTGATCCTGGTTTGCTCGGTTTGGCCGATGCTTATCAATACGGCTTTCGGTGTCGCGAGTGTGAAGCGGGACTACATCAACATCGCTAGAACACTGGAGCTTTCGCCATTGCAAACGGCGTTCCAAGTGATCCTTCCAGCCGCAGCCCCCACAATCTTCACCGGGATGCGTATATCCATTGGGATCGCCTGGCTGGTCATCGTGGCGGCGGAGATGGTGATAGGCGGTATTGGGATGGGTTACTTCGTTTGGAATGAATGGAATGGGCTCAACTTGGCGAGCATGATTTTCGCCATTTTCGTGATCGGCATTGTCGGACTGTTGCTCGACTTCTTCATCGGCCAATTCATTCGGATGACAGATTATAAAGAGTAGGGGGGAGACCAGTATGGAATACTATGTTCGAACTGAGTTGTTGGGGAAATCGTTCCCGAGCGAGAAGCGTGGAGGAGAGGACTATGTTGTCTTCGACCAATTGAATGTTGGGATTCGAAAAGGAGAGTTCGTTACTTGTATCGGGCATTCGGGATGTGGGAAGTCAACTATCCTGAACGTTTTCGCGGGCCTTGATAAAGCCTCTGCAGGAGCCTGTTTTCTTGGAAATCGAGTGATTGAGTCACCGGGGCTTGATCGAGCTGTTGTCTTTCAGAATCACAGCTTGTTGCCGTGGCGCTCCGCGCTCAAGAACGTGGAGTTTGCCGTAAAGGCACGTTGGCCCGAATGGTCGAAGGAGGAAGTGGAAGCCCACAGTCTGAAGTTTCTCAGTCTGGTCGGCCTCGACAAATCAGTGGATCGACGGCCTTACCAACTCTCTGGTGGGATGCGTCAGCGGGTTGGCATTGCGCGGGCCTTTGCGATCAAGTCCGAGCTTCTTCTCATGGATGAACCTTTCGGGGCTCTTGATGCGTTGACTCGCGGCGTGATTCAGGACGAGTTAGTTCGGATCTGGAGTCAAACGAATCAGACCGTGTTCATGATTACCCATGACGTCGATGAAGCCATCCTGCTGTCTGATCGAATTTTGTTGATGACCAATGGGCCGCGCGCGCGCATTGCGGAGTCTGTGGTGGTCGATCTTCCGCGGCCTCGGGACCGCGCTGCGATCATTCACGAGCCCCAGTACTATGCGATTCGCAATCACTTGGTGGATTTCCTTGTGCGTCGTTCGCAAGAACTAAGCGAGCAAGACTCCGATAACGAATCCCCGACTCAGCAAGGTACGGTGAATGGAGAATTGGTCTATCCTCAGGAAGTCAGACCAGGGGTCTCCGAGAGCGCAAATCTCACGGCAGCGATGGCTGCCCAATGTTAGAAGGAGAATACGAAGATAATGATGACAAAATTGGAGATGACGGAGGCCATCATTGTGGCCAAAAAGGAAAAAGGACTGAGCTGGGCCGCCATTGCTGAAGCGGCTGGTTTGGCTGAGGTGTTTGTGGTTTCTGCTTGTTTGGGGCAGAACAGCCTTGAAGCGGAATCGGCGGAAAAAACGGCCGAGTTTTTGGGTTTGGGAGAGGATGTCGTGGCTTGCCTCCAGGAGTATCCCATGAAAGCAGTGGGCGTTGAAACCGTTGCTAAGGATCCTTTGATCTATCGGTTCTTCGAGATCGCCTACGTTTACGGTGAAAGCTTGAAGGCTGTAATTCATGAGAAGTTCGGTGATGGGATCATGAGTGCAATCGATTTCACCCTGGATGTGGATAAGGTTGAGGATCCGAAGGGTGATCGTGTGAAGGTGACGATGAATGGAAAGTTTCTTCCCTACAAGAAGTGGTAGAAGAATCGTATTCTCCACCTTGTTGTGCTTGTTCGTCCTAGGGTGTGCTACGCCAGATTCGAGCTCGAATGATTGCCGGAAGACAGTCAACGGAAGCTCGCTGGCGGGGCATATGGCTTCGATGGAAGTCCATCTCAATCGATTGTTTCGTCAAGTTGGGAATGGCACAATCGATGAACTGACTGAACGGGAGGCCTCATCGCTGCTAGCACTGCAAAAGGAAAGCGTTGCGATTGTGCCTGAGGCATGGTGTGACCTGCCTCAGGCGGAGAGAGCGACAGTGTTGGCGCAGTATAGGTTAAGGGCTCTCAGCATGGTGGGACTACTTGAAACATTCCTCGTTCATCTCCGGAATCGGGACCTCGACCAGGCGACTGAATGGTTGGAAAAGATCGATCGGCAACGACGCGAGTGTCACGTGAGATTTGGCTGATGGATCTCGACTGGAATTGGCTGTGAGGGAAAGGAATTCTGCTTTATGAAGAAAATAGGTTGGGTTGGATTGTTGGTTGTATTGCTCGCCGTGGGCTGTCGGACAAGTAGTCCCAAGAGTGCGGCGGTCGAGGCGACGACAGGAGAAAAAAAAGAAGTTGCGTCATCGGCCATTCCTTCGGGCCAGTTGCGAGCCTCGATCATTGTGCCTAGTGAGACGCCGGTTCGAGAGGAAAGTCTGAAGCCTCAGATTATCATCCCGAGCGAGTTGCCGGATCATTCGAATAAGGATCTCCGATCCATGATTGTTGTGCCGAGCGAGGCACCTGTAGAGGAAAAGGACCTCAAGGCGCAAATTGTCATTCCGAGTGAGATGGTTGAAGAGTCGAAGCCTGACCTTCGCTCGATGATTGTCGTTCCGAGCGAAGTGACGGAGGAGAAATCCGATCTTCGCTCTAAGATCTTTGTACCGAGTGAGAGCTAGAAGACCGGGATGGGAATCAGATCTATCGGATCGGAGTGACTTGGACCTGGTGGATGGTCACATCCGTGTTGTGGGGGACGAGGCAGAGAGCGCCTGACGGGTGATCTGATTCAGGGGCTTCTGTGCTTTCGACGGACCACTCGTTGGGTTCTGGCTGGTCTTCGTTCCATTGCTTGAAACGGTAGCGGGATCGTCTGTTCGAAAGTGTCTGGACTTGAGCCCGAACCCAGAATGGCTTGCCCAGTTGGATGCTGTGTCGGGTCTCCCCATAGGCTGGTCGCCAGCCCAGGCCGCCATTGTGAAGGATGCGCCATTGGTTTTGGCTGAGGTCGTTCTTGATTAGGAATTCGCCTTGGGCTCCAAGTGGATACCAGCGTCGGCTTGGCTGTCTTCCATCCGCTGTGTGTCCCCGCCAGCGCAAAGCCACCCCGAAGTGGGTCACGCCGTAGGTTGGTGCGCTGCGTTGTGAAGGGGTGAAGTCATGCAGGGTGAGACGAATCTTAGCCTCGTAGTTGGTCCAGGTTGTGTCGCCCATCGATAGAACCCGATCATACCAGCGTTGCTCGGTGCGAATGCCCGTCTTCGTGAGGCGCCAGTGTCCGTCCACCACTTGGACCGCGTCTTGGATTTTCTCTGCTTGGCTAAAATCCACCTTGTAGGGGAGTGTCCATTGGATCTCAGGCTTCAGCTCAAATATCATTTCTTGGGCCTCACGAGTGCCATCCTGGTAGCGTGCTTCGATTTGGACCTGGTGTTTGCCGGAAACAAGACCTTCGTAGGGGACTTCGATGTTGAAGTCGCCAGCGAGCGCGAGGCGATGGAGATCGGAGCCCCATGAGAGTGACTGTTGGGAGTGTTGGTCCAGTTGATAGGTGAGGGATTTCAGATTTCCTGGTGAGGTGATCGTGCCATGGATATTGATCCATCGCTGGGGCCGTCCCAAGTTGCCGAAGGTCTGTCTTGGTCCATACCAAAAATGTATCTCGCTTCGCTGTTTCGGTTCGGCTGCTGTTTCAGTTGAAAGACTTTCGATTTGATTGCGGAGTTTTTCGTGTTCAATGGATCGTCGACCTGCTGGCTGAGTCGGAAGGAATCCAACGGTGATGGAAACGCCGTCGCTCCTAAACTGTGGCTTCGTCTTGGGGCCACGACCGAATCCGAAGACCATCATTCCATCTTTGGCCTTCGCAGAACCCCCGTCGCTACTCCCCAAATACCAGAGCGTGTCCGGCAGGTCATCTGCTTGATGTTGCTTCAGGAACAGAACGCGAGGGGTTTGCTGGTCGCCAAAATAGACCCAGCGCCATTGCCCGAAAAGCTGGCTCCCGTTACTGGGAATGTCGGTGGAGGGGCTGATGTTGTCTGTCGCCCAGAATTTCCTCTTGGGATCGAAAGACCCTGCGATGGGCCCTTCGTAAAGGAACCACCAGGGGTACTTCGGATCGATCTTCTCCATGGTGAAGGTCGCGTGCTGCTCGGTGAAGTGCCAGGACCATTCCCACTTGCCAGACTTGGTGGTCGTGCGAAGCGTGGACCCGTCGACCTGGACCGTCTCGCACTGATCGAATCCCGGATGGCCTCCGCCCGCATCGGGATTGGCGCCGCCGAAGAGGAGATTGGGAACGCCACGGTAGCCCGCAGCAGCGGACTCTGGATACTGTTTGAGTGGGTTCTTGCTGAAGTTGATCCAGTCTCGGCCATCCGCATCGATCAATCGGGAAAAGCCTCCACCTGCCCGATCAAAGAACCAGAGCGCCGTTTCTGTTCGAATCTGAAACTGAGCTCGCCCTTCGTAGCTGGTTTCGGAAATCTCGACGGCGGGGAGCGGGCTCGCGACAAGAACGCTGAGGAGTGCAGTTGCGATGGAGCGGGGGCCTAGTCTGAGCATAGTGAACACCTTAGGGAGCAATGGATTCGATCCACTTCTTAAGAATATCAGCCACGGGCGATCGATCGTTGTTGAGGACGACCGGAGGCATACGGAAAAAATCTTTGCGGTGGACTCGTTGATACAGGATTGATCTGTCTGGCGCACCAGGAACAACCATCCGGGCGCCTTTGATTCCCAGATCTCCGGCAAGAAGGGGTGTGTTCAGCAGATTCTTTTCAGCCATCGGCGTTTGGAACCGCGCATCGAATCCGCCTCTCGAAGGCCCGCCCGGGTAATGACAGGCGGCGCAGTTCGCGTCGAGGTAAGAGTGGATCTTTGCTTCGAGGCTGGCTTCGGGATCTTTGAGGGCGACGAGCTTCTTACTCGAAACAAGGCTTTCAATATTCGTCGTCTCGGAGAACCAACCACGCTTTCTCCATTGCTCCAGCTGATTGGTGCCGTCGGGTTGATCGCGGTTGAGTTGGCGAGTGGTGAGTTCTAGGACGAAGCCTGTGACGCTGGTGTTGAGATTGAGACACTCCTCGTAGCCGGGGGAAAACCAGAAGCGTTCGTCGCTACCATGAGAGATGATCTCGCTATCGTCGACCCGGGGCACTTTGGGTGCATCACTTTGCCAGCGGTAGGCGGCGGCGCGGAAGCAAGAGGAGTCGCTTGCCCAGAAGAGGTGGGTTTCCAAGGGGCTCCCCGTATCGGACTCGAAGTGTTGGATGATTGTCGTTCCTTTGGGAAATCGCCAGATCTCGTTGGGGGCAGGTTCAATCTTTTGATTCTTGGGAACCCGAATCCAAAGCTTCATCGCGACTTGCGGTCGCCAGCGAGGCTGGTTGAGCTGGAAAGAATGAAAACTGTCGAACGGCTCAAGGCTAGCTAAGTCTTTGAAGACGTCGGCTGAAGCGAGGTCCGGTGGGAAAACGAACTCGGATTCTTCTTCTCCTGAACCGCTCCGATCACCGATGTAGCGGATCCGTTGCAGTGATCCGGCATTGTCGACGTGCCGCTTGTTGTCTCGCCAAATCGTGCCGCGATTAAGGACGTAAAGCGCTCCGTCTGGGCCGGTCTGGAGATCAACGGGTCCGTTGAAGTTCTTTCCGAAAAGCTTGCTGTGGTTTGGATTCTCGGGGTCGAGGATTCGGATCCAGTGGTTCATGAAGTCTAGGAAGAAATACTGGTGATGATATTTCTTAGGGAACGGCTGACTCCCGCCTGTGTAGAAAGTCCCGCCGGTGATGGATCGTCCGATGACGGGTGGATAAGCGTAGACGGGGTTGGTGAAATCTGGATTGTCTGACAAACCTTCGGCCTCCGGCCAGCCATAGTTGGCGCCTCGGCGTATAATATTGATCTCTTCCCAGGCGGATTGTCCGACGTCGTTCTCGTAGAGATCTTCCGTAATGGGATGGAAGGCGAGCCCGTAGGGATTGCGAATGCCGGTCGCCCAGATTGCCCGATACTTTCCAGTGGTCTGTTCGTAGAACGGATTATCGGTCGGGATCGATCCGTCAGGGTTGATGCGCAGAATCTTTCCCAGTAGTGACTTGATGGACTGCGAAGGCTTCCCTGCGGTCTGTTCTCCGAGCGCGATATAGAGTTTTCGATCGGGACCAAATCGCATGGGGCCGCCCTGGTGGCCGTGGGGGACGTTGCCTCCGAGTTGACTCTGATCATCTCCTTCGAAGAGGACTTTCTCGGAGCCGGGCAGCACCGTGTCACCCTCGACGGTAAAGCGGCTGATTCGGTGCCGGGTGTAGGGTTTGCCAGGGGTGTGGTTGATGAAGAGGTGAGGCGTGTCGGGGAATTCCGGGTGGAGGGCTAGTCCGATCAGACCTCGTTCCCAGTAGGCATCTACTTCAACCGTGAGCATGGGCTGGGAAAGGAGCTCGCCATCCTTGACGACGAGAATCTTGCCCGTTTGATCGAGAATCAGGATTCGTCCATCCGGAGTGAAGGTGAACGCGGTCGCCGTATTGATCTGGTCGAGAACAGTCGTCACTTCGAATCCGCTTGGAACTTCTGCCGCCGCCAGTTGGGCATTGCCCACGAAGCTGAGACTGATGGTGCTCAGGAGGAGTGCGAGCGACCGAGAGAGCCGATTTCTGGTCGAATGAGTATGCATTGCGTTACAGGCGGACTCGAACCATGAGTGCGGGGCCGGGGTAAATGATTTCAATACCATGATGTTCAGTATCGGATAGCAGACGGATCGTGTTGCGACCTTGCCGAAGAATGCTGGGGTCAACCGGGATTTGATTGAATTGAATCTCGTGCTCGTGTCCTTCGGCAACGGGAAAGTGGGTGCCGTTCAGAGTGAAGTAGTCTTTTACTTCACCAGGACCGCCCGTCCAGGTCTTCACAAAAAGGGTGGCTTGCTCGATGGCTGCAGCAGGTTCATCGATCACGAAGGTGCAAGTCTTGGCGTTGTTGGCCCGCGACCAAAAACTTTCTGGCAGATCAATAGGACGATAGAGATGAACGGCCACATCACGTCGGTCCGGAATGGACAATCCGGTCGTGGCAGCGGTGAGATACACCGTGTCGGGCAAACTCTTGAAGGAGACCAAGGCGCGGATGGCGACGTTCTTTTGGGCGGGAATCATTCGGGTGTCCCAACTCGCGTTGAACGGAGCCTCTTCGCTGGTGGCGAGAAATCCGAGGGGGCGGCGATCTTGCGTGAAGCCGTGCCAATCCTCGTGGTGGAGGTTGCCGTTTTCGTCATAGCCACGGTAGTGGGCTTGGTACGTAACGCTCGCGATTTGATCGAGAGGAAGCGAATCGCCGGTGAGCCTCAAATCAATCCTCTCTTCACGGGCTCGAACTCGAGCCCGGACCTGGGCATTGAGAGTATCGAGTTTTCGCTCGACCAGGTCGGGATGACTGTTCGTCAAGGCGAAGCGGAGAGCGGCTTGATCGACCATGGCGTGCCCCCAGAACGTAGTGCCAGGTTCCACGTTCCATTGCACCGCATTGAACCCCTTCACGAGGTCGGTGATTTCGAGTGGGATACTGGGATAGGTATATGTGCAGTGGGCGGCCTCGGTGCCCGTTCGGTTCAGGGTGTAGGTGTGGCGACCATTAATCGTGACCCGTTTGTTGGCGGTGCCGGGATGACCGCCCCAGAGTTCGGCGTAGAGCTCAGCGGCTTCAACCTGGAAGAGGTCTTCCTCTGACTCGATGAGGAGGAGCCCGTTCTCACGCGTTTCCGTACGAACTCCCCAGCGAGGATCGAGCACAGCGTTGGCTGCATTGATGCGGGCACGCCGTGTGAAGCCCAGTCGCGGAGCAAAGGCATCACGATCGTACCAATGAGTGCGCCAGAACTGGCCTTCCCGCTGCTGATGAGGTGGATGTGTCCATGATGGAGCGACGGTCGCTGCCGCTACTGGTACTGGACTAGAGATAAGAATGCCCGCTGCCAGGCCCGTTGTGAGAACGTAATTCAAGAAGGTCATTCCGTTCTCGCGGGCAAGTGAATTAAGAGATGATAGCGGGTTGCAACCGTCTCCGCCCCGTGGGCTTTCGCAATCCAGTCTCCTCATCATCGCAAGGCTTGATAGATGGTGTTGCGGAACGGGCTGAAGAGATTGTGCTGATCGAAGGGGATATGCTGGCTGAACACGAGTCCGATCAGTTCTTCTTTGGGATCGACGAAGAAGTGAGTGGTGGCAGCCCCGCTCCAGTAGAACATGCCTTCGGATCCCAACTCCTGACTTTTTCCTACATCCAGACGAACAGCTCCGAGTAAGCCCCAGCCATCAGCGGGGCTGAACTCATTGTAGGGCGTTTCGGTTTCTGTCAGAGAGTTCTCGAGGGCGAGTTCGATAGTTTTTCGTCCCAGGATCTGCACGCCATCAAGGTGTCCTTTATTGAGGAGCATTTGAGCAAATCGAGCATAGTCTCCAATGGTGGAAAACAAGCCGCCCCCGCCGCTCGGAATTCCACGCCCGGCTTCGGCATAGGCGCCGAGGATTGGGGCGGTGGTCTCGAGGGAGCCGCTGGCAGATTGTTGATGGATCGTCGCCAAGCGTTTGCGTTTTGTGTCGGGCACGGAGAATCCCGTGTCGGACATCCTGAGCGGTTGCGTGATGTGTTTGCGAAGGTAGTCGGGGAACGTTTCACCGAACACGCGTTCGATGAGAGCTCCCATCACATCAAGGCCAATCCCGTAGTGGAACTCCTTTCCGGGCTCGGATAGAAGGGGGAGGGCAGAGACCTTCTGAATGAACTCGTTGAGGGATTCGGAATTCCAGAGATCAGCCTGCTTGTATCGATCATGAACGGGGCTTCCTTCGAAGAAATCGTAGGTAAATCCGGCGGTATGATTGAGCAGCATGCGGACCGTGATCGGACTAGAAGCCGGTTGCAGTCCGTCATCGGTCATGACGTTGAGTGCCTTCAGTTCTGGGAGCCACTGAGAGATATCCGCGTTAAGATTGAGGTCGCCGGATTCAACCAGCTGCAAGGCAGCGACTGACGTGAGTACTTTACTCATAGAGTAGATCCGGAAGATGGTGTCGGGACGAATCGATTGCGATGTGTCCACGTTCACCGTGCCGTAGCCTTGCTGTGCAACGATCTTGCCCTTTCGAATTACAAGGTAGGAAACACCAGCGTGCTTCTCTTCGTCGACGTAGCGTTTCACGAGCTGATCGACTTGTTTGAGCCGGTCCGCGTGGAAGCCTGTCTTGGAGGCCTGTCCTAGCGGAAGTGGTGCGGCAGCGCTCAGGGCAATTTGAGCGCTGAGAATGAGTGCAGCGAATCGAAGCATGGTCAGTGGGAGGATTGAATCTTGAGTAAGACGATGGGGTTACTTGATTCTTCGGATGCGAATGTTCTTCATCTGAATCTTCATCGGCTTGCCGCTGTGCAGTTGGAAGGCCAAGATGCCTGACTTGCGGGAATTGATGTCGTCTTCGTCGATGCCAATACTCATCACTCTTTGGTTGATAATGTGAGTGAATTGATTGCCGTTGGCGACGACAGTGTATTGATTCCAGCCGTCGCGGTGGATCGCTTTCTCCAGTTCGGCAGGATCGCCCACAGAAGCGATTTTCTCGATCTTGGGTTTCTTGGGGTTCTCAGCGTTGGCCCGGACGATCACCACATCGCCTCGCTGGCCCATGAACATTCGACCGTTTTCTTCGAAGAACATTCCGGAGAACTTGTCGACGTTGCCCCCGTGCCATTGAGCTTCGAAATCAGCCTGCAGTCCATTGACGTGGTAATCGCCTTCGTCGGTGCTGCGGTATTGAACCCCAGAATTGAAGCCCTCCACTTTGTAGTCGAAGCGGAGTTCGAAATCATCGAAGGAATCGCCGCGGTAGATGAGGAAAGTGTTCTTCTTATCTTTGGGTTGGTTCGATTCAGATGTCTGCCCGACGATGGCGCCATTCTCCACGGACCAAAACTGAGAGAGGCCATCCCAGCCAGTCAGGTCTTTTCCGTTGAAGAGGGATTCAAAAGAGCTTTCTTCCGCCGTCAGGGGGCTGTTGATCGAGGTGAGACAAAGCGTTCCTACAAGAGTGATCCATTGTTTCGGGGTCATGAGAGAACCCTAGCAGACGAATCGAAATGCTGGCTACGCTATTTGTAACCCAGATTTGACGGGAGATTGCCCAATGAGTTCGGCTCATCCTCTAGCTGGAGTTCCTGCTTGCGCGGAACAGAGTATGACGGTATTCGACTACGCACATGCCTGCATCCAGTGATCGACTCAAACCACCGCTTGCGGTCGCTTATCCTTCGGCGAGCTCGTCGGTGCGGGTGACTTCGATTCGGGGTGCCTTGTCAGGATGTTCTTGGCATTTTCATCGCGAGTGCCAGTTGAGTCTTGTGGAAGCGGGGTCAGGGCAGAGGGTGATCGGTGATAGCATTCGGCCGATCGAGACCGGCGAGTTAAGTTTGCTGGGCGCAAACTTGCCGCACGTCTGGCATTACCAGTCCGCTGGGCGCTCCAAGGTGCGGGCGACGGTCATTCACTTCGAAGATGATTTCGCTGGAGTCGACTTCTTGAAACAGGCGGAGATGAGGGAAATCCGTTTGCTCCTGGCGCGAGCGGTGCAGGGCCTGCTGATACGAGGGAAGACGCAGAAGCAAGTGACGAAGTTGGTTCAGCGAGCGAGCCGACGAGAAGGCTTCGAACGTGTGCTCGATTTGCTTGAGATCCTTCACTGTCTCTCGGTGTCAGAAGATCTCGTGCCCATATGCAGTCCCGGGTATCAACCCACCGAGGCAGACCTTCATTTGGAGCGGCTCAAGCGGGTGTTTGAGTACATCGATGAACACATCGACGGTCCCATTGATCGAGACACGGCAGCGTCTTTGATTCATCTCACGCCGAACGGCTTCAGTCGTTTCTTCCGGACGCACACCGGGCGGACGTTTCAGGACTTTGTGATCGATCGCCGAATCAGTCACGCGTGTCAGCTCTTGTTTGATGGAAACTTAAGTGTGACGGACGTTGCCTTCCAATGTGGCTTTGGAAGTATCGCGGGATTCAACCGAACTTTTAAGCGGATGCGACAGATGAATCCGACGGAGTATCGACGTCGGATGACAGAAGTGACTGCCTAGGTTTTAGTCCTTTTCACGCAGGGCAAGCCTTGCGGAAAGCTGCTTCGCAAGGACTTGCGCAAGCTTGGTGTAATCGCCTGCGATGTTGCGAGTTTCGCCCTCCCGTGTCCGGTGATCGTAGAGCTCAAGGTGGCCGTCTTGATGCCGAATCAATCGATGCGTCTTGGTTCGGATCGTCTCTGCTTTTCCGGCGTAGCTCAAAGCGGTGTTTCCTGGCGCCGGGCGAGGGGAGTCCAACAGCGGTTTGAGGGATTCGCCGTGAACGAATTTGGGGGCGGGAATGTTGGCTAATTCAGCCAGCGTTGGAAAGATGTCGAGGGTCTCAACAATGTCGTCGTTTGCCTTTCCTGATCTCGCCATTTTAGGGGCGCTGATGATCAGAGGCGAGCGGAGGGATTCCTCAAACAGAGCGTGTTTCCCCCAGATCGCGTGCTCGCCCAGGTGCCAGCCGTGATCGCCCCAAAGGACGACGATCGTGTTGTCTCGTAAACCATGCTTGTCGAGTCGCGCCAAGATTCGGCCCACTTGGGCATCGGCGAATGTCACGCAGGCGGCGTAGTGGCGACGAACCTCCTGCGCGAAGGCAGCATCAGTGTTCGGATTGCGCCCCCAGCGATTGTACTTCATGAATTCTCCGGACCCGTGCCAGGTGGTTTTTCCTTTGGGCTTTTCAGGATGAGGTGTTGGGGGAAGGGTTTGTCCCAAGTAGGGTTCGAGATACTTTGCCGGAGCGCCGAAGGGGAGGTGAGGGCGGAGAATACCAAAGGCGAGAAAAAAGGGTTTTTGGTTCGCTTCACCAGCCAGTTGATCGAGCTGGCGAAGCGCTTCATCCGTGCTCACACCATCGGGATAGATTGAATCTGGTCCGGTGATGGCTTGAAAGACGTCCATGTCTTTTGCGTTCTTACGAATCTCGCCGTTGGCCAATCCGTGCATCCAACCTCTAGGATGTTGCCAAGCCCCCGCCGGGAGGAGGTGACGATCCCATGAGAGAGGCATCTCCGGGGTGGCATCCTCGTTCCAATCTTTTCCGCCACGGGAACCAGGATGATGGCTCACTTTGCCGACCGACACGGTGGTGTATCCGTGCTGTCGAAACCAAGCCGGCATCGACGGCGGCACGGCGCTGGAGTCTTTAGCAACTTCCTTGGCCCGGGCGAACAGAGCGCCGTTGCCGGCTGGACCGTAGCGCCCGGTGAGGAGCGTGAATCGGGAGGCCCCACAAGTTGGAGCTTGGACGTAGTGGCTGTGAAACGACACGCCTTGACTGGCAAGCCGGTCGATGTTCGGCGACTTGATGTAGTTGACTCCGAAGCAATTGAGTTCGGGGCGCAGGTCATCCACGCAGATGAGAAGAACGTTCGGATGGCTGGCTCCGTTCAGGGTTTGGAGTGTGGCTGCCAGGATCGCGAGGAAAGCGAAAAGTCGGTTCATCAAGCTACTGTCAATTCGTGTTTGTTCTTGTTTTAGCAAGGCCTGGGGAAGACTCGAAAACTATGAGCCGGATCCTGGTTCGAGATCGCGCAGTCGGTCCTTGATCTGATCCTCGAGATCCTTTGGGAGTCCATAGCTGGCAAGCTCTTTTCGGATTAGTGCCTGTGCTTTTAGGTTTGGGTAACCCACGAAGGCATTGAGTCGGGTGGCCACGCCTGAATCGGCAAAAGGTTTGATTCCTGGATAGGTGGCTTCGAGGAATTGTCGAATCGGATCATGGGGTGCGAGACGATAGTTTTGGTGGTAGCGCTCCGCTAGCGTGAATTGATCGATAGAAACAATTTCGGTACTAATGGCACTCTCTTCGATCCCTAGGCTTCGCGCCTGCTGGGAAAGAGACTTCTCGGCAGCTGCGTTCTGTGCATCGTTGCGAGTGAAGATCGCATGACGATACTGAAGACTGTAGACGGGAGATTGGCACGGGTGAGAACTCCAGAACCGTTTCAGCAGGTCTTCATAGCTGAGTTGCTGAGGATCGTAGTCGATTGAGATCGCTTCGGTATGATCCCCGATAGACTGGTAAGTCGGATGGGGCGTCTTGCCGCCGCAATACCCCACTCGGGTTCTCAGGACACCTTCGATGATTCCGAACTCGGAATCGGGGCCCCAGAATCAGCCCAAGCCGAAGGTTGCTGTCTCGACTTCCTGGGTTGAAATCTGGCGGTCGAAAGGAAGGACTGTGGCGGCAGAGGCGCCGTCCTCGGTGGGGAGAAAGTCACTTGGATGAATCGATTCAGTTAGGGCCATAACGTGTCGATTCTGATCGGGGATCGAGGTGGCGGCAAGCAGAGACTTGGGGGGGGCGCGAGTTAGGGAGAGTGTCCTCAGGCGCGCTGGCGTGCCGGTTTGAGTTGCTGGGGCGTTCGGGCGAATTGAACCCGGTTCGACAGGTATGGTGGAAATGGGCCAGCCCATCCCGCTTGCGTTTTGATGGCGTTTTTTCTCGATTCTTGAACGGATGCAGGTCTCACTTCATCTCGTCATATCTAGGACGTGAATTGAACGCTCTCCTCAACGAAACATTTCAATCGGTCATTCTCTCGACGACCCAAGCGTCTGCTCTTGAAATCGGGACGGTCATCCAGGAACTCTGGAGTGGCTATGGGCACATCGTGAAGATTCATCTCACCGGAAGCCCGCACCGGAGTGTTGTGGTGAAGTTGGTGCGCTTGCCCGGCGAGCAACAACACCCTCGAGGTTGGAACTCGGATCTCTCGCATGAGCGAAAGGTATTCTCCTATCAGGTGGAAAAGGAATGGTACCAAGGCTGGAGCAAACGTTGCGATGATCGGTGTCGCATCCCTGGGTTCTTGGCGTTTGAACGGAAGGGAGAGGAAGTTCTTCTGGTGTTGGAGGATTTAGACGCTGCGGGTTTTCCAGAACGATATTCGAAGGTGGGAAAAGTTCAGATTGCAGCTTGTTTGAAGTGGTTAGCGGCGTTTCACGCTCGATTCTTGGGGGAGCAACCAAGTGGGCTGTGGGAGACCGGAACCTATTGGCATCTGGCCACGCGGCCCGACGAGTTGGCCGCCTTGGATGACGAAGCGCTTCGAGCAGCTGCTGGTGCGATTGATCAGGCCCTGAATTCAGCCCGTTTCCAAACCTTTGTGCACGGAGACGCCAAACTCGCCAACTTCTGTTTCTCGGAATCTGGAGATGAGGTGGCGGCGCTAGATTTTCAGTACGTCGGTGGAGGCTGCGGGATGAAGGACGTGGCTTACTTTCTGGGTAGTTGCTTGGACGAGGAGGCCTGCGAGGCGCACGAGACTGAGTGGCTCGATTTTTACTTTGAATGCTTGCTGGAAGAAATTGCGCAGCGGCAGCTTGATTTACCGGGGGGCGAGGTGGTTCAGGAATGGCGGGATCTTTTCCCGGTTGCCTGGGCCGACTTTCATCGCTTTCTCAAGGGTTGGTGTCCAGGACATTGGAAGCTCAATTCGTACAGCGAGAAAATCAGTCGCCGAGTGATTGAAAGATTCGGATGAAGCTGTCGGAGGAAACTATGAACGATCTGGCTGGTCTTGCGCAAGCGGTTGCTCAAGAAGCGGGTGAGTTCGTCCACGCTAAACGCCTCGAAGAATTTCACGTTCAGTCTAAGGACCAGGGAAGCACACCGGCTTCCCATGTGGTCACCGAAGTGGATCGAGCGAGTCAGGATTTGATTCTGGAACGGCTTCGACCTTCAATGGACCGATATGACCTGGGGCTGCTTGCGGAAGAGAGCGAGGACAACTCGAGCCGATTGGAGCGGGACTATTTTTGGTGTGTGGATCCGTTGGATGGCACGCTTTCTTTTGTGAAAGGGCATTCCGGTTATTCGGTCTCGATTGCGCTAGTGAGGCGGGATGGCATGGCGGTCATCGGGGCAATTTTCGATCCGGTTTCAGGTGATTTGTTTCATGCACAGGATGGGAAAGGCGCTTTCAATAATGGCTTGTCGATCGAGTCTCTCACACGCTCGCCGGAGGATCCCTTATGTTGGATTATGGATCGGAGCATGCAAAGTCTTCCCAATTACCAGGAGCTCAGAGAGCGAATGGAAGCGATCGCTGGTGAGAGCGGCTGTCGTGGGCTTCGAATCATTGATTTCGCCGGAGCAGCCCTAAATGCTGCCTGGGTCACTCAGCACGCATCAGCTGTTTATTTCAAGCTGCCCAAGCTGGAGCCGGGAGGCGGCTCTTACTGGGATTTTGCTGCTTCGTCTTGTCTGCTACAGGAATGGGGGCAGGCTGCAACCGATATTCATGGCTCGCCGCTGCGATTGAATCAGCCCGGGAGCACATTCATGAACGAGCATGGTGTGATCTACTCATCTCGATCCGAGTTGACGAGAGCCGTGAGGGCTCTGCATCGGGCCTGAGTCAAAGTTCCGAGGGCAGTGAGTTGTTGTATCCGATGGGGGTGTCCGGGATGAAAGGGGGCCTCACACAAGGTTTCCCAGAGAACGTCAGAGCCGGATCACTATTTACGTTTCTTTGTGTGCGGAATTACGGGGCGGGGAGCATTCTGGTCGGGGGATCGGAACACATAGGGTTGCCAGATTTCACGAACCTTCTTCCATTCAGATAGGGTTCGGGTTGGATACCAACTGGGCCAACCCAGAGTGTTAAAATCGTAGCTCTTGGCGTTCTCATTGACCCACTGAGCAGTGGTGGGGAAAGGGCGCGCTTCAGGGAAGGCTCCTTCGGCCCTGAAGATGGGGGAAACGCCTTGGTCTTGAATGACGTTTTCTCGCCAGTTCTGGAGCTTGGAGAGAAGGGTCTCTTTCACTGCTGCGTAAGCAGGATCGTCTGCAAGGTTGTGGATTTCGTGGGGATCTTGTTTGAGGTCGAAGAGCTCGATCTCGGGTTTGGTTGGTGCAAAGAAGCGGGCTTGCGCGGGAGTGAGTTGACCTTCTTGAAAAAGAATACTCATCTCGGCGAGAACGGGGTAGGCGCTTTCCTTGTAGCGATTGTATTGCAGCCAGGCTCGCTCGGGCATGAGATTGAGAATCAGCTTGTGGTCCTTCGAGCGAATCGCTCGCATCGAATCGTGAGTCTCATCCATTTTGTCCCGTGCCGAGAATAGATACTTCCGGTCACTCAGTTTGGAACCAAGAAGGTCGAGTCCATGCAAGGGGACGGGTGCTTTGACTCCGGCGACCTTTAGGATGGTTTGGCAGACGTCAAGAGACATGACTAACTCTTGGCTGACTTTTCCGCCCGGGATTTGCGCGGGCCAGCGCATGATCATCGGGATCCGGATGCCTCCGTCGTAGAGGAACTGCTTGCCCCGGATGTGGCAGCGGCCGTGATCCCCGAGAAAAAAGACCAACGTGTTTTCGCTCAATCCTTCATCCTCTAATCGTTTGAGCAAGGCGCCGACTTGTCGATCAACCAGTTGCATCTGCTCCAGCCCGTTGGCCCAATCCCGCCGGACAAACGGGGTGTCCGGATAGTAGGGAGGAATTTCGACGTCCTTGATATCGATAGGCCGTTGTGGATCACGTTTCCAAGACCGGTGAGTTCCGGGGAAGGTGATGCGCGCGAAGAAGGGTTGCTTAGGATCGCGCTCTTTCCAATCGGATCCCATGAAGAGTTCCTTTCGGCTCGCGTCACTGAAGTTGCAGTCTGTTTTACGGCTCATGAGGCAGGTGAAATAGCCGGCCTCGGCGAGGAGTTGCGGGATGGGACGGATACCATGAGGGAGAGGCTGTTTGTTGTGTGTCCGATGTTGATGGGCTCCGATGTGGTTTTGGTGGAATCCGGTCATCATAGCGGAGCGCGATGTCGAGCAAACCGGCGAAGTCGTGAAAGCGAACTCGTAGCGAATTCCTTCCTCCGCCAATTTGTCTACATGAGGCGTATGGATGCCTTTGGTTCCATAGCAGGAAAGATCGGGGCCCCAATCTTCGATCATGATCCACAGAATGTTTGGGCGCGAGCCGGCATGAGTGGATGAGGCTGCCAAAAGCGTCGGGGGCAGGGAGACTGAACCAATCAAAAGGCTCGCAGCGACGAGGAGTAGAAGGTGGCGAATCGAGTGCATAGCTTTGATTTTTCTGGGCAATTGCGGGTTTCGGAAACGAGTTCGTTCGGCAGGATCGAGTGAGGGGTTATGTGTGGGGAATCCTGAAAGGTCTCATGTTTTTCCTTCTTGGGATCAGTTTCGGAAGCTTGGGCTGTGGATGACAGCGGCAATGGTATCGAGGATTCTAAAATCGTGCGCCTCGGATCGTTTGAGGATGGCGTTCACGAGTGCCGTTGAATGATCTGCATCGCCGTTAGCGTAAGTCAGAAGCTTGGAAATGAAGCTGCGAACGAAGCGCCGGCGGTTGACATCTGATTGCATCAGTTCGCGGTATTCTCGAATTCCCTGATAAGCGTCTCCGTTGCGGAAGCGGGCGCTGGAATCGATCGCCATCGTTTTCCCCTCCCAGGGAGCGGGGAGAACCGCAAGGCCCTGAGCGATTCTCTCTAGATTGTTGCGTTTGTGCCGCTGTCGAGCGGCTCGGGACGGCGCGGTGGTTCCAGGCCGTTTGTAGTGGTCTCGCCAAGCTCCGATAGGGTCAAAGTTTTCAAAGGCGTAACCATAGGGATCAATGCCTCTGTGGCATGTGGCACAGTTTGAGTCAGCAGTGTGTTGGGAAAGGATTTCCTTGATGGTTCTCGCTTGGCGGACATCGGGCTCTTGAATTTCAACGTTGGGAGGCGGCGGGGACGGGTGGATTCCCAGGAGATTTTCCATGACGTAGACGGCTCGATGAATGGGGGAGGTGGTCAGGCTATCGGCGGTGAGCGTGAGAAAGGCACCCATTCCCAGGAGACCGCCTCGCCGGCCATCGGTGAACTGATAGCGTCGCAGCTTCGAGTCGGCAGGAACGTCGCTCAGTCCGTACACCTTGGCGAGGTCCGCGTTCACGAAGGAGTAGTCCGCTTCGAGAAACTCGCTCAGGGGGAGATTGTTGGCGATGACGTGGCGGAAGAAGTGGAGGGCTTCGGCGACCATGTCTTCACTCAGGCGCTTGCGATCGTACAGGGGAAAGTGATCTGGGTCGGGAGCCATGAAGTTGATGCGGTTTAGTTCGAGCCAGGCTCGAGGGAAGGCGTCGAGAAAGGCTTCGACTTCAGCTTGTCGAAACAGACGGTAAACTTCGTCTCGGACTTGGTGAAATTCTTCGAACTGGCCGCTTGCTACCTGCTTGCGAAACGAGACCTTCGGGGGGCTGCTCTTGAGAAAGTAGCTCCACTTCTCCGCGAATCTTTCGGCGACGGAAAGATCGGGTGAATGGAGCATGAGAAAAGCCGGTGAGATAAGAATCGCAACGATCCCTTCTTTGAGAGCCTGAACGGTGCCGAGTTTCTCTGCTTGAGATCGTACGAGCTGGACGATCGGTTGGAGCTCATCACGGGAGACATCCCGTCGCCATGCTCGCTCGGCGATCGGTTGTAAGATCCTCGCGGCATCGCTCACACGCGGAGACTCGCCGAGGAGTGCCGTTTGGCGTTTGGGCGGCCACGCTTCGTAGATGGGACCTTTAATCTCAGCGTTGAAAATTCTGGGTCTTGGCCCCTCCCACTCGTCGGTCCAGTGGCTCCAATGACCCGGGTTCTTGGCTGTGCGGGCGGGTGCTCGCGGGATCTCCCGATTAATCACGTTCTGGTAGCGTTCAGGATCGTGCTTTTTGAGGTGATCATGCGCGATGGCGTATTGAAACTTGAAGTTGCCATTGCCTCTGAGTCGGAGTCCATCAGTCGGATAGGAAAGCTCAATGCGAGTCCCCTCGGCTAACCATTCGTCCAGCTCAATCTCAAGGACTTCGTTGTCGGGAAGGTCGAAGTCTCGAATCTGGTTGCCCAGATGAACGCGCAAGCGAATCGGGTCGTCGTCGTAGATGCCCGTTTCGCTCGCGTCATAGTGTGCTCGGTCGATCCCAGTTGCTCGGATCTTCAGTTGATAGCGTCCGCTGTGGGGAACGACTTTAAAGTTCTCAAAGTAGACTCGGAGTCGGATGTCGAGAAAGTCGATGCTTGTGGGGGTTCGATTGCAGCGCTCCGCTCGACGCCTTTGCGAAAGGCTGGTCATTCGGAGTCGGTCGGTACTGATCTGGTAGTCTTGCGTCGGAGGTCTAGTTGGGGAGAGGATCACCGCATCGAGAATGCCGCGGACGCTGGTGAGGTATTCATCGAGATGAAACTCACTCATTCCCAAGGCTTCTCCGGATGTATCGAATCCGTTCTGCAGGGTATCCCCAAGAAGGTTCGCGGTTGGATGATGGCTGCCAGCATGCTCAATGAGCAATGCGTGACTGACAGTGTTGGCGAATTCCCGATTGTTGAGTCGCCGAGGTCTTGGCTGATGTGCCGCGTCTGCTGTGACCGAGTGGGATTGAACTCCGTCTTTGAAGAATTTGATGAGCAGCGTTCGATCTTCATCGGAGATCGAACTATTCTCAGGAGGAGGCATTTCACCAGACGAGAGGTAGTCGAGACTGGTCGACCAGAGCTCGAAGTTATCGGACGCGGGCATCGATCCGAGCTGGGTGAGAACGAAATCCCCTTTGTGTTTCTCTTCGTTGTGACACTTAGAACAATGTTTCTCGAGAAGTTGGGGGGAAGCCAGGATCGAGTTGCCTGCGATCAAGACGCCTGCTGCCAGAATGGAAAGCCAGTGTTTAGGCATGGGCAAGGTCGAAGCTTCCGGTGCTCGTGTTGAAGGTTTCGGTTTCGAGTCCGAAGCGCTGAATAAAGCGAACGAAGAGATTGCTGAGAGGCATATTTCGGCCTGAAGCGTCCTGGGTGTCGACGTGTCCCCGATGCTTGAAGCCACCGCCGGCGACGAGAATAGGAAGATTTCGATTGGAGTGAGTGCCACCGTAGCCCATGCCGCTTCCGAAGAGAACGATCGTATTGTCGAGCATGGTTCCGTTTGTGTTCGGTTCTTGAATCGCGTCGAGTTTCTTGAGCAAACGGGAGAGTTGGGCAATCTGAAAGGATTCGATGGCGACGAGCTCCGCGATGACCTCGGCTTTCTTGCCGTTGTGCGTGCAGGCATGGTAGCCCCGGGTGACTCCCTTGACATCGGTGTATTTGAGTTCGTTAGGAAACGCAACGGTCGCCACCCGCGTAAGATCCGTTTGGAAGGCGTAGGCGATCATGTCGAAAATGGCGTTGTAGCGGTTTTCGACGGTGACTTCGAATTGGTTGAAATGTTCTGAGATATCGAAAGTCGGCTTGTCTCGATCAAGCCATTGAGCGCGGTCAGCGAAGCTGCCCTCCAGCTCGCGGATGGAAGTCTCGTAGTGATCGAGCCGTTCGAGGTCCGTTTGACTGACCCGACCCTTGATATGCGAGAGCTGTGGTCGGACAGTATCCAGAATGCTCCCGTTTCGTTCGAGGAGATCTCGTCTCCGCTTTTTTCCTTCAGCGGATAGATTTAGGAAGAGGTGATCGAAGAGCTTTTGCGGATCGGTGAAGGGCTTCAGTTCGACACCGTTCGCGTTCCAACTCATCCGGATCCCTCGCTCGAGAGCGGCGTGGATGGACGGAAAGCGAACTTGGCTGCCCACGCGGCGAGCGAAAAATTGATCAATCGAGAGGTTTTTTTCGGGATACGCCCCGGATTGGGCCGGAAGAATGCCATTCAGAAAAGAGATTTCGCGCCCGTGCCCACTCACCATTCCGTGATCAGTGTGTGACAGAACGGTGATTCGATCCTTTAACCATTCGAGAGATTGGAGCGTTGTGGGAAGCGAATTCAGGGGGCCGAATTCGGTGGGGAAAAAGTTCTCCGGATGCATGCCTAGCGGGTTGCCAACCACCAGGAATCGGGTCGGGGCTACTTGGGGTAAACCGGCGTGAGCCTCAAGGAGGGGGAGGGCTAAGCTTCCACCAAGCCCTTTTAGGAAGGTTCTTCGATCGAGGGGCATGGGGGAGCTTGACCGAGAATGGAGGATTTGAAAATGAATTCCTGGCGCCTTTCTTGTCGTACCAGTGAAAAATACAGGTCACGTCTAATTCCTTCTTGTCAGCCGCGTCGACGCTTTGGCAAGCTTACGCATGGCAGTCGACCACGCACCGAATTCACTCGATCGCGAGTTCTATCTTCAGGCCAAAGACTTCTTCGCGGCTAACAAGGACTGTGCCCTCACCTACGACGATTTGTCCCTGGCAACGCTGTATTCAGAGATCCTTCCTCGGGATACGCAATTGGAGACGAAGTTGGCAGAGGGTCTTGAGTTGCACCTACCCATCGTTTCGGCCGATATGGATACCGTTACGGAATCGCGTATGGCGATCGCCATGGCTCATAACGGCGGATTGGGCTTGATTCACTACAACATGACGGAACGGGATCAGTTGCGAGAGGTCTCCCGCGTTAAGAATCACGTTCATGGCCTCATTCAGGACCCCATCAAAGTGCAACCCAACGAGGTGATTGGCGATGTTCTGGAGCTGATTGACCGCAAAGGTTTCACATTCCGAACGTTCCCGGTTGTTGACGATCAAGGGAAACTGATCGGTTTACTACCCGGTAATGTGGTCCGACCGCGCTACGCAGGACGCTCGGTCGCCGAAGCTTTGACACCGAGGGATGAGGTTTTCACGCTGACGGAGAGTGAGCTCGGAAATGATCCGATCTCCCGGGCGGACCAGTTCTTTGCTGACCATCCGAGAATCGACAAACTCATGGTGGTAGATAGTAATGATCGGCTTGCCGGGCTTTTCACCCTGTCCGATGTAGATCGCATCACCCAAGAGCGCAAAGCACAGTTCAAACCTGCGCGGGATTCGAAGTTTCGTCTGATCTGCGGGGCAGCTGTTTCGGCTACGCGGAACGCGTTTGGTGAATTAGATCGGGATCGCATCACGGGGCATGTGGGTGAGTTGGTGGAACGAGGAGTGGATGCTGTTGCCGTTTCCACGGCGCATGGTCACACCAAGGGTGTGGGAGAAACTGTCCGCTTGATTCGGGAGATTTTCCCGAGCTTGCCGATCATCGCTGGGAACGTGACGAGCGGAGCTGGGGTGGATTACCTTGTCGGTTGTGGGGCGAGTTCAATCAAAATAGGTCAGGGACCGGGGAGCATCTGCACGACTCGAGTCGTGGCTGGCGTTGGCATTCCTCAGATGACCGCGCTTTACATCGCTGGTCAGGCGGCTGCGAAAAAGGGCGTTTCCATCTTGGCTGATGGAGGAATCACGAAGTCGGGTGATATTGTCAAAGCGCTTACTCTAGCGGATGCTGTCTTATGCGGAGGGTTGCTGGCAGGATGTGCTGAGGCTCCAGGGGAAATCCTAGAGATCAGTGGGAAACTGTATAAGCAATACCGTGGTATGGGGAGCCTGGCGGCGATGAAGTCGGGGTCGGCTGCGCGGTATGGGCACAGCGCGAAAGACACGACCCGGAAGGTTTCTGCTGAAGGAGTCGAGGCGTTGAAGGAAGTCGCTGGTCCAGCGGATAAGGTTCTTGGTCAGTTGATCGGGGGGATTCAAGCCGGTATGGGCTACTTGGGAGCGAAGAATCTGTCCGAGCTTCGCGATCGGGCTCGCTATGTGCGAGTGAGTCCAGCCGGGCAGAAAGAATCTGCCACCCACGACATCGTGGAGTTGAAGACAGGGGCTTAAAGCTGACAGATGACGCGCCGTTTGACCTTGAGCTGGCGGAGTCGGTCAATCTGGCTTGAGATACTTGACGCCCAAATCGCGGGGGAGCGGCGTGACGAAGTTTGCTTTTCCCCATCGTTGCCAAGCTGCGGAAAGCTCCTTGACGAGTTCTGGGTGTCGCGACGATAGATTGTTCATCTCGGTGCGATCTTTGGTGATGTCGTAGAGTTCCCAAGCCTGGTCATCCAAGGCAACTAGTTTCCAATTTCCACGGCGAACGGCGCGGTTTCCTTGATGTTCAAAAAAGAGCGTACGGACTTCGTTGGGATCTGAGAGTTGTTGGACTAAGTCTTTTCCCGGCAATGAAAGGGCTCCTCGGTAGCCCGTCTGAGCCGCGGCCAAGGCAGTGGGAAGAAGGTCGATGATGTGTGCAGGACGATGCCAGAGAGATCCCGGCTTGGCTGAAATCCCCGCGGGCCAGTGCATGATGCCTGGAGAGGCGATACCACCTTCGTGGTTGAAATGTTTGTAGAGTCGCCACGGTGTGTTGGAGGCATTGGCCCATCCAGAACCCACGCTGTGGAAGGTGCCCGCGCTCCCCATTTTCTCAAGGTCCGGCCCTCGATGAAGAATATTCTGGTTGCTAGAAACGATGTCGAATCCGAAGGGATCCCATTCGAAACAAGCGCCATTATCTGAGGTGAAAATGATTAGAGTGTTTTCCCATTCTCCAGCTGCCTTCAAGTCAGCAAAGACACGACCGATTTGTTGGTCGAGTCGATCGACCATTGCCGCATAGATGGCCATTCGGCGAGCCAGGTCGGCACGGCGATCGGAGGCGAGTGTGTTCCAAGCTGGATTGGTGCCTGTTTTCGTTTCGCCGTAGTTCCGCCAGTGTGACCGAGCGCTGAGGGTGGTGTTCGCCTGCACGACGCCCATTTTTTTCATGCGATTAAGTCGCTCAGCTCTGAGTTTGTCCCAGCCCTCGTGATAGCGATCGGCATACTTTTCGATTTCCTTTTGAGGAGCGTGAAGGGGGAAGTGAGGCGCATTGTATGCGAGGTAGAGAAACCAAGGTTGCTTCGGGGTTTGTCGAGCCAGCTTGAGGAAATCGAGAGCGTGGTCAGTCACCGCATCGGTTGCGTAGAAGGACTCTTTTGAATAGCTGCGCCTCTGGCGGTCAGCGGGGAGGCGAATCAAATGTGAGGGATCAAAGAAGCGTTTGGCGCTCACCAAGGTTCCGTAAAACTCTTCAAATCCGTGCTGTGTCGGGTCGGGTGTGCCAAGATGCCACTTACCGGATATGAAGCTGCGATACCCTGCTGGCTTCAGGGCCTGTGCGATGGTTACAGCCTCAGGAGAAACGACGCCGCGGTAGCCAGGTTGACCCAGGTCGTTGGTCGTCATGTGCCCGAGTCCGACCCGGTGGGGGTACTGGCCCGTCAAGAGGGCTGCGCGGGAAGGGCAACAACGTCCAGTGTTATAGAACTGGGTGAGGCGGATGCCGCCGGCCGCCAGTGAATCCAATTGGGGTGTGTCAATCTCTCCGCCAAAACAACCGAGATCGCTGTAGCCCAAATCGTCGGCAAGGATATAAAGAATATTGGGGCGAACGGCGCCGCTGCTTTTGAGGCAAAGGCAGCTTAGCAAGAGAGCGATCAAGAATCTCATCGTCTTGCGGTGGGTTCGACTGGGACAACAACTGCTCAGCTCGGTAGAGTCATGCATTGATGATCTGGATTGGTCTCAGGCTAGCTTTTTTTGACCGCGCTGATCTCCCCTGTGCTATCGGCAAAGCGCTCTAGCCCTAGACCAAGCGCGTTCGCTTGAGTGAGCCAGAGGTTAGCGAGTGGGGTGCCCTCCGGCATATTGATGTGTTGGCCTGTTTGGAACTGGCCGCCGCCGGAGCCTGCCACAATGATTGGCAGATCGTTGTACTGATGTGTTGAACCGTCCCCAAGGCCAGAGCCGTAGGTGAAGAGCGTGTTGTCCAGAAGGCTTGAACCATCCGCCTCTTGGATGGAGTTCATTTTATCAATGAGATAAACATATTGCTCCATGTGGAAGCGGTCTACCTCAAGCAGGTCATCAATCATCTTTGTTTGATTGTGCGACATGCCGTGGTGGCTTCTTGGTTTGTCGAAGAGGCCGTCGAATAGGTAGGGAGTGTCCCAGCGTTCGGGGCCCACCATGAACGTGGCGACGTTGGTCAGACCCGTTTGCAACGCGACCACCATAAGATCTCCCATCAGTCGAATGAACTCTCCGCGGGGGAGGTAGGCGTCAGAAGGTTCATCGAAATTCACTTTCGAGAGTTCGGCGCGCATGGCCTCGAGACGTTCCATTTGGGTTTCGATGGTGCGGATGGAATCAAAGTACTCGTTAAATTTCTGGGCATCGTTGTAGCCCAGACTGCGTTTCATGGAGCGAGCATCTTCAAGGACGAGATCTGTGATGTCTCGGTAGCGTTTGTTCTCTTGAGTGGAAAAAAGACGTCGGTACATTTTCCGTGGATCTCGAATCGATGGCGCGAGATGACCGGTGCCGTACCAAGAGACATTATCGAAGTAGATCGATTCTTTGTTGTCTTTGTGAGTGTTACAACTGAATTCCAGCGTGGGGAAGGGGGTTTCTGTGCCGATTTGATCGGCAACAACGTGGTCGAGTGTCCGATCCAGGGGCCAGGCTGAATTCGCAATGGAGTAGGGCTCGGCGCTACTCAAGTAGCAACATGCGCACTGGGCATGGACATCAGTGCCATTCTGGAAGGTGCGGTCCATACCGGTGATGAGATTCACCTTATCCCTGAATGGAGCCAGAGGCTGCATCGTGGGGGTAAGTTCTTCGAGTGGCGTGACCTTGAAGTTGGGATCTTGTTCTCCCAATGAGGCCATCACGTTCCCAAGATTCCCCTTCGGAATCACGTGGTCCGCTTCGCCTGGGAAGAAGCCCCGACGCACGACACCGATGGGAACGTAAAAGTGAGCCATCCGTTGCCGGATCTTGGGACCTCTGACCGTTGCAAGACTCTCCATCCAGGGGAGCGCCAGAGCGGCTCCGCCGAGTCCGCGAAGGAATGTTCGTCTCGTGGTTTTCATCAGGTCTTGAATACGGAGTCTAGTTGGGATTCAGGAAATTGCACGTTCATTTGGCGGCTAGCTGAGGTCGGTAAAATGCCGCCCGAACACTGTGTAGATGGACTCCCCTCTTTGTTAGTTTGCGTTGCTGGCCTGGGCTGGAAGGCGGCGAGTCGCTTTCTGTTGGAAAGGGTCGCTGTGGACGATCTGTTTGAGTAGATCCTGAATTCGGTAGTCGGAGTCGATGGTGGCTGCGGTGATTTGGTCGAGAGCGATTTCGTCTTGCGGTGTGAGGGCCCTCGCCAATGCGAACGAGAGAAGGTGGCCCGCGAAGCCGCGGGTGAAGCGGTCCTTCTCGAACAGAATCGACTCTTTGAATTCCTCTATATCTTGGAAAGCGTGCTTGCGGAATAGAGAGCCGGAAGGGTCGATCTCGCGCCCATTCTCGTATTGCTGACGCCAATTTCCGATGGGGTCATAATTCTCGAGGGCGAATCCCAGAGGATCGATTTGCTCGTGGCACCCTCGGCAGTCAGAACGTTCTCGGTGGAGGGAAAGCCGCTCGCGCAAGGTGAGGTGCTCTTCACCCTGCGAAGGTTTTTCGCCCAGCGGTGGCACATCTGCGGGCGGTGGCTCCGGGGGATTGTTGAAGATGACCCCGGCGATCCAAGCCCCCCGGGTGATAGGTTGGGTTCGCTCTGGCCCGGAGGTCATCGTCATCACCGCGGCATTTGTGATCAAGCCTCCATTCCGAGGATCCTCCACCGGATAGCGGTGAAAGCTCAGGGCTCCGACGGCGTTGCCTTTGCGTTTCGGAGACTCCGGGAGATTGCTGAGTTCTCCGTAGGCTTCTTGGAGGAGAACGGATCGATAGGTGAAATCCGAGTGAATAAACTGGGTAATGGGTAGATTCTCGATCAGTACGGTTTCGAATAGTAACAAGGGTTCAAGCATCATGTGCATGCTGTCCCGGTATTTCAGGAAGTAAAAGTCAGGGAATTTTTCCTCGTTGGGAACGGATGAGATGATGCGTTCGAGTTGGAGCCATTGGCTGGGGAAGCTATCACAGAATCGCTTGAGTTTGTGGTCTTTGAGCATGCGCTCGAACTGCGCGTCGAGGACCTTGGGGTTCTTGAGCTCGCCCGCCGCCGCGGTTTCAAGGAGCTCCTGATCCGGAATGCTGCCCCAGAGGAAAAATGCGAGGCGTGAAGCGAGTTCGAAGTCATCCACTTCGTCGGGCTTGGACGTTTCAGTGTTCTGATCAAAGAGGTAGAGAAAACGTGGTGAAGCTAGGACCGCTGCGGCTACCGCCTTCATTGCGGTCGTGAACGAGGCTCCTGCCTCAATCTGTTTTTGGGCGAATTCGGAGTAGCGCCGTAGTAAGGGAGGCCCTATGGGACGACGGAAGGCGCGAAAGAGAAATGGTCTAAGACGTTGCCGGATGACTTGTTGCAGGTCCTTCGTCCCGTTCGGAGATTCAAAAAAAGTAGTCCAGATGCCGACGTTCTTTGGTCCGAAGTCAGGGCTCTCTGTAATAGATTGCCCCAACTTCAAAAAAGATTCCATCAAGAGAGGTGAAAGTGACAGATGGTCGGCGCGATTGTCGAAACCGTGTTCGGCCCTCAAGTCCTGCGGAAAGGCAGCCACTCCATTCAGTCTTGGCTCGATGAGCTGTGACTTCCCGAGTGGGCGGCTCCCGACTGAAACTGTTTCTGCCATCTTACCGGTCTCGGGTTTGAAGTAGCCTCGGTGTTCACGCATCATTCTTTCGGGAAGAGTGAAAACCGTGCATTGCAGGTCGAAGAGGTCCACCACCGCGTTGTTGTATTGGAAGCGGTTCATGCGGCGAATCGGGGTGCGTGCTGGTGTTGTTTTGCCCGCGTTGAGTTGAACACGGAGGTGTTTGAGAGCGCTGAGAACATCGGAGCGCACGGTGAGGGGCAACGGGGGCTCGTCTTCCGGTGGCATCTCATTGAAATCGATGACGTCGATTAACGTGTTGAGAAGATCCGGATCCTTTAGAAGCGCGGTTGGGCTCGTGAATTCGAGCAGATTGACTTTTCCTTTGGTCTTTCCGTTCTCTCCGTGGCATTTCACACAGTGAGATTCGAAAGCCTTGAGCAAGCCTTTGGGAGACTCTGCCCACAAGGGGAGGCAGCTTAGGACTCCGAACAAGCCGATGAGGATGCGTCGAGACATGGTTGTGATTTCAGAATCATCCGCTAAACAGCCGGAATTTCCAATGTCAAAATCCTGCTCATCCCCCGGCCATGGCGCCGATGATCATGAAGGGCTCAGTTCCTTGGTGGATTGCCTCGGGGAGGACGGTCTCTGGAGGATTTTCGGAGAGGTCTTCTTTGCAGGCGAAGAAGCGAACGAAGGGGCGGCGTTGTTCGCTGATGGGATCTCGAATGGTTCCTCTCAGCATGGGATACTTTGCTTCGATTTGATCCAGCGTCGCCCCCAGGGTGACGGGCTCTGGGAGTTTGAGTTGAAGTTCTCCCTCGATACCGGCCAGGGTGCGGAGATGTTGAGGGAGAATGACTCGGATCATGCCGAATTATGCCAGAGTTTGTGTTTCAACCGAGTAGACGGGCGGAAGGTCCCTGACGATTGGCTTCCACGAGTCACCGCTGTCAGACGAGGCGTATACTTGGCCCCCGGTAGTCCCAAAATAAACGCCACAGGAGTCGAGCTGATCAACCGCCATGGCATCCCGGAGGACGTTGACATAGCAATGCTCCTGGGGGAGGCCATTCGTGAGCGGTTCCCATTCGTTGCCACCAGTGCGACTGCGGTAAACTCGAAGCTTTCCATCGGGCGGGAAGTGTTCTGAGTCGCTCTTGATCGGAATGACGTAGATGGTCTCTGGTTCGTGGGCATGAACGTCGATGGGGAAGCCAAAGTCGCTTGGAAGGTTGCCGCTGATCTCCGTCCAACGATCCCCAGCGTTGTCGCTACGCATGATATCCCAGTGTTTCTGCATAAAGAGAACATCGGGACGGGAGGGATGCAATGCGATGCGGTGGACGCAATGGCCGACCTCGGCGTCCGGGTCGGGAAGTTCCATGGCAGAGCGGAGGCCCTGATTGATGGGTTTCCAGCTTTGACCTCCGTCATCCGTTCGGAAGGCGCCGGCGGCAGAGACGGCGACGAAGATCCGTTGCGGGTCCTTAGGGTCGAGAAGGATGGTGTGGAGAGCCATCCCTCCGGCGCCGGGTTGCCAAAGGTGACCTTTGGCTTGGCGGAGGCCGGGAAGTTCGTTCCAACTTATGCCTCCGTCCGTTGATTTAAAGATCGCGGCATCCTCAACGCCCGCAAAGACAGTATCAGGGTCGCTCAAGGAAGGTTCCAAATGCCAGACTCGTTTGAACTCCCAGGGATGCTGAGAATTGTCGAACCATTTGTGAGTGCCGACTTCACCGGCGTATTGAAAGAGGTTGCTCTTGCCCCCGGGGGTACTCTCGGAGCCAGCCACGTCGTCGGTGGGTGTTCCCGGAGGCGACCACGTCTGCCCTCCGTCATCCGAACGTTGAATGATCTGCCCGAACCAATCGGTCGACTGAGAGGCGTAAATGCGATTGGGATTTAGGGGGGAACCCTTCATGTGGAAGATTTCCCATCCGGCGAATAAGGGCCCATTGACGTCCCACTGTTCCCGCTTTTCGTCCGCAGTGAGGATAAAGGCTCCTTTCTTGGTTCCTACGAGAAGTCTAACTTTGCTCATAACACGAATGGTTTGTTGGCGCATGATGAGAGCTCGGTTCGCGGCAAACCTACGTGAGGCTTCCCGATTAATTCGTTATCTCTCAAGGCGCAAGTCTGTTCTAACAGGAGAACCTGGAATGGCAAGGCCGTTCGAGGGGAACATGAGGGCTTGAGTTCATTGGGTAAGGGCGCTTGACCGGGCTTGCCCAGGGCTTGACTTTCGGACCCTGAGACGCAGAGTGTTTGTCCTTTCACTCGGGTGCCTCGCACCTCTCAATTGAAAGTCGATCAACATGACAACATCTGCTCCCTGGGTAACCTTTCGCCCTGAAATCAAAGTGCTGGACTGCACGGTTCGCGACGGCGGCCTGATCAATAGCCATAAGTTCGAGGATCAATTCGTGAAGGCGGTCTATGATACCTGCATCGAGTCGGGTATCGATTATATGGAGTTAGGCTACAAGGCGTCGAAGAAGCTGTTTTCTAGAGATGAGTTCGGCGATTGGAAGTTCTGTGATGAAGATCATATGCGCCGCATTGTTGGGGACAACGAGGGGCCGCTGAAGCTGACCGCGATGGCCGATGCCGGTAAGACGGACTACAAGACGGACATTCTCCCCAAGAAAGACAGCGTGCTCGATTGTATTCGAGTGGCCTGCTACGTGCACCAGATTCCTGCGGCTATTGAGATGATCAAGGATGCTCACGACAAAGGCTATGAAACCACCTGCAATATCATGGCCATATCCACAGTTGCGGACAATGAAATCGATCAAGCTTTGGAGGCCTTGGTGGCAACCCCGGTGGAAACAATTGTTGTGGTCGACAGCTATGGGGCACTCTACTACGAGCAGGTTCGCTACTTAGTGAAGAAGTATCTCAAAGCGGCCCAGAGCGCGGGCAAGGAAGTGGGAATCCACACTCACAACAACCAGCAGCTTGCTTTCGCGAATACGATTGAAGCGATCATTCAGGGAGCCAATCGGATTGATGCCACGATGTATGGTCTCGGGCGCGGGGCGGGAAACTGTCCCATGGAGTTATTGATCGGATTTCTTCGTAATCCAAAGTTCCGCCTACGGCCCGTGCTCAAACTACTTCAGGACTACCTACTCGACATTCGCAAGCAAGTGGAGTGGGGGCCTCTAGTGCCTTATGGGGTGACGGGCCTCTTGAATCAGCATCCACGCGCTGCCATGAAGATTCGCGACACCGAAGAGCGGGACCAGTTCGCCGAGTTTTACGACGCCTGCAATCAGTAGCGCCGTCCTGACATCGGGGAGCAGACCTGGTTGGGCAAGGGAACAGCCGTTCATTTAGGCTGGATTACCATCTCCAGAGTTCCTAGACTTTGGAGAATCCTTGGGCTTGATGCTGTTGTTGTATTGAATCTTGGGGCTAAGTTGTAAACTCCGGAGAATGTTGTGAAATTATTGTTGTTCTCTCGTTGTCTGTCCGCAGTGCTCTGTCTTGGGCTTTCGGGTCTATCGTTATCTGCAGAAGATGCAAAAGTTTCTAAGCCAGAAGCTGGATCACCATCCAAGGCTTTGATGTTGTCTGCAGAAACTCCATTTAATGAAGAACACAAGGCTTTGTCAGAAATTCTGGTAGAGCCCCAGGAACTGGATTCGTGGAAGAAACAGGGGGTTGTTTCTCGCATCGTTCCGTCTTTGTTTGGACGTTCGAACCGAAAACTACCGAAGTATTTTGTGTTGAATCTCTTCAATCCATTCGCTGGAAAGCAATACGGCTACACCGATCCCTTGAAAGCCTATTCGGGGCCGCGGCCGGGGCGGCGTGGGGCGCACGACGTGAAGACGGCAGACATGACGGGCGTGCCTCTGTTTGGAACCCAGTGGTAGTTTCGACTTGATGGGGATTTCGCGAGAAGCATGGAGGCGAGGTTTTGTTAGCTGCGATGGATCTCAATTGAGGCCTTCCATGTTTGTCCCATGAACTCGCGCCTGCGGAGATTCTGCTTCAGCTTAATCCTTGGCTTCGCCGTTCTGGTCGTTTGCGAGGGGCTGCTTTCGATGTTCTTCTTCCAGGTGCACTGTTCCGACCCTTGGGCAATTGTTGAATATGGGAAGAAGACGATTCAATTCGGCCTCAGCCGTCTCCATCCGATCGGTATTTATGAGGACGATCCTATCCTGGGCTACCGACATAAGTCAGATCTGGTTGGTCATCACCGTGCGTTGGATTTCTCGGTTGACTATACATTAAATGAGAGTGGGAATCGCGTGCTTCCCCAACCCGAAAAATCGGTCGGTCGGATTGCCTTCATTGGCGGATCCTACACTTTCGGTCACGGTGTTCAGGATGATGAAACATTCGCATCGATCCTCGCTCGTGAATATTGGCCTGAATGGTCGGTGGTGAATCGCTCAGTTTCAGGATACGGGACGGCCCACGCTTATCTGACACTGAAGGAGCTTTTTGAGAACGATGAAGCACCGGACGTTGTGATCTATCCGTTACTGAATGCGCATATCATTCGGAACTATATCAATGAAGTTTGGATAAGAAGCATTACACCCTTCGGCCGAAAACATCCACATTTTGAACTGGAATCAGGGAAGTTGGTATACCAGGGGCTTGTGGGCATCGACGACGCGAAGCCAGCTTCTAAAGAAGTGACTGCGAGAGAGCGAATGCTCACGCAGGTGCTGGTTCATGAATTGCAGCGCCTGTGTGACGCCAATGGAGCCCAGTTCTTTCTGATCCTGCTGCCGGGCGAAAAGTGGCCACCTTCAGTGGTGGCCTCCTTGTATGACTTGAAGAATCGTCCGCTTGATCTGTCTCATTATCGCATCAAAGGCTTTTCAGATGATGGTCATCCGAACCCTTCAGACCACGAATTCTTTGCCGAGCAGATTGGGCATTCCGCCATTACCGAGGTCTTGCGAACACTGAAAGCGACGCGAGTGGAAGCCGAGTAACTTGCACTCGGGAACGGTGTCCGCTAGGGTCGCGTCGTCCCGGATGAGTGGAGGGTCGCTCTTGGTCATGAGCCAAGGGAGGAAAGTCCGAACTCCACAGGGTGCGATGCCGCGTAACTGAGGGATCTTCGGATTGCCAAGGATACACGCGGGAGAGAACACCGTGAGGTGCCTCGACGGAAAGTGCCGCAGAAAAGATACCGCCTGTTTTTCAGGTAAGGGTGAAATGGTGGAGTAAGAGACCACCGCTCGAAGAGTAATCAACGAGGCAGGGTAAACCCCATCGGGAGCAAGATCGAATAGGGAACCTCGAAGTGATCCGCTTCATTGACTAGCTTCGGCTAGGCTGGGTTTCGGGTAAGATCGCTAAGATAAATGATCCTCTCCGTTCTTCGGAATGCAGACAGAATTCGGCTTACAGCTCATCCGGGACAGCCTATTTTGTATTGGGGACGAATTCTTTCAGTGTGATTCTTCCCAAATCGATGATGTCGGGAGAATCAGGTGTGATCTCGAGTCGGAGGGTGGCCTCTGCAAGAATTGTGCGTGGATGTTTCCGCCGGTGATCAAGCTTCGTTCCCTCGTAGGAGAATGAGAGGAGATACTCGCCGGGAAAGATAGAACGGGCCGCGATAATCCCCCTTCCATTGACTGAGATGTAGTGCGGGCTTCTCTCTCTAGCGGCCATGTGCGCCTTGCCTTCGTCGGTTTGAATCCAATCGAAATACCAGAGCCGATACTCTTCTTCATTTAAGGTTTCAGATTTGGTTTGGAGAAGCGCGCGTATGCCTGGCATGTCTGGCTCTAAAGTGCCGATCACATAACCAGGAGCCGTTCTCGACTTGATTGCTTCGGGGATCTCAACCACTCCTTGCAGAGATCTAAGCTTGGGTTGGTTTAGGGTGACAATTTTCTCTGCTCCTGGGTGAAGGTCAATGGTATTGAACCACTGGTAGTTTGTCGTCCTCTCCAACTCGATGATGCGGCAAACGCGGATGTTCATCGCAGGTACTCGAGCAAAGTAGAACTGTCCTTTCGAATCCGTCGTTGTCGTATCCACAAAATGGGTGACGAACGGCGTGGTGCCCTCGCTGCTCTGGTGTTTTGCGTTGAAGCCCATCTTGACTCCCTTCATGGCCCGACCGTCTTCCCGCCATGTCCCGGATAGAGTACTCCAGGTGGTCAATCGATAGGTAAGTGTATCGGTCAGGGGGTGATGGAGAAAACCCTCTTCGAAGAGCCCCAAAATAGAGTGCACGCGGGGCCGATTGGGGACGGTAAACTCTCCCTTTTCATCGGTAGTAATTTCCTCGGCATTCCCCTGATCATTCCCCTGATTCAGCGAAAGCGAGGCAATCGAAACCGAGTAGTATGTGCCGGGATCAAGGAGCCAGAGTGTCCGATCCGCAAGAGGCTTGCCGGAAACATCAACGAGGGTGCGGCGTAGAATTTCGCTCGGTACCAGTTTGACCGCGAGAGTTAACTCCTCCTCTGTGATACTAACAGGGCGGGTGACCACTGATGAGTAGCCTTCAGCTTCGACCCGGAAGACGTAAGAAGGCCATTCTTGATCTGAAGGATAATATACCGTCATCGGGTCCGAAAATGTTGCCCATCCTTTTCGGCCGGAAAACGAACTGTCTGGATCCCAGTTGGCATAGTTGCGCTTTTTTGTTCCCCGCAACACGCGGAAGGATGGGATCGGATTGCCGTCGGTATCGGTTGCATTCAAGGTGACATTCAGCTTTTTGTTCAGTCTGATTTCATGAACGGTTTCGCCCGGTGACAAGGTGCGTTCTGGAGTGGGGTAGCAGTCTTGCGACAAGAACGAGAATGTAACGGGTTTGTTGGGAGCATTCTTCCATTCCAGGAAGCCATTCGCATCGGAGCGTAAGTACTGCATGCTGCCTCCGATTCGGAAGTCGTTTGTTCGCTCGGGATGAATTCTCACACCCTCGATTGGATCTCCTTTGGATGAAATGAATCGAAACCGAATGGAATGTCCGGGGGATAGTGTGAAGCGCTGGTTCGGCGTGTTCGGTTTGATCTCTATCGAAAAGCCCTGAGGGGCGTAGCCTTTTGCCTTGAGGCTGCCTGTGATCTCTCCGATGTAGGTGTTTTCTGATACGAAAGCACCTTCAGAATCGGTTCTTAGGTATTCGCCTTGTCGGAAGTTGTTGATAGTGACGACGGCATTCGTAATTGCGATTCCGGACTGGTTGACCACATGGCCGCGCAATGGGCTCCCAGGGACGAGCGTGGTTCGGTCGCTTCGGTTCGGAAGGTGTGCGAGTGTCAGCCCCTTCTGGCGGCTGTCGGGACGGGGGCGAAGAGGCAGTCCGGTGTGTCCGTTAAGTACTACCGTGGGCTCGATTGGGTAGCTTGGCCCCGGTTTAATCGGCTCAAGAGCGTAATCTGGATGCTGGAAACCGACGGAGACGACTTTAATGTCTTTAGGAAGGATCGTGCATTGCCATCTGCCATTCCTGTCGGTTGTCAGATTGGAGCCACCGCGTTCATAGCCGCCGTTAAAATAAACGGTGACGACAACGTCTGCAATAGGGCGACCGCTTGAATCCTGGACGACGCCAGAAACATAGTTGCCTTCCTTCATCAAGATTGTTGCCTTGGCTGGAAGAGGGGAGGTCTCCATGTTGATGACGACGGACATCTTTGCATACTTGTCGTGAGAGGCAGTGAAGCGGTATTTCTTAGCTCGCGCGGGAATGTTTTCGAACACCGCTTTACCCGAAGAGTCCGTGAATTGGGTGTGCGAGGCCTCTCCTTCCGGTGCCCATTCCTGGGACTCTTCGGCCAGAATGAGGGGGGACGCCTCAACGCGGCTGCCCTCGATGGGGGCTTTGCTGGTATCATCGATCACGTTCACGACGATCATGGTGGTTGAAGAATCGTTTTTCGAAGTGTTGTTCGTTTCTTTTGGGCTGGCGTCCAGCAGGAATGACAGAAGAGTAATGAAGGTCACCATCAGTCCGATCGTTGAAGCACGATGCGTTTGCGAGAATCGAGCGATGGCGCGAATTCGGCCTCGGAGTTGGCGCTTGCTTTCGACCATCGTTACTGCCCCTGGTAGCATTTCTGAGGGTCGTCGTAGGCGATCGACGAGTTTGATGATTAGTTCTCCGTAGCAGGCTTGTTGATGCTCGTTGGCTTGGAGGAGCACACCAGCGTCCGTTGCCATTTCGCGGTCGGCACGAATTCGATGCATTGCGAACCATACGAACGGATTGAACCAGTGAAGGCACTGTAAGAAACTCATGATCCAACTGAGCCAGATGTCGCGCCGCTGGTAGTGAACAAGTTCATGCAGCAGGACGCACTCAAGCTCGACCTTGCCCAAATCCTGGACAATGGAAGGTGGAAGGATCAGTCGAGCCCGAAAGATCCCGAAGAGGCAGGGACTCTTCACGTGATTGCTGAGAGTGAGTGCGATGGGACGGTTCTCGAGGCCAAGCGTCTTTTTAGTGGCCTGAAAACTGTCCTTTAACTGACTTGGAATAGGGTGTGAGCCCTTGGTGAGCTTTCGATCGAACAGGAAGGCCCGTGTGATCAACCTTAGGGTCAGTGCTGTAGCTGTGACGATCCAGATGAATGAGATGAGTTGAACGCCTGTCGGTGGCTGAAATGGGGATAAGTCCTCTCCCGATTGTTGTGGAGGAAGAGCAGTTTGTGTAATTGTCGAAGACTGGAGGCTGATTTCAGTCGATCGGTCAATCGATGGTAGAGATTCTTTCAGGGGGGAGGTTGCTAGGGGGGCAGGGTAAGATTGGATGGGTTCGGGAATTGCTTGAATGGACTCAAGATGGACGGGAGCAAAGTTGTGAACGCTCAAGTCACTGCTCGGCGTAATTGGGATCGCCAAGCGAATCAGAAAAGCGAACCATAGGACATAGCGCCAGTTTGGCGTGAGTTGCCTTCTGAATACCCACTGCAGCCCGAGAATGACTGCTGCTAGAATCGAGGCATGCCACGAGGCTCGAAGGCTGAGCAGGAAGAGAGTTTCGATAGCTTCCATAGGGATTGAGATTGAGGATTACTTTTCTTTGTCTCGCAGAATTCTTCGGAGCTCCTTGATGTCCTCGTTGGACAAGTCCGACTCGCGTACGATGTCGAGAACGATCGAGGAGGGTCTGCCCCCGAGGAATTTCTCGATGAAGGAACGACTCTCATGTTTGACGCACTCACTCTGCTCGACGAGTGGAGTGTAGAGAAAGCGTCGGCTCACCTTCTGGGCTGCGATTGCCCCTTTTTTTTGCAGACGACCGAGAAGCGTGCGAACCGTTCCTGAGCTCCAATTGCGGGCGGAGCTCAGGGAGGCTTGAATCTCGCTTGCGGCGATCGGATTACGTTTCCAAATAGCCGAAAGGATATCCCACTCGGCATCGGTGATTTGAATGCGGGATGATTGCTTGCTCATATGCGACAGTTGTCACATTTAAAGTGTGACAACTGTCGCGTTTGGTCAAGGGAGTTTTTCGACAAGGATTAGTACAGAGTTCGCTAGTGGTATTGAGGTGTCCTATTTCAGCCAGACCAGATCAGTCCACAAAGGTGTATCGTTCGTGCTTTTGGACCCGGGTGTAGAGCGACCTTGTGTGATAATGTGATTAAGTTTGGTGAGAAGCTGCTGGGCTCTTTCCGGTTGCCGTTCGAGTAGGTTTTTCATTTCACTTGGATCCTCGGCGAGATTGTAAAGCTCGCGAGAATCCTTCTTTGATTCCATGACGAGCTTCCAGTCGCCGGATCGAATGGCGAAGCGGCCGGAGATCCCATGGTGTATCATGGGTGGGCGCTGTTCGGTATGAGTTTGACCGGTCAAGGCGCCAAGAAAACTGTGGCTGTCCTCGCCAGCATTGGCTGGGAGCTTGGTCTGTAATAACTCGGCGAAGGTTGCCAGAAGATCCGTTTGGCATACGGGCTCGTTCCAGATCGATCCAGCTTTGACCTTGGCGGGCCACCGGACGAGGAACGGCACTCGGTGGCCTCCTTCGTAGATGGATCGCTTGCCTTCCCGATAGATGTGGGAACTAGAATGATCGTATGTTTTCTTGCGTTGCCGCCATGTGGTTTCGGGGCCGTTGTCACTGGTGAAGACGATCAGGGTGTTGTCCGCGATTCCCGCGTCGTCGAGGGTTTTAAGAAGCCGGCCAATGTGCCAGTCGGTTTCGATCACGAACTCTCCGTAGGCTCCGGCTTTTCCTTGCCCGCGAAATTGTTCCAATGGAATCACGGGTTTGTGAGGAGAGGTGTAGGAGAGATAGAGAAAGAAGGGCTTGTCTTTCTTAGATCCTGTCTGGTGATTGCGAATCCAGGTGATGGCTTTGTCGGTGAAGCGAGTGAGGCACTCGGAATCTACAAAATCTGGTGCGATCTCCAACTTTCCCTTGATTTGCCCGGTTTTTGGATTTGCCGGAGCGAGCCTATCGGTCTCGGGGTCGTAGGGGGGCTTGATTCGGTAATCCGAAAACGCGATCTGATTGGGCTTCTTTTGGGTGTATTGGGTTGGGGGAACCTTGGCATAGCGACCTTCAAACCACGCAAGAACGCCGTAGTTTAGCGATGCTGGAATGCCGAAGAAGTAATCGAAGCCCTTGTCTAAAGGCATGTCTTTCACCGGCTGTGACCAGTCGCGGTTGGCGCGTTCGTTGGGGAAATCCATTCCGAGGTGCCATTTTCCAACCATGCCGGTGTGGTAACCTTGCTGACGAAGAAGAGACGCCAGCGTAACGCGGTCATCTGGGATCAGGCAGGGACGTTCAGCGCCGAATACGCCACGTTTGAGCTCTGTCCGCCAGCTGTAGCGCCCCGTCAGTAGACCGTAGCGTGAGGGCGTGCAAACGGTGTCAGGGGAATGACCATCTGTGAAGATCATTCCTTCGCGGGCGAGACGATCGAGATTGGGGGTCTGGAACTTTGCTTGCGGGTTGAGACAGCTAACATCCCCGTAGCCTTGGTCGTCTGTATAAATGACGATGATGTGGGGATTCGCGGGTTTTGCTTGTACTGAGAGACTCAGCAGCAAGAAGAATCCTAAGCAGAGACGGTGCATGGGCGAATTCTAGCTGTGAGACTTGTGAATGCAATCATTGGCTCCGGTAGTGATCGGACGGCGGGTTCAAGGTGGTGAGTTGGTGGAAGGCAATTTTATAGGTTGAATTTTTGAGGGCTTGAATCTAGAGGTAGTAGTGTGAATCGGAGCCCCGTCATTGCAATTATGATCTGCCTGGCATTCTTGCCGTTTGCCGTTTTCGGCGGGCCGATCACACTCCTTTGTATTGGCGAGGGTGGGCACTTTGCGATTGAAACGGGAAGTGGCAGCTCCTGCGAGGCGGCCTCGACCTCCTCGGATTCCGATGATCATGGTCATCACGATCATCTTGATGAAGTGTCACATCCGTCTCATTTTGGCCACTGTCACAATCACGAGGAATCTTGTGGTGACTGTGTCGATCTCGAGCTCGAGCTGGATGATCTCACATCGTTGTTGTCCACGGTAAACACTGACTTTCTTCCGGTGGAGCTGGATTTTCCGCGACCTCACTTTCTGCTGCCTCAATCATGGAGTTCCGTTCATTCCACCATTGATAACCGGGGCCCTCCTTGGGCCCTCCTTGCCTTCCACGAGTCGTATGGCTCGATTCGTCTTCTCATCTGAATCTTTCCGTTCTGGTCATACTCGGTAGAGGCTGAATTTCATTTAGTCTCTGAAGAAAGGTATTGATGGAATTGGACGGAGAGAACTGTGAATTTAGGATTATTGTTAGGAAATATTTTGGTCTGTACGTTGGTTGCAGGCCGTGCGGATGAGCTCCCGATCACGCCTCAAGAATCATCTCGAGGTGCTTCGCAAGGTGGGAGCTACAGAACAGGATTGGTTCAGATTGCCGACTTGGTCAGGCGTCACAATCCACGACTTAGGGCGGCTCGGTATTTGTTGGCGGAAGCCAATGGCAGATTCAAGCAGTCGGGCCGATGGCAGAATCCCAAGCTCATCACGGACTACACGACGGATCCTTACAGTCGGGAATTGCAAGGAAGTGTGGGCTTCAACCAGGCATTTCCATTGGCCGGCCGGCTCCGTTGGGAGAAGTCCGTGAGCGCCGCCGAAGTCGCCGCTGTTGAGGTTGAGATTCGAGACGTCGAACGACGACTGATCGCGGAGGCAAAAACTCTCGCTGTCCAGATTCTCACCATCGAGGCTCAGAAGGCTCTCCGCGGTAGGCAGCTTCGACTGGCTGAGGATCTCTCTGTGTTCATACGCAAGTTGGTGGGGCGAGGCGAGAGTTCCGACCTAGATACTGGTCTGGCCAAGTTGACCGAGACTCAGCTTGAGCTGGAAGTGCACCACCTTGATCACGAGGCGAAGCGCCTCAAGGGAAAGCTGAAGACGCTGTTAGGGATGGAGCCCGGCATCGATCTACAGCTTCATGATGGCTTGCCTCAACCGAAGATCGAAAGGGATCAGCCCGTTCAACTTGCCAATCGGCCCGACTATCAGGCGGCGGTACAACGAGCTCTTGCTGCCAGACGAGAGATCGGTTTGGCCAAGGCGGGACGCTGGCAGGATGTCAACGTCGGTGTGTTCGCTCGCCGAATTCGAGAGGTTGATCAACCAATTGGATTGGAGAATGAGGAACGAATCGGTGTTCAAGTGTCTCTCCCGCTCCCGCTTTGGCAGCGGAACCGAGGACTCATTGCAGAGAAAACGGCCGCTGCCTCCCGCTGGGAGCAGACCCTGGTGGCGATGGAGAATGAGATCCGAAACGAGGTGATCGCGTCGAGAGAAGTCATGAACACCTTGGCGGTGCACGCTGAAGAGGTGAGAGATGAGCTCTTGCCGGTTGCCAAAAAACATGTCGAACGGGTCACTGTGGCATACAAGGACGGATTGGTGGATCTCCAATCCGTCCTGGAGGCTCGGAGTCAAGCGGTGGAGCTAGAGTCTAAGTATTTGATCGCGATTGAAGACTACCACTTAGCCCGAATCCGATTTGAGTCGGCCCAAGGGTATTCGAAAGGGAAGGAATAAGGGGATGATGAGCAGTTTGCCTAAAACACTGAGCCTAGCGGCCATCGCCAGTAGTTTTGTTTTCGCAGCCGCAGGCGCCGATTCAGGCCCTGGATTGAATACCGTCATTTTGGATGCCACGAGTGTTGAGAACCTCGGCGTTGAGTCCGTTGTCGCCCAGCGTCGATCCTTCGAGGAAACCTTGTTTGCGTTGGGGAGAATCGAGCCCATTCCATCTCACCGAGGTGTCGTCAGCAGTCGGATTGCGGGGCGCGTGGTATCGCTCTCTGCTTTTGAGGGCGATGAGGTGACCCAGGGGGAGGTGGTGGCTGTCTTGGAAAGCCGGCAGTCTGGCAATCCTCCTCCCAAGATTGAGTTGAAGGCCCCCTTGAGTGGGCTTGTATCCCATGGGCACGTTCGTTTGGGTGAACCGGCGGAACCTGATGAGGAGCTTTTTGAAGTGATTGACCTCACGTCGGTGTATGCGATTGCGCGGGTACCTGAAGATGAGGCCCATGTTCTCCAACCTTCGATCGAGGCACGAATTCGAGTGGCGGCTCTCCCCGGGGAGGTTTTTAGTGGAAAGTTGCTTCGATTGAGCACGTCGATTGATCCAGAGAGCGGCACTGTTGGAGCGGTTTTTGCTATCCAAAACCCTGGGAATCGAATCCGTCCCTCAATGCGTGCCGAGTTCTCGATTGTGACCAGAAAACGAGAGAATGTCCTTTCGGTGCCTCGGTCCGCGTTGGTCTCTGACGCGGTCGGGCAAAGTGTCTTTGTGAGAGACTTTGGGCTGCCGAATGCCTTCGTGAAATCCGTGGTCCAAACGGGCATGCGCAATGATGAGTTTGTCGAAATTCGATCGGGTCTTTTTCCGGGAGACGAGGTCGTGATTCACGGGGCTTATCCTCTCGCGTACGCAGGCGCGGGAACCGTGTCATTGAAGGAAGCCCTGGACGCTGCTCATGGTCACGAACACAACGAAGATGGCTCTGAAATGACGGCGAAAGATCGTCGCAAGGCTCGAGCGGCAGCATCCGAGGGTACTGCAGGAGGCGCATTGGGTGGAGCCAATCTCTTCCTTGTATTGCTTGCCTCCATTCTCCTCTTCCTCGTGATCTTGAGTCAGTGGCAATTGTATCAACTTCGGCGTGAGAGAGGAGGGAGCGATGCTTGATGGGCTCATTCGATTCTCTCTAGCCCGTCGGGCCTTTGTTGCCGCAGCAGCGGTCTTGGTTTTGGTCTTGGGCGTGTTGACGGGGCGAGACCTGCCCGTGGATGTCTTGCCGGATCTCACAAAGCCGACGGTTACGATTCTCACGGAAGCGCCTGGTTTGGCTCCTGAGGAGGTAGAAACGCTCGTCACGGTTCCATTGGAGGGGGCTTTAATGGGGACGGCGGGCATCACTCGATTAAGGTCGATTTCAGATGTTTCATTGTCCTTGATCTACGTGGAGTTCGATTGGGGGACGGACATTTACCGGGCAAGGCAGTTCGTGCAGGAACGATTGCAATCTGTCTCCGGCGCCTTACCCGAAAACGTCCTGCCTTACATGTCTCCAGTGGCTTCACTCATGGGAGAGATCATGCTGGTGGGGATGCGAAGTGTGGATGGTGCAGTGGACGCTCGCGATCTTCGAACCATTGCGGACTGGACGGTGCGACGGCGGCTACAAGGAATTCCTGGAGTGGCCGAAGTTTTGGGGATGGGGGGCGGTATCAAACAAGTCCAGATCCAGCCTAAACCCGATCGCATGCGAGCCTTGGAAGTCAGCTTCGGTCAACTCAGGGAGGCGACGGCCGCGGCGGTGAGCAACACGACCGGCGGGTTCCTCTCTTCGGCGCCACAAGAGATCATGGTTCGTAATTTGGCGATGACGACGGATCTGCAAGCGATCGGAAAGACCATCATCAAGCATCTCAAGGATCGGCCGGTGACCATCTCTGATGTGGCGGACGTCGAGTGGGGTGTTGAACCGATGCGTGGAGATGCTGCGGTCAATGGCACAGATGGCGTCATCTTGAGCATTACGAAGGCTCCCGGCTTTGACACGGTAGCCTTGACGGGGCGTGTGGAAGAAGCGGTGAGTGAGTTGGAGAAGGTGATGCCGGAAGGAGTGGAGTTGGTGACGTTATTTCGGCAGGCAGATTTCATTGAGCATGCCGTTGGAAATCTTCGCGAAGCCATCCGTGATGGCGGAATCATGGTCACATTGATTTTGTTCCTTTTCCTTTTGAACTTTAGAACCACGCTGATCACGTTGACCGCGATTCCGTTGTCCTTCGCGACAACCTTACTGACCTTTAAATACTTTGGGGTTGGGGTCAACTCGATGACCCTCGGCGGTTTGGCAGTGGCGATTGGTATGGTGGTGGACGACGCGATTGTGGATGTCGAGAATGTGTATCGTCGATTGCGAGAGAATGCTCGTGCGGCGACGCCCCGTTCTCGTCTCGACGTGATTGCATCGGCTTCTTCTGAGGTGAGGCACTCCATTCTCTACGCGACGATTTTCATTGTGCTTGTCTTTCTTCCGCTCCTGGGTCTGACCGGGGTTGCTGGGCGACTCTTCACACCGATTGCGATTGCGACGATCGTGAGCATGGTGGCTTCGTTTATCGTGTCCCTGACTGTGATTCCTGTACTATCGTCCCTTCTGCTGCGTCCTAGAGCGGGAGTAGCTTCGCGTGATGCTTGGTTGGTTAGGGGCTTAAAGACTTTGTTGAGAAAGACGTGGTTGAAACTCGCTTTGGATCTTCCATTGGTTGCGCTCTTGATCGCGGCGGTTCTGCTGGCGGGAGCGGTTTCGTTATATCCGAAGATGGGAAAGGACTTCCTACCGGCATTTCGTGAGGAGACTCTCTTGGTGGCACTCACGGCGGCTCCCGGTACCTCTCTAACCCAGACGAGCGAATTGGCGGATATTGCGGACCGTCTCCTGCTTTCTGTACCGGAAGTCAAGAAAGTGGGGCGCCGCCTCGGCCGAGCCGAACGTGGGGATCATGTGGTGCCGGTCTCAACAGTCGAGTTCGATATAGAATTCGAATTGGGGGAACGGCCGCGGGCGGAGGTGTTCGAGGAGGTCCGTCTGAAGCTCAAGACGATTCCCGGAACCTTTTCCGCTTTGAGCGGTCCGTTGGCTGATCGGATAGGTCATATGTTGAGTGGGGTCTCTGCCAAGATTGCGATCAAGGTGTTCGGGCCTGATCTCGCGGAGATTCGTAAAATCGGCGAAGGAATTCAGGAGGTCGCTAAGGGGATTCCCGGACTTGAACAAGCGAGGATCGAACAGCAAGCACCCATCCCGCAGATGCGCATTGAGATCGATCGGGATCGTGCTCTGGCCTACGGAGTGACTCCCGGGATCCTTAACGAGCAGCTGTCATCTTTGCTGGGAGGAGAAGTTGTGGGACAGCTTTATGAAGGGCCTCGAACGATCGATTTAGTGATTCGCTTGCCGGAAACGTGGCGTGAGTCTCCCGAGCGACTGAGGGAAATGTACATCGATACGATCGACGAGCACCGGGTTCCGTTGCATCTTGTAGCCGACATTAAACAAGCGAAAGGTCCCAATGTGATTATGCGGGAAAATATGGAACGTCGCTTCGTGGTGAGCATCAATCCGACGGAACGAGATTTGGCATCGCTGGTCACCGCCTTACAGGAAGAGACAGCCGCGTCGGTTCGTCTGCCCGATGGCTATTTCCTGAGTTTTGAAGGTGAGTATGTTGAGCAACAGAAGGCGAGTCGCCGGATTGCTGGGCTCAGTGTGATTGTATTCGTGGTGATGGCGTTTCTACTCTTCGGCTACTTTGGCTCCGCCTTTTTTGCTACTCAGGTCCTATTCGATATTCCCCTGTCGCTCGTGGGAGGGATTGGGCTGACGTGGTTGCTCGTTGATAATGTGAGCATTGCCACCTTGGTCGGCTTCATTGCAGTCGGAGGCATCGCCGCGCGAAACAGTGTGATGATGCTATCGCACTATCTCCACTTGATGCGTTTTGAAGGCGAGACTTTTAGTCGAGAGATGGTCGAGCGCGGCACCTTGGAACGATTGGTCCCGGTGCTCATGACGGCCTTGTCTGCAGGTATCGCATTGATGCCATTGGTGTTGGCATCTGACGCTCCCGGAAAAGAGATTCTACATCCGGTTGCCGTCGTGATCGTAGGAGGACTAGTGACTTCGACGGTGTTGGGGCTAGGCGTGACTCCGGCAGTTTTCTTTCTGTTCGGAAAGAAGGCGTCATTGCGAGCTGTTGCCAAGCGGTCGGCTGCCTCGGCGTAATTCGTAAGAAGAGAGAAAAAACATCAACGCAGTTATGATTAATATGAAAAATGGAATGAGAGCTATTGTATTAGGAAGCCTCGTGGTTCTTTGGGCGGGTTGCCAGCCTGAGTCGGATTCGGGTGGGGCAGAACAAGCCCATGCACACGGTGACGGTCAACCTCATGTTCACGGGCCGGACACCCACACTCATGAAGAGAAAACCGCCGGGCCAAACGGCGGGCGCTTGATTGCTAGTGTCACACCAAATCTTGAATTTCTCGTGCTGGATGACCGGCGGGTGCAGTTAACGTTTGTCGATGAGAACGCGAAGCCTATTGACGTGGTGGACGCCACCGTCAGTTTGACGGGGGGTGATCGGCAGAATCCCACGGAACTATCTTTCGCCGCGGAGAATAATGTTTTGTTGTCGAATGGGGCGTTGCCGGATGGCGATCTATTTGACGTCATTCTCTCGATTCAGATCACGCCGGAAACGGAGCCGGTCCTCGAGCGTATCAAGGCTGATTTTTCAATCTGTTCCGAATGCCAACTGGTTGAGTACGCGTGTATCTGCGGGCATTGAGTCACCCGAATCGCGGAACGATATGATTGATCTACGAAGTGACACCGTAACGCAACCTGGAGCGGCGATGCGGGAAGCCATGATGAAGGCCGAGTTGGGAGACGATGTCTTTGGAGAGGATCCTACGGTCATTCAATTGGAATCGAAGGCTGCTTCAATCTTTGGGATGGAGTCGGGGTTGTTTTGTCCGTCGGGGACGATGACGAACCAGATCGCTGTCAAGATGCATACGCAACCTGGCGATGAGGTTATTTGTCACCGACTCTCCCATCTCTACAACTATGAAGGGGGAGGGATCATGTTCCATTCCGGTGCCTCCGTTCGCTTGCTGGAAGGCGATCGAGGCCGTTTTGATGGCGCTGCTGTGGTTGAAAATATCAATGTGGACGATGTCCATTTTCCGGTCTCACGACTCGTCTGCATTGAGAACACGTGCAACAAAGGGGGAGGGGCTATTTGGCCCTTGAAGCGGATTCGAGAAATCGCATCAGTATGTCGAGAGCGAGGTCTGAGATTGCATCTTGATGGTGCGCGCTTGTTCAACGCGTTGGTAGAGAGCGGTGATACTGCGACGGAGTATGGTGCTTTGTTTGATTCCATTTCCCTTTGCTTGTCGAAGGGCTTGGGGGCGCCAGTTGGATCTGTCTTACTCTCATCTGCCGAGAATATCAAAAAGGCTCGCCGACTTCGGAAGGTGCTCGGTGGAGGAATGAGGCAGGCGGGAATGTTGGCTGCGGCCGGACTTTTTGCGTTGGAGAACCACGTTGATCGTTTAAAGGAGGATCACGCTCGAGCCCGGGCCCTTGGGGAGCTTTTGGCTGCAAGGCCGGAAGTGGAATCACTTCTTCCCGTTGAGACCAATATCGTGGTCGCGCGCCTGGTGTCGGCGGTCGACCCCAATGGGTTTTTGAGGGCATTGAACGAAATGAGGGTTCGGGCTGTGCCCTTTGGAGCGCAGACGATTCGTATGGTTACGCACTTGGATTTCTCGGATGACGATCTGTCGGCTGTTGCTGAAGCGATTGGAAACATCAATTTGATGAAAGTTTCCGGTTGAGTTTTTCCTCGCGCCCACGGAGATTCGCGCTAGGATCGGGATTGATGACCCTCTTGAAATCTCGCCTCAGGTTCGGGTTTACTCTGATTGAGTTGCTCGTTGTGATCGCCATCATTGCCATTCTGGCGTCTATGCTTCTCCCGGCGCTGTCGGCAGCCAAAAGCAAAGCTCGGCAGATTAAGTGTGTCTCGAATCTTCGCCAATTTGGGATTGGAATCCAGATGTATGCGGACGATTTCGACGGCAAATTGCCGCGAACAATGGACTCACACTCCAATACCAATGATGCATGGATTCGACTGACTTTACCCTACATGGGAGATTCTGAGCAGATTCGCGCTTGTCCCAGCGACCCTGAGCGGATCAAGCGAATGGAGTTGAGCGGTACGAGCTACATTTTCAACGACTTTCTAGCTACTCCGTCACCGGGAGCGGGGCAGGACAAGCGGGTCAAAAACAATATCAATACTCTAAACGAGCCCTCGGGAACGTCTGTTCTCTATGAAATAGCGGATACTTATGGTCCAGACATCTTTGCTGATCATGCGCATGCGAGGGCAGGGTGGCGATGGACGATGTTCTTCAACGACGTTCAACCAGACCGACATACAATGGGGAGTCCAAGCCGGGACAAATTGAAGGGTGGGGCGAACTACTTGTATGCGGACGGGCACGTCGAGAATGTGAAGGCGACATTCGTGAAAGCGGAAGCCGACCGTGGAGTGAATATCGCTTTGCCTCCAGAGCTTCTCGACCCGGAACTGAGGTAGGCGTTCCTTTAATGATCCGTCGGGGCTTCCAGCAGAGACATTTGAAGTGGGGCCCCGGTGAGACTCGAGAGGAAAGCGGCCAAGTCTTCGATTTCCGACTCCGAGAGATCGAGTGGTTGTAAAGTCTCCTCTCGGTGTCCAAGGGCTGGTGTCTGATTCAGTAGGGAGTAGAAACGAATCACCTCTCTAAGTGAGGCAAATCGCCCATCGTGCATGTAGGGGGCCGTGTTCGCGACGTTGCGGAGTGTTGGTGTCTTGAATTCCCCAAGGTTGTTAGGCTTCTGTGCGAGGTAGAAGAGCGATTTGTTTTGCTCAATCGATCGCTCATCACTGTAGCTCCCGAGCCCGTTGAATGGATCACGTTTCACTTTCTTGATCGCTTCAAACCGACCTGTGTCGAGTCCGTTCTCTCCTCGGTCGAGTCCGATGTTGTGGAATTCGAGATCTGTGAAATTGGGCCCGCTATGGCAGAAAGTGCACTGACCTTTCTCGATAAAGATTTTCAAACCGCGAACCGCACTCGCTGGGAGCATCGCTTCTGCTGAGCTCGCTTTAGAATCGAGTGCGGCAACGAATTGATCAAAGGGAGCGTTGGACGAAATCAACTGGCGCTCGTAGGCGGCGATGGACTTTCCAATGTTGGCGAAGGTGCGGTTGATGTTTTTTTGGTCTGCCTCGCTGAGCCGACTCCACGCAAGATGCTGTTCGTCCTCAGGAGTGCCCGGAACCGGATATCCCGTCTTCGGAGGTGCGCTCGTTTCCAGCGGTGTGAGCTTCCCAAAGACAGCCTCGTATTCTTGGCGGAGAAGCGGATCATTTGCGATCAGGTGATAAGTCTGAACACGGCTGCCCCCCATTTCCTTGGCGTTCTCGATGGGGCCAAGACTCTGAGCCCACAGAGAATCTTTCCTGCCATCCCAAAAAAACCATCGATTGTAGGCTTGGTTAAATAGCGTAGGCGAATTCCGAGTCACTGTTTCGAGCCCCTCGGAGAGCGGCTTTCCGTCGGTGAAATCTTGCTTTGGATCATGGCAGGTCGCACATGAAACCTCATTGTTAGATGAAAGGCGGGTTTCGAAGAAAAGGCGGCGCCCTAAAACGGCTGCTTGCTCATTGTCTGCGTATTGGTTCTGCGGAACCCTTGGGAGGGGCGGAAGCGGGGACAGGGAGCGTATTTCCTTGAGCTGTTCCGGGGAGAAGCGAATCCCGTGGATTGTTCGGCCTGTTGGATTCGTCTCGTGGGTGTCCTCCGTTTGCAGGCAGCCAGCCGTCAGAAGCATCGTGAGCAGTCCTGCAATCAGGGGACGAGTCATGGCTTAATGTAACGAGATTGGAAAGGTTGCTCGTTCTCGGATCGGACCCTTTAGAATATCCACATAAAGTTCCCAGTCTCCCTTCATGTGAAACAAGATTCCCTTTACTTCGAAAGTCCCATCACCTGTCTCTTGGATGCCTGGCTCCGTGTTGATTCCATGGCCATGGGCTGGCATGTCGGCGTGCACTTCTATCTGAACGGGCGTTTTCTCTCCATTGACCGGAAGGACTTCGACGGTGACTTCGAAGTGCTCATTCAAGGGAACCGGATTGGGACTCGGTTCGTAGGTGACGCGATAGTTTCCCTGATCTGTGAGAGCTGTGGTGATCGGAATCTCTTCGACCATCACATCTTCCTCATGATTCACCAGGCTTGGTTTGCACGCGATGAAACCTCCTGCCAGGGCACAGAGAAGCAAGAGATTAAGTAGCTGAGCTTGATTCTGTTTCCTGTACGTAAGCACTCCAGCCAGAATAGCGGTGAGTGCAGCGATCAGCAACAAGGAACGACTCAGTCCACCCGTGCTGGGTGCCTCCTCCGACTCTGGGAGAGTCTCAGAGTCCTCCTGCTGCTCAGGGGCCGGTAGGGCAGCGCCTCGCTCTAAGTATCGCCCACTGATGAAATGCTTGGGCCCAGGGGGAAGGGAAAGGGACATGAACTGCGTGCGTCCGCTCTTGTTGGGGAGTGGTTCGGAGTCTGCATTAGTCGCTTGCGAGAATGGGATTGAGTTGGGGCTTACGTCCGAGATCAACTGCTTGATGGGATCGGAATCGAATTTGATGCGGTATCGCTCTGCCCTGGTGGGGACGGTCCATTCAATCTGAGTGGAAGGTCCTTGCCCGATTGAAGGGGTAATCGTGAGGGGGCGCCAGATGGAGTAGCGAAGGGGGGCGGTGATGAGGTGTTGCAGGTTCTGTGTTTGAGCAGAATTAAGTCCGTCGAGCCATTCCTGGCCCCACGTCAGAATCTTGGGGTCACCGGTCAGCTGGTAGGCGATGGCGAACCAGTGGTCTCCGCGTGAATCTTTGGGTGTCAGCGAAAGTAAGTTTTCGAGTAGGTCGTAGATCGAATCTGAATGGATTTCCGCTTCGCTGATCTTTTGAGGGAGGTGATACAGGGCTGCCATCAAACGCCCCCTGCTGGCAGCAGTCACACGCCTTTCATGAGAGCCTTCCGTGGGGCTGATCAACCAGTCGTTGAGCAAGTTGAGGACGATCGGTTGTACTTCGTCATGGAGTGGGCCGCCGAGAAGGCGGGGCAGTTGTAGAAACCTCTCCGCCTGTTTGGCCGAACCAGAATCGGATGCGAGCTGTGCCACGAAAGCCTTTGCCCAATTGAAGTGGGCCCACAGAAGCGTACGATCGCCGGTGAGCAGCGGCCAGAGAGCGAGACCTTCATCCGGGGTGTCACCCGCTGCGATGCCCTTCTTCCATGCGGCGTAGAGGTGCCGTTTGGCTGGGGTAAAATACTGGGTGTAACCTTCATTGATTGCTTTTAGGAAGGGGAGTGTCGCCTCGAACGATGACGATGGTTCGGGTGGAGGCTCTTTCGCTTCTTCTTCGTTAAAGGGAAGCAGCTTGTCTAGCGATGCGAGGCCGTCGTTGTAGGTCTCGATCGAAGTGGCTCTCCCGATTAAGGGACTACCAAGACGGGTGATTGAATTTGTGTTTGGGGCGGTCTCGAGGAAGCATTGAGAATAGCGCAGGGCTCCGGGCCGTAGGGGGTCGGAGGACAGGGCACTGAGCGTTGTTCTTGCGGGATTCGTTTCTTGTTGAATGTCCGCATTCTGAATTTCGGGGTCACAGATGAATAGGGATGGTAGGTTGTGGAAAACCGATGTTGTGAAGTGCAGTCTGCCGTCTGGCTCATTTTTGGCGGCCTCGGTGAACGGCGTCACGAGACCGACTCCCGAGAAGAGAACGGGATCTGAATTCGATGGAGAAGCCATCACCGACAACTCAATCTGAAGATTTGACTGAAATTTCGTCGCCGTGAGGCGCATTAGCTGGAAGATCTGGTTTGAGCCTTTGTTGATCGTGGTTGTGAATTCGACACAAGCTTGAACCGGGCCGTTCTTGGCGATCTGGATGTCCCACGATGAGGGGACTCCATTCGTCGCTTCGGAGGGTGGGGCTGTCAGCTTGAAGGGAAGTTTGGCGGGGTGTCGTGTTCCATTGACTTCCAGGGCGGAAAGGAATGCCGTCCCGCTCTTTGGAATCACGAAACTTCGATCGCCCGTGTTGAGCAGGATCTCGTTTTCTGTTTCAGTCGCGATGTCGGGCCCTGAGGGAGGCGCTTGGCCGTTGGTCAGTTGGAGGGCAAGGGAGCCCGAATCTTTGGGGAGATCTATGATCGCGTCGAGGAGTAGCCAGTGAATGGCTCCACTGGGCCATCGGGAGAGGATGGAATACTGCGTTTCAGTGGCGCCAACAACCACTAGGTTTGTGATGCTCGAGGCATTGGCGCTGGCGGGAATCGGGATCCCGACCGATACGTGTGATTGGAGACGTGCGAGTCCGGTCTCTTTGGACTCGCTCACGACAAGTTGGGTGAAGAGATCGTGTCCTGCTCGAAGAGCAGGGATGCCCACGAGAAGGGCAAGAGACAGTGTGCACAGGTACCTGACCAAGGCAACGAACATAGAAAGAGCCTAACCCTTTGCCGCGTCTTTTCAATCTGATAGATCCCTGATCCCGTTCTTATCCGATTGCGAGTGCCAGTCATTTCTGTAAGGCTTAGGTCTCCATGCAAGACACCGACCAAGAACGGCATCCGCTATCGAAACTCTCTGATGGAATGGTGATTCCTGCTCATCCACTGGCTCTCGATTCTCAGGGGCAGCTCGATGAGAAGTCCCTGCGTGCGCTCTCTCGTTACTATGTTGATGCGGGTGCGGGCGGTGTTGCCGTGGGCGTTCATACTACCCAGTTTCAGATTCGCGATCCGAAGATTGGTCTCTTTGATCCCGTTTTGGAGCTTGTGTCGCAGACGGTGGATGAATGGAGCGACGGCAAGTCGAATGCGCTTCTAAAAGTATCTGGAATCTGCGGTGAGACACGCCAGGCGGTAGACGAAGCCGGTCTTGCCGTTGAGCGAGGATATCATGCGGGGCTCCTGAGTTTATCGGCAATGCCTGAAGACGCGAGTATTGATGAGCTCGTCGCACATTGCCGTGAAGTGGCCGCCGTGATTCCCGTCTTTGGCTTCTATTTGCAACCGGCGATTGGCGGGCGTCTGTTGCCGTACGAATTCTGGCGACGATTTGCGGAGATCGAAAACGTGGTGGCGATTAAGATCGCAGCCTTCAATCGATATAAAACTCTGGATGTGGTTCGGGGCGTTTGCGATGCGGGAGCGGAGGATCGCATCGCGTTTTACACGGGGAACGATGACAATATCGTGAATGATTTGCTGACAACCTATCGAATCCCCAGTTCGGACGGGGTCAAGGAAGCACGATTTGTTGGAGGACTCTTGGGGCACTGGGCTGTTTGGACGCGGGCTGGAGTTCAGCTACTCGACGCGATTCATGAAGCAACGAGGCCGGGAGACACGATTGAGTGCGAATGGCTATCGCGTGCCATTGATGTCACGGACATGAATGCTGCCATCTTCGATGCAGCCAATGACTTCCGAGGTTGTATCCCGGGTATCTTAGATGTGCTTCTTCAACAAGGATTGATCGCTAGTGGCCGCTGTTTGGATGTCAACGAAACGATGTCGCCAGGTCAGAAGGCAGAGATCGAACGGGTTCGCTTAGCCTATCCGGATTTGGTTGACGATGATTTCGTGCGTTCTGGCTTGGATCGTTGGCGGAGTTAGCGCGGTGATGAGGTTGAGTCCGTGGTCCGGTCATTAAAACGAGGGTCGAGAACGTGGGGGCCTTTGACAGGAATGGCGATTCACCGCTGGCCTGGGCGGGTTAACGGCATCACCCGGTCTACATTCGGGGCCTCCTTTGCTATGATGAGTTTGCGATTCGCTCGCTTGCGGTTGAACGTTCGGTGAGTGAACGTCGCTCTTGGTCGGGCTGTCAATTGCGGTATGTGGCGATTGGAGCTTGTGTTGTGCGGCTGTGCGCTTTAGTCAAAGGGAGGTCATGGCGCGATGTTGGGTAAAGAGTTATCGAGGTTGCTCTCCTGTTTCAGGAGAGAGGACCGGTCCCGTTTGGGATATGATTGCTCCGTAGGGTTGAGATGGAGAAGGCTTACGACAAGTCCCTTCGGTTTATCGAGCGTAGCGGGCAGCTCACTCTCACGGTAACGATCGCATTTTTCGTGGCGATGGGACTGATGTTCCCTGAGCCGTATGCTGATGTGTGGCAGTTAGTTTTGACTCACATGGTTGCGGGGAGGGCGGGCAATGTGGGCTATGGTCTTGAGTTGGGCTTTTCCCCTTTATTCCTGCTCTTTCAGTGCGCGATCCAAGATTTCATCATTCTTCTGCTCTGCTATCCGTTGATCGTTGCGGGATACCGGAAGGCGGTGGAGTGGCCCTACATTGGTTCGACGCTCGAAGGGATTCGTCAGTCGGCTGACAAGCACAAGACTCGAATCGAACCGTATGGAGTCGTGGGTTTGATGGTGTTTGTGATCTTTCCTTTCTGGAGCACGGGCCCCTTGGTGGGAGCCGTGGTGGGCTTCCTCATCGGGATGCGCACGTGGGTCGCATTTACTTCCGTGATGCTCGGCAACGTGGTGGCTGTTGCTTTGTGGGTGTTTCTCTTCAAGCGAATGCGCGACTTCAATCAGCACCTGACCAACGGAATTCTAGTGAGCATCCTGGTGGTGGTGGTTTCGTCTGCAATCTTCTTCCGTATTCGTCAGCTTCGGAAAGCGCATCGGCGCTTAGAAAAGCAGGAAGAAAAGCAGGATCGCGAAGATGGTCCTAGTCAGGAAGCGTCAGCCTCCGAGGGAGATCGAAGCGTTGATTCGTAGTCTTCGGGAAGTCGCCGAAGATATCTTTCCGGCGCGAGGGCCTACTCGATAGGCGTCTGGAGTTGCTTCAGAGGCCTCGTAGTTTGATGTGCTCTTCTATGACCTTTCGGTACTCGTCTGCTTCGACATCGCGTTCACAGCACACGAGCATGAGGGCTCCATCGGATCGGAAGTTCCCGTCCCATTCCATCAGTTTCTCATCAGACCACGAGGGATCGTATTCCCGAAGTTGTTCGTCCGACATGCGGGAGAAATAGGCTCGAACATTGATATCTGTCTCGTCCGTCCCGGCTGGGCCGTTCGGTTGTTCGAAGTTAGGGGCGTTTGTGTCACTCATGGCGTGTTCGCTTGTTCAGTATTCACACAGCGGATGGTGTTTTTCTTTTCTCGAGTAGGTCAGGCTCATGTCGGTTTCCCGGTGGCAAATGAAGCAATTGCTGGTCTTGGGTTGCCGACGGTGTTTGCGTCCGGATGCTCGATGGATATTGTGGCAAGATAGGCAGCTCGCGCTCTCCTTTCCTGCTAGAGAATCCTTAATGCTGGCTAAAATATGACGCTCTCGAGGGGGGGATGCATGGAGTGCCCGGTCGCTGAGATCGACTTCGAAATCAGTGAAGAGAGCGTCTCCGACGACGTAGTTGTTCGGGTAGGGTAGCCCGGAGGTTTTGGACTTTCCGGAACGAATATGGCATTGCCCGCAAGTGGCGGCGATTTCTTTGGGAGAACCCGAACGCTTTTTCGAGAGATGGACCAATGAAGTGTCAGTTGTGTGATTCAGGTCGACGTCCCCGTGGCAGGCGTAGCAGTCGATTCCGATAGCCGAGTAGGATTGCGTGCGGGAATCGACGGCCGTAGTGTGGCATCCTGCGCAGCGTTGAGCGAAGCTGCTGGTATCCCATTCGAAGGGCGGTGAGTTGATCCAATCAAGGTTCGGTTCCTCTGGGGCTACTGGTGTCAATTGGGCGCTGAGAATATCGAGTTTTCCGTACTCTTTCGACTTTCTGAGCAAGCGCTGTTGAGTCTCATGGCCGAGGATGAACTGGATCTGAGATGCGTAATGCCCTAAGTCCGGATCCCTCTCGATGAGCGTGGCGACTTCAGGAACGGCATTGATCGGACGCAGTGTGAGTTGGTGGGAGTTCACGGGCCACCCACGCCCAATGTCGCGACGATGGCAAAACAAGCATTCGTCGCCGGTAATGTACTCCGGTAGATCCGTCCCGATGTGAGACGGGAGCTCGGTATCATCACCGAGGCACAGGATGCTAACAAAACACCCGGCTATCGCGAAGATGAGTCTTTCGATGCTCACGTTGGCTTCCTCCAGCTGCGCGTGACTCTTGCTCGATGCCGGGAGGGGCTAGGCTTCTGCTCTGACCCAGCCGTAGGCTGCATTGTCCCGTTCGCCTCCTTGTTCGAGGTAGGCTGTCTTGAGTTGCGAAAGCGTGTCTTTGGGAAACGCTTTTAGGTCTTTATTGGTGTCGACGCCGTAGACTTTAGCCGCATTGAGGCCAAAGATCTTTGCTTTGTCCTCCTTAGTGACTTTCTCGTATCCGAATTTTTCGCACAACTCGTCCGAGATTTGGAATCGTTTCATGGCGTCGATCACCCATTGCGGAGATCCCCACCAGAGGCAGTCCGTTCCCCAGATGACGTGGTCGGCGCCGTAGGTCTGAATATTCTTCGCGATAAGATGCTGGCACATGACGGGGTGAACGATCGCCGTGGTGCCGAAGGCCGAACCGATTTCGCAGTAGATGTTGTCGATATCGGGGTTGCGCTTCTTGATGTTCATCAGCTCGGTGTGCCATGCAAAATCACCGGTATCGGGATCGAAGAACTCTGGAGCCTCGAACTCGGGTTCACCGGGACCGTGCTTCATGGCGCTGTGGTAACAAATGAAGGTGATGTCGGGGTGATCGAGGGCGGCTTTTTCGAGATCCCCGGGGTGGGCGTAGTGGCCCAAGGTGCGGGATTGGGCGGCGTAGCCTTTGTGGCAACTAAAGACCTTGAGGCCTAGTTCCTTGGACTTTTGATAGAAGGGGTAGGCCATCTTCTCATCATCCATGCGAAAGCCGTCTCCCGAGCGTCCTGGGTCCGTATGGCAGTACCATTTCCAGGAGTCGATGCCGTACTGCTTTACTTCGCGCTCCATTTGCTCGTAGAGCGCGGGAAAGTCGGGTTGATTCTTCGTTTTGTCCCAGTAGTGGTTGGGAGCGCAGTTTCCCTGGCAGAGGGCGCGCGTGCTGCCCGAGATCTTGTTCAGTTGGCCTTTGGCTTGGGACATGAGCCAGCTCGGAAGGATCCCGCCTCGACGATCTCGGCCTTCGAGAATCTTGCCGGCTTTGTCTTTGTTGATTTCGCGGCCGGGAACTCCGGAAATCACCACCAAACTTGTTTCGCTGTCGAAGAAGAGCTCTTTGACGAAGTTGGGGTAGCTATAGGCGTCCTCGTCATTGGAGAGGTCGAAGCCCATATTTTTGACGAATTCGGCTTGGCGGAAACCGAGGGCAAAACCATCCGTGAAGTGCGTTTGGACGTCGAAGACGAAATATTCGCCCTTGGGGAACTTCTCGTCACTGGCAGCTGCTTCAAAGGTTTCGGCTTCGGCGACGTCCCAATGGGGGCCGAAAACCATGTTGCTGGCGTAGAAGGCGGTTGCCATACCCATCGATGACTTAAGAAAATCGCGCTTTGACATCCCGAGGGATTTCGATTTCTCCGTTGCCATCTGGTCGATGCGGAATTCCCACTCCTTTTGTTTCTCGCTTTGGGGGCGGGGAACAAACTCCTCGTTCGACACAGGTTGGGTAGGGATTGGGGATTCGAACCCGAGCTTCCGATCGCGCTGCCATTTTGGGACCCACATAAGTGCTTGAGATCATCCTCGAAGTTTTGTTTGAGGGCAATCCTTGATCTGTGGAGGGATTCGGAGGCCGAAGGGGTGGATTGTTCAGGCTCGCACGCGGGGGATTGAAAGCCGCGGTTGGATTCGCGGGCGTTATCTCGGGAGTTGAAAAGAGTTTTTGTTGCCAGGTACAGCATTTGCTCTAATTAACTATTGTCCAAAGTTGGGAGTTTTGTTAATTTTTCGAATCTTGTTTTGAGGGGCCAATAGGGCTTTTCCGTGGTTTATGGATTCTGATCAAGAGCAACCCAAGAATGATTCTGTGACCTCCGCTGAGGTTTCGGCTGAGACGAAGTACGACGCTTCCAAAATTGACAAGCTCGAGGGGCTTGAGGCCGTTCGTAAACGACCGGGCATGTATATCGGGGATCCGGATGAGCGGGGCCTTCATCACTGCGTCTTCGAGGTTCTCGATAATTCCATTGATGAGCACCTCGCGGGATATTGTTCTCACATCGACGTCGTGATTCATGTGGATGGGTCTGTTTCCATTGGTGACAATGGGCGAGGCATTCCAGTTGATATTCATCCCAAGTTCAAAATTCCCGCCGTGGAGCTCGTTCTGACTAATTTGCACGCGGGAGGTAAGTTTGGGCAGGGGGCCTACAAGTACTCCGGTGGTCTACACGGAGTCGGAGCCAAGTGTGTTAACGCGCTCTCTGATTGGTTTAAGGTTGAGGTTTCTCGCGATGGAGAGGTGAATTATATGGAGTTTGCGCGGGGGAAAACCGTGCAAAAACTCAAGGTGATCGGGAAAACCAGTTCGACGGGGACTCTGGTGACCTTCAAGCCTGACGCGACAATCTTCGATATTACCACTGAGTTTAAGTTCGAAATTCTCGGCAACCGGCTCCGCGAGCTCGCCTTTTTGAATCCGGGCCTTGAGATTCAGTTGAAAGACGAGCGTGAGGAGGCAAAGGAAGAGCGTTTCTTCTACGCGGATGGAATCGCTGAGTTTGTGGCGCAGCTAGGTAAGGGCAAAGCGCTGATCCATCCCGATCCCGTCATTATGAACGGGAAGCGCGAAGTTCAGATCGAAGGGAAACCGGAGGATGTCTTCGTTGACTGCGTGATGCAGTACAATGACAGCTACAATGACTCGATCCTCTGCTATGCGAACTCGATCCCGAACAGTGACGGAGGGACTCATTTAACAGGTTTTCGAACGGCGCTCACTCGGGCAATCAACAAGTATGCCCGTGATAATAGCTTGATCAAAGAGAAGGACCCGGCGATTTCCGGAGATGACGTTCGGGAAGGCTTGGTCTGTGTGGTTAGTGTGAAGCTTCCAAATCCTCGATTTGAGTCCCAGACCAAGGTCAAATTGGTGAACACAGAGATTGAGGGGGTTGTTTCTTCTGTTGTTTACGAAGGGCTGATGTCGGCCTTCGATCGCCAGCCAAATTTGGCGAAGCGAATCATCGACAAGTCGTTGATGGCTGCGAGGGCTCGTGAAGCCGCTCGAAAGGCCCGAGAAACGGTTCGGAAAAGTGCCATGTCGGGCGGTGGTCTGCCCGGAAAGCTGGCGGATTGTTCTGAAAGAGATCCGGCCAAGACGGAGCTGTATATTGTCGAGGGTGATTCCGCAGGTGGCTCGGCGAAACAGGGGCGTGACCGCAAATACCAAGCGATTCTCCCCATTCGCGGTAAGCTCATCAATGTTGAGAAGGCCCGATTGGACAAGGTTTTGCAGAATAACGAAATCCGGACGATGATCACAGCAGTCGGCACGGGAATCGGAGAAGGAGAGGGAGAAGGGGCCTTCAACCTTGAGAAACTGCGCTATCACAAGGTGATCATCATGACGGATGCTGATGTCGACGGTTCGCACATTCGAACTCTCTTGTTGACGTTTTTCTTCCGCCATATGCCCGAGCTGGTTAAGCAGGGTTATATTTACATCGCCCAGCCTCCCTTATACCTCATTAGCCGTCGCAAGCGGGTCGAGTATGTCGATGATGATCCTGCATTGAATCGGATTCTGATTCAATTGGGAACGGATGACGTGAAGCTAAAGAATTTGGCTGACGAGCAGGTTTTGAGTCAGGAGCAATTGGGCGAGATCCTCGAGCGACTGGAGTTGCTCGACAAGTACGCCAACTCCATCCGACGTCATGGAGGCGATTTCAGTGAATACATCGAGGAAAGGAAAGACGGAACCTTTGAGATGCCTCGACACTTGGTCATTGTTCGAGAAGGTAATGAAGAAACCGTTCGCTACTTCCATTCGGAGGAAGATCTAGCCCAGTTTGGTCAGGAGAATCCAGATTTGGGACTCTTCGGCGACGAGGGGAGTGACACCGCAACGGTGGTCCGAGCCAAAGGGACGCCCGTCCGGCGGGCGCGTCACGTCGAACTGCACGAAAGCAAGGCCGTTTCCCAGCTTCTGGAGCAATTGGCAGAGAAGGGACTCAATGTAGAGCATTACTCTGCGCAAGATCATCCTCTGTTCGAATTGATCGAGGGCGAGGGAGAGAAGGAGCGAAGGAAACCGCTGTTCTCGATTGGAGAGATTTTGGAAAGTATCATGGAAGTCGGGCGCAAGGGGCTTGAGATCAAGCGCTTCAAAGGGCTCGGCGAAATGAATCCTAAACAACTCTTTGGAACCACGATGGATCCGGAGAAACGCAAGCTGCTTCGAATTGACGTAGCGGATGCGATCGAAGCCGAAGAGATGTTCACAAAACTGATGGGAGATGAAGTCGAGCCTCGACGCCAATTCATCGAAGATAATGCACTCAATGTGAGGAATTTGGACGTCTAGAGAGTGCTCTACATCGCGTTTTTGGGTGCTCTGAAGTTCACTGATTGAGTTGCTCCAGAACGCGAGCCTAAGTTCTTGTCACAGTTACCCAATTGTTCCGTTAAAAAAGTTATATGGCCGATTCAGACACGCCTAATGAATCTCCAGAAGAGTCCGTAGAATCGAATCTCGAGCTAGAGAAGATTCAGAAGATCAATGTCGCGGACGAGATCAAGAATTCGTTCTTGGACTATTCCATGAGCGTCATCGTGTCGCGAGCACTTCCCGACGCACGCGATGGATTGAAACCTTCCCAACGCCGCATTCTCTTCGCGATGAACGACCTCAATGTGGGGCCTTCGAAGAAGCATCTGAAGTGTGCGAAAATCGTCGGAGAGACGATGGGTAACTATCACCCTCACGGCGATCAAGCGATTTACCCGACCCTCGTCCATATGGCGCAGCCTTGGGCGATGAGAGATACTTTGGTTGAAGGGCAGGGGAACTTCGGGTCTGTCGAAGGCGATCCTCCTGCGTCCATGCGTTACACTGAGGCGAGAATGACCCATTTGGGGGCCATTCTGATGAACGACATGGACAAGGACACCGTCGATTTCGTTCCAAATTATGACGAAACGCGGATGGAGCCGACTGTATTTCCTGCGTCGATTCCCAATCTGTTGGTGAACGGGGGCACGGGTATCGCCGTGGGAATGGCAACGAACATCGCGCCGCACAATCTCGGCGAAGTGATCGATGGTGTCTGTGCCCAGATCGACAATCCCGCCATTACGATCCCGGAACTCATGGAACACGTTAAGGGCCCTGATTTCCCAACGGGTTGCCAAGTGTGTGGTCTTGATCCGATTCGGCAGTATTTCACTACCGGTCGCGGGAGCCTAAAGATTCGAGGAAAGATCGAAGTCGAGACCACCAAGACGGGGCGGGAAGTGCTCATCGTCACGGAGATTCCCTACAATGTGAATCGTGCCGTTCTTGAGAAACGGATTGCGGATTTGGTCAATGAGAAGGTGATCACTGACATAGCTTCAATGCGCAATGAATCGGACGAAAAAACTCGTCTGGTTATCGAGCTCAAGCGAGACGCAGTGCCGAAGGTAGTGATTAACAATCTCTACAAGTATACCCAACTCGAAACAACTTTCGCCGTGAACATGTTGGCCATCGATAACGGCCGACCAAAGACGCTGAATCTCAAGGAGGTCATCAATTGCTACATTGAGCACCGACGAGAGGTCATCATTCGGCGAACGCGGTTCGAATTGCGAAAAGCCGAGGCTCGGGCAGAAGTGTTGGAGGGTTACTTGGTTGCACTTGCGAACCTGGATGACTTCATCAAGATCATTCGCGATTCCGCCAATCGAGACGAAGCTCGGCGACGTTTACTTGACTATGATTTCAGTCGCGAACAGGTGGAGCAGTTTGGGATTCTGATCCGGAGCGAAGCCCGTTTGATCGACGGCCGCTATCAGCTCACGGTGGCGCAGGTTAATGCCATCCTTGAATTACGCTTGTATCAGCTCACCGGCCTTGAAATCGACAAGGTGAAAGCCGAATACAATGAGCTTCTGGAACTCATCAAGGACCTTCTCGATATCCTGGCTCGCGAAGAACGCGTGTTGAATATCATCAAGGAAGAGCTGCTTGCGATTAAAGAGAAGTATGCAACGCCTCGTTTGACTGACCTCGTGATCGATGAAGGCGAAATGGCCCTCGAGGATCTCATCGCCAATGAGGGTGTGATCATTACGCTCACTCATTCTGGGCTCATCAAGCGTACGAATGTGAGCGAATACCGCGCTCAGCGTCGCGGTGGCAAGGGAGTCATCGGGATGGATACCCAGGGTCGAAAGGCGACGGAGGGTGAGGATCGGGATTTTGTTGAGCATTTATTCTCCGCGAGTACCCATGACTATCTCATGTTTTTTACCAACACGGGGCGTGTGTATGTGGAACGGGTTCACGGCGTGCCGGATATGTCGCGAACGGCCAAAGGGCGAGGCATTGCCAACGTGCTGGAACTCCAACCAGATGAAAAAATCGCTGCGTTGATTCGAATCATTTCGAAACAAGACGAAGAAGAAGGGGACCTCACGTGGAAGCAACCGGGCTACCTGCTGTTTGCTACGGAGCGGGGCACGGTCAAGAAGACCGCTTTGGCAGATTACCAAAACTTCCGAAAGGGCGGCATTCGGGCAATCAATATCGAGGAGGGGGATCGCTTGATCGAGGTGAAACTCACCACGGGTGAAGACCAGGTCGTCTTGATCTCTCGAGATGGTCAGTCCGTTCGGTTCTCTGAGAAAGACGCGCGTCCGATGGGGCGTGTGTCAACGGGTGTGAGAGGGATTCGTTTGGCCGATGGAGATGCGGTAGTCAGCTTGGCAGTGGTCGAGCAGGACGCGACGCTATTGGTTGCGAGTGAGCAAGGTGTTGGGAAGCGTACGGACTTCGAAGACTACCGTCAGCAGTCACGAGGTGGTAAGGGAATTATCACCATGAAGACGACCGATAAGACCGGTAAAGTGGTGGGGGCGCTGACAGTCCATGATCACGATGAGATTATGCTCATCACGTTTGGGGGCCAGATGATTCGCACCCGCGTGAAGGATGTGCGGGAGACGGGACGAAACACGCAAGGTGTTCGGCTCATGAACCTCGATGATGGAGATCGTCTGCAAGCAATCGCGCCGGTCATCAGCGATGAGGAGGATGAAGACGTCGATGGCGAAGACGAGTCCACCGATCCTGAGGCATCGGCTGAGGAGAGTCCATCAGGGACTGAACCCGGTGACGCGAGTGCCGATTCCGAGGCGGACCACGGTCCGAGTGCGGACGAGGCAAACTAGAGTTCTACGGATTTTTTGAGTCATGACAGGGCCCTGCTGCTGCTCCGGAGAGGGGCCTCGATCCTGAACTTCGTGATGTCAACACAAGCTTGACCTTGCTGTGAAAGAATCCGACCTCCCTCAGTCCTCATTCACGTCGGGGCAGCAAGAGGGAGGGGTGTGCTTGACTTTGAGGGGACGGCTAGAGGCTGCTACGATTCACCATATTTGGAAGCAGACGCTCCAAGATCTCTCTTCGTTGCCAAAAGGGAAGGAGCTCGTGGTGGATGCCTCTCAGGTTTCTTACTGTGATGGTGCTGGAATCGGCTTGCTGATTGACGTTCAGGAAACGCTCAAGAAAAAGGGCAATTCTGTCCGGATCGTTGGTCTGGCTGAGCGATTTCAAAGGCTTCTTGATCCCTTCGACGACCGCTCGTTTGCGTCGGAGCAGTCCAAACGCGCGGATTGCCGTCATTTACCAGAAGTGGTTGGAGAGGCCACAGCGCAGATTGCCAAGGATGCGTTTGCTCTGGTTAGTTTCATCGGTGAGCTGCTTTTTGCCGTCGCTTGGGCGCTATTTCACCCGCGTCAGATCCGCTGGAAAGATGTGTTCCTGACTTGTGAAAATGTGGGCGCCAACGCGCTGCCGATTGTGGCCCTCATTTCTTTCCTCATCGGTCTGATCATTGCCTTTCAAGCGGCGATTCCCTTGGGACAATTTGGGGCGCAGAATTTTGTGGCGGACCTTGTGGCGGTGTCTCTAGTCAGAGAACTGGGTCCGCTGATGACAGCGATCATTTTGGCAGGTCGATCTGGGGCTGCATTTGCTGCGGAGATCGGAACGATGAAGGTGAATGAGGAAATCAATGCGCTTTCTACAATGGGGCTCCAGCCGGTTCGTTTCTTGGTGGTCGCCCGCGTTGTCTCCGCTGTTCTGATGATGCCCGTCTTGACCGTGTTCTCGCTGTTGTTTGGATTAATAGGTGGCGCCATTGTTTACCTTTCTTTGGGCTTTTCGTTGGTCCTCTACTGTCATCAACTGGTTGGGGCATTAGATCTGGCAGACTTAGGAGGTGGTTTGTTCAAGTCGGCTGTGTTTGGTTTGTTGGTGGCAGCTGTGGGGTGTTTCCGTGGCCTGCAAACAGAGATCGGAGCCAGCGCAGTGGGGCTCTCGACCACTCGGGCGGTCGTCAGTGGGATCACCTTGATCGTGATTGCTGACGGTGTTTTTTCGGTGAGTTTCTATTTGCTCGGAATATGACGATGCCGGGAAAAGCCTTAATTGAAGTGCGCGACCTTTCGGTGGTCTACGGGGATTACACCGTGCTGAAGGATGTATCGTTCGATGTGCTAGCGGGTGAAGTCTTCGTGATTCTCGGGGGTTCTGGTTGTGGCAAGAGCACGTTGTTAAAGCACATGATTGGTCTCTTTCAACCAGCGAATGGATTGGTTTCCATTGACGGCGACGACATCGTTTCTTCTGAGCAGGCTACTCGCATGCGGATCCTCAGAAAGATTGGAGTGATGTACCAGAGCGGGGCCCTATTTGGGTCGATGACTTTGTTGGAGAACGTGAGTCTCCCCTTGGAGGAATTCACTCAGCTGGATCCAGGTGCGATCGAGCTTCTTGCTCGCATGAAGCTCAAACTGGTAGGACTTGAAAAGTTTGCCGACTACATGCCGGCTGAAATCAGCGGAGGAATGCAGAAGCGGGCAGCGATCGCTCGGGCGATGGCTCTAGACCCTTCGATCCTATTTCTGGACGAACCATCGGCGGGGCTTGACCCGGTCACATCGGCTGAACTGGATGCACTGATTCGGAACCTGGCCAAGAACCTGGGGATTACCTTTGTCGTTGTCACCCATGAGCTACCCAGTATTTTTGCCATCGCGGATCGGGTCATCATGCTTGATAAAGAAACGAAAGGGATTGTGGCGACGGGGGATCCGCGCGTGTTGAAGGATCAGCACGAGGCTCCAGCTGTCCGACGCTTCTTTAATCGTGAAGCGGCTTAATCAATTTCAGTTTGGACCTTGAGTTGAAAACAAGACATTTACCGTGAGTACTCGAGCAAATTATTTCGCACTCGGATTGTTTGTGATGATTGGGACTGTGCTATTGGTTGGCACAGTCATCGTCCTGGGTGTCGGTACTTTTTTTGAAGAGCGAGAGCTGTTCGAGACATATGTTGACCAGTCTGTTCAAGGTTTGGAGGAGGGATCGGTTGTTAAGTTTCGTGGGGTCAAGATTGGCGCTGTGGAGAAGATCGATTTCACACGTTCGGTTTATGAGCGCTATGAGGAACCGTCTGAGAAAAAACCCTATGTCCGAATCATTGTTGCGTTGATGCCTGGAGTTTTTGAAAGCTGGTCGGGATCCTTGGATGAATCGATTGAGAAGGAGGTTGCCCGGGGGTTGCGAGCTCGGTTGGCGAATGTGGGGCTAACGGGGAGCGCGTATTTGGAAATGGACTATCTGAATCCAGAGACGAATCAACCATTGGAGATCAATTGGGAACCCTCGAACCACTACATTCCCTCAGCCCAAGGCTCATTCACACGAATCATCAACGCGGCGGAAGATGTTTTCGTCAAGATCCAGAATATTGACTTTGAATCCATTAGCGAAAATCTGAACTCTTTGGTCGTGATCGCAAAGGACAAGCTTGAACAGGCTGAGATCCGAGAGCTCGTTGCGAATGTGAACATGCTGGCGACCGAGTTACAGGATACCAACAAGCAGATCCAGCAGGCATTGTCTGATTTGGAAGTGAAGAAGGTTTCTCAAGAAGCGCAAACGGCTTTGCGAGAGGTCACAAACTTGATTCACTCCCCTCGAATTGAAAACATTTTAGGCCGCCTCGAATTGACCTTGCGTCGGGTGGATCAACTTGTCCTCGAGAATCAGGGCGGGTTCTCGGAGACGATGACCAATTTGCAGGAAATTTCAGATAATTTGCGCGACCTGACAGCCGATGCGAAACGGAATCCGGCCAGGATGCTTTTTGGAGATCCTCCTCCGACAGATGGCCGTTAGGCGCAGCTTTAATTCTCGACTCATGAAAAGACAATTTGCACTTCTGGGGGCCTGGGTGGGGTTGGGAACCCTGGTGTTTTCCTTGCTTGGCTGCAGCCTTTCTAAGGCCTACCCGGCGAAACGATACTTTTATGTAGAGACTTCACGAGCGCAGAGTGCGGAGACGCTGAAAGGGGAGGTTTTGCGAGTTCGAACGCTCGATATTTCACGGGCGTTTGCTGGCAAGGCCTTCGTTTCTCGAAAGAGTGAAGTTGAGTACAGCTCTGATTACTACACGGAATTCTTCACGGCTCCGAGTGAGATGCTGACGACTGCCGTTGCTGATTGGATGAAGTCGAGCGGTTTATTTTCAGAGGTGGTTGGTGCGGCAAGTAGTCTGACACCCGGGCGGGTTATCGAGGGACATATTGATGGGCTTTACGTGGATCTGCGAGAAGCTTCCTCCGTACGGGCGACGATTTCTCTGCAGTTGCGCTACATCGATGATACGGGAAGCCAGCCCGAGGTTATCTTGGCTAAGAGGTACGCCCGTGCGATCGAAGCGGCTTCTGCGAATCCTGAGCAAGTGGTCGCAGGATGGAATCAGGCGGTTAACGAGATTCTTGAGGCCTTTGAAACAGATCTAAGGAATACGAATCGCTAGGTGTGATCAACGGGCTGCCAGTTCGTTTTTTGCGAGGATGAGGCTGACGGAGGCTTTTTCGGATGACTCGCTCCTATGATTTCATTGTGATCGGTTCTGGGACCATGGGCGCGTCAACATGCTGGCACTTGGCTCGTTCAGGTCAACGCGTGCTCGGACTTGACCGCCATGAGGTCCCCCACGGTTTTGGATCGCACCATGGTCACTCGCGAATGATTCGGCTGAGTTATTTTGAACACTCTGATTATGTTCCTCTCTTGAAGAGGTCCTATGAGTTGTGGGGAGAACTCGAGTCGTATACTGATCAACCCATCCTGACTCGAACGGGCGGCTTGTATATGAGTCCGCCTGACGGAGTGATCGTCTCTGGATGTGTGCAGGCTTCCGAAGAACATGGTTTGGCGCATGAAATTCTGGGGCACGACGAGATTTGTTCGGAGTTTCCCCAGTTTCGGTTATCTGAGAATTATCGGGGATTCTATGAAGCGGCCGCCGGTGTTTTGATGGTCGAGCCGGCACTTCAGACAGTGATTGATCAGACCCGTCGACATGGTGGGGAAATTCGGGGCGGAGAGGAGGTCCTATCTTGGAGCGTCGACGGAGATTCATACAGAGTTCAGACCCAGCACGGAACTTATTGTTCAGGGGGGCTGGTGATCACCGGAGGGGCTTGGAACGACTGGCTTCTTCGAGATTTGTCGATCCCCCTTCGAGTGACTCGTCAGACGATGTTTTGGTTGGATCAGAAAGATCGCCTTCCCTCACGTTTTAGACAGCCTCCAGCGTGGTTTATCGAGACGGAGCCAGGAAAGGGGCTCTACGGCATACCCCCTCTCCCGGGACAGCGCGGAATGAAGCTTGCCGATCATTGTCCTGGAAAAACCTGCGATCCCGACAATGTCGACCGGAATTGTTCGGAGGAAGATTGGCGCGCGTTCAGATCCTTAGCGGCTCATTACTTCTCTCAGAAATTGGACGTTCCGCTTTCTATGCAGACCTGCCTTTACACCTCAACCCCTGATGGTCATTTTCTGGTGGATCGACATCCGCTTCACAGCAGCTTGGCGATTGGGGCGGGATTTAGTGGTCATGGGTTCAAGTTTGCTCCCGTCTTGGGTGAGATCCTCTCTCAGCTCGTCCTTCAGGGGAAATCGGCTTTTGCGATCGATTTCCTGGGGTTGAATCGTTTTCAAAATGAGACCCGCTCATGAGTCCAGCAGAGTTGCAGCGATACCTTCACACCCATATTCCGATTTCGAAAGAGATGGGAGTCAAGGTGGTGACCACGGTGGATGAGCTCGTCCTGAGCGCTCCACTCGCTCCCAATATCAATCACCGAGAAACGGTATTCGGTGGCAGTGCTTCAGCGCTGGCGATTCTTTCTGCTTGGAGTTTGGTTCACTGTCGCTTGAAGGCGGAAGGCATCTCAGCGCGTTTGGTGATTCAACAAAACTCGATGAGTTACGAGCGTCCCATTCAAGGAGAATTTCAGGCCAAGGCCGCCGTTGCGAGCCCTGCCTTGTGGAGGCGGTTCGTGAAGACACATCGGCGTATGGGGCGTGGAAGGGTGCAAGTTTCGGCCCTCCTGAGCTCTGGGGGAGAGGTCGTGGGACGTTTCAGTGGTGCGTTCGTGACTTTGCCTCAGCACGATTGAGCCCTCTCCTTGTCGGTCGGAACAGAATTTTGAACCAACCTCGAGAAGAGGGCCGTGACGATTGAAGCTTAGTGCCCCGGCTTCACTTGATGAAGGGTGACACCGTTCCCATCGGGATCCGCGATGACGGCCATGCGGCATACGGGAGACTCGAAGGTGTCGAGTATGAACGGGACATTCTTTGCTTTCATCTCCTCGACGGCTCCGTCCAAGTCCTCGACTTCGATGGCAAAAAAGCCCCCTTTGGCCCCGGGTTCTAGTTCCTTCACCATGTTGGTGATCGCAATGGTAACGCCTGCGAGCTCATACTCGACCCACTCATTGTTAAAGTTGTCGGCGGGTGGAAGTTGAAGGGTGTTCTCGTAGAACTCCCGCGCTCGTTTCATATCGGTGACGGGATAAGCGAAGAAGGCAACGTGTTTGTGTTTCATGTGAATCAGAATTTCGATTAGTTGCTAGAGTTTTCGGTTTCTTGCACTTCGGTTTTCTCAACCTTGATCTTGTGAGCAAGGTAGATCAACACTCCATTTGGGTCCTTGATAACGATGGTTCTCTCGCCCCAGGGTTGATCTTTTGGTGCTTGAAGAATTGTGATTCCAGCATCCCAAAGACGAGCGCTTTCGTCGTCGACATCATCGACTTCCAAGCCTAGCCAGAGCCCTTCTCCTGTGGTCGAGGATTCGAGTTGTTTTATCTCGTTTAGCTCACCTTCTCGCAGGATCGCGAGCTCGAATCCGGTCCTGGGGTGAACGAGATGTATATAGGCGTTGGTGTCGATCTGAGTCTCGAAGCCCAAGTGGGAAGTGTAAAAGTCCCTTGAGCTTGGAGGATCCTTGACGATTAGCCCGGTGTAACCCGAGAACCTTTTGTGTTCACGATTGCTCATAGGCTTCGAGAATGCCTGGGGCGACTGACAGCCTTATGTCAGGAGAGGTTTTGAATATTTCCTCATGGTCTCAACTGTCTTTGCAAATGTGAACGGTGAACCTGCCATTGAACTGCTACGGTCTTGGGTGTTTTTCTCCGTTGAGTTGTGTAGGATGGGCATTTTTACTTGAGTTGTGATTTCTTATACTCCGTGATGGTCTGAATCCAACGGTTGCAAGCTATGGGTGCCTTGTTGAGTCATTTTTCGCGGGCCTTACCGGTCTGCTCTTAGATCCAAGGTACTTAGAAAAAAACTGGAGAAAGATTGTCCAATCCGGGGCAAGTCGCGCGTCTTACAGTGTCGGGGCGGTGTCCTGACGGTAAAATCAAGAGAAAGTAAATTATGTCCAAGCAAAAGTACCTATGTATTCAACGTAGCGCTGGTGGTTCCTGTGAACCTCCATCTCCTGGCGACATGGAAAAGATGTTCGCGCAATTTAATGCGTGGAGGGAGAAATATCAGGAGAACCTCATCGATATGGGGGGGAAGTTGGCTGAGGGCGGGAAAGTCGTCAGTGGAACGGGCACGACGGATGGTCCCTTTGTGGAGAGCAAAGAGATCGTGGGCGGTTACATGATCATCGCAGCCGATAATATGGAGCAGGCGATGGAGGTCGTCCGAGAAAGCCCTGGTGTGGGGATGCCTGGTTCAAGTGTTGAGATCCGAGAGATCAGCACTCCTTGACCCCTCCAGACCTGGTTGAACACTTCTTCCGGCACGAATACGGACGCCTTGTGGCTATCCTATCGTGCCGGATTGGAGTGTCGCACCTCGAAGATATCGAGGATGCCGTGCAGTCTGCTCTGCTTGGTGCTTTGGAGACTTGGCCGATTCAAGGACTTCCCGATAATCCATCTGCATGGTTGTTTCGCGTTGCCCAGAATCGAGTTCTGGGGGAGTTGAGGCAGCGTTCGAATCGAAGACGCATTCTTGAGGAAAGAGTGTTTAAGGACGAGCCTCTTGTCACCGAGGAGGAAGCAACTTTTGGTGAGAACGAGATTCGGGATGATCTACTCCGAATGCTGTTTGTTTGCTGCGATGAATCTATTCCACAAGAATCTCAGCTGGTCTTGGCTCTCAAGACATTGTGCGGTTTTGATGTACGCGAGATCGCCGATCGATTGTTCACCAGTGAAGCGAACGTATACAAGCGACTAGGAAGAGCCCGAACTCAGTTGCGGTCTGGTGGAATTGAACTTCTGGAGATTCCGTCAGATTGCTACCCCAAACGGCGGCCCGCGGTCCTTCAAACGCTCTACCTTCTTTTCACTGAAGGATATTTCTCTTCTCATTCCGAACTGGTGATTCGACGTGAACTCTGTGATGAAGCGATACGTCTGTCTAGAATTATGGCAGAGCATCCGGTTGGGCAGGGGCCGGATTGTTATGCTCTCCTAGCGTTGATGCATTTTCAAGTCGCGCGGATTGAATCCCGATGTGGGGCGGCTGGCGAGTTGCTCCTACTGGAAGAACAGGATCGAAAACAATGGGACTGTGATCTCATCAAGCAGGGCATGTCATGGCTCGCTCAGTCGGCGGAGGGGAGTGACTTTACTCGCTTTCATGCCGAGGCAGGGGTGGCTGCAGAACATTGTCTGGCATCCTCATTTGAGGAGACTCGCTGGGATCGTATCGTGGCCTGTTATGAACTTCTGGAGCAGATCTCACCATCGCCCCTTCATCGATTAAACCGAGCAGTGGCCATGGCTGAATGGCAGGGGGCGCATCAGGGGCTCGAGATCCTTGATGGATGGGAGCCTCCTTCTTGGCTGTTGGGCTCCTATCAATGGCTGGCTGTGCTAGCGGATTTACATCGGCGCTGTGAACGGAAGGAATCATCGAAGCGCTATCGGAAGCTTGCGCTGGAAGCGGCGCCGAATTCCGCCGTGAGAGAATTGCTGCAGCGGCGCCTCTACGGCAAGACGAGGGCTCTTCGCACTTGAGCCCTAGACTGCCTCAAAAAAACATCTCTCCGATTCGCTCATGGACAAGCCTTTGAAGGAAGGGTTGAATCGAACTGAGACTATGGTCGAGAGGAGATTTATTCTATTTTGGCTGA
>CAYFGX010000013.1:0-151097 GCA_964342405.1 uncultured Verrucomicrobiota bacterium | reverse complement strand
GTCCCCGAGTCCTTCGGAAAGGTCGAATTCTTCGACCCGATCCGCCACAGATTCAAAGAGGAGTGCGCTCGCAGCAACGTCTCGAGCGAGGATGTCATACTCCACTCGCCGGTCTGCAAAAGCCAACATCTCGGCTTCCGCTTTGACGGTCTGTCGCTTCAATCCCTCGTCTTTCGCTCCCAACCGCTCCAGCTCCATTTTCAGTCCTGAAGCCGCCTTTCGAACTTCACGAACGTACTGCTCCTGAAGGGTATCGGCAGCCAGGTTGTGAGCGGTGAGCCAGTCCTCTTGGTCATTCTCAATGAGCAACAAGGCTTCTCTGTGCTCCGCAATCAGATCCCGTATCCGCCTAACCTCTTCGGCGTCGTAGACGCTCACGACACTTTCAAGCCGATCAAGCGTTGGCTTCTCGCCGAACTGAGCCACCATTTCAAGATCACTCTCCAGCCGGTCTCTCAGGATACTCAAATCTGTCGCTTGCTGCCTCAAACTCTCTAGCCCGCGCTTGAGCACAAGCTCCTGCTCTTCCATGGGAATGGCTAGATTGAGACGTTCTCGAAAATCCATCAATGCAGACTCTGCCTCATTCCGCTGTGTCTTCAGTTTCTCCACTTCCCTGGCCAGCACATCGAACGCCGAGCGCCTTCCGGCAAATTTGCGATCCACATCTTGCTGGATCATGCCAACAGAGACCCAGTTGGCCAAATTCTCGGCAAATTTCTGATCGCCGTGAGTCACTGAAATATCGACGAGGTGAGTCCCCTTCCGCACAGAGCTGCGAACCGTTGACATCAACTCGAGAACCAAAGAATCCATTTCCCTGGCATCAAGACCTCCGTCAGTAGAATCAAGACGGTTCAGGAGACCATGCTCCTCAATCACGTTCCGCATCAGAGCGGTGTTGGGCATTGTAGCAGCCAGCGTGTTGAGTCGCCGGGCGGTTTCCAAGTCTTTCCGATCGAGCGCCTCCGCGGACACAATGCTGGCCTCCGAGATCGGCGTCACGTCCATTTGAAGGGTTGCCGTCGCTCGATACACGGGCGGACGGGTCGGATTGTATTCATGGAGCAGGCCAAGGAGCGCAATCAGGACGACAGCCAACGCAAGACGACGGTAGTAGACCACACGTCTTGAAGCAGGGAAAAGGCCTGTCGAATCACTCATAATGCGCCATTTTTGCTACATCCTGAAATGTACCTTTTCTCCCAAAAGTCAGGTTCAAGAAAAAGCAGTCGGATCATAAACCTCTTTGGTCGAAACGACTCGATGCGAGCAAGGGACTTTCCGGCGCTCCGTCTTCCGCTGACCTCTCATACTATATGGATCCACAAACGAGGTCAGCTCAGGCCGGACGGTTTGCAAGAACTGGCTTTAGGCCGTCGTAAACAAAGATGCAGGCAATTCCCAACAGACACCCCAGAAGCACACTCCTGGCCGCCATTCGACGGGGTGAAATATTCGTTGCACGTTCCGCCTCTTCAACGATTGAGATCACCTCGTCCGAAAAGCCTTTGGTGAGATCGACTTCTTTGATGCGCTGAAGCACGGATTCGTAGAGCGCTTTGGTCGCGTCTACCTCCCGTTGCAATACGCCATACTCGACTGCATGAGTCGCGAGATTTAACAACTCTTCTTCCTGAGACTGAATGAGGTGCTGGAGATTCGTAGATTCGCTCTGCAGTTGATCAATTTTCACCTCAAGCTGAAAAGGAGCGTCAGCCAATACACTGTTTAATCTCGCCCTCAACTTGCCCTCAACTTCCTGGTGGTGCTCCAGCTTATTCTCATCATCCCCAAGCATCATCGCAGCATCCTCGTGTGCCGTGAAAAGCTTCCAGATTCGATCAACTGAGTCTAACTCAGTAACACTGGGCACCGTTCGAAGTTGATCAAAATTAGGCTTCGCACCGAACCCAATAATTTTTTCAAGATCACCCTTAAGTTGAGAGATTCCCACCTTCAAGCGAGTATGTTCTCGGTCAAGGTCTGAAAGTGAATCCTCCAGCATAGCTTGTCGCCGTTCAATAGGCACCACGAGCTTGGCCGTCTTCCGGAAGGTAATCAATGCCACCTCCGCCATCCTCAGTTTCTTCTTCAGGCGCTCGGCCTCCTCCGTCAGAACCGACTTGGCGACCTGGCTCGCCGCGAGATTGCGATTCGAGTGCTGCTTGATATAGCCTGCAGCAATCCAATTTACCAAATCCCGAGCCAAATCGCGGTCATTGTCTATCACCGAAATATCGATCAGATGAGTTCCTTCTCGAGTTTTTGCGTAGGTTCGCGCAGCAAGCCTGCGAGCCCACGAATCAAGCGAACCCGAACTCGGATTCTTACCCGCGAAACTCTCTCTATTTAAGAGATCATGATCCATGATCACCTGTCGCATGAGTTTCGTGCTCGGAATGATCTCAACTAGCGTGTTGAGACCATTGGACGATTCATCCCCGTCGTTCCCGACATCCATTGCCGGAAAAATGCTGTCAATCATTCCGAGATTCGATTCAACCATGATCGTTGCCGTCGCACGATACATGGGCTCAATCTGTTTCTGGTATTCGACAAAGACTCCTCCCACCCCAAACAAGATAACAATAAGGACTCGAGCTCCCCAGTTCGGATTCTTTTTCGACTTCGGCTTTGATTCTCCTTGCTCACTCATAAAAAATGCCCTTCGAGATTTCATGCTATAGAGTCCGATTTTAGATCCCTATATTCATCAATCCCCACACCATAATGTTAAATCAGCATGACACAATGGTAATTGTTGGCACAAGCACCCGAATGGGCGGCTTCTCTCACCGTTGGGTCAGAGAACAAAATCCGAGAATGAGAAGTCGACGGGACTCCAACTTCCCCCAACCTTCCGCGAACGATCCGAGAATTGACAAGGACCGCAATCTGAATTGAAGGTAGTCAAACGCTTTCGTCGAACCACTGAACTGCAGTCCTTCCGATGAAATCGTGCGGCACGAACGCAAACCACCCGACATGAACGAATCCAATTGGACCAAGTACCGAAAGTGGAAACACACCTTGAGCGTTCCTCTTGTCGCAATCGCCTACTGGCTCTTAAAGGGGCGCGACGAGTTAACGCCAGCCTGGTACACGGGACTTGCAATCGCCGTCGTCATTGGGTCCGCCTACATCATTGAAGAGCTCATCTGGATTACTCGAGGTGGAGGCCGCCCCTGCGCTCACTGTGGCCATCGTATCCCAATGAGATCCTTCAGTGTGCATAGCGAGTGCCCAAAATGCGGAGCCCCCATCGACTAGGCTCTGAAGTAAGCCTGCTACACGGGCCATTTAAGGTTGAACCGGGCGAGGTACTTTCGCAGCCGATCCGAATCATTGCTTGAGGATCGCTTTGCCCTTGAAGCAGCAAACAGCGTTCGCCCCGCCTCCGCCGCACTGCGAGATTCTCGGCAGACCTTCAGCACGTCCGCTAACTGAACCCGATCAAAGCGGTCTAGAGACTCCGCCGCATCGGAACCAAGAACCTCCACGACGAGTTCTGCCGTCGCTTCTTGCCGCAAGGTTTGCCACTTCTTTCGGAGCCGGGCGATCTCATCCTTCACCTCTTTCACCGTGATCCTGCCTCCCTGCGCCAAGGTCGCCATCCGAATAACGGCACTGTTTAAATCTCGAAAATTCCCTCTCCAGAGCGCCTCTCCCGAGCGCGCAAAGGACACAAATGCTTCCCTCGCCTCTCGACTAAACCGAACCTGACGCTTGTGTTTCTCAGCGAAACGATCGATCTCATAATCCAAGTTCGGCTCAATATCCTCCACTCGCTCCCGCAATCCTGGATAATAGAAGGTCCAGAGATTGATCCGCTCGTAGAGGTCCTCACGAAAGCCTCCCTCCCGAACCTCCTCAGACAGATCCCGGTTTGTTCCGCAGATCAGTTGGAAATCGCTCTTCACCTCGACGTCTGCCCCCATGGGCAGAAATCTCTTTTCCTCGATGGCTCGCAACAGCATCGCCTGCTCATCTAAGCCCAACTCACCAATCTCATCTAGGAACAGCATTCCCTTGTGAGCTTCTCGCAACAGTCCCGGGCGATCACTGACCGCTCCGGTGAAGGCGCCCTTCTTATGTCCAAACAGCGCCGACAAGGCCGCATCGCCACGGAGCGTCGCGCAGTTTACTTCCACAAAACTGCCCTCCAGTTGACCGCGATGGCGCTTTAACTCTTGGATCCGTCTCGCGAGAAGAGACTTACCCGCCCCGGTGGGACCGATCAGGAGGATCGGTTCGGACGACCGTACGCCAACGTTTTCGATCTCTGAGATCAGACGGTTGAAGGCCTTGTTTCGCGTTTGGATTCCAGACTTGAGGAAGGCGATATCATCCTGCGCCTCCTGGCGAAAGCGGGAAGCGATCCGGTCATATCGCGAAAGATCTAGGTCGATGATGTCATATTGCCCCCGAGGAATCTTCCCCTTCCGTTTCGGTGGACTCGTTTGAATCAACTTCCCTGGCAAGTATCTCGATTCCGTGAGCAGAAAAAGGCAGATCTGAGCGACATGTGTTCCGGTCGTGATATGAATGAGGTAGTTCTCCTTGTCAGGCTTAAAGGCGCCCGCACGTGCGTAGTCATGCAGCGCTGCGTAGACCTGTTCAAAATCCCAAGCATCGTCATAGGCGATCAAGCGTTTGACGACTTTCGTCTTGGGCGAAGCCTCAGCAATGTCCTCGCAGACCGTCTTGGCCAAGCGTTCAAAGCGGGCCTCATACAACAGCTCAAATCGATCGACCGCGAGATCCTCATGCTGAACCAGACTCACACTCGGCCGCCAACGTTGCCATCGATCTTCCTTAGACCCCCGATCGAGCATGCTCCCAAGTAGACTGATCACAACCGTTTTCACGCATCAAACCTAACATTATCCTACTTATCTCCCAGTCTATTTTTCTATCTTTTCAGCTACTTTAACTCACACAACGATTTCTAGAAAAACGGCCCATGGAGCAAACCCAATCAACGCAAATAATTCACAGTCAACACCTTGAGAGCCCACCATTAAAAACCCATTCAAGGTTGGCATCCGGATTGCAACTCGATTCAACGTCACGACGGTGGGCCAGCGGCGCACAACTGACCAACAAGCGTTCGTTCTCCCGAGATCGTGCGTGGAGGTTTCAGATTGAGTGTTCCGTGAATGGATTCTGACGAAGCCGTTCTGGCAGATCTGGTTAGCTCAATTGGTAGAGCACTTCGTTATCACCGAAGATGTAAAGGGTTCGAGTCCCTTACCTGATACCCGAGGGTGCATTCCCTCTCATGGTAGCCAAGCGCCGGATAGAGACACCCGCGTGTCGAGCCCGCTTGACGGGAATAAGAGACAAGGTCGGATCTGAACAATCCGTTGTTCGATCTACCGAAGCTCGCGTTCTCATCAAGCAGCACAAAGCGATCGCCTTGAAGCGAGCCACGGATTCAGTGAAGAACTGGCACTCGGGGGCAGCACGGCATACGGCTTGGGCCAATGGTTCAAGCCCATGCCTCAAAGCCCCCACAGTCAGCCTCCGCAGAACCAGGAGCGCTCCGCGACATGAGTGTGGCCGGCATTCGGGTTCTCTTGAAGGCAAGGGGCACAAACGAGAATTTGCTTCGCACTCACGAAGAGAAAGAAAGAGAGAGAAATGAGAAAGAAAATCCGATCATTCGAAAAGGGATTGGTCTTCGTGGACAAAGAGTTCAAGAAGATCGTCGGGCAAGGAACCTACTGGAATTTTCCTCGCTTCACCAAGCGCAGTATCGAAGTCGTATCCCAACGCGATCCTTGGCTCAGGCACCCTGATCTCGACCTCATCGTCAAATCGGGAGCACTCGGAGACTCGGCGCAAGTCATCGATCTAAAAGAGAACGAACGTGCGCTGGTGTGGATTGATGGCCGCTTCGATGGCATTCTGGACCAAGGACTCTACGTGGTTTGGACCCGCTTTCGGAAGGTCCGGATTGAAACAGTCACCGTGACTGGCGGTCTATTCGAGCACCAAGAACTCGCACCCGTACTCGGATGCCCGCAAGCACCCAATGTGTTTGACATCTTCACCGTGAGCGAAGGTTCCGTAGCCATCTGCTACGAGGACGGACGCTTCCAGAAGGTCTTGGCCCCCGGGCGCTACGCAGCCTGGAAACAAGTCGGCAACTTCACGTGCACGTACATCGATATCCGAGAACGGGTGATCGACATCAGTGGACAGGAGATCATGACAGCGGACAAAGTATCGCTTCGCTTGAACTCGATGGTGACCTTCCGCGTGAGCGATCCCCAGCTCTGCGCGGAGAAAGTGAAGGACCTTGATCAGGCTTTGTATCGAGACGCCCAACTTGCTCTCCGCAGCACAGTAGGAACACGCGACCTGGACGCATTGCTGTCAGACAAGACGGCAGTGGCTGACGAACTCTTGTCCGCTATGCGAAAGCGAGCTCAGGCCTTCGGAGTCGAGATCATCTCGCTTGGGATCAAAGACGTGATCCTGCCCGGAGACATGAAGATGTTGCTAAACAAAGTCATCGAAGCCAAGAAAGCCTCGGAAGCCAATGTCATCGCGCGACGCGAAGAAACCGCAGCGATGCGGAGCCAGATGAACACGGCACGGCTCATGGAGGGCAACCCTGCGCTGATGCGTATGCGAGAACTCGAAGTTCTCGAACGGATCGCAAGTTCGTCCAAAATGAACATCGTGCTCGGTGAAAAAGGACTCACCGACCGCGTAACAAACCTATTGTAGAAAGCACAAGGGCACCAGCCAGCCTGGTGCCCTTGAATTTCCTGTCGAGTACCTCGTCAGAATTTCACCTCCCCGCTCTCGATCGTTCATCCGCGCTGTATCGGCACCTCGCCCCCTACCAATCTAGAATACGAGCAAGCCTCAGTGGCCCAATTGCAACAAAGGACTAGGTATTCATCCCTATAGGCAAGACTCGGATTCTCGAATAGCCTCTTCCCGGGCCGATCGTATTTTCAATTCAAACAGGGCCATCTAGACGCTGCCATAGAATGCTATCATGGTCTCGACATCACCGATGCCTCAATCAAACTCCGGTCATCTCGCCCTAAGGATTCTGAAGTTACTCCTCATTGGATTCCTGCTCGCTATGATCCCCGAAGAAGTTCTCAGGGGAAAATCGTATTTTGAGTTAGAGGGCGGCTACATCGCAGACACTTGGAACGTTAACGACGGTATCCCTGGCAGCCCAATTCTCAGTATTGCTAGATCCACAGATGGCTACATCTGGCTTGGCACTTTCTACGGACTCGCCCGGTTCGATGGGCAAGAGTTCACGGTTTTTGACGCGAACACACCGGGTTTCCCCCATGGAAGAGTGAGCGGTATCATTCCCGCAGCAAATGGATCGCTGTGGCTCAATGTGCGAGACGAGATCATTCAATACAGCAAAGGGACTTTCCACCGCACAACGGGCCTGCGGACGAATCCAGAGACACGCCTTTCACTTCATACAATCCGTCCCGACGGCACCTTGGTGTATTCGAGTCTGAACCGTGACACACGACAGCGCCGCCTCATGTCTATGAAGGGTGCCCGTCCAACCGAGCACGCAGTTCTCACACCTTTGCCCGGGGAACAGAACCCACCTTTCACCGCGGTAACGGACCATCAAGGAACGACATGGTGGAGTCGTGGAAATAAGTTGGGAACTCTGACAGAGGACAACATGTCCACCCAACATGTCTTTAACGAAAGTGAACTGATCACGGCGGGACCTACACCCGCGAGATCGGGCGGCATCTGGCTTGCGGTCGATGGAAGAATCTTGAGGTATAATGGGGAAAGAATTATCTCAGGTGAGATCATTCAAGAAGACCAGGAACTGAAAAAGGCCACTAGCATCCTTGAAGTCAGTGACGGTTCACTTTGGGTGAAAAGAACCAAATCTACGGCCCAAGAACACTACGTTCCAGACGACCAGGGCCAATACCACATCCAGAGTACGCCGCTGGACATTGGCGGACCTTTAGTCACCGATGCCGAGGGCACGCTCTGGACGGCCAATGCTACATTAGCTGACAAGGGACTCAGCAGGATTCGCAAACGCAAATTCCGCTTAATCAGCGGCCTTCCTCCAGAGGGCACCAAAGCCCGTTCGTTTCTTCAAAAAAAATCCGGAAACCTCCTTCTCGGCACAATTAGAGGAATTTTGGAAATTCCAAAAAATCAGCTCTATGGCACCACTCTTGATAATGCGATCCATCAGGGCAGAGGAGACATTTGGACGCTAACGGCCAACCAAATGGGAGACGTATTCGGTGGAAAATATGCAACCGGCCTAAGCAAATCAAATCAACGCCGCCGATCGGCATCGACATTTTCACTCAAGGATGGAGCCTTCATACCGATTGATGCATTCGACATCGGATTGGGAAGACGAATTGTCGCGACCTGCTACGATCTGGAAAACAGGCTTTGGGTTGGCAGCAGTGATGGGGGACTCGCTGTAATTGAGGACAATCAGCCAATGGATCTCACAGCCTACGAAAACCGGCCAACAAAAGAGGTGTTGAGTCTCGCTTGCGGGCCCGATGGCACAGTCTGGATTGGAACCGGCGATAACGGCATTTACCGCTACAAAGCCGATCGCTTCGAACACGTTTCCAAGGCCTCACAGGTCGCCCCCATCCGAGTCAGAGCAATCGCCATCGGACAATCAGGCGACATCTGGTTTGGAACCGGAGGACAAGGTATTTATCGATTCCGCCACGGCACCTTTCAGCACTACTCCACCGAGCATGGTCTTCCTTCCAATGAGATCAGCACACTCATCGATGACCATCTAGGGAGTCTATGGTTCGGTTCCTACAATGGGATCCATCGAGTCTCGTTCGATAATTTCGATCGCGTCGCCAACGGAGAGATCTCATATTTGTTCGCCAACTCCTACTCGACAGATGATGGCCTTCCCTCACTCCAATGCAACGCCGGACACCCCTCCAGCCTTCGCACGGACGATGGCAATCTCTGGTTCGCTACGAGCGGGGGACCATGCTATGTAAACCCGAAAACTCTCCCACTGAACAAGACTCCGCCCACAGTTCTCCTCGAAAATCTCTCCCTCGACGGCCGTCCAAACCCAATATCCCAGCACCGAAACAATCCGACCTTTAGAGTTCCTTCCCACGTAGAAAGAATAGAAATTCAATTCTCCGGCCTCAACTTTTCGGCACCAGACGAGATTCGATTTCGCTATCGCGTGAAAGAGATCAGCTCAGATTGGACCGATATCGGCCCTCAACAGTCAGTCGTGTTGCAAGATCTCGCTCCTGGCAACTATCAGTTTCAAGCCTCGGCAGCCAACAATAGCGGACTTTGGAACGAAGACGACACGACATTAACCCTCAAGGTAGAAGGCGCCATTTGGAGGTCAGCGGGATTCCAGGCCCTAGGCGCACTTGGTTTCATGGGGCTCGTTTCACTGGGATTCCTTACTCGTATCAGTCGCGACAAGCGTCGAAAAACTGAGCAAGAGCGCTTCGCCCGAGATATGCTCTCGCGACAGGAAGCTGATCGAAAACGGATTGCCAGAGAACTGCATGATAGCCTCGAACAGAACCTCCTCGTCATCAAGAACCGAGCCGCTCTCACACTCCGCACACCCACAGGGCCGGATGCGATGGGGACAGCACTTCAGGAGATATCGGACATCAGCTTGGACTCAATCCAGGAAGTCCGAAGTATTGCCAACAATCTCCGCCCCTACCAGATCGATCGACTCGGCCTGACGAAAGCCATTCAAGGCATGCTCAATCAGATCGGCGATGCGAGTGAGATTGAGATCGAACATGAGATCGAACCTATCCCAAAGAATCTTTCGGCGGAAAAGCAAATCAACCTCTTTAGAATCATCCAAGAAGCGATGAACAATTGCCTCAAACATGCAGAGGCCACTCGAGTGATCGTCACCCTCCTGATTACAGATCAAATGATCACCTTGCGAATCAAGGACAATGGGCGAGGATTCGATCCAGATCTCGAAAAAACTAGGGAGCAGCACGGCTTTGGCCTCAGTGGGATTCGAGAGCGAGCGACAATGTTCAAAGGCTCTTGCGAACTCATTTCCTCCGTGGGCAATGGCACAGAATGGGTGATTCGGTTTCCACTCCCCCACCAAGCCTAGCAAGCTCCATCAATCAGCACTCACCGCATCAATAATCAGGCAGACGAGCCGAGCCCTTCGCGCCTCCGCCCCCACAATCTGAAGAGAACGACAAAGCCCCCCGCAACCAAAGCAAAAGCCTTAGGCTCTGGTACGGCTGCAATCGTGATCGAACCAGCAGTTTCCGAGATCGCGACGGCACTAACACCCCCATCTAGGAATTGTGAGTTCCCGTTCAGCGTGTTGTTGATCTTCAAGGACCAACTCGCACCTAGTGTATTGAAGCCGGTTGTGTCAACGGTCACCGTAGCCATCAGCAGACTCGAATCCGTCGCCACGGGAACGGAGACCGTCCCTGCATCCAAGGTGATCGACTCCACTCGCACTTGATCCAAACTTGGAGCCATGACTTGAGTCGCAGCCACTCCCCCAAAGATCGTATTTGTTTTTAGATCCACATTCGTAATTGATGGGCCATCAACAGCACCACCCGGCGCCTCTGGTCCTCCATCCCCCATTTGAATGTTGAAGTCGAATCCAGCAATCTCCTGCGGTGCTGCGGTATTGCTGAAATAGAGTTCTACTTTTTGGTCGGGCAGCCCTGGCGCTAGCTCATGATCGCCCACAACAATAATGAAAGCAGCTTGAGCCTTGCCGGAACTGACAAGCAGCAGCAACAGCAAGCCGATCCAGCGAAGGAAATCTGGTGCTAGCCTCATACTCAAAGGAACTCCTAGTGAAGCGGTCTGTGTTCTATTCATGTTCTGAATGATTCAACTTAAATTGGTAAAAGCGACTTGGAGACTCGGTGGAGTCCATGACGACAAACCACCCCGGGGACACTTCGACAACATCTGCGCTTAACTCACGCCAGTCAGGCCGATCCATGCCGTCCTTATAGAAAACCGAATAACTTCCTCCAGAGACGCCCGGGAAGGTAATCTTAATCTGTCCCGACGGATCCAAAGAAAGGCTTGGAGGCCTCACCTCGGAGATGGATTCTCGGGCAGTCAAAGCATCTAACGCCTTGGCAATCTCAGCTTGAGCTGGGAGCGATGCGTCCACTTCTACTCCACCACCTATCGCTGAATCGGCTGCGATCAAACCGGTGAGATCAATAAGTTGAAGCTCATTGAGAAAACTTGTCATGTGATTCCTGGCCAACAGCACGTCGACCCCGTTCACTCGCGCATCTCGGTCTATGTCATGAGGATCTGTGATCAAGGCCGGTGATAGGAACGACTTTGGATTGTTTCGAACCAAGAGCACATCAGCAGTCGTCACCCGGGCACTTCCAGGGGCATTCCCTGTTTCCCCTATGGCATTCCCAAAGTAGAACACGTCATCAGCAGCAAGGCCCGTGGAAGCATTTGCGAGGACAGTGATTTGCATCCACTTCCCATGAGGAGCCTCATTGACATCGTCAACGCCGTCTCTGTTATTATCGATCCATACCAGAGTAATACGGTCAGAACCGCCAGTCCCTGCCCCGGCACGAAAGAGAAGCTGAGCGGGTGTTGGGCCAGCAACCCAATTGGCGGGATCATTGTCGTTCCCCACCTTGAAACTAAAATCAGCAAGGCTGATCGTGTCGGGAATATTTTCCACGTCGATCATGACCCCGTTGAGCCCCTTGCTATAGTTGCTCACATGCGAGAGCGTCCCCATTTGGCCGTTCCGAAGAGCACTCTTGTTCGTTGCGACAGCAGAGTCATCGTGCTCGTTGATCGCGCTATCGTTCTGATCAAAGGAAGAATTATTGTAGAAGATATTCCGCCCTACAATTGCGGGAATGCTTGAGGGCGTAATGGTGATCGAAATGGTTGCTGGATTCTCCGAGTATGCCAACCCATCGGTGGCATCCCACTCAAACGAGTCTTCCCCAACACTTCCTTCGTTTGGCACGTACTCCAGGCTCTGCATTGTGCTCGGGACAAGTACGTCACCGTCTTTCAGCGTGACGCCACCGGTCACAAGGGTCCCTTTTGTTGGCACCTTACTGATTTGAATCCCAGCGAAACTCGGACCGTCCCCGTCCTCACGCAGCGCAGCAAAATCAGCTGCTTCCAGCGAGATGTTCTCCTCTTCGGAAATGGTGTAAGCCTTATCCGCAAGCACTGCATGCTGGTTGTAGCACCAAGACTGATTCCCTATCAGATCCAAATCCCCATCACCATCAATATCCCCAAGGGCAAGCCCCAGGTTCAAACTTCCATCTACTCGAGGTCCGACTTCAAAGGCTCCTGTTCCGTCATTCATCCAGAACTTGTAGCCTCGATCCTGCCCGCTGATCACCATGTCGAGATCGCCATCGCCGTCGATGTCCCCCAGTGCCATGGCATCCATCACCTCTGGATCAAACTGATCGACGACACTCAAGGCTCCTTCAGAATCTCGACCCCAAACGGCATAACCCGTCCCGTAAAGGCTCATCGCATCCAGATCGCCATCTCCATCCAGATCAGCCAATTCAATCTTTCTCTGCTGCCCAAAGGGCATTGTCGGCAATCGCATCGCACTGAAATTCCCGGTCCCATCATTGGTCAATTGATACCAATAGCCATCGAACTCACTAACCACGATGTCGAGATCCCCATCTCGGTCTACATCTCCAATGCTCGCATCGACAGACACGCTCCAACCGGTGACACCACCCCGGTCGATGTTCCCTAGCATTTGCCCTCCGTCATTGAATGTGGCGAATCCGTCATTAAGGTAAACTCGATCCGCTCCGTCGTAATTCGCAAGGAACAGATCGAGATCTCCATCGGAATCAAGATCACCCAGTTCGGCTGCGTAGAAGACGCCATCGAGAAACACTTGGCCCTGATCTTGAAAGCCTCCCTGACCATCATTCAGATACACTTGCGTCCCGTGGCTACCGAGCCCTGTCACCACAACATCGACATCCCCATCCCCATCAAGATCTCCAAGATCCACGTCTTTGGGCTGACTTGGCGATTGTCCCAATCGTTGCCCTGTGTCACTAAAACTTCCCAGGCCGTCATTAAGAAGCACTCGGTCAGCAGCAGTACTCGCCAAGAAACAATCGAGATCTCCGTCCCCATCAAAGTCACCCAAGGCGACCATTTCTCCGTCGGCATCCGCTACTGGGCCGAGGGGCGGAATCAGGGCTCCCTCCGAACTATCAACTCCCGCGAGGAACTGCCAGGTCCGCGCGTTCATCGGTCCGCCTAGACGGTTTTTCAGTGATCGGGTCGACGTGATTGAAACGCGCTCACCCGCTTTGAATGCTTTTTTGGGCTGAATCTCCACCCGCTCTCTAACGCCCGTAACAGACTCGAAACCCCGATCCCCGGACCGAAACCCACCGCTCTGAGACAAGTGAACACGAATGCTGTCCTCATCGACGGTATGGGAAGCCAGATCCAGGTCACCGGTTAGAGAGAGACTCGAATCCGCAGCAATCATCGCCCCACTCTCAGAGGGCGAAACGTTGATAATGTTTCCGGTTGGAAGGACAAAAACAACGAAGCTCTCCACGGTCTCATTTCCCGCGAGATCGCTGGCCGTCAAGGTAATGGTGTGAACACCAATCTCGAATGAACTTCCGGAACTCGGGCTGGCAACACTGCTTGTGACAGCCACATTGTCAGACACGACCGGGTTCTCCCAGGTAACCACGGCACTTTCCTCACCTGAGGCGAGGATCAACGTGATATCAGCGGGAACACTCTCGAACACAGGACTTTCCTCGTCGACAACCACAACATCAAAACTGTCGGACGCTTGATTGCCCGAAATATCAGTCGCGGTCACATTGACCGTCGTCGTTCCCAACGGGAAGATCGATCCCGGGGCTCGGCTATAACTCAAAGCGACTCTCTCCCCATTATCGTGGACGAGGGGCGCATCCCAAGTGACACGAGCGCTCGCAAGCCCGGGATCCGTCGGTACTTCAACGGTCTCGAGGCTCCCTACAAAAGATGGCGCCTCGTCATCCGTCACTTGCACCTTGAAGGAACGACTCAGTTCGTTTCCCGCGGAGTCCTTGGCCGTATAGGTCACTGTTGTCAACCCAATCGGAAAGAGCGCCCCAGGCTGATGAGAACTGGTGAAGGACGCTACCGCAACATTGTCGCTCGCAGTAGGTTCTACCCAATCGATACTCATCCCTTCGGCCCCGGCCGAGACCGGGATCGAGATATCCGCAGGGAGACCGGAGATACTTGGTCGTTCCTGATCCAACACCGAAATGACGAGCGAACGAGTGACGACATTGTCGGCCGCATCCCTTGCGGAATAGACCACGACGTTTCGTCCAAGAGGAAATTTGGCACCAGGCTGCTGGGTCGCGGTCGATGTGACAACCCCAACATTGTCCGAAGCAACAGGAGCCACCCAGGTCACCGTCGCTGTTGCAAGCCCAGCATCCGTTGCGACATCAATATCTGCGGGAAACGTTGCATAACTCGGCGCTTCACGATCCACAACCCGAACCGTAAAGTCCCCGTCCGTCCGGTTTCCCGCTCCATCAACCGCAGCATAAGTCACAACCGTTTCCCCCACCGCGAACATTTCTCCGGGCGAGTGACTTGCACTGAGCTGAACGGACCCCGAATTGTCAGAGGCCACAGGCGGCAACCAAGTCACCGTCGCAGAAGCAAGACCCGGATCGGTCTCCTGAGTCCTATCCGAAGGGACCCCACTGAGGACGGGAAGCTCTCGGTCGACCACCGACACAACAAACTCAGAACTTAACCGATTCCCCGAAGGATCCTCTGCCCAGTATTGAACGGCCGTATCACCAGCCGGAAAAACGTCACCGGGCACGTGCGTGCTTCCTTGCAATTTGATTCGATCATTATCAGCGAACACAGGAGGCGCCCAGTAGACCTGCGCCGTCACGTCTCCGATTGGAAGAGGCACGTCAAAAGAAGAGATCGGGTTAACCACCATCGGCGACTCTTGATCCAGCACGGTCACGGTAAAGGTTGCCGTCTCTTCATTACCTGAACCATCGCTGGCGGTATAGACAACAGGAGTAGCACCGATGGGGAACAGATCTCCCGATGAATGACTAGAGCTCAGGTTCGTGAGACCTGAATTTACATTGAGTGTTGGCGGATCCCAAGTGACCGGGACGAGACGTGATCCCGCACCAACGACGACGGAAATGTCCGCAGGCATATTGGCAATCGCAGGATTCACCGTATCTCGAACGGTCACCGTAAACGTGGTCACAAATCGATCGATGCCTCCATGGGCGGTGCCTCCATCATCCGTGACAACAACCGTCACAAGGGCCGATCCAATTTGCCCTTCGACAAAATCAAATCGAATTTTTCCACGTCGATTGATTCGATCGTTCGCACTCACATCCCGGGTCACAGAGCGGATCAACTGAGGATTATCATGGCTCAACTCCATAAACCATTCTTGGTCTGAATCGCCGGGACTAGGATCAAAATATCGTACCCAAGGATTCGCTTTCGCAATATCGAAGGTTCTATCCGAGATCGAACTCATGATTGGACGATCATTGACCGGTATCACTTTAATCTGAACCCTGCCAGAGGCACTAAATAGCTGGTCCGATCGATCCCGGGCTTGCCACTCGAACCAGTTCTTGCCGCTGAATCCCCGTTGCGGAACGTAAACGAACTCGGATAGCTGGTCTGGATCGAGAAGTTGTCCCACAGCAATCGTCGCGCTCCCAAGCTTGAGAGAGCCATTTGCCGGCAGAGCGACAATCTTGATCCCTGAAAACGCTCCGTCATCGCTGACACGGTCTTCAAAGAAGGTCCGAGTGAACGAAAAACTGTGATCTTCCAGTATTTCAATTTTCGTTCCCGAAGCGATAGGAAGCTGGGAGTAACGACTGGCGATCAACTCGGCAGCAGAAGCGCCTCCGTCTAAGCCCGGCTCGACAACCATCACCGCATCAAGGTCGCCATCGCCTTCGATGTCCCCGAGAGCCAATCGCTTTCCACCCACAATTGTCTGATGAACCGAAAAGGTTCCGCCACCTTCATTTCGCAGCACATGGGACTCCAAACCTCCACTCGGGGCAGTTGTGAGGGCAAACACATCGCGCAATTGATTTCCGTCGAAGTCACCGAAATAGGATCCAGCCTCCAACCCCCCCTTAAAGAGAACCCGTCCATGAGAGAACTGAGGAACTCGATCTCGCCCGACACTCCCGTCATTGAGATAGACTCGAGTCTCGGTACTACTTGGATTGCCACTAATCAGATCAAGGTCTGAATCGTTATCAATATCAGCCAAGAGAATTCGGCGACTCGTCAATTCAGCCACAGGCAACGCACGTCCATAGAATTGAATTTCAGAAATCATCAGGTAGCGAGCGAATGACTGACCAAAGAGAGACAGCCAAACGTGGTCCACAGGGTTCAGCGGTGGAACGCCATTCGCGATTGTAGCCATATTGCGAAATGACTGACCGGACCGCTCATCGATATCGGTGCGAACGCCATCTTGAAAATTCCAAACCCGCCAGCTCGCAGGAGCCCAACTATGGATCGTCGAGGTAATGGCGTAGCGACTGAGATAGTAGGCCGAATCAAACGAAATATTCAGCAGTGCGTTCTGAGGCTCGTTATTGAAATCTTCATACCACGTATCTGTTCCCGTATTCCCATCAATCATTCTCGAAACAGAGAAATCTCCGTCTCGTGGCGAATCAATTGAATCAATGGTCGCCCCGAGCTGCGTAATATCCGCTTCGCTGACAGTAAGATCGAAAGGTCCGAGGAAACTTCCCCGCATCCGATTTAGATAAACCTGGTCGGACTGGCTGGCGCCTAGCGAGTCAACGCGGGTTAATATCACATCAAGGTCACCATCGAGATCAAGATCCCCCGCCTCAATCCCTGATGCTCGTTCACTACCGGGTGTCGACCACTCAACAGAGAAGAATCCTGTCCCATCATTCTTCCAATACTCGCTTGGAGCATCATGATGGGCAGCGAAGAGATCGAGAACCCCGTCTCCATTGAAGTCGCCTACGGCAAGATCCCTGACATCTCCGGTCCCGACCGAGTTCACTCGCGAGGTGAAAACGCCATTCCCATCATTCATCCAACATTCAATCGCAAGACCGACCTCCGTTAGAACCACCCCGTCAAGATCGCCATCGCCATCTAAATCGAGGAGCTCAACAGAATTCACTTTTGCGCTCCCCATTGACTGTCCCGCATCAGCAAAAACACCAGAACCATCATTCCTCATCCAACGACTCCCACCCATCGGATCTGCCAGCCACAGGTCCAAATCCCCGTCCTCGTCGAGATCGCCAAGTTTCGGGATCAGATCAGCGTTTGGCATGATCGATTCAAGATCGAGATCGAACCCGCCATCGCTGCTTCGATTGGCCATTTGGAAGGACCAGATATAAGGTTCCATGGCATGCGTCCGAGTTGACATCACCTTGTCTGTAAAGGTGACCTGAACCGACTCTCCCGGGTAAAAGGACTCGAGATCCTGAATCCTGATCGCAGCTCCATTCGCCTCCAGCGAGTCCAACCCGCCATTCCCGATGCTGGACCGACCGGACTGGGAGCCATAGACGAATACCGATTGATCACCGAGACTGCTTCCGGCTATGGATTGATCGAACTCAATCGACACGAACTCCGAATTCTGATCGACGGCTCCGCCTGGCTTTGGGGAAGGAAGAATGGCGGCGATCAGGGGCGTCACAATGACATCAAACTTTGCGGTTCTGACATTCCCGGCCAAGTCAGTTGCCGTATACGTCACGGTGGTCGTTCCTTCCGCAAAGACTCGATCCTGGGGACCATCGTGAACCAGAGTGGCAACCGCATAGTTGTCGCTGGCAACGGGTTCTGTCCAAGTGGCTTCAGCACTTCGATCACCACTGGCAGGATAGAGGTAAATGGTATCCGGCATTCCCGTGATCGAAGGGGGCGTCGAATCGACGAAGAGATCCGCCCCATTGCTCGAGATGGGAGCACATCCAACGGCACTTGATACCACGCACCGATAGCTGCTCTGATCCAGTAGCAAGGCCGGTCCTACAATAGTCAGAGTATCCGTGCCAACATTCTGATACGTAGCTGACTCCTGCAGACCCATCCAGCCCGCACCGTCACCAAGATCCTGCTGCCAAAGGTACGAATCGAAGCTTCCTCTCGCAATAACACTGAACACAGCTGTCCCACTGGGCGATGAATAGGCGTCTTCAGGATGACTCACGATCGAGATTGATGGAATCCGCTCTTCCTGAAGCTCATAGGCACCTATATCCGGAGCCCCCCGTCTAAATCTTCGGCTATTGCCAGTCACGTCTCGATCACTCCCGACGAGCTCCGTAGTGAAGCCTCGATCAATCACTGGAGAGCACCAGTTAATCTCTGGCGACACGGAAACTGACGGCGCCACGTCAGGATCACCCATCTGAACAAAAAGTGGATCCACCGAGAGATTGCCAATCGCAACAAACTTGGTGAACGAGGTCGGCGTATAGGGGTCCAAGCGCTCCTCAATCAAGCCCTTGATCCCCGCATAGTTCTCGAGCGAGGAAGACTTGATGGTCACCTGTTGCCGAATGATCGATTGATCACTCGAAACATCCAATGCACGGTTCCCACCAGTCCCGGAAGTGTCTCGGTTATTCCAAATGATCGAATTGTGCATCTCGAAATTGCGAACCCTATTCGAGATTGCCCCTCCTCCCCACCTCGCCCGATTCGCAAGAAAGGTACAGCCAACTACGAAGCTTTCGTTAGTGCTCCCCCCTTCCAACCCCAAGCTAAGCGCACCACCGGCACCACTCGTGGCTCGATTTCCTCCAAAGAAGCAATTCCGGAGATTCAACTCCCCATCTTCCTGATCCACTGCCATCGCTCCCCCCGGACCTGTTGATTGGTTGCCAACAAAGGAACAAGAGAGAAACTGCAGATTTGAAGCGGCCACAAAGGGTTTGGTCTCAAAACTAGCTGCTCCCCCTCGGCCTGAAAGGGTTCGATTGTTCTCAAAAACACATTCTTGAAACCGTTGATTTCCCATATGGATTCCAAAAACCGCTCCCCCACCCGACTGAGCGGTGTTGTTTTCGAACCGACAGGATTCGAACGACGGACTCGAATCTTGAGTAAATCCCTCTACTTCTCGATCTATGTAAATCGCCCCCCCTTTGGCCGTTGAGACATGCCCTCGGAAAACGACATTTCTGATCGTCGGCGAAGCCCCATCGACATGTAATCCGCTTCCGCCCGGGCCATATCCCTTCTCAACGATAAAACCGTCCAGAATTGCCGAGGGACCTAGGGTCTTTTGGATGTCTGGCCCCGATGCAAACACCACGTGCTTGCTATTGTCCGTGTTGTCATTGGCCACTCCGATGTCTCCGCTGAGGATGCTCAGATTCCTCTCCCAATCTCGTTCAGAGGCCGCTTCTTCAGCACCAGAAAAACCTCCGAGTAGAGAGACATTCGGATACATCATGAAACTTGCATCCCGGTTACCGGAATTGATTCCAGCCGGATAGTAAGTCCCCTCAGCAACCCAGATTTCGACCTCGGTATTGAGAGCAGCCGCCGTTGCAATGGATGCCTGTAGATCCGTAAATGCATTCTCCCAAGAGCTCCCATCTCCGTTCCCCGTGACATCCACGTCCACGAACAGGGTTGAGAATCGAACCCCTAGGCTCGCACTCTCAGAGATCTCCTGGCATCCGGAAGCAGCCGTGACAACACATCGGTATTGAGTTCCGTTCAATGTTGCGGGAATTGCGGTAACACTGAGGCTGGAGCTCGTGACACCGGAATACGGCGCAGTGTCACTCAGATTCGCGAACACCCCGTTCCCCTTGTCGTCACTCTGCCATTGATAGGTAACCGCATCACCAACGGCAGTTACCGAGAAGCTTGCGTTGCCCCCTTCTTGAACGCCCCGTGAAACGGGCGAGGCATTCAATACCAATCGATTCGCGGGCACCTCGCCCGCCAATTCGTAGGCTCCCATATCCACGACATCGGATTCAGCCTGGCCATCAAACAGTCGGGCATTACCTGCTAAGTCGAGAGACGGCAATGGGATTGCCGCGTTGTTGCCCTGATTGATCCCAAAGGAACATGCCGTCAGTCGATAGTCTTTCTGAGAAGGGGCCACAAAATCAGGCGGAGAAGCAATATTGCCTCCGAAATCCGAAATTCCATTGACCATCGAATGGCGAATCGTAATACCGTTCCCCTTAAGTTGAGAATCGAAGTTAGCAACACCCCGGGCCAAGTTATTCCACAGAATGGAATTATGGACCTCTACCGGACCAAACGGCGTTGGGGACAATTCAATGCCCGCTGCTCCCCCAGCTGAAGTATTGTCCACCACAGTACAGTTCAGGAATCGGGTCTTACCGGTGGCGTCGACGTAGGAGACTGCAATGGCACCTCCGTAGTTTCCTCCAGAACCGGTTGCATGATTCCCCGCAAAGAGGCAATTCTCAAAGAGAGCAGGCGAGTTGCCGACGGAGAGCCCGCCGCCCAACGATGCTCGACCGCCAAGAAACTGACAGCGACGAAACTCTGCCGCGCCCGATGAGAGCCTTACAGAACCACCCATTTGAGCTTCATTGTTCTCGAAAATACAATCACTGACGATCGGAGAAGAGTCGATGCAGTACATCGCACCCCCAAGACTCGTCACCACGTTGTTCCTAAAATGGCAATTGCGGATAGTCGGACTCGCGGCGTAGTTATAAATCCCAGCGCCATTATCGCCATTGCCCGCCTCGATGACAAAACCGTCCAGAACGGCGCTCGCATTGATCTGGGAACTCCCACGGTTATGAATAATCCGCTTTGAGTTATCGCTACTCGAACTGCTACTCCCGATGTTTCCTGAGAGAATCGTGGGATACGACTTCCAGTCTCGATCACTCAGAGCCTCACTATCATCGCCACCCTGGAATCCGCCGTAGATTCGTAGATTGTTTTGCAACTCAAAGGAGTCTCCCCGAGCGTTGGTCAGTGACGGATAGTATGTCCCTTCGGCAACCCAGATCTCACGGAGCCCGACCGTTGGCAGAGCGGCAAACGCCTCCTGAATCGTCCTGAAGGCAGTCGTCCAGCTCAAGCCATCCCCTCCCGCCGCTGCGTCAGCGTCTACTTTCAAGACGGGCAACAGTCGTAGGCTGGCACTTTCAGAGACATACTCCGGGGAGGTTCCAGAGACTCTGAACCGATAACGCGCGCCGGCAAGATGAGCATCTGGGAAAGACACTTTCAGCGTCGAACTATCGGCACCAAACACCACCGAATGGACGGAGTCTGCCACAAGATCTACGAAGGTTCCGTCTCCACGATCGATTTGCCAAATGATTCGATTTCGAAAACTAGGCGTCACCACGACTTTCAGTTCGCCTCCTCCTATCAACGAATCGAAACTTGGAAACTGAACCACCTCCAGACCTCCAGCAGCCGCTCCACTATATTCGTAGGCCCCCATGTCGACCGTCCGGTCGTTCGCCGGCAAAACACGCGCCACTCCGTCCAGGTCCGTCGTATACCCGGTTGGCAGGCTAGCATTACTTCCCCGCCCAATCGCTCCCGAGAAGGCGCTCAAGCTGAAGTCATCGTTCTCGGGATCGGCAAACAAGGGATCGATTGCAAAACTGTTTGCGCTCCGATAGCGATTGAGCCCCTCAACGATACTGTTGAAGACACTGGCATTTCCTGAGAGCTGCTGTGTCTCGAGATCCGAAGCCGCACCGGAAGTCCGATTGTTGTGCAGGATGGAATTCGACACGGTGAGGCGCCCTCCCGGGAAGACGTCAATTCCCGCTGTCCGTGAACCCGACGTATTCTCCGTGACCGTCGTGTTCGTCAGAGTAACATCCCCTGAGAGCAACACGATAGCCCCCGCACTACTCACCGCTGAATTATTGTAGATCAGAGCGCCCTCAAGCTGAAGTTTGCCTTGTTCAATCGCAACCGCTCCGCCACGCCATGAGGCCTTGTTCTCACGAATCATCGTGTTTCGAAGCGTCAAGGTTCCAGAATGAACAAAGATCCCTCCACCATAGTCTTGCTGATAACCAGATCCACTCGCATGGCCATCTTGAACAATCACACCATCGAGATGAGTCCCATTCAATCCTTCCGAAGAACGGTGCTCGAGAACGTGATAGGAGTTATCTGAATCGTCGCCGATGTTTCCGATGTCACCACTCAGAATGGTTGGATTGAGTCTCCAATCACGCGCTGCCCGCGTTCCTTCATCACCTCGAAACCCACCGTAGACACTCACCCGTTGCCCGAACTGGAACGAAGTCCCTCGCCCAGTGTTCCCTCCGTCCGTGGGATAGTAGGTTCCCGCTGCCACCCAGATCTCACCGTTTGTTGTGACCAGGGATAAAGCTTTTTGAATCGATTTCACCGCTTGCCCCCAGCTCAATCCATCATTGTCGTCACTCCCTGTCGCTTGACTGACCCGAATGGCGGGGGCCACCTTGAGGGTGACCGGGAACGATACAAACTCCGGCGCCGTTCCATTCACTCGATATCGATACCTGAACCCGTTCATCGAGAAGGACGGCGAAACAATCTTCAGTTGGACCACCTCTCCACTAACCAACAACTCGTGAACAGCATCCGATACGAGATCCTCAAAACCGGCACCGCGATCGACTTGCCAAACGATACTACCCACACTCCCAGCAGCCACCCGAAGGCGAAGCACGGTCTCACCCTCGGCCAATTCTACGACAGAATAGCCTTCAATGATTCCTAGAGCCCCCGGAGAAACAGAAGGCACCTCAAAGGCCCCGAGGTCGACTTGAGAACCAAAGACCCGCGGCTGCTTCCAGGCATCTGTTGTCTGACCGCTTGGATCCTTTCCTGCTGCCCCCTGATCAACGGCAGGCGAATAGACCGATAGACGAAGATCATACTGCGACGGATCAATGAACAAAGGGTCCAAAGCGATATTGCGATTCCCAGCAAGTTTCTCCAAACCGTGAACGATCGAATCCGTCACGGCAGCCCCAAAAACTTGGCCTTGTTCCACGGACACTTCTTCAGTGGCAGTATTTCCCCATAGAATGGAATTGACCACCTCCACTGAGTCGGGAGTTAGACCAAACACAGCCCCTCCGAGACCTCCCGAGTGGTTTAGCGTAAAGGTCCCGTTGATCACAGCCGCCAGAGCTTCGGAATAAATGGCGCCTCCCGCCCCACCACTTCTGTTTCCTTGAAACACCGAATTGACGACCAGTGGATTCCCCGAACCGAAATTCGAGATCGCCCCACCTGTGCTTCCCGACTCGTTATCGTAAAAGCGGCACGCAGCGATGAGAGGAGCGGAGGTGCCTTGATTCTCGACCGCAGCGCCTGATGCGGATGCATAGTGGTCTCGAAAGACGCAATCACGAATCACAGGACTCGCATCCACATTTCTCATTCCAACGCCATTCGTTCCGTAGCCCCCCTCGACTACAAAACCGTCAAGAATCGTGCGCTCCCCGAGGTCCCGTGTCCTTCCGTCGTTATCAATCACCCGGAAGCTATTGTCGGTTCGGAGATTCGGGTCCCCGATCTCACCACTTAGTCTGGTCACGAACTGATCGGGATCGCGGGAAGCTGCCGACCACTGCGCAGGAAGCTGACCACTCTCGAACCCGCCCAGGACCGAGACACCTGGCACCAGGCCAAAACTTGCAGACCGATCACCCGAATCTATTCCGGTTGGCGTGTAAGTTCCCGCTGCCACCCAAATGGCTCCTCCTTCGGAAACCTCAGCAAGCGCTTGTTGAAGCGATTGATACACGCCGTTCGTATCACGGCCACTCGCAACCGGTGTGACTGAGGCATCGACGAGGAGTGGAGCAAAGACCTTGAGAGTTGCAGATCCAGACTGAAACGTCCCTGCACTGGGAACAACGATCTGAAAGGCATAACGTGCTCCATTCAGATCGATGGCAGGATTCAGAATCCTCAGAGCAGAGGATTCGTCATCAATCAGGACGGAATGCACTGAATCCATAACAACCGGAACAAAACCTGCCCCCACATCTTGCAGCCACTCCACCTTTGCCCCCTGGCCTGATGGCACCCTCACCCGCAGGGTCCCGCCTCCTAAAAGCGTCGTATCCGTGAAGGCTTGAAACAATCCGATATCACCGACTCGAGCCCCTTGGAACTCATAGGCACCCAGATCAACTGTTGTCCCTGCAAAACGCCGATCTCGATTCATGAGATCTTTAGAAAAGCGGTCATCGAGATAGCTCGAATTTCCGGCGTCGATCCCAGGCGAAAAGCCCGACAATTGGAACATTCCAAATGCGGGGTTCACGAAGAGCGGATCCAAGCCAGAGTTTCCATCCTCACCGGGGATCGCCATTCCTTGAACGATCGACTGGAGGATTGTTCCCTTCCTTATTTGCCCGCTCAGCACTTGGCTTCGATTCGAGAAGCTTGGCTGGTTCCCCCAAAGAATGGAATTTGAGACGGTGACTGCGTTCGCCTTTGCATTGTCCATGCCGCCGACGAGTTCTCCTGTCCGATTGAACGCAACTGTGACGTTGACGAAACGGCCCCCGTCCTCATTGAAGATGGCCCCACCGTCACTGACAGCTTCGTTCTCATAGAAGAGACTATTCACTACTTCGGGAAAAGATCCGGCTCCAAGCGATTCCAGCGCCCCTCCACGAAGCCCCCGATTCCGGTAGAACGACGAAGCTTCGATCAGCGGAGCTCCGAGCACATTCACAATTCCCGCACCGGTGACAAGACTCTGGTTATCACGAAAGACACAGTGTCGCACTGTAGGACTCGCATTTCTGTTCAGCATCGCGGCCCCACCAAAGGCGCCTTCAATCACAAAACCGTCTAATACCGCGCGACGACTTAAGTCCCGGTTGGATAGCACGTGCAAACTGTTGTCGGACTCCACACTCAGCTCGCCAATATTCCCTGACAGGACCGTGACGTTGCTCAACCAATCGCGTGAATCTCGATTGGATTCAGTGCCATCAAAGCCACCGTAGATCGCCACTCGATCTTTCATTTCAAATGCCACCGATGCATCCCTACCCGATGTCGGAAAATACACACCAGCGGCCACCCAAATCTCTTGACCAAGCGACGCCTGAGCCAATGCCGAAGTCAGGGTTCTGAAAGCAGTCCCCCAGGTTTTCCCATCCTCGACGCCCGAAGCATCGCTCTTGACCAGGATCGGATCCATCACCGCTACCGAAAAAGCTTCAGAAACAAATACTTCCCCATTTTGGACAGCCTTGAATCGAAACGATGCAGCGGCCGTAGGTTCAATAACCTCAAGCGTAGAAGCGCTCGCAGTCGTTCTCAGTTGTCGGTTTGGCGACTCAATCAATGGCACAAAGCTCACCACGTTATCGTTCGTGAGATCCATCTCCCACTGCACCAAGGCTGCCGGATGTCCAATGACAGGAAACTCGGTTGAACCCATACTGAAACCTTGCTCCGGCGCTGAAGTAAGCATTATTGGGCTCTTACGACCGGAGGATAGATCCAGCTCATAGCACCCTAAATCACTCTGCGCCCCGCTCACTCGTGGGGCTCCCGAAAGATCAAGAAAGGCGGTGTCTTCCATCGCAACAGAAGTTGATGCCGAATCGAGCGCCGGCGAAAACGGTGAGAGCGAATAATCCTGTGTTCGCCACGCCTGAAACAGCGGATTGAAGTTCTGATTTCCCGTTCCCGCAGGCGACGGAGAGGCTTGAACCGTAGAAAAAGAAACCGTCGGCGTTCCGCCAAACAACGAGGTCCCTGCGATATCCCCGCTGAGATTTCCCCAGAGAATTGAATTAGCGATGATCGGTGAGGCCGATGAGTCGTTCCCAATCCCGGCCCCTCCAAAGGGCGATTGATTGGCAGACACGGTGCAAAACAAAAAAGTCGGGGCACTAGACACGTCATTGAAAACGCCGCCTCCGAATCGGTTTGCATCACCGCTTGCAGTATTCCCTGCGATCAAACAGTTCTCGATCCGCGGCGATGAGTAATGGTTGTAAAGACCCGCGCCGGTCGCAGCGCGGTTATTTCGAACCTCAACCCGACTGATGAGTGGCGCTGAATCGTAGTTCGCAATCCCCCCTCCTCGCTGTCCGAGATTCCCTTCAATCACACAATTACGAATGGTGGGATGGTTACTTTGATTATGGATCGCCCCCCCATCGCTGAGGTCAAAGTTTGCCGAAGCCTCACGGTAGGCACCCACGATGACGAAACCATCAAGGACCGAGTCGCGATCCAAAGCCTCGGTAAGCCCCTGGTTCCGAATCACGTTGAATGAGTTGTCCGTCGGATCATTCAAGACACCGATATCCCCACTGAGGATCGATCGGTTAAGGACCGGATCGCGCTCACTTCGCAGCGATTCGGCGTTCGCGCCAAACCCTTTGAAGCCCCCATAGATGCCGACGTCTGGACGCATCGCGAAGGCTTGATCCCGGCGTCCCGCGGTCGGGTCACTTGGATAATAAATTCCTTCAGCAACCCAGATCTCTCCCCCACGCGAAACTTGATTGAGCGCATCCGTCAGCGAGACATAGGCATTGAGCCAGGAAGAGCCATCCTCGATCCGAGTATCGAGTTGAGCCGCGGTCAACTTCGAGACAATGGTGCTGTCGACTCGCACCGGGGGCACAACTTCCAGACGAACGGGACTCCCAACAAAGGACGGGGTCGTGTTCGCAACGACATACCGATATCGATAACCACGCATCGACTGGATCGCACCAAGGATTTCAAGCGTAAGCTGCGTATCCGTGCGGGTGATTCGATGAAACCCATCCCCAGCCAAGGCAACGAAACCAGCTCCGTCCCCGCGATCCACTTGCCACGAATAGCGGTTGGCCTCCCCCGACAGAGTTTTCACATCCAAGCGTCCACTCCCAGTGATCACGCCTACATCGTAACTTTGAACCAAACCGATGGGCGCCCGGGCTGAGGATTGCGCTTCGTAAGCACCGATATCAACAATGCCGCCACCGCCACGATTGAACACTCTACTCGAACCGGCCGCATCGAGCCCATCCCAGAGACGGGCAGCGGGATCTCCCGCATCGACTGCGGGACTGAAGGGATTCAGCCGATAGTCTTCGAGCGACAGATCTAGAAAAAGTGGATCGATCCCCAGATTGTTCGAGCCAGCCAAGGCATCCAAACCTTGAACGATTGAATGGCTGACCATCGTCGTTCCACGAACCTGCATTTGTTCCACGGTAGAAGGGCCAGTATTCGTTTCTCGTCGATCCGTATTCGACCACAGAATCGTGTTCACGATTTGGCCAGTGAAAGAAGCATCTGCTAGAACTCCGCCGCCGCCACTGATCGTTCCTCCCTGATTCCCAACGACCGTACAGTTTATGATCTGGCCTGCTCCAGATCTCAAATAGATCCCTCCCCCTCCATTTCTGGCAAGGTTCCCTGCAAATAGGCAATTAAACAGAATCGCGTCTGAATTATCGAGCGTCACGGCCCCGCCAAGATAGCCTCGATTATTCTCAAATCGACAGTTCCTCACCAAAGGACTCGCCCCTTTCAAATTCAGAGCAGCATCCCACCGAGTCAGATTCTGATTGCCATCACTGAAGATCAAACCGTCAATCACCGTCTCCAAAGATACTGGAGTTCCATGCACATCCCCGATCACCTGAAGCAACACTCGGCTATTGTCATCAGCCACACCGACTTGACCAATGTCGCCGCTTAGACGCGTTGGATGCCGCTCCCATTCCCGTTCACTGAGACTCACTTCATCTCCGGCAAAACCGCCTATCAATGAGACGCCCTGGGGCAGGCTCAAGGAAGCAGTTCTGTCCGTCGAGGCTTGATCGACAGGATAATAGGTTCCCTCAGCGATCCATATTTGTTGACCGGAAACAGCCACACTCAGAGCCGCTCGAATCGTTTTCTTTGCGCTTACCCAAGACCTGCCGTTCCCGCTGGAAGCAACACGACCATCTACAAAAATAGGCGAAGGCACGTTCAACTCGTACACATCAGAGACGAATCCAGACTCTGACGAAGTATCTCGAAAACGGTATTGGGCCCCGTCAAGAGACGGATCCAAGCTCACCAAAGTTAGCGAGAGACCGTTAGAGTTCCGACGAATCACATGGAACGAATCGTCGATAACAGTTGCAACCACTCCATCCTTAATTCTTTCTATTATAAACGACTCAGCCGATTGCCCGTTTCCAAGCCTCATGCTGAGGTCTTTCCCCGACTCAATCGCCCCGCTCTGTGGTAAGCTTGAAAAATAGAGTTGGCCTCCAGTCTGGGTCTGAAACTCATAACAACCCAAATCGACCGTTGTCTCTTGAACGCGAAAACTATCGCCACCATCCAGATCACGACTGTTGAGAGTGTCAGTCACCTCGGCATTGTCACCGGAGTTAATGGCGGGCGAAAACACCGACAATCGGTAGTTACCATTCTCGTCATCAACGAATAGCGGGTCAAAGCCGAAGCCCCCATTTTGGACCAGGCATTTCGTTTGGTTCAACGCGCCAGAAATTTGATGATTCGCCGACGCCTCGGAAATGCGAGAGGAGGTAAAATGATTCCCCCAAAGAATCGAGTTCGCGACTCGGAACAATTGACCGTCATCGCCCGACCGAGATAGTCCGGGCGTACCCGAGGCATCAAGCCGGTTGTAGACCACCGTGCAGTTTATCACACTTCCCGTGCCCCCATCCGAAACCAGAATCCCTGCGGCATCATGCACACCGACATTCGTGGCGACGAGGCTATCACGAATATCGAACTGACCTCGGGAATGCAGTATACCCCCTCCGTCGTTTGAGCGCACTTCACAAAAGCTTAGTGCAACAATGGCATCAATCGACTGAAGTCCCCCTCCACGTGCATGCGCCGTATTGCTCGCGATGAAACAACGATCGAGATTGATTCTGCCTCCTCGGCTGAACATCCCTGCACCATATTCCGCTGTGTTGTTTGAAATTGTACAGTTGATGAAAGTTGGCTCGGCATCCAAATTCGCTACCCCCCCACCTTCGTTGGCATAATTACTTTGAATGATCAGATTTCTTAGCGTCGGGCTACTTCGTTCATTCAACATTCCGCCCCCCTGGCTATCGGCAACAAACACCTGCCCATTCGCATTTCCTTCCTCGATCACAAAACCATCTAGAATCGATGCAGGACCAAGGGTAGCGCGAGACCCGTGGGCAACAGCATTCCTCACGACGACATAGCTATTATCCGCTTTAATATTCCTAGCCCCGATATCGCCACTCAAGATCGTCCGACTAGCGTCTCGTTGACTATCCACACGAAGCGCTTCTCCCCCTTCAAATCCACCGTAAATCCCCACACCATTCACCATCTCGAAGCTGATCGTTCGATCAAAGGTTCCCGTTGGGTAATAGGTTCCTTGAGCAACCCAGATTTCTCGACATCCTGCCGACACTCGCGCGGCAGCTAAGGCATCTTGAAGACTCGTAAAAGCATGCGTCCAACTCTTCCCTGTGTTGTTCCCTGCAGCATCGTGATCGACATAAAGGATCGGCGCATCAAAGAGAGCCGGCGGCGAAAAGATCTCTCGCCCGTTCGCCCGAGTGATCACCGCCCGATAGTAGCGATCCCCATAGTTTGATACATTTCGCCTAAAGAGCAGCGATCGTGAATCCGAGGAAACATAGTCCAGATCAGCACCGTCAGGTAGGTCGATCCAATCACCAGAATTCAACAGAGGATCACCACTGCCATCGAACTGCTGCCATCGAATCCTCTCACCGGGTCCATTGTTGAAACCAACGGATGATAATCCAAAGAGCTGCAAGCCCGCATCATAGAACGACTGCGGCACTCCAATCGAAGCTGAAGCTGATTGCAATTCAAAGGCTCCCAAATCTCGCTTGGCACCGAAGAGCCTCTTTTCCTGAAGACTATCCAGGGGCGAGAGAGTCACCGTAAAATCGTCATCCGTGGGCCGCCCCAAGAGATCAAACGCATCGCCCGAGAATGAGGGACTTGAATCACTGATTTCGTTTAACAAGGGCGAAAAGTCTTCGAGCCGAAACTCATCGCCACTCGTCGCGTCAAACGAAGGATTGACTGAACGAACATTAGCAAGCGCATCAGTTGCCGCTCCTTGAACCACAGAGTTAAGGATTTCATACCCTTTTCCTTGCGTATCAATTTGACGCTCGGGAAGCGGATAGACCTGTTCCGAACCCTGGACCTCATTGTCCCAGAATATGGAGCCGTCGATAAATGTGGCGCCCTGAGTGTAATCAAAGGCATTCACAAACAAACCCGCCCCTCCCCCTAGAGGTTTCGCCCCAACTCTACCAGCACCTGAAACAACTTGATTCCCAACGATCGTGCAATGGGTCAAGAAGGTATCAGCATGGGTGCCTTGCGTATCTGGACTCACCGCAATCGCTCCACCAACCGCCTTGATTCCAATCGCCTGATTCCCATGAAAGATTGAACTTTGAACAGTCGCGGGTGAATGATCCAAATAGATGGCTCCGCCCGCTGCGCTTGCTTCAAAAATCAGAGCAGCGTCATTCGGCCGATACTCAGCAACGTTATCAATAAACCGAGAACTCAAAACTGTCGTCCTACCGCCTAGTGAGTGAATCGCGCCTCCCTTTCGGGCATAGTTCCCAACAAACTCCGATCCGAAAACCGTCAGATCTCCTTGGTTCTCAATCGCGCCTCCACGTCCGGTAGGTGACAAATTGTAGTTCTCGATGAATCGACAATCTCGAAATAAGGTTTGAGTCGAATCGGGATTGAGTCCAAACGCCCCTTCCCGGGCCCCCTTGAAAGTCACGCCGTCAACGACGAGAGTCTTGAGGCGCCGTCGACCGTCATGGTCAATGGAGAAGAGTCGCTTTCGATTGTCGCTAGGATCACCGCTCGCACCGTGTTCACCACTGATCGTGGTCTGATGAGTCCCACTGCTCGAATCCCTCACTTTCAGTCCGACTTCGTTCTGTGCAAATGCCATTACCTCCTCAATCGCATCTGCCTTCTCGCTCGTATTCGGATTGGAACTCCAGTATCCGGCAAGATCCAAACTTATTGAATCGACGAGATCAGAGGGATCGTCCAGTTCCGTCTGCAATCCGTCGACAACCACTCTCCCAACGCAATCGAATACTCGAAAATGAAGTAATCCAGATTCGATGATTCGGGAAACGACAATTCCACTCCTCCCGCGGTCCGGAATCTCGGACACGCGCTCCACTTCCATTAAGTCCAATCTTGCATCAAACTCAGCACCAAAGATCCAGTCGCTTTCGCCATCGAGGCAAAGTGAAATATCTGGTTGCTTGAGACCAAGTAAGCTCTTGAGCTTTCCGAAAATGGTCCGCATTTGATCGAGATTCGGCGTTGATCGTGAAAGGCGTGTTTTGTCAAAGTTCCAGGCAACGTCAGATCCCACCGCAAAGTCCGCAACCCGCTCGCCTATCGAGTCAAAGATTCTGATCCAATCCTCCGATTGATTCTCTACCGAAGCGAATACAATGAGGTTTCGCCCCTCTACCGGTAACTCCGCTCGACAACACACCTCCATCACATCCAGGTGAAAGGCTGAAGGATCGGCCAGCATCTCATCCCCTTCAAAGCCTCCGTACAATCGCAGGTTCCGGTGCCCATGCGTTCGAAAGGCGATATCCTGTGGATCGCCGTCGTCCTTAGGAGATTGGTAGACACCCTCTCTTACCCAAATCTCCGTCTCCGCCGGCACAATATGATCGATGACATCCAGCGCTGTTGCCAGATCGGCCATTCCACTCGACCAAGAGTCTCCCCTTTGTCCACCAACAACACCGGCTCCACCAACGTAGATTCGCGCAGGAACAACCGCTCGTTCGAAGCAGCCGATATCGGCATAGGATCCGTGCAATCTGGGAACACCCAGAACATCTTTTACATCCCCTGGATTTGTCACAGCACCGTAGAAGCCGTTACCAATATATTCAATTTTCTCGGAATACTCACGGAGCTCGACCGGTCTGATCGGAATATAGCCGAGGAGAGGTGAATTCCACTGTGGTCGGGAGTCCGCGGTTAAAACGGGGTCGACCCCAGTATTTCCTCCTTTATCCTGAACGCCTTCTCCCAACGAGCCGGGATAGGACTCAATAAAACTATCCCCGAGATGGGCAACCGAAGAGCCAAAGTCTGACGCATCAAGACCATTGTTAGCCATCCGAGTTTTTATCTCACCAGGTAACGCGTCATAAGTAATACTTTGAATATCGGCCGGGCCCACCACATCGAACTCCGAGTTTCGATTTCCCCAAAAAATAGAATTCTCGAACCAAGAAGAGACGCCGGTAAGACCGTAAAAAGCCGATCCGAATCCCTCGTCTGCCTTATTGTTATGAAGAGTGCAATACTCAGCAAACAGACTGCTATTGACCCGAAGGATGATCGCAGAGGCCAAGCCCGAATGAGTGCGATTCCCCCTGAAGAGGCAGTTACTTACAAGGAAGTCACAGTAATGAGATCCATGAATGGCACCGCCCCACTCGTAATCATCACGCCGCTCACCAACAAGTAGACTCGCGCCAGTGGAGCGGTTATTGAGAAACTGAGTTCGATCGATTCGGATATTCGTGTGAAGCGACCGAATGCCAACACCTCCCAAAGCAGATACGTTCTCGACAAAAAGACAGTCTCGAACAATCGACCTGGCCTCAGAATTGAAATCTTGCCGCCGTTCGAGCAAGACAGCAGCGAGTCTCGCTTCCTCAGCCCGGCGACGCTCTTCCTCGACCTCGTCTGGAGACTTATTCGTTTCCTCTGCAAAATCTTTCAACTCGTTGAACAAATTGAATACGTCCGTCCAGTACAGAACCAAGTCAACGATTTTGAAAACGTTGTTCATGAATCGAGCATAGGCGATACAATCGGAATTATTCCCACAGCCTTCCTCTTCCAACCATTGATGAAAATATTTCGTTCCCTGGTAGGCAACAGCTTTGGCAAGATTCTTCGCAATCTCCTTGCCTGTCAGTTCAGACTTATACTTGTCCTTGAAAGTCTCGAACAATGCCTCCTTTGCCTCGTTCTTAAACTGATTCTTAACCGCTTGAATAACCGTATCCCTTGCGGCCGCCCGAATAGCACCAGCGATTAGACCTCTCTTTACATTTCTCGCAAACCTAGAAGTATCCTGAGAAAGGGCAATCGCGTCGCCAACCAAGTCGTCCGATGAAGGGGACTTGTAATCGTCCCCCTCCCAGAGAGTATAGAGTCCACCCCCCTCCACCGCTTCATTCTTCAAAAACTCACACTCAAAGAACTTGAATGAATCCTCCAAATGACAGAATGCCCCCCCACTCGCACCGGATCTATTTCGAAGGGCGACACAATTCTGATAGGTAACGGATGAGTGCTTACTGAAGACAGCCCCACCATAGGCATCCGCAGAATTAAACCGAAACACACAGTCCTGAAACAACAGCCTCCAGCAGCGAAAACTCCGTACGCCACCACCGTTTCCCCGTCGGTGAATCGCATCATGGTAAGCTCGATTCAAACCAGAAACTCTGTCGAAGCCTGGCTTGGCGACATGGGAGAACGGATTTACATCATCCAAAGAAGCAGCAAAGAGATAATCCTTGTTACGTTCCTCAAATCGAGGCCCTGGCATGCCATCCTCTTCGAAAGGAATGATGTCAAAGGGGAAAACGCGGCGCCCACTTGAAAAGGGCCTTTCAATCTGAAAATCTCCTTCATAGCGTTCAATGGCGTCCAGTTTCATCAGGGGGTTGAAAGGATCCGGAAACTCATGACCATTCTCGTCACTGATGCGATTGCTACTGATGAAAAGTTCCTGATTGAAGGCCCAAGTGGCGGGAGAAGCTGAGGCACTCGAAAGTTTTTTCAACCACGGAAGATCCCCTTCATTCCATCCGCCGAAAGGAGTCCTACTATTGTAAACACTGGAAAGATTGGGAGCCTGAATCTTAATCCAGCCTGGACCGATACTGGGAAGATTCCCTCGTAGATCAAAGCCCCTCAGGGCCGCCTCGGTTCGCGCACGCTGAAGATTGACGATCTGATTTTTTTGAACGCCGGCAACGTCGTCCTTTCGATAAACCGTATTCCCGTGTTCGATGACCAGCCCCTGAAAAGTGAGATTGATATTGTCCTTGGCCGTAACAACGTTGTAGGAGTTATTTTCTGGAGTGCCATCGCCGTCGAGATCTCCGCTTAGAACCGTGACATTGGTTCTTGGATTCACCGTGGCGAGCCCCCCACCTCCTACCGGAAAGCCTCCAATCACAGTCATGTCATACCAACCTGAGAAATCAAAACTCTTGTAGCGATCCTCACTGCTGGAGGTCGCAGCCGGAAGGTAGGTACCGGAAGCAATTCGGATTTCAACCGGTTCCTGTTCGGTGAGAACGTCAGGGTTCGGTCCCAGAGCGAGCAATGCGTATCTGAGCTCTCGAAACGCAGCTTGCCATGAAGTTCCATCACCCCCTGCCGCAGCACTCTGATCGACATAAACCCGAGTGACAGCCCCTTCCGCTCCGATCGAAAGCAACAAGGCCAGACCAACGACTGCGGAGCGCAGGCAGATCAGCTCCCGCTTAGGTTTAAAATTAATGTCTGCGTCCCCCGTCAGAGCTCTAAACCCACGTCGGAGAATACTATCGAAATCAAACACACAAGTAGATTATCAAACACCGACATACTGCCTATGGGATGCTCTACTCAGTAGCGAATAGGGGTGAACACCTAGACCTTATTCGGTCAAGAATAGGACAAATGTCCTTTATCCAGAAGATTAGTGAAGAACTAGAGGCGGGAACGATTCTGGAACGCAAATTTCAGCAGGCTATGCGTCCCACTAATACCCACTTTCCGGGCGATATTCGCTCGGTGATTCTCGACGGTTCGGGGACTGATCCCCAAGTCGTCTGCAATCTCCTTGGTGGTTCGATCCAGAGAAATCAACTTCAAGATTCGGCGCTCTGACGGACTCAACCGTTCCAGGCCAGGATTCTCCTGACGCAACCCTTCACTCGAACGACGCCGCTTCAGGAGCAAGCCTGCTAGACTCGGACTGATATAATCCTCGCCATTCGCAACCGCACGGATCCCATTCAGGATGTCGACGATGGCATTTTCCTTTAGAACGTAGCCTTTCACCCCGTTATCCAGGGCCTCATCAAACATTTCTGGCTCTTTGTAGGCCGTTACGAGAATGAGAGAAGTGTCTTTGTTCCCGGCAAGATGGAGTTCTCGAGCGATTTCAATCCCGGACAGTCCAGGCATCTCGATGTCCAGCACGGCGACTCGCGGCCGCAACTCATTGATCACTTGAAACGCTGTTTTACCATCCTCCGCTTCAGCAAGCAGCTCAAGCCCTTCGTCTTCGCGCAACAAATCGGCAAGACCTTTGCGGAATAGAGGATGATCATCAGCGACGATGATCGAGATTCGTTTCTCGGCAATATCAGTCACAGTTGTTCCAACAGCCTGGCGGCAGTCATCGAGCATTCACATCAGTCAAGCACAGCCTATAAGAGAGAACAATAGGATGGAACACCTAGGTATCAACCATGATTGCCTTGAGCCGGTTCGAATCTCACCATTCTTGCCTGAACATGGCGATGTGAGGGTATCGCAGCCTTGGAACTTCGTAACGCCACGAGATTTAGGCAAGCATTCGAACTCAGCCCAACTCTACTTAGGAGCCGCCCTTTCGGTATTGCAGCGATCCCTAGGCTAAGACGAACGCACCTCTCCAGACAACCGCGCTCGCCAGAGGAAAAGACTCCCGATCAAACAAATCACAGCGCCTAAGAAAGTGGTCATAGGCGCTCCCAGACGAACGGCAACCCAACCAGCCAGAAATGCCCCGATGGGAATGATGCCGATGAAACTCAGAGTGTAGAGCCCCATGATTCGCCCGCGGAACTGATCTTCTACTTCCCCTTGAACGAGCGTATTCGTGGTGGCGTAGAAGGACACCATGAACCATCCAGAGATAACCAGCACTCCCATGGCAAAATACACATTCGGGCAGAACGAGAAAGCGATCATGGAGGCTGCAAACCCACTTCCACCGATCTTCACCAATCGATCTCGCCTTTCAGCATGACTAAATACCGCCAAGGTCACGGATCCTAAGAGCGCCCCAACCCCGTTCGCCGAGAGAAGCGCCCCCAGTCCGCGGGGGCCGACCTTCCAAATGTCCTCGGCGAAAATGGGCATCAAAGTTGTGTAGGACATGCAAAAAACGCTGTTAAGTGCCGACATTCCCAATAATGCCCGCAGAACGGGATTCGACCAAACAACACTCAAGGCAGCACCAATGCCTGCCTTCGACCGGTCACTATCAGAAGCCTTCTCGACCGGTTTCAAGCGAAGCAACCCATACCCCACGATAACGAATAGAAACGAAATCGCATTGAACAGAAAGCACCAGGCCACGCCAACGCTGCTGATCACCAAGCCCGCAATGGCTGGCCCAACAATCCTGGCTGCGTTGAAGACGGAAGAGTTTAGTGCGATCGCATTCATTAGATCCCTCTTGCCGACCAAGTCGACAATGAAGCTTTGTCGCGTAGGAATGTCGAACGCATTCACAATTCCCAAAGTGAGCGCGAGAGCCCCCACTTGCCAAACGGTTACCCGACCTGAAAAAGCGAGATAAAACAGAGCGAAGGCCATGACCATGGCAATCGACTGAGTAAACATCAACACGCGGCGTTTGTCATAGCGATCTGCTAAACCACCTGCGAAGACACTGAGTAACGTGACCGGAATGGTGTGAAGAAATCGAATCACCCCCAAAGCCATGGCCGATCCAGTCAATTGATAAACCAACCATCCTTCAGCCACCAACTGAAGCCACGTTCCCGGCAAACTCAGGATCTGAGCCCCGAAGAAGATACGGTAGTTTCGGTGCGCCAAAGCGCTCAAGGCACCGCCCCGCAAGCTGGCGCCCGGCTTGACCGTCGGCCCATCCGGTTGCGCCTCTCCTACCGGAATGGCCTCTTGTTGCTCGTTCTTCAATTCGCTTTCGACTCCAGGCAGCGAACCCTCACGGTCCACGCCCATTCGCCCATTCGCACTTTTGGGCTAATCGCCACCCGACCATGCCTGAAGCCGGCCAGTCGCCCAAATCAAATTATCCCCGAGAATGCCATTGACTCCCCAGTGCCCCGATTGAATCTTAGTAACAGCAACTATGAGCGAAGATTTTCACAAACGCGTTGAGGACTCGATACGAAACCCCAAGAACATGGGGGAAATGACCGACGCCGACGCCATCGGAACCGTCGGCAGTCCAGGTTGCGGGGACATGGTTCGCATGTGGCTCAAGTACAAGGTCGAGAACGGGGAAAAGATTATCGACAAAGCCACCTTCCAATCGTTTGGCTGCGAAACTGCAATCGCCGCAGCCAGCTTGGCCACGGAATTGATCAAGGGGAAAACCGTGGATGAAGCAGCCAGCATGTCAGGCACCGAGCTTGCTGCAGATTTAGGACCACTGCCCCCAACGAAGATCCACTGTACCCAGCTCGTGGAAGATGCGCTCCGTTCGGCCCTCACACCGGAGTCCGCGGAACCGGAAGTAGAAGCGGCCAGCAAACCTGCTGACACGGCACCGGCAGCCAGTCTAATTGACAGCCTCAATTCAGACGCCCCCAAAGAAACTGGCGTCAAGCTCGTCTTCCTCGACGAGGACGCGAACTAGCCGGTCTTCTTCGTCATTTTCCAGCCGCGTCGCGAATGCGGCTACCGAAGAAAAGCAGATAAAGGACGGGGCACAGCAGAAGCGTGAGGAGGGTCGCGAACCCCAAGCCGAACATCATCGCGTAAGCCATCGAACTCCACATTCCGCCTCCCCCGAGCGCCAAGGGCAGGAGACCGATGATGGTTGTGATTGTCGTCATCACAATCGGTCGCAACCTTGATTTGGCTGCGCTGACGATGCCTTCAAGGAGAACTTGACCCTTGGCCAGTTGAGCGTCGGTCTCATCAATCAGCAGGATAGCATTGTTGACGATGATCCCAAGCAACGCGATCAGTCCCAGCAGAGTCATGAAGCCGAACGATGATCCCGTCATCAACAGTCCCGGCACCACCCCGATCAACATTGGAGGAATCGTCAGGAGTATGATTGCCAGGCGACGCAAGCTGTTGAACTGCGCAATCAAAATGAGCATCAGGATCGAGAGCGAGATCGGCATCGCAGCCGCAATCCCCCCTTGAGCCTTGGCGCTTTCTTCCTGCTCACCGCCATATTCAATTCGATACCCCTCAGGCCATTCTGAAGCCCCCGTGAGCTCTGCCACGATTGGCTGAATTTCAGCCAAAGCCTCACTGGCAAAGCGTCCCCTTACGCGACCTTTGATTGTCATCACCCGAAGCGTGTTCTCACGCAAGATGGAACCCGGCAAGAACTCGAGATTCGGCTCGGCGACTTGACTCAGAGGAATGGCCCCGAAAATCGGAGAAAAAACCGGGAGATCGTCGAGCCGCTCCGGATGCTCTCGGAAGTCTTTTTGAGAACGTAGCACGACCGGAATTGACTTGTCTCCATCCCTAAACTGCGTGATCTCTAGTCCCGAGAACTGCAGATTGAGGGCACTTGATATACTATCAGTCCGCAGACCTAAGCGCGTCGAGCGAACGGCATCGGGCTCAACCGAGACCTGCTTGATCCAAGCTCCCCAATCGTCTCTCAAATCGAACAGACCGTTCACACCTCCAATTTGCTCTACGATCTGATCGCGGAGCCCGTAGAGCGTGGACATATCTCGGCCATACAAGCGGATCTGGATCGGGTCACCGACCGGAGGACCGTTCTCAAGCACCTTGGCCGTCACGCGTGCATCTGGGAAGTTTTCGCGCGCGTGAACATTAACTTTTTCGACCATTGCAGCCACTTCAGCGGGATCATCCATGAAGGTCAAAACCGATAAAAACGAATAGTTCGGATTCGCAGGTTCCGGAGCCAAAGAAAGATACCAGCGCGGCCCCCCATTTCCGATCCATGCCGAGACACTCTTCACTTGGTCGGGATGCTTATTAACCAGCCATTCTTCTAGTTTCTTCACCTGCCGCTCGGTTTCCGTGATGTCCGTCCCGAGCGCGAGTTCAAAATCAACGATGAACTGCCCGCGCTCGTTTGGGGGAAAGAAGATGTTCGGAACGAATCCCATGCCCATCCCGGCGACCATGGTTAACACCAAAATAATCACCGGGTAAGCCCAACGCCCTTTTAGGGTGAGACGCAACAAACGCTCGTAAGGCAGATAGCTCGCTTGCAGAATCCGTCCCACCCATGTTTCTCGCTTCAAGGGCTTCAAAAAATAGAAACACAGCATGGGAATGATCGTGAGTGACAAGACCCAGCTAGAGAGCAGCGTCAAGGATACCACCGCAAACAAACTGTAGGTAAACTCGCTCGTTCCCCCAGAGGACAAAGCAATCGGCGAGAAGGCGGCAATCGTCGTTCCGCTCGCTGCCAAGAGAGGAATCGTCAAACCACCGACCGCATTCTTAACAGCATCGAACCGAGATTCCCCGTTGCCCAAACGAACCAGAATCTGTTCGCTCACCACCACGGCATTATCCACCAACAACCCCAACGCAATAATTAGGGCCGCGATCGACATCATCTCTAGTTGGACTCCGAATTTTGGCATGAGGGCGAAACACACCAGAGTTGCCGACGGAACCAGCACGCCAACCACAACGGCGATCCGCCAACCGGCAAACAGGAACATCACCAGCACGACAAAGAAAAACGCCTGTCCCAGGTTTACCAGGAAGTCGCTCACGGACTTCGCTACATAGACCGGTTGAAAGAACATCGTTTCGATCTCTAAGCCATGAGGAAGCGAACCCTGGATGCGATCAATCTCTCGTTGAATCTGCTCGCCAATCTCAGTGACAACCCCTCCCTTAACCATCGTCACTGCGAGGCAAATGACTCGTTCACCGTTGAAGTGGGAGATGGCCTTTGGCGGATCGATGTAATCCCGACGAATGTCCACCACATCGTCCAAACGCACACTGGCAGCATCCCCCGCGTTCGAGAGACGAAAAGAACGCAACTCATCGAGCGACTCGAACTCACCCTGAGTCACGAGATTAATCCGCTCGCGACCAATCTGCACGCGCCCACTCGCAGCGGCCACGTTCTGGGACGAAACGTGAGACGCTAAGTCATTGGGCGAAAAGCCATAGGCCGCAAGTTCATTGCTGGAAAACTCCAGGTAGACGCGCTCCTCCTGATCGCCATGAATCTCGACCTTGCCCACGCCATCAATCGCCACAATTTCGTCCCGCACATCCTCAGCGTATTGGAGCAATTCTCGATACGGATAACCATCACCAGCCAACGCGAAAACGTACGGAGACACATCCCCTACGTTGTCGTCCACGCGAGGTTTACGAGCGGCGTCAGGCAAACGTGTGGCGGAGACTCGGTTTCGAAGGTCAGACCAGATGTCCTCCATATCGAAATACTTCTCCTCCACTTCAACCGAAATAATCGAGATCCCCGGTTTTGAAGTCGACTTGATCTTGTCCACCTCCGGCATCTTTCGAATCGACTGTTCGAGAGGCTCCGTAACTTCCTGCTCAACCTGCTCACTCGTTCGTCCTGGGTATTCGGTGATGATCTGAGCATTCCGGATGGTGAACTCAGGATACTCCAGTCGCCCGATCGTCAAGAAAGTCGCCACCCCAATGAGCAGCGCCAGGACGTAGATCGTCCACGCAGTCCGATTATTTTTTAGAGTCCACTCAGCCGGGTTCATCCTCGCTCCTCACAAATCACGATTCCGCCAAATCAGTCCAGGCGAACTTCCAAGCCAGCCTCAACTCGATGCACCCCGCGGGAAACGACAAGATCGCCCGCCTTGACACCAGACAAGACCGCCACCTGACCCTCTGGCCGCAAATCCCCGAGCGCAACCTCTTGACGTCGGATCGTTCCCAAGCCCGCAGACTGAGTGTCGACAATCCAGACAAACGGTTTGGTTCCCGCTTGCGCGACCACACATTCGGCGGGCACGGAGTGAACACTCTGTTCTTGGACCGGCAAGAGTATCTTCGCAACCCCATCCATTCCCGCACGAATTCGATCATCTTCATCATCCAAAGTGAGCGTGACCGGATAGGTCGTATTGGAAGCCGCTTGTGGCGAAATCTCCGTCACCTTGCCAGAATACGTCAGTTCCTCTTGGCCGCTGATGACCAGCTCGGCTACCAGCCCCACAGTGATTTCCCCAACCACTTCAGCCGGCACACCGACCTGAAATTCCAATCCGTCATCTCCCTGAATCGAGACAATCTCTTGTCCCGGATTCACCAATTGTTGTACCTCGGCAGACACGCGCCCGATGAGACCAGAATAGGGCATTAGAAGCACACAATCACTCACCCGGCGCTTTGCAAGTTCAAGGGCCGCCTTGGTAGATTGACTGCGGGCCATAGCGCCATCGAGTTGACTCCGGCTCGCGTTGCCCGATTCGAAGAGACGCGTAGTTCGCTGCCGTTCCTGTCGCGCCTGTTCATACTGAGCGGCAGCATCGTCTTTCTGATTCACGTAGTTCGAATCATCCAACCGCGAGATAATCTCGCCCACCTCAACCCGCTGCCCAACCTTCACATCGAGTGAAGTAATACGCCCCCCCACTTGAAAACCAATTCCGGTGCCTTCAGTCGCGCTGAGTTGTCCCGAGAAAACTCGTTCGTAGACTTGAGCCGGCTCGGGAACCGTGAAGGTTTTCACGGGTCGTGGTTTAACCACGGGAGGCTCTTCCTTCGCACAAGAAACAAGCAACATTACGGAGAGGCCAAGCACTCCAATTTTGCCACTACAACAACGAACGTGTTCTAAAACCATCATGTTCATTCTCCCGTTACCGACTCAAGGACTGCAGCCGCTGCCCCCCGGACCTCTCTTCCCAACCAAGAAGGCTCCTTCGTACCTTCCGGAAACAGACCGGATTCGAGATACGTCGTTAGGAGCCCTACCAAGGCATCTTTCTCCGCTTCTGTCTTATCAAATTCGAACCAAGCAATCGCGCGCTGCAAACGATGAATCTCCAGGAGATAATCGTAGACGGCCAAGGCTTCTTGCTGACGTTGAATAATCAGCGCCTGTTGAGCATCGAGCAAATTCAAGTAGTCCGTAGCGCCCAATGAATACTTCTGAAGAATCGATTCATAGAGAGACTCGGCTTTCGCGAGCGAGATGCGATTCAATCGGATATTCGGATGTGCAGAACCAATATTGTTTTTAGCAACGAGAGCGCCTAACTCCAACTGCTGCTCCGCCTGCTCGCGCTGTCGATTCAACTTCCGAATCTCCGCCTCCTGCTTGCGCACTGCAGCCCGGCGCTCTCCCCCGGTCAGCAGCGGAAACGAGAGTTCGATTCCGACCGTCATCTCATTCTGCTCATCATATCCTTGAAAAGACGAACGAGACCCCACCCGACTCGCACTCGCCGACAAGGCCAGGTCCGGCAGGTAAAACCGACGTTTCTTCTGACGCAACAGGATACCTTGCCCAACTAAGCCGTAGTCGAAGCTCGCCAGCTCAGGTGATGCCAACACCGCAAAGCGCTGGAGAAAGAAGCCAAAGCGCTCGAACTCGGAATAATTCTGAACGAGCGTGTTTAATTGATTGCCTAGAAAGTAATAATCTTCGTTCCCGAGATAAATATCCTCCAAGTCCCAGACCCGCTCGCGTGGAGTGCCTAAGACCTGGTTCAACACGACCATGGCGTTCTTGACTTGATAATCACGCTGGATCAATGCAGCCCGATTCCGCGCTTGATCTCGCTCCCACCGAAAAACCTCAGCTGGCTCTGCAGCGCCGATATCACGTCGCAGCTTCGCCAAGGCCAGATTATTTTCAGTGAGTGTGAGATTCTGGCGCTCGATTTCTCTCAAGGCTCTTGCGCTCAGCACATCCAAGTACGCCCCAACCGCTTCGAAGGCGGCATCCAAGCGAGCCGACTCCAGCTGCAACTCCGCCGAAACCAGCGCTCGCTTCTGCGCCCGCCAAGCACTGATGACCGTGTCACTGTAAAGCAATTGTTGCAGTTGCACTCCAAGACTCGCCTGCTTGGCAAATCGCGGCGTCATGAGCGGATTAATGATCTCAGTGTATCGCGTTCCACCATAGCGGGAGATCAGATTTGAGGTTGGTAATAGATTGCTCCGAGTGATTTGGATCTCCTCGCGCTGGATTCGCGGTTCCTCCTCAGCAATGTTTACAGCGGCGTTGTTCTCCCGTGCCATCTTCATCGCCTCAACCAGATTGAGAGGTTGAGAATCAATGTTTGCCTCGGTGTTGATGAACTCGGCGACGATTGAAAGATCATAGCTCGGAGACCACCCCGTGACTCGAGCAGTGCCCATATTCACAACGATACGATCCTGCACCGGCAAGTAGGTCGGGAGTGATCCCGGTTCAACGCCTTGCAAGAGCTGATGGATATTCAACGCGATTCGCCGAGCCACTGCCGATCGTGTATCAGACTCGAGCCCCGCCAAGGCCCCAAGGTTCACATCCAGTCGCCCCCACATGGATACGGTACGAATTCCTCGCTCTGCCAACCCCGCAAACAGACGAGCTCGCTCCGCATCATCCATCCGCGGCTGCAACGCTACGTACATTGCTTCAATCCCGTCTGGTAATGAGTCCAGGGTTTCCTGAGCCGTCTTCGCAGCCCCGACCACGACCAGTTTCTCCACCGGCAACTCATTCTCAAAGAACCCGACACCGTCCTCCAAGACACTGAGATGCCGGATGACCTCGCGATCGATTAAAACGTGGATCGTCTTCGCCTGATCAAGACTATAGAGAAACTCCAGATCGGCACGGACCCGACGCGGGTTGGTGATAAAGGTGTAATTGTGAAACTGAGACGCGCCCCCTCGAGTCAGTTCCATGAGCGATCCATCCACCATTTGAAGTGCCCCTCCGATCACTGGCTTGATCCGATCGCGATCTGATAGCCCGGCGGCGATTTCAGTGGCAACCACTCCGGCAGTGTAGATCAAGTTGACCTCAGAATCCGCCATCGCCTGATCAATGAATCCCGGGAGCAACTCAAACTCCCCTTTGGCATTGAGAGAGTGATCGAAAAGGACCTCGTAGCGATCCTTGGCCAATGGCTCGAGTTCTTGAATAAAGCGCTCCACCATCGCGTCGAAATACCAAGAATCGTCGTCCCGGATGACGGCAACGCGGTAATTGGCATCCTCCGCAGCCCAGAGTCGACAGGAAACCAAGAGAAGAACGAGCCACAAGAGACGGGGGCAGATCGATCGCCCCCGGTTCACAAGACCGAGCTTAGACCCTGATCCGATCCCGAACGCCAGAAATTCAGCTCCCATGAGCTACTGAAATACCAAAAATGCCCTGACTTAGTCACGATTCTTCCTTGAAATCGCCAAAACTCAACGTCAAGTTCTTGCCAATGACACTCTTTTCACAATTTAAACCATCACTTTTGGGCGCCGTCGTTGCCGGTCTCGCCCTCGGTTGCGTTTCTAGCATGCAGGCTGCCGACAATCCCCAGCTTCTAATGAAGACGACTCTCGGAGATATCACCCTTGAGTTGAATGCCGAAAAAGCTCCGATTTCGACTCTGAACTTCATCCAATATGCCGAGAGCGAATTCTATGATGGCACCATTTTCCATCGCGTCATGCCGAACTTCATGATTCAAGCCGGCGGATTCAACAAGGCCATTGACAAGAAAACAGCTGGCCTTCGCGCTCCGATCAAGAACGAGTGGAAAAACGGTCTAAAAAACGTCCGCGGCTCCATCGCCATGGCTCGTCTCGGACGGCAACCCGATTCTGCGACGGCTCAATTCTTTATTAACGTCGTCGACAATGGCGGACTCGATCAACCGCGCGATGGTGCCGGTTACGCGGTGTTCGGCAAGGTCGCAGAGGGACTCGACGTCGTCGATAAGATCCGCAACACAGAAACCCAAACCCACTCCAAGTATCCCGGAGGTAAAGTCGTGCCCGTAACGCCCGTCGTTATCGAATCGGTCCGACTCGTCGGGGAATACGATGTGGCTCAACTCGAAAGCAAAGTAAAGAAAGTGGAAGAAGACGCAAAAAACGCGATCGCGAATGCTGCAGCGGCTGGCAAGAATTATCTCACTGAGAACGCCAAACGCCCTGATGTCAACACAACCGCCACCGGTCTCCAACACCGCGTGATCACACCCGGCACAGGCAACAGCCCTAAGGCCACCGACAGTGTGACCGTGCACTATCGCGGCAAATTGATCGACGGCACCGAGTTTGATAGCTCCTACAGCCGCAACCAACCCGCCACCTTCCCGCTCAACGGCGTGATTCCAGGCTGGACAGAAGGTCTGCAATTGATGAAAGAAGGCGGTAAATCCGAACTCGTGATTCCTTCTGAACTTGGATATGGCTCGCGAGGCGCCGGCGGAGCGATTCCTCCAAACGCCACCCTGATCTTCGAAGTCGAGTTGATCAAGATCAACTAAGACTCAAACGAAGGGAACCCCTTCAGAATTCTATGAACCGGCCTACTCGATTCGATTCAGGTAGGCCGGTTTTTGTTTCTTCGTTCACCTTACCGCTCGTCCTCCACCTCACCTTCCTCACCCTTGGAAGTCTGTTACACGCCACATCCGTCCAGGCCAACGAACCTGTTTCGTTCTCGCCCATTGAAGTCACGCTCATCTCAGATCACCGCACGATCGCTCCAGGCAGGCCCTTTTGGTTGGGAATCCGACAAGTGATCAAACCCGGCTTTCACACCTACTGGAAGAATGCAGGAACAGTCGGCCTTCCGGCCGCCGTCAAATGGAAGCTCCCGGAGGGCTTCAGCGCGGGACCTCTTCTATGGCCCACACCAACGCACCGTCAGATGGTGGATTACCGGGTGTGGGGCTATCAGAAGGAAGCTCTCTTGATCACAAAGATCACACCACCAGAAGAGCTTCCGACGGGTCGGCCCTACACCTTTATCGGTGATGCCTCTTGGATGTGCTGCGGCAAACAATGCTACCCTGGATTTGAGCCCCTAAAGATCACGCTTCCGGCCACCGACAAAGCAGTCATCATCCCTTCCGAACACCAACGTTTCCAAGCCACACTCAATGAACAAGCGCACGTCTCACAGCAATGGCAAGTGCGAGCTTTCAAAGACACCTCGTCTTTCCGGCTTGAAATCACACCAAGGATTCCGAACGACAATCTACCTTCCAGGAAGCTCCAATTCTTCGGATACCACCGCCTCGTAAGTTCCGACAAGATCCAAACAATCCGTCTTAGCTCAAAGGGCTACATCCTAGACTTGCCCGCAGAGGAATTCAGTCCCGAGGAAAGAACGTCGCTTGAGGGCATCGTCATTTCAGATCCCCCCTGGGACCCAGCCAAACCAAAAAGCCCCCTCGCGATCCGCGCCACGCTCATAGAATAGCCGCACGCCCGGGAGGAGACTGGTAATCGCCCCCAATTCTTGCTTCACTCTCTATCTTGAAGCAGAACAAGCAGTTTTCAGATCAAACCATAAAACTGATCTTCGGTTTCATCCTGATTACCTGGATGACGTTCAGGCTGAACCTTGATGACCTTCCCCCTCAAATAGAGACGAGCAACGAGCCAAGCATAGAAACTACGGCTCCAGATTTCGCAAGCATTGCCACCAACTGGAACCGTGATGTTTGGGCTCCTGAACGACTCGGACAAGCGTATGCGGCTACGATCGAATCGCTCTGGGATCAACTCAGAGGCTCCGAGAATGCTCTGCGTGATCTCGTCCAAGTTTCCTTTGATTCCATCACAATCGGATCAATCGGCGAATCAGAATCCTTGCCCCATGGCATCAGCCATCGACAGCTCGGAAAATCTCGACAAAGACTTTCAAAGGCCGACTTCATCGCGCTTCTTCCGACCGATCTATCTCAAGATCTCAACCTAGAACAATCCGAGTGGAGACATGTTGCTTTTTGGCCCAATCAAGGAGGGGCACCTCAGTCCCTTTACAAGTTCACACTCCATCTCCTCAAGCCCGATCCAGAGCAGCGCTGGATCGTCCGGGGCCAAATCAAGCTCCGCTGGAGGCTCCTCGACGAATCCGACCTGGCCTCCATTGATTCTATATCGGTGACGGAAGCCGAGATCCTCTCCCGCAGTGGTCCCACTCCTTTCGGTCATGTCATTCCTGCCGATGTCACCCCTTCACGCGATGCCGTGGTCTTTGAACCCAACCTGCAAGTCCACGATCTCGATCACAACGGCCTTGCAGACATCATCGTTTCCCGTATCAACCGTGTCTACTGGAACCAAGGACAGGGACAGTTTCGGCAAACGCCCCTCTGCGACTTCCCGCTGCCCTTCCTGGATACAGGTCTCTTCGAGGACTTCAACGGAGATGGCCACACCGACTTCCTTGCCGTCAATTCTGAGGGCATCGCCCTCTTCTCAGGGGATCCAAACGGCCGCTTTCCTACTCCTCCCATTTCCTCTTCTCTCCCACGTCACGCACTCAAGAATCCGTTTCTGATCACATCTGGTGACATCGACAAAGACGGCGACTTAGATCTTTGGCTCGCTCAATACCGCAGTCCCTATCAGAACGGTCAAATGCCAACGCCGTTCTATGATGCCAATGACGGTCATGCTTCGTACCTCCTCACCAACAACGGCCAGGGTCAATTCGAAGATCAGACCGCGGAGTCTGAACTCACCGCCAAACGCTTCCGCCGCACCTACAGCGCCTCCTTCTTCGACTACGATCAAGATCAGGATCAAGATCTCATCGTTATCAGTGATTTCGCCGGAATCGATATTCACCAGAATCAAGGCAAGGGCCGCTTCAAAGATGTGACCCAGGATCTCATTTCAGAAAATCACGCTTTTGGTATGGCTCATTGTTTTGGGGACTGGGACGCCAATGGACGACCGGACGTCTTCATGATCGGCATGAACGCTCCTACCGCCCACCGCCTTGAGGAGCTCAATCTTGGTCTCCCCCACGCCCAAGACTACACACGCATGCGGCGGGAGATGAGCACCGGCAACCGCCTCTTGTTCCAAACCTCAAGCGGTTTCCAACAGAAAAAAGAAAGTCAGGCCCTAGCGGAAACGGGTTGGTCCTGGGGTGTCGCACCTGGGGACTTCGACAACGACGGAGATGAAGATATCTATATTGTCAACGGACACATCTCATCCGCGTCCGTCACGGACTACGAGAAGGACTTCTGGCTCTACGATATTTATCTTGGAGACTCGAACGAAAATGAAGCCCTCGCTGAATACTTCGAGGAGAAGCAGAAACGAATTCGCGCAACGGGTGCCTCGTTCGGAGGCCACGAAATGAATCGCTTCTTTCTGAACCTCGGCAATGCCTCCTTCATCGAAGTGGGCTACCTTTTCGGACTTTCGCTCGGCATCGACTGTCGCAACCTCGTCAGCGAAGACCTCGATGGGGATGGCAAACTGGAATGGCTGCTCTCAACCTTTGAAACCTACCCCCAGGCCAAGCAAGCGCTCCACCTGTTTCCAAACTTCACGGAACAAGCTGGTAACTGGATCGGCGCCCAACTCCATGGCACTTCAGGAGCAACGGTCGTGGGAGCCGTCGTCACCTTGAAGTCGAAAACCGGAGAACAAAACCGCTACATTGTGAACGGCGATTCATACCGCTCCCAGAAATCCAACAGTGTCCATTTCGGGATTGGGAATTCTGAAGGGGTGGAATCGCTAACCGTTCGTTGGACTACAGGGAAAACAAGCGTTCTTGAAGCCCCTCAAATCAACACCTACCACCGAATTGAGGCAGTCGGAGATCACTTCGCTCCCAGCTCGAACTGATACAAGCCACGCAAGCGAGCAGCATGCTCGTCATAGGCAGCTTCAAACAGCTCGGTTGCTCGCTCCGTCCCTACCAGTGCACTCGCTGTCAGCACCTTCGGAGCTTGGCCAGCTTTGACGAGGCGATCGGCAATCTCTGCCTTTAACGAATTGATGATGAGACATCCGCCCACGGTTGATCCTGGACTGACGGGCGTATCCAAATTCTCAATCGGCACCATGGCATCCCCTGCCGGGGCTCCAGTGTCCAGCACGAGGTCGGCACAGTCTTGGAGTTTCTGACCGCTGGGATGCTTGCTCGTGGAAACATCGGCATGCTGACGGCTCACAAGCGCCACGACCTTGATCCCCTGGGCTTGAAACCCCTGGGCCATCTCAATCGGAACAATGTTGCATCCACTCGAAGAAACTACGAGAGCGGTGTCTTCCCTGCTCAGAGTGTAGTTTCGGAGGATTCGATCCGCCAAGCCGAGGGCGTTCTCCAAGAACATGGCCTGTCGCTGCCCATTCGCCCCAACCACCCCGTTGTGAAACGTCAGAGAGAGCTCCACGATCGGATTGAAGCCCGGAAAAGAGCCGTAGCGAGGCCACATTTCCTCGACCATGATGCGACTGTGGCCTGAGCCGAATAGATGCACCATACGACCTGCCAGGATCGAAGCCGCAAACCAGTCTGCCGCCTGCTCGATCGCAGCCTCTTGGGTAGCGACACAGTCGACAATGCCCCGTGCCTTCTCGAGATAGCTCGTTGAAACTCCCATAGATTCCCCTTCGTTTGATTTACGCGTTTTCTATCGGCTCCAACTCAACATCCACTCATAGAGCGCGGGATTATCGTAAGTCTCTGTCCAGGAATCGTGTCCCACTCCCGGGTATACGGTCAGCTTGACCTCGCGGGCTCCACGTTCCAGCAATCGAACCATTCGATAGGCCTCGGAAAGTTTGACGACTCGATCTGCGCCCCCATGAAAGGCCCATATTGGTAGCGATCGAATCGCTGCTTTCGTCTCGTCAGAACCGAGCACAAACTCGATGAAATTTCCTCCCCCACAAATCGGTGCCGCAGCGGCAAACCGTTCGGGCGCTCGAGCAATCAGACTCCAAGTGCCAAATCCCCCCATGCTTAGGCCTGAAACATAGATCCGCTTCGAGTCGACCCGATACTGGTTCTCAATCGAAGTGATCAACCGCAAAAGAACCTCTGCATCCCAATGCTCATTCTTTTTGCACTGAGGCGATACAACGATGAACGGAAAGTCTTTGCCTTGCTCAATCAATTTGGGCGGCCCATGCACCTTAACCTTGTTCAGATCATCCCCTCGTTCACCGGCACCGTGGAGGAAAAGCAGAAGGGGGTATTCCTCACCTCTCCCGCGATAGTTCTTTGGCAAATAGATCAGGTAATCGTAACTGATCGGCTTCTGAATCGCTGCTAGGAAGGAACCCGCAACCTGTTGCCCCGGTTCAGCGGCGCTGAGCGCTCCTGAGAGACTCACAAGAAGCAATGAAAACAATACCCGTGCTCTTAAGGTTTGGAACATGCCCCCTTCATCGCGAATCCCCTGCCAATTGTCAAGCTAGGGTCAAGCTAGGCGGAAGGTCCGTGATGGGGACAGATTCCATCGCGAATTTGCCAGCAACGGTGAAAGTCCGTTTGACGGTCGACCTTGGGAGAGCTATTTTGCCGCCAGTCGAGAATCATGATCGCATCGCGAAGAAAAAAAAGCTCCCAGACCACCCCAGGCTATCGCGTCGGAGATGAGCGATTGATCAAGCTCACCGAAAGCGCCGGCAATAAAGTCAATTCCCTCCTCACCAAACAAGGGCGCCCAGAGGGAGTGCTAAGGGTCGCCGTGATCGGCGGAGGCTGCTCGGGACTCCAATACAAAATGGACCTCCAAGATGCCCCGGCCAACCGAGACATTATGGTGGAGTCCTCTGGGATCCGAGTCGTGGTCGATCCCAAAAGCGCCCTCTATGTCACCGGATCTGAACTTGATTTCGTCGACGCCCTGCAAGACGGCGGCTTCAAAGTGAATAATCCAAACGCCGCGACTAGCTGCTCGTGCGGAGAGAGTTTCAGCGCCTAGTATCCATCTTTGCCCCAAAACACGGCAACGCATTCGCAACCTAGACGCAATACATCATGGATGCATTTGCCATTCTCGGACTCGATAGAGGTCCCTGGATCGAACCCGACAAGCTTCAAGAGCATTATCTAAAAGCCGTTAAGGACGCGCACCCCGATCAAAACCAGTCGGAAAGCACCAGTTCCGACGACGCAGCGCAAATCAACGAAGCGCATCAAGTCCTAGCGAACCCAGCCAATCGCCTGGCCCACTTCGTTCAACTCGAGACCGAACAGGACATTACAAAAAGCCGGCAGGTTCCCGAACCCCTTGTCGAACTCTTCATGCGGCTCGGCCCCTTGTTTCAGCAATGCGACCAGCTAATCCGCAATATTAAGGAAGCAGACTCCAACATTCTCAAAGCCCGCCAATTCGTAGCGGCAGGCCCGGTTCTTCAGTCGCTCAACGAAATCCAGGAACAGATCAATCAGACTCTGCAAGCCTCTCATGGAAGGCTTAAGTCACTCCACGAGAACTGGATATCGAGTAAAGCCCCAGACCGAACCCAACTCCTCAACGCGATGGGATCCGAATACGGCACGCTTTCCTATCTCCAGCGCTGGCGCGATACGATCAACGAAAAAACGTTCGAACTGACGCCCAGTTAGTGCCAAGTGAGACAACGCTCCTCACAAAGCGAGTCAATTAGTCTCACCTGGTTTCACGACTGGTTCTTTTTTACCACCTAGCGGTAATCTTCTCCCATCTCTCGACCGTGCCGTCGAGTGGGTGTTGCAAAATTGGCAAGCTCCAAAGAGTCAAGAAGCAGGGTTTGGACTGCATCGTGCCCAGTTTCTGACTGAGAACTACCTGAAATGACACAATCAACCCCGAAAATCAAAATTACCGACACAAAAAAGAAATCACGAATTAGAGTTGGCACCGGTATTGCTACATCTCAACCATGGACAACATGCTAGGACAGAACTCAATCGCGAGTGTTGATCAGAGCATGCCAGCCTTCGGCGCCCTCAGCGCGCTGAATACAAAGGCCTATCTATGTCCCACTTCGCACTGGACCTGAGGTTCAGTGTCCTGCTTGAGATAAGAAATATCGTCCGGCGGTTTGACGATCCATCAAACCGCCGGATCTTCTTGTACAGCCCCAGTGCTCCATAGTCCGGCTCAGCAGCATTTCAGCTCAAAAACGTTGGTGCTTTCAAAGTCGACTCCAAGCAAGACAGTGGCCGCAGCTAAGCGACCGCTTTCGGAGATTGCTTCCTTTTGCCCTTCACCTTGGTCGCCAGGGATTTTCTGTTGGATCGCTCTTCTCCTGCCGATTCCTTTAAGAGACCACGCACCTTGGCTTCCGTGACCAAGAATTGGGTCTCAGCCGCAATCCAATGCTCCATGTGATACCCATCAGGTCTACCGGCAGCTTCCCAGATTTCATAGGCGATCAAGGCAACAGCATCCGGTTGAACATCAATCTGCTCCCTCAATTGACGGAGTGTTTCGTTGGAAACTTCTCGGGCAGGAATCGGCTTATTCTTGTTCATCACGCTTCTATTTACGGTAGGGCTCGCCACGGTTCGATCGCAGTGAGTCCGTCGCCCGCACACTACTACCGCCGATAGGCGAAACAATTGGGAGAATCCCTGATTGAAACAGCGGGAATGCCCCCTTCTTCCCTCAGAGTATCGATCAGCCCGGATGAGTAATTCTCCGAAGTCGAACTCAATGCACCGACTACGAGAGGACGCCGAGTTCAGTGCAGAGCCGTCCCCGGTCTTCGTTTTGGCTGCAGAACCAGCAACCTCTGCCCACCAAATCTGGCGTCTAGCGGCGGTAGTGGTAGCGTTCCCCCCAAGCCATCACCAAGACGGGGTAAGGAGAATCATAGAGGCGATTGTAGGTAAGCCAGAAGGGTTCGCGATGATCGATGGTGTGCCCCATCTCGTTCTCATGCCCAGGAATGATCAATTTGGGACGGAAGCCATCGGCCAAACGGTGAATATCGGTAGACCAACAGTTCGGCATGAGAACATCGATCTCGTAGTATTTGTGAATCTCATCAATCCAAACAAAGTCGTCCCGATTTGATTGATCCCCGGTTTGCACAAAGGAAAGACCTTCAGGAGTGATCACAACCGGGACATTGTTCTCGATATCCGATCCCTGGTGCCCCGGATACACAGTCACGAACAACTCAACGTCGCCCCCAAGTAGGGGCAAACTCTGCTGCTTGTGAGGGATTCGGGCCATGTGGGAAATCTCGGAGTGAATCGGTCTTCCCTTCCAGATCTCTGGTGGCGCGACCACCGGCTTGCCTGCATCCAAAAACCATTTTGCCACCGTTTCATCGGCATGATCACGATGGCGGTGACTGATAAAGAGCACATCGCAATGCTTGGCTATCTGTGAAACAAGGTCGTCAGGCAGACCGAAACCTTCAACCCCTCGGAGCCGTCCTCGCACCAGGTCAAACGCGAGCGTTACGGAAGCGGTTCGAATGATGAATGTCTCGTTGTAAAGCTTCCAGATGATTGCCCCGTCTCTTGGCTGCATCGAAGCAATCTCCTCAAGTGAGCGCTCAATTCGCCCACGCAAAAACGCCTGTACGGCTTCACTCTTCGGCGCATTCAATTCATGCAGAACGCCATCCATCATGTAGAGGGCCATCTTCCGTTCCATCGGTTCCGGAACTTGAGGGGGATACTTGGCAAAGGCCTGATTAGCGAGATCGAGCGTGCGCCGCGACTGCGCTTCGAGAAAGCCGTCAACATCACCCCACCAGTCAAATCGATCGTGCTTCTCCGGGTCGTAAAGTTTGGCACTCTCAGCCGCGTTCCCTACTCCCATGATGACGGCCAATGCCCCACACACCAGTAAGCGCCTAATCGAATGCTTCATTCAGGCACTATCGCAACTACGGTCGAAAGTTCAACCCTTTGGCGATTCAACCCAGAAAGTTACTCACCGGCGGAAGGCAGCAATCTTCAAGCAACCGATTCGTTAGCTCAGGATCGAGTGGATGACTTTGCCGTGAACATCCGTAAGGCGGAAATCCCGGCTCGCGTATCGATAGGTCAAGCGCTCATGATCTAAGCCCATGAGATGAAGTAAGGTCGCATGGAGATCGTGAATATGCACCGGATTCTCGGTAGCCTTGAACCCAAATTCATCTGTCGATCCGTAGACAGTCCCCCCCTTAATTCCTCCCCCGGCCAGGCACATGGAGAAGCCGTAGTGATTATGGTCACGCCCCATCTTGGAAGCATCGCCGTTGCGGGTTTCTACCGTAGGCGTGCGTCCAAATTCACCACCAAAAACCACCAACGTATCCTCCCAAAGTCCGCGCTCTTTCAGATCTGCTAGCAGGGCTGCAATCCCCTGCGAACATTCCCCGGCGAGCTTTCGATGATTCTTCTCGATTTCGTCGTGATTATCCCACGGCTGCCATTTCCCGTGCCACACCTGAACAAACCGAACACCACGCTCAACAAGTCGCCGCGCAATCAGCAATTGGCGCGCTTGCATGGTTTTTCCATATCGCTCCCGAGTCCCTTCAGATTCTTGCTCAAGGTCAAATGCGTCCGATGCCTCCATTTGCATTCGATAGCCCTGTTCGAAACTTTGAATTCGAGATTCGAGGGCAGGATCATAACCACGAGCTGACAGGTGCCGGCGATTCAGAGCCTGCAACAAATTCATCTGACGGCGCTGAGTCTCGACGTCCATTGAAGGATGCCGAATGTTTTTAATGAGTTCTTCTACCGACTCATGTTTCGTGTCGACGTAAGCCCCTTCGTAGATCCCTGGCAGAAAAGAGGATCGCCAATTGTCGGGACCTTTGACCGGATGCCCTTCCGGACACATCGCGATGAAGCCAGGGAGATTTTGATTCTCAGATCCCAGCCCGTAAGTGAGCCATGAACCCACGCTTGGGCGAGAGAGCGTGTTGTCTCCGCAGTTCATCAACATCAGCGCAGGCTCGTGATTCGGCACATCGGAAAACATCGAGCGGATCACACAAAGATCGTCCGCATGTTCGCCCAATTCAGAAAAGATCTCGCTGATAGGCAATCCACTCTGGCCATACTGTTTAAAGGCAAAAGGCGAGCCGAATGCGGCCCCCGTGGGTCGTTCGGTAATCAGATTGGGGGAAGGCAGAGGTTTCCCGTCATACCGCGTCAGCAGAGGCTTCGGATCAAACGAGTCCACATGAGACAAGCCCCCATTCAGAAACACGTGAATGATCCGTTTCGCCCGGGGCGTGAAATGCGGAGCCCGCACTTGCAGCGCCCCGGATGCGCGCGCACTCCCTGCCTCAAGCTCGCGCGCCAACAGACCTCCCAGCCCTAGGCACCCCAAGCCTAAGCCCGATCGCTGCAACCATTCGCGACGAGAGATGCCGGGCTTCGACAGTTCGTTGGCATTCATGAGAGTTCAATTAATCAACGAAAAGAAACTCGTTGGAAAGCAATAATGTTTGCGCCAAGACAACCATCGGATGTTTGTCGTCCAAGGCCGCCAATTTCTCGTCAGCACCATAAGATGACAGGAACACAGCCAGCTCACCCAGCTCCTCGATCGATGGCCTCCGTGCATACACAAGCTGAAAAAGACTACGGAACAGCTCTTGAGAATCCGCTTCGGACAGAACCTCCCCTCCCAAAGCTTCGCGCAGCACAGCTTTCGCTTGCTCAATAACAAAGGGGTTATTGAGAAGAAAAAGAGATTGTTGGGGCACCGTCGTGGACGTACGACGCGCTGCGGTAATATCAGGACTAGGAAAATCAAACACCCGAAACACTTCCTCAAGCTTCTCACGATCCACAAAGGAATAGAGCGTTCGATTTCGATTGTCCGGGCTATCAGGAGAAAGCCGAACCGGTGTCCCACCTAAACGTGGAACAAGCTCACCAGAAACATACAGCATCGAGTCCCGCATTTCCTCAAAGGAAAGCCTCCGTCGATTCTGCTTCCAATAGAGACGATTCTCCGGATCTCGCCTCCGCTGATCTTCTCGATCCAAGCTTGCCTGTTGCCAAGTTGCCGAGAGGACGATCTGACGTTGGAGCCACTTAATGGACCATCCGTGCTTCATCCATTCATGTGCCAAGTAATCGAGCAACTCTGGGTGACTCGGACCATCGCTCCGCGCACCAAAATCACTTAAGGACGCGACTAATCCCTGGCCAAAATGCCAAGCCCAAACACGATTCACCATGACGCGAGCCGTCAATGGGTTCAAGGGACTCGCAATCGCTTCCGCCAGCTCGAGCCGTCCGCTGCCTTCCTCCCAAGCACCGCCTTTTTCCACACCGAGCGCGGCGGGAATCTCCATCGGGGCTTCAGGGCCTCGACGCTTGGGATCTCCTCTTAAAAACACGTGTTGGGGCACCTGATTGGTCTTATCTACCATCATCATCGGACGAGGTAGCGAAGCGTCCCAGGTCTTCAAAAAAACCCTTTCTACGTTCGCAAAGTGCTTCCTCAGTTCCACGCTCTCATCCAACGTACAATAGTCAAACGCCTCATCAATTTCTAGCGTACCCGGGGCTTCTGGACCGTAGAGGGCATCACGAAGCTCCTCTCGACCAGGGTCCGGAAACCCCGAGTCTCCGGGATTCTGCTCTAGCCACTTTCGCCACTCGGAATCCACTCCCTCAAGTAGTCTTGCGTAATGGGTCGCCACATCTTCCATCGAACGAATGGTCTGCCCCCTAAACGCCGTACCTAGAAGAGGGTTGGCAAAAGGTTCCGCAGCAAACGCCTCCACTAACCGAGAAGCCTCAGAAGCAAACTGCTCCCTTGATAAGCGTCCCAAGCGCACCCACAGACCGAAGACAGGATCGTCGGCCGAGCGTGAAGCCAAATACTCTCGCCACCGTCGAACGCCGCCGGACGCATAGGCCGAGACTTCCCGAACGAGCCCCCGCTCCGTCTGCAATTCGGGTTGCGGTTTGGTCCGATGTTCCGGTGTTGATTGAACGATGTAGTGGAGGTAATCCCCGGCCCAAGCCCGGAGCTCGAACATCACTCGCTGATGCAGTTCGGCCCGATGTTGGTGGTATTTAGCCGCTTCTTGCTCGAGCGCCGTGGTGAGCTCCGCCGCTTCTTCTCGATGCCCGCTCTCCAGCACCGGAACTTGTTCCAGCGTCGGCTCCCGTGAGCCAGCGAAGATGCCATAGAGCGTGTAATAGTCCTTCGCCGTGATCGGATCATACTTGTGATCGTGACACCGGGCGCAAGCCACCGAGAGACCTAGAAACCCACGAGTCGTCACATCGATTCGGTCATCGATAATTTCGTGAGGGAAAAAGTTGAAACGCGAGCCAACGGTTAAGAATCCCATGGCCGCCAGGGCCTCGTTGTCCCTATTCTCCGAATTCTCCCTATTGGGTAGGCGATCCGCAGCGAGTTGTTCACGAATGAACTGATCATAAGGAAGGTCTTCATTGAAAGCGCGGACAACATAGTCCCGATAGGTGTAGGCGAAAGGGTATTTCACCTCTCCCGCATCGACATAGCCTTTTGCATCCGAATACCGGGCAAGATCAAGCCAGTGCCGCCCCCATTTTTCTCCATACTCCGGGCGCGACAATAATCCCTCAACCACACGTTCAAAAGCATCCGGACGCGGGTCCGTCTCGAACGCGCGCACCTCCGCCAAAGTCGGAGGTAAACCGATCAAAGCCATAAAAGCGCGACGCAAGAGAATCGATCGAGATGCTGGCTTTGATGGACTCAGGCCAGCATCCTGCAATCGCTCCAGGACAAAGGCATCCACCGGGACCTGCACCCAGTTGTCATGGATTGTAGCCGGAAGCTCCCCCCGCTCTACTGGTTGATACGCCCAATGCCGCCTTCTTCGTTGTTCCAGGCTGAGCTCAGGTTCAGCGTCCGGTTCATCTGGCCAAGAAGCTCCACCTTCGATCCAGCGTCTCAGGATCTCAAACTCTGGTTCCTTGAGCGGGTCGTCTGGCGGCATGGCCAGATCCTGCTCCGTCCTGCTCACCGCACGGATCAACAGACTCGCTTCCGGAGTTTCGTGGTCGACGAGCGCTCCCCTCCCTCCACCAGCCAAAAAGCCAGCCTTGGTATCGAGCCTAAGCCCCCCTTTACGCTTCTCTCCGTTGTGACAGTCGACGCATCGATCCAGGAGCAACGGTCTCACCTGTGATTCAAAAAAAGATTCAGAAACTGAGCGATTGTCGCTTGCCGTCACAGCGCCCCCACCCCAAGCAAGCAAGCCTCCCCAAAGAAAGCAGAGCACATGTCGACCTATTGGAAACCGATGAGGCATGGCGAAAGGACGATTTTCAGGCGAGCACCGCTTGAAAGCAAACTCGAATTTCACGAACCAAGCCGTCAGTCCGACGCCCTCGCAACTCGCCGAGCAGCCCCACACTGCCCCTTCCCAGCACGCTTTTTCCTCCCCGTCGACAGGAAGATTTGTTAAGCCTTGAGCAATGGAAAACCTGGTAGGAAACGGGCTCGAGGGCCTGGACTCCGCAACACAGTCTAATCTGCTGCTCGGCCTCCAGGTGCTCTTTTTCGTAGCTGCCTTTCGCGTCCTCTGGCTGGTGTTCAAGACGGGGCGAATTGAGTTTACCGCCAAGAAGAAAGCCAAAGCACCCGTCCGCTACGTCGGATTCATCTATTGGGGACTGTGTAGCCTCTTCCTAGCCGCCCTGGCCTACCAGGCCACTTGGCAATTGATGGGGCTTTTCCGCCCCAAATTCGTGAGCTTCATGCAACGCTACGATCGACGCCACTTTAACCCCGCTAGGCAACTGGATCGCGGCAAAATCCTCGACCGAAACAACGTCGTCTTGGCCGAGAACGATCAAAGCGCGGAGGGACTGCGAAGAGTTTACCCACTCGCAGAAAAAGCGGCCCACGTCGTTGGCTACTTCCACCCCGTCTATGGCCTCAATGGGATTGAAAAAGCGCTTGATGGAGCCCTTGCCGGCACGCGAGCCGAATCCATCGAGGACTGGGAACAGCTAGGCCGAAACATTCTCACCAAAGAGCAAGCACCAGCGGGGAAAGACATCCAGCTCACGCTCCACGCCGGCCTACAGACTTCCGCCTACAAGATTCTGGGCGATCGAAAAGGGGCCGTCGTGGTGATGGGTGTTCGGTCAGGGGCGCTCTACACCTTGTGCAGCCGACCAGCCTTCGATCCCAATGACCTAAAGCCGCAAACCTTCCTTGAAGCCGGACGCCGCGCCCCCCTCCTCAATCGCGCCATCCACGGCCTCTACCCCCCGGGCTCCACCTTTAAGATCGCGATGGGAGCCTTTGCTCTCGAACACGGACTGCCAGACTTGATCGAATGCGGTCGCGGCTTCGCAACGTCTCGCAGCGTCAAACCCATTCGCGATCACGTCTACTATGACCGCGAAAGCCAGGGTCGAACTTGGGGGGGCTACGGAAAGATCGGGCTAGGCACCGCGATTGCCGAATCTTCCAATGTGTATTTCGCCAAACTCGGCGTGCAAGCCAAACATCAAGGGTTTCGTTGGATCGCCAAGCGAATGGCCTTCAATCGATCCATTTCCGTGGTGGACAGTGCAGATGGACAGATCCAATCGGCCGCCAGCCGACTTCCCGAACTGAAGACGAACGATCAATATGGCTTGGCCCAGATGGGAATTGGTCAAGGTCAGCTCGCGGTCACTCCTCTCCAGATGGCCCTTCTGACGGCAGCCGTCGCCAACGACGGCACAGCCCCGCTCCCCCGACTCCTCAACAATCAAGAACCCCGCACCCTCGGCCGCTTCATGTCCGAAGCAACCGCCCACAAGCTTGGAGTGATCCTTCGTCGAGTTGTCACCGACGGGACAGCAAAGAAGGCGAGCAAACTTCCCTGGGCCTTGGCTGGAAAAACGGGCACAGCCGAAAACCGTCACGGCGCCTCACATTCATGGTTTACCGGGTATTTCCCATTCGAACTCCCTCAGCTGGTGATCTGCGTTGTGGTCGAAAACGGTGGTTACGGATCAGCGGCTGCCCTCCCCGTGACGATGAAAGTCATCGAGGAGTCAGCCCGACTGGGCCTTTTCAAGGCACCTTAGTGCGCGCCAAAAAGCCCCCCAGGACAAAACGCTACTTGGACAGCTCGACTTTTCTCAAGGGCCAAACCACCACGTCAATCGACCGAGAGAAGAGTACTTCGTCCTGTCGATTGCCAACTGGAAACGGGTCGAGATAAGAATTCTCATCCACCTCGAGACGAGCAGACATTAGAGGCCATGGGCGGTGATGAATTTCACCACGATACAGCGTTTCTTTTCGGTCCGTCGCGTAAAGACAGTAGCGTTCCGTTGCCCACTGAGCAAAGGCCCGAGACCGAATCGGTCGTTCAGGTTCCGGGCGATACTTGGCTCGGAACACCCGCCGATCATATCGACTCTGATAGCAAACCTCGTCTCCGTTCGAACGAAGATCCATCTGTGCGAGAAAGTAGGGAAGATGAAACAAGCCGCGAGCCACCAAGACCGCCAAAGGATTCGGCACATCCAGGCTAAAGAACCAAACCCCAGGCTTGCCATTTTGCACGACATACGTCCGCACATTCATCTCCGGAAAATCGGAGAGAGCCGGAACCGCCGGCAAGCCACGCGGCGTCACGCCCCGCATCCCAAAAGGGACCAGACCGATCCACCCCGTTCCATCAAAGGAATCGACTTCCAACGAAGATGGAATCAAAGACCTCAATTCATGGATCGGTATCTCCCAATGAATAAAGGCCAAGTCATACCAATTTTGCCGCATCACCCAAGGTCCATCAGGAATGGGCCACGGTCGATGAGCAGCGAAATGGAGTGAAGGGTGCATTAAATGACTATCTGAAACTAAGCCGTGGAGAGTTCTCTGTCAAAATATCCAACCGACTCGATTCTTTGCTCTCTACTCAAAAGAAACAATAAAGAGCGAATGAGTTCCTTCTCCTCGAAATCGAACGTTGAATTCCAAGCAACTTCCCGTCACGATCCCTGCTATGCCTTCACCTAATAAGCGTCTACCATCCGGGCGACAAGGCAAAATCTTTCGATTCCTAAGGCCCTTCCATTTGGGCTATCTTCTTGCCCCACTCGTCTCCTTCGCAGCAACGAACGAGAAATCTTCCGAAGCCGATGCATTGTTCGCCCATCAAATCTGGCCAACCATCACGGCTTCATGCCTGGCGTGTCATGGGGACGACCCAGATAAGTTGAAAGGAGGCCTCGATCTTCGAAGTTTGGATGGAGTTCTCAAGGGCGGAGACTATGGGGTCGCTATCGTACCAGGGAAACCTGACGAGAGTCCGCTCCTGACGGCGATTGAATGGACCGACGAGGATTTCCAAATGCCCCCGAAGAAAAGTGAGCGCTTGTCACCCGAGAAGGTCGCGCGCTTCCGAGAATGGATTGAAGCGGGAGCGCCTTGGCCTAGCGAGGAACGAGTTCAGGAACTACTGGAATCAACCGAAGACAGGTGGAGCGCTGCGGAGGGAATCTCGGTAGCCACCAGTGGCGGGTTGAAGGCGGAGTGGACGCAACGGAAGTATCTCCCAGAAAACTTGTGGGCTTACCAAGCTTTGACGAAACCTGACGCGCCCTTGCCTAACCGACAGCCGATCGACGCCTTTATCGATCAACGTCTTTCGACACGTGGACTTGACGCAGCCCCTTTGGCTGACCGGCTGACTTTGATCAAGAGAGCCAGCTACGATCTCACCGGACTGCCGCCCCAAGCCGAGGATGTTGATCGCTTCCTAAACGATCCGCGCCCGGAGGCAGAAGCCTTCGCAGACGTCGTTGAACGCCTCCTCGCAAGCCCGCACTACGGAGAGCAATGGGGACGTCATTGGCTTGATGTCGTTCGCTACGCAGACACATCAGGCTTCGCCAATGATTTCGATCGCGGAAACGCATGGCGTTATCGTGATTACGTCATTCGCTCATTCAATGACGACAAGCCCTACAATCAATTTGTCTCCGAGCAAATCGCTGGAGATGAGATCGCCCCAGACAATCCGGAACATCTCGTCGCGGTTGGTTTTCTGCGCATGGGCCCCTGGGAGTTGACCTCGATGGAGGTACCGGCAATCGCACGACAACGATTCTTGGATGATGCGGTGAACGCGGTCGGGCAATCCTTCCTCGGACATACGCTACGATGTGCCAAGTGCCATGACCACAAGTTCGATCCGATTCCCACCAGGGACTACTACAGTCTCTACTCAAGCTTCAACACAACGCAACTGTCTGAGAGAGAGGCTCCCTTTCTCCCTCACGAGAATCTTTCTGGTTTTGAAGAACGGAAATACCTCATTCGCCAAAAGAAGGCCAAAGAGCACGAGCTGACGCAGCTGAATGAGAAATCAGCCAAAGCGATCAGAGAATGGTTTCATGAGCGCAATCTCCCATACCAGACACGAGGAGAAGCCCAGAAGGCCGGTTTGTCACCGGATGAAATGCCCCCACGGCGACACGGCTTCAGCGTCGAGGATTTCGGCCGCGAACGAATCGCCCGCAAGACGATCGGTCGCATCAAATGGAAGCTCGATCGATACGAACCGGTCGCCTTCTCAGTCTACTCTGGACGTTCCCCCAAGAGAAACGGCTACACGGCCCCCCAACGCATGCCAGCCAAACCGAGGGAGAAAGGTGAGCTTGAAGCTGGACACATTCTCACAGGAGGCGATGCGTTCTCTCAAGGCGAGAGGGTCACGCCGGCAGCTTTGAGTGTGCTTAACGAACTCGTTCCCGCGCTCGCCGACATCGAGTTTCCCGATACGATCTCAAAGCGTCGAACTGCATTGGCGAAGTGGATCACCCATCCAGAGAACCCTCTGACCTACCGCGCCATCGCAAACCGCATTTGGCAGTGGCATTTCGGACAAGCGATTGCCGGCAATCCCAACAATCTTGGAGCAAGCGGTAAGAAGCCCACTCACCCAAAACTCCTCGACTGGTTAGCGGTCGCTTTTCGTGATTCAGGAGGCTCTTTCAAGAGTATGCATCGCCTGATCATGAACTCGGAAACCTATCGTCGTTCATCCCAACATCCTCACCCCGAAACGCTCAGACGGCTTGATCCTGAGAATCAAAGTTACGCTGCCTTCACTCCTCGGCGACTGCGAGCAGAAGAATTGCGGGATAGCATGCTAGCTGTCAGCGGAGAGCTCAATCGCAGCATGGGAGGCATTCCCAATCGCCCTGAAATCAACCTCGAGGTTGCACTCCAACCCCGCATGGTCATGGGCACCTTCGCGACGGCTTGGCAACCCAACCCGCTTCCCGAACAGCGGCATCGTCGCTCCATCTATATGCAGAAAATTCGCGGACTCCGAGATCCCTTCATGGAGGTCTTCAACGAGCCCGACCCTGATCTTTCCTGCGAATCACGAGATGCATCCAATGTCACGCCACAGGTTTTCAGTTTATTCAACAGCCAGATTGCCTACGATCGAGCCGTGGCGTTCGCGCTTAAAGTCGAGTCTCTTTCAGATTCACGTGACGAGGCCATTGACACAGCGTTCAGGCTTGCTTTCAATCGAAGCCCTCGATCCGACGAGAGAAAGCGGTGCCTCGCACATCTTTCCAATATGAAACAACGGCACGATCGAATCTCCATTCCCAAACCGGAGTATCCCGTTGAAGTCGTGCGTGAAGCGGTTGAAGAAAACACGGGCGAGAAGTTCTCATTCACTGAGCGCTTGGAAGTGTTCCAAGACTTCAAGCCGGACACTAAAATGGCGGACATTTCACCAAGCACTCGTGCCTTAGCCGAGCTCTGTCTTGTTCTCTTCAACAGCAACGAATTTGCCTACATTTACTAACCCCAAACGCGACGATCTGACATGACGATCCCAAGCGCCCATTTTTCCAACCACCCAGCACTGCGGAGACGAGATTTTCTCTACGGCCTCGGGGCCTCTCTCGGCAGCCTAGCCTTTTCTTCGTTGCTGGCCGATGAGTCCGACAGCGGGAGCCCCAGCCCCCTCGCGGTCAAACCTGGTCATTTCCCGGCCACAGCCAAACGCTGCATCTTCCTGGTAATGGAAGGAGGACCTAGTCACATCGACACCTTCGATCCAAAGCCAAGACTCGAATCACTCCACCTCAAGGAGTTCAATCGCGGCGGAAAAATGAAGTCCGCCATGGAGAGCGGCAAGCGATACTACGTCAAGAGTCCCTTTCAGTTCGGAGAATACGGGCAGAGCAAAGCAAGCATGGGAACGAACTGGAAACACCTCAGCACTGTGGCAGATGAGCTTTGTTTCTATCGCGGCTGTCAGGTCGATTCCGTGAATCACCCAACCGCTCAATATCAACTGAATACCGGAAATCGATTTGGCGGTGATCCGGCCGTTGGTTCATGGGTTACCTACGGATTGGGTTCGATCAATCAAGACCTCCCTGGCTACATCGTCTTGCCGGAGGCCGCATTTCCCCAGGGCGGAACCGCGAACTGGAGCAACGGATTCCTTCCCGTAAGTTATCAAGGGACCACGCTCCGCCCTAAAGGCTCGCCCATCCTTGACCTCACTCCTCCCGCAGGCGTGACAAGAGAGCATCAGCGAATGAACCTTGACCTGCTCCAGCAACTCAACCAAACACACCACGCCGAGCACTCGAGCCACCAAGAGCTAAAGGCCAGGATGGAAAACTACGAACTTGCCTTCCGGATGCAGATGGAAGTCCCCGATGTGCTCAATATCGACGGTGAGAAAACAGAAACCAAGGAAATGTACGGCATCGGGAAGGAGCCAACGGACAGATTCGGGCGCAAGTGCCTTCTTGCTCGTCGCTTGATTGAGCAAGGCGTTCGCTTTGTTCAGTGCTTTCACGCGACTTGGGATTCACACGATTTTATCGAGCGCGCTCACGGAGCCCTCATCCCGCAAGTCGATCAACCCATCACCGCACTGATTAGAGACTTAAAAGATCGCGGCCTTCTCGACGAGACTCTCATTGTTTGGTCGGGTGAATTCGGACGATCTCCCGACAATGGCGTCAGAGGTGGGATCGCTTATGGTCGAGACCACAATCCCAAGGCCATGCCCATGTGGTTTGCGGGTGGCGGGGTGAACGCCGGTCATACCATCGGAGAAACTGATGAGACCGGAGCGGAAGCCATCTCTGAGGTTCATCACATTCGAGATGTGCATGTCACGCTCTTGAAGCTCCTAGGTCTCGATGACAACAAACTCACCTATTTCCACGGAGGCCGATACAAACAGCTTTCGCAGTTCGGTGGCGAAGTCATTCACCCGCTTATTGCCTGAGGAGCCCTCGCTACTCGCCCTTCGGGCCGTAGCCTTTCGCTGGCTTCCCTTCCGGCGTGAGACGACCGGTTGCCCAGAGTAAGCCCCGCGTAACCAGGTCCAGATAGCGTGTATCGCCGACAGTCTCTGAGTAATGCCCTAGGGTCGTGCTGAAAACTTTCGTCTTTTTCGGACCATATTCATTCGTCCAAACCACGACTGCTTCATCCACTCGCTCGTTCCCATTCCGGCGACGAACAAGCTGTTTTCCGGAAGCCAGCGCCGTGGCGGATTTGAATATTTCGACATTGTTGTAGAGCTCCTCCTTTTGGGTTCTCCAGGCAGCGAATCCCTCCGTGATTGGATTCTTTTCGGAGGTGAAGGTAACATCAATCGGCTCATGGGGGCCATGTCCACTAGATTGAATCCCAAGGTATTCAAACCACAATCCATGGGGTGTTCCCGGTGTCACAGGATCCCGTGGATTGCCGATTCGGTAGGAGTGCATCGCACAATGCAGGTTCACCCCGGGGGTGCCATCGAGATGAGGTTTCAGCACGGCGCGGACTTGCGCTTCGTCTGAAAGGCCAGCCCCACACTCGTCGTGAATCACCAGGTCGTAGCCGGCCGCATACTCTGGATTCCCGAGAATCGCAAGAGGAGGCCGCGTACTTTTATCGCTCGTGTGGACTTGATCGACCACGACATGAGCACGCGCCTCGAGCCCCTTCTTCAAGATATCTTTCTGCTCATCGTAGTCATGACAACAGCCACCCGTAATCAGCAAGACTTTAAGCGGCTCGGCTCCCTGCATCAGCGATGGTGCGCTGACTACGAAAGCTGCGGCGAATAAGAGGACAAGGCAACGGTTTGGCTTGTTGGACATGAGTTTGCTTATAGCGATTCCCGTGTTCGGGATCAACATCTCTCGCGAGCCGAGCATGGTAACAGGTGAAAACTGAAACTCTAGCCCAGCACTCGAAACACCGTCTTCACCTGCCCCGATGTCTTGAGGGAGAGAGCGAAGCGGTTGCCTTCCTTAGTGCCTCTCCGATGCCTCAGATCACCACCAGTCGAAGTCAATATCAGGTGGTGTGTTCACCCAATTCACAAACTCCTCGGGCCAGCGAACAAACTCCACATGACCATCGCCGAAGGTCATATTGTAGCGGGACTTCCCTTTGAAATTGTGCCACACGCTACGTTTATCCGTCAGCCCACGATTCCCATGCCAATGCCAATCACCTTGGATGACCTTCGTCGTAGGTTTACGGGCTACCTCACTGCCCTTGATCGGAGTCGCCTCAGGAGAGCCTCGATCGCGAGAGCTCAAGCCCAGCACCCGCTTCACTCGAAATGCATTCCACCACGCACCCCGATAGCTGTTGCCGAGCGCCGTGTAGACGTGATCGGTCTTCTGCAGAGAATCTCCTTTATCGCCAGGGCAACGGAAAACCCGCACTGCACCCACGTAACGATTCAGGGGCCGATTGGTCTCCGCAACGAGACCATTGACCACGTTGTTCCCAAGAACCTCCCCCATCTGGCCTCCGACCGATGCGATCCCAGGGGTAAGTGGGTACCAATCGTCGTTGTCATCCACATACATTTGGTAGGCCAAATGGATCTGGCGCTGGTTACTGGCGCATTTGACTTTGATCGCCTGCTTCTTCGCGTTCCCTAAAGCAGGCAAAAGCATACTCGCCAGAATGGCAATGATCGCAATCACAACCAACAGCTCGATCAGTGTAAAGCCAAACACATGTGATGGAGCCTGAAGCGCGACCCGATTTCTAAACGGAGGAGACATAGTGGAACAAAAGCCGATTCTACCCTCGATTGCAAGGTCGAGGTCCGTCACCCGCAAAATCTTGGCCAGACCCGAAGCCTTCGAGCCCACCAGCCACCCACGACATTTTGCAGGAACTTGAGCTTTTTTTTACGCTGAAAACGGGCACAATCTCGCCCATTCCAGTTAACAGAAACGGCAGCACCACGTCTGCCAACACGCAGAGATAAGAAGACAAATGAAAAGCCTCCAAGCCATCGGCATCGCACTGGGCTTCGCGTTGACACAATCGCTGAGCGCCCAGATCACTGTCAGTGATTTTGACAGCATCCAACTCTACACCCTGAAGAACAGCGCCGGCATGACAGTTAAAGTCACCAACTACGGCGCAATCATTACCTCGATTTCAGTACCCGATCGCAACGGTGGCTTTGCAGACGTCGCACTCGGTTACAATCAAGTCAGCGACTATATCAATGCCGTGGACAAACCCTACTTTGGCGCGATCGTAGGACGATACGGCAATCGAATCGCGAAAGGTTCGTTCTCTCTCAACGGTGAAACCTATAGCCTCGCCACCAACAACGGTCCGAATCACCTTCATGGAGGTATCATTGGCTTCGACAAAGTCGTCTGGACCGCTCATCCCGTCAGTGGAGAAGATTGGACAGGCGTTGAACTCCATTATTTGGCGAAAGACAAAGAAGAAGGCTACCCCGGCAACCTTGAGATCAAGGTCACCTACAAACTAAACAATGCCAATGAGCTATCAGTCGCCTACCACGCCACTACCGACAAAGCGACCCCAGTGAATCTCACACAGCACACTTACTTCAATTTGAAAGGTGAAGGCAACGGAGACATCCTCGGACATGAGCTCATGCTCAACGCCGCTCACTACACGCCCGTTGATTCGACCCTGATCCCTACCGGAGAGATCGCCCCCGTAGCCGGCACTCCCTTCGACTTCACGTCTGCAAAAACGATCGGTAGAGACATCGACAAGCAACATCAACAACTCGAGTTCGGACTCGGCTTTGACCACAACTGGGTCATCAATGGCAAAGCCAAAACCGGGCAACTTCGCCTCGCTGCTCGGGTCCACGAACCGGTTACCGGACGAGTGATGGAAGTTCATACCGATGAGCCCGGCGTTCAGTTTTACTGCGGCAACTTCCTTGATGGCCGATTGCGCGGAAAATCAGGCAAGTCCTATGTCCATCGCGGAGGATTCTGCCTCGAGACCCAGCACTACCCCGACAGCCCGAACCAGCCGAACTTCCCCTCTTGCATTCTAAAACCAGGCGAGGCCTACCAGACAACCACCGTCTTCAAATTCTCGACACGATAAACGCGTCAACCCAGGGGGAATCTTCGGTCTCATAGACCGTTGATTCCCTCTTCACTCCCCTTCTCACCTCTCAGTTCTCAACTTCTCACTCCGAGCCCCACCTCTCCGTCGCCCAACCGCAAACACCAGAACTCCAATGCCGGCAACCACAGACCACGTCGCTGGCTCAGGGACGACAGTAAGGGTTTCCAGACCATCGATCGCAAAAATGTCCTCTCCTGCCCCCGAGAAGACTTCTTCCAATTTGAAGTTCGCAATCTCACTGCCGTCACCAATGTAGCCAATAAAGCCTAGCCCTCCCACGCCGAGGTTCCCAGCCGCAGTAGGCATCAGCGTATCGACATTTGAATTAGCATACTCAATGACTAAATTCACTTGCTGCTTCGTTGCCTCTCGGCCCGTCAAATAGAACCCAAAGGACAACACCCCATTTCCTCCAAAGTCTACTTTTAGTCCTCCATCATTGGACGCACTGGAATTGGGTTTAACCTGGAAATACCCCCTATTCAGTCCGTTGTATTGTCCCTCCTCCACGTTGAAACCACGCGTCGAATCAGGCCCGCTTCCGACGGGATCAAGGTCCAGCGGATCTCCCGACGCCGAGCGAAAGATTCCCGTTTGGTCTGCGGTAAAGAAGGATGTCGAGTAGGTGAATCCATTCACGGTTTGCGACGTGGGAGCGTTTCGTGGCGCCAAGCTACTCCCGTAAATGAATCCCGAATCAAAATTCTGCGTCGTGACAGTCGGACTCCCAGAGAAAGCCCCTAACCAACTTTGGCGCGCCGCGTGTGAATCCGTCGTAGCCAGTCCGGGTGGACTTGAGAACGGGTCGAAGGTAGCATCAACACCCGAATAGAATGTTCCGAAAGAGCCACCTGAAATAGAGACAGCCGACGTCGACAATGTGCCGAGACCACAACACAGAACCGCTAGGGAAAAACCTCTCATGATGCATCCTTCTAACAAATATCGGTCCCAAACTCAAGCACCGAAAACAATTTGGCGACACATTCTCTGCGTCATTGATCGATGATTGAACCCATCACATTTTCTCAGCAGTATCCACTCAGATAATCCATGATCAAGGATCCCAACAAAGTTCCGAAGACCGAAGCATTCTCCCTGGCGGCGAACTTTACGCGTCATAAGTGGGATCTATTCACAAGGTATCGCACCCATTTTCTAATCTTCTGTCTATCGGCGGCTGCCGATGCAGCATCCACCAAGTTCTTCATGACGATCACCGGCCCCGGAGCCGAATCAAACTGGTATGTAAGGCTGTTAAGCTATCACTACGGAATCACCGCCGGCCCCATTCTCGGGAAGCTCTACCAAGCATTCGCGCTCTGGGGATTCTCCATCCTTACCCCCCGCCTCACTCGCTTTCTTTGTCTCATCATCATCTCGATCAATTTCACGGCCGCGATCGTCAACTACGCCTCGTTCGCCAAACCCGGCAAGCGCCCACCACCACCAACTAGAATCATCATTATCGACTGAAGTCCTCGCTGACGCATTGACTTTGGACGGTTTATTTTTACCTGGGTATTATTTGACAATTATTTCTACCCGGGTAAAATTCCAGGCATGAATTCTTCAAAGAGTGCCCGCTACTTTGCCTTCGACGGAACGCGAAGTATCTCACGAGGCACTTTGCGAAACGTGGTCTCCAAGGCCAAACAGGTCTGGGACCAGGACAAGGCGGCCTCGATCCTCATCTTCCAAGCCGAGACAGCACATCAACTCGAAGTCGACTTCCACGGTAGCTCCGAGGAGGTCATTCAAAGAGCCCGTCTTCGCGAGCACGCGATTCACCAGGCCGAACGATCGAACCCTCGAACCGAGAGCGAGTTCCAGCCAGATGTAGGCAAGGGCCGCGGCCGCCCCAAACTCGGCGTCGTCGCCCGGGAAGTGACGCTCCTTCCCCGGCAATGGGCATGGCTTAAGTCCCAGCCCGGAGGCGCCAGCTCGACCCTCCGCAAACTTGTGGAGAGCGCCCGACTCAAGAGCATCAAACGGGATCAACATCGACAAGCCCAAGACACAACCTACCGTTTCATGCACGCGGTAGCTGGGAATCTCCCAGGATTCGAGGAAGCCTCCCGTGGCCTCTTTAATCGAGACGAAGAGCATTTCAGACAAGCAATGACTGACTGGCCAGCCCCGGTCAGAAGACAGTGTATGATCTACGCTTCCGCCAGCTTTGAATGAAACAGGCCAGCATCTTCAAAACAATGTGTTTCACCCATGAAACCCTCGACTTCTTAAAGCTTTCTTCCTAGTCTGTCTTCAACCAAAAACACATAGCGTCCATGTTTAAAAACATTCTCACTTCGACTCTTTCAACTCTTGCAACACTCGTGATTTCCACTTCACCCCTGCTCGCAGGCGATCTCCCCCTCGCCTTCAACGGACAGAACTGGGAAGGTTGGAAACTGCCGGAAAACAACTCGTGGTGGTTCGCCCAAGGCGGTGTCCTTCATCTCAAGAGCGGCCCAAATAAGAAAGGTTCCAACATCTGGACGGAGAAGGAATATCAGAACTTCATCATGGACTTTGATTTCAAAATGGGCCACGGGACCGTCGACACCGGAGTTTTCATGCGAACAGAAAAGGAGCAGATTCAAATCGGAATTTCCGGCTCTCTGAAGCGCGACATGACAGGCTCGCCATACATCGCCGGCAAGGGTTATCCGGTCGAAGGCAAAGGCGTGAAAGAACTCCTTCAAGTCGACGACTGGAATCACATGACGATCGTCGCGATCGGAAAGAACTACACAGTCTACCTTAACGGCCAACACATCATGACCTACGATTCCGAGTCTGCCATCAAGAAAGGCCCCATCGGCATCCAGCTCCACGGCAATCGAGACATGTCGGCTGCTTACCGGAAAATCAAGATCGCAGCTTTGAACTAGGCTGAGAGAGGGAGACTCCGGGCAAGTGCAGCCCGCTCTCTACCGTCCCACGATCACTCTCCCAGAGCTTTTTTCGGTCCAGGTAAAACGATCAGGATCAAAATTGAAGCTTCCTTTGGTCGGCGCGGAGGGAGCCCATGATTTCGGGAGGTGCTGATTAAGCCGCTCAACAAGAACTCCGCTGGTCGACTCCCCAATTAGGTTCTTCCATTCGTGCGGATCGTGTCGATGATCGTAGAGCTCGGCACCTCCGTCCGCATATCGAATGTAGCGATACCTCTCTGAGCGCACGGCAGCATTCCCCCGTCGAAACTCCGTCACTGCGACCCGTTCACGCTCAAGCTTTGGATTGGCCAACAGCGGAACCAAACTCTCCCCATCGTGATCGGGAATCCCAGGCAGCCCGCACAACTCGTTCAAGGTTGGATAGAGATCGATCAGACTCACCGGCACCGCACAAGGCCCCGGATCAAATCCGGGTACCGAAATAATGAACGGAATTCGTGTAGCTTCTTCCCAGAGAGTTGACTTGTGCCAATGTCCTTTTTCCCCGAGGTGCCATCCGTGGTCCGACCAGAAAACGATGATCGTGTTTGATCCGATCTCACTCTTATCCAGAGCATTCAAAATGCGCCCAACCTGATGATCCGCAAAGCTAATGCTGGCAAGATACGCCCGCACGGCTTCTCGGGTTTTCCCAGCAGTCCGAATCGTTCTTAAATCGCGTTCGCGTGACTCGGCTAGAGCAAGTCCGCCTGCGGGTATGTCAGCGCGATCATCTTCTTTGACCGAAGGCAACTGCACGTCATCAAGCGGATAGAGGTCCAGAAAACGCTGCGGCACATACCACGGGAGGTGGGGACGAAAGATGCCGCAGGCCAAGAAAAAAGGGTGTCCGTCACGCGCCGTTTCTAGGTATCGAATCGCGTAGTCTGCACTTCTCGCATCGTCAAACTCGCCCTCTGACCGAGGAATCACACCCCAATCGTTTTCATGGGGAAGCCCAGCCACTTGACTGAAGGGAAACCCTGGGGGGAACGGCACGACTTGTGTCCAAGGGTAGTTGAGTTCGGAGCCGCGAAACCAGGGATCGTCGTGGAAACGAATCGATTGAAAATCATTCCATTGATTCGGTGGATGATTGCCTGCCGTGTGATGAAACACCTTTCCCGCTCCCAAGGCTTCGTAACCGTGATTCCGAAAGTGCATCGGAAGTGTGACCACGTTCGGCAGGTTCGGGTACCACCAGTGTCCGTTGTCATAGAGTCCGGTAGTCGAAGGCATCAACCCCGTCATGATCGCAGCGCGCGAAGGCGCGCATTTCGGCGAGGGGCAATGGGCATTTGTGAACAGCACCCCTCGCTCAGCCAAGCGATCAATGTTGGGCGTGTGAACGGTTCCAGAGTAACCCTCCAGGCAAGCCACCCAATCGCGCATATCATCGACCGCCAAAAAGAGGACGTTCGGCCTATTACCACCAACCCCCGTTAACGAGCCCACTGCCAAGCACACAAACAATGCCGCCCGAATCGTTAACCGCCACCTCATCATGCTCATCGTCTCCTCCGAAGCTCTCCGACCTCCGGCGCCTCATCGCTCGGAAGCCACTTTCGATGCGATGCCAGCACTTCTCTCCATTCATCTTTGCCCGCCAAGTTCGTCCATTCATGAGGGTCACGCTCGTGGTCATAAAGTTCCTCGCTTCCATCGGAGTAGCGAATGTATCGCCATCGATTTGATCTCACGGCATGGTTCCCTCGTTGATAGGTCATGAGGGCAACACGATCGCGATCTTCCGCTTCCCCTCCGAGTAATGACATCACACTTTCTCCATCACAGAGTGAATCAGCATCCATCCCAGCGAGTTCCAGAAGTGTCGGATATAAAACTGACAAATCTACCGGCACATCACAGCGAGCACCAGCGGCTGTCACTCCAGGAGCCGAGATGATAAAGGGGATGTGATTGCTTTTTTCCCAAAGAGCAAACTTCTCGATATGGTCTTTCTCGCCCAGATGAAAACCGTGATCCGACCACAAAACAACGATCGTGTTTTTCCATCTTGGGTTGCTCTCAAGAGCGTCCAAGACACGCCCTAGTTGGGCATCCGTAAACGAAGCGCAGGCAGCATAGGAGCGCACAAAATCGAGATACGAATTCGGCCGTTTTCGCTCAAGAGCCATCATCCCCTTCCAAAACCATTTCTTTCCGCGCATCAATGATTGAGCACCAGGTGGTAGGTCATTCCAATCGTCCTCTTTTCGCAAGGGTAACGAGAGGCTCTCATAAGCATGATGATAAGCCGCGGGTGCAAAGAAAGGAGAATGGGGCTTGAAGAGACCGCACACCAAAAATTGCGGTTGCTCCGAGCGCCGTTCACGGATGGATCGGATGCAGTAATTCGCCGTCGCAACATCGATCGAGTCTGCTTCATCTTCTGGCCACGATCCCCAGTCCGTATTTCGCGATCCGTATTGTGGCGCTTGATTCAACTTCTCCGGAGGATACAGCTGCGGGCGCATGGGTTGGAATTCATCGAACGAGGCGGCATCATGGAAGGCACCGTCGAGGTGGTGGTGGAATACCTTCCCTGCGCCAGTGACCCGATAACCCGCCTGTCGAAAGCGCTGCATCAGAGTCAAGCGATTGGGCAAAGCCTGGCGCCAATCCGATCGATTCCCATAGACGCCTGAGCTTGAAGGGCGCAGGCCGGTTAAGGTCGCTACTCTCGATGGATTGCAGGCAGGAGAGATACAATAAGCGCGCGTGAAGGTCATCCCAGACCGGGCCAAGCGCTCAAGATTAGGGGTTCTAATGGGCGCGCTCTCATCGAGCAGTGAGTTCCAATCGTTCAAGTCATCCACAACAAACATGAGGACATCCGGCGGACTGGCAGCTCGAACGATCACGCAAGGCAGGAGACAACCCAGAGCGAACATGACCATCTTGATCCAGGATGGAGCCTTAACAGGGTGCATCATGAAAAAATCGCATCGAATCGCGCGGGCGTCGAGACAAAGACCCTGCAACTGGCTAGGATTATGCTACTGTCAACATAGTGGCGACTGGGGAGGACAGCCACAAAAACTACTCAGGGACAGCATTATGCGACAATCGAACAACTCCAATCGCGCCGTCCTCAAACGAATCCGAACGGCCATTGGTATGCTCGCGGCAAGCGCCCTCGGCCAGAGTCTTCCAGCAGAAATCCCTACCTACGATGGCAAACCTTTCGTGCCGATTGTCCAATCCCAAGTCCCATTGATCGATATCGGCTTCACAACCGATTTCGTACGGGCTGAGCTCAGCTCAGCTGGACTCAACATCTTTTCACTTGACGCTCAGGGAGAGCCCCGCGTGATTATCGGAAGTGCGGGCGGCTCTCCAGAGCTCTTGACCCGTCTTCCTCTCAATATCTCTGGCGAGGATTCCCAGCTTCAAAGGATCACGAACCCGGGCTCAACGCGAGGGCTCGCTCCAAGCGTACCCTTCGTCGCCACATCAGACGATGGACGTCCTTTTCTTGCCAGCATCCGAGAGGGCAGGATTCAGATCCACGTTTCCCCCGAGAGCCTCGTTCCTGGCTCGGCGTCGCTTCACTTTGACGAACTAGCCAACCCGATTCTTGCAAACGGCAAGATTGCATTCTATGGCCTCGCTCGCCCTCCACAAAGCGAACCGGTCTCCGGGATCTACCTCATTCAAGATGGCCAAATCACGACTACGATCGACAGCCGCATCTTAGAAGTGGCGAAGGAACAGTTTGATTTCGACGGCGATCAGATTGTTTTCGTCGCGGGAAATTCCCAGGGGATGCTCTACTCCTATAATCAGAGCCACGGGATTCACCCTTTCGCAAGCGACGTCCCGCAAGACGAGGCGCTGCCTCAAAGGGTCATCGACTGGATCGGAGTGCCTTCGCTAAGTGGCCGACACCTTGTCGTCGCGGCACGCTTAGAGGATGGTCGCTCAGTCCTACTTCAGTACACTGATCGTATTCCGAGAGTTCTCCTCGAATCCCCCACCCCTCTTCGCTCCGGGGAATTGTTGACAGAGATTAACTACGACTCCCCCGTTTTTCGCGAAGGCAGAACCTACATGGAAGCCCAAACGGATCTTGGCGCGACCGGCATTTACGTGATCGAGGAAGGAATCGTCTCTAAGGTGATCGATAGCTCAGAGCCCTTGCTCGGAGATCAGAAGCCGTCCGCGATCGAGCTCCTGGATGTGGAGGAAGACCGAATTGCGGTTAAGGCAAGCACTCAGACGATCGCGTCGATCCACGCCACGCTGCCCGTGCCTGAATTTCCTCTGATCTTCGAATTCCCCCAGAGCCCTGTGATCGTATCCGAAGGCTCACCAATCGAGATCTTCACTAACGCGATTGGTAGCCCACCTCTCCAATACCATTGGCAGAAGGACGGATCGCCGATTTCGATTCAAGAAGAAGCCACGCTAAGAATCCCAAGCGCGACAGCAAGCGATTCCGGGACCTATCACCTCACGGTATCCAACGCGCAGGGCAGCGACTCGGTGGCGGTCCAAGTGAGCATCGCGATGGCCCCAGTGTTTGGATCGCCTCCTCCGGCGCAGTTTCTCTATGTCGGCGACTCGCTTCTCTTGAGCCTCGAAACGGCCGGAAGTCCTCCCCTCGAATTTCAGTGGCTGAAGGATGGCGTCGAGATCGCCAATCAGACCTCCCCATTACTATGGATTCCCGATGTAGCACTCTCAGACAACGGCGACTACCAACTTCAAACGTCGAACTCTTTTGGTCGCGAGTTGAGCTCCCCCATTGAAGTCAAGGTCCGACCGATCCCTCCCGCCCCCTTGTTCGAGGGAGGGCTATTCACCCCGATCCTAGTTTCCGGCTCACCATCCCCCTTCGACGTGAACGAAGGCGAGCTGCTTAGTTTTCAACTGTACCCTGGCGGTGACTTCGTTATGGCTAGCACGCGGTATTCCGGGGCTCCCAAACGAGATAAAATCCTGAAGATCAACGCACTCGGAACCACAGATTTCATCGGAGACAACACACAGCTCAGCGAACTGTTTAACCAAGAATTTGATGATCTGAGAAATCTCAGGTTCGATGGCGCAACCGGCACTGTCACGACCACCGCTACGGTGGAAGGGGTTCCGGTCGGAATCTACCGCTTCAACGGCGATGGAATCGAATCTCTCGTCATTCCAAACTCACCGGTTCCCGACGAGCCACTCCAGTCCTATCGAAACTTTAGAACAGAGCATAGTTCGTACGGAACGACCATTTTTTCCGCGACCTTGAATCGAACCGACACTCGCGGGATCTATCGACAAGAAGCAACCAGCATCTCCATTCTCGCAAACGAATCAACCCGTCTGCCCGGGGGTTTTGGGCAGGGAGAACGGGTACACTTCTTGGCCTCAAATGGATTTGAACACCTCTTCCAGAAAACACTTCCCTCTGTTCCCAACGATTTCGGGCTCTTCCTTCACAAGTCCTCCCAAATCGAATTGCTCCTCCGACGAGGCGAGAGTTTACCCGGTCTGGAAAGCCGATTTCTCCAATGTCTTGCCGCTGAGGCCACGAACGCTCGATTTTTCCTCGTGCTGCAGGACGAGCAATTCAGATCCAACCTTTACACCTTACAATCCTCGGGCTTCCACCGAGTGGCAGCTCCGGGGGACCTCGCTTCCGATGGGAGCCAAATCGTCACGATCGCTCCCGCCCGCCCCCATTTCGAAGAAGGCAGGCTTTACTTCCAGGCAACGGTCACCACGAGCGACACGGATTCCGAGTCTTCAAATCGAGAGGCCATCCTCTTCTGGGACGGAAAGTCCGTCCGCACGGCGATGAACGCCGAACGCCTATTGGGCCAGCTGATCACAAACCTGGAGCTCAATCATGTTCACGGAAACACCATCTTCTTCACAGCACACCTACAGCGACAAGGGCCGACACTTTTTGCCAACCCGCACTCAACCAAGATAAGTCGCCCGCAACTTTCCTACGATCCGAGCGCGACCGGAATCCGCTTCCAAGTTCCCGAGGGCTACCAACTAGAAGGTCAAACAGCCCCAGGGAAAGCAGACTGGTATCCGATTGCGGGTGCGGAGCAAGTCGACGTGGGCATTGATGATTCGCAAGCAATCTTTCGACTCCGAAAGCGCTGATTACCACCCCCTCTTTCGCGATTCAATCAAACCTCTCTCCGTTCATGCTAAGGCGGCGGTTTCAAGCACAAAAACCGTCACAATTTCAGAGCCTTCTTCCTTGGCAATTGAATCCCCCTTAGGCAACACTTTCCGCCCGCGAAAAGACATGAACAAGATAGCAGCCAGATCCAGCAAGAACCCCTTTCTCGAAATCCTCCAGGATATCCTTCCCAAAACGACCAAAGACCCCAAGATTTCGAGCCGCATCATCAAAGCGGTGCAGAAAGAACTCGTCGCCAACGAACAGCAGAAGGCATTCGAACGCTTCTGCAAGAAGACACCTGTTCCCCATCTCGAAGATCAAGCGGTCGATTCCGTGGAGAATGTTCTCAAAGAAAACTTTCCGGACGGCGACATCACCGTCAAACCTATCAAGTCCGAAGACATCATGGCGCTCGAGGTCGGACTCAAAGATGGCACCCAACACTATGGCGAGCTCAAAGTCGATCCTGCCGCTCCGCTTCCTGACGATCCGGACGCTCAGGACTACAAACCAAAATTCATCCCCTTTCCTGTGGCTCTCCCAGGGGATCCGGAGAACATCTGGTTTATGGCGAAACGGGAAGATCTTTCAAACGACGATGCAGGTCGCGCCTTGAGTGAGTTGCAGGCGGACTACTGGGAGTCTCGAGCTGGCCAACGAGCGCTCAAGAAAGGAGCTGAGCGCAGCTTCCCAGAGTTCATCGAGCGTGTCCCGGCTGGTATTCTCCGGGAGCTCGGACTCAAACGTCATTATAAGACCCCAGAAGCCCTAAAAGTCATCCGCATCGAACCAGTCGATAAAAAGCGCTAGGCATTCCCTAATTCGTGAACCTCGTTGCTGACTTTCGTTATCGGCAACGGGGTCACTCATCCTTCCTTGGCGTTCGAACAAGCGACTGATAGGGTTTCTTGCGTCTTACTTCGAGAATCTATGGAGCGATCAGACACAGAAGACGAGTGGATGATGCGTTTCCATGACCATCTCCTGACAGATCGCAACGCCTCCCCATACACCCAGCGAAATTACCGTCAGGCACTGACCGAATTCGTGAGTTGGTACGAGGATGAGGAATCCTCCCCCCCTCACTGGCCATCACTGCGTCGACTTCACTTCCGCGCCTACCTACGTCACTTAAGCCGCCGCAACCTTAGCCGATCGGCCATTCAACTCCGTTTCTCTGCCCTGAGAACCTTTTTTCGCTACTTGGTTCGGATGAACGTTCTCCAGGAAATCCCGATCAAGCAGCTGTCCATTCCGAAAGCAAAGAAGCACCTTCCCCGCTTTTTGACCTTCGAGCAAATGACCCAACTGCTTCAAGCGCCTCTGGAGGCATTGAAGCACGTTTCTGACGAGGAAGAGGGGCCCGATCCTGCACCCTTAATTCGCGATGCAGCCATGCTGGAAACGATCTACTCCTGCGGACTTCGCATCAGTGAACTCTGCAGGATTACCGTCGCAGACATTCGCTGGGAGGAACAAATGATTCGTGTTCTCGGAAAAGGTATGAAGGAGCGCAACCTTCCGATTGGGGCTCCAGCTCTCGAATCCATCCGATTCTACTGGAGTGTCTCAAATCATCCGGGTGAACCCGACTCTCCCGTCTTCATCGCAAATCACCAGAAGCTCACTCCGATGTATCCCCGCTTGATCCAATTGAGACTCAAAAAATATCTCAGCCAGGTCGGACTCGACCCCGCGATCACGCCCCACAAACTACGCCACAGCTTCGCGACTCATTTATTGGATGCCGGAGCAGACCTACGAAGCGTCCAAGAGCTGCTCGGCCACGCTCACCTCGTCACCACTCAGGTCTACACCCACCTTTCGACCGAGCGCCTCCAAAAGACCTACAAGAGCGCTCACCCAAGAGCCTAGTTCTTGTTTTTTGCGTTCTCGTGGCGCTGAAGGGACTGCAGCGCCACCACTGCCGGTGAATAACGGCTGTGCGCGGCAACCGCAAACCATCGCCGAGCCAGCTTCAAATCTCGCGTTCCGGCTAATCCGCGCGCAAATACTAGCCCCATTCGATACTGATCTACGACCGACCCCTGACTCGCACGCTTCCGGATCGCAGCCAAGGTCGCAGAGTCCATGCGCTCAGAATGGCTTTCGATTCCTGCCTTCCCATTGCCGTCCCGGGCTTTGCCGTCAGCAACGAGTGGCCCCGGGGCGCGAACTGTGCTGACCGTCGGCGTCACTCTTACTTGAGGCCCGATCCCTTGAGAACCAAAGAACAGACCTCGCGCTGGTGCCATGGGTGTCACTCGAGTCACCGCGTGAAAACCCTGCGCCCATGAGCACAGAGAACCCACGGCGCACAGAAGCGTGATCCCGAAACATAGCGTCCTCACAACTCCTCACCTAAACACATTTCGAGCCCTCGGCAACCCAATTCACAGCTTGAGCAGGTGAATCTCAAAAGGCTTCGTTGCAAGGCCGTCACATAGAAGCCCAGACAGGCCTTGCCAGACTGGACGTTTGGCATAATCTACAAACCGTCACTTTTTGTATAATAGTGTCAAAACTCACTTTTTCGTAGTTTACAGCACCGAAACGAAACCAGACGAAGGTGAGATGGAGGGTCAGAAGTCATTCTGAGGCAACCTGATGCTCTCACGATATTTCGTCGCAGAAACCAAACGGAACACAAGAAACAATGACACGAATCAACCTCTACCGTCGCATTCGATTTATCGGCGCACTGGTCACCTTGCTCGCGCTCCTTCCCGGTCTCGCTAAGGCACAACAGCGCTTCAGCGACCTGGTTGGCAATGTCAACGTTCGCCCTGTTAGTTCTTCAAAGACACTGCAGGTCCCCTATATCACGTGGGGCGGTGACATGGCAACCTTCTACGGAAATGGCGGGCTCAAAACCCAATCCGGCACGATTTTCAACAAGCAAGGCCTCGATCTCAATCTCGTTCCAGGTGATGACTTCACCCAACAGGTACGAGACTATCTTTCGGGTAAGAGCCCTTTCCTTCGCGGCACCTTCCGCATGATGGGGATGGCTTCTGAAGTCATCGGATCTGATCCTCGTACCAAAGGGGTGGTCGTGCTTCAGATGACCTGGTCTGCCGGGGATCACATGGTGTCTCGCAGCGCCATCAAGACTGTCGCAGACCTCAAAGGCAAGACCATCGTCCTCCAACAAGGTGGCCCCCACGTGGGAATGCTCGACGACATTCTCAAGACAGCCAATCTCAGTTGGGATGATATCACGGTGCGATGGGCTAAGGACCTGACGGCCTCCCCCGACTCACCGGCAGAAATCTTCCGGAACAACAACAATGTCGACGCCTGTTTCGCAATCACGCCAGATATGCTTGGCCTCTGTGGCGGCGTGGGCAGCGAAGGGACCGGAGCGGAAGGAACCGTTCGGGGCGCTAAAGTACTGGTTTCCACGGCCGAGCTTTCGCGCTCGATCGCCGACGTCTATGTTTGCCGTAAAGACTACTACGACGCGAACAAAGCTCAGGTCACCAAGTTTGTCGCCGGCTACTTGAAGGCCACTGAGGAAATCATTGATTTGAAAAAACAATTCGAAGGCACGGGGTCCCCAGCGTTTGAGAAGGTCCTCCAAATGACCCAAGATATCTATGGAAAGGAAACCATTCCCGTTCTTGAGGAAGCCCATGGATTGATTTCGGATTGTTCGTTTGTCGGGTATCCCGGAAACGTCGTCTTCTTCACGGAAGCAGGAAACTTGAGTGGCTTCGAGGCCTTCCAAGAGTCCGCACTTCAATTGGCAGTGAGCCGAGGCTATGCCAAAGAGCGCATGGGTCTTTTCCCTTCCGGGTTGAACTACAAAAGCAGCGACTTCACTAATTACCTCACCAAGACCGATATTGAGAGAGGCGAGAGATTCCGGGCTGAGGCTGTCCGTAACGAGATCGAAATGTTGAGTTCCGGCGATGAGCTGGACGATCGAACCATCCTCTCGTTCACGATCAACTTCGAGCCCAATCAGAACGTCTTCAGTGCCGTCCAATACGGCGCCGAGTTTCAACGGGTCGTCGAAACAGCCGAGCGCTTCGGCAATGCCGTCGTGGCGATTCGGGGTCACGCGGATCCCACCAAGACACTGCTGGAGCTTGTCAAAGCAGGCACCAAGAAGGGTGTCCTCAAGCGCTCTGGCTCTCGAGGTAATTACAAGTACTCTCTGAACGGTCGCCCGCTCAATCTCGATTCCACTACCGAGTTGATCCAACTGATCACCAAAGGTTCTTTCGACGGGGTCAGCGAGTTCAACCCGCGTGAGACCATGCAGGCCGCCTTGAATCTGTCCCGCAAGAGAGCTGAAGCAGTCTTGGATTCGATCATCAAATACGCCGAGACCAAAGGCCTCGTCATGGATCGGAGCCAAGTCCAACCGACCGGGGTCGGAATTCGAGAGCCTTTCATTGCGAAGCCAACCAACATGGACGAAGCGCGCCAGAATATGCGTGTTGAGTTCCGAGTCATCCGCGTTCCTGCGGAAGCCACGGTCGAGTCAGACTTCGACTTTTAATCGGCCCCAAACAACCAAGAAGGATGAAGATTTTTAAAATACTTACAGTCGGATTGTCGCTGACGTTTGCCTCTTTCCAGGCAAATCAGGCCCAAGAGAGCGCGCCTCAAGGGGCCGAAATTCAGGACAATGTCGTCATCGTTCTGGACGCTTCCGGCTCCATGAAACAGAAGATGCGCGGCACTAATATCAAGAAGATGGATGCAGCCAAAGACGCGCTCAAGGCCGTGCTGCAGAACGTCTCGCCGAACACCCACATCGGCTTGCTTGTTTTCAGCTCCAAGAATCTCAAGAACGATTGGGCTTATCCGCTAGGCCCTCGCGACGAGCAGGAACTGATCAAAGCAATCGACCTTCCGATTGCCAATCGAGGCACGCCCCTCGGTGAATACATCAAGATCGGGGCAGACCGTTTGCTCGAAGCCCGTGAAGGTCAATACGGCTATGGAACCTATCGCCTCCTAATCGTGACAGACGGCGATGCCAACGACCCCGAGCTGGTGGACCGCTACACCCCGGAGGTCTTGGCTCGCGGAATCACTATGGACGTCATCGGAGTGGACATGGAGCAAGATCACACCCTGGCCACGATGGCGCACTCTTACCGTCGCGCCAATGATCCAGCATCGCTGGAACAGGCGATCCGAGAGGTGTTCGCGGAACTTTCGACCGATACCGGTGATTTCTCGATGGACGAAGCCTTTGACCTCATTGCGCCCATCCCTCTCGAGACAGCCGCAGCAGCTCTCCAAGCGCTCTCCACATCCGGAAACGAACCAATTGGAAGCGTGGCATCAAAAGACCGGAACCAGAGTGGCGGAAAGGGCCAGCAAGTGCGCAACACCCAGCAGTCGCAACCACAGAACCACGTTCACACCACTCACGTTCATACAGAAAGAAAACTCTCAAGTTTGATGAAAATAGGTATCGTCGTTTTCATCATATTGATGGTCTTGGTCAAAAAACTATTCTAGAAAATGAGTCAAAAACGAGCCAAAGGGTGTCTTGTTGCTTCGGTCTTATGGTGCTTGATTCTCCTCGTCTTAGCGGTGGCCTACAAATTCTTGGTCTCACCGCTCATGACGGAGAAACTCACGGAAGAGACAGGTTCATCGAGCCAGTACCAAGATGAGATTCGGCTCGCGGCAGATTCTTTCTCAGGCTACGCCGTCCTTCGCTCCGACGAGGTGAAGGAAAGTCTTCGGAAGGACGGCATTAAACTCACAGTGCAGGATGACGGGGCGGACTATGCAGCTCGTTTGGAGGCTTTGAGGAACGGCGACACCGATATGGCAGTGTTCACCATCGACTCCTATCTCGCGGCGGGGGCCAAAGCCGGAGAGTTCCCGGGAAGTATTGTCCTCGTCATTGATGAGACAAAAGGCGGGGATGCAATCGTGGCAAATCCAGACGCTGTCAAGAGTCTCCAAGATCTTAACGATGGCAATGCACGAATAGTACTCACCCCGGATTCACCGAGCGAGTTCTTGGCCCGCGTGGTTCTCGCCCATTTTAATCTACCGGACTTACCGGATAACTGGATTCGTCCCGCTGACGGAGCCCAATCCGTCCTCCAAGAGGCCCGACGCGCCAACAACCGAGACAAGACAGCCTACGTACTTTGGGAACCCTACGTTTCCCGAGCCATTAACGATCACGGCATGAAAACACTGCTCGATAGTTCGAAACTCGAGGGCTACATCGTCGACGTTCTCATCGCCCAACGCAGTTTCCTCCGCGACAAACCGGAGAAAGTCTCGGCACTCATTCAAGCCTACCTTCGAGCGAGCTTCAAACATCACCAAGAATCCAAAGGCATGGTAAACCTCGTCATATCCGATGCGCGCAAGTCGGGCGGTGAGCGACTCGACGAACCACAGGCTCAGCAAGTCGTGAAAGGGATTCAGTGGAAGAACACCCTCGAGAACTACGCCCATTTTGGCCTTCGGCCCAGAACAGAGGACAGCGATCTGCCTCATCTTGAGGACATGATCATGAACATCGTCGATGTCTTGGTGAAAACCAAAGCAATCGATGCAGACCCTCTCGATGGCAGCTACCACACCCTATTCTACCAGAAAATTCTCGCAGACCTCCAAGCGGATGACTTCCATCCCGGACGACAGATCAACGTCGTGAGCGGTATCGGTGAAGGCTTGGAATCGATGGAGTCGATTCGGAGCACGAGCGAAGCGGCAGCGATCTCGGATTCCCAATGGGCCTCTCTCCGCCCCGTAGGTGAGCTCAGAATCAAACCACTCGTTTTCGTGAGAGGTTCATCAAACGTCAGTCTCACCAGCAAACGAGACCTTACGGAAGTCGCCAAGAAACTGCAGACCTTCCCAGAATTTTACGTACGACTGATTGGCCAAACACGGTCTGAGGGTGACGCAGAGGCTAATCGGCGCCTCGCCGAACAACGAGCCAGCGCCGTTGCTGAACGATTGATCGCAGCCGGTGTGGGATCTCAACGGATTCGCACAGAAGCAGCGCCTTCCGTGGATCGATCTGGATCTGCCCAATCCGTGCGTTTCGTAGTCGGGCAGCTACCCTACTAAGTTCGGCCTCAATCGAATATAATGAGCAGTACAAGTACTCCAAACCCTCAGATCGTCGATTGGATCGGCGGAGTTTGGAGTTTGGGCCTCCGAAACGCTTGCAATGGGCCCCGAATATGGGATGTCACATTAGCGCCCCGGGGACTCACCGTATGGGAATTGCCAAGAGTCACAAATCTGGTTCTCTTAAGGAACCAAGCCAAAAACATTGTCACTTCTAGAGACAGTCAGGAATACTCAGCCCATAAGAGTCAACGAGACGCTGAGATGATAGACGATAGCCAAGTCAAAAAGCAGGTATTCATCCGCCATCTGGGGAGCCCTCTCGTCATGGCCCCGCTCTTGATGGGGGTCACATCTCTGACCGCGGCCTGGGCTTTCGATTGGAAAGCAGCGGGAGTGGCGGCCTTTGCAGGGATCGCTGGAATACTCGCTTCTGGAGGTATCTTTCTGACACGACTTATCTTGGGCGGCGAAAACACGGCCGCGTCGGTCATTCAGGAAGCAGAAGCCGAATCGATCGAGCAACGAGAGAAGGACCTCGATCGCCTCGAACGTGAGCTTGAAATATCGGACGACGATCCTCGACCAGAGAAAGCGCTCCGGGACCTTCGATCACTGGTTTCCGTATTGAAAGAAACAACCCATTCAGCAAAAGGCCATCACTTGGCTACCATGGTCGATATCCATGCCCGCGTTACGGAGCTCTTTGAACACTGTGTTGAGCTACTCGAACAAACGATTCAACTCTGGCAGACGGCGGAGAAACTGAGCACCCCAGTTGCGCGCAAGCCCATTCTCGATCAACGGGAGAGTCTCATCGAGGACATTCAAAAAAGTGTCCATCAAGTCAGCGATACCCTCGTGGGACTCAAACAACTTGGAACCACCGAGGTGTCTTCCAATCGACTCAAAGAAATGCGAGCGGAGTTAGATCAGAGTCTACACGTAGCGCGCAGCGTTGAAGATCGCGTCAATCGCATGATGCGCGACTCACGGCAATCAATTCACTAATCGAACAAAGCACACGGAAGGATAAAATCATGTTTCGAGCAATAGGACGATGGATCAAGGCAGTAGGCTACCTCCTGACAGGGCAGGTCGACTCAGCGAGACGTGTTCTCGACACGAACCCTCATGTGATTCGGGCAAAATACGACGAGGTCGTGAGAGAGAAAGTCTCCCGCATCCAGCAATTCAAGCAAGCCGTCGCTGGCCTGATCGCCCAAGAGGAAGCCAAGGCGGCCAAGATCAGGCAGCTCAGCGACGAAGTCGCCAACCTGGAAAGACTCAAAGCAGGTGCCCTGGCAAAGGCGAAACAAACCGTCGCTAAATTACAGTCAGCCGGAAAATCGAAGGAGGAAGTTCACAACGACGAAAGCTACAAAAAGTGTTTGGCCGCCTACAATGATTTCTCGTCCACGCTGACGGAGAAACAAGAGCGGATCGATGAACTCGAGTCCGACGTCCAAGACTACAAGAAGACGGTCGGTGAACACAAAGTACAGCTACAACAACTGCTTCGAGAAGTTGAAAAGATTCGCTCCGAAGCGGCTGATACTGTTGCTGAAGTGATCTCGGCGAAACAAGAGAAAGAGATCGCTGATACCATCGCGGGAATCGCCGAAGATGGCACCGCTGAGGAACTTCAATCTCTCCGCCAAATGCGACAAGAGGTTCGGGCTGAAGCACGCATCTCTAAGGAAATGGCAGGAACTGACACCAAGGCGCAAGAGGCCGAATTCCTCGAGTACGCCCGAACCACCGAATCGACCTCAGAGTTTGATGCTCTTATCGGGCTGGCTGACGAGGTTGAATCCCCCACTGAAACACCTGATTCAAAAACCAAAGACAGCGCTCTGCCAGAGTAAGGCAGTGTCTTTGAGCAAACAAACAGGTCTTCCAAACGAGTTAACACACAACACAAGGAGCAAAGATGAAAACAAGACGATTCACCCAATCCATTCTCTCAACAACGGCAGTCGCTGCACTACTACTCGCATCCGGCTGTGGTTCCGAAACGAGCTCACCTGGTGGCAGCACCGCAGCCGGATCAGAGTCCACCCCAGTCTTCTCACTCGCCTGGAGCGAATACCCATCCTGGAGTGTCTTCGGCGTGGCACATGAGACGAAACTCATCAACGGAGCCGAAGGGAAACTCGGTTCGATCGAGAAAAAGTGGAACGTAGACATCGTTCTGCGAGAGGCGGACTATGATTCCTGCATTACCATGTATGGAGCAGCTCAGGCTGACGCCGCATGTCTCACGAACATGGATGCGCTCAACCCCTCCCTCTCAAGACCATCAGCGCTCATCCTGCCCACCTCAACAAGTGCAGGTGCGGACGCCTGTATCGTAACGGATTCTATCAACACTGTTCAGGATCTGAAGGGTAAGAAAGTCTTCGGCCTGGAAAAAACCGTTTCAGAGTATTGCTTCGTTCGCAATCTTGAGATCTTAGGCGAGAAAGAAACCGACTACCAATTCAGCAACATGGATCCCGGAGCAGCTGCCGTTGCCATGCAACAGAAGCAGGACTCCGTGCAAGCCATCGTGGTGTGGAATCCCTTCGTCATGGAAACCCTGAACAAGCGTCCCGACACGAAAGTCTTATTCGATTCCACCTCGATTCCAAACGAGATTATTGATGCCGTGATTGTCTCGCAAGATTCGCTCAAGAAAGAAGGTGGGAAAGACTTCGCCTGCGCTGTCATCGACGCATTCTATGCTGTAAACAAGAGAATCGCGGATGAATCAACTCGCGATGACACGCTTGTGGCTTTGGGAGAGAAGTTCTCACATCTCGATCTGGAAGCGATGAAAACAGTCGTCCAGCAAACGAAGTTCTTCAGCACGCCAACCGAAGGAAAGGACCTTCTAACCGGATCAGAACTTCCCGGAATCATGACGAAAGTCACCGATTTCTGTGTCGCTCATGAGATTGTTGAGAAGAAGCCCTCGGTTGCCATCGGAGCATCGGCGTCGGGGGACCTCGTCATCGACCCGACCTACATCGATCTGGTAGCTGCAAAAAGCAACTAGTCAGACACACCGTCGACAGCCGGAACCAGGTATGCTAGACCATCAACTTATGTTGTCTGAGAGCATCTCGGTTCCGTTCTCAATTCCCGATGCCTTCGGCGGTTTCGGCACCGCCGAAGGCATCCTACATTACGAGAAAGAGACGCTCCGCCTCGAACTCGCTCCCAAACTATTGGGCTTCATTGACAGCGGCCTTAAAGAACGAAGCATTCCTATCCAGGAGATAATTCAAGCCGATTTTAAAACCGGTTGGACCCATCGCACTCTCACGCTGAGAGCGAAAAGCCTCAGAACCTTTGATGGAATCACCGGAACCCGACAAGGGAAACTTGAGCTCGCGATTGAAAAGAGCGATGTCCAAAACGCCGAACATCTTAGTACCATGCTCAACGCGCACCTTACAACGCAGCAACTCGACCGGATTCAAGACGACTTGAACGCCCTCTAATTCCCTCATGATCCGACGTGCCATCGATCAAAAGGTTAGAATTCTGCTAGGGATTCTCTCCGTAATCACTCTCATTATCGGTTACAGTTGGCTTTCACACCGCCAACATCAGGCCAACGAGAAGGATACAACCATTCCGAGCTGGTCCCAACTCGTGGAAGGAGTCAAAAAGTCAATCGAACCGAACAAACGCTCCGGGGAGCGCTGGCTCTTGGTGGATGCAAGAGCCACAGGCTATCGCCTTTTTCTTGGCCTTCTCTACGGTATCGCGGGCTCGCTGCTTTTAGGGATTCTGATGGGCTGCTTTCCCAAGATCAATGCCTTCCTCTATCCTCCCCTCGCCGTGTTCGCCAAGATTCCTCCAACAGCTGCGGTTGCGGTTTTCATGGTGATGGCGGGACTTGGCACGCCGATGTACGTTTCGATGATTGCCTTCGGCATTCTACCAACGATGGCGATCGCAATCTATCTGACTGTGAAAGCATTCCCCGATGAGCTCCAATACAAGGCCTACACACTAGGTGCTTCGAACGCAGAGGTGATCTGGACAATCATATTCAAATACGTTCTCCCCAAACTGATCGAAACGACTCGGCTCATGATCGGGCCAGCGATGGTTTATCTCATCGCAGCGGAAATGGTTTTCGGCGATGTGGGATTCGGCTACCGCATTCGTCTCCAATCCAAGCTTTTGGATATGAGCGTCATCTATCCTTACCTCGCTCTCCTGGCTTCCTTCGGATACCTCATGGATTTTACTCTCCGACGACTTGAACTCTGGTTGTGCCCTTGGCACGAACAACATTGAGCACTATGACAGACTCCATTGCTCTCGAGTGCCGCGGCATCAATCATTGGTTCGGAGACAACAAGGTTCTCTTCGACGTCAACCTCAAGGTCGGACGTGGACAGTTTCTCTCTCTCGTTGGGCCCAGTGGATGCGGCAAGTCGACCCTACTGCGATCGATCGTCGGCACTCATCTCCCCAATCAAGGATCCATTCTGGTCGATCTCGCGCACGGAGAATCCGACCTCACTCCAGTTCATGGCCCCGGACGCGATCGCGGAATCGTCTACCAACACTACTCCCTCTTTCCATTCCTCACGGCTCAAGAAAACGTAGCACTTGGACTGAAGCTCGATCAGACCAGCATTCCATTCCGACTGTTTCAGTATCCCAAATGGCGAAAAATCCGCCGGGAACATATGAAGCTCGCGGCTGAGTATCTGGAGAAAGTGCGCCTCAAGGACGCATTGAAGCTTTACCCGCACGAGATGTCAGGAGGGATGCGCCAACGCGTCGCGATCGCCCAAGCCCTGATCATGAAACCGGAGATCATCCTGTTGGACGAACCGTTCGGTGCCTTGGATGAATCCACCCGCGAGGATCTCCAACGCCTGCTTCTCCAGCTCTACGATCAGAATCGCGACGCGAAGAAAAACGGTGAACCTCCGCCCTACACTCTCATCATCGTAACGCACGAGTTAAATGAAGCCATCTACGTCGGCGACCGACTCGTGGGACTCTCAATGTATTGGGACTGGAAGAAATCAGGCCACAAGCAATGTCCCGGGGCTACGGTTGTCTATGATCGTCCCTCGCCGGTATTCGAACCGCATGCCATCAGAGAGTTCGAACAGTTCGAACAACAGCGGGAGGAACTCCGTCGCCAAGTGTTTGATTCTACAGTGCTTCAACCCATTGATCAGTACGTAACGTATTGGAAAGATCAATCGACCTCATGAAGCCGCACACCTACGACTTCCTCAGGAGCGCCGGCCGAGTCATCAATTCGGGCCAAGCACGCAGCCTCACATTCACAGGGAATATTTACGACCTGTTTTGTGTGGTCGAGAATGAGAAAGAGGACTATCTGCCCCTCGTGAACTACCTTAGCACGAGCTGGGATCTCTCGGGGATCATGGTTCTCGTGTACGAGCTCAATGGGCCCATCCGGTTTTTGCATGACCAAGATGCTCAGAAAATGCGCGATGCTTGGCTTCGTTGGAGAACGGGCTACGACAGCAACGAATTGGCTATCCAACGCATGTCCGCCAAAGGGCAAGCGGCGAGTGACCTGGATCACGTCGTCAGCACCTACGACGATAGCCTGCGGAAAGCGATTAACAACCCGACCCTTGCCCTTGAGCTCCTGCGACAAATGTGCCTCTGCTCCCGTAGCAAGCTGAATCAGCAGCCGATTCTCGAAGAACAACTCATCATCATCGTCGAGAGTGCAGATCTGGTGATCCCAGAAGCGCCTATCACGAGCCTCAACGACAAAGACCGCCAACGTGTCAGTATCTGTCACGATTGGTTCAGCGACCCAGGATTCGTCAATGGCCAAGACACAGTCGTGCTCATCTCAGAATCCCGAAGCCAGCTTCACCATCGCGTGAGTACACTTCCCCATTTGCTGGAGGTTGAAGTTCCGGCACCGGATCAAGCCATTCGAAAACACTTTATCTCATGGTTTAATCGCACCCAGCTTGAGGACCGAAAAATTAAACTTTGGGGCTCGCAAGAAGACCTAGCCACTTTCACCGCTGGCTTGTCACTTCACGCTGTGATGCAACTCCTCAAGGGCGCGACCCACGAGGACAAGAAGCTGACGCAAGACACCGTTCTAGCGAAAGTCGAATCCTATATTCAGAGCCAGCTTGGGGAAGATGTGGTCGAGTTCAAGAAACCTTCGCATTCTCTTAGAGATATCGTCGGATTCACAGATCTTAAGTCCTTCCTGAAGAACGAATTGATTCCGCGATTCTCGGCCACAGGTGAGGAAGCCCTCGCTGGAGCAGCAGTCGCCGGCCCCATTGGTGGCGGTAAGACGTTCATGTTTGAGGCTGTGGCGGCGGAGCTCGACATGGTGGTGCTTGTGATCAAGAACATTCGAAGCCAATGGTTCGGACAAACGGACGTCATCTTCGAACGCCTTCGCCGCGTTCTCAACGCACTCTCGAAAGTGCTGATTTTCATCGACGAAGCAGACACTCAACTCGGGGGCGTTGGAGCCGACGCCCACCCCACAGAAAGACGGCTTACCGGCCGTATCCAATCGATGATGTCTGATCCTCAGATGCGTGGCCGAGTTATCTGGCTTTTGGTGACGGCACGCATTCACCTACTGTCACCTGATTTAAGGAGACCAGGGAGAGCCGGAGATTTGATTATTCCAATCCTGGACCCAGAGGGTCCCGATATTGATGAGTTCCTATCCTGGGTCGTCAAACCCGTTTTAGGAAAGGCACCTGACGCCGATCAGATCAAAGCCCTGCGCAAAGCGACCCACAATTATTCCGCCGCCAGTTACGCCGCCCTTCGCTCTGAACTTAAGGCGAAATCAGGACAGGCAGACGGAAAGCTTAGCTTCGATCAAATCATAGAAATAATCAGCGATCATCTTCCTCCCGCCATCGGCGCTACTCGGAGATATCAAACACTCCAGGCCCTCCTGAACTGCACACGCCGAAGCCTCCTACCGGAAAAGGCCAGGTACAACGAGGGTGAGCGTGAAGCATGGGAAACGGAGATTCTCCAGCTTGAGAATCAAGGGATCCGATAAGCGTTCCCTTCTGAAAGCTGGTTTCAGGTTATCCTTTGGACAATTGCAAATGCGTGGGATTCCGGCATCTGGTCGAACTCCAAGTGCCGACAAACACAGCCGTTGGCTTCGATCAATTCAAGGAGCCTTGGCGTTCCCAGCGTCGAGTAATAAAGATTCGGGCCCATACTTGCATCCATCTTTTCTTCAGTTTCGTCCAGACCACCGAAACTAAAAACAAGAACCCCATTCGACGATAGCGCCCCCATCAGTTTGCCATAAACCGCAGCTTGCTCACGCAGCGGAATGTGCCAGAGACAATCCCAAGCGGATATGAAGTCGTAACGCTCATGAGTCTCCCACTGACAGACATCGGCCTGCTGAAATGAAACATTCGGGTGTCGCTGCTGGGCGAGTGCAATCATCTCGCCAGAGACATCAATCCCAGTCACCGCCATCCCGCGACTCAACATCAGCTCAACAAAGCGCCCGGAGCACCCACACCCCACATCGAGTCCGAGCTTAAACGAAGACACCCACTGAAGAGCCCGTTCATGAGCGGGTATGCCGTTCCGTGAATCAAAGGACTGATCCGCCCAGCGCGCGGCGATGGTGTCGTAGAGCGTTCCGGTATCTGAGGGATTCACGCATCCGAACGTGACATAGAAAGACGAGACTTGCGACCAGATATGCGCACAACCAGATGATATCCCGCCGTTACGTTCGGACTACGCGGCTGAAAGTTCCTGACAAATACGTTGCACCAGCTGTTTGGGCGCGAAGGGTTTCGGGATCACTTCGCACACGCCAAGTCCCTCAAGTTTCTCAAGATTGTCCCGAGAATCGAGTCCAGTGGCGATGAAGATGGGTACGGTGGTAGAGATGTCGCGAATCGCTTTCGAAAGCATAGCCCCATCCATGTAGGGCATCATCAGATCAGTCAAAACCAGGTGAATATCAGCCGAATGCTCACTAAACTTCGCGATTGCCTGCGCTCCATCCGAAGCCGTGAGAACATTGAAGCCATTTCCTTCGAGAATCACCTGCGCGGCTTCAAGAATGGGTTCTTCATCGTCAACCAATAGAATCGTTTTGCCATCGGCCGGCTCTAGCTCGACAACCGCCTTGCTATCAGTTGCCTCCTCAGCCACCAAGGCAGGCAGGATCAACTCGAAGCAGTTTCCAGTCTCGGACTGCGGATCGAGCCGAAGGATACCCGAGTGCTTTCGCGCAATGGACATGCACTGCGCCAGGCCCATGCCATCATGATTCTCGCCCGCTTTCGTCGTGAAGTAGGGATCAAAAATTCGAGCTCTATCCTCGGCTGGAACCCCAGGGCCACCGTCTTGCACTTTAATGATGACACTTTCCGTGGAGCGAGGACGATCTCCCTCCTCACCCAACAGGAGCTCGTGCTTCCCATTGGTGGCAGAGATCGTAATCATGCCTTTGTCCCCCATTGATTCACAAGCGTTCGCACACAGCTCTTCCAGCAAGGTCTTGAGCATCGAGAATTCCCCCTTCACGTTCTTGAGATCAGATGCGATGCGGAGATCGACTCGGCAATCGGAGTTTCGTGTCTCTTTCACAAAGCGAGGTAGATCACTCAAGGTAAGGTCCATTTCCACAGACATCATCTTGCCTTCCGTCTGCATCGCCATAGCCAAGAGATGCCGCACGATCTGACCTGCTTTCGAAGCGGCTTTTGAAATCTTTTGCGAGGCTTTGACGAGCTCCGGTTCAGTCGCTTTAGATTCGATAATCGATGCATTCAACATCACAGGAGCCAGACGATTGTTCACATGATGCGCAATGTCACCCGCCAGAGCTTCCATCCCAGCAAAACGTTCCGCCATTCGACGTTGTTCCTCGGCTCGCTTCCGCTCTGATACATCGCTCAGAACCCCTTGAATCCCACAAACATCCTCCTCCTCCGCATCCAGCAGAGGAATCTTCACCAACTCTGCATCAAATTCCTTCCCACTCGCCGTCTTCAGGACGCGTTCCCGTTCGACGGTTTCCCGCGATTCGATGATCTGGCTTTCTTCCTTATTTAGTTCCTCAGCGTGCTCATCGACGAACAGGTCACGATCACCTCGGCGTCGAATCTGTTTTGCGTCATATCCTACCGCATCACAGAACGCTTGGTTCACAAACTCATATCGTCCGTTCAAGTCCTTTCGGAAAACTCCCACGGGCAGGTGGTCCACCAAGGATTGATAGATGAGTTGGGACTGGCGCAGCTTATCCTCAACTTGCTTCCGCTCATACGCATAGTAGACCGACCGGAAGAACGTGTCTGCATCGAGCCCCTTCTTCACCAAGTAGTCCCGTCCTCCGGCCTCCGCACACTGAACCATCGAGGCCCACCCGCTGATGTTCGTCAGCACGATAACAGGAATATTCGGCACCGATTGCGTGACACGACTGATCGCAGCAATTCCGTGCACATCCGGGAGCGAGAGATCGAGCAAGATCACATCGACAAAAAAGTCCGCCAGATGATCGAGGCATTGTTGAAGCGATGCGACGCACTCCATTGTGAGAGTCACATCCACCTCGGGGGACCGATTGAGTCCTTCCACGAGATCTCGCAAGTGTCCTCGTACGCGTCGGTCATCTTCAACCAACAGCACTTGTATTCCGCGATCTTCCTCCGAATCAATCATATCAACCCTTCATCATTAGCACTGGCAATCTAGTTATTTCAGTCGAGCTCCCCGCCTCCGATGGCCACCGCTTCCCCGTGGCCGCGATCCTCTGTCTACGGATGAGTTCCCCAGGAACACCGAGGGACCGGTCTTCGCTTTCGTTCCCGGCGCCCGAAGTCCAAAGTCGAAACTCTCCTCTTCGGTTTCGTGACCTTCAGGATTTCGATCTACCAACAGACAGCCAAAAGGGCCGATTGATACAGCGCCTAGAAAATTGGCCCACAAATCGGAATAATCGAAGTTGCGCCCTTCGATCCACAATTGTGAGTACTCATCAAGCACACCGAGAGCCAGGGCGATAGAACTGCTCGTGAGAACAACGATCCATGTCGAGCAGGTCAAATGGAGGCGAAGGCCGCGATGGATAAGAAAGGAAATGGAGCCAAAGAAAATCAGATGCCCCACTTTGTCTACCATATTGTGCTCATGGACAGCCTTCGAGATATCCGATCCCAAACCGGTAATCCCATTGAGAACCACACCGACGACTACGGCTAAAACCACGCCCCAATACAACAGCGCGCGGCGGGAGGGCACCCACCAACTTTGGGAACGCGACAATAAACTCATTCGGTCTTCCACTTTCAATCCTTTGAAATGCAGTGCGAGAACGTTTCGTCGTTCGTCCCCGCTTCGTGATGTGACTCGCAACGCGTCGCAAGCCCACTGTTCTCAATCCTTGAGCTAGACCAGATGCCCAATCATCTGAGGAATGCTGATCAGCAGTTTATCAACTTTGCGCTGCGCTTTCTCAATGCTTCTTGGGTTTGAGTCCGGGACCAAGAGCCCCCAACTCTCTAATTCCTTCCATTCTTGGGGCTCGACCACGTTCGTATTTCCCCCACATCCGATGTGGGCAGAGCGGGTGGCAAGATCAGCCACTCGAACTGCAGCAGCGATCTTTTGACTTTGATCCGCTCCCTCTGGAAGGTGATGAAATCGAGTCGTTTCAACGAGCATATCAGGCATCTTGTGCGCCTGAAAATAGAAGGCTCCGATCTCGGCATGATCCATCCCGAAGAAGTCGTGTTCTAATTCTGGTAGATCTGCTTGAGAATCCTTGAGAGCCTTCTGGATCGAAACAAACGATTCGGGAAACGTAACCGCGATGGCAATCTTGCCGACATCATGGATGAGTCCAGCCAGATAGGCCGTGTCATCGCCATAGAGAGACTCCCCATTATCGACCAGCTCCTGCGTAATCATCGCCACCGCTACCGAATGCTTCCAAAACTCCTTCCACGAAAATTTGATATCGCTTGCGACACCATCGAAATGGTCAATAATTGGACTCGCCAGAACCAAACGTTGGATCTGCGCAACCCCCAGGTAGAAAACAGCCTCCTCAACATTCTTTACCGAACCCGACAATCCGTAGAATGCAGAATTCGTGAGCCGAAGAATGCGCGCCGTTAAACTCGGATCATTTCGCACCATCTTCGAAATATCCTGAGTACTGCTGTCGTCCCGGCTCAGCAACCTCTGCAGAGCGATGTTTATACTACTCAGCGACGGCAGGCGTTCGCACTCCATCAACTTGCTCTTGGTATCAGACGCGGAAAGTTTAATGGATCCCAGCGAATTCGCTGTATCTTCGCAAATCATGACCACTCCTTTGTTCATCGGCTGCGGAGACTGCAACTTAAGCGTCCCCGGCTAATTCGTAACAATCAAACTCCCACGCTTCATACCGCCATTCTTTTCAAAAGTGGGACTTCAGGGATCTCCGGGGCCACAACATCACAGGCTAAGGGCAATGTCAGGACGACCTTTGTTCCTTTGGAAAACTGACTCTCGATCTCGAACGAACCTCCCAACTCATTCACAACTTGCTTAGCGATGAAAAGACCCAGGCCGGCTCCTTGCTGCTCGAAGTGACTTCGATCGAATTGCCGAAAAAGGTCAATTCTCGCCACCTGCTCAGCATCCATACCTCGTCCTTCGTCACTCACAATGACACACGGAATCTCATCGGACATCCCCATCGAGATGCACACTCGCTGCCCGGACTCCGAAAACTTAAAGGCATTGTCCGCCACTTCTTCGAAAGCCTTACAAAACAGCTGAGGGTCGGCACACAATAGCTCTCCCTCGTGTTTCAGCGTGAGATCCTGTGCTCGATCATATCGGTCAGCAGCATCCGAAGAAAGGCACTCGATGAGGGGAACAAGATCCAGCGCTCCATCTGTTCGCAAACGGCCGCTTGACTCCCCCGTTTCTTGCATCACCCGCAAGCGAGCGGACAACAAAACATTCTCGACCAAGCGGTGAAGCCGTTTCGCCGAAACATTGATGTATTCACCCGCTTGAATGACTTCCTCTTGGGAGAACTTCTCTGAGCACACCTTTAACATTTCCGAGAAGCCCAGAATTCCGTTGAGAGGTGTTCGGAGTTCATGTGGCAGGGTTGTCTCTAAGAGGCTGAGCAGGTTCGACACCTTCTCATCCGCCCGAGAGTGAATCAACTGGTGCTTGTGCAAACAGGCACGAACTGCCTTGTCCAATTGCTCGGCATTGAAAGGCTTGGGCAGGTAATCATCCGCACCGAGATTCATGCCCGCTCGAAATCGCTCCCGACTATCAACGCCCGTCATGAGAATAAAGGGGATGCTGGCAATAGCTTCGTTTGCCCGAAATTCACTCAGCAAGGTATAGCCATCTTTGCCGGGCATCATGATATCCGAGATCACAAGGTTGGGCACATGCTTGAGAGCGAGCGACAATCCTTCGTCGGCGGACTCCGCAGCCAAGGTCTGGTAACCGAGCGCATTGAGGACTTCAACGATCGATTCGCGAACGTGAACGTCATCATCAACAACCAGTATTCGGATCATACCTAAACCTTAATAGAATCCCTTATCCCTATCGGGCAAACACCCTTCCTCTGCCCTAATCTATCGACCGGCGAGCGCCTCTACTTAAGTGAATAACGAGAAAAGGAGATCTCTTTTTCGGTCGTAGACGGCCGTTCTGTTATCAAGCGGCAGGAGCTTCGCAATCGGCGCCCAAAAGCCGAAGAAGCTCATCGAGTTGAAAGCCATCAACAAGTCCTCGTAAAGCTGTGGCCGCCTGCTGATCGATCGACGCCACTTCATCCAGTAGCCGACTCACGCCCTCCAAATCTGCAATCTGCAAGGCCTCGGCCATATTCGACCGCAGCTCCGGCGGAAGACACTGCAGGCGCTCTACACTCAGGTCGATCGGCGCAGTCGATGACGAGCCGGTGCTCGCCTCCGCAGCCTCGTCTTTGGAATAGACATACTCGAGCCCCAGGTGAAACGCTAACCGGTCTAGGAGAATGGTTTCGTTGTACGGCTTAAGCACCAGATCATCGACTCCCAGAGCCATGATTTTCGCGCGTTCGGTTTCGAAAGCACTTGCGGTAATCGCAATGACTTTCGATCGACCAGCACCGTCTTCTGTCTTAATCAATCTAGAGGCCTCATACCCGTCCATGACCGGCATCGCCATGTCCATCAGAATCAAATGAGGCTGCCATTCCCGCCACAACTCGACCGCTTCTTGGCCGTCGTTAGCCTCTCGCAAATCGAAGCCGATCTCTCCTAGCAAACGCACCAGCACTTTACGATTGGTTTCTCGATCATCGGCGATGAGGATTCTATAGCGTCCCGCTCCGCCCACGACACTGCTGACGATCCCCCGTTGAGAGCGTTGCAGTAGCTCTCGATCATCCCCTCTCTCCGCAGCGATCTCGAAACGAAAGGCACTCCCTTGGCCAAGTTCACTTTCCAACGAGATATCCCCACCCATTAACTGGACGTACTTTCGGCTGATGGCAAGTCCCAGCCCTGTGCCCCCCTCTGCAGCAATCTGATTATTGGCCTGCTCGAAGGTGTTGAATAATTTCTCCTGATCCTCTGGCGCGATTCCCACTCCGCTGTCGCGCACTTCAAAAAAGAGACGCCATCCAGCCCCTCCTGCTGGAGAGGCTTCATCAGTAGCAACCAATCCAGTTCGAATGGAGATTTTTCCTTGTTCTGTAAACTTCACTGCATTGCCAATCAAATTGATCAACACCTGGCGAAGTTTGCTTTCGTCCGAGACAATGAATTGAGGCAACTGGGGATCCGTATCAACATGGTAAGCAAGCTTCTTGTTCTCCATTCGGGCTCGAAACATCATTCCCAGATCATCCAATAGGGCGTGAAGATCGAATGTGGCGGGATTCAACGTGATTCGCCCAGCCTCGATCTTGGACATTTCCAGAACGTCATTGATAACCGTCATCAGATGCTCCCCGCTTCGACTTATCGCAGTGAGATTCTCGCGCTGATCCAGATTGAGGCTCGAGTCTCGCTGCATCAGCTGCGAAAAGCCCATGATCGCATTCATCGGAGTTCGAATCTCATGCGACATATTGGCCAAAAACGCACTCTTGGCCTGGTTGGCATTCTCTGCCACCTTCCAAGCATCCTCGAGCTCGGCCGTTCGCTGCTGGACCCGTCGCTCGAGATCCTCGTTCATCTGCTGCAACTTCGACTCTGCCTGACGACGTAAAATCTCGCTTCCCAATTGAGCGGCCACATCCGACAGGATCGACAGGAGGTCATCCGAGGGCTCACAAAGCTCCTTCCCATAAAACTCCAAGCAGGCCACTTCGTCACTATTCACGGCCACCGGAAACCGAACGATCAATCGCAAACCAAGAGCCTGAGCCGCCGCCTTCAGAGGGCTGTCTTCAAGCGACTCAACTGGCACGGCATTGACGGGCTTTGCAAGACTTGAACTCTGCTCATCTCCTAAACCTTCACCCCGAACCGGATCGACACCTAAGAGATCGACAAAGGAGCCAAATCGATCTGCTTCAATATCAGACCAGAACACGCTATTCTTAGCTCTCTCCTCGCCAACTGTGGGCCAGATCAAGGCCCTCCCTAGATCCCATGAGCCACTCTCACAAAGCTCGTCCAAGATAATTCGCATGGCTCCCTCTACGTCCCGAGCTGTCGTTGTCGCCCGTGCAACCAAATGGTGCATGGCTACAGCGCGATTCTTTCGATGAAGATCCTCCAGAACATTCTTGAAGGCAGTCACATCCAAGTTCGTACCGACAACTCTCAACAGCTTACCTTGCTCATCACGCTCACCGAAACCACGAGAGAGAATAGAGATATCTTGTCCGTTCTTGTGCTTTAAGCGCACCTCAGCCTCAAAGCTCGCTGTTTTCCCTTGCTGATAATCCTCGAGTTTTCGATCGAAAAGGTCTCGGTCCTCCGGATGAACACGCTCCCAGAATTCTTCAATCTGATCACCAATCTCGTGCTCCTCAAAGCCCAGCATTCGTTTCCAACGCTGGGCGTAAAAGACCTTCTTCTTCACAATGTCCCAATCCCACAAGCCGTCATTGGAACCCAACATCGCCAACCGGAAACGCTCTTCACTCAAACGAAGTGTCTCAGCCGCCTTCAATCGATCGGTGATATCACTGACCAAGCCCACCACCAATCGCCCTTTTGGCATCACGACCGAGTTCAACTCAATTTCGACAGGAAACTCACTACCATCACCCCGTAGCGCGTAGAGTCTCTCAGAGTCTCCAATCTGTAACCGCTCAGGCTGCTCGAAGTAGCGAGACAAGTAGGTACGAAACGAAGAGACGAACCGTTCAGGCATCAGTCGCTCTGCAGACTCACCAATGAACTGTTCCCGAGTGTACTGAAAGAGTTCTTCCGTTTGGGCATTGACCCATGCGATCTGCCCCTCTCGATCCACCACGACAAGCGCGACGGGCAACGACTCTAAAATATCCCGCACGGCTTTTTCAGCGAGACGAAGCTGCGTGTTCTCCTTTTCGAGTTGTGCCTTGCGACTCGCCACAATCGAACCTTGCTTCTGGAGGCACTCGGTGAGGTTCTGATTCGCCTTCACAAGCTCTACAGTCTCGCTTGCTTTGGCAATGGAAAGGCGGAGTTCGATCTCATCAAACGGGGCCCGTAGCCAACCAATATGAGGCACAGTGGTCACAAAGTCTTCCACCTCTCGATTCAGCTCGTGGACGACAATGACGATCGCGGTGTCTTCATCAACCAATTCCTGGATGGTGCTCAGAGCAATGATCGCGTCCTCACCCAACATCTCATATTCGCAGAGAAGGACCTCGAAGAAGTGTTCCTTGAGCAAACGTTCCAACTCTTCTCGATCGCGAACGATCTTGAGATCGAGAAAGGCTTCACTCAGTTCGGTCATTCGTTCACACCGGACCGAATCCACACCAGCATAGATCGCCGGGCTTTTCATGACGGTGGGTGAACTCATAAGAAACTAAAGAGCAATAAGAAGGACTCAGGTCTCAGCAGACAACAACTTATGCGGCATTCGAGGCTGGAAGTGTGGCTGAACTCAGGTCCTTCCACCCTCCTTCTTCGGAACCTGAAGATTTCTCGAGGGAGAAGAAGAATCGACTCCCTCGCCCTTCTTCACTATCGACGGCGATCGCCTGCCCGTGGGCATCCATGGCTAGTTTGCAGAACGCGAGGCCGAGCCCAGAGGTAAACTCTTTCCGCTTCTTCCCATCGTCCGTCTGAAAGAACTTTTCAAACACCTTGGTTCGATAGGCTTCAGGAATGCCAGGGCCTCGATCCTGAATGTTTACGACGAGCTCATCATCCGCATCTGTCAGATACACTTCCACAGACTCAGGCTTCGGCGTGAACTTGAGCGCGTTGCCGAGAATGTTGCTGAGCACCCGTTTGACGACTTTTCCATCCGCTTTCACTCGTTGCTGGAAGAGTTCCTCTCGTATGACCACCCGCTGAGACTCCAGACCGGCTCCATCTTTCACTTCGCGAAGAAGGTCTCCGATAACCACGTCTTCAATTTCGACTGGCATCTGCCCGCCTTCTAGGCGACTGATATCGAGAACATCATTCACCATCGTCACAACAGCGGAAACCTGACTATCGACTTTTTCGAGATAGCCGATGGTTTTCTCGTCAAGCAGCCCCACAGATTTCATTTTCACGACCTCCAGAAAACAGTTCACGCTCGTTAGTGGACTTCGCATATCGTGCACAATCATGTGCGTCAGACTGTCACGCATCCCTTCCAATTCTTTCAATCGAGCATAGGACGCTTCCAGAGCTCGATTCTGTTCCTCCGTCTCTCGCTGAAGTCGGCGCAACTTCACATGATTGACCACCCGAGCCTCGACCTCCTCAAATTGAAAGGGCTTCGTAACATAATCGACCCCACCAGCCTGAAAGGCCTTCACCTTGTCCTGGGTATCAGATAGAGCACTAATAAAGATGATCGGAACTCCTTGAAGTCGACTGTCGGCCTTAAAACGTCGGCAAACCTCGAAGCCATCCATTTCCGGCATGTTAATATCTAACAACACGAGATCCGGCACTTGATTCGCGGCCGCCATCAACGCGAGACGCCCATTCGGCACGGGTCTTACCCGGTAACCACTGCCCTTCAGCATCCCGGAAAGCAGCTCAAGATTCGCCGGAGTGTCGTCAACGATCAGAATATCTGCCGCGTAGTCATCTGCAACTTTGTCGCTCATAGCACCTACAACCATGGCAGGGCTTCAATTCCCAATAATCCAGCCCTTCCAATCATACTATCGGGTTGTCGCTAAAAGACTTGAGACAGTTCGACGGTCCGAATGCTGGGGCCACACGTGTGAGCTTAAGAAACGTGGCAATGAATAAACTGAGCCTCGTCAGAAAAGGCACAAATAGAGAACAATGAGATCTTCTAAGGCCCCCAAAACACGACCTATTGAGGGAGGAATCCCGACTTACCTTTCGAAGTGAAGCTGGGCACTCAAGCCCCCGGGGATCGCTTCAGTCGATTTAGTCTAGAAGGTACAAACGCCGGAAGCCTCCATCAGCCGATAAATCGCCCGGCGCAAACGAGAAGGGTCGGCGTATTCGGAGTAATCCACACTGAATAACTTACCGCCCTCGTTCCCCCACAACTGCTCAAAGTACTGGTTCACATCCTGAAACACCTCGTGATCTGATTGCCCTCTCATCGTGACATTGAGCTCTAGGTTATAGTCTCCGAGATTTCGGCGAGTGTAATTTGCAGAGCCCGTCGACAGGAAAACAGACTGGTCCCGGTATTCGATGAGCAGCAGCTTCGAGTGGCACTGCTCTCCATGGGTTTCTCGCCATCGAATATCCACCTCTGCCCGGTGCAACTCATCAGCCACCTGGCGATTCGGCATTCCCGACTTCTCGCGTCCAAACGCGTCACGGTTGGGGTCCAACAGCATCTTGACATCGGCACCACGGCGTTTTGATTCAATCAATGCCTCCAAGATCTCCCGATCGGAAAGATAAAACATCACCAACCGAACCTTATCATCAACGCCCGCTGTGTTTAGGGCAGCGATGACAGAATCCTTAATCTTACTCTCCGATAAGACCTGGAGCGACGGAGCCGATTCGCCCATAAACAGGGGCACCTCGCCCTCCGGAAGATCGACCTCCAAGAGCTCAGCACCCGACATCCTCAGCACGGCATTCTCAGCAGCCAGAACATCTGCGACAGCGGGTCCGCGAAACCGAATCGCAACGTTTTCATGGGCGCTACTCCCATCATGCGGATTTGCGCTCGTAACGAGTGCCACGGGACCATTCTCGTCGTCGCTCACAATCAGTTTCCGATGATTGGCCTTAAAATTGAGTAAGCGTCCATAAGAGCGCAACGAGACACGGCCACTGCCAAAGGGGTTCGGGACCAGTCTACCTGGAGAATTTCCCAGCCAAGCCCCGGTCATTCGCCAGAAAGAAGAATAAAGTGGGTTGCTATCACGCAGTTTTTCAACTGACGTCTGCACAACCCGAACGCCCGCAGATCGAAGCTGGTTCAAGTGCTGGGATTCCATGCCGCTATACAAGGTGTTGATGGGATCCGTGATCAATACGATGTCACAAGCTGGCGAGACTGCCTTCTTCGCGACCAAACGTTCTGTTAGAGCGGCACATAACTCGAAATAGGGCTCCTTTCCTTTTCCGAGATAAGGATTGAACAAGAACATGTCCACCAGAATGAAACTCCGTCCCCGCTCAATAATCTCAAAAACAGCCTCGAAGATCTCCTGGTCACTTTCACGCTCACCATCCGGGGTCAGGTAGGTCAGATCTCGGAGAAAATGCAGTTCTGAAACAGGATGTTCTCGACCCTCGAGAGAGATCCCGACCGGCAGGGGCTTGTTTAGATGGCAATACCCCACCCCAAACTGAATCCCCACACAGGCCAGAACTAGTAGGCCAATGATTCCCGAACTATTCCGAACTCTAGCCGAAGATTCCATTGATTCACTTTTCCTTGCCCCGATGAACGGCGCGTCTTCAACCCTACGGAAGGGCGGTGGAGAAGCCTTCGCGCCGCCATTCTGGATTACCAAAAATCCGTTGATCCGTGAACGGGTAGGTATCCCAGGGATTCACTCCCTGACGCCTGGGATCCTGAAGGCTGTCCAAAGCCTGATTCAAGCCTTCCCGCATTTCCTCAAGTACGCCCCGATGCTCAGAGGAGGCCGCAAGATTACGCAGTTGAGATGGATCCTTCGTCATATCGTAGAGTTCTTCCGCGGGACGTCGGCCAAAAGCCCGCAGAAAAAACGGCCGAATCTTGGGGTTCATTGCTTGGCTCAGCATAAAATCTTTCGAGCTCCCCTTGTCGACATCGCCGTAAAATCCTTGATGAGAGGACATAAAATCAGGGTCTCCGGCCGGCCACCGATCCGGCGAATAGTTTCGAATATAGCTCCAACGATCCGTGCGAAGCGAACGCATGGGATAGCCAACCCCATCCCGTCGGCAAATAATATGACGCTCGAATCCTGTCACCACCGAGGCTCGATTCTCATCCACTCTCCCTTCTCGCTTGGACCGAAGAATCGGGACCAAGCTTCGCCCGGAAACCACATCGGGAACGTGCAAGCCCGCATAATCTAGAAAAGTAGGAGCAAGATCGACGAGACTCACGAAGTCGCTAACGACTCGGCCACCGGGAATCGATTGTGGTAATCGAAGCGCCAATGGGACGCGTGTTCCGCTGTCATAGAGGTTGCATTTTGAACGCGGAAGCGGATTGCCATGATCGCTCGTCACGATGACGAGCGTCTTATCAAGCTCCCCCGCCCGCTCAAGCGACGCAAGCATCCGGCCCAAATGTTGATCAAAGTGTTCGATTTCTAACCCATAATCAAGAATCTCTCCACGCGTTATCGGATGATCTGGAAGACACCCTGGGAGAAGGGCCTGGTCCAAGGTTTTACCGGCTTTTTTCCATGCCCCCACGTCGTAGTTTTGATGCGGTTCCGTCGCTCCAAACCAAAAGAAGAACGGTTTCGAACGATCTCGGGCACTCAGAAATGCATCAAAGTTGGCGGCATAATCCGTCGAGTTGAGCCCGCGACGTTGCTCCGAAAGCTTGATGGAATTGAAATTGCGACCAAAGACCTCACCCGCCGATCGATTCTCGGTTCGTCCCGGTCCATAAGTCTTACCCGTCGCCGCCAATTCATATCCCCCTGCTTCGAGCAGGCTGGTGAAAACCGGATAGGTATCTGGCTTCAGAACTCCGAAAAGAATCCCACCTTCCTCAAGCTGCCAAATGTGCCGTCCCGTCAATAGGGCCGCCCGCGACGGCGCACAGGACGGAGAAGCACAATAGGCAAACTCAAATCGCACTCCCTCTCGAGCCACACGGTCAAAGGCCGGAGTTCGGATACTGGAATCACCATTTGCCCCAGTGTGCATCCACGACTGGTCATCCGAGATGGCGAACAAGATGTTCGGTCGTTCAACCGCATTCAGGTCCGGAAATCCTCCAATCGCAGCCATCAAGCAAAGCGACGCAATCCATCGAAGACAACTGTTGCGCTGAAATTTCATGGTCCCCACAAAGGTGAACACCGAAAGTGCGATCGTCAATCGCACAGTTCTTAATCGCGAAGGACGCTAAAACGAAACTCCACGCCCAATCGGGAACTCCCTTGACAAACCGAAAATCAATGCGAATATACGAATAGTTATTCGTGCATTTTTATTCACGATAACTTACTCGTCACAATAAATTCGCAAAACTAACAACTCGAATCGAAACAAGAGCCAAGCATCAGCGCCTTCACGCCGCTCGTTCGGCCAAGGAGAAACAATGAATCAACTGAAGAAGATCCTCATCGCGACAGACTTTTCACCCTGTGCCGACTCAGCATTCAAGCAAGCGGTACGGATGGCGCGATTGAATCAAGCTCAGCTCCACGTCGTTCATGCGATTGATGGAGGCATTGCTTTTGAGCTCGCGGAGCTTCTCGAAGCTTCTCCTTCGGAAATTAGCAATCAACTGAAACTCTCGGCGAAGCACGAGATTGCAACGATGCTGCAGCAACAGGATACAACGGCAACCGTTGAAGTTCAGATCGGAACCCAGATTGAATCAGTCGTCACCTACGCACGACAGATCGAAGCCGACATCCTCATCGTAGGAGAACATGGAGAACAAACGAATGATGCTCCGGCCGGCGTTCTCGCCTCTCGCTGTCTGCGAAAAGGTCCCGCAAAGGTCATGCTGGTCGATCGGGACACCCCAGGCCCGTTCACAAAGGTTCTCGCCTGTGTTGATTTTTCACAAAGCTCCCAAGCCGTCGTGGAACAAGCTCGACGTGTCGCCAGTCAGGATGGTGGCGAAGTCAAACTGCTCCACGTTTTCAACTCGCCGTGGGAACGACTCAGCGAGGCAATCGCTCCCCCACCGCCGTCGATCGAAAAACAGCAGAAGCATCTTCAAAGCCTCAACGAGAAACTCGAAGAGTTGAGCGAAGGTCTCAAAGGAGTCCCCCATCAGTGTGAAATTGTATCCCATAGCAATTCAGCACACGCCATGACGACAGCCGCCAAAGACTGGCAGGCCAATCTAATCATTGTTGGCAAGCGTGGTTACAGCCGTTGGCCCCAAATGATGCTCGGCAGCACAGCAGAATCGCTTGTTCGGGAGCCGAACTGCTCCGTGCTGGCTGTCAACCATCTGACCTAGGCAGAGAATATTAAGAATCAGGTAAGCTCAATGAGTGCAGACCGCATTAGTTATAGAGAATTCGACACTCCCCAGAAGGCCTTCGAGTTGAATCTCGATTCGGCAATTTACGGGACCTTAGCAGAGATTGGTGGGGGGCAAGAAGTCGCGCGTTGGTTCTTCCGTGTCGGAGGAGCTTCAGGAACGATCGCAAAAACAATGTCGGCCTACGACATGGACTTCAGCGATGCCATCTATGGTCCCACAAAACGTTATGTGAGTCGGGAACGGCTCAGCACTATGCTCGATCGCGAGTACGCCCTGCTCATAGAACGCCTTCAGGAACGGCGCGGAACTGCGAGCAAGTTCTTCGCGTTCGCTAACACAGTCGCGACACGAAGCTTCCACAACGGTTCTCCCGGTCGCGGATGGATGGGCATCCGTTTTCAACATGAACCCGGAGCGGATGCATCGGAACTCATCATCCATGTCCGTCTCCACGATGAGGAAGTCACGCGCCAGCAAGATGCCTTAGGCATCGTCGGCGTGAACCTCATCTTCGGAGCGACAAAAGCCTCACGAAAACTCGATGACCTGCTCCGATCCCTGCAAGACAATCTCGGGCTGGACCGGATCGAGATCGACATGATTCAAATGACCGGTCCAGCCTTCTGCGAGACCGACAGGCGTCTCCTCGCTCTGAAACTCGTCAAATTGGGACTCACGAGAGCCGCCATGTTCAATGCCCAAGGAGAGGTCGTCCAAGCTTCTGAGGCTCTCTATCAACGCCCCGTGCTGCTGGAACGAGGGAGTGGCCCTCTTTCACAAAACGGGAGCCTGGGTCAACTCGAGTGGGCTCTCACTCCCTTCGTTCAAGAACCAGACGTATCCGACTCAACACCTCTCCTCGTCATGGAGTGGAATCTCGCCCAACTGGAGACTGCCCTAGCCAAGGATTCGAGCACTTTCTTGAAGCGTGCCGACGAGCTAGCTGCCTTGGGTCACACCGTCCTCATTTCCAATTATGAACGCTACTTCAAGCTGACAGACTATATCTTCCGAGCGACCAACAAACGGGTCGGACTCTCAATGTCCGTCGAACAACTGAGTGCTCTCTTCAATGAAGAAGACTTCCAAGATCTTAACGGAGGCATTCTCGAGTCGATTGGCAGAATGTTTAAGAAGGACTTAATCGTCTACGTCTACCCTGAGAGGCATCCAGCCAACGGCGTCAAAATCACAGCCGAGAACCTCAAGGTTGCGCCCCACCTGAGACACCTCTACGCCCACCTTCTCGAAAACAGAAAGATCATCGGGCTCCAAGGTCGTCCTCCTGAAAGAAAGAGAACGCTAGCTCGAGTTCAGGCACCGCATACCAGTCGCCCGACCTCCCGTCGGAATTCGGGTACCGTTCTCACCTCGCAACCAAGACCAGAACTCCTCAGCGCCTGACCAGATCGTCACTCCCATGCCAAAACGAACTGACATCGACTCCGTTATCATTATTGGCGCTGGCCCAATCGTTGTCGGCCAAGCTTGTGAATTCGATTACTCAGGAACACAAGCCTGCCGATCGCTACGAGAAGATGGATTTAGAGTCATTCTCGTAAACAGCAATCCGGCAACGATCATGACCGATCCAGAATTCGCTGATCGGACCTACATCGAACCCATCACACCTGAGTGTGTCGAGAAAATCATCCTCAAAGAGCAAGAGTCAATGCGCGCTCGAGGTGCCACGGGCAAACTCGTTCTCCTCCCGACCCTTGGAGGGCAGACAGCTCTGAACACCGCTATGTCCATGCACCGGAACGGTGCACTGGAGCGACTTGATGTCGAACTGATCGGGGCGAAACCTGACGCGATTCAGCGCGGAGAGGACCGCCAGGAATTCAAAGACGCGATGATCAAGATCGGCCTGGACCTTCCTAGAAGTTTCACCGCACACACCTTGGAAGAGGCTCAACAACGTGCGGCCGATATTGGTTCACTCCCACTCATCATTCGGCCTGCGTATACGCTGGGAGGCACAGGAGGAGGTATCGCCTATAATTCTCAGGAGTTTGAAACCATCGCCAAGCGAGGACTCGAGCGGTCACCGGTTTCCGAAATCTTGATCGAAGAATCCCTCTTGGGTTGGAAGGAGTATGAAATGGAGGTCATGCGAGACAAGGCAGACAACTGTGTCATCGTGTGTTCCATCGAGAATTTCGATCCGATGGGAGTTCACACTGGAGACTCGATCACCGTTGCCCCCATCCAGACCCTTTCCGACAAAGAGTATCAAATCATGCGAGATGCTTCGTTCGCCATCATCCGGGAGATTGGGGTCGAAACCGGGGGATCGAACATCCAGTTCGGAGTCTGTCCAGACACCGGACGCATGATCGTCATCGAAATGAATCCACGCGTTTCTCGATCTTCTGCCCTTGCCTCTAAGGCAACCGGTTTCCCAATCGCTCGAATTGCCGCCAAGCTAGCTGTCGGCTACACGTTGGATGAAGTCAAAAACGACATCACGAGAGTTACCCCCGCTAGCTTCGAACCTTCCATCGACTACGTCGTTACGAAGATCCCCAGGTTCGCCTTCGAGAAGTTTCCCCAAGCCGACCCCACCCTCACGACGCAAATGAAATCGGTTGGCGAAGCCATGGCCATCGGCCGAACCTTTAAAGAATCTCTTCAGAAATGCCTGCGCTCAATGGAAACAGGCTACGATGGGCTTGGAGGCAATACGAAACCGTGGCGTGTCGGAGACAATGTGTACGATGACAATGACATCATTCCCGTTGAAGTCATACGTCAACGGCTTCTCGTCCCCAATGCCGAACGAATTTATTTCATCCGACACGGGTTCCGCGCCGGACTCAGTATTGAAGACATTTTTGAACTCACGAAAATTGATCGCTGGTTCCTCACCCAGATCAAGGAACTCACCGACTTCGAGAACGAGTTGATCAACCAATAACACTCGACCGCCTAGCGATCATCTGCAGCAAATCTTCAACAACACGCAAACCAAACATGAACATTAATCGACTCAAGTCTCTCACGGACTTCATCAGCACAAGCTCCATCACCGAGTTTCAGATGGAGACGGCAGGATTCAAGATCCGCATCAATCAAAACAGCGCATCCAATCTGAGGCAGCCGAGGTCTCATCAAGCCTACACACCACAGTTATCGGCAGCCCCAGCACCACAAGCGCTACTCCCTTCTCAATCCACGCCAAAGAGTCTTCCGGAACCGAAGGAATTAGAAATCAAGTCGCAGTGGATCGGCATCTTTAAAACCAAACCAAGTCCCAACGCGCATCCCTTCGTCAAGGTCGGTACAGAGGTAAACGCCAACACGACTGTTGCCCTGATTGAATCGATGCGCATCGACAATCCCATCAAGGCAGAAATTTCAGGCACAATCACAGAGATTCTCGTGAAAAACGATCAACCCGTGGAATACGGCCAACCACTCTACAAGATCAGGCCCAACTGATCTTGTCTTCACCAACTCGACCTTGCCTGATCGAGTTGAGCCTACCCCAACCCCGCTCGCCTTCGCCCAAAGGCGAGCGGGGCCTACCTCTTCTCTCCCCTCTTCATCCCGGCGACACGACATTCCGTTGTTCGATCGCCAAATTCGTGAAATTATCTTTTGACCCTCACGCTACGTGAGGCCTGAGAAAGGTTCCTGACAGCTGGAATCATGGAGATTCCAGCGCTTTGATAGCATGGCATACACGGTAAAAAAACTAGCCGAAGTCTCGGGAGTGAGTGTCAGAACACTCCACTACTACGATGAAATCGGCCTGCTTGAACCAGCCTTTTGCGGAGCGAACGGTTATCGGTATTACGAGGAAGAAGAAGTCTTGCGACTGCAACAGATTCTCTTCTACCGAGAACTGGGCCTTCCTTTGAAGCAGGTTCAGGAGATTCTGAAGCGTCGATCCTTCGACAAGGTCAAGGCACTCGAGTCCCACCGAAGGTCTCTACTCGAAGAGTTGGGACGCAAGCGCCAACTGCTATCGACCATCGAACGAACAATCGAACATCTGAAAGGAACGCAGAAAATGAAGGAGAGCGAAATGTTTACGGGTTTTGATTCGGAACAACAACGCCAACACGAAGAATACTTAGTCGATCGCTACGGCGACGACATGAAGCAGAGCATTCAAGAATCAAAGCGCCGGGTTAAGGACTGGTCGAAACAAAAGTGGGAAGCGACCCAACATGAATTCGCAGATATCTGCGAGCAACTTGTGCAAACAATCAACGAAGGCCTGACGCCTGACTCAGCCCAAGTGCAGGATCAAATCCGGCGTCACTTCAAGTGGATCTGCCAGTTTTGGACACCCAACCGAGAGTCATACAAGGGCCACACCCAGCTCCTGACTGATTCCGAGCTTCGTAATGCATACACAGCTCACCACCCAGAGCTTCCGGAGTTTGTCGCGAAGGCCATCCTGCACTTTGCTGACCAAGAACTGGACTAAACAGCTGAAACCAATCGCGACTCATGAAAACCCAATAGTCTCGATCCCCTGTCGTTAGTGTAACCGTATCGGATGTGGAAATATCTGTGTTGTCAAAGCCTAAGAGCAAGTCAGTAAGATGGATATGGGGGGGCACTCGCAAGCGCTCCAGTGAAAGAGGGACTCGTCTGCCCATTAAGGGCTACTGTAGCGGTCGCAATCTGCTCCCTCCCCATGGTTCAGGTTGATTGCCGTGAGGAGAAAAGCTATCATTCAGGAATGGCAGTAACACTCGACCAAATAGTCGAAGAAGCCCGACACCTTCCAAGCGACGTAGTCGCGGAACTTGTTGATAGAATTTTGGAGACCCAGCATGCGGGTTCCGAGCAAGATACTGATACCGCTTGGCGCGCCGAAGTCCGCAAGCGCATTGACGACATTCAAAGTGGCAAGGTTGCGGGCATTCCAGTAAACGACACACTCGCCCGGGCACGAAAAACTGCCGGACTGTGAAGCACGTTCTCCACCCTGACGCTGAGGCAGAGTTTCTTGATGCTATTCAATACTACGGTTCAATCGACAGTGACCTCGGGGTTCGGTTCTATCTTGAGATTGAGCGATTGATTCTGGAGGTTTGTTCTGCGCCACAGCGCTTCCATCGCTTCGCCCCGCCGGCACGGCGACATTTCAGCCGCACGTTTCCATACGCGGTAATCTTTCTAGAGGAAGCAGATCACATTTGGATTGTCGCAGTCATGCATATGAAACGAAGCCCAGATTACTGGAGAAACAGAACCAACACTGGGTGACGGGACTTCTCACACGTTCCAATCTTTTGGCACATAGCCGATCAAGTCGCGCTCCTGATCCATTTTGAGGGGCAGTCCGCCACCCCAATCAAGGTCTGCTCAGGTTGGTGAGAGCCAGTGCTGGATGCATGAGGTCCCTGCATTGAAGCGACCGGGAGACAGGGCCCCTACACCGTCACAAGAGCCGAGCCGAATTCAAGAAGCTTGATTCGAGAGAAAATTGTTCGTTTTCACGCGGCACACCGCCTGCGAACGGTTGCCACAGATTACTCTTCTAGCACTTCAGAATCCTCCGTCTCATCGGCAGCGCCCTCATCCCAAGCGTCAACCAGAGTGTCTTCCCCGCCAACAACCGGCAGAGTGATCGACGTCGCGTCAAGGTCCACGGTCAGCTCCGTCCCTGGATCGGGCCAAACGGTAAAGTCGCGATCACTGGAGAATATCATCAGTCCAATCTTCTGTCCTTTTGGGATGATTTGGTCGTCGGGCTGTAGGTCAAAGGTGAGGTCATAGAAGCGTCCCGGGACGAGCGGCTCGCTTTCACGGAGCGACTGATGGTTCTGGGGGTCGGCCCAACCACGCGTGATAATATTGTCGGTGATCTTGGCCTTCTTGCCTTTCGTCCAAGGCAGTGAAACCATCCAGACAGACAAATTCGCGGCCGGTTTGCTACTCGCCAATCGAATTGAGATGGATGGCGTCCCAGAGATGTGAACGGGGCTCTCAAGTTCGGGTGTCGTATAGATCAAGCGGTGCCGAGTCCATTCCGCCTGCGCCAGCGCATCGCCACTGAAAGAAAAATTGTCGACCAGCGTCTCGCTCCCTTTGCCTTCTTCACTCTCCAGCGTCAGGGCTCCCTCTTCGGGCGCCCCAGGCTTGAGATAAAGGGTGACGGGCTGAGAAGCAGGATTGGGATAGTCGTAATAGGAGGTCGGTTTTTCCCGTTCGTCCCCCTCCCTAACAATCCAAGCCCTGGGCTCATTCTCGACATCGTTCTGCACGCCGTGAAGATAACGCGTGAACCAGCGGTTCATTTGTTTCAACGGAGGAGGCCCACCATGTCCACCCTGATGAAAGTAGGCTTGCACGGGTATCCCTTTCTTTTTGAGAGCCTGATAGATTCTCACACTGTGTTCAGGCTGCACGTTCCAATCATTGAAGGCATGGGCCATCAGAGTGGCCGCCCGCAAGGGTCCCAAATCATTGAGATAATCACGCCCCGCCCAAAAGTCATTGTAATCACCCGTCACGCGATCAAAGCCCTCCGCCATTTCCCGGTCTCGAACTTCACAATCGCACTGCTCTCGCGGATTCCGGTCTCCACTGTGAATAAAATCATAGAGACAATCGATGTCTTCCCCGATGTAGCCGCCCGGGTGCCTGATCAGTCCATTGGAACGGTAGTAATGGTAGTAGGAGGTATTGGGAGCAATTGGGATAATGGCCTTCAAACCTTCAACCCCAGTGGTTGCGGCCGCCAGGGGGAGCGTTCCGTTGTAGGAGGTTCCCGTCATACCGACATTCCCAGTCGACCAATACGCTTCCACCCGATTGTACCCTTCCGGTCGGGTGAATCCCGCGGCCTTCCCCGTCAACCATTGAATCACCGCTTTCGGAGCCAAAGATTCATTGTCCCCGCCCACAGTCGGACAGCCCTGCGACAATCCCGTACCGGGTGATGAGGAATGCACGACGATGTAGCCTCGCGGGACCCAGGTCTTCACGTGACTCTTGGAAATGATGGGACGTTCACCCTTGCGCTTCACTGCGGGCATCGGCTTGCGTTTGGGCGGCACGGCTCCCACCTCGTGTCTCGGATCCCAAAAATACTCCGGTCCGCTGGATCCAGTGCCGGCAAAATAGGGGCTGGTGACGTAGATCACGGGAAGTTTCAATCCCTCGGTCTCCGTCTGTCGTGGACGAGTCACGTCCACATGGACCCGATCCAGGCGCCCGTCTTTGTCCGAATCAAATTCCGTTTCAACCCAAAGATCGTGTCGAATCCACATATCGGGATCTTTGAAGCGATCGACAATCTGAGCCTCCCCATCTTCAAACACCGGCAGCGCTAGTTCCGACTGCCCCGAGTCAGCAACCATCTCTGTCGCCACCAAGCCCAGCAAGCCCATCGCCACAACTAAGGGGCACGCCATCGTTTCGAGCGTTGTATACTTCATGATCGTCTTCTTTATTCCCGTTCGACTGAGTCATGCTATGACGAACCCTGGGCACATGGAAAGCCAAAGAGCCCGATCGCCCCGCTCAATGGCGGAAACGATCGGGCTCTTCTTCAAAGCGTCCCAGACGCCTCCAGCAGCTAACCCTTGTCTACAACAAACTGATACGTGCCGAAAAACATCTCATCAAAACTCTGTTCCCCCCAAGTCACAACCCGATCCGGATTCGGATTCGCGGGGTTCCGTTCGGAATTGTCCCATTCGGCGTGGAGGATCAACTTACTTCCCTTGGGCAGCTTTCGAGGACTCGTCAGCGTATAGGTGTGCTGCCAATTGAAGTTGTAATAGGGCACGGAGAGAAGCGTTTCAATGCTCCCATCGGGAGACTCCAATTCGAAGCGCATACTCTTCCCTCGGAAATGCATGTGAGGGGTCAGGGCATGGAGAACAACGTCGCGGTCCATCTCGCGGGTTTGACTCCAGCCAAAGTTTCGATGCTGGGCCGGAATCCTAATCTGATCATCGATGAAAATGCCCGTGTGCAGTGTGTGATTGGGAACTTCATCGGCTTTATGCAGACCGATCGTAGTGCGATCAACCGTTTCCTTCCCATAACTGGTGTAGTGCAGCTCTAGCAAAAGCCGGTCATCTTTTCGAATGAGGACGCCCGAGTCGGCGGGGAAATTCTTAGCCTCAATCCCTGGGGCGTATCCTAGCAGCCAACGTCGATGTCGTTCTCCGTGCTTCTGATTGGGAACGACATAAACGATGACATGATGAAGGGCTTTCCGATCTCCGGGAAGAACCTCGGCCCCATTGATCCAGGTATCTTCAGCAAAAGGCGAATCCATTCGGATGTAGCGATAGTCGATGACGCCATCGGCCGGCACCTTCTGATCCGGAATTTCAATCGTATGATCAGGTGCGCCCAAGGTCCACTTTTCACCATCGGGTTTGTATGCAGCCAAAAGGTCTTCTCCATCTCCGCGCGGAGTTCCTTGTTCAATCCAGTGTAGAAGCATCTGTTGTTCCTCAGTCGTCAATGAAAGGTCTTGATCAAAGCTTCCATGGATGGGATCCGCTTGCCAGGGTGGCATCCGCCGCGTCATCACGACCTCTCGAATCATGTCCGACCATCCCCGAGTCTTTCGAAAACTAGAGAGTGCAAAGGGCCCAATCCCACCTTTCTGATGACAGGAGACACATTTTCGCTTCAAGAGTGGCGCGATGTCCTCGGCGTAGGAGATAGAACTCGATTCGCGGGCTTTCCAACTCGAAAAACTGATCTTGCAGCCTGGGGCATCGGTTCGTGACACCGAGACGGACTTCCCAGCAACGACGGCATCCAATGCGTTCTTGAGAAAGGGTTCGCCCGCATCGGGCTTTTCTTTTTCATACGTCAATCGATCGTCGATCCTGCCCCGATACACAACGTTCCAATCTCCGGTTTCAATGACCAAGGCCTCGCCAGTTCGATCGATTCCCAAAGACCGTGCCACCTCTTGAGTGCCATCTTTGAGGATTGGAAGCGTCACGTCATACTCGTCAGCTTCTGCTGCTAAATCTGATCGCAAATCTTGCTCGTTCGCATTGAGCATCCAAAACCGAACACCTTGCGCCCCATATTGATTGTTTAGGGACTCGAGTTCTTGGTAGCGCTTTCGCACTAACGGACAACCAATACCGTGAGAAAACAGGACAATCGCCTTGGTCTTAGGATCATTGTGGTAATAAGAAAGCTGGTGAAAACGGCCTTTCTGGTCGAACAAACCGAAGTCCTCAGCGATCGTGCCGGCATCGGCAGAAGCGTGCGCGGCCGAACTCGCACAGATTATCGAAAGAGCTGCTATTTTTAGTAATCTCATAAATCGGAATTCAACAATCGCCAGAAACCTCAGATCATTTCATCCTGGGCCTTTCCCGGCATCCGGAAATACTAACGCCAGAAGTCGAAGAGCGGTTACACAGATTTGATAAGTTTTTCTCAGCTGGCTAGGAGCCCTCGGCCGTCGAGTCGATTAATCCAAACAAATCTGAAGTTTGCCTGTAACCGCCCACCGCTTCTTGGCGTTTGGAGTAATAAGTGCCACTGAAATTTCTTCATGGGAGAATCGGAAATCGAGCTCGCATCGATCGTCGAACGGGTGCGCGAGGGCGACGAAAACGCCTGTCGTGCACTCATGGAGAGCCTCTACCCAACGGTGGTTCGCATCGTTCGCTCCCACCTACCTACCCGCGCATCGGAGGAAGATCTGATGCAGGATGTTTTCGTCAAGACGTTCTCTCGACTCCCGGACTACGAAGCACGACCAGGCATTCCGATCACTCACTGGGTTTCACGAATTGCCGTAACCGTGTGCTTGGATGCCCTTCGAGCCGAACGTCGACGTCCCGAAATTCGCCATGCCGATCTCAACGACGAGCAGACTGCATGGCTAGACTATCTCGCGAGCGACGACCACGAAATTCCGAGCGGCGACGAGACCGACGCCCGCGAGATCATGCAGAGAATCCTTGGTCAACTTTCGCCGGAAGACCGCATCATTCTCAATTTTCTCCACCTCGAAGAGCGCTCAGTCGACGAGATTTGCCAACTCACTGGATGGAGTCGACCGAGCGTCAAGGTTCGAGCCTTTCGCGCTCGTCGGCGCCTACGATCACTGGTCGAAAAAACCTACCAAGCTAAGACGTATGAAGACATTTGAAGAAAAGTGGCTCGACTGCGCCTCAAGAGCCCGCTCAAAAAGCTTAGAATCCGAGGAGATGCCCTTCGGCCTTGCCAACCGAGTGATCGACCAACTTCGGAAAACCGAGATGTCTCCGCGAACGGGCGATGCGCTCTGGCTGCGTTTAAGTCTCCGAACCCTCTTTGCGATGTCCACCATTCTTCTACTGTTCGCTTTTGTTCAGTGGAACACTCAATCAGACTCACAGCCGCTTCGACCGGCCATCGAGGTCAGCGTTGTCGATTACTCCAGGCTCCTATGAAACCCACCCGTCCATGGAAAGTCATTCTGACATTGGTCGCGCTCGTTACTGTGAGTCTCACAGCCGGCTTTTTGGCGGGAGTTCAGTATAAGGAATCGGTGAGCGGACGCCGTTTTGATCCCGAGAATTGGAACGTCTACGCAATGCAAACCCTCGAAGCACGTCTCAACCTGACCGCAGCTCAGCAGCAGAGAATCCAAGCCATTGTTGACGGCACGGTCACCAAGATGAAAACCGTCCATCAGGAAACCATCCAAGAGACCGTCGATATTGTGAACCACCTGCTCTCGTCCATTGATCAAGAACTCACGCCTGAACAGCGCAAAATAGCCAAGACGCTTTCCCCCTCTTCAGATGAATTGACGATTGACCTCTTGAAAGTTGGCAACGAGTAAAGAACCAACCCGAAACGAAGCCCTCAGGGCCTTCACGCGAAAGTCAATGGAACCTCACAAATCGGTTCACTTCGGAGTGTAGGTGAAGACTTGCCCTCCCAGCGTTGCCTCATACATCAGGCCACCCCTTTCGAGAGTGAAGACAGCCAGGCCTTGATCGAAAGAAGCATTGTCTGACGCACCCACAGTCAGCGCCACAGCAGAAACCTGTGCACCGAATTCAAGTGTGCCGTTCTTAAAGTCCTTCAACGCATCCTTTTGATCAAAAAAGATGATCTCGATGTAGGACTGCCCTCCGAACTGAAACCCTACGGTCGCTTGCGTCATGGTGGAGTATCCAAGCAGTTCTCCCCCTTCATACAATTCCCCTTTCCCCATCGCTCCTCCGAATCCAATTCCCGCTTTCACCACCCTAGGAAAAACCACATAGCCCACCGAGTCCTCGAAGAATCGCTGAATTCCTGGATCCTCCTTTTTGAAGCGGGCAATCGCATCCTCCACCTTCTCGTGTAAGGCTCGCGCCTTGTGCGCCTCGCTCTTTTTCCCAAACCAAGAACCCAAACCAGCCGCCTGCCCAGACGGGATCGCAAAGTTCACCATCAGGCACAACAACAAAGTAACGCGACAGTACATACTCATCATTCCAATTCCTTTTCAACTAGACGAAGCAAACGCCACCAACATTCACTCTGCCCCACCCTTCGCAGGCCGACTCAGCAGCGCGATGAGCTCTAGCAACACCTCATCCTCACCAGACTTTCGCCACGCCGCAGAAGATACAAGACTTAATCTCGGACGGCGAAGTCTCAAGAAAACAACTCGTGGATGTGGCAATTGGGCAACGTCAGCCGGCAACACCGCCACCCCAGCGCCTCCCGCCACCAAGCCGAGAAGCTCCGAGAATCCTTCAGCGAAGAATCTCACATCGGGACTAAAGCCAGCGCGTTTTCCGAGTTCCGCCATCAGTTGAGGGCGCCCAGGAAAGAACTTCTGATCAAGCGTCACAAAGCGTTCCTCTGAGAGCTCCGCGAGATCAATCGACTTGCGACCGGCCAAACGGTGCGAGTCCGGAAGGACCGCAGCCATGGGGGTCTTGAGGATCGACTTGATCTCAAACTCCGTCCGCAACTCCGGACAAGGAGTTCCCAGGAGGGCAATATCGATCTCCCCCCGCCTCAAAGCCTCCACCTGCGGGCGAGGCGTCAACTCACGAATCTCCACCGAAATATCGGGGTGATTCTCATTGAACTGCCTTAAGGCATCCGCCAAGAACCCCGTCAGAGCGGTCGGAATAAAACCCACTCGAATTCTCCGCTTGGAGGGCCCGGCAAACGGCTCCATTGCCTTGTTCAGCCCGTTGGCTCGCTCCAAGATATCTCTCGCATGCAGCACCGCCGCCTCTCCAGCGGGTGTCAACGAGAGACCATTGCTTTCTCGCTCGAAGAGCCTTACTCCGAGCTCGTCCTCGAGATCCTTCAACTGGCGCGAAACAGCGGGTTGCGAAACATTCAAGCGAGCCGAAGCTCGGCTCATATTCCCCTCGGCCGCAGCCATGACAAAGTATCGCAAATGCCGCAATTCCATGAGGTATTACCAAAACGCATACCGTCTCCAAAAACAAGGTATTAGCAATGCTCACTAAATCGAGGGAGAGTATTGGTATGAAAGAAATGATCGAAAGAGACAATCCGGCCCTCACAGAACCCAAACTCACGCTACGACGAGCGGAAGATCGCGGCCAGGCGGATCACGGATGGCTTCAGGCGCGATTCACTTTCTCATTCGCGGAATATTTCGATCCTCAACAGATGGGCTTTCAAGCGCTTCGCGTCATGAACAATGACCGCATCCAACCCCGCGGCGGCTTTCCCTCACATCCACATCGAGACATGGAGATTTTCACCTACGTCATCTCTGGCAAACTTCGACACGAAGACAGCCTCGGAAACGGTTCCACGATTCAGGCTGGTGATCTTCAATACATGAGCGCCGGCTCTGGCATTCGGCATAGCGAATTCAATCCTTCAGCGAGCGAGCCTACACGCCTCTACCAAATCTGGTTGAAACCAAATGAAACCGGAGGCCAGCCTCGCTATGCGGAGAAAGCCTTGCAGGCCCATCACCAGAAGAACGAACTCGAGCTCCTCTTCGATGGCGAAGGGAAGGATAATGTGACCGCCATCCGTCAAAACGCAGCCATCTATTTCGGAAGTTTAGAGGGAGGCAAGCAAATCACAGTTCCCGCATCTCGATCCCGCCCTCACGTTTGGATTCAAACGGTAATCGGCGACATCCAGGTACTCGGAGCAGACCTTCATGAGGCCGATGGACTTCAGATCGAGAATGCCCCGGATGAATTTAAAATAGAGGCCCGGACACCCGCCAAGTTTCTCGTCTTCCGTTTGCAGACAGAGTCCTGACAGCGAACCGTCTCTCCCTGAAACCGAGCAGGATCAGAAACGGCGTGGCCGGAACGCAGAATCGTTCACAATACGAGCTACGCCGTTGCTCGGACGCAAGACAAACAATCCCTTTCGGTAGGCGCGGCGATCAGAGCCCGCATCAAATCTCAACGCCGCCACGGCTCCGAGAACCACCTTCGAGGCATACTCAGGAAAATATGACTTAAAGTGCGATAGTCTGGCAACGTGATTATCAATGTCCCCAGACTTCAGCGTTGTTTTCACTTCGACAGCGACCACTTCCTCTCCATTGACCAGAAGCACATCCACTTCAGTCCGCCTTCCCTCAGAGTCGATCCCCTCAGCTCGTTGGAACGACCGTGCAATCTTGACTCCCCTTGCTTGAAACTGTTCAACACAACTCGGTTCCACAAGAGCTTCAACCAATCGCCCCCATTGGGTAGAAAAAACTCCAGAAAGATTGCGAATAGCTTGCTCGATCGCGATGTCCCTTTTCGCCGCAGACTCCTTCAAGAAACGTTCTGTTTCTCGGCTCGACTCTCTGAGAGCACGATCTGTCTCGCGCCGAGACTCACGCTGAGATTCCCGCAATTCTTCAATGCTCTTCACTAGGGCCTGTAGTTCGGCTTCACCCATCCTTGCCAGACTATCTTAAGGCTTTACAATTAGCAAGATACTTACTTCAAAAAAACTGAATGAAGGAATCCCATTCCCGAACAAACCCGCAGCTGGATGAATTGATTTGACTCTACGCATGAATTTCGTAGAAGGCAGTCGTGCAATTTGCCGTAGGCAAGCACTTTCCCTCCCTCCCAACAGCACGGGAGAACGGAAGCGCGTTGGAAAATGTGGGGCCCTAAGGCTAAAGTGGAGGATCGCGCTTCAACAAACGGAATCCATGGATCCAAAGGTACCCAACGAACTATCAAGCGTCGATCCCGACGCAGAAACGCTGCTGCAAGAAACGAGTCATGTCGCCACCAACGAATCCCGCTCCGGCACGAATGAGATTGCCGGCATGGGAAGGCAACAACTGATCGAAAACTTTCAGTCCATTGTTCGAAATCACCGGATCTATTACCCGGTAGCCTACCGCTTCAATCAACAAATCGGAGAGGGACGCCAAGGCGTTGTGTTTGAGGCAGAACGTCAAGGTTCAAGAGGTTGTATCACCAAGCACGCCGTCAAAATCTTTGATCCAGGAATCTACTCCAGTGTCAAAAGGTACTGGACCGACATGGGCCGGATCGCGGCACAAGTCTCTCGCTTACACTCCGCTCGATCTCCAAATCTCGCAGACTGCGACATCTATGAGGAGACGAACGGGATCGGCTACATTCAGATGGAAATGATCGAGGGCATGAACCTCCGTGCGTTCCTTGAACTGTGCAAGAAGCGCTACCTCAACGACCAATGGCACAAATCCAGGACCGATCGTTGCGTTCGAACCGTTTTGAATCTTTACGATGGTAAGCTCTGCATCCAACCCGGCGTCGCTATCTACGTCATGCGCCAGATGCTTGCCGGTCTCGAAAGCTTAAATGCGGCAGAGTACTTACATTGCGACATCAAGCCTCTCAATGCCATGATTGATCCTCTGGGCTACGTGAAACTGATCGATTTCGGTCGCGCCGTCATGATCAATGAAAAGGGCAATCCCCTGGTCGGCACCCCTCTCTACATGGCGCCTGAGGTACATGAACGCAAACCGCCCACGATTCAGTCCGACATCTACGCAGTTGGTTTGGTCGGCCTTGAACTCTTACGTGGACAACGCCTCACCGAAGATCCGAGCATCACCGAGGAAGGTTTGTTGGATTTGAAGATGAATGTTGCCTACAAGCTCGAGAATCTCTTACCACCCTATGTTCGAGTCAATCAGCAACTCGTCGCCATTTTAAAGCGATTCCTCAGCCCCGACCCGCAAGACCGATTTGCCGATGCTCAAAGTGCTGAGTCAGGGAGCCTCGGCCTATCGACCGTCCACAAACAACTCACCCAGATGGAGATCGATTCCGATTACCGCCGAGATCTCGCCAATCTCCTGGGGAAACTGAATCAGGGGATTTAAGCCCGAATCGAGAGCAAGGATTACAACAGATCCGCCACACGCTGCCGGAGACCAGGCAACACTTCCGACTCAAACCAAGGATTCTTCCTCAACCAGAGATTGTTTCTCGGACTTGGATGCGGCAAGGGTAGGTATTCAGGCGCGAAACGCCGCCAATGCCTCGTGGTTTCCGTCACCCCGCGGGTTCCTTTGTCAGGCAGATAGTGAGTCTGAGCATACTGCCCGATCGCCAGCGTGAGCTCGATTTGCGGCATCTGCTGCAAGAGACGATCATGCCACTGCTCCGCACATTCTTTCCTCGGCGGCAAATCTCCTGACTTCCCCTTCCCGGGATAACAAAAGCCCATCGGCATGATGGCGATTGATGGATGTTCATAAAAGACCTCACGATCCACGCCCATCCACTCCCGCAAGCGTTCACCGCTCGGATCATTCCAAGGAATCCCCGTCCGATGAACACGCGTGCCGGGGGCCTGACCGACAATCAATAACCGGGCCGTAGATCGACAGACCACAACCGGGCGCGGTCCCAGTGGCAAATGCTCTCGGCAGATATCGCAACGCTTTACTTCGTCAATTATTCGCGCAAGGTCCGCTTTCATCGTGGTTCAAACAGCATGGAGGGAGTTCACACTCAAACGCAACCCCAAGCTACCCTCAACCAGACTCAGAGTACTGAAATGCCATCATCGGGAATAAAGGTGCTGAGACTCCGTCTCTCTAATATGAGTCGAATCATCACTGTTTTCGCCGCGCTCATCGCGTTTTCTTCGATAGGCGCATCCGCCAGCCCAGTCCAAGCCGCATCATCGCCGGAAGGAAGTCAGCTGCTCGAGTTGTTTACCTCCCAGGGCTGCAGCAGCTGTCCCCCGGCAGAAAAATGGATTGGGCAGATCACTACCCACAGAGATCTTTGGAAACGCTTCGTACCCGTGGTCTACCACGTCGACTATTGGGACCGACTCGGTTGGCGAGATCCCTTCGCCCAGAAAGCTCACACGGAACGCCAATACCAATACGCCGCCTTTCACCAACTCAGGTCCGTCTACACACCCGGCTTCTTTGTCGATGGAAAGGAATGGCGGGGCTTCTTTCACCAAGGCACGCTGCCTGGCCCACGTCAGAACACGCCCTCGATCAAGGCGGAATGGGATGCCGGTGAGCTTCGCATCACCAGCGAGCTTCCATCAGACAAAGTCCGCTTTCACGCAACCGTCCTCGGCTTTGGATTACAGACATCAGTCAAACGGGGAGAGAATTCAGGGCGTAAACTGGCTGGTAACTTCGTCGTTCTCAGCCACAAAACAGCCGATTCCGAGGCTCAGAAGCAACATGAAGTCACGATTCAATTTAGCGACAAAGACCTCGCCAGCAAGGCCCCCCGCTACGGATTCGCTGTATGGGCCCAAAACGTAGACAGCCCCATCCCACTCACAGCCGCTGGCAACTGGCTTCCAAAACGCCTATTTGTTTCAAGGCCCTAACAGAAACGGGACGATCCGAAGATCGCCCCGTCCAAACCAAGCACAAAGATTCAGTACTACTCGGCGACGCAGTAGAGATTTTTGTATGAGCGGATAAACAGCTCACCGTCACTGATCGCTGGTGTCCCGCTGAAGTTCGACGTGTCGGAGGCAAACGCATTCCGCGACACCAACTCGAACGTGTCCCCCATCTTAACGACGATCGTTTCGCCTTTTCCCGTAAGCTGATAGAGGTATCCACCTGCAGCCACAGGTGACGCATAGTCAGGGCTTCCAAAACGTCCCCCACCACGTCGACCGCCGCCGCCGCCACGACCAAATCCACCACGGCCACCACCGCCCTGACCAGGAGCGTATTCACCACCGGGCCGCCCCCCACCCGGTCGTCCACCGCCAGCCCCACTCCGAGCCGTCGCGCTCGAGCCCGGAAGACGTTCCGCATAAACCTCTTCACCGCTCGAAACGTCACGGCAATTGACGATGCCTGACTTTACAAAGTAGAAGCGTCCGTCATACACCAACGGGCTCGTGATATTGCCGCCGTCTTTGCCTGTCCACTGAACATGCGTCTCATTGACATCCCCTTTCCCTCCGGTCTTCACAACTCGAGTTCCGCCACCACGATCCCCTGAGGCCAAGACGGATTGCCCGACAGGCACCACGCTGCTGGTCATGGAATTCCCTCTTAAGCCATCGGCGAACCAACGAAGCTTTCCGGTCTTCGCGTTCAAAGCCCAAATCTCTCCCGGCACACCCACTACAACTTCCTGTTCGTCTCCCTTTCCGATCACTACCGGAGTTCCCCAAGTGGATCCAAATCCTTCCGCTTCTTGTTTCCACTGGACCTTGCCGGTATCCCGGTCCAGAGAGACCATGGCATGGTTCTCGACGGAGGCCAGCACGACGAGTCCGGTCTCCGTGAGAACAGGGCTAGCAGCAGACCCCCAACCCCGTTGATCGAGATCACTGCCAACATCCGCGCTCCAGAGATCATTCCCGTCGAGATCAAAGGCGTAGACTCCAGTCTTGCCAAAGAACGCGTAGACCCGCTTACCATCTGTCACCGGTGTGTGCGATGCATACCCATGTTGAGCAAACATGCCGCCATACTCTTGCTCTGGCAGCTTAGCCTTGATCGATCGATCCCATTGGGTCTTACCCGTCTTCCGATCGACACAACGTAGATGGATGGCAAGGTTTGCCATGTCACCCCGGTTTTCCGGATCGACCGCATAACCAGACCAATAGGTGACGAACACTTTGCCACCAAGAACGATCGGACCCGATGAACCTGGCCCGGGTAATGGAACCTTCCATTTGAGATTCTCTGTGTCACTCCATTTTACGGGAGGTGTTTGATTATCAGCCGCGATACCCGTCCCGTTAGGCCCCCGGAACCGGGTCCAATCCGCAGACACATCGAGACAGGAGAGCAGGAGACCGGAGAGAAGCCCCATCCGAGAGAGCAATTCAAATCGTTTCATAGTCGTTCAACTGTAGGCACTTACAGCACGCCGTGGAGCGAATCTGTTTGGGTGGCCTTCTACAAAGACGAAAAAAAACCTGCATCGGTTACGGCTCAGCCGCAGGCCATGTGATGATCAAGCAAGTTGCGCTCGAATCTCTTCGCGCATTGTGCTCAGTTTTTTGGCGGATACCGACATGGCGGTCCCTAGTTCCTGGGCAAAAATAGAGACCTTAAATTCTTCGATCGCCCAACGAAAAGCCTCAATGCGCTCCCGCAATCTCACATTCTCAGCCGGACAAGCCTTTATGAACGGCACCCAAGCCCCATCAAACTCCTTCACTCGACTGGCCTTCTCCGCATCCTTGGTTGGATTCACCTGCGCCCGCTCAGCTCGAACCCGAATCCGCTGTAGGTAGCGCTGGACATCTTTCAACCTCGCGTAGGGCACATGCAGCAAGAAGGAGCGAGGGAGTAACGAAAAGACCTCGCCCTGCATTTCTCCGTAAGGATTGGGATATCGGAGTAACTCGACCGCTAACTCCAGAATCGCTTTCACCTGGTCGAGGAGTTGATGGGCGATCCCACGTTGACGTTCCCGAGCCGATTCAATCTGCGACTCGAATTCACCCTGCCGAAGCGGCAAGTAACGCTCACGCTCAAAGAGATACCGCTTGAGATGAACCATGGCCGTCTCCCGCAGTTCTTCGGTCGAGCCCCAGGATCGGTAGAGGTCCCCCAAACGGTCGAGCTCTTGCAACTCCGCTTCCAACCAACCTAATTCTCGCGACAAGACACTCGAGGCCAAAGCCACCCACGCCCGCGGCGTCATTCGCTCAGCCTCAGTCAAGGTCTTGAAGAGTCGAACCGACACCTCACCATCTTCATGAATAAGCCCTGGAAAACCGAACAGAGGTAAGCCGGCAAATTCGGTCAATTCAACCCGCTCATCCATATCGCCAAAGTCCCAACGCGTGATCCCATGACGTTCAAAACGAGAGGCGGCCGTTTCCCACACGTTCTCGTTCACTCGAGATTCCTTCTTCTTCAAAGATCCCGCGAACTGTTCAATATCCCGCCCCTTGTAAAGCACTTTGCCCTTGGGATTCACGACTTCGACTTGCGGCCTCAAAAACTCCGGAATCAGATGCTCCCCAATCTGGTCAGGAAGAATTCGAATCCCAAACTCCTTCTCAACAAGGCGTCGAATGTTCACCACTAAGGACTCCGCACCCGGCTGCAACTTTTCAACAATCAGAGCCACTTTTTCATCGAGAGGCATGAGCTGCTTTCGCACACTCTTGGGTAACCCCCAGAGGAAATTCCGCACCTGTTCTTCCCGATAACCGGGCACGACCCAATCCAAGGTCCCTGGGGCAATGGCAGGAACTTGCTGCAACGGAACCGTCAAAGTCACACCATCTTCCTGCTCTCCCGGGGCGTAGCGGTAGCTCAATGGTAGCGAGTCGTCAGACAAAACAACCTGGTCCGGAAAACTTTCCTCACTAAAACGATCCGTCTGATCCCCCAAGAGATCCTCCTGTTTTAGGAGCAGAAAATCCGGCTCTTCAGGTCGCTTGCTCTTCACCAGGCGATCCAACTCTGGCACCGAAGACACTCCCGTGAGGCGTGCCATATAGAATTCGTAAACCTGATCGGTGATACGAAGATGTCCGCTTCCCCTGACTCGTCCCATACAGGTCTCCAGTTTTTGGACAAGACGCCGATTGGTTTCGACAAAGGCGTGCCGAGACTCCAAACCGTCGCCAATCAATGCCTCTCGCACAAAGATCTCAGTCGCCATCTCGGCATTCACTCTACCGAAGGGCACCCGTCGATTGATCAGGTCCAAGCCATTGATGGAGACACGCTCTTTCACCAAGACTCGCCCGGACTTGGCATCCCAATGAGGATCTTTGTGACTGAACTTGCAGATATGTTCTCCGAGTTCGAATACCCATTCCGGCTGAATCTTCGCCACCGTTCGAAGAAACAAACGGGACGTTTCCACTAGTTCACCAGCAACAATCCATTTGGGCTGACTGACTTTTGGTTCCGCCTTCTTGTCGCTACGCTTCTTGCCTCCTTGGGGCCGATTCTTATCGAAGAGCCCCGATGACGGAAAGATCATCGCCTCTCGATTTCCGCTCGTCTTGTAGAAGTTGGGTTTCTCACGGAATCCCACATGCGAAAGCACACCCGACAAAATCGCTCGATGAATACCGTGATAATCCAAGTCTCGCTTCTCCCGGTCGGAGTCCTTCGGAACATCGAGTTGATCCTGCAACTGCGAATGGATCTCTCGCCATTCTCTCATCCGTAGGTACGACAAATAGTTTCGATGGCACCACTTACGCAACTGACTTTGGGTTTTCAGTTTCCGGCGTTGATCGTGAAACACTTCCCAAATCCGGAGGAGTCCCAAGTAATCGGAATCAACGACAGAGAACTGCCGATGAGCCCGATCCGCATCGGCCGCCGAATCCGCCGGGCGTTCACGTGGATCTTGAATGCTCAACCCAGCAGCAATGATCAGCACATCCAAAAGACAGCCTTCCTCCCGCGCCTGCAGCGCCATGCGGCCGATGGTTGGATCCACCTGCAAGCGCGCTAACTCATGGCCCATATCCGTGATCTCACGCTGTTCATCCAAGGCCCCCAATTCCTGCAACAGCTGGTATCCGCCCGCGATCGCTTTCGGGTTTGGAGGATTGATGAACGGGAAGGTGTCAATATCCCCCAAATGAAAGGCTTTCATGCGCAAGATCACCTCCGCCAAATTGCATCGCTGGATTTCAGGCTGCATGAATCGCGGGCGTCCCTCAAAGTCCTCTTCCGTGTAAAGCCGGATACAGATCCCATTGGCCAGACGCCCCGCCCGCCCCATTCGTTGGTTCGCGCTACTTTGAGCAACGGGTTCAATGGGAAGGCGCTTCGTACGGGTGCGAGGATTGTAGCGACTGATTCGAGCAACTCCTGAATCAATGACATACCGAATTCCCGGAATCGTTAGGGAGGTTTCCGCGATATTGGTGGCGATGACAATCTTCCGCTTTTGGCTTCGTGAGAAAACGCGTTGCTGTTCGCTCGAACTGAGGCGCCCGAACAAGGGAATGATTTCCGTGTGCTCGCCATAGCGTCCCGTCAACAAATCCCGCGTTTCCCGGATATCCCGCTCTCCCGGCATGAAGATCAGAACATCGCCCCCATTTGGGTCATCAATGACCGTATCAGTTGCTCGAACAGCGGCTTCGACATAATGAAGCTCTCCCTCTTCATCATCCGCTAAATGTTCTGGCGGCACGTAGAGCACTTCCACCGGAAAGAGTCGCCCTGAAACTTCAATGATCGGAGCGCCCCCAAAAGCTTTGGAGAAAGCATCCGCGTCGATCGTCGCCGACGTGATCACGACCTTAAGATCCGGACGTCGCTGCACCAGCCCCTTGAGGTATCCCAGGATGAAATCAATATTCAGCGAACGCTCATGGGCCTCGTCAATGACGAGTGTATCGTAGTCACGTAACAACGCATCGCCCTGCATTTCGGCCAGCAACATCCCATCGGTCATGAACTTGATGTAGCCGTCCCTGGAAGTCTCGTCATTGAATCTCACCTTGCAACCGACATCCCGCCCAAAGGTCACATCCAATTCCTCAGCTACCCGACGAGATACGGACTGAGCAGCAACACGTCGGGGTTGCGAACAACCAATAAGTCCATCAATCCCTCGCAACGCGTCGAGGCACATCTTAGGAAGTTGAGTCGTTTTGCCGGACCCCGTCTCACCCACGACAATCACGACAGGATTGGCTTGAATAGTCGCCACGATCTCGTCCCGTTTCGACGTGATGGGAAGTTCGGGTGGATAGGAAACCACCGGGCGACGAGCAAGGCGAGTCGCACGGCGGTGGCTTGATTTTTCCGCTCTGGCTAGAAGCTGCTTCAGACGACGCCCCTTGGCAGGCCCCGGCATCCGAGTCTCCAGCAAGCGTTCTAGCTGTTCCTGAATGGAAACACGATCCCGGTAGAGGCAGTCAGGCAAGAGCCGATTGATTTGATCTGAAGGGCGCGAGTTCTCCACGGATTCTCGAAATCAATAACTCATTGCCCGGCGGCTGGACGCCGCGCCACCTCATACTGCCGATGAGGTCGTTTCGATTTTTGCACCAAGAATCCGGGGCGTTGTGCAAACGCCGCGGCAATCTTTGCTGCACGCGACGCGTCATACGCGCCTGCGTGCGAATGCAAGAGATAGCGAAGCACGAGAGATTTTTCCTCAGTTACCTCAGCATCCGACCTAAAATTCCAAGCCGCCCCCATCCAGCCATCCTCCCGCACGTGCCAATGACTTGGATAACCGTCATTCTCCGGATGATCGAAATAGGTAATCCCTTCGTTCCGCCAAATTCGCCGCTCACCCTCCATCACCGCAACGCGTCCGCTATAATCCATCCATTTCGCCTGCTGTTCGAAAATCGCTTTCTCACCAACTCGACTCTCAGAATCCGAGATCAGCCCTCCGCCGAAATGACCGGACAGTGCCTTCGCCACACGCACTGCAAAAAAACCAAAATTCGTCTGTTCCAATCGAACACTCTCGCGACCCGCCCCCGGCCTGAAAGTGGACTGAATCTCCAGTAAATACTCCTGCTCCTTCAAAGGTCGCACGGCAACCACCAGTTCCTGCTCCAGAAGTTCCTGGCCCGTGCCATCATACCAACCGAGTGACGATGCCATGACGGACTCTCTCATCCCATCGACATAGGCCAACCAATGCTTCTGTCTCACCTGAGCTCCGGTTTGATCCGACCAAAAGTCCACGCCTTCAACCTTGTAGTGGGCGAACCAAACCGATCGATGATGGTCATGATTAGGCGCACCCGGATGCCCCATTCTGGTGAGCGATGTTCCCGTAGGGCCATTGAAGGGATAGAAAAAAGGCCGCGGGTATTCCGTCGAATGATGCCATCGGGTCACTTCTCGCCCATCAATCAGAAAGGCCACCTGCTGATCCGGCAAAGGCAGGACCTCACATCTCCAAGGCTCTACGTCCGCCTGCCCCCACAAAGAAGGAGGAAAGAGCATGGCCACCAAGAGCCCAATGAATCCGAGTTTCTGCACCATCATCCGATCGCCAAAAGGCCAGAGACTACGAATACCAGTGCGGCTGGGTCGAGCGGAAAGCCGCCTTAAGCCTGACTTTCTTCCACCGGACTCTCAGAAGCTTTGGCCTTCCGGCCTCGCATCAATCGATACCACCAGAGGATCGCCCCGAAGCCCCAGAACAGAGCCCCATAGTTGTAATGCGAAACAAGAATGCGTGGGATGAAATCGCCGATCATCCGAGACGTAATCCCCACAAACACCAAACCGAACACCCAGAGCATCCACTTCTGCCTCCCCTCCATCGCGATCAGCTCGTCACGGTGCCCCAACACCACACGACTCCCGACAACAAAGCTGATCAGGGCCAGCCCGATACCAAAGCCCAGGTGTATAAACGGCAGGCGCCATTCAGGAAACGAAGCAACGAACAGGAGCGCGGCAACAAAGGATCCAAGTCCGAACCGCAAGCACCAGACAAAGCTCCCCTTCTTCGGCGCCTGCCACCATGGCACCAATCGACTCAGGTAAATTGTGACTGCTATAAAGCGCAGACCATAGGCCACCCGAAACTGCCCCAAGAGCTCCAACCAAAAGCTTCCCAAGATCACGAGCCCTACCGCCAGCGAGCCCCAAAACTGGCGTAACCACGCTTTCGATGGAACTCGGGTCTGAGGAAAGTCATGGTGTTCCGGCAAACCTAGAATGCGGGGCAGAATAAAGCCGCCGACCCCGGTAAGTGGAAAAATAAGGAAGCCCTGAAACACCAGAATCTGACGCAGAACCAACCACCGAGCATCCCACTCATCCCCGTCGGCGAAGAGCGAAATCAAGGCGGCGAAAAGCGCACACACAAACCCCATCAGGACCAGCACAAAGCCTGGCGGAGGGAGGTCCGCCCCTTTCACAATCCGCGGGATCATCACGCCTAAACACCCCAAGACCCAGGCAACAACCAAACTCTCACCCACATTCGTTGCACCCAAAAAATGGCAAACCGAAATGGTAAGATAGAGCAACAGGACTAAGAGCAACTCACCCTTCCGAAGCGGCTTCGCGTCCAAAAGCCTGGGAAGCGAGGTAAAAAGAAACCCCATCATGAATCCACCGAAGAAGCCAAAGGTCATCACGCGGCTATGATTCATTCCCGGATAGAATGAAATGCCTCCGAAAAAATAAAGCGGCCACATGCACACACCCAAGATGCCCATCAAGACAGCCAATGGAAAAAACACCCGAAAAGGCTCCGCCGCCCAACGATTGAGGAGAGTTGTCTCGTCGTTCACACCTCGTCCCGAGCTAACGCTTCAACAACTCAACCAAGACAATGCCAATCGGCGTACCAACAACATAACCCCAGATTCCCACGAGCAGCCCGGGAAGAATCAAGCGAGGCCATCCCGCACTGATAGCCACTGCGGCAGCGGTCGGGGCACCCCCAAGATTAGCGTTCACCGCCACGATCATTTCTTCGAGGCTCAATTTGAGCAGCTTTCCAACACCCAGCGTAAACAGCAAATTCACCACGGCGATGATCCCGCAAAAGACGAAGAAGAGCGGCGCTTGTGTCAGCACACTGACCAAGTCCGCCGGCAAACCCAAGGTAAAGAGAAACACCATCAACAAGTAAGCGCCCAACTCTTCCGGTCCATTGATCTTCTCCAGATGGGATGCACCCAAGGTCGCAAAAGTCACCGATACGATCGTGATCATCACAAACTTGTTTGTGCAGAGAATCTGAAGCATCTGTACCACCATGTGGGATTGAGACACGTCCCCGAAAAGTCGGCTCACCAAGTCTGTTCCTGCACCCGCAAGCGCAACCACGAGCAAACCAAAGGCTAGGCTCAAGGCTAAATCAAGCAGCCCGATCCCCTTACGCTCCCAATGTTTCGCCGCCAAGTTCTCTCGGGAGGTTCCAGACTGTGTGTGAGGATGGGGATAGCGTTCCTGAAACCAGCGACTCGCCGCCATCCACAGCATCACCACGAAGAGTCCAGCCATGACAAAGTTGTCCGCGACGATCAATGGATTGGTCACCGACTCGGCCACAGAGTAACTTTCTTTCATCGCCATGTAATTGACGCCGCCTCCGATGTAGCTGGCTGTCATCATCCCAGCGGCCGACACAATATCCTCACTCCCGATTGGTCCCTTCAACAGCATCACAGCAAGAACGGCCCCCAAGACAGTTCCCAGAGCGGAGAGGTGGAAGATCAGAAACACCCGACCTCCCGTGCGAATGATTTCCCTGACATTCGCACGAAAGAGTAGCAATGGAATCGCCAAGGGCACCAACCAACTCCCAACAAAGTCATAAGCGGCAGAAGCGGTCGGCAAGATTCGGAGGTTCGTGAGAACCATGGCCAGCAACAACGCAATTACCGGGCCACTGAGCCGAGCGGCCCAGCGGAATCGTTGCTCCGCCCAAACAGCGGTCGCGGTTCCTGCTCCAATAAACGCCCACAGCACTGCGTGGGCATCAGCTGAGATCAAGGTTCCCATTGACTAGATACCTAAAGTAATTCCACACCGTTCCCATTGCGATCGGGATACCGAGCATGCCCTCTGTCCAGCGAGACACCTGATGCGATATCGCGCTCTAACAAGACCGCACCGTCCATATCAACATAATCCAACATCGGCAGAAGTTGGCCGATCGCGCTGATCCCAACAGAGCTTTCGTTCATGCAACCAACCATGACTTTCATTCCCAAAGTGCGCGCCTCTTGGATCATTCGTCGAGCAGGCGTCATCCCCCCTGCTTTTGTGAGTTTAATGTTGATACCATGGAAACAAGCGGCACAGCGACGGACATCTTCCTCGGTCTGACAGCTTTCGTCCGCGATGATGGGAAGCGCCGATTTCTCAAAGACTCGTGCCATCCCTTCCCAATCCTTCGCGGGAAGCGGTTGCTCAATAAACTCCACTCCCAGCTCTTTCAGGGCAGGAGCCAATTCTATCGTTTGCTCAACTGTCCAGGAAGTGTTCGCGTCGATTCGAAAACCAGCTGTCGTATGTTCTCGGAGCGCCTTCACAATGGCCAAATCGTCCGCCGTCCCAAGTTTGATCTTGTAGATCGGCCATCCCTCGAACTCCTTCATTTTTGCCACCATCGTGTCAATCGAATCAATGCCGATGGTGTAATTACTCGGCGGCAGCCTATCCAGGTTCAATCCCCAGAGCTGCCACACCGCTCGCCCGCGCATTTTCCCCCAAAGATCATGGGCAGCCTCGTCCAACGCACAAAGCGCAAAGCGATTGTGAGCAAGGGATGGAGCCACTCGTTCCCAAAGAGCTTCGGGTGTCTCTAGAGTCGTCGCCTCAATTTCAGTTCGCACAATTTCTAGCGCAGTCCGCATCGATTCAGGAGAAAAGTCGGCATAGCCATGGGTACCCGCTCCCTCGCCATACCCCACGCAACCATCTTGCTTGAGAACCACCATGAGATTTCGCTGCACGGTGGTAGTCCCCAATGAAATCGTGAAAGGATGACGTAGCGTCAGATTCAGATCCTGAAGTTCGAGTTCCATATCACTTAAGGCTTCGCCTCGAGGCGATCAAACACCATGTTGGCGAAGTTGATTCGCTGGGCCCGCCCTTGATCGTCGAGCTGAAAGACCAGCTCTTCTTCAACATACATTCCCGAAGGAAGCGCCCAGACTTGCCGGCTTACAGGCCGAAGCCGGTAGTCGACCATGTTCTCGGTCATAGCGTAGAGATGTCCAAAGCGTTCGCTGACAACAATAGGGATAAAATCCACACCATAAATTCCCAGCAAGCCCTGCCATTCCGTCGGCAATGAACGAGGTGCCTGAGGCACACGACGGTAGTGCTGCCCACTAACCGAAAAGCCCATAACAACACCCTCTTCGTCCCGCTCGAAGCGCGCGATCGCCCCGGCAGTGATGCGGTTGTCGACCAAGAACTCATCCTGAGCCACAGGGCGGAACTTCGAAGGCTGCCCAGACAAATCTCCACTTAAACGACCACCTTCCACCTTGAGCTCGGCCCAGTAGCTCTCGGACTCGTAGACACCTTCAAAAACCCGAAGGTCCGAGTGCTGAAAATGCGCCCGTGTTTTTGGCAGTGTCATTCCACGGCACTCCGCCAGCACGAGATTCAAGGCAGCATTGGCAATGGCCCGAACTCGACCATTGGCAATGTCTTCGTTCACCAGAACGATGCACGCGATCTGAGTATCGGGAAGCATCGTCAGTGTGGTACTATGACCGTAAACGGCACCACCGTGGCTCACGGTTCGATGCCCTCGATACTGGCTAACCGAAAACCCCAATCCGAAGCCTCGATTCTGCTCCGTGAACTGAGGCCGCCACATTTCAGCCAAGGACTCTGGATTCAGTATTCCGTTCCCTCCTCGCATCAGCGCCGAGGCAAAGCGGGCCAGATCGTCCAAGGTCGAGAACAAGTTACCAGCCGGGATCGTTCCGAGATCGAAAACCGGAGTCTCGCGTCTTGTCCACCCTCCCTTTCCATTGGCGACACGCATGTGGGATCGGATCAATCGCCCTTCTGGGACATCCGCAAGCTGCCAATAGGAGTGATTCATTCCGAGCGGCTTGAGGACGTATTCGTGTTGGTAATCCACGTAAGATTTCCCGACGGATCGGCTCAGCCAAAAACCAGCGATACTCGGGGCCAGATTCGAGTATCGAGTCCTCTCCTCAGGCAGCGTTACCAGCACTCCGGATCGAATGCTCGCGACGGTCTCCTCCAGGCTTGGCTCAGAAGCATCGAGATATCCCCCGACGGCCCCTTCACGCTGCAGACCGCTACGGTGACTAAGGATCTGCCGTAAAGTGATCGGCTTGGCTTCTGGGAACGGATTCAAGGGAAGCAAATCAGCCGGAAGCGGCGCATCCAAATCGAGCACACCCTTTTCAACGCCTTGCATGACGGCAATCGCATTGAAGAGTTTGGATATGCTTCCCACCCGAAAAATGGAATCCCGCTTGGCCTCTCCGAAGCCAGCCGCAAAGATCACATCTTTTTTGTCAACGAGGGCCAGCCCAACACCCTTGAGCCCCCATTCTGCCATCTCCGCTTCCACCCTTTCGTTAAGAGCCGACTCGAAGTCAGCCGCAAGAGCAGTCGAAGTGAAATGGAGCACCAGAAGACTACCGAGGAGCAAAGAAATTTTCTTCATAACACAGCCGCAATCTCGCCCAATAAACGAGCACACTGCTCTGGAGTATGAGTGCCAAAGATCGCAAAACGCAAGACACCTTCCTTGGGAATCCCGCTGTAGGCATCCATGTAAGGCAGTAGGATGCCTCTATCCAGAAGTGATTGATGAATCCGTTGCATGTTGCTGGAACTCCCGATCGAAACACCAAAGTTTGCTGTCTTCCCTTCCGGCACCTCCACACCCAAGTTCCGCAACCCTTCTCTCACCATCGCCACATTCGACTGCAATTGCTGGCGCAAGGCCGGGTCATGCAACAATATTTCGAGCGCCTTTAACGTGGAGCCAGCGGCGGCACTTCCTGGAGCACTTGCCCCATCAAAATAGTGCGAGGCTTGCTTCACTCGCTCTACAAAAGACTGCTTCCCAGGCACAACACCTCCCAGCCCCCCCAAAGCCTTCGAGAGCGTCCCTCCAGTTACCAGGGAGACCCCATCAAGATCCTTACCTCCATTCGCACGATCCCAAAGACCAAGCTCATCCAACAAACCTCGACCGTTTGGGCCAAGAACCCCAAACCCGTGCGCATCGTCTAAGAGCAGCGTGGCCCTTTCGACGCTCCGGAGCACGTCCGCATACGCTTGCACAGGTGCCGTCACACCCGTAGCAGGCCCTACCGCATCGCACATCAGCAACACATTCTTGAAGCCGCTGATCTTCTCTTGAATCTGATCAAGATTCCCGAACTCAATGGGAAAGATGGGAACACCACCAAGTTCTGCTGCCTCGACAACACAGTAGTGGGCCGATCCATCCACCAACACAGCATCACAACCTGCCCCCACGGCAGAGACCAGAATGTGGTTGGTCATGTAACCGGAACTGAAATAGAAGGCAGACTCGGTCCCAAAATACTCGGCAGCTCGCTCTTCAACGGCCAACACGACCGGGCTGTTCCCATACCGTGCACGGGACGTGCCTGTATGAACGCCATACTGGCGCAACGCCTCGCAACCCGCCTCAATGACGGAAGGGTGCTCAGCCAAGCCCAAATAACTCGTTCCTCCAAAATAGAGATAATTGACTCCATCTATGACCACCTCGGGCCCCGGAGGCGATTGCATTTCAACGACGTTTCCCATGCGATTGAAGTTTGACCGGGCTCTCGTTTCGTAAGGTCAATCCTCTCGAGCATCTAAGACCACTCGTGTGCGGAAGAACTTGTCATGGAGTGCCAAGCGCTTCCGAGAGAACAGGACACAAATGAACTCAATCAACAGCGGCACCACGATGGCCACCATCACCCACTCGTCATTTACTTCAAATCCAAATTCTTCTACGACTCCGAAGAATGACGCCAACCATAACACAAGAAACTGCATGCTGGTTCGGGAGGCAATCTGCGTCTTAGTCGGTCTCGCTCCATGACTGTCCACCACTCGCAATTGAAACAATCGCTTGCCCGGCGTCGTGCCCCGCGACCACTGGTAAACAACAGCCAGCGTTGGAACGCCTACGGCAACCACAATATGAATCAACCAACGCAAGACCGGCTGGTCGCCAATGACTTCCAATATTGGTTGGAACTTAACAGGAAAGAACAAGAGTACCGTGATGAGAAACAAACAAAAGAGATCTACAAGCCAGGCTAAACCGCGCGGAATGAGTCCAGCCGAAGGAATGCTCAACGGTTTGGTTTCCTCGAGATCTTCAATCAGTTCTTCGTAGGATTGGTACCGATTCTCACGATCCTTAGCCAAGAGCTTCTCCAACACCGAGCGGAACGCTTCTGGGACTGAATCGGGCCAAAATTCCGGAAACTCTACCGGACGAAATTGATGGGCTTTCAATCGTTCCTCTACCGATTTCGTTTCGAACGAGTAAGGGAGTTTTCCAAAAGCCAGTTCAAAGAGTGTGACGCCCAACGAATACAAATCACTCCGAAAATCCGTCGAACTACGGGCCGCCGATTCGGGCGAGAGATAGTTCGGCGTTCCCGCCAAAACGCCCTCCCCTTCCTTCAGTTCAGAGAGACGTCGCGCCAGTCCAAAATCCGAGATCTTGATCTCCTTGTTCTCAGCGAGAAGAATGTTACTCGGCTTGATGTCCCCGTGCACGATGTCGTACTTGAGAGCAAACTGAAGAGCACTGGCAATCTGCAGTGCGATGTTAATCACCTCCGCAAACGGAAGGGGGCCATCCTCCAACAAGTCTTTCAAGGTCGGTCCATTCACCAACTCCATGGCAAAGAAGGGCGAACCATGGGATCGGTCCACGAAGTAGATATGCACCACGTTCGGATGATTCACCCGCGCTTGAGCACGAGCTTCCTGGAAGAGTTGTTGCACCTGTTTGGAATCATCCGCGTCCCCATCCTCTGGAGCCCTGACGATCACCTTGAGAGCGACGTACCGCTGCAGGGATTCGTCCAAAGCTCGATAAACCGTTCCCATCCCTCCCTGCCCCAGCGCTTCAATAATGCGAAAGTGCCCCCACTGTTGATCAATAAGAGGATCCTTCTCTCCGAGCGGCGTGACCACCTTTGTTCGCCGCTCGCAGAGTGTTGCCAGAACCGTCTCGTCCCCCTCATCGCCCTCGAGGAAGCCAGCGGCATAGTGTCGTTCGCATTCGGGACACTTCGTGTCCTTTGTTGGATCGATCGCAAGGAGCTGCCCACAGACACAGCGATACATCGAATCCGAATAGGACAATCCAGATTGGCTCGCGCTCAACTCGGGTGCTTCTGGCTCCGTCATACTCTCAGTTCACTAGGGGCATTCAACCAGTCTCGCTTATTCACCGCGCCCGCGCATCGAGTTCTGCCCCTGTGAAGCGAACGCTCAAAATGTAGGGTTGTTCTCCTCGGTCCCAATGACCGTAGGTCGTCGTCACAATGGTCCCGTTCGGCAAACGCTCGACACCAGGATACGTACAATCAGACCCACGATGATTATCCTTTAATCGAAGGCGATACTGCCCCGCGGTGCCCGCGACCAGATCCTCATACTTCCCGATCCACCCCGCCCAATCGCCCGCCGTGGGGGATTCCCAATCTTTCGGCGTTCGATCCCGAAAGGTGATGAAGAGCCGACCGTCCGGCAAGTACTTCCCCGTGTGCCGATCTCCCGTCAACTCATTGGGCAGCTCGCGTGGCTCCGTCCAGTTCGTACCTTCGTCGTTGGAAAAGATGATGTGAGAGTTTTTGACTCGCCGGTTTTCTCTGAGGAGAACTGCCAATTGCTTGCCATCGGGAGACCGGACAATACCCGGCTCACACAAATGCACTTCCGTGCTCTCGAAAACCACTTCCGGAAACGACCAAGTCAGCCCACCATCACGTGAGTAGGTTTTAAATAATTTAAAGCGAACGGGTTTTTCCTGCTTGGCCTCTGAAGTAAAGAATCGTCCATCGTCATGAAACATCCCCATGTAGTGCCCAGGCCCCGTTCGCAGCGCCTCCACACAGCCCATCACGACGATACCGCCCCAATCACCAGCCGGCTTCAGCTCGCCCCAACTGGCTCCATCATCTTCACTTACGGCCAACCGCGCCGGATAGAGTCCACTCCACATGATAACCCGCTTTTTTCCATTCGCATCGATCACCCGGTGCAAGGTTGGGACCTCTTTCGAGGTCGCCCAGGACTTCGGTGTTGGTAAGCGATCACTCCAGGTCTTTCCTCCGTCCGTGCTTCGCTTGTAAACGATTGGCCCTCGGCCATGACCCTTCGGGTAGACACACAAGATCGTCTTCCCGTCTTCAAGAAGACAGGTGGTAGGATGCCCGAGGTATTGGCCCGCCTCTCGGTCTACAATGACCTGCCGATGAGACTCCGCATCAAGGTCGATCAAAGGCACCGAAAAAACCCCGTCTTCAGCGGCTGCCAGGCAGGCAAGGGCTCCGAAACCCAGGCATCCAAGCGTTCGCCCAATCAAGCCATTCAATGATTGCTGAATACTCATCTTTTCCCCCAAGAAAAGAGCACTCAACGGAGCACAGTTCAAGCACAGAAGAGCCCCCTAGGATGACAACAGCCGTCCCGTTGAAACGGATACCCGCGCCCTCGCCCCCCCCAATCGTCGTCGAGAGTTCGAGATTCTCTCCAGAGCAAGAGCGGAGTTCTGACTGTCACCCGATTCGGAGAAGCAACATCGACGACCACTCATCATTGATTGAGCCGATGCTGAGATCGAGTTTATCGATTAGGGAACCAGGGCCTCCTCAGTTATGATATGAATCATGAAAGCCACCCTTCTGAGCACGACAATCCTCCTCACCGGACTTCTTCTCATCGGCTGCACCGGCCGAATCCAAGCCCCACCGAGCACCGCGATCATTGGCACCTACCAGCTCGTCGAAGTGGATGGAAATACCATCCCGGCAGAGGTCACCCATGGCTCATCAGCCGTTCGAATCGAATCCGGTCAGATTGAATTCGATTCGCAGGGCACATGCATCAGCCGAACCGTGTTCGGCCCGCCGAAAGGCGAGGATATCCACCGAAAAGTTCGGGCAGACTGCGACTACGACGGTCAGACAGTTGATCTCACATGGCACGGGGCCGGTCGCACGAGAGGCGAATTCGCCGGAGAAGAATTCACCATGAATAACGAAGGGATGATGTTCCGATACCGAAAGGTCTCGAACACCGAGTAGTGTCGAGGAGAAATGTGCGCTTTCACCTAGTCGGCTAATGCTGACGGGCCAAGTTGCGGCGAGAGTTTCGCCATTCCTGAATCGTCGGCATCCACGGAACTGAAATCATCCTCTGACCAATGAATTCCATCCGGACCGGCGGATCGAACTTCGATCTGACTTCCCGCAAGCCGATGAAAAAAGAAGGGGGTCCCCCAGCGGTCAATGAGTTCCCCGCTGGCATTCAGTGACGATTCATCTTTTGGGATAAAAGCGATACCACGAGGATTCGCACCCTGGAACACCTTCACCAACTCCGCGTTATCTCCATACGGAAACTCCCGAAAAACTGACTGATACGAAAAAAGCAGGTTATCCACGATGGCCAAGTCTTGCTCAATAGTCGCACCACGTTCATTGAGTCCGGCAAGAATTCCAGGTTTATCACTCGTTGCTAACTTCTCAGATTCGGCCGCCGACCGAGACAAGGGACGCCGAGACAAGGGAGCCTTCTCCTCAAGAGTCTCCTGCTGAACGAGCCGTTCGACAGGCTCGACGGATTCACTTGAACGGTCGTCCCGTGCCTGGCGTCGAGAAACCATTAGAAGAATCAGCCCCAAGACACAGATGCCGAGCAGTAGTGAAATGCGCCCCGCTCTCATCACCTAACCCATGAAACCCATGTCAGCACTCTCGAAGTTCCCTATGTTGGGGAAGACTTGAGGAAGATCCGAGTCCGCCACCCCAAACCAACGGGCCATCGTGGCACCATATTGGTCAACAGAGTATTTCGGAATCCAACGTCCCCGCCCCACATCATCCGGACTGTCACCCAGCTTCGCATTGGGATACTCGCCGTAAACCTTCCCCCCATTGACGCATCCGCCCATCACGATGTGGTGACTCCCCCAACCATGGTCGGAGCCTCGCCCGTTCGAATCAAACGTTCGCCCGAAGTCCGAAGCGGTGAAGGAGGTCACATTATCATGCACTCCCAACTCTCTCATCGCCGCATCAAATGCCACGAGGGACCCGTTGATTCCCGACAGAAGACCGGCATGCGGTCCGAGTTGGTCGCCATGAGTGTCGAAGCCTCCCGTTGCGCAGAAGAAAATCTGCCGTCGCATTCCCAAGGCAGCTCGCGCTTCAATGAGTTTCGCGATCATCCGCATCTGCTGTCCAAGACCACTCGCCGGAAAATTTGGAAAGTCTTGCGTGTTCTCTAAGGCGGCAGCGAGAACTCCGTCGCTATCGATCGCCCGCTTCGTCACGTCCGCAAAGGCTTCTTCCAACAAGTTGTTGTGATCCAGGTTCAATAGATCGACGAATGCCTGATACTTGCGCTGCTCCCCTGAGTTGTTGCTATTGGAAAGGCCTATCCCCGAACTCCCGCCGCTGGACAAGCGGAAAGGAACAATCTCACGTCCCACTTGAAAGAAATTCGAACCCGATATTGAGATCGACATGGAAACACTCTCATCGTTGTAGAGCGAGTGCAGGAGATCGGCAATGCGGCCTCCCCAACCGGTTTCCTCGTAAGCAGCCGCGTTCTCCGGCACCGAAGTCTGCCACAGGACTTGCTGATCATTGTGCGAGAAAAGATTCGGAGGTAACGCGGACCTTCGATTGCGAAAATCTGACAGCGTCACGGGGGCCAGCAGTGTCCCCACATTCATCACGAGCGCACAATCACCCGCATTAAAGAGCTGCTGAATTCCTCCCATCGAAGGATGTAGCCCCATTGGTTGGGCACCTGCTCCGACTGTCAATGGCAGGAGGATATCCTGCGGGAGAGTCAAGTTCTGTCGTCCCGCGGCGTACAAACCGTAGGTTTCAGGATCCATCGGCACCAACATATTGGAAGCGTCGTTGCCGCCATAGAGAAACAGGCAAACCAAAGCTTTGTAATCATTGTCGCTCGAAGCGGCCGCGTTGATCTGACGCAAATCCATCAAGGTGGAAAGTAAGCTCATCGAGCCGACTGCCGCACATGCGCCCTGGGCCAGAAAAGAACGACGGGACAAGGGATTGTTTTCTAGGTTCATAGTGCTTCTAGCGTTGGATGACAAATTGTGGTGACGTGATGATCAATTGAATGGCGGACTCGGCTCGATATCTCGGATCCTGTCCGATGTCGCTGAGCGTGCTCCGTAAGGTTTCACGCATATCGGCCGGCATCATGTTCGACATCAGAACCAAGTCCAGATAGTCGAGCAGCTCGTCGACATTCGAGGCAACCGCGATCGCAGCGGCCAAATTGAGATAGATTCGATCTCCGAAACCGGAGCCCGAGCCAAAGCCACGGTCGATCCCGTGATGAACATAGTTGGCCCCATCGATTGCCCTCACTTCAGACGTGATTTGAAACTCGGGAGCGACGAGTCCGGCATCCTGAACCGGTCCAGCCGGGCTGTAATCTTTGTCGAAAAAGTTGAACACACTAGGTGCATGCACGGGCGCTTGCCCCAGCGGCCCTATCAACGATCGACCAAAGCCGAAACGTCCTAAGGTGGGCGGACTATCGCTCTGGAATTCGTAGAAGGCCCGAATCAAATGAGACAGACGCACGATGGGTTCACGTTGCTTTCCGTAGCCTGGATCGTTGGTTCGACTCGGATCGCGTGCTTCTTCGTCCAAGAGGATCGCCCGAACGACCGCTGCCATATCACCACGAACCCCCAGCCCGTTGTCATCAAAGGCTGAGGCAACCCGATAGATATAGCCCGGACTCGGATTACTCGTCACCAATCTCTGAATCAATCCACGGGCAACAAACGGTCCCATGTTGGGATGGTGGAAGATGTTATCCAAGGCGTCCGACAGATCATCATAGGCCGTCTGATTCGCTGGCAACTCCACGCCACCAAAAAGAGTCTTGGGCTCCGTGTCATGATACTCCTCAAAGGCCATCATCGGACTCATGAGATCGATCTCATCATTTCGAGCCCAGAAGAACTCACTCGAACCACTGAACGTCCATCCCGTAAAGACCCGAGAGAAAGCGAGAATCTCGTCCATGCCAAAGGTAGGAATAAGATCTCCATCCCCATCCGTTTGCGCTGTCCCGTCAGGATTCAGCCAGTGCAGCCCGATGGTGAAGAGCTGAAGGAGCTCACGGGCATAGTTTTCGTCTGGCAAGAGCCCCGCTTCCGGATTCGCCTTCGAACTCCGGACGATGGTTAAGTAGATTCCCATCATTGGGCTCAAGGAGACTTCTTCCATGATGTCACGATAGTTGCCGAACGCGTTCCGAACCATGATGTCGTAATAGTTGGCGACCGCTTGTGGATAGCGTTGCAGTGCGGGACTACGATCGGAGACAACCAGAATTTCGCTCAATGCAAAGGCAACCCGTTGCCGCAATTGATCGGGAGCCTCCATTGCGTGTGTCCACCACGTATACATCCGATCATCGACTCGAGGCGTTCGCGGTGTCACCGAGGGGATTCCCATCACATCCTGCCCAAAGTCGTAGAAGCCATCGCCCAACAAACTCATCGCCCAGCTAAGGTGATCCACGTGCAAGCTTGGAGGAAGCGCCATTTGTTCATCGATCCACGCTTGATGTCCCACTGACTGCACATGCTGAATTTCATCGGCCGTCGGACCAAATGTCCCTTGCGCCAAAAGACGTGCAGCATCCTGCGCACTCGCCACCACAGGCAAACTCCAACCCGAGGCTACCGGAGGAATGAAACCAGGGGGTGATGGAGGAGGCCATGAGGCACTTGTCCCAAACCCAACGGGTCGTTCAACGCGCACGTGCCGCATGACCAACTCGGAATGATTACCCGAAGAATCAAAGACTGAGTAGGCCATATAGTAATTGCCAGGTGTCCACGGATCGACTTCGCCGACGACCTCTACCCAATCCGTGAGATCCCCATCTTCATTGTCGAGAGCTTGATATCCCGGCTCGACGTAGTCTGTTCCCAAAACAATCGTCTGAGTGCTGGGACCGCTCAGTGTGATCACCGGCGCTTCGGAATCTCCCGAGGCAGAAAATGGTGATAAGAAACCTCCACTGATGATTTCCTGTTCACCAAGCCCCGGGCCACTCCAAGCCACCGCGAGATGATCTCCCCCGCCCCCTTCCTTGTGTTGCACTTCAATGTAGTAGCGACGCCCACCCTGCAACGGGATCAGCTCTGAGGCTTGCTCGGGGAATTTGTCCCACTGTTCTACTTGGGTCCAACTGGGAACCCGGGCAATTGGATAAGCTGAGTCCGCACTCTCGTCTTCGCCGATCCAGAGCTGAGTCTCGTCATCACCCGACACCCAAAACTGATAGTCGCCATCGACCGGGGGATGGATGAAACCTCGAATCCGCGTTCCAAAATTATTACCCCACCGAGGGCCCACTTTCAAAGAGGTGATGATCCGGCGCACATCCGGAGCATCAGGAAAATTCGGCGCTGCATGGAGGTGCCGAAGTCGACTCCCTGAGATTCCCTCATAAACCTCTCTCAGAATGCGGCCTGAATTCGCCGAAGCCGGGGGATCAATCCGAACATTCAAGTCGTCTGAACCTGAATTCAAGCCGTCATTTGCCTGTAGCCTCAGAGTGTAGTCTCCTGGACCGGGGAAGATCGCCGTCGCGGAGGTATCATTATCGCGCGTGAACTGAACGTCGCCACCACCAGCATTTTCCCAGCCAGACACCAGTTGATAGGGGCCAGGTTGAACGTCGTGCACCAGCCCATCAAGTTCCACGAAAGGATGCGGCCATGAGAGGTGAAGATCTGGACCCGCGAATACAAACAAGTTCGAATCCGACACCGTCCCGGGACCGAATGGCTCGAGGTACCCGCCAGGGATAATTGTCGGTGTTTCAGTTTCCGCTCGACTCCATCCCACTGCCACGTGATCAAGTCCGGATCGCTCCTTCTGGAGCGCCTCCACGTAGTAGCGTTGACCTTCGACCAGCTCCAAAGCGCGCGAACGTTGGCTCGGATATCGATTCCACTGCTGATATCGCGTCCACCCTTCGATCCAAGCCACCCGCTCCGGATTCGCATCCGTGCCATCCAAGCCGATGTATAGATCCGCGTAGTCATCGCCCGAGAGCCACAAGTAATAAGTGCCCGTTTCCGGAGGATACAAATATCCCCGTAGACGGGTGCCGTAATTATCGGCCCAGTCTCGCGGCGTCTCAAAGTTTCTGACCACGTCGGAAAACGTTGGGGCATCAGGGAAGCGTTCACTACCGACGAGATCCGAAAGCCGCACACCGCCCATATCCAACCAAACTTCTCGCAACAGCCCACTTTCACCTGCTCCTGCCGGTGGTGCGATCGACACCGAAATATCCCGATACGCACTGTTCACACCATCACCCGCTCCAAAACGAATGAGGTAATCTCCTGGGGTATCAAAAATAGCTGTGGTCAATTGCGAGCTTGGGTCGGTGAACGACACGGCGCCCCCGTTTAGAACCTGCCAGTAAAAGTCGAGCGAACGCGGCCCCTTGCTCAAGTCAAAGGCCAAGCCTTGCAGCGGAAGCTCAGAATCCGGCCATACCAGGTCATAGCTCGCAGCCGTGAGCAGTTGAATCTGACCATCAAACGGTTGCGCGGGAGCGACGGGCGATAGGAAGCTGCCCTGAATCACCCGCGGCTCAGTCCATTTGGGTCCGGTCCAGGCAACCGCAAAGTGATCGGATCCGCCGGCCTCCTTGTGAAATGCTTGAATAAAATAGCGCTGACCAGCCTCTAAGCGAACGGGTCCCGAAGATTGGTAGGGCTTGCGAAACCAATCTCGCTGACGATTCCAACTATTCACAAACGCCACTCTTAAGGCGTCAGATTCGGAGGCGGACGAGCTCAACCAAAGCTCCGAATAGTCATCAGACGATACGTAGAAAGTATAGTCACCGGAAACGGGAACATGGAGGTAGCCCCGATAGCGCCCGCCGTAGTCACTCGCCCAATTCGAGGGTGTTTCCAACTGGGGAATCACATCGCTGATGGTCGGATTACCCAAATATCGCTCAGATTCGAGTAGAGATTCGATGGTCTTCCCTCGAACTCCCAACCAGATCTCGCGATTCACCCACCCAGTATCCGGGGCCAACGGCGGTAACACTTCAATCATGACTTGATCCGTGTGCCGGTCCACTCCGTCCGTCCCCGTGAGCTCGAACACGTGTTGTCCCGGTTCGACAATGTGAATTGTCGTCTCTAGAGACTGGGCGTTTTCTATCGTCACCGCACCTGGAGCAGCGGGAGAGACATGCCGCCATTCAAAGCTCGGCGCGCGCCCCTCGCCCGATCGGATATACCGAAAGGCTCCCGTCACTGAAAACTGAGAGCTAGGCTGATAGTGTTCCTGATCCATCCCCGCGTGAACGAACAGGATCTGATCGGGATTCGTTGAATTCCCCGGCTCCAAGGGAGAGAGAAAGCCACCGTGAATGATCTGTCTCGAAGGAAGCCCCGGACCTTCCCACGCCACCTCCACATGATCCCCACCGCCTCCTTCTTTGTTAAGGACTTCGATGAAGTACCGTTCGCCCGCCGTCAAGACGATCGGTTCAGACTGTTGGTCTTCGTATCGATTCCACTGCTCGACCTTGGTCCATCCCTTTACAAACGCGATTCGTTCCTTGTTGGAGGGATCCGCATCGGAGCTCAAATACAGCTCACTTTGATCATCACCAGAAATCCAAAACGTGAATTCGCCAGATTCTGGCACGTGCAGATAGCCCAGCAGCCGAGTTCCATAAGAATCAGACCAATTAACTGGCGTCGCGAGCTGAGGAAGCACATCACGCAAGAACGGCTTGCCGGGGAAGTCAGTGTGCTGAGTCAATTTCGAAAGTTGGCTGCTCCCGATTCCGAACCATACATGCCGCGTGATCCCGCCAAGCTCCGGAGAGAGAGGCGGAAGCACAGTCACCGACAATTCAGCCTTCCGCTCATGAAGTCCGTCGCTTGCGATCAGACGTAACACATAGTCGCCAGGGCCAGGGAAGATCGCCTCCGTCTCAAAGCCGTTGGGTGCAGTAAAACTCACACCAGATCCAGCGACACCCTCCTCCCACTGCACCGTCACGTCGGATGGTCCCTCTTCCAAATCAAAGACCGTTGCCGCCACGGGAATGCGATCGTTTGGCCAGTAAGTGAACCCGTCTCCCTCGAGCAAAATCTGAAGCTCACCGAGATAGGCAGGCGCGGGCTCGAAAGGAATCAAATAGCTCTGGGAAATGATTTCCCGATCAGGAATCCCCGGACCTCGCCAAGCGGCCGCGAAATAGTCTGCACCTCGCGACTCCTTGAAAAGGGCTTCCACGTAGTAACGCTGACCGGCAACAAGTTCGATTCCTTCAGCGTGCTGACTAGAACGACGATCCCAATTCTCAATGCCCACCCATTGCGTTAGAGACGCCACCTTGACTGCGTTGGCTGGATTATCATCGGGGCTCAACCAGAGTTCGGAGTAATCATCACTCGCAATCCAAAGATCAAACAGCCCCGTTTCTGGAGCGATTAGATACCCACGCAGTCGCGTGCCGTAGTCGTCATTCCAATTCGAGGGCAACTCAAAGTCCGGTACCACGTCCACGATGTCCGCCGGACTGTTCATCGCACCACTTTCGATCAGATCGTTCACTCCACGCCCCCGAACGCCCAACCAAACTTCTCGGGTGAGTCCGCCAACATCGGGCGAGATCGCGGATTGAATCTCAACGATCACCGTATCCACGGCGCTCTCAATTCCATCGTCCAAAGCAAGCTGGAGTTCATACGTGCCCTCTCCGGGAAAACGAACCGTCGTTCCAAATGCAGCGGGATTCTCAATCACAACACCTGGCCCACCGCTTAGCACTGACCATGTCGGACTCGGTTCTCGATCCGAGTTCTGCAAATACCGGTATCCTCCCCTCAGTCTCAACTCTCTCCGCGGGCTATGGAGCACGCGATCTTTTCCAGCCAGCGCCAGCAAAGTCGCTGCAGGATCAAAGTCCGGGAAAGCTTCAAACGGCGTCAGAAACTCACCATTCAAGAGTTCTGGCTTCGGCTGCAAGGGCCCTTGCCAGAAGACCGAGAAATGATCTCCTCCCCAGTTATCCTTCTGCATCACTTCAATGTAGTAACGCTCGCCGGCTTCTAAATACTGCGGTTCTGATTGCTGCTCACCCCAACGATCAATCTGGTGCAAGCGAGTCCCTTTGGGAGCCAAGGCGATCACGAATGCGTCTTCTGGATTGGCGGACGGACTCAGCTTCAACACGGCTGAATCATCCCCAGAAATCCAGAAACGATAATTGCCGCTGACGGGAGGATGAACATAACCCCGAGCGCGTGTGCCGTACTGATTGGCCCAATTCACCGGTCCCACAAAGGCAGACAATTGATCCACCACGTCTGGGTAAGCCGGAAAGCGCCGGTCATTGCTCAACGCATCCACTCCCGATCCCTTGATCCCCAACCAGGCTTCCCGTGTGATGCCACCCACATCGGGAGCCAGGGCGGGATAAACCGTCACCTTTACGGAATCGCTGTAGGCCTGTCCGTCGATGCTAGAACGGAGCTCAAACACATATTCACCAAAGCTTGGAACCCAAACCTTGGTTTCCAATTGATCGGGTGTCTCGATGTTGGCTCCGGACAGTCCAACCGAGTGCCACTGGACGGAAGGATCCTCGTCACCGCCTCCCAGATTGAAGGTCTTCCCAGAAAGGACGAACTCCTGACGAGGCAGGTAGATGTATTGGTCGGGTCCGGCATTGAGAACGAATGACGGGTTACCAGCGTAGGCTGGGCCTTCTCGCAATGGCTGGAGGAAAGCACCGGCAATGACTTGCCGATCTGCCACGGTCGGACCACTCCACGCGACTGCTAGGTTATCTCCGCCCCAACCCTCTTTATGCAACGCTTCGATGTAGTATTCCTGCCCCTCGACCAATGGGATCATAGCCGAGCGCTGCTCAGGAAATTTATCCCAACCCCGAACCGGAGCCCAACTCGGCACCGATGCGATCAAGACCTTTGAAGACGCTTCAGCGGATGTGCCCAAATACAACTCGGATTGATCATCACCCGCAATCCAGAAAGTGTAGTTCCCCGTAGCGGGCGCTTTCAACAAGGCACGCAGCCGCGTCCCATAGGTGTTGGCCCATTTCGTTGGGGCTTCAAAATCAGGCAAGACATCTGAAAAGGCGGGTGCGCCAGGGAAATCCGGATGCGTCTTCAGATTCTTCAAACCGGATCCGCGAATCCCCAACCATACCTCGCGAAATACCCCGCCTGGATTGAGTGGCGGCAGGGGTGGAAGGGCCGCGATTCCGCTCGGGTTACCAAAAGCGAAGGACTCCCAGGTCAGTTCGTCCAAACGAATCACTCCAGTGCCCGGCAAGAACCGCAAAGTAAGCCCGCGTGAAAGATCAAGTGCTTCCACAAACTCTCCTTGCAGGAACACCTCGAAGAAGCCATTTGCCACGAGCAACTCCAGCTTCTGCCACTGAGGCGCGCCATCCTCTTCGGGTAATGTTAAACTCAGTGCCCCCAGCTCAATCCGCTCTCCCCCTTGTCCGGAACCAGCGAATTCGAGAGACACCAACACTTCTCCCCGCGTCGGATCTACGAGAGGAAGGCCGAACACACCCTCTCCCGCCGGAGATCGAATCGCGAGCACTTGCCCGTGATTCTCATCACTCGTTTCAATCTCGAGCACAAGGCCCTCCGAGACCACTCCGTCTAGCCCGCTAAACTCAACGGGGCCGAGCGCGAAGTCCTCGTCCTCCTCAAAACCGAGAGTACTACCTGAGAGATTGCCGATCGATCCTAGGAGCAACCCCACCCCAAGGAACAGGTTGACGAGAAAAGGCCAACGCAGCGCTGAACTCACATTTCCCTGTCTTTCCTTCGTCTGCTCTCCTCCGAGCGCCACAGAATTCGCCATAAGCCTGATTTCTTTCGGACGTGAATGCCGAGAAAAACGAGATCCCGCGACCAGAACCTTTCCGAAAAAAACCCTCCTGAATCGATCTCCGCTTTTCTGGTATTCTTTTCGCGTCGAACGACCGATTGAGCAACTCCTATCTAGGGCCAATTCAACCCCTTACACGACATCGGAAGCCTCAGACCACCAAAACAGGGGCATGGTTCACAGTAGAAGGCCTCTTGGAAAGAGGAACCCTTCAGGAAACCGCCCCCATGACCTGGCTTGGACGATCTTAACCACCGATCACGAATGGACACAGACTAAGGATCCGCAACAGACGAGCACCCTAAACGCTAGTAGCGAGCTACTAGCGCGCTACTAGCGTTTTACAAAGCGCTTACTACTTTTAACACTCAGCCCGAAAAAATCAGTTCGGCAAAAACCCACAGTAATCAACCGCACATTCCACTTCTTACGACACTTTCAAAACGAATCCATCAGCCTTGGCATTCCTGCTGCTTGAGCACAAGAGATCATCGCAAGCAATAGACTCCCACTCGAAAATGAAACGACCAATCCTCCTCTGCAAATGCCTCTCCATCATCTTGACCGGCGTTGGAACCAAGCTCCCAGCAGCCATTCTCTGGACCTATGAGCAGAGTGGCAGCGACTTTCTCGACGGCCAGTAGAAGACGGTTACCGGGACCCTAACCACAGACGCAGTTTTCTCGTCTACTCTCAACTACTCCTAAACACATTCACAAACCTGCACAAAATCAGGCCCACGGGTTTTCGCAAACTCAAATAATTCTAAACACAGATATGAAGCGCAGATATCAAAGGCTCCTACTCACCATCGTTCTAACCGGACTGAATCACATAAACCTCTCAGCCGCCATCCTGTGGAGCTACGAACAGAGTGGCATCGACCTTTTCGACGGCTTCCAGCAGAAGACGGTTACCGGGACCTTAACCACAGACGGCGAATACGCAGACACCCAGGGATCAGGAACAGTAAGTTTTGAACTCTTGTCTATTGACTCAGCTCAAATCGACGGGGTTGATATCGTTTGGAATGGCCCAGATGGCGATCCAGGGCCACCAGAGCTGTTCTTCCCCAGCAAACCTGATCCGGCATCTAACACTTTCAACTGGGATAGGGATTCTCAGAACCTCAGTGATTCGAATAAGGAGATAACCGCAAACGCAGACCCCTACAGCAACGCAATAGTTCTCAATTCACAGTCCTTCACAAATAGAGGTTTAGGTCAATCCTTTTTCAACGACGGCTATGACGATGTCCCCACGATAGTTTTGGATTCCCCAAGCCTCACCTTCATACCGATGGCGGCCGCCGTTCCTGAACCACATGACTGGGCTCTCGTAAGTGGTTTAGGGCTCCTGGGAGTCACAGTCTGGAAGCGCAGGCGAACCGGCGTCACATCAGAGATTGCAAACTCCGAAGTCAGGACTCCAGCTTGATCGACCGGATTTCAAGGCACCCAAAAACCATTCCCAGATCCCGCTCTATTGAGACAGCCGACAAGATCTGGATAGACGTGAATATCCAGGATGAAGTGTCCTGAGTTCGTTGGACAGCGGATTCTCTTGGTTCGTTACTCTGTGCTTTAGTTGTTTTATTGGCAAGCCGTTAGGCTTGACGATGAGTTGCCCCCCATGGGGGGCAAAATTTTC
>CAYFGX010000012.1:11226-163200 GCA_964342405.1 uncultured Verrucomicrobiota bacterium | reverse complement strand
TTCACCTTGGCAAGGTGACGCTCTACCAACTGAGCTACACTCGCATCCAAATGCGGGAGCCAGTTTTACTAGCGGCGAAATGAATTGCAAGCGTTGTTTTGCGCTTTGGGGGAAAGAATTTTTTGAGAGTGGTTATTTGGTTGAATTGGAGTGTATGCTGGAGCCTGTGGCTTGGCCTCCAAATGGCTAGATGCCCTTAGAATGTCTGTTTTCGTTGAGTGAATGAGTGACCGTAGTCCTGAAGATACTGAGAAATTAGAATCACCGCCCAAAGCAGAGGTCGATTTTGACAATCCCTTGGCGAGTCGGCAGCACCGCATCAAACCGCCGCGCCACATAGGCGTGAAAATGGGCCGCTTTCTTGGAAATACGGTTGAATCTTGGGTGGCCAAACATTCGATTCATCCGGATGTGGCCGTTTATGATTCTGGGACTTTTTCCTGGGCAGCTCGGGTTGAAAAGCATTGGCGGGCAATCCGCGAGGAGCTTGATGTCATTATGGCTCGACGAGAGTCGATGCCCAGTTTTCATGAAATTCTGTCGGAGGCGGGAACCATCACCACCGACAACCAATGGAAGACCTTTTTCCTCCTTGGGCTGGGAATGGATTGTCGGAAGAATCAGGAGCAGTGCCCCATGACAATGCGGGCTCTCAAAGAGATTCCGAATATCCAAACGGCGTTCTTCTCGATTCTTTCTCCTAATAAACACATCCCGGCTCATCGTGGGGCCTTCAATGGGGTCTTACGGTATCACCTCGGCTTGATCGTGCCGGAGCCAAAAGAGGCGTGTCGAATTCGAATTGGAACCCAGATTTGTCACTGGGAGGAAGGGAAGAGCTTGATCTTTGATGACACCTATAACCACGAAGTTTGGAACGATACGGACGGGTATCGGGTCGTGCTGTTCGTTGATTTCGTGCGGCCCATGCGATCGCCCCACGATCAATGGGTCAAAGGGCTCCTCCGTTTGGCGGCCAAAACACCGTGGCTCAAGGAAGCCGATGGGAAACAAAAAAAATGGGAGAAGAAATTCTACCAGAATCAAGCTCCAAAGGCGTGAAAGGCTCTGTCACAGCCAACGGAGAACCTTGTCCGGTCGATGTGCCGTGCACGATTGAAGCTTTCCTGCTTGCGCGGGATCTTCTGCCCCGAAGTGTCGTGGTGGAATTAAATGGTGAAGCGGTTGCGCCATCGGAATTCTCTGAGCGTCAACTCTCCGACGGCGACTCCCTGGAAATTGTTCGGATCGTGGCGGGAGGTTAAGGCTGAGTCAGCGGATATAAGAACGGGATCAACAAGCTCGCCAGGATCCAAATGAGAAGGTTGAGCGGTATCCCAACTTTGACAAAATCCGAAAAGCGATAGCCGCCAGCACCGTACACGAGGGTGTTGGTTTGGTAACCAATGGGCGTGGCGAAGCAAGCGGAACAGCCCAGAGCCACTCCAACCAAAAAGGGTTTTGAATCCACGCCCATCGTGGCAGCGATTTGAATCACCACTGGTGTCACCATCACTGCAACGGCGTTGTTAGAAATAAAGGTTGTGAGCGCGGAGCACGTTAAGATGACGAGCGACAACACTCCCATCGCTCCCAGACTGCCTGATAGGGTGAGTATGCTGTTCGCAATCAGGGCAACTCCCCCTGATTTCTCGAGGGCAAGCCCCAGCGAGAGCATGCCGAAAATCATGAACATCAGTCGCCAGTCTATGGCCCGGTAGGCCTCATCATTTTCCAAACAACCAGTGACAACGATGAAGAGAGCGGCCATGAGAGCCAAGGCAGATATGGGCACGGAGGTAAGCGTGGCGAGGATCACGACTGCCAGAACAGCTCCAGCGGCGTAGCGTTGTTTGCTTCGCCGGGGGATCGCTTGTGCCTCTTGAGCGAGAACGAGAAAATTTCGACTGTCCTGGAGTCGTTGAATACTTGATTCCGTTCCCTCGAATAACAGCGTATCACCCACTCGAAGTCGGGTGTCTTCGTATTTGTTTCTAAGATTGACGCCGCGGCGGTGGAGAGCCAGGACGCGAATGCCGTAGCGGCGCCTCAGATCTGCCGCTCGCACGGTGTAGCCTTCGAAGCGGGATTGGGGGTTGACGATGCCCTCGACGACAACCGTCTTTTCGGTATCAATTACGGCCAACCCGATGTCATCGGACTGTAGAAGCTCAATTCCATCGAGGCTTTTGATTTCGACGACGGATGACATCACGATACTCAGTCGGATGCGGTCGCCCTCTTGCAGGATGATTTCATTGAGTCCGAGCGGGAGCGGTTCACGATTTCGAAGCACTTCTAGCACTCGGCAATGGGGAAGATCTTTGATGGGCGTGTCGACCAGTTTTTTTCCGATGAGAGGGGAGTCCTCCAGAATAACTGCTTCCGTCCGATACTTCTTGCTCTCCGTAGACTGTAGGATCGACGCGAGTGTTTCCCGCGCGGGAAGAAGTTTTCGTCCCAGCGTGAGGAGATAGAAGATTCCTGCGGCAGCCACGACGACTCCGATCCGGGCAAGATCGAACATCGAGAATCCGCTCTGTCCCAATTCAATCGCAGTTGAACTGACGAGAAGGTTGGTGGAGGTTCCGATGAGGGTGCAGCAGCCCCCCAGAATGGAGGCAAAGGAAAGTGGGATTAGGAGTTTGGATGGCTTGATGCCGCGCTTGGCGGCAAGAGTGGTAACGATGGGAAGAAAGATCAAAACCACCGGAGTGTTGTTGACGAAGGCGGAGGTCAACGCGACGAGGGGCAGTAGAACGACGAGAATAGACCAGTCAGATTGGCCCACGAGGGCATCGACCCGGCTTCCGATCCGATCCAACGCACCCGTTCTTTCCAGTCCAGCGCTCAGAATAAACATACACGCTACAGCGATTGCCGCGTCGTTACTGAAGACTTGAAAGGCCTCAGCCGGTGAGAGCACTTGGAACCCGAGAAGCGTTGCCATGGCGCCTAGGGCGACGATGTCCGGTGGAACCTTTTCGGTCGCCATGGCTACGAAGCTGGCCAGGAGCAATGTGAAGACGATGGCGATCTCGATTGTCATCTTGCGGTCCTTACGGGTTAGCGCGTGACGAAGGTGTCCGAATCCATTGAGGCGCGCAATGGAAAACACGATGTGATCAGCGTCCCGTAGTTTAAGTCGTGCGTTTTGGGCACGAGATAGGGAAAAACAATTCAGCCGTCCAGGGACGGAGCCCTGGACGGCTGCTGTGAGTCTAGTGAGATGGGACTTAGTATTGGATCTGTCCGTCGAAAGTAAACTCTGACGTTCCTTTGAATAATCCGTTGCTTGGATCCGGCTCGATCGTCGTCAGCCCAATCACGTCAGCGGAGCCCGAGGCCTCGCTAAACCGTCCTGTTCCACCGTCGAAAGTGATCGTGAATAGAAGGAGGAAAGGAATCTCGGGATCACCTGAAGGGACGATGTCGCCAACGTAGGTTGCATTGAGAATATCCCCATTTGCGGCTCCGAGTTCGAGAGCGCCATTCCACGCCACACCCTCGGTCATCGTTGGGGTCGTGAATGCGAAGGAGTGGATGGCCTTGAATGAGCATTCGCCCAGGTGGGTTGCGTTCCCTGAACCCTCGACCACAGTGGTAAAAATGAAGGTGGCTGGATTGAAGTCAGCATTGAAAAACTCGGTTGAGAAGCGAGCTTTGAAGGGACGTGACTTGGGCGCTTTGTCTTTCTTGGCCCAGGCATCGGTGCTTGGGAGCATCAAAAACAGTGAAAGGATGGCTACAAGTGTACAGTTCTTTTTCATGGTGTTATTGGTGTTTGTTCTCCTTGTCTGAACAACTCTGTCGGGTTTGGATCCGTCGGAGTCGGAAAAAGGTAATCGATTGTGGGACGAAAATCAAGCTTTTGAGTGTTTCTCGGACTGTGGGATTCTAGGTTGAAAAACAGACTTTAAGGCTGACACTAGGGGCAGATGAAATGCTTCGTTACCGGTGCTGGAGGCTTTGTGGGGGCGAATCTTGTCCGAGGCTTGGCTGAGCAAGGGCATCGGGTCACGGCCTTGGTGCGAAAGCAGAGCGACCTTCGTGGGCTGGCTGGGGTCGATTGTGATCTCTTGCAGGGCGACCTGCTAGAGCCGAGCGGATATGAACGTGCTCTGGCCGACTGCCAATGGTGTTTTCACGTTGCTGCGAGTTACCACCTTTGGTTGCGAGACTACAGCCCGATGTATGCTGCGAATGTGGATGGTACGCGTCTTATCTTGGATACAGCCATCAAGGCTGGGTGCCAGCGAATTGTCTACACCAGCACGGTGGGCTGCATTGGTTTGCCGACTTTGAGGGAAGGGCGATACGAGCCGACCGATGAATCGGCCCCTGTCGTTGAAGCCCAATTGTCCAATCATTACAAGCGTTCGAAGTGGGAGGCTGAGAAGGTCGCTTCAGAACGAGCGCGGGCGAAGCATCCGGTGGTCATCGTCAATCCGAGCACGCCGATCGGACCACGAGACGTGAAACCCACGCCGACTGGCAAGCTCATCGTAGATTTTTTGAACAAAGAAATGCCCGGATACGTGGACACAGGACTAAACTGGGTGCATGTGAAAGATGTTGTTCAGGGGCATATTCTGGCGGCTGAGAAAGGCCGAGTCGGGGAGCGCTACATTTTAGGGAACCGCGAGGGAAATCTCACGATGTTGGCAGCGCTCAAGATGTTAGAGTCCCTCACGGGCTTGCCAGCCCCTCGTCTTCGGGTCCCTTACTCCGTGGCTTGGTTGGCTGCCTGTTTTGACGAAGGGCTGTCCAAGATTTCAGGAAAACCGCCCAAAGCGCCTCTAGCGGGTGTCCGAATGGCCAAGTATCGTATGTGGTTTGATCCAACTCGGGCGATTGAGGAGCTTGGATTGCCGCAAACTCCTGTCGATGAGGCATTTGCGGACGCGGTAGAGTGGTTTAGAGGGAATGGCTACGTAAAACTGAAAGAGTCTCCTTCGGAATGAACGGACGGGGTATTGCGGGCATTGGAGCCCTGCCAATCGGCTTTCTATAGCGTAATCGCCTGCATCGGCTGCAGCGAGAAGGGATTCGATCTGGCTGTAATCGAAGAAGTCACCATTTTGTTGATTTTGGGAATCCCGCTTGACCTGGCGTGAGGTTTGTGAAAGCTCTAGCTCGTTTCCGGTCTCCGAATGGGGTTTGTGAATTGGGGCGTTCATCTGACTGCCGCTTCTCACGGCTTCAGGGAAAGGTCGGATGAATAGTTGTGATCGTTGGTAGACAGTTGAGTTTGGTGATGAGGAGGCGAATCTGATGATCCTTGATGTGCTTCTTTTAGCTGTGGGGCTGTGGCTCATTATCAAGGGCGGAGATCTCTTTGTTGCCTCGAGTGTTCGCATCGCCGGCTTTCTCAATGTGCCGCGTGTCGTGATTGGAACGACCTTAGTCAGTTTGGCGACGACGTCGCCTGAGTTGGTGGTTTCCATTGTCGCCGGCATGAAGGGGGAATCCGGTCTCGCTGTCGGGAATGCTGTGGGTTCCTGTATGTGCAACATGTGCCTCATTTTGGGGATCATGGCCGTCATTCGAAGTATTGGTGTGCACCCCAGTGAGTTGAAAATACCACTCATTGCGATGTTCTTTTTTGGGGGGCTGTTGGTGGTGCTGACCTGGAGCTTGGAGTTATCCAAGACCTTTGGAATAGCGCTCGTCGCGATGGGGACCATCTACTTTATCTTCGATTTCATGCATCACAAGCGGACCGCAAGTCCAGAGGAATTGGCGGAGGCTCGGAGTATTGAGGCCGAAGCGACGGCGGGGAACCCTTGGTTAGAGAGTCGGAAGGGCACGACTTTGGTTTTCCTAGCTGGGGCGGTTATGGTGACGATTGGAAGTCGCTTCTTGGTTGATTCGGCAACCGGGATCGCCGAGGCGATGGGCGTGCCGTCAATCATTATTGGATTGACGATTGTAGCCGTTGGAACTTCCTTGCCGGAGCTCGTTACGGCGATCTCATCTGCGCGTCAGAATGTATCGGACTTGGCGGTGGGGAATATTCTGGGAGCGAATGTGGCGAACTTGACATTGATTGTGGGCGGTGCGGCTTCCTTCAATGTTGTGACCATGGATCGAGTCACGCAGTTGCTGAATTTTCCCGCACTCTTCCTAGGAATGGTCATCGTGCTGGTCATGCTTTGTTCCGAAAGAAAGATTTCCAAGCGCGAGGGGAGCATTTTGATTGCTTACTATGCGGTCTATGTGGCGGCAGTGCTGGGGAGCTCGTTTTTACGCTGATAAATTCCTGCCATGAATGAAATCAGTTTTCATGCTCGTCGGGCAACGGTTGACGATTTGCCGGCGCTGAGAGGCCTTTGGCAGACGGCAATGTTGCCGGCACACGAACTCGAAAAGCATCTGACAGAATTCCAACTCGTCGAGGGCTTGGACGGGAGATTGATCGGAGCTCTAGGTTTTCAGATTATCGGTAAAGATGCTCGGGTTTATTACGAGGCGTATACTCACGCGGAGACCGAGGCTTTGGTCAAACCCCAGCTTTGGAATCGACTTAAGCTCATGGCCTCCAATGGAGGCGTTCATCGTGTGTGGACGCAGGAAAAGTCCACATTCTGGGATGAAGCTGGCTTTGAACCGATGAGTGCCGACGATGTTGATCGGCTTCCCGCAGCGTTTAAGGGCGGGGTTGGTGGCTGGCGACTGATCGCATTGCGCGATGAAGCTGCGGAGCGGCGGATCGAGGAGGAAATTGGCTTGTTCCAAGCGGCGCACGAAGATGATCAGACGCGCTTGCTCTGGCAGACCAAGATTATCAAGTGGATTGCGGCCATTATCGCCGCGATTTTTTGCTCCGTCCTGCTCTACTACACGTTGAGAGTCCTCGTCCAGTTGCCCAAGTTTAAGCAGTAGGCACTTGGAACTCCTCGGCGTGGTAGGAACTGCGCACCATGGGACCGCTGGCGACGTGAAGGAAGCCTTTGCTGAGCGCCGTTTCCCGCAATGAGTCAAACTTCTCCGGTTGGATGTACTCCGCGACGGGAAGGTGGCAACGACTGGGTTGCAGGTATTGACCCATGGTAAGGATATCGCATTTCGCTCGGCGGAGATCATCCATCGTTTCCTCGATTTCGTCGTCGCTTTCTCCCAGTCCGAGCATGATTCCTGATTTCGTGACGAGCTGGTAGTCAGCGACCTCCTTCGCCGTCCTCAAGACCTCGAGCGATCGGTCATACATCGCCCTTGACCGGACACTGGGTGTCAGGCGCCGGACGGTTTCCATGTTGTGATTGAAGATCTCAGGCCGGGCTTGGATGACGGCCTGGATTGAGGAAGATTTCTCGTTGAAGTCGGGGGTTAGAACTTCGATGACAATCCCCGGGTTCTTGGCTCTGACAGCTTCAATCGTCTTTGCGAAATGGGCGCTTCCGCCGTCCTTGAGGTCATCCCGTGCGACCGCTGTGATGACGACGTGTTTCAGTTTCATACGGGCCGTGGCCTCGGCGACGCGTTCAGGTTCGTTCGCTTCCAGTGGAAATGGTTTGGCAACGGAAACGGCGCAGAAGCCGCAAGCGCGCGTGCAACGATCTCCAGCGATCATGAAGGTAGCCGTCCCTTTGCTCCAACACTCCCAGTGGTTTGGGCACTTGGCACTCTCACACACCGTGTGGAGGTCGAGTTCATCCAGGAGCGATTGAGTCTGGGCGAAGACGGGGCTGACGGGAAGGGGGCGCCGAAGCCATTCCGGAAGTCGCTGACGGGGGGGCTCGGTCGGTTGTGAAGTTGGGGGGGCGATGCTCATGGCTGGCGTCTAGTCGGTTGTTTGCTCTTTCCAGAAGCGGTCGAGTTGATCGACATCAAAATCCGCCAGAACGGCTCCATCGACCTCAATGACCGGGGCCAGGGTCTGACCGGAAAGTCTCACCATCTCGGCCATCGCGCTTTGGTCGCCGATGACGTCGAGCGTTTGGTATTGAATTCCTTTGTCGTCGAGCCACTGCACGGCCTCGTGACACCAGCCACAGTAGGGTTTGATAAAGAGACGAATTTGGTTGGGATTACTCACGTGCTCAATCGGTTAGAGTTCTTCAGTGATGACGGTGTCACTATGTTCGTAGCAGGGGGCGCAGCAACAGAGGAGAGTGAGTGTTTCCTCTCCCGTATTCCAGAGTTTGTGCTTTTTGCCCGGCGGGATCGCGATGGCGTCGCCCACTTTCACATCTTGGGTGTCGCCTTCGATATCCATTTTCCCGTTGCCGGCAGTAATGTAGTAGATTTCCTCAGTTTTTGGATGGTAGTGTTCTTGAGTTGCTGAACCCACAGGGACCCGCGCTTCGGCTAGGCTTTGGTTCTTGATGCCTGAATTCCGGTAGGCCAACAGCTCTCGGATTTCAGACCCGTCCTTGGTGATGAAGGCCGGAACATCGGCAAGGTTCTTAACGTCCATATCTCAACAAGATTCTGGGCCATGATTGGGTTGCTCGCAACTGACGAATTGAGGTTTTTGGTTTTTTAAAAAGAATCATGCGTTTTTGCGAGGGGAGTGGTCTATGGATATGGCGTCGAAAAGATTTGGTGGACAGCCATGGCGGGCCTCTGAATGATGGTGCTTGGAGATGGAAAACTCTTTACTAGACAGCGGATTGCTACGCCGACTGGAGCAGTTGCAGATGGTGGCGAGGCGAGTCGCAAAAAGTTCATTGAGAGGCGAACGCCGAAGTCGGGCTCGTGGACACTCTGTGGAGTTTGCTGATTTCCGGAACTATGTGTCGGGAGATGATTTGCGCTATCTCGACTGGAGTCTCTATGGGAGGTTGGATCGACTGTTCATTCGGCTTTACGAAGAGGAACGCGAGTTACCCGTTACTTTGTTTCTGGATTCTAGCGAGTCGATGGCATTTGGGACCCCGAGTAAGTTTGATTTTGCTCGGCAGATAACGGCTGCTGTTGCTCATGTTGCTCTCAGTGGGTTTGATCGGGTGAGCGTTCGCTCGTTCCCGATGCTTGAAGCTAACCGCGTTCGCTACGCGGCGTTGCGAAGTGTCCGAGGGCGGCAGTCGTCCTTGGGCTTGTTTGAGCAGCTCACGCACCTGGTGCCAGGCGCAAGTGCTGATCTGAACGAGGAGCTCCGCAGGGGGGCGATTGAAACTCGACAGGTTGGGTTGGCGGTTGTGGTCAGTGATTTTCTGGATGAGTCCGGCTACGAGGATGGGCTAAAGGCGTTACTCTCGCGAGGCTTTCAAGTCATGGTGGTGCAAGTCCTGTCACCGGAGGAATTGAATCCTTCCGTGTTTGGAGATCTGAAGTTCGTCGACGCTGAGACCGGTGCAGCTCGAGAGGTGACCTTCGGTAAGTTTCGTTTGAGTCGCTACCAAGCTTCGACTGCTGCCTACATTCAGCAGCTAGCGGATTTTTGTCGCGCGCGCGGGGTCGGGTTTTGGTCGGTCTCATCGGATTGCTCCATCGAAGACCTCCTACTCAAACAGATGAAAGAAGGGGATCTTTGGCGCTAGGCCTGGAGCTGTTGCTCTCGTTATGAGTTTCCTTTCGGCATCGGCTCTTTGGTTTGCTCTCACCATTCCTGTGGTGATCCTCTTCTATCTGCTGAAGCGCCGGCGGAAGGTCCATCTGGTGCCGAGTACGGTCCTATGGCAACGCTTTCTGACCGACTCGCAGGCCAACGCTCCCTTCCAGAAACTCCGTCGGAATCTCCTGCTTTTTCTGCAGATCTTGGTGCTGCTCTTGGCTGTGTTTGCTCTTGCACGGCCGTTTTTCTCAGATCAGCTCACCGGAGGAGCCTTACAGGTTCTGGTTATCGATTCGTCCGCTTCAATGCAAAGCACGGATGTGGCCCCCACGCGCTTTGCCGCGGCGCAAACGAAGGCGCTGGAGCTTGTGGATGCACTTCGAGATTCTGATCAGATGGTGATCGTGGTTGCGGGAGCTCAGACGGCTGTGGTTCAGTCGCCGACCTCCGAGAAAGCTGTTCTTCGGAGGGCGATTCGCTCCATCGAGGTGACGGATGGACCAACCGAAATGATGGAAGCTCTCGAGTTGTCAAAGAACTTGGTGAAGGACCACCCTTCGTCAGAGGTGCACCTGCTAACAGACGGGGCCGTTTCGGATCTCGGGGACTTGGATCAGAGTGAGCTTGCTCTGAGTTACCATCAAGTTGGCGAACGGGGAAACAATGTGGGCCTCGTTTCGATGGATGTTCGGCCGAACCCCGAGGATCCTACAACACGGGCAATTTTCTCAAATGTCGTCAACTTCTCAACGAATTCGTTTCGCTTTGTAGCCCAGTTGAAGCTGGACGATCGGATGGTGGACTCGCGGGTGGTGAGTCTGGAAGGGGGGGGCTCTCGGTCCCTCGCTTTTATTGCTTCCCAGAGAACTAACGGTGTCTTTTCGTTATTATTGGATGTTGACGATGACTTGGGCGTCGACAACGAAGTTCGCGTGATCAGTTTGCTTCCGCAGCCAGCCAAGGGGTTACTTTACTCGTCAGGAAATCGGTTCTTGGAAAAGGCTCTTCGATCGGCGGGGGATCTCGAACTGGCAGTGACCGATGACATTGGATTCAGTTCCGATGAGTTTGATATCGTTTTCTTGGATAACCTTCAGCCGCTCGAGTGGCCAGAATCAAACCTGATGGCTATCAATCTGGTGCACTCCAATTGGTTTGGAACCTGGGAGACGGTTGAGGCGCCGACGATCGTTGACTGGAAGAGTGCCCACCCACTGCTGCGTTTTGTCACCTTCGATGACGTTGAAATTGCTGAGTCTTACAATGTGCGATCCCCTTTCTGGGGAGAAAGCCTCGTGGAGTCAGCGCAATCGCCCTTGGTGATCGCCGGTGAGCAAGGAGGCCAGCGACGGCTCTGGATTGGATTTGACACGATTCGTTCTACGTGGCCCCTGAGGGTGTCTTTTCCTATGTTTATGGCGAATGCTGTGCAGTGGCTGAATCCGTCTTTGGCCAAGAGTGAAGAACTCAATGTTCAGACAGGAAAGCCGATTCAAGTGGTGATCGAGAGTGCGGAAGAGAGCCTCTCGGTGGTGGGGCCTGATGGAGCGGAAGAAGAGATTGAGTATCAATCGGAATCTCGAAACTTCGTTTATGGGAACACGCTGAGACGGGGCCTCTATCAGGTGAGAGCGGGCTCGGAGGCATTTCAGTTTGCGGCGAACTTATTGAATGCTGCTGAAAGCGATACGTCGCCTCGGGCCCAGCTTTCATTGGATGGGGGGCAACAGGTGGAGGCAACGCTGGGGGCCAGGGCTGACTTGGAGATTTGGCGTTGGATTGCGATGGTGGCGCTCGTGGTCTTGATGGTTGAATGGTGGTATTTCCATCGGCGTACGGTTTGAAGGTGATGAGGCGAGTGGGAAAAGTCTTTTGGCTTGTGAGTATCTTGCTCGCCAGTCTGGTCGGTTGCTCTCAACCGGATGAGGATGTGGTGGTTGTTTACACGTCCCAGGATCAGCTCTACGCGTCCCAAGTGCTAGATGACTTTGAACGCGAGACTGGGATCCGAGTCTTGCCTTTGTTTGATTCCGAATCTGTGAAAACGACGGGGTTGATCAATCGGTTAAAGGCGGAATCGAGACGGCCTCGTTGTGATGTGTTCTGGAGTAACGAAGAACTCATGGTGCAGCGGCTGTGCCAAATGGGAGTCACTTTGGAGTCCGAATTGAAGACGTTCGGATATCGCACGAGGCGCTTGGTAGTGAATACGAATCTCGTTGCTCGCGGTGATGTGCCCGCAAGCCTTGCCGAGTTAGTGGATGAGAAGTGGCGAGGAAAAGTAGCGCTCGCATATCCATTGTATGGAACGACAATCACTCATTTGCTAGCGCTCAGAGCGGAGTGGGGCCAAGAGCGTTGGGAGACTTGGTGTCGCAAGCTGCTGAGGAATGAAGCCTTGGTTGTAGACGGCAATTCTGCGGTCGTTCGTTTGGTAGGGCAAGGCCGTGCTGCCCTCGGGTTGACTGATTCGGATGACATCGCTGTTGGTCTTCGGAATGGGCTTCCGATTCGAATGGTGGATCGTGTGGCGGGATTCCCCGTGATCCGGAATAGTGCGGTGCTCGTCGACGGAGCACCTCATGCAGAGAATGGACTGAAGTTGATCGAGTATTTGCAGGGGAACAAAACTGTCGCCCGGTTGCAGGAGTTGGGGGCGCTTGAGGGAACGGAACCGAACGGGGACGAACTCTGGTCGGTTTCTTGGGATCGGGTCATGCCGGAATTTGACGATGCATACAAATGGCTGGGTGACGTGTTTTTTCGAGAAGGCGAGTCCCGGTAGTGGCGCGAAGGAATGAACTGGGTGCTTTTTCAGAACACATTGATTTTAGGCTTGGGAGTCGTTTTTCTGACGGCCCTGCTGGCTACTTTGATGTTCTTGAGCACTTGCATCCTGTCACGTGGTTTGGCCCGAAGTATTTCGGTCTCGGCCGCCATTTGCCTCTTGCTTCCTCAGTTTCTGTCGGTGTCGATTTGGATGGAACTCTGGGGAAGTGGCGGTGGAGTCGGGGCTGGTTCTGACCTTTGGCTGTATTCTCTCCCGGGAGCAATCTTGCTCCTGGGCTCGCTCCTCTGGCCGATCCCCTTCTTTTTTCTGTATGCGCGTCGGAAGGCGATCTTGCAGGCCTGCTTCGGCGTGGACCCGTTCTTGTCACGTTGCGAGTTTACTCGGCTATTCTGGGGGCAATTACAAGGGCCGCTTCTTTGGGGGAGTCTTTTTGTGTTTGCTTTGGCGGTGAATAATTTGTCGGTTCCAGGACTCTTGCAGGTAAGGGTGATTGCTGAAGAAATCCTCGTTCGGTTCAACACGGAGTTGAACCTTGGTGTCGTTTCGATGTTGGCTTGGCCGTTGCTCTTGCTAGCGCTTTTCGTGTGCTGGTATTCAGGTTCTTGGAAGTGGGAAATGGACGGAAACTCAGTTGATGTGGAGGCAGCTTGGGTTCGGAATAGCTTAGGGCTTTCGTGGACCTTGGTGATCGGTCTTGGGGCGGCTTTCGTTCTTGGGATTAGTCTAGGGCTGCCCCTGGGGTATCTGCTGCTGTCGCCGGTGACTTGGGTAGACTTGTCGCCGGCACTGGCTGCGAGTTCTAGAGCTATCAGGTCGTCATGCCTATTTGCGGCGACCGCTGCGAGCGCTGTCGTGATGGGAGGGCTCGTGCTGAGTCGGTTTCGCTGGAGCCGTTTTACGTGGAGTTTTTTCGTTGTTCCGGGGACGCTTTTTGGCGCCTACTTCGCTGTCGCTGACAACGCTGCTTACGCTTGGGGGCTCGATATGGGAATCCTGTCCATTCTAGCTGCACTTTCTCTTCGGTTTCTTGGCCTGGGTGTGAGCGGTGTGGGGCTTGCGCTGAAGGGGGTGCATCCGGGGCTAGAGGGCTTATCGCGTTTAGAAGGGCTCTCAAGGTTGGATCGGGCACGGTTGTGTCTATGGCCTCAGGTCGGTGGAGCTCTGTTGATGGTCTGGTGGCTGGTGTATCTGTTTTGCGTCTGGGAAGTTGAGGTGCTGATTTTTTTGGTGCCGCCGGGGATTGAGACAGTGGGGCTACGGATTTTTAATCTGCTGCATTATGGGCACAACAGCCAGGTGAATGCCTCTTGTTTTCTGCTGATCCTACTAGGGCTTGCTCCGGCTGTCTGCTGGACGCTGGTGCGATATAGCTGGGTTACTTTCCGTGCTGAACGCGCATCTCTGTGGGTATTTGGGTTGCTCTTTTTGACCAGTGGATGCGGGGGTGAAAAAAACGACACTGCTGAATTTGAGAGCCGTTTTTTTGATGAGATCGTGCCCGTTGGGTTCAAGGGAACGGGTGTGGGGCAGTTCAATAAGCCGCGGTCGGTGGCTGTCTCCGATGATGGTGACGTGTTTGCCGTTGATATGACGGGCCGGGTCCAACGGTTCGATCGAGACGGAGAGTATCTCGGTTTTTGGCAGATGCCTGAAACGGAGCGCGGACGCCCCAAGGGGATGGGCTGGGACGCCTCCGGGCATGTGATTGTGGTGGAACCTCATTATGCGAGAGTCAATCATTTCACGGTTGAGGGCGAGTTGGTGCATCAGTGGGGGAGTCGAGGCATTCAGCCCGGTCAGCTTGCCTTTCCTCGATCCGTCTGTGTGCACTCGTCGGGAGATCTTGTCATCTCTGAGTTCCAGCAGGTGGAGCGTCTCCAGCGTTTTGATGCTGAGGGAACTCGGCTCGTATGGAACGTCGAAGCGGCGGGACGTAAGGTTGGTGAGTTTAATCGGGCTGAGGGGCTTGGGATTGACGCCCAGGACCGTTTGTTTGTCGCGGATTCCTGTAACCATCGCGTTCAAGTGTTCGATGATTCAGGGAGGCCGGTGGCGGAGTATGGCCGGGCAGGCGATGGGGTGGGGGAGTTGAGTTACCCCTACGATGTTAAAATTGATGCTGATGGTTTTCAGTTTGTTTGTGAGTTTGGAAACAGTCGCATTCAAGTGTTCGATCCGACGTTTCAGTCCGTAGAAATCATTGGCGGGCCTGGATCTGGACTGGGAGAGTTCAGCAATCCTTGGTCCCTGGCCATGGATGGGGATGGGAATCTCTGGGTAGCGGACTCGGGCAATCACCGTTTACAGAAGCTCGTGAGACGGGAGAAGGGGCCATGAGTTTTCAGTTTTCCAATCCCGCCTTCCTCTGGTGTCTGCTCTTTGCGGTTCCGTGGGTCGTTTGGTTCTTTCGCTCTTCTGACTCCTCGCTCAGCCCTTTGCGACTGTGGCTTTCCCTGTTGGTTCGTTTGCTGGTGGTTGTGGCGCTTGTCTTTGCGATGGCGGGGCTCCAATGGTTGCGGCCAAACGAAGGCTTGAACGTGGTCTATCTTTTGGATCGATCGCAGTCCGTTCCTGCCGATCAGCAGGAGGCGTCTCTGGCCTACGTGAACGGATCTGTTCAAGGCAAAGAGGATACGGATCAGGCGGGGGTGATCGTATTCGGTAGCGACACTGGAATTGAGCAGATGGTTCAAGACCGCGTCGAGATTGGTAAGATTCAAGCGGTTGTCGAGACGGATCGAACGGACATCGCCGCCGCGATTCGTTTGGGGACTGCGAGTTTTCCTCAGTATGGTCAAAAGCGCCTGGTTCTGATTTCTGATGGCAATGAGAATCTAGGTGACGCGTTGAGCGCTGTGGCAGCTGCCAAGCCGCTGGGCGTATCCGTTGATGTGGTCCCCTTGGGGGCGGAGCGTCGGAACGACATCTCTCTGCAGCGCTTGGGGCTTCCGGGGAACGTTAAAAAAGGCACGACGTTTGAGGCCAAGATCTTCGCCGTGGCTGATGAATCCGGGCCCGCCACGGTTCGCTTGTTTCGCAATAACCGTCTCTTGGGTGAGCAGGATGTGAACATGGAACCAGGAAAGAATCTGTTCACGTTTCCTCAAACCTTGCCGAACTCGGGCTTCTATACGTACGACGTTGAGATTGCAGCTGCGGGAGATCGAGTCGCCCAGAATAATCGCGCCATCAATTTTGTGAACGTTGTCGGAGATCCTCGAATCCTAGTTGTCTCCGACGTCCCGGAACAGGATCGGCCATTGGTATCGGCCTTGGAATCGTCCCAGCTGGAAGTCGTCTTAACCGATCTTTCAGGATTTCCCGACTCATTGGCGGAGATGCAGAGTTATGATGCGATCTTCCTAAGCAATATTGCGGCGGGAGATCTAGGATCGGATCACATGACTCGAATCGAAAGCGCCGTCAAGGATTTCGGCGTCGGATTAGTCTGCATCGGCGGAGATCAAGCCTATGCTGCCGGGGGCTATCGCGGAACGGCTCTCGAGCGAACACTACCACTCGACATGGAATTGAGCAGCAAGAAGGTGCTCCCTTCAGGTGCTCTTGCCATGGTTATGCATGGAATGGAGTTCAATAACGGAAACCAGGTTGCGCGAAGAGTTGCGATCGGGGTGTTGAACGCGATGGGCCCGCAGGACCAACTTGGGATCGTCTTGTGGGATGGAACAGATCGTTGGTTGTTTCCGATGACCAAGATCGGCGATGGACAAAATCTCGGCGCTAAGATCATGGGGATGAATCAAGGGGATTTGCCAAGTTTTCAAAATGTGATGTCGATGGCTTTTGAGGGGCTAAAGGAGACGACGGCGAATTTGAAGCATATGATCATATTCAGTGATGGTGATCCGGGCGCACCTTCTGAAGAATTGATGGCTGCCATCACGGGGAATCGGATTACCGTCAGTACGGTTTTGATTGCGGGGCATGCAGGGCCTGAGACGATGCGTTGGATTGCGGATCGGGGTCGTGGGCGATTCTATGATGTTCGATCGCCGGATCGCTTACCGCAGATCTTTATTAAAGAGACGGCTGTGATTCTCAAATCAGCGATCTCTGAAGTGCCCTTTGTTCCTCAGCGAGTGAGTAACAGTGAGTTGATCCGAGGGTTGGGAACAAACTTCCCTCAATTGCTGGGACACGTCGCAACCACTGGCAAAGGGCGGGCTGAGATTCCCTTATTGACCGAGAGTGGGGATCCGCTCCTGGCGCACTGGCAATACGGTCTTGGGAGGGCTGTCGCCTTTACTTCGGATGCCCGGGCTCGCTGGGCGAACCAATGGCTTAGCTGGGGGAACTATCGGCAGTTTTGGTCTCAGGTTGCGCAATGGGCCCTGCGGCGGGTTGAGAATAGTGACTTTACGTCGGAAGTCTCGATCGACAAAGGACGTGGGGTCATAGCAGTCGAAGCGGTAGATGAAAGCGGGAACTTTCGGAACTTTCTCGAACTGAACGCGCGGGTTGTCGATCCAAACGGTCAGGGCCAGGCGCTTCAATTGGAGCAGACAGCGCCCGGGCGATATGAAGCGCGGTTCGATGCGGAAGCTGTGGGCGCTTACACCATTAATCTCATGCACATGGAGGGAAGAGAGCTGGTCGGGGCGCAAATGATTGGGACCAGTCTGAATTTCTCTCCAGAGTTTGCTTCTAGCGAAACCCGATGGCCGCTCCTTAATCGTTTGGCTGAAGCGTCAGGTGGAAAGGTCTTCCCGGCGATGTCGTCGGAGGCAGATCCCTTCGCTCACGATCGTAGAGAGACGTTTCAACCGAGAGAACTTTGGGAATGGTTGTTGCGCTTTGCAATTCTGCTCTTTGTCTTCGATGTCGGCGTGAGGCGAATCCAGGTAGAGCCAGCAGAGCTGCGGCGAGCCTTTCAATGGCTGCTTGCTCGGATACTGTTTTGGCGGACGGCTGCTCCCGCAGCAACTCGGGATGAGTCCCTGAGTGCACTGTTGAATCGTCGAGATGAGGTTCGAGCCGAGCGAGTCCGTGAGCAAAGTGAGCGGCCTCCGATGGTTGCCCGACCTGTTTCGGATGTGGCACCCAAGAAGAAGTCGATTCACGTCCCGAAGCGTCCAGCAAAGCGTCCGTCACCCGAGGAACCCAGCGAGGAACAGGAGCCGGCCCAACCGGAATCAACGGCCAGCCGCCTCCTGGCAGCGAAAAAAAACGCTCGAAGGAAACGTTAAACCCTTCGTGAGTCCACTTCTCGGCCTGTTTTTTGCTGTCAGTTGTCGATATCGCTCGGTGTTGAAATAAAATCGTTGCGAAAACGGAAGGGATTGTGGCTTGATTCCAGCCGCTGTTCTCCAATTGAGGAGAGTTGTGTGGCCGAAATGAGCCGCACAGATGCCGGAACCGATGATCAACAACTCGTTTTGAGGGTTACAGTCTATTACTCAGGACGTGTTCAGGGGGTTGGATTTCGCTACTCAGTGAAACGCTTGGTGTGTGGATATGAGGTCAGCGGTACGGTTCAGAATTTAGCCAATGGTCAAGTCAAACTCGTCGCTGAAGGAGAGAAGGACGAGCTTGAGGCTTTTCTAGAGGCTGTGGGAGATTCGGGACTGGGGCCGATGATCCGAGGGATAGATGTTCATTGGTCCGAGTCCACTGGTGAATTTCGGGGCTTTGACATCGTGAGATAGACGGAATTTTTGGGACATGAAGTACGCGATTATCGCAGACATACACGCAAATTTGGAAGCCTTTCAGGTCGTGCTGGAAGACGCTAAGCAGAATGAATGTACCCACTACGCCTGTTTGGGTGATGTCGTCGGATACAACGCGAATCCCAAAGAATGCTTGGACATCGTGCGTGAGATGAAGATGCCCTGTGTAAAAGGGAATCATGATGAGTACTGCTCGGGAGAAAACGATCTTGAAGGCTTCAACCCTCATGCTACAGCTGCGATTCATTGGACACGAGATCAGCTGACGGAGGATGATCGCGCTTGGTTGCGAGATCTCCGCTATTTTCGTCTGGTAGCGAACTTCTCGATCGTGCATGCGACGCTTGATGGTCCCGAACGCTGGGGCTATGTGTTCAACAAGCTCGAAGCGTCCGCGAGCTTTACCTACCAAAACACCCGAGTTTGCTTTTTTGGGCACACCCACGTTCCCGTCGCTTTCGTGAGGGATAGCGCGGTTCGGGGCGGCACCTACTCGAAATTCCGAGTGGAACCAGGGAAGAAGTACTTCGTTAACGTGGGAAGCGTAGGGCAGTCGCGAGATGGAGTGCCTAAGGCGACCTATGTGATTTACGATATGGATCTCGGAACGATCGAATTGCGGCGACTCGATTACGATATGGAGACGACCATGCGCAAGATCCGGGAAGCTGGATTGCCTGAGCGTCTCGCGGAGCGTCTTCCGCTCGGAAAATAGACGACATTCTCCTGTCGAGGCTGGAATTCGGGGCTTGAGCGACTCTTGCGCTGGAGCGGCGTCATTGCTTTGGGGTATCGGGAGCTTTCAGTCAAATGATGAGCGAAATTCATTGCTCGTTCATCCACGTGTCCGCAGCGGTAAATGATGGTGGCTTCCCATTGACTATTTTGCCTCCTCAGTCTTTCCTAACTGCCGGACAGTCTTCTTGTGGGATTCTTCGTTAGGTTCTGTGCCTGACAATTCTGTTCGATTCGTTGATTCCTTTGTGTGTCACACTGTATCTAAATGAACCGAGAAAAAAGCTTAGGCATTGGCTGTGAGATTCCGGTCTTTCCGGACGAACTGACTGTTGAATACATCAACCTCAAGTTGGCGTCTATGGGCTGTCCAACCGTGGAGCCATCGGGCGGCTCGAAGTTTCACGAAATTGCTAGCGGTTTCCTGCGGCATCATCGTCAGCGAGAACGGCTGCTCTCGAAGCATTTGTGCCCCGCTGATTGGCGCATTCAGAAATGGTTGGACGAATACCTCTATCCGACCGGCGATTCGATTCACCTTCCCGGGAAGACCTTCGTTCTTGATCGGCACGGGCTAGCTCGAGCCCTGTCTTTACCCGCAGACGGGGATGAGTTTCACTCGGAAATCGTAAGCTCCTACCGACTGCGGCAGGGCGTACTTCACAACCCCGCGAAAGATCGCCGAACGACCAAGGGAGTCTTTCATATTTCGGAAGGTGGCTTGCCTATACCAGCAGATAAACTTTCCGTGCCCAAGAAAGCATTCGCTGGTCTACTTCGAGCTGCTTTGAATCCACCAGAAAGCCTCATGACTCTGCCCTTTACCGACGCAGCAGAGGAAGATCAGAAGGCGCGTTGCTTCGTGTCGCTCCTTTTGCGGCCTCTCGTTTGTCCCGAAGTTCCCGGTGTGTCGCCCGAAAAGCGAACGGAAATCCGATTCATCGCTCCTGGAAATCTCGTTTCGAATCTAGATTTTGTGGAGAGTATTTTTGGTAACGCGGGCGACCCTTATCTCTCAGAGAATGATGCGGCTCTTGATGTCGATCATTGGACTGGCCACACGGGATGTGTGATTTTGGCTCCTCACCTGACGCAGGTAACCAAGAAGTCGATTGGGCTTCCGTCGGTGAAGGATGCGACTCAGGCGCAACGGGATGCTGGCTTGTGTTGGGAGGATCCCAACGAAGTCTATAACGGTGGAAGCGCATTCAAGATTTGCGCGCGAGATGAAAAGGGTGTGATGGTCACCGTCATCGCAGACAACTATTTCGGTTACTGCAAGAAAGAGGTGAAAACCCAGATCAGCTTTTCGGCGAATCTTTATGGTCTCGCGGAAGAAGAACACGCCGGTGGTACGATGGCGTTCCCTGCTTATGACCTTGGTGAGGACTTCAGTGGCCACCTCCACGTGCAACGATCAGGGCACTCCTTCGATGAGGTTGTCAAAATGTACGGATCATTGATTGATTTTGACTCTCGAGGGTTTGGGGTTGATAAGAAGTATTCAGATATTATCTATGTTCCGGAAGATGTGGAATTTGATCTGCATCGTCAATCCGTGACTTGGAAGAAGAACGGCGCGACGCAAACCCTAAAGCTTCAACCATCCTATACCTACATTCGCCCCTCCGGGTATAAAGTCGAGATGGTCAAACCAAGCGGCAAGCGATCTTGGCGTTTGGTCGGAACGGTCTCAGAGGGCACGATCTGTCACAAGCCGTGTACAGTGTCTGGCGGCGGAAAGTCAGAGATCTCAAAGCCACTGACGGATGCTGTCCTTTATGGGCCCGTGTTCGTTGCCGATATCAAGGAAGATTTTGATCTCGTAGAGGAATTAATCAACCGAGACTACTCGGTCCGATTCAATGACGGGAGCAAACGGGATGATCGATCCATATTGAGCTCAGATCGGTCTCTCGGTTCTGTGATCAAGTTGCTGACTCCTTCCCGTAGAGATTACACCGATTCTTATAACGAGTGGATCGAGTCTATTCCGAAACACGTGAAGGAGATTGTCTTTGTGGTGAAGCGCTATTACCGCGAAGAGTGGGGGGCGGATTGGCGGTCTCACTTCAGTGTCGACATAATCAATGGAACACCTGGCAACGAGCTGAAGTGTGACAATAGGAAGCTCGTGACGACTTATCTTCGCGTCGGTTTTGATGAGAAGGGCAATTGGCGGACGTTTGGTCTCCGCAAGGACTTTCAGCCAGCGGTCAAGAGCTCTTTGGAAGATGATATCACAGCCAGTGTGGTTGTCGCCTCAGACAAGCTCAGCCATTCCAAAGAGGAACACGAGGGGATCTCAGTGAAGCTGGTGGAAAACTGCGAGAATCGCTTTTTTCAAAGACCAGACGACGCCATTCATCGGGGCTACGATAAACAAACGGAGGCTGATCTAGCGGCTACCGGAAACTTCATTTCCAACTTTGAACCACTTGATGGAAACAACGCTCGAGAAATCGTGGAGGATGCCATTGGGTTTTCAGAATACACCCAGCCAATTCAGGATTTGATTCAAGCTGCGTGTGAATCAGATCGGCCCAAGTATTTCGTGTCGAGTTCTCACCCCCGTATCGTTGGTGGGAAACCATCGAAGAATCCGCGATACTTGCAAATAAGGCCTGATTTGCTGAATGAGCGAGCGAATCATATCGCCGAAGTTGGGATGCGTTTGCAGCGTCGACTCCCAGTTGATCAAGCGGTTGTTTCCGTCGTAGATGCCGTTGTTCCTGGTCGACGAAACAATGCTCCAGATCTGGTGAACAACATCCGTGCCTTGGCGACCTACAATCCGATCCACTACATGGAGTTGCCGGAATATCTGATTGAGGTCATCTGTAGTATGACGGGCAAGTCTCCGTCGACAACTGGAGCTGGGTCCGAAGGGGCACTGACTAAGGCCCCCTTCAATGCGCTGCCACCCGTCATCGATCTCAACACGACGGTGGTCTCTGCCGCACTGACCGGAGCCCACGCTTTCTTGACTTCCGCCGGAGTCATTGGGCCGCAGGCTCGAGTGGATCACGATGTGAGTCTGTTGATCCCCGAAGTTTGGTGTCGTATGTCCGCTCAGGAACGTGATCCCAAAAATTTGATCGAGCAGGGTTACTTGGAACCCTGTGAGGATGTGGAGCATGAGGGCCGATCGCTACCGTTTAGCTTGCTTGGGTATCGCATCACGCGACGCTTTGCGACTACGTTCTTCGGGCGAGTGTTTAGTCATCCCGACGCAGTATTTACCGATGAGATGATCCGTCCTGAACTCCAAAGCATGGAGGTTTTCGCGGAGGGAATCGACAACATCGTCGTGACGCAGAAGCGTGTTGCCCAGTTCTACTTTGACGATGGTAGTGTTGAGCAGGCTTGTCCTCCCTTGAAGGCCATCCTGCATATCATGAAGGATGGACATTTTGAAGGGAAGAAGCTGAATGATCCCGAAATCAGGAGTCTGTTCGATCGGGATGCGATCCTGAAGAGTGAATGGTATCAAGCACGGCTGAAGTCGAAGCAAGAGAACGATATCGCTCTGTGGGAGCGGCATGTTTCCTACTTGGATAAGTTCCTGGACCAAGAGAGTCATGCAGATCTAGCCAATCGATTGGGTATTCATGAAAAACGGGATCATGCTGCCGCCACCTTGAAGCACGTGTCGAAGGAGCAGTACCTGGAAGACCTAGCGGGAACCGTCGGACGTGAGGAAATCCAAAAGTTCGTTGCCTCTTAGGCCCTGATGCTGCCCGAAAACCGCAGACTTTTCCCATAGGGCGCCTCGGAATCATCGGAGGTTTTGACGACGAGAGGGCGGCGACCGAAACGCCGTCCTGCTACAGACCATTTGCCTAAATTCACTATCGCTTGAAAGCGAGATTGCTGGAAGTCTCCTGAGGGGGTATACTTGGCAACTTGAGTCACGTTCATTTCGTGGACTCTTTTGCTGTGCCAACGAAGGATTCTCAGTCTGCATCCGCCCCGCACTTTCTACAGCGTGTGCTTCGCACCTTCTCACGTCCGCTCCTTGCGTGGCGTCAGCGGGTGCGCATTAGCGAGGAGGCCTGGCACTTAGGCTTAGCGGGATGTGTTGGATTGATTGGGGGAAGCATCAACCTGACGTTTATCTTTCTCGCCAACTGGCTGGGGCAAAAAACGTGGGCACTTTCTGCAGGCAGTAGCACAGAAGGATTGAGGTTGTGGATCCCCGTTCTCATTACGGCTGGTGGCGGACTTCTCGCCGGCCTGATACTCCACTTCGGGCTTCACTACATCGGGCGCCAAGGCAGCACGAACTTTCTCGAGGCAGTTTTCTTGGGGGACGGAAGATTGCCCTTTCGTACTGCTGTAGTCAAAGGGCTTTCCTCGCTTACTAGCATCGTGACCGGTGCCTCAATTGGACGAGAAGGTTCAATCACTCAATTGACAGCAACGCTCGCTTCAAAGTGGGGGCAAATCTGTCAATGGCCACCGTATCGTCTTCGTTTGCTCGTTGCTTGCGGCGCCGCCTCTGGGATGGCGGCCGCATATAACGCGCCGATCGCCGGAGCGGTGTTTGCAGCTCAGATCGTGTTGGGGAACTTCGCGATGAACCTTTTCGCCCCGCTGGTATTTGCCTCCGTGGTCGCGACCATGATGTCACGTAGCTTTTTAGGTCCCGCTCCCCTGTATGATGTCCCAAATATTGAATTCAACAACGGGCAACTTGTTTGGTTTCTGCTCCTGGGTGTGTTTTGCGGTGTCGGAGCGGCATTATTTCAGAAAGCCTTGCGTCGAGGTGAGGGACTCTTGGGGCGGCTCAATATTCCGATCTATCTGCGCCTCGCATTAGGGGGAGTGTTGGTGGGCCTGCTTGCTATTCAGTTTCCCGGAGTCATCGGGAATGGGTATCAGGCTGCCAGCCAAGTGCTTCAAGGAGACGTTGGGGTGAGCCAACTTGTGGGGCTGACCTTCGCTCGCTTCATTGCCACGGTCGTTGTGGTCGGAGTCGGTACTTTGGGCGGGATTTTTACGCCTACTTTGTTTCTGGGGGCTGCGGTCGGCGGCCTCTACTACTTTGGATTGGACTGGTGCTTTGATTCGGCGCTGCTACCGATCGGTGCCTACGCCTTGGTGGGGATGGGGGGGCTTCTGGCGGGGACAACGCATGCGCCACTGTTGGCCATGATCATGATCTTCGAACTCACACTGAACTACTCATTGATGCCTCCCTTGATGTTGACTTGTGTTGTGTCGACCTTGATTGCTCGCGCGATGCATCCGCCAAATGTGTATTCCGAGGGGCTAGAGTTGAAAGGATTGGCCAGCTCGTGGGAAACAGAACGCCTGGGATCCGCCACTCGACGCCGGATCGGTGATTTAATGCTGGAGCCGACGGCACCACTTCAAGAGGTTGATTCGTTTGATACGATTGCGGAACGTTTTATCAAGAGCACCTATCATTTTCTTCCTGTGGTCGATAAGGAGAATCGGCTCAAGGGTGTTGTGGCGTTGCAGGACCTGAAGGAATACCTCACCATGGGGGATCACCTCAAGAGTGTGATCGCGCTCGATGTGATGCGGCCGCCCCCTCCTGTTCTCGTTCCCAATCAGCGACTTGATGAAGCGATGTCGGTCTTGCTTGCGAGCGAGATGCGCCGGGTGTTGGTCGTTAATCGTGTTTCTGAGATGAAATTGATTGGGGTCGTTGTTCGAAGTGAGGCGTTGGGTCTCCTGTCAGAGGCGATTGCCGCCAAATTGCCGGCTACGGTCGCTGATTCTCAAACGTCCTAGATTGTGTGGTATGAATCGATTTTATGATAGGGGTATCATCCCAAAGATCTGTCTGGTGTTTGGATTTCTCGCGATCTCCCCGCTTCGACCGGTCGGACAACAACCCAGCGTTGGAGTTGACGAGCTGCCGAGTCGAGAACTGGGGTCTTTGACCGAGTCCTTGGCCTCGTTTGAAGTCGCTGACGGGTTTCGCATTGAGCCGGTTGCCTGGGAGCCGCTAGTGGTCGATCCCGTGGCGATGGCATTTGATGAATGGGGAAGGCTCTATGTGGTCGAGATGCGTGACTACTCGGAGCGACGGCCAGAGCGCTTAGGAAGAGTGCGTCGGTTGGAAGACCGGGACGGGGACGGTGTGATGGATCACAGTTCGGTTTATGTCGATGACTTGCCCTGGCCAACTGCCGTGATCTGTTACGATGGCGGAATCTTTATTGGTAGCACGCCGGATATTCTCTATGCCAAAGATGAAGATGGGGATGGGGTTGCGGATCATCGGAAAACGGTGTTTACCGGCTTCGCCAGTGATTACGCTCCTTACGAGACGAATCGACTCAATGTACAAGCACTGCTGAATTCTTTTCGATGGGGAATTGACAATCGAATTCATGGCGTCACGAGCGGGAGTGGCGGGAAAGTTGTGGCTGTGGATCATCCTGAGAGAGGCGCATTAAACTTGCGGGGTCGTGATTTTTCGTTTGATCCTCGTCGATTTGATATTCGCCCTGAAGGAGGGGGGGCGCAACACGGCATGTCATTTGACGATTGGGGCCAAAAGTTCGTATGCAGCAATAGCGACCACATTCAACAGGTTGTCTTGCCAGCTGGCTACGAGGGACTCAACCGACATCTTCCGGGACGCAGCGCTCGGGTCAGTATTGCCGACGATGGGGCGGCAGCGCCGGTGTATCGATTGAGTCCCGACGAACCGTGGCGAGTGATTCGAACGCGGTGGCGGGTTGCCGGCCAGGTTGGGGGGCCGGTTGAAGGCGGAGGACGGCCATCCGGCTATTTTACTGGGGCAACGGGAGTGACAATCTATCGGGGAGATCAGTGGCCCCAGGAACACGTCGGAAATGCGTTGATTGCCGATTGCGGGAGTAACTTGATTCATCGAAAAAGGATTGTCCCTCAGGGACTCATCAATACCGCGACGCGGTATGGTGAAGATCGCAGCCGAGAATTCGTCGCTTCACGGGACAACTGGTTTCGACCAGTCCAGTTTGGCAATGCTCCTGACGGGAGCCTTTGGGTGCTTGATATGGCGCGAGAGGTAATTGAGCACCCCTGGTCATTGCCCGAGAACATAAAACGACACCTAGACCTCAACCACGGGAATCAAGCTGGCCGAGTCTATCGGATTGTTTCCTCAAGTCGTCCGATGCATGAGCGCAGGACTTTGGGGGGAGGGTCGACCGAGTCACTCATTGAGGCGCTAGAGCATCCTAATGGTTGGCACCGGGATTCGGCAGCGCGATTGCTCATCGAGAGTGCAGACCCTTCAGTGGGTGAAAGGCTCAAGACATTCTTCCATGGGACGCGAAGTTCTAAGGGGAGAGTTCATGCTCTTTATCTGTTGCAGAGCCTCGGGGAGTTGGGTGCTCCTGAAATCCTGAAAGGCCTCTCAGACGCTAACCCTGCTGTGCGGGTTCATGGTTTGCGTTGTCTGGAGTCAAACGTAGACAAAATTGACTCCGAGATCGGGGCTCTTCTCGCTCCATTGTTGAGCGACGAAAATGAGAGAGTGCTCTTCCAACTTGCTCTGTCGATTGGGCGTCTAGAGTATTCGCGGGCCGAAGCGGATCTTTATCAATTGAGCCGACAGGCGATGCCGGGTTCCTGGCTCGACTACGCCGTTAGGAATAGTGCCGGGCCGCGGATGGCTTCCTTTTGGGCTTTGATTGAAGCGGAGCTCGATTTCTGGCAGACGACCGAGCGTCGGCGAGCCTTGATTGATTGGTGTCAGCAAGCCGGGCCGTCCTTGAGTGCTGCAGCTAGAGTTCAGGCACTAGAAGCTCTGAGTGGCTTGGATGACATTGGGCTCGCAGGCAACGCGGTGCGAGCCATGTTAGATAGCAGCCAAGCAGGTGAACGGGTTCGAGCGCAGACGAGAGCGAGTGTGGCCGCGCTTGTCGCTCGTGCTGTCGAAAAGGTCGGTGATCAGCGCACATCGCCTCGTGATTTGGGTGATATTCTTGAGCTGCTCGTAGCCCTACGTGTTGATGGCGTAGACGATTTGGTCGAAAGAGTCTTGGGGAAAGAGCTGCCATCCGAACTTGTGACTCGCTGTCTGCGAATGTGCCGACGAATCGATAACCCATCATTGATTCTGAGGCTGGCCAAGCAATTCCCGCAGTTCCTTCCCGAGAGTCGCCGTGAGTTTCTTGCCCTCTTGTTTAGTCGGAAACTGGGCCTGGACCGAGTCGTTGATTGGCTCGAAGAAGGAACGATCAGTTATCGGGATTTGGACCAGGGACAACGGGATCTCCTACTTCAACACACGGACGACACCCTGCGAACCCGGGCTCAGACGGTGCTTCGTAGACCGGCAAATGGCGGACAGCAAGCCCTCGATGCTTTGATGCCCGCTCTTTTGCTTGAGGCGAGTCCGAGCAATGGGAGACGACTATTTGTGGAGCGCTGTGCCTTGTGTCATCGGCTGAATGACTTGGGGAGTGAGGTTGGGCCTGCTGTCGAGTCGATGCGGGGCTTGCGCAAACGAGGGATTCTGGAAGCCATTCTCTTTCCGAATCGCGAAGTTGCGCCGCAGTATTTTGGCGTCACGGTTACCGGGGAGTCCATTCAGGAGACCGGCATTCTAGTGGGCGATACGGGATTCGCCCTATCTCTTCGGCAAGCGGGGGGGGCGGAAGTTCAGATTCCGAAATCTGAGCTCGTGTCCATCAAGTCTAGCCAGTTGTCGCTCATGCCAGAAGGACTCTTGGAAGGACTGAGTGTCCGAGAGGTGGCGGATTTGTTGGAGTTTTTAATGTATGGCGGAGACGCAGAGTGAGCAGTGTCAGCTTAGCGGTCGTAAGCGATATTCACTTTGCGGGACCGGAGGAACGCCTTCGGGCTGGTCATGAGTCTGCGGTCATAAAGAACCCGCTACTTCGTGTCTTAGTTGGAGTCTATCGCCACCATATTTGGTTGCGCGATGTCTTTGCTCACAATCATCTCTTAGATTACTTCATCGAGCAGGGGAGGGATGCTGATTGGGTGATTGGCAATGGCGATTTCTCCTGTGATACAGCATTTATTGGTCCGATGGATACGGCTTGTTGCGAAAGTGCAGAGCTCTGTTTGGAGAAACTCCGAACTGCGTTTCCTAATCGTTTTCGAGCGGTCATGGGAGATCATGAACTGGGCAAGAAGAGTATTTTTGGTGGTGCTGGAGGAATGCGAATCGCCAGTTGGGACCAGTCCGTTCGAAGATTGAGAATACAACCGTTCTGGATTCAGGACATCGGAGTGTACCGATTAATCGGAGTGTGCTCATCCTTGATCGGTCTGCCGGTGTTTGATGCTGATGTCTTGTCTGAAGACGTGCCACGATGGAATGAACTGCGTCGCGTCCATCTTGATCAAATCGGGAAGGCGTTCTCAGAACTGGACTCGGGGCAGCGGGTTATCCTCTTTTCCCATGATCCATCGGCGCTTCCTTTCTTATTGGAACTGTCCCCGGTTCGGGAGCGAATGGAGCAAATTGACCGGACGATCATTGGGCACCTTCATTCTCAGCTCATTGTCCGTATGAGCCGCTATTTGTCAGGAATGCCTCACCTGTCCTTCTTGGGCTCCACGGTAAACCGTCTCTCGGCTGCGTTGCGCAAATCCCGTGCCTGGAAGCCTTTCAAGATTCAACTTTGCCCTTCTTTGGCGGGGATTGAGCTATTGAAGGATGGCGGCTTCATGCGTCTCGAGATCGACCCCGAAGGGCATCGCTCAATTCAGGTGACGGTTGAGCCCGTGCCTCGAAAAGGATTGGAGGGTTAAGAAACGAGAACGCCGACCTTCTCAGAGAAGGGCGGCGTTGTGTTGCGTCGGGTTATTGTGAGGGTAAAGTAGTTGCTACTGATTGCTTTGCGCGTTTTTGTGGGCCACTTGCTCTTCGTTGCCGAACGGAAGCGTAATGACCTTGTTGCCGCCAAATCGAAGATCAGAGGCGTATTCGGCTCGTCGGCTCATTTTCCCAGTAATCGCTTCTGGGTTCTTCTTTCGAATGAGCTGCGGCTTGCTTTCCAAAATCGGTGCTTCGTCTTCTGCGCTGATCGCTTCCGATGCACCTCGCTTTAGGGCCACCACACAAAAGACCATCCCATAGAGAAGAACTCCGGCTAGGATTGTGATTGCGAGTGGTAGTTCCATGCTTTTTTGTTGTTTATTCGAAGATCAACTTCGATGTTGAAAAAATCTTAAGTGCCCTGTCGAGGAACAGGGATCAGTACAAGTACTGAAAAAGTGCGCCTTGTTTTAGGGGTTCGTGTCGCAAAATCGTTTTCCTTGGCTGAAACGGGTTCTGGGATTGCTGTAAGTAGCTCGTTTCTAATGGTTTGCGAGTCCTACGGGAGCTGGGTCGATAAAAGCAAGCCGCCTTGGCGCTGAGCGTTCTCTCCGAAAAAAACATCTTTCTTGGTGTCCCTGAGTCGTTTTGCTCAGGAAAACGGGGTGAACGCTTTGTTTTTTGGTCGACTTGGGGTCCTAAGAGGAACCGACCGAGGTAAGAACGCCCAGATTTGGGCTGTTTTCAGTACCTTAAGCCTGAGTAATTCGGCGAAAGAGCGAATAAGGGGACGATCTGAGGGTAATTTACGGGTAAACGATCCTCGTATAAACCCGTTCTTGGAATGGTTGTGCTGACTTACAGATCCAACTCGTCCGCGTGCTTTTCGAGATGGTCGGAGAGTTTGGAGAGCGCTTGGACTGTTTCGTCGCTAATGTGATGTTCAAGCCCCTCGATGTCCTGTTCCTGGGCTTTTTGCGAGACGTTGAGCAGGGACAAAAAGCGCTTGAGGATTTCGTGACGCTCGTGAATCGCGATCGCGACCCTTTTGCCCTCTTCTGTCAGAGTCAAACCACGGTATTTCTCGTAGTTTAGAAGGCCTTCATTCGCAAGTTTCTGCACCATCGAGGTCACTGACGGCTGACTGATTCCTAGGGCATTGGCGATGTCGATAGCCCGGGCGTATCCTTTGTCGGATATCAGTTCGTGTATTCGCTCGAGGTAATCCTCGGCAGAAATACTTGTTTTTCCGACGGGTTTAGCCACGGAGAAAGTTTGGCGTGTCTAACATTATTGATCAAGGTTAAAGAAAATTAATTCGTCAAATATTAATTGACATACCAATTACTGGTTTTAAGGTTCAGTCGTTTTTAAAACTTAGGCAAGACTAAGATTGTAAGATGAGGCTGATAAAGCGAATGAATCGGATGGAGAATTTACAAACTGTTTGGCTCGGAATGAAGGCATCTGGAACGAGGGTTCTAACGGCGAGCTTCCTGACATATGGATCCGTGATTGGGCTCGATGCCGGAACATTGCGAGAACTGGAAACCGATCGACCGGATGCGACTGAAAGTCCAGTCACGGTGGATCGAGGGCATTTTCAGCTGGAAAGCTCATTCTTCAGTTTTAGCCGAGATGATGTCGGCGGAATGCGGACAGAGACCTGGGGCGTGGCTGAAAGCAATATCAAGTACGGTCTTTCAGACGTTATGGACTTGCAGTTGATTTTCACGCCCTATGTTCGTGAGACCGTTCGAACGGCGGGGGGAGCGAAGACCACCCTTGAAGACTTCAGCGATCTCACGATCCGCCTAAAGTACAACTTATGGGGAAACGATGAAGGGACAACCGCTTTCGGTCTGATGCCGGTTGTCAAGGTGCCGACCCAGACGGCTGTGAGCAACGGAAGATGGGAAGGTGGTGTTGTGGCGCCTTTTTCCTGGCGAGCTGGTGAGCGATGGGGCGTTGGGCTCCAGGGCCAGCTCGATCGGGTGTACGACGAGGGGGAAGGGGACATGGACTGGGAGTTTTCCCATACTGCGGTAGTTGGGTTCGATCTGTCGGATCGGTTTGGCATCTATATCGAGTATCTCGGCGTTGCCGGAGACCGTCCGTACGATTCGTTCTTCAGTGGTGGAATGACATACAGCCTCAGCGAGTTCATTCAGCTGGATATGGGCACGCTCATCGGGCTCAACCAGGAAGCCGAAGACACAACAATCTTTTCCGGGATTTCTTGGAAATTCTAACCAGGTGAGTATTCGACGAATGATGAATGTTGATTTTAGAAAAGTCGCCTTTGCTGGTGTCTTTGCCCTCCTCGTAGGGTGTGGTCCCACCGAGACGGTGCAAGAAGTTGAGGAGAGCCCGTCTGCGACCCGGTCCTATCCGTATAAGGCGGTTGCCACGGTGGGAATGATTGCTGATGTCGTGCGCAACGTCGCCGGCGAAAAAGCGGAGGTTGATGGATTGATTGGAGAGGGTGTGGACCCGCACCTCTACAAGCCGACGCGTGGCGATGTCGTAGCGCTCAATGGTGCGGATGTGGTTTTCTACAATGGCCTCATGTTGGAAGGAAAAATGTCCGATGTCCTCGTCAAGGCTGCGCGTGGTGGACGGCCGGTATACGCCGTCACAGAAGCGATTCTCGATCAGGGGGACTATGTCTTGACCGATGAATCCGAGCACTATGATCCGCACGTCTGGATGGATGTGAAAGGATGGCTGAGAGCTACGGAGGTGGTTGCAAGCTCTTTGAGTGAATTCGACTCTCCGAACAAAGCCTTCTATCTCGAGAAGAGCTCTGAGTATGCCAACCAACTCAATGCTCTGGATGAGTATGCGCGGACGGCCATCGCATCGATTCCTGAATCACAGAGAGTGCTCGTGACGGCGCATGACGCTTTCAATTACTTGGGACGGGCTTACGGGCTTGAAGTAAGAGGGATTCAGGGACTGAGCACGGAGTCGGAGGCCGGCGTGAAGGATATTGAAACCCTGGTGACCTTTTTGGTTGAGCAGTCTATCCCGGCAGTTTTTGTCGAAACCTCGGTTGCGGATAAGAACGTTCGGGCTCTTGTGGAGGGGGCCAAGGCACGGGGGCACGACTTGTCGATCGGCGGTGCATTGTTCTCAGATGCCATGGGACCGGCGGGAACATACGAAGGAACCTATATTGGGATGATCGATCACAATGTGACGACGATTGTTCGGGCCTTGGGAGGCGAAGCCCCGGAGAAGGGAATGCAAGGCAAACTGACGGGCTTTGCGCTTCATCCATAGGATTGTATGAGTCAACTATTCCGATTCGATCGGGCGACGCACTCGCCGAAGATTCGAGGGGACGAGACTCCGGAATCGAAGAAACATCCGGAGCATTCCCCGTCCTCTCCGCTTTCGATCCATGATCTGACGGTTGCTTACCATCGAAAGCCGGTGGTGTGGGATGTGGATCTCGAGATACCTGAGGGGAAGTTAGTCGCTCTTGTAGGACCGAACGGCGCGGGAAAGAGCACGATGATCAAAGCGTGTTTAGGGCTTGTGCCCCAAGCGTCAGGACTTGTCCAGATCTATGGCCAACCCTATCGCAAGCAACGTCATCTAGTCGGCTACGTTCCGCAACGGGAAAGCGTCGATTGGGATTTTCCTGTGAGCGCACTGGATGTCGTTGCGATGGGGGGATACCAACGTCTTGGCTGGTTCCGCCCGGTGAACAAACGCTGTCGGGCCGAGGCGATGCACGCCTTGGAGCGCGTGGGCTTAGCAGACTATGCGGAAAGGCAGATCAGTCAATTATCGGGAGGGCAACAGCAGAGAACTTTCTTAGCGCGAGCCTTGGCTCAAAACGCGAAGCTTTATCTGATGGATGAACCGTTCGCTGCCGTTGACGCGGCTACTGAAAAGGCGATTGTCGAACTGCTCCATGAATTGAAAGGGCGAGGGAAAACGTGTTTTGTGGTGCATCATGATTTGGCGACGGTCGCGGAGTATTTTGACTGGGTTGTGCTACTGAACATGCGGGTTGTCGATTCTGGACCGACGAAGGATGTGTTCCATCAGGAGAACCTTCGCAAGACCTACGGAGGGAAACTGACAGTTCTGTCGGCGGCGGCTGAGGCTGTCCAGTACGCTGGCGAATGAGTCGATCATTCCTCATTCTGTTCATCCTACTTTGGCACGCGGTGGCATTCGAGACCTCCGGGAGTGCGGCCGTGTTGCACGACCATGCGAGGCCGGGCCACGAACAGCAGTCGATCACGAATCGAGAGATTGAGTGGCCATCAAAGGCTGACCTTGCTCGCGTGATTTTTCTTCGAGATTACAACACTCGTTTGGTGGTGGTGAGCGCTTCCCTTTTGGGAACTGCGTGTGGTCTCATCGGTGGCTTCCTGTTGCTGCGAAAACGGTCGCTCATGGGGGATACACTTTCTCATGCGACCCTGCCGGGAATTTGTCTCGCCTTTCTGGTTTTGACTTCGCTTGGGGGCAGTGGGAAGTCCTTAGGAGGATTGTTGGTTGGTGCCGGCCTGACGGGAGTCATGGGCTTCCTTTCCGTCTTGGCTATTCGACGGGTGACGCGAATTAAGGACGATGCCGCGATGGGTATTGTGCTGAGTGTGTTCTTTGGCCTGGGAGTCGTGCTTCTGGGCATGATCCAGAAAATGCCTGAAGGGAGTGCTGCTGGCTTAGAATCGTTCATCTACGGGAAAACAGCTTCGATGGTGCTGGGAGATTTCTTCGTGATCAGTGGGGTGACGATTGTCGCTCTCTTGGTCTGCATGCTTTTGTTTAAGGAGTTTCGAATGCTCTGTTTCGATGAGGGATTTGCCGCGACCCAAGGCTGGCCCGTGGCTTTACTTGATGCCATCATGTTGGGGCTGGTCACGATCGTGACTGTTGCTGGGTTGCAGGCAGTTGGGCTGATATTGGTGATCGCCTTCTTGATCACACCTGCGGCGGCAGCGCGGTTCTGGACTCACCGACTAAGCACGATGCTCGTCCTCGGAGCGTTCATCGGGGGCTTGAGTGGTTGGATTGGAGCGGCACTAAGTGGGCTCTTTCCTCGCCTACCAGCCGGGGCCATTATTGTGCTGGTGGCGGCTTCGCTCTTTCTGCTCAGTATGTTTTTCGGAACCGCGAGGGGCGTGTTGGTTCGGTATCTTCGTCAAACGCAGTTGAAGCGTAAGATTGGACGGCAGCATTTGCTTCGAGCCGCCTATGAGGCCTTGGAGGCACAAGTTTCAGACCCGGAGCGAGCACGGGTTGAGAACCAGAGAATTCCTATGCAGGACCTGCTGTCCTCTCGATCTTGGGACCTAAAGGTGCTTAAGAAAGAAATTCGGTCCGCCTATGACGACGCCTTGGTGGATTCCTACGACGACGAGTTCTTGGTCTTGAATGAAGTCGGATTTGTCGAGGCGGCCAAGGTCACGCGTAATCACCGATTGTGGGAACTCTATCTGATCGAGAACGCGGATATTGCACCGAATCATGTAGATCGTGATGCCGATGCGGTGGAGCATGTCCTCGGTGAACAACTTGTCGAAGAGTTGGAGAAGCTGCTTCCCGCCTACCAGGATGCCCGTAACTTACCTATGCCGGGGAGTCCTCATCCGATTCAAGGAGGCGTAGAATGATTGAATGGTATGCCATTGATACTTGGATTGTCGTGACAGGCATGCTGTGCGCCATGGCGTGTGCTGTCTTAGGCAATTTCCTAGTACTGCGGCACATGAGTATGATGGGGGACGCGATCTCGCATGCGGTGTTGCCTGGGCTCGCCATTGCTTTTCTTGTGACAGAAAGTCGGGCCAGTTTCTCCATGTTCGTGGGGGCCGCCATTGTCGGTGTCTTGACGGCCGTTTTCACCCAATGGGTGAGTCGCTTCGGCAATGTAGACCGTGGGGCGTCAATGGGAATTGTCTTCACGACGATGTTTGCCCTTGGTCTCTTGCTGATTGTCCAGGCCGCCGATCGGGTCGATCTTGATCCGGGCTGTGTCCTATATGGTGCAATCGAACTCACGCCTCTCGACGTGGCCTTCGAGCTAGAATGGGGCGATCAAGTGTTTGATATTCCGAGGGCCTTTGTGACTTTGTCGGTTGTATTCTTGCTGAACCTAGGATTCGTTGTCCTCTTCTTCAAGGAACTAAGGATCAGCTCGTTCGATCCAGCACTGGCAACGACCCTGGGTTTCCACTCCGGAACATTACACTACCTCTTGATGACAATGGTCGCGATCACCACGGTTGCGTCGTTCGAGGCCGTTGGTAGCATCATCGTTATTGCGATGCTCGTCGTGCCAGCGGCGACCGCGCATTTGTTGACGGACCGGTTAAGCACGATGGTAATCCTGAGTATGGGGATCGCCGCCGTGTGTGCGGGCCTCGGTCATTTGGCCGCGATCACCTTGCCTCGATTGATCGGATTTGAAGACACATCGACCTCCGGAATGATGGCTGTCGTCTCAGGGGGATTGTTCGGTCTGACGGTGGTCTTTGCTCCTCGGTATGGGCTGATAGCGAAGAAGATGTCTCAGAATACACTCTCAGCTCATCCTCGAGACGTGAGCTCAAATCCCACAGTTTCCAATTAGGCGGGGACAGAGCAATCGAAGAGGGCTCTTACTCTTGGGTGGATTCCACGACCAAGAAACGATATTGGACGGCCCCGATCCAGTAGCCCATTTGCAGTCTCAGGGCGTTGAGGCTCAACGCGATTTCTTTGCGGCCTATCTTAATGGTGTCTCGGTTCTCAGAAGGAAAGACGGAGAGCTTCTGCAGGGCTCGTCCTGAAATGATTCGCCACGTTCTTTGTACCGCGGATGTCAGGTCTTGCGATTCCACGATCCTTAGCTTGGCCGCCTTGAGCCATGGTTCGAGATCTTTCAATTCAGTCAGAGACGGAAACTTGGCGCCGTGACAAAGGGGAGCGAGTATGGTGCCTTGGAAATGGTGTGAACCGCGTTCCGTGGCTGCTAGAAAGGTGATGAAGGCCCGTGATTTAGGTTTCAAGGTTTGGGCGATTTTTTGGAAGAACTGGCCTTTGTTTGCAATGTGGCACAGACATTCAAGTGAAAGAATCCCATCCGCTTTGGTCGGTGTGCCTTTCCAGGATACCCAGTCGGCGAGCTCAATTCGGGTATTCGTGCTCTGACTTAAGCTAGTTCCTAATTCAAATTGTTTGCGGGCGACGGTGAACCCTGTGACGGAACAACCGAATTTGGCGTTTAAGTAGCGGCCGCTTTCACCGTAGCCGCATCCGACATCGATGAGTGATTTTTCTGGAGTGGGATTGAGCCATTGGGCACATAAGTCGAGAAGGTTCGTTGTGGCCGCTTCCGGGGTCGCTGTGCTCGTCGTCCAGTAGCCGTGATGCAAGTGCGTGCCCCACAGCGTGCGGTAGTGGTTGTCAAATCGATCGTAGTAGTTGCCAACGTCCTCAGGACTCGGGGACTCTGGGAGAACAATCATGGGTAGGGGGGCTACTTGGGCAGGTCAGGCCTTGTCTCAGCCCGAATTGCTCTCATCCGGTTGGTCTCGTGATCGATTCGGGCTTGCAGCTCCGTGGGGGGAAGAGAGCTCTTTGCTGGCGATGGATCGATTTTGGTATTCGGGAAAACGAGCGAGAAGTAATGAAGGGCTCTTTCCATATGAAAATCGGACGTTACAAGAAGGATGCTCTTCAATTTTAGGTCCGAAAGGATTTTTGCAGCTTCAATGGCGTCCGCCTTGGTATAGGAGCTTTCGGCAATCGGCAGGAACAGGGAGGCATTCAAGCCTTGTTTGATAAGGTGTTGCTTCATCAGCTCCCCGTGGGCAGTAGGTGATTCGTTGAAGTGTTCTCCCCATCCGCCTGTCGTCAGAATTCTGAGTTGAGGTTGAGCCCGGTGGATATTCACGACGTGGCGACATCGGTCTAGCGACATCTGAGATAGGATCCCGTTTGAGTTATTGCTTCCTCCGAGAACGACGATGATGGCTTCGTGATCCTGCATGCTTTTTATTGATCCTCGCTTGTGAAACAGATTTTGGGAGATGTTGTTTTATGTCCCTCATGTCTGGCAAGTTTGGCGCTCACAAAAATTCACCGCGCAAAGGCGGAAATCAACTTTGAAGTTGATCGTGCTGAAAGGCAGTTGATGAAGATTCATTCCCTGGCTAGTTTTTCCTGTGTCCGGTTTGTTGGTAGTTCGTTTCCAGCTGTACGCAAATCGGGCGTTCTTTATGAGAACTGTGTTTCTGCTTTTTTTGGGGCTTGTATTTGCCCTCGCGAGCGATGCGGCAAGTGTGCGGGTCGCAGCGATTTCTTTTGTGCCGGAAAAATTTCAGCTGGAGCGAAATTGCCGCAAGTTGGAAGCGATGTTCCGGCAGGCCGCTGCCCAGGGAGCTCAACTCGCTTTAGCTCCCGAGGGTATTCTTGAGGGTTATGTCGTGAATGAGATCATCGCTGGAGAAGTCCCCGAGGAGAAGATGAAAGAAGTGGCCGTCTCTCGGGATGGACCGGTCATTCGTTCGTTTCGTGATCTCGCGCTAGAACTGCGTATGTGTCTGGCATTCGGGTTTGCTGAGCTGCGGCGAGATGATGTGTTCAATGCGGCGATCTTCATCGACCATGAGGGGAAGCTTGCAGGCGTGTATCACAAGATGCAGTTTCACGAAGGCTATCATCCAAGCTGGTGGTTTAATCGGCTCGGTGCCTCGAGTCGCGCTTTTGATACTCCTTTTGGGCGCTGTGGTTTCTTGATCTGCAATGATCGTTGGAATCCTGATTTGGCTCGGATTCCGTGTGCTGACGCGGCTCAATTCTTGTTGATTCCTGCTTATGGATCGCGATCGGAGGCCCAGGATGAGGCTGTTCAAGCGAGAGCGCGTGAGAATGGAGTGCCGCTAGTGGAAGCAAATGTTGGGTTGCGAATGGTTGTTGATGCAAACGGTCACGCGCTTGTTCAAAGTCACGATTGGGAAGGGGTGTCGATTTCTGAGATCGACATTCCGAAACCGCGCCCCGCTCAGACGCAGTTGCGCGACCGCTTGGAGAAAGAGTTTTTGAACTGGCGGGCAGAAGAAATGAAGCAGAGATACCAGGACACATTAGCACGGTTGAGAAAAGTCAGTGATGAGTGATCCAGAACATGCGGCGCCTTTTCTTGCTGGCGTCATTGAGGGGTTCTACGGTCGACCGTGGGATTTATCGCAACGTTCAACTCTGTTTGAACGGATGAGCGCCTGGGATTTGAATACTTACCTTTATGGGCCCAAGGATGATTTGAAGCATCGAGCTGCTTGGCGGGAGGAATATAGTACGGAAGAACTGGCGCAACTCGCGCAGAGCGTGAAGGCTGCACAAGAGTGTGGGATTCGGTTTGTATATGCGATTGGGCCTGGTTTGGATATTCAATACTCGAACGATTCGGACTTGCAGTCTTTGCGATGTCGGTTTGAGCAATTGAGAACGATTGGAGTCGTCGATTTTGCCATCCTCTTTGATGATATTCCCGATGCGATGTCGGATGAGGATCGTCGGCGTTTTGGTTCCTTTGCAGTGGCTCAAGCCTCGGTGTCCAACGTGCTTTACCGAGAATCCCGAGACCTGGCCCCGGATTCCGTGTTTCTTTTCTGTCCGACCCCATACTGCTCTCGAATGGATCAAGAAGGGCTTGGAGGTGAAGGCTATTTGGAAACGATCGGGCATGAATTGGAGGCGGGTATTCAGATCTTCTGGACCGGGCCTCAGATTATCTCGCGGGAGGTTTTAGAGTCCCATCTCGAAGCGCTTACGAAACGCTTGAGGCGTCGGCCCCTGATCTGGGACAACTACCATGCCAATGACTACGATTTGAGGCGACTCTACACGGGACCCATTGCCGGTCGTCCTGAGGATCCTCGGAAGCATCTGTCCGGAATCATGATGAATCCGAATTGTGAGTTCGAAGCGAATTACCTTCCCTGCTTTAGCCTTGGGCGTTATGTGAATCCGGACGGTAACTATGACCCACGCCGGACCTATGTTGAGGGGCTTGGTCTCTGGTTGAGTGCGGCCTTTGAGTCCGTTGGGAAGGCGTGGACGATGGAAGAGTTGGAGCTATTCTCCTCGATTTACTACCTCCCTTTTGAATTGGGCGCCACAGCTCAAAAAATGCTCGATGATGTTAGCGTCTTAATTCAAGAGCCTCAGAGTCAATGGGGGGACCAGGAGTCTCGATTTCATGATTGGCGTGAACTGATTCAGTCGATCTCTGTGAAGCTCACGGAGTTGAAGAATCGTGATCTCTTCTACACTTTTAATCGGCAGTGGTGGGAGATTCGTGAAGAATTCGAGTTGCTGGCCCGTTTTATCGCCCACAAGAAAGAAAGTGGTGAAGGCGTTCCGCTCCCGTCTTCTCCGGAACATTTGTTGGGTACATATCGTGGTGGGGCGATCCATCAACTTCAGGGCCTACTCTCAATGGGATCGAGCGGGCAGTTTTCGGAAGCTCAAAGAAAGGATCAGGACAAGTGAGTTATTGGATCCGAGATGGATTGCTGACGGATCGCGAGGCGGCTTACTACATCTGTATGAAAACGGGTGATCATGGTGCGGACGGTGAGCCCTTCTTTCGTGAAGATCCCGATGCCCTCGGGCGGATTTACGTCGAACCCTACCTTCGATTTGAACTGGGGCTCGCCTTAATGTTGGAGGATGAGGAGGGCGTTTGCGGATACGCCTTAGCTGCCCGGGATTCGCGGAGTTTTTATGATCGTTATGACTCGGAGATCCGTCCCGATCTGATGGGGCGGTTTCCTGATCCAGACGGAGAGGGTGCCGATTGGGATCGAGTCCGAGAGACCTATCATTGTTACCATCATCCGGATCACTTTTTTCCTGAGCCTTACGATCAGTATCCGGCACACCTTCACATCGATTTGTTGCCCCGGGCACAGGGCGGTGGATGGGGACGAAAGCTTATTGAAGCACTGTTGGACCGACTGCGAGCGCTCGATGTCGCGGGAGTTCATCTGGGAATGAGCGGTGTCAATGTTTCAGCCTATGGTTTCTACCGACATTTAGGGTTTGAGGAGCTCGAGCGGACGGGAACCGGGGATGATGAATCGATCTATTTAGGGATGAAATTTCGTCCGATTCCCTAGAAGACGATCATGGGGCGTGAGCTAGTCATTGGGGTGGATGGTGGGGGAACCCGAAGTCAGGGTGTCTTGGTTGGGGTGGACGGAGAATGTCTTCGGCGCACAGATGGAGGCGCATTGAATTACAATACAATGCCTCACGCGGAGTTTGTGCGAAACCTGGAGGCTCTCATCGACGAGTTATTGGTCGGGGCCACGCTAGGCACGTGTGTTCGAACTGTTGTCGGGACGGCTGCATTGTTTCACCAAGCTACCGTTGAGGAGAAAGCCAAAGTGCTGAGTGGTGTGGATCTCGATCGATTGGGAGACGTGTCTTTGGTGGGCGATGCGGTGACTGCGGTGTCCGGCGCGGCCCGGGGAATGGGTGCGACCCTTGTCGTGGCCGGAACGGGTTCGATTGTCGTGAGTCAGGACAACGATGGTGCAGTCGCCTTTGCCGGTGGGCTAGGTCCTCTTATCGGGGGCGATCCCGGATCTGCCTTTTGGATGGCGTGTAAGGCCATTCAAGAAGTGCAGCGACGTCAAGTTCAGACAGGGGAGGTGGGAAATTTGGGGCGGACCTTGTTCGGTTTTTTCGAGGTTCGAGACCTGTTCGAATTGGTGGCACAGGTGTATCGTGATCCCTCGGGCCGACAGAAAGTGGCTGCCTTGGCGCAAACCCTTGCGGCGAGTAGCGATCCAGAAGTGGTTGAACCTTGGCGTCGGATTGAAGTGCGGGCTGGGCAAGAACTGGCCGATCAGGTGAGTGGTCTCGTATCTAGGTCGACTCCTGCCGGAGAGGTCGTTTTCGTTTCGGGATCCGTGTTGCGCAAGAACCAGCGGGTCAGAGATGCGCTGGCTGATTCATTGAGTCGGAATCACGGTCTGACGGTTCGATTGGAAGAACCTGCGTTTGATGCTGCGATGGGGGCCGCTTTTATTGCACTGCGAGAGGTTCGGCGGGCCGGGGCGTGATTGGAGAGGGATTGTGTGATGAGCTATGCTGAAGAATATCTAGCGACGGTGAGAGATCAGATTGATGCTGTCGGGGAGTCGCAGCGAGATCAAATAGCCGCAGCCGGGCAGTATTTTGCCGATGTGCTCTGTCGGGGGGGATGGATCTACGTTTTCGGAACGGGCCATTCACATATGATCGCCGAGGAATTGTTCTATCGGGCTGGAGGCTTGAGTCGGATTCGACCCATCTTGATCTCGCCGTTGATGTTGCATGAGTCTGCGTGTGAATCAACGGCCCTCGAGCGAGATCCGAGGATGGTAGATCAGATCCTAGAAGAGTACCCGATTCAATCGGAGGACGTCCTGCTTATTGCGTCGAATTCGGGAAGAAATCCTGTCCCGGTGGAATTGGCAAAAAGAGTTCAGCAGCGAAAAACGCCTGTGATCGCTCTGCTGAATCGCCGTCACAGTGCCTCGGTTGAGTCACGGCACGAGTCCGGGTTGAAGTTGGGAGATCTGGCTGATCTTGTGATCGACAATTGTGGCGTTGAGGGGGACGCTTGTGTTGCGTTGAGTGAAGGATCTGGAAAGATCGGGGCAGCTTCTACCGTCACGGGGGCTTTGATTGTTCAAATGATCGCCTGCCATGCCGTTGAAAGAGCGACCAAGGCCGGATGGAAGCCGGAGGTTTTCTCTAGTAGTAACGCAGCGGGCGGGGAAGGTAATGACGCGATTTTAGAACGCTATCGCGGGAGGGTTCGCCACCTTTAATGGCGAAGGGAAGAGTTATCATCGAGATTGAGAGAGTTTTATTGGTATGAGTGAAGTGAAATGGGCCGACCAGTTTAGAGCGGTCTACGACCGTGGAAACGCTGCCTATGGCGCCGGCTGCAGGAGTGCTTCTAGCATGTTCAGTGCGGAGGATTGTGAGTTCCTTACCTCTATCGGTGCGACCGAGCAGGAGATTTTTGATTATGTCGAGGACGCCTACCACGGGGGAGATCCGGTCTTCGAAGATGTGTTGGCAGTGACGGCGATTCGGTATGATTTCTTCAAGTCTCAGATGGGGGGAGCGTTTCCTGATCAGTTGGTCAGAGAGGCAGACCTACCCCGCAAGACCGATTCCGTGGACGGGGTCTCATGGTTGCCACGTATTATTGCCAAGGCTAGAGCCAAACTTCGCGGAGAGCTTCCTCCGGAGCTGATGTATGGATGCGGAGGAGATCGACCATTCCTTCGGCGAGCCGGAATTAAGCTCCAAGAATTCCTGGAGTTTGTTCGCGATGCTGGCGACGACGACGCTGCTATCGTCGCGTTCTACAAGTCGCGAGCGAGTCACTGAGGATTGGGGCGGGCCGGTTTTGTTCCTCTGTCCCGGTCGAAAACGAAGTGCCCGCTGCGGGGATCCTATTCCGGGATCTCTGAGCTAGGCTCGGAGTTTGTTTCCTCCGGAGCGGGGGCTTGGGCCGCTGTTTTCAGATCACTAACCAGCGTTTCAGGACTCCAGGTGTTGCCGATGTAGATTTTGTGAATGGATCCATGCGGGTCGACGATCACGGTGCGGAGGTTGTGATCCCAATCCGTTGGCGAAACCTCCGATCGGCTGAATGTGAGGCCGAACTGTTCGGTGATGGCATCGATATCAATCATTTCCCCGGTGGCAAAGGTCCACTTCTTCGGATCGTAGGAGTAAGCTTTCGAATAATTCCGCAACACTTCGGGTGTGTCGTGAGCAGGGTCGAATGTGATCGTAAGGAGCTGCCAATTGTCGGGAGCTTCTGCGTCTTTTTTGATTGCCTCGTAGGCCGTTCTGAAATGCATCGACATTCTGGGACAGAAATCTGGAAGAGGGCATCGCGTGTAGATAAAGGTGAGCACGAGGACGTTACCCCGATAGTCATCTAGTTCGAAGTCTTTGCCGTATTGATTGGTGAAAGGGTAGTTGGGCAGGATGTCTCCGACTTCGAGAGGCTCAACATCGCGGACGAGGCGAAAGGAGGAGATAGACGGCATTTCGCCTGGCTTGCTCTCTGTCGTCGCTGCTTGGATGTCGTCGATCCAGCTTTCCGTTTCGGTGACGTGGAGTGTGAAGCTTACCGTATCGCCCTCGGCAAGCTCAGAAAAGGCATCACGAGATTTTGTGGTGAACGGCATGGTCATAGCCGGCATGTAGTCCGGGATTTCTTCATGCTGAATCCGGAGGCGATTGCCTGTTTCAGGGATTTCCTTGATCACACCTCTCACCTGAAATGTTTTGGGAGTCGTTTCGGCGATGGCGGCCTCATCCGTCTGTGCCGGGTTTTGTGCCGATGGCGTTGGTGCTTCGGGGGCGGGACCGCAGCTGACGAGTAAGGCGATCAGGCTGAACCCGAGGAATGGCTGTGCAATTCGTGTCATCGTTGGTCACAAGTTAGCGTTATATTTCAGAGGATCAAGACGGATTCGACGCTCCTTGTAGTAAGCGGCACGGCACATTTTGACATCTTGCGCCCCCCTCGATAGGGTTGGATCAATGCGAAAAATCCGCGTGCCATTAGGGGCGAGAAGTTATGATATCTTGGTTGGTGAGAAGCTTCTTGCGAGTTTGGGAGACCGTTGCCGCAAGCTTCGTTTAGGCAAGCGTTGTGTGGTGGTGACGGATGATCGAGTCGGGCCCAAGTACGGAAAGACCGCCCTTAAAAGCTTGAGAGCAGCGGGATTTGACGCGTCAATCTATTCCGTTCCGGCAGGTGAATCGTCCAAGAACCTGAAGCAGGTTCATGCGGGCTATGACCATTTTGCCTCTCTTTGCTTGGAGCGTGGCTCCTTTGTGGTTGCCCTTGGCGGCGGCGTGGTGGGGGATCTGGCCGGCTTTCTCGCGGCGAGTTATCTGCGGGGGATTGATTTTGTTCAAGTTCCCACCACCTTGCTTGCTCAAGTAGATAGTTCCGTGGGGGGGAAAGTGGGTGTGAACCTGAAAGCTGGCAAGAATCTGGTTGGTGCCTTCTATCAACCTCGTTTGGTGCTGTGTGATCTGGATGTATTGAAATCCCTTCCCCGTCGTGAGTTCCGGGCCGGGATGGCCGAGGTGATCAAATATGGAATTATCTTTGATTCTCGTCTCTTTTCTTTGATTGAGAAATCGGTTGCTCCTCTCATGGATCTTGATCCGCCATTACTGGCTCGTGTGGTGGCGCGTTCGTGTCAGATCAAGGCGGACGTTGTGGCCCAGGATGAGAAAGAGGGGGGGCTCCGAGCGATCCTCAACTATGGACATACCATTGGTCATGGGCTTGAGGCCATTACCCGCTACGGCACCTATCTGCACGGTGAAGCCATATCGCTGGGGCAGATTGCTGCCGCTCACTTGTCAGCCCGCTACTTGGGATTGGATTCGAAGAGTGTTGGGCGAATTGAGGCGCTCTTCTCCCAGATGGGGCTTCCGACGAAACTCAAGCTGACCTCCAAACAAGAGAGTCGCTTGTTTGATTCGATGCGATTGGATAAGAAAGTTTCGAACGGCGAAGTAAAGTTTGTCCTCGCTGAGAAAATTGGTTCCGTTCGAGTCGGGCAATCAGTAGAGGACGAGGCTATTCGGGAGGCTTTGGCGTTGCTCGCTTAGGCTTTGTGTTCTCTCGTTTGGAGGCGGTTTTCGGGGGCGCCGGCTTGGGAAAGCCTTCCTTTGGTCTCTCAGGCAGGGGGCCGTACTCGACAACCAGGCGTGGGCACAGCGTGCGACTGCGGTCGGGTTCCCACCAACAGTCGACGACTTTTGCATGCCGATACTTATGGCGTTCGTTGACGGGAAGAAACTCGAAAATGTCAATGGAATCACCGACTCGGGGTACGCCGAGCATATCTAATTCCATCCTTTTGCGGCCGTAAATGTCAGCGATGACGAATTTCACTGCCGGAAAAATAGGCAAAGGGTGCCTCCTGGGGCAATAGTGTTCTCACCATTGATCCCAATTCCGATTCAGACTGCCGTCAAATAAGGTGTTGCTTGTCTATCGCGAGGTTGCGAAGCTTTGTGATCCATTATGGCCAAGAAGTCTAGTCCCTGGAAGAAGTGGGCCTTTCTTTTTCTCATCGTCGGAATCGCGTTGTTTTTTGTGAAACGGTTTCGAGGGGAGGAAGAAGTAAGGATCGAGTTCAAGACGGTAGAAGTGGCAAAAGGGGAAGTGCGACAACTCGTTACGGCGAGTGGTCAACTGGAACCCGTAATCAACGTCGAAGTGGGGAGTCAGATTTCGGGAACCTTGGAAGACATCTACGTCGATTTCAACTCGCTCGTAACCAACAATCAGCCCTTGGCGCGAATTGACGCTCGGTCTTATGAGAATTCACTCAAACAGGCCAAAGGCGAGCTTGCGAGCGCGAAAGCAACCTTGGAGTTGGCCGAAATCAACGCGCGTCGTGCGGAGAAACTTCATGGCGACCAGCTGATTTCACAATCGGAATACGATACTGCGATCGCGGATCTTCATCGAGCCGAAGCTACCGTTATGATTCGTGAGGCGTCCATGGATCGAGCCTCGGTTGATTTGAGTCGAACAACGGTTTACTCGCCCATTGATGGTGTGGTGATCTCGCGAAATATCGAGGTCGGGCAGACGGTTGCGGCAAGTTTTAACACGCCAAAGCTCTTTGGCATTGCGAATGACCTTTCCAAAATGCACATCCATGCCTCGGTATCAGAAGCGGACATTGGGGGCGTGAAAGAAGGACAGTCGGTCAGCTTCACCGTCGATGCGTTTCCGACGACGAAGATGTCTGGGCTGGTGCATCAGGTGCGGAACGCTGCGATAACGAACTCAAGCGTGATCACTTACACGACAGTGATCGCGGTTGACAATAGCGGCTCCAGACTGAAACCCGGGATGACGGCAAACGTTGAGATTACTCTGGCTGAGGAGACCGACGTCTTGACTGTGCCCAATGCTGCATTCCGACTCCGCATTCCCGAGGGAGTAGAAGTGGTCGGGCAAACAGCATCCGAACCCGCTTCAAGCGCGCAAGCGGGTGCCGCTGGAGCGCGAGGTCCTGGTGGTCCTGGTGGAGGGGGGCGTGGGGCAGGCGGTGGCGGACGACGGGCGGAGATGATCAAACGTTTTGACAAGAATGGAGACGGACAGCTCGATGAATCCGAACGGGCCGCAATGAGGGAAATGTTTCAAGGTCAGGGCGGCCGTGGCGGAGGAGGAGGCCGTCGAGGCGGCGGTCGACCCCGTCAAGGAAATCGGCCGGCCGTGCAAACAGTCTATCTTCTTGAGGGCGACGAAGAAGGGAATGCCGCTGTTTCGAAGCTTCGAGCCGTCCAAGTAAGAACAGGGATCACGGATGGTTCCAAAACCGTGGTTCTTGGCGGTCTAGATGAGGGAGCAAGGGTTGTGACTGCAGCTGTTTCTGTTGGCGGAGAGGAAGGAGCTGCGGGTGGTAGGTCGAATCCGTTTGGGCCTAGTTTTGGTCGCGGACGAGGCGGGCGACGCTAAGCGAATTCGAGATATGGCAGCCATTATTGAGCTTCAGGAGATCATCAAGAACTACCAAGCTGGCGACGTCGAAGTACGGGCCGTGAGAGGCGTGTCACTCACCATCGAACCGGGTGAGTTTGTGGCTATCCTGGGTGCCAGTGGATCCGGGAAATCCACGATGATGAACATTCTCGGTTGTCTTGATCAACCATCAGGAGGGCGGTATCTGCTGGACGGGACGGATGTCTCCCAACTAACAGCGGAGGAACGTGCCGAGATTCGTAACGAAAAAATCGGTTTTGTTTTTCAGGGATTCAATCTTCTCTCCCGTACCACCACTTGGGATAACATTGAGCTTCCGATGCTCTATGCTCAACCTCCATTGCCTCGAAAGGAACAGATCGAACGAGTCGAAGAGGCTCTTGACCTGGTCGGACTCACAGATCGGGCCGATCACTTGCCAAACCAACTCTCTGGGGGACAGCAACAGAGGGTCGCGATCGCTCGATCATTGGTCATGCAGCCTGCGCTACTTTTGGCCGATGAACCCACGGGGAATCTTGATACTCAGACGAGCATCGAGATTATGGATGCATTCCAGACGCTCAATGATCGGGGAATCACGATTGCGATGGTCACCCACGAGCTCGATATTGCCCAATACACCAAGCGAAACGTCGTGATGCGAGATGGCAAGATCATCTCGGATCGTTGCGTTGAAGATCGCTTGAGTGCTAAGCAGGAGATGGAGAAATTGCAACGGGAACAACAGGCCGCTGATCTTGCGTCATGAGAGTTTTTGCTATCCTAAAAATCGCCCTAAACGCCCTCACGCGAAACAAGCTTCGAACGGTCTTAACGATGCTGGGCATTATCATCGGTGTTGGCGCGGTGATTGCCATGGTCAGTATTGGAAATGGAGCGCGGGCTCAACTTGAGGCGCAGATCGCGGGGATGGGGCAGAACATCATTATGGTCTTTCCAAACTTTCGTCGAGGCGGGGTGTCGTCTGGAGCGGGTGGCGGAGGGGGAATCAATCTAACCGATTCCGACGCCATTTTGAATGAAGTTCCCGGGGTCGTCGCGGTCAGTCCGGAAGTCAGCGCAAGCGGGCAAATCATTTATGGCAATCGTAATTGGTTTGCTTCGGTCTACGGGGTGAGCGCTGAGTACTTACAAATTAAGAGTTGGGATCTCGACTCTGGCGACATGTTCACCGATCAGCATGTTCGAAGTGCGGCGAAAGTGGCCCTTCTAGGCTCGACTGTCGTCAATGAATTATTCGAAGGAGGAGATCCAGTCGGTGCGGTGATTCGGATTCGGAATGTCCCCTTCACGGTCATCGGTACGCTTAAGCCGAAGGGAACGTCTCTCGGTGGCTCGGATCAGGACGATCGTATCGTCGTTCCTTATACCAGTGCGATGAAGCGTCTTACCGGCGACAAGAATCGCGTTCGAAGAATCAATGTTCAGGCAGAGAGCCCTGCGATGATGCCCCTGATTCAGGAAGAGATGACCCGTTTACTCCGGCAGCGGCATCGCTTACCGGATGGAATGGATGATGATTTCATGATTCGAACTCAGGATGAGATCAACGAGTTTGCCACCGGGACATCCAAGACAATGACTGCCTTGTTGGGGGCTGTGGCTGGGGTTTCGTTGGTGGTGGGTGGAATTGGAATCATGAATATCATGCTCGTGAGTGTGACTGAGCGCACCCGCGAGATTGGAATTCGCATGTCGGTGGGTGCAAAGGCTCAGGACATTCTGTTCCAGTTTCTCACGGAAGCCGTGGTGCTTAGTGCGCTTGGTGGGATTTTGGGGATCGCGATCGGTATGGGGACCTCAACCGTGATCTCCACGCAGATGGGCTGGCCTACCTTGACACCCACCAACGCGATTGTTGGAGCCTTCCTCTTCAGCGCTGCAATCGGCATTTTCTTTGGCTTCTACCCTGCGCGGAAGGCGGCTCATTTGGATCCCATAGAGTCGCTACGCTACGAGTAATGTCGGGAGACTCCCTCCCGGCCTATGCGCGAGTAGGAAGCGGTCGAGATTCTTGGATCTGAGGCCCTTGGATCCCGTTTCGGTAGACGGGGCGTTCTGGCTTGAGAAAGCTATTGCCGAGGATCGATGGGGTGGCCGTGGCTGTTGAAGGCTTCGGGCTGGCGTTTGCCTGCTTATTCTGAATCCTGCTCTGTGCCTTCTTGGGCACTCTTCCATTCCGGGTAGGCGACCTGTCCAGGAACGTCTGTTCGTGTCTTATACACGTTCTTTCCTGCCGTGATGTAGAGCGTCTTGCCATCTTCGCCACCAAAGGCAAGATTCGTGATGACATCCTCGGGAATCGGAATGCGCCCTTTGAGTTCTCCTGCTGGAGTGATGATGTAGATGCCGGCTGGAACATCGGATGTCTCGTGGGGACCGCGAGGGGAATTGATTCCAGCGGCCAGATAGAGATCGCCGTTGCTCGCAATCCTCATCCCATCTGCTCCGCGCCCGGGTGAGAAATCCCAGACGAGTGTTTGGTTGCTTGGGGTTCCGTCGTCAGAGAGATCAAATTTCCAGATCTTTCGATTTCCTCCGGGAACGGATCGAGAATCGACGAGATAGAGTGTCTTTGAATCTTGGGTTACAGCAATGCCATTGGGGCGTTCGATGTCCGGTTGGCTGAGAATTCGGGTGACGGACCCATCAGTGTCAATCCGGTAGACCCCCTCGACGTCCAATTCCATGTTCTCGCGTGCGGGGGCCCAATAGCAGGGGTCGGTGAAGTAGGCGCGGCCTTGGCCATCGATACAGATGTCGTTTGGCGAGTTATAGCGTTTTCCGTCAAAGCGTTGAGTCAGTACTTCGTATTCTCCGCTTTCAAAGTTTGTCCTCGTCACACGCCGCCCACCACCCGGGCCGAACTCGGCTCCTTCACAGTGGTAGAGTCTGCCCTTCTGATCAAAAACCTGGCCGTTCGTTCGGAAGGAGGGTTGGCGGAAGACTTTGTGGTCGCCATCCGGACTCATAACCATGATCCGATTGTTGATAATATCGGAAAAGAAGAGGTTGCCCTCATCGTCCGCGGCTGGTCCTTCTGTGAATGCGATAGAGGTAGCTGCTCTTACCGGATGAATACCAGGCGGTAGACTGATCGCTTTGTAGTCCATATGATCTGCTTTGGAGACGTTCTGTGATGTCAGCATAGAGTATCGCCTTTTTGGGGTCGATGGCCGAATCTCGGAGGCTCAGAATCTCGGAACTCGAAAGACATTGCCAAGAAAGGCATTCGATCTGCTACTGCTGGGGCTGAAAATGAAGATTTGCCTCGCTATCACCCCTCTCTCAATCCTTGTGCTGAGCTGCGCCGTAAGGGGTGCTTCCTTTGAAGCGCTCCCAGCGGAAACCCACATGGCAAGTTTGATCATGGACCACGACTCTCAGCAGCGAGGCGAGATGGTTTACCAGGAGGTTCTCAATTTCATCGCTCGTGCCAAAGCCAAGGATATGGCTGAGCGCGCTTTTTTCTCGCACATCGACCCTGATGGATACGGGCCAAACTTCGCCGCTCATCAAGCGGGGTATGCGCTCGACTTCGGGGCTGCTCCCAGAAGCAACTCAATCGAATCGATCGGGGTGCGACATCAGAATCGTTTGAAGGCCGAGGGTGCGGCGCAGATCGTCTTTGATTCCTGGTTAGAATCCCCGGGGCATCGTCGCCATGTTCTGGGCGAGGTGGACCAGTTTCGAAATCAAACAGCTTATGGCGTCGGCTATGCATTCGCCAGTGAAGGGCCGTTTGGATGGAGTTCACACTACTTTGTGTTTATCAGTGCCAATCGAGATGATGAAGCCAAGGTAACTCCCTTTGTGACTTGGAAGTTTGAGACCCTGTCGCTTGCCGAGATGGACCATCCTTTGGAAGATGCTGACGAGGATGGGAGAGACTATCTGTGGGAATACACGTTGGGGAGTGACCCTAAGCTTGCGGACGAGGGAGAACTCTATTCATTTGAATACGATCAAGCCCACAAGCAAGGAGTGGTAACCTTGCATCATCGTGACTCGCTGGATCCTAATGTTGAAATCATTGTGGAAACGACAGGGCTGTCCTTCGGGGATCGATGGACTCAAGAGGGAATTGTAAGGGAAGGGAATTCGTTTCGTGGAGGCGATGGTGCGGATCTCGTTCGTCTATTTCGTGTCCGGCTTGAGCACTCGCAGTTTGCTCGCCTCCCTGTCTTTCGCTAGGCCAGCAGCTCCCTGATGAGCTCACCATGAACATCCGTGAGTCGGTAATCTCGGCCTTGGAACTTGTAGGTTAGGTTCGTGTGCTGAATTCCCATGAGATGCTGAATTGTTGCGTGTAGATCGTGAACGCTGACGGGGTTCTCCACGATATTGTAACTGTAGTCATCCGTTTGACCGTATGAGAATCCAGGCCTGACGCCGCCGCCTGCCATCCAAATTGAGAAACAACGCGGATGGTGGTCGCGCCCGTAACTCTTGGGAGTGAGCTCTCCCTGACAGTAGACTGTTCGACCGAACTCGCCCCCCCAGATTACGAGGGTCTCATCCAGCAGCCCTCTCTGCTTAAGGTCTTTGATCAGGCCGGTCGTTGCCTGGTCGGTGTCTTTGCATCGGGCGCGAATCTGGTTGGGGAGGCCGCCGTGCGTGTCCCATCCACGATGAAACAGCTGAACAAACCTCGTGCCTCGTTCGCTGAGGCGACGGGCGAGCAGGGCATTGTAGGCGTAGGTGCCTGGAACGCGAGCTTGATCGCCGTAGAGTTCAAAGGTGCTCTCAGGTTCGGATGAGACGTCGACAAGTTCGGGTACGGCCATCTGCATGCGATAGGCGAGCTCGTATTGGGATATTCTTGCTTCGATCTCCGGATCCCCAACCTCTGCGTGTCTGAGTCGATTGAAGGCTTGGAGATCATTCAACGTTTTTCGTCGGAGATTCGCTGAGATTCCCGATGGGTTATTGAGGTAGAGAACGGGATCTTTTCCAGAACGAAAGCGTACGCCTTGGTGTTCCGAGGGGAGGAATCCGGAGCCCCAGAGTCGGTCGTAGAGCGGTTGCCCGCCCTTGCCGGAGAGCATAGCAACAAAGGCTGGTAGGTTCTGATTCTCGGTACCGAGGCCGTAGCCGGTCCAAGCCCCAATACTGGGACGTCCGGCAATCTGAAAACCGGAAAGCAGAAAAGTGATCGCGGGATCGTGGTTGATGGCTTCCGTGTAGAGAGATTTGACTAGGCAAATATCATCCGCGATCTCGGGAAGAAACTGAAAGGCCTCTGACAATGGTAAGCCGCTCTGACCATGGCGCTGAAATTTGAAAACCGATCGAGCGACAGGAAAGGAGGCTTGGCCGGCTGTCATCCCGGTCAGCCGTTGCCCGTTGAAGATAGAGTCTGGGACTTCTTGGCTGTGAACCTTCTGGAGATAGGGCTTGTGATCGAATAGTTCGATCTGGGGTGGTCCTCCCGATTGGAAAAGGTAGATGACTCGTTTGGCTTTGGGGGCGAAATGGGGGCGCGGAGGCTGCTCTGCTCGAAGTCCGCGCGGATTGAGCAGGGAACTGAGTGCCAAGGCCCCGAGTCCTCCGGCAGAAGACTGGAGAAATTGCCGGCGGGATTGGAGGTGTTGAATGGTTTCCTTTTCTGGGCTCATGACCTATTCGCGGGTGGTCGATTCATCGAGGTTGAGCAAGACGTTGGCAAGAGCGATCCATGCTGCCTGCTCTTCGCGGGCTGCATCACGAAGCTCGGCATGCGGGAAGTGGCTGAGGAGTTGCTCAATGGCTTCAGGAGAGGAGCGAAGTTCCGTTTGGTAGCCAGCGAGTGATTCTTCCAGGAGAGATAACTCCGGTTCGCTGGGGCTACGAGATGTGACCGTTCGGAATGCCAGGCGCAGTTTCTCTTTGGTTGATCCCGGGTGGAGATAAATCTTTTTGCCGAGGGCCGCAGCGGCCTCGAAGAAGGCTTTCTCATTCAAAAGGGTGAGGGCCTGTAGGGGGGTGTTCGTTCGTTTGGGGCGAACGGAGCACCACTCGCGGTCGGCAGTGTCCAGGAGAGCCATCGAAGGAGGTGCGAGCGTGCGTTTCCAATAGGTGTAAAGACTGCGCCGATAGAGATCGGATCCGGTTCCGATTTTGTAGGTGAAATTACTGGCTTCGCTCCAGAGCTTTTTGGGCTGGTAAGGTTTTACGGATGGCCCCCCTTCATGCCGGACAAGCAATCCACTTGCTGCGAGCGCTTGGTCTCTCAGAATGTTCCCGGGTAAGCGTTTCCGCGGTGCGTGAGTGAGAAGGGTGTTACGAGGGTCTCGGTCCAGAATGTCCGGGCGGATTTGGGACGATTGCCGATAAGTGGCGCTGCACACAATTTTTTTCAGAATGTGATGTGTGTCCCAGCCTTGTTCTACGAATTCAACGGCCAACCAGTCGAGGAGTTCGGGGTGGGAGGGCAGGCTTCCCTGGATGCCGAAATCTTCTGGAGTATCAACGAGGCCCCTACCGAAGATCTGCTGCCAGTAGCGATTAACAACTACTCTGGCCGTCAAGGGGTGTTCACCGTTGACGAGCCACCGTGCGAAACCGAGACGATTCTTAGGGTAGTGATCAGGCATGCGAGACAATGTCTTCGGTACGCCGCGTTGGACGGCGGGTCCTTTTTGATGGTAGACGCCTCGCTTGCGAATGTGGGTTTCCTTAGGAGGGTTACGTTCCTCCATGACCATCGTTGTGGGGAGAGAATCCTCGAATTCTACGAGCCTTGCTTCGGCTTTGAACAGGTTCTCTCGTAGCTTTTTGAGTGCGATCGGTGCTTCATGTTCGAGGAAATACGCCTGCAGTTTTGCTTGTTGAAGCTCACTTCGTTCATCGGGATTAAGGTTCAGAATTTGGGGGATCGTTTGCTCGACGGAAAGGATGTTTGCTTCGTGGGCTGATAGGGTTCGGTAGTTATAAATTCTCAAGTCTCTGATTTGGCCTTGCCACGAGGGAACATGAGGGCTCGCCCCGAATTGAAGAACATCACCGAACTGCTCCGGCGACTTGTTACTATTGCTGTTGTGGAGCGTCCTTGTTGCCGCAGGTTTTCCATTGAGGTAAATCTGCATGCCTTTGGCCCTTTGGGAGCCGTCATTGGTGAGCGTAACGTGGACGGGCTTATTTGGCGGAACGGAGTCGGCCGTTTCAAGTGTCGCGACCCCAGCGATCCAGCGACTGATAATGTGAAAACGAAGGTGGCCATCTTTGAACTCGACCAAGATGCCATTTCTGCCTGTTCCTTTGTTTTCGCTGGAAAGGACAGCCCCGCTTTCCACCGTTTCCGGCAAGAGCTGGAAGGCAAGGGAGAAGCGGCCATTACAGATAAGGTGAGGGATCTTCTCTAATTTGTGACCGGCGCTGCGGGTGGCTGTCAATGGCTTCTCGATTGCGTACTGGAAGTTCAGACCTTCCGAGAGTAACGAAGAAAAATCCTTCGACGATGGATTGGATTCTTCCCACCGCTCTTGTGCTGATTTGATACGATGCGTTGCTGCTGCCAAATTTGTCTTGGCTTTCTTTACTTCGTTTTCGAGGCTCCGGAGTTCTCGTTGCTGTGCCCGAGTGGGTGCTTTGATCCAAGGCTCCGAATTTCCAAATTTGATGGCCCGGCCCGATTCCGGAACGTTGTTGAAGTAGGCGATGAGTTGGTAGTACTCCTCTTGGGAGATGGGGTCATACTTGTGGTCGTGGCAGCGAGCGCACCCCATCGTCAAGCCCATCCAAACCGTTGATGTTGTATCGACCCGATCCACGGCGTTCTCGAGTAGGAATTCCTCGAACACGAGTCCAGATTCGGAATTGTAGCGGTGATTGCGGTTGAAACCGGTGGCGATGACTTGGTCGAGGGTGGGGTGCGGGAGCAGGTCTCCGGCAAGTTGCTCAATGGTGAACTGATCGAAAGGTAGGTTTGTGTTGTAGGCTTGGATGACCCAATCCCGCCAGCGCCACATTTCCCGCGGGCCATCGTTTTGATAGCCATCTGTGTCTGCGTAGCGAGCGGCGTCGAGCCATTGCCAAGCCATGTGCTCGCCGTATTCGGGAGACTGAAGGAGGCGGTCAACGGCGCGTTCGTAGGCATCAGGGCGAGCATCTGAGAGAAACGCATCCACGTCTCTCAGGCTGGGAGGAAGGCCGGTAAGGTCGAGGCTGAGCCTACGGATCAAAGTTGCGCGAGTTGCTTCGCTTGATGGGGCGATACCCTCTTGCTCGAGTCGTTTGAGAACAAAGGAATCAATCTCGTTGCGGGGCCATTCCAGATCTTGAGTGATGGGGATTTCTGGGCGCGTAGGCGGGGTGAAGGCCCAGTGAGTGTCCCACTCGGCGCCCTGGAGAATCCACTGTTTGAGTGTCTCCTTCTCTTGCTTGGAGAGCTGCTTATTGGATTCGGGTGGGGGCATGAGATCGTCCGGATCCGTGTGGTAGATGCGCCGAATCAGTTCACTTTCCTCCGGACTACCTGGCGCGATTGCTGGACGAGGTTGAGCGGGTTTCTTGGCGTTTTCTTCGACGTCTAGTCGGAGGTTTGCCTCACGTTTTGCTGCATCCGGTCCATGGCATTGAATGCAATTATCTGCCAGAATGGGGCGAATGTCTCGGTTGAAGTCGAGTGGTTCTGCGGTGAGGGAGACGGCATGCATTGCCACCCACAGCCCAAGGCCATGTCGAAGGAGTTTGTTTGAAGAGTGGATGTGCATCAGTCGATCAATGGGGGGACTCTGAACTTGCGATCCCTTTAGCTCTTTCTCTCTGGCTTGGGGCTTGTGTAGTTTGGATTCTTGGTTGGCATTTGGGCGTTCATTTTGAGCTGCCATTGGCGCAGTTTCCTTCGGAGCTGCCTCGTCTTGTCTGGACGGCTTTCAGCCAGGTTTTGTTTTTCAGAGAGATCATCATCGATGTGATAGAGTTCAACCTTATCGTAGTGGTAGAACTCTATGAGCTTCCATCCCTTGTCCAGAATCGCTGCTCCGGGTTTCCAACCAGAACCGTGATAGTGGGGATAGTGCCAATAGTGAGTTCTTGGTGGCATTGTTTCCCCATGCAGAAGTGGAGCGAGGCTACGCCCATCGAGATGTAGATCTGGCTTTTGCGGAAGATTGGCGAGCTCGAGGAAGGTAGGGAAGAAGTCCGTGCTCATGATTGGGGATTGGCAGGTGCTTCCGGGGGCGGTTACGCCAGGGGCTCGAATGATTGTTGGCTCTCGAATGCCTCCTTCATAGAGCCAACCTTTCCCGGCTCGCAGAGGGCTGTTGGAAGTGGGGCCTGGCCCTCTCGAGAGCGTGGATAGCCCTCCGTTGTCGCTGAAGAAAACCACGACCGTCTGGTCGCTCAAATTCAGTTTGTCGAGTTCCTTGAGGATCGTTCCGACGCTCCTGTCGACGGCCGATACCATCGAGGCGAAGGCAGGATTGTCTTGTCGGGTGCGAGTGTGCCCCTCGTGCTCTTGAAGGGGGATTCGCGGTTCCTTGAAGCTGCGATTGGCTTTCTCCTCGAAGTGTTGGATCCGGGGTTTGTAGGCCTGAATGGGGGTGTGGACGTTGTAGTACGAAAGGTAGAGTAGAAAGGGCTGCTCTTGGTTGCGTTGGTTGAGGAATTGGACTGATTCCGACGTGAGTCGTTCTGTGACATACTCGCCGTCCGTTTTGGATTTGAGTGTTGGGTTCGTCCAGGGAGCATAGTAGCCACCGGGAGGGGATCCCTTGCTATTTCCCCCTATGTTGACATCGAAACCCTGGTCGGTGGGCCAGTGCCCTTCATCGCCCAAGTGCCATTTTCCGGCGAAGAAGGTTTGATAGTCGTGCGATTTAAGAACCTCAGCCAGCGTGACTTCAGCTAGGGGGAGTTCGTGCAGATCTTCCGGGTGCAGGAGACGATTGACGTCGCGATTTTGCTGCCCAGGGATCCAGTCTGTGATGTTGAGTCGGACGGGGTGTCTACCTGTCAGAATACTTGCTCGAGTAGGGGAGCAGACAGATCCGGCTGCGTAGGCTTGTGTGAAACGCATGCCGCTGGCGGCCAATGCATCGATGTTCGGTGTCTCGTGAAACGTACTGCCGAAGCATCCGATATCGGCCCAGCCGAGATCATCGACTAGAAAGAATAGGAAATTCGTTGGCTTTGCGTGGAGAGATGAAATCTGACACAAGGTTCCGACCAAGAGAGCGATCCATGAACGGCGTTGGAAGATGGAAGTCACGTCATTGTTTTTAGAATAATCTGCCTTGTTTGACTATCTTTTCCTTTCTTCCAGAGATGGGATATCGAGAGCGGGTGAGTGTGAACGAGGGGCGCTCACGTTGATCTGCTCTTGGGGTTCCAGTCTTAGGTTTCGGGCCGAAGACATCATGATTTGGGTATGGGTGTCCCTGAGATTCGTTCGATGGAGCTGCTCAGAGGGTTGAACAGAATCAGGGGGAACTTGTCACAATCTAAGGTTATGGCCTTTGTCGAGCGAGCGCTTGGATTTGTGTTCCCTGCGGTCTGCCAGTTTTGTCGGGCGGAGTTTGCTTCCTCTGAGGAGGGATATCTTTGTTCTCGGTGTTGGCAGCGATTGCGCTTTGTGCGGCGACCCTTCTGTGAACAGTGCGGTTTGCCGTTTGCGGGAGAGCTGACAACGACATTTCAGTGTTCGAACTGTTGCCAAAATGCCTTTGCGTTTCGCGGGGCTCGGTCGGCTGTTCTGGCCAACGATTTTGCCCTCGATTTGATTCATCGCTACAAGTATCAATCAGCGATGTGGTTGGAGCCCGTGCTTGCGGGCCTACTCTGGAATAGTCTCCGTGAATTGGGAATGAATCGGGGCTGGGATCTGATCGTGCCTGTGCCCCTTTATCCTACGAAGAAAAGGGAGCGGGAGTTCAACCAAGCGGAGCGAATTTCAGGGCGGCTTGCCAAACAGCTTGGAGCATCGGTCGATTGTGGCTTACTTAAAAGAGTTGCGCCAACTGCATCGCAAACTATGCTGTCTCGGAGCGAGCGTCGAGAGAATGTTCGGGGTGCCTTCGCGGCAGGATCATCGCGAAGTTTGAAAGGCCTTCGAATCATGCTTGTCGATGACGTATTTACGACCGGAGCCACGACAGATGCATGCGCGCGAATCCTGCGGCGAATGGGAAGCTCTGAAATCTGGGTGAGCACCGTTGTTCGAGGTCTGTAAAGGTGTCAAGCGAGCTGGCCGCGAGAGAATATGAAGAAAGATCAAACAACAGCGAGCGGAGCATTCACGAGCAAGAATGCGGTTGCTGATGCTAAGGAGACTGTCGTGACTCCGTTGAAGCAGTCTAGTGAAACACAACTCGTTCGTCGTCCCGTCGGAGCGACTCCTCGACGGCGGGCTATCCCTGAGGGGCTGTGGACGAAGTGCCGTCGCTGTGGAGAGTTGATCTTTGACAAGGACCTCGACGCGAATCTGAAGATCTGCACTCATTGTGAGTATCACTTTCCATTGGGGGCCTGGGATCGAGTGAGGTCGATCGTGGAGCCTGATTCTTTCGAGGAAATGGATGCCAATATGGCAAGTGTTGATGTTCTCGAATTCCCAGATTACCCGAAGAAGCTGAAGTCTAATCAGAAGAAAACCGGGATGAAGGATGCTGTGGTGACGGGTATCGGCAACATTCGCGAACACCGAACGGCTTTGGCTGTGATGGATTTTTCGTTCAACGGAGGATCGATGGGCTCGGTTGTTGGAGAAAAGTTGACGCGCTTGATTGAACGCGGAACCAAGGAGCGTTTGCCGGTTGTCATTTTCTCATCGAGTGGTGGTGCTCGAATGTATGAAGGAATGTTCAGCTTGATGCAGATGGCCAAGACCTGTGGTGCTCTGGCCTATCACGCCAAGGAACGGCTAGCCTTTATCAGCGTTCTGACTGACCCCACGATGGCGGGAGTGATGGCAAGTTTTGCTAGCGTGGGTGACTTGATTCTGGCCGAACCGGCCGCGCGTATTGGGTTTGCAGGGCCTCGAGTGATCCGAGATACGACTCAGTCGGATCTTCCAGAAGGGTTTCAAACCTCCGAATTTCTTAAGAAGCGAGGGCTTATCGATGCCATTGTTCCCCGAAAGGAATTGAAGGATCGATTGGCCTATTACCTCGATTTTCTCGCTGCTCCCACTGGAGAAACATCCTAGGTCTCAGGATTCTCCCGTGCGTTGGATGAGCATCGCACAATTCCACGCGGCGAATTCCCTCAAAATCGGGATGCTCATTAGGATGCCCAATTCTGAGTAGTACCGAGGGACGGTTCGGATCACTTTCAACCCAGAGAGTGCCTCAATCTTTCTCAGAAGCTCTCCGATGTAGGTCGGGTAGAGCGTTTCAAATGGTGTGTGGATTCGTTTTTTCCCAATGAGCCGATCGTACACCTTGTGGCCGGTATGAGGGCCAAGGTAGTGGAACGGGGAGAAATCGTGCCCGCCCCAGGGGGATAACCAGTTTGTCCAGCTGAGGTATAGGTGGCCAGACTGATTGAGAATCTGACGGCAATTCTCCAGAAATCGATCGGGTTTCGCCAGATGCTCCAAGACGTTTGAGCAGATGACCAGGTCGTGCTTTCCGAGTGGATCAAACGAATCGTGATCCAGGTCAATTTGAACGAAAGGCTCCTCGCTCAGGTGAGTAGCAAGCTCGTTACTTTGATCCGCATAGGTGACGTGGCATCCGGTCTGCCCGAGAGCATCTCCAAAACGCCCATGGCCGCAGCCTAGATCCAAGACTCGTGTCCCACTTGTGATAGCGAGGCCTTGCGCCTTTAACCACCGAATGGAGTCTTGGGCTTGAATCTTGTAGAACTCGGCATCGTCGCCGTGCTTTAAGTGATGGGCGATGAGTCGGTGGATGATCATGCTAGTCGCACTCGCTCTGTCTTGGCATTCACGGTCATGCGTGCCAACTAATGATGTGATTTGGCTCTTGGTGCAACGCTATTTTCTGAATTGGAGCTGACACCACTTCGCGTCTCCTTTAGTTTCTGGGCCGCAGATTCATGAATATCTTGTTGGTGCATAACTCGCTTAATGATTCGACTTCGGTTTCCGGGGTCCTGAAGCATTATGCATTGGTAGCGAAGGAATGGATCGAGCAGGGGCATGGAGTCGATTTCCTCGTTGCCACTGCAGGCTTTCCCCAGGTGGAGGACTTGTGCCCCACGGCTGGGCGAGTGAGTAGTGATCGTTGGTTTAATGCATCCTCTTACATCGAGCAGACTTGGCGCTATTTCCCCGCGTATGGATGGCGCCTCTTGAATGCTCACCTTCAGCGTTTCAGGACGCGTTACGATGTTGTCTACGCATCTAATTTTCTCATTTTTGAAGTGTATCCTGCCTGGACCATAGCTCGGCGTTATCGGGCCCGACTGGTGGTGAAAGCTCAGCATGTCCTTCATGCGCAGCCGAAACGAAACGGCCTCTTCGATCGGCTGTTCCTCGCTACCGAACGGATGGCAGCAAAGATTGCGAATCGCCATGCCGACTTGATCATGTGTCTGTCTGATGTTGTCGGAGCTGATTACCGCAATCTGGAGAAGGATCTAGGCTTGCCCGTTTCCAATGTGATCACGGTAGGCTGTGGACTGGACTTTGCGGACATTGATGCGACGCCACGGGTGCAGAAGGAGTTTGATGTTGTGTTTCTGGGGCGGATGCATGAGCAGAAGGGGGTTTTTGAACTGCCGTCGGTTTGGGAGCGTGTCATTCGAGCCTGTCCGAATGCGCGCCTCGTTGTGATCGGAGAAGGCCCTCATCGACCTGAAACCCAGAGTCGGCTGGAGGCGATGGGGCTGGGCGGCAGCGTTCGCTTTGTCGGCGGTGTTCCCGAGAAGGAAAAGAATCGTTTGTTAGCGGCCTCCAAGATCGGTCTGAGCCTCTCCTACGAGGAAGGTTGGGGGCTCTCGGTGACTGAATACCTGGCAGCTGGATTGCCAGTCGCGGCCTACGATTTGCCGGTGTTTCGCAGTGAGTTTGAGGGACATTTGGTTTTGAAAGAACGGGGAGATCAAGAAAGCGTGGCTCAAACGTTAATTGACTGGATTCGCGATCCCGCCTCCGCTGAACGAATCGGGGCGCGAGGGCGAACCTTTGTGCATCGGTTTGACTATCGGACGGTGGCCCTCGAGGAATTGGCACTCATGGAAGGCCTGTTTCATGATGGCAACTAGAGCGATTTTTTTTGGCAACGGAAGGTATGGAATTCTCAACATTGCGTCTGAAGGCAAGCCAGGTATATGCTCCCGTCTATGGTAATCCTTCCCGCCTAGAAGGTCCGGGGATAAGTTTTGAATGATATGACACTACGGGATTCGGTAGTACTAATCACGGGTGGGACCGGGTCCTTTGGATCACGGGTTGCCCGTCATTTGCTGCAATCTCAACCGGCTCAGATTCGCATCTTTAGTCGCGATGAGAAGAAGCAGTGGGAGATGCAACGCGTTCATCCGCAGTTCCGCTACCTCATCGGTGATGTTCGGGATGCAGGCCGCCTGAATCAAGCGATGGAAGGGGTGGATTTTGTGTTTCATGCTGCCGCCTTGAAACAGGTGCCCTCGTGTGAGCAGTTTCCTTTTGAGGCAGTGAAAACGAACGTCATGGGATCTCAGAATGCATGTGAGGCAGCGATCGCAAACGGAGTGAAAACGTTCGTTGCGTTGAGTACGGACAAGTCCGTGAAGCCGGTAAATGCGATGGGGATCAGTAAGGCCATGATGGAGAAGATCGTGTGCAGTCAAAACCGGTTCGAAACGAAAACCACGTTTTGTTGTGTTCGCTACGGGAATGTGATGGGAAGTCGAGGGTCCGTCATTCCTCTTTTTCGAAAGCAAATCCAAGAAGGAAATCCGCTGACCTTGACTGTTCCCAATATGACTCGATTTCTCATGACGCTCGATGAATCCGTGGATTTGGTTTTGAAAGCGCTGACCTCGGGTAAGGGAGGGGAAGTGTTCGTCAGGAAAGCGCCAGCCTGCACGGTTCAACTCTTAGCGGAAGCAATGCGTCTTCGGTTTAGTCCGCAAAAAGAGGCGCACCCGATTCAGGAGACGGGGATTCGCGCGGGGGAGAAGATTCACGAGATTTTGGTGAATGAATACGAGATGCAACGCGCCAGTGAAGAGTCTGATTACTTTGTGATTCATCCCGAGTATCGAGAGTTTGAAACTTCGAACCACCAGCCCCTGGGAACGGAATACACGTCGGCGAACACGCGCCAACTTTCCAATCTGGATGAGGTGTTCGGTCGTCTGGATGACATGACCGAGGCAGAAAACTATGATTAGCAGTCGGAAAGCCTGACTCGCGCTGGTCCTGATGGCAAATTATAGGTTGATTGAAAGGTGCCGCGGGTGTCGTGCCGATGCAAAGCACTTTGAGGTGGTTTTGGAAATGGAGCCGATGCCCTTGGCTGGTCAGTTTTGTTTGAGCCAAGACGAGGCTTACGAAGCTGATGTTTACCCTTTGACGTGGATCTTCTGCCACGGATGTGGTGCGGTTCAAGTTGGAGAAGATGTCGCAGGGAAGTCTCTCTTTGATACCTACAACTACGCCTCATCGACTGTTCCAGGTTTGGTCCGGCATTTCAAATCCTATGCGAAATTCCTCTCAGGCCGCTACGGGGGCGATGAGCCGCTGCGGTTTCTCGAGATTGGATGTAACGATGGCGTGCTCCTCAACGAGTTGCCGGATTCCTGGAAACGGACGGGGGTAGACCCCAGTGATGTTGCCCGTCGGGCGGTTGAGCAGGGCGCTTGCTATGAACTGGTTTCGGAGCCCTTTACGACTGAACTCGTTCAAGAGCAGAAGTGGGAGGGCTCATGGGATGTGATTTCGGGTTCCAATTGCTTAGCTCACATTTCGGATTTGCGTGAGGTGTTCAGCGGGGTGGCAACGGCGCTCAAGGCGAAGGGTTGGTTTTGGGTCGAGGTGCACGAGTTGGAAGCGTTGCTCGAGGGAGCGCAGTGGGACACGATCTACCACGAGCACAAAGTAGAGTGGAGTGTGGATTCCTTGAAGACGTGCGTTGAATCAGTCGGTTTTGAACTGCAGGCGGTTGAGCGTCTGCCTTTGCATGGAGGGATTATTCGGTGTGGGTTCCAAAGAGTGGCGGATGGCATGTCGGCCAAGGGGAACGAAACCGTGATTACAGACGATTTAAGACATCTCCAATCGGTATATCGTAGCCGCCATGATGTGTCTGCCGTGCGATCTTTACTGAAGGCAATGGACTCTGGTGAATCCATCGTTGCGTATGGGGCCTCAGGGAGAGCCAATGTCTATCTCAATCAATTACCCGAATTGGCGTTTGATTATATCGTCGATGAATCGCCCCTGCGAATGAATCGATTCATTCCTGCACGTGGGACTCCGATTGTCCCGCCTGAACGCTTGTCGTCCGGTGGGGCTTCAGCTTGTTTGGTGACCGCTTGGAATTATTTTGATGATATTGTGGCCAAGAATACTCGATATCGAGGGCAGTGGCTGCGGGCCTTTCCGGTGCCATGAGACGGGTTTGCGTGTTAGGGCATCGTGGGATGCTGGGGCATGTGGTGGTCCGTCATTTAGAGGAACTCGGCTTCGACGTGGCCACGATTCATCGGCGCTTCTCGGATGCCAATGAGATCGAATCATTTGTTCGAGAGGTAGACCGGCTGGCACCCGATTGGTGCATCAACTGCATTGGTGTGCGATCGGGGCCGAATGTTTCCGACGAATGGGTGGATACCGTCAATCATCGCTTGCCGGCTGCTTGTTCCCGATTCTTGAATCCCCATTGCGGCTTTGTTCATGCTAGTTCGGACGCTGTATTTTCGTCGATGGCAGGGGATTGCCACTGGGACCGAGAGATGGATGCCATGGATGTCTATGGCCGGTCGAAGCGAGAGGCCGAACTGGCTCTCAAGCGGACGAATGACGTCGTTGTTCGCTGTTCCATTGTGGGACCTGAGCAGGGGACTACGAAGAGCCTTATGGATTGGTTTCGATCCCAGGAGGGTGTCGTTCGCGGTTTTACGAATCATGACTGGAATGGAGTGACAACGCTGCAGTGGGCTAAGGAATGTGCTGCACGGATAACCGACGGAAATCGAAAGGATCGTATCCTGCAGCTGGCCTCGGAGCCTGTGGTGACGAAAGCAGAACTACTTCGATTGATTGCCGATCGCTGGGAGGTGAACTGCGAGATTCAGGAAAGTGAGGGAGCGGAACCGGTGCATCGTCCCTTGATTCCGAATCGGGAGCCTGTCTCGATGAGGCTCCTACTTGCGGAATTGCAGGCTTGGTATTAGTGTAACGGTCGACTTTCCGAACTTTATTGAGGTTGAGCCGTCTAATTACAGTTATTCCCGTATATAACGGTGAGCGTTTCTTGGAAGCGACGTTGGAGTCTTTGGCCAGGCAAACGCGTCGTCCGGACCAGGTCATCGTGATTGATGATTGTTCTACCGATTGCACGGGGGCATTGGTGAATAGTTTTGAGGAGATTCCGTGCGAATTGGTTCGAAATGAGCAGAATCTCGGGCTTTTTCCGAATCTGAATCGTGCTCTCAGCTACGCCGATCAAGCCGAATATTTTCATCTCTTGCTAGCCGATGATCTTGTTCGGCCAGAATTTCTCGAGACACTGGAGCGCACACTGGCTGATTCTCCGGCTCCATCGATGGCTTATTGCAACTATGATTGGATCGATGCTGAGGGGACGGTGACGCAGGAGGGAGGGAAGGCTTCGTCCGGGCGAGCGACATCAATCCAAGTTGACGATTTCCTCTACCGTCAGTGTCTCTTGAAAACCATTAGCGTCGGATCAGCGCTGATACGATCAGGCGGCGCGCCTCTCCCTGTGAATTTTCGCGGAGATATGCCTCATGTCGCGGACTGTGTGTTTTATGCTGAGTTAGCGTCGGCGTCTCATCAGGTTTTTGAATGGCCGGAGGCACTCTGTGAAATTCGCCGGCACGATCAGAATGCTACGCGTAGAAATACAAAGAACCTCAATGCGTGGGTGACAGATGAGTTTCGAGCGATGCAGCGAATCTCTCGATTGCTGCCTCTTCGCGGTTGGCGAAGTCGGCTTCACGACCATCGGCTGAAGTGTTTGTTTGCCGCCCGCTCCAGGGTTAAACAGCAGTGGACCCGAAAAGAAGATCCGAACTATGCCGCTCAAATTGGTGCGATTGTGGCGCGAGAGACGTCGCTTATTCACCGGATTCTAGGCGGTGCCGCGGTGGGAGCCCGAGATCTCATTTTTGGCCGAAACCTGCCTGATCGCCCCCGCTAGAATTAGTCTTTCCATCCTTTACTCGGATGCGGCATGCTCCCTTGCGCATGGCTCGTATTTCGACGAAAAGGCTATCTTGGTGGCAGGTGCTCCTCGTGTTGATGGTACCCTTGCTGGTCCTTTTTTCACCCAGCTTGAAACCTGAACTCGTCTTGTTCTCTAATGATGGTCCTCTAGGCATTATTAGTTCCGAGGCTGGAGCCCTTCCTGGTGCATTCACGGGTTATTGGGACGATCTCAATTGGATCGGAAAGGAAAACCCGAGTGCTCTGCCAGACTTTTCCATGCTGCTCGGTCTGCTCGTTGACAGCTCAGTCCGGTATTCAAAGGTCTATGCACCGGTTTCTCTTCTTTTTCTCGGCATGGCTGGATGGTTCTTGTTTCGTTCCCTGGGTTTTCGGCCAGTTGTCTGCCTTTTGGGCGCCATTGCCTTTGCTTTCAATATGAACGCGTTTTCAAACGCGTGTTGGGGCTTGCCGTCTCGGGCCACGACCCTGGCCTCGATTCTTCTGGCTCTTGGGACGCTCCATCTGAAGCCGAGTCGAGCCCCTTTTCTCAAGTATGTTTTGTGTGGTTTTGCGATCGGTCACGGCATTATGGAAGGCTTTGATGTCGGGGCTCTCTACAGTCTGGTTGTCGGGGCTTACGTCGGGTTTTTAACGCTCACTGAAAAAGGAGACATCGGGCAGAAGGGCCTCAAGGCCGTTGGGCTTGTTGTCGTTGTTGCCGTGGCAGCCGCGGTCTTTTCCGCCCAAGCCCTGGGAACATTGATTGGAACCCAGGTGAAAGGGGTGGCCGGAATGGGACAGGATGAGGCCGCTAAAGAGCAGCGTTGGAACGAGGCAACGCAATGGAGTCTTCCCGTGAAAGAGGTTTTGCGGGTGGGCATTCCGGGCTTGTTTGGATATCGGATGACCGATCTGGGAGGGAAGTTTGAATCGAGTTCCTATTGGGGCGCGGTGGGGAGAAGTCCGGACTGGGAAGTTTCCAAACGAGGCCTAGCGCGACACTCGGGTTCGGGTGAATACGCCGGCGTGCTCGTAATTCTGATGGCTGCCTTCGTCTTCTTTCAAAGCTTCAGAGGTGAGGCGTCACCTCTCGACAGTCGAACCCGAATGGTTGTTTGGTTTTGGTCCGCCATCGCGGCGATCTCTTTGATCTTGGCCTGTGGTAAATATGGCCCTCTGTATCGTCTGGTCTACGAGTTGCCCTATTTTTCGATGATCCGAAATCCAATCAAGTTCATGCACCTGTTTCATTTGGCTGTCGTGATTCTGTTTGGTTATGGATTGCAATTACTTTGGACCCACTATCTGGAGAAGACGACTACACAGCCAAAGAAGGTGGTTGCCTACCTGAAAGACTGGTGGGCTTCTTCCACCGGTTTTGAGCGTCGGTGGACCTTTGGGAGTGGGGTGTTTCTTATTCTACTCGTGCTTTGTTGGTTGGTCTTCTCGTCGTCCAAGAGCGAAATGATTCGCGTGCTGACGGACTCGGCGATTCCGGCGGATATTGCCGGAGCGATTCATGGCTTTAGTGCGCTGGAGCTTCTCTGGTCTGCAGGATTCTTCATCGCGTGTTTTTCTGTGGTGACGTTGATTGTCAGTGGCGCTGCACGGCGATCGCAGGCGACGCTCTTCGGTGCGGTCTTGGTCGTGATTCTTCTCGTGGATCTAGGACGAGCCAATCGGTTTTGGATCGTCTATTACGATTACCAAGAGAAATACGCTTCGAATCCGATCATTGAGTTGTTGAGGAAAGATGCGCATGAGCGCAGAGTGACGAGTACGCTCAACCCATTTGCTCCAAGTTCCCTGGCGAATGAGAATGGCGCTTTCTTTGGAATTATTGCCAACTCATGGTTGCAGCATCAGTTTCCATACTTTGATATCCACTCACTGGATGTCGTACAGATGCCGCGTCCTCAAATCATGGACTTGAGTTTTGGTGGGCAATTTGTCCCTCAGAACGTCCAAGAAGGTTACAAGTATACGCGGCTTTGGGAGTTGACGAGCACTCGGTATTTGTTGGGGATGACGGGATACGTTGCTGTTTTGAACCAACAGTTCGATCATAGCCGAGAACGTTTTGAAATCTTGTCTCGATTCAATTTTGTGCCGAAGTCAGGGGGGACTCAAAATGCGGTAAAGGTCGATGATCTGACGGCTCAGGAGCATCCAGAAGGGAGTTTTGGCGTGATCGAGTTCACGGGGGCTTTGCCAAAGGTGAAACGTTTTTCGCAGTGGACAGATATGGATGATGAAGCGACGGTGTTGAGTCGGCTGGCTGACCTGCAGTTTGATCCCCATAAGGAGGTGCTGGTGCTGAACGGAGATATCGCGGCTTCACCGAGCGCCGAGGCTGATGGGAGTGGGAGCGCTGTGATCGAAGACTACCATCCCAAGCGAATTCGCGTTCGAACTTCGGGGCAATTACCCGGAATTCTACTCTTAAATGATCGATTTCACCCCCATTGGAATGTCTATGTCGGGGGAGAACAGCAGGCCTTGTTGCGCTGCAACTATGTGATGCGAGGAGTCGAAGTTCCAGCGGGTGAACAGGTCGTGGAGTTTCGCTACGAACCTCCGCAACTCGGTTTTGCCGTGAGTCTTTCAGCGATTGGTGTCGGGGGATTGATCTGTGGCTACCTGGGCTTTGGGGGTAGCTCCAGGCGCCGGAAACCCGATGAGAAGGCAGCTCCAGATCAGAGCGCTTGATTTGCCTTGATCAGCCATTGACGGGAACGGTTCGTCACGGTGATCAGTTTTGTTTTCGAATGCGATGCGGCTTCCGAATCGGCCAGAGCTTGCTCATCTGCCTGGAGGCATCTCAATATGGGCTGGCAGGCTCTGGAGATTTGGTATGCCGGGAGGAGTATTTTGGCCCGGATTGCAAAGAAAGGATCGAGCTGCGGGATCTCAGAGAAGGTCTCGATCACATGATCCCAGTGTTCGATTTTTGGAGGAATCGGGCCCCGAGTGAAGAACTGACAGATCACCCGCGATGGGTCATCCCATCCGGACTGATCAAAATCCACGAAGCACAGATCTTTTTGCGGCGTTAGGATCGTGTTGTGAAAGCCGAGCTCTCCCGGGCTGAGAACAAGCTCTGTTTCTTTAAGGTTTGCATCGATCGCAAGGTTGGCTGTTTGAAATTGATTCAAGATGGATGCCAGGATCTTTTGCCAGACTGGACTCAGTTCATCGTCAATGAAAGCCCTTGTCTGTGGATTGACGTTCTCCAGGTGTTGCTGAACATTGGTGACGAGATCCGATATGGAGCTTAAGTGATCCGTGATCGACTGGGAGGCGCCGTGTGCCGGTGTGCAGGTGCGAGCCAATCCGGAGTTCCGCTGTTCATTGATGGCTACCAGGAACCGGACCGCCTGATCAACCGCACCTCGGTTGATCTCCGTTTCGCGCATCCCGCGGCCCGCAATCCGGGTGAGCAGAATCGCCTGTTTCGATTCGCTGCTCGCTAGGAGAAGCGGGGTCATCCCAGTTTGTAGCGGTTTGAGGAAAATGTAGAAGTGATGTTCTCGCTGAAACTCCTCTGATTGAACCGTGGCTCCAGACTCAAAAATCTTCGCGGTGTAATCGAGCCCATCGTGATGGGTGTGGACGACCGCTCGTCCCTCGCGGTGACTCACAACTTCGAGTTGGGAGTCTGGTCCGATGCGATTCTCCTCCAGGAAGTCTCGAAGGGTCTGCTGTGTCTGAGGCGTCAATGGAGCGGGCATAGTCAGGAAAATAGGAGAGCCGGAGAGTGGTGCCCCTCCGGCTCGAAGAGTCGATCTGGTCTCGGGCTAACCTAGAGTGGTCGAACCCAGATATTTCGGAAGCGGACAGGATTCCCGTGATCTTGTAGGACGAGAGGGCCTTTTGCAGCCGCGCCTGAATAGGCGGCCGCGGTTGTCTTTTTCCCCGCAATGGGGATGTGATTTTGAATCAAGACGCCGTTATGGAACACGGTGAAAGATCCTGGAATCACGCTTTTCCCATCGGCGCTCGGCTTCGGTGCAATGAAGACGATATCGTAGGTCTGCCATTCTCCCGGTTTCCGTGACGCGTTCACAAGGGGCGGGTTGTTTCCATAGAAGGCGCCCGCTTGTCCATTGAAGTAGGTCTTGTTCTGATATGAATCAAGAACCTGAATTTCGTAGCGGCCCTGCAGGTAAACACCGCTGTTTCCCCGTCCTTGCCCATTGCCCTTGACCTCGCTTGGGCTGGCCCACTCGATGTGGAGTTGAACGTCCCCGAAGGTCTCTTTGGTTCGATGATCTCCGCTTCGGTTCACGGTCATCACGCCATCCTTGAGATCCCACTTTGCGGGACCGCCCTTGACACTTTCCCATTGGTCTAGATTGGAGCCGTCAAAAAGGATAATCGCATCTGAAGGAGCTTGTCCGGCGTGTTTCCCCGGTGTGACGACTGGCGGCTCTTTGTCCTTGGCGTTCTCAGCAGCAGTGAGGTTGATGCTGAGACTGAGGCTAATGCCTAGGGACAGGAGACTCGTGTATCTTAGGTTCTTCATACAATTAGTGCTTAGCGATGCAGAATAGTTCCCCGTTGGTACGGATAAACAATTGTCCGTGAGCGGCGACGATGGCTGATCGAGCATAGTTGTCACTGCCGCTTCCCATTTTAATGTTGCTAATGGTCTTGCCATTTTGAGCATCGATCACGAGCACGTCTCCAGCAAAATTCATGATGTAAATTTTGTTGTCTGCTGCGAGAGGGGAGGCCTCAAACTTGTAGAAGCCTGGTAAGTCGATCGACCATTTAACTTTTCCGGTCTTCGGTTCGACGCGAGAGAGCGCTTTGCGAACGTCGCTCAACACAAAGAAGTCTCCTTGGTAGTAGGCAGGCGTGGGAACATCAGATGTGAGATTGCGGGTGTCGTTGCTCACCCACGCAATCGCGCGATCATTGAGGAGTCCTGCTCCACCGGCTTTGATAGCGTAAATGGGATCTTTCTTGGGAGCGCAGACCAGGATGATGTCTTCGCTGGCGATAGGCGAGGGCACGTGACGCCAGTGGCCAATTCGGGTCGGGTTCCAAGTGCCCCAGCGCCAGAGCTCTTTGCCTGTGGCGGGATCGTGAGCTGTTAGATCGTCTCCGCCTACGATGAGAATTTGTTTCTGTCCTCGGAAGGTGAATGGGATTGGTGTGGCGAACGATTCCCGCGATTCAACTTGGGCCTCACTCGGGCGGATGTGTTTCCATAAGGTTTTGCCGGTCTTAGGGTCCATTGCGAGGAAATAGGACTCGTTGGGGCGATCCTTGAAACCCTTTCCATGAACCGGAGTGTCCCGTTGGAGCACTTGCAGGTAGAGCTTGCCCTCATACAAGAGGGGACTTGAGCTAAAGGTCCACTGGAAAGCAAAGTCGCCTTCCTCCTTTTGGATATTGCGTTTCCAGAGTTCTTTTCCATTGAGGCCGAAGGTGACGAGATCTCCGTTGCCGTAAAAGAAAACGACCACATCGCCATCGGTTGCAGGGGAGGGTGAGGAGTAGTCGCTACGGGAGTCGCGCCGGAGTCCTTCATTGATCTTATGCGACCAGAGAAGTTTTCCTGTCGTGCGGTCAAAGCACATTGCCAAGAGATTTTCCTCTGCCTTATCCGTGCTCGATATGAAGACTTTATCCTCCCATACAATGGGCGTTGCGGCACTTTCACCAGGTAACGCGGCTTTCCAAACGACGTTCTCAGTTTTTGACCAGCTTGAAGGGAGGTCGGTTTCAGTGGTCGATCCATTGAAACTGGGTCCCCGCCACTGGGCCCAATTGTCGGCTTGTGTGCTGCTCGCCACCGCTAGTGTGAGAGCGAGTAATAGACAACGCTTCATGAGTGTAATTCTTTTCGACTTGGGTTTAGACTCGGAAAACTAAACGGATGAGACGACGGCTTGAAGAATAAAATTCAAGAGCCCGCAGTGCTTTTTGCCGCTCGAGAAGCTAAACTCAATTGTTGGCTGGCGGCTTTGAGATCAGTCGGTCTCTTTGCCAACCAGTTGCGGATGCGCGCCGGACGCGCACGGGGATGGATCATCGTAGGGATGGAATAAAGAGAAATCTCGGTGCTCTTAAGGACGTGAAGAACGCGAGTTCTCATCACTGTGATGGCGAGTCAGAAAGAACAGACATTTGAAGAAATTGTGGCGGCTTACTATGAGCCGCTCTATCGCTTCGGGTTGTCGCTAACGCAAGGGGCAGCCGAAGCCAGTGATTTAGTGCAGGAAACATTCTTCCTTTGGGCCAGCAAAGGGCATCAATTGAGAGACAAGTCCAAGGTCAAATCCTGGCTGTTTACCACCCTCCATCGAGAGTTTTTGGGGACAAGACGGCGCCAAACACGCTTTCCGCACTATGAAGTGGGCGTTGTTGAGCACGCATTGCCGAAGGTGGAGCCCAAGTTCGCGAATCAGATTGATGGCGCCAAGCTCGTAGACATGATTGGGGGAATCGATGAAATTTACCGAGCGCCGTTGACGCTTTTCTATCTCCAGGAGCATTCCTACCAAGAAATCGCCGATGTTTTGGAAATCCCCATTGGGACGGTGATGTCACGCTTGTCTCGAGGCAAGGCGCAATTGCGAGAACGGCTCAGTGTCAGTCCGAGAAAGCGGAATGACAGGAGTGATTCGGAACAGAAAATCGTTCGCCTAGGCTAGAAGGAGGGCAGATGGAATGACGAACGACGAAGCAAAGTACATTCTGAGCGCCTATCGGCCAAACGGCCAGGATGCGACGGATCCTGTGATGGCCGAAGCGCTTGAACAAGCGGCTCGAGATCCAGAGTTGGCGGCTTGGTTTCGAGAGGAACGTGAGATCGACTCGGTTATCGGTCAGAAACTCAAAGAAGTGGCTGTGCCTGCGGATCTGAAATCGAGAATCTTGCTAGGGCATCGAATGATGAACCAGGCCCGTGGGCCGAAGTGGAGGTGGGCGAATCTGTGGCGGATTGCGGCTTCGATTGTCATTCTTGTGGGGGTATTCGCGTTCACCGTGTCAAAATCGCCAAGTGGAGACGCGTTTGGGCGATATCGGGGGGAGATGACGGCTCTATTGGCCGAGAAAGTCACTCCACTTGATTTTCACGGACGGAGCTTTCCCGAGGTGAGCCAGTGGCTGGTTGGGGCTGGAATGAAAGCTCCATTAGAGGTTTCTCAAGCGCTAACCTCTCGACCGACGATGGGGTGTCAGATCCTCGAGTGGAATGGGAGTCAGGTCACTCTGGTGTGCTTTCAGGCGGAGGACGGGCGCTTGGCGCATCTCCTCGTTGTCGACCGCGCAGCATTTCCACAGCTGGAGGACCTCTTATCGCCTCAAGTTGAACACGAGAAGGGCTGGACGACCGCGAGTTGGACCTCTGGGGATCGAGTCTACCTGCTGGCGGGCAAGGGCAATCGGCCCGAGTTGACTAGCCTCCTCTAGTGTCCGGACTGTCGGTGTTGGCGAGTGAATCGCCTCTCCCGTGTTTCCTTCTTTTCTGATTGAGTCTGTGAGATTTCTGATTGGGAAAGCCTGTGGCCTTAGATTTTGTCTTGGATCCCGGAATAGGAGCTCACATGATGGGGGGGCATATGAGTTGCGACAGTCCTGCTGATAAGAAAGAAGGGTACACGGAACAGGTCCAGTCTTCGCTGTTGAAACAGCGAATCATCACGATTTTTGGTGAGATTAGTCAGAAGGCTGCCCGTGAGTTTACCGAGAAATTGCTGGTGCTCGCTGGAGAGTCAGACGATCCGATCAAGGTTCTCATCAACTCTCCAGGTGGCCACGTTGAATCCGGGGACACCATTTTTGATATGATTCGCTTTGTGAAGCCTCGGGTATTGATGCTGGGGACGGGCTGGGTGGCGAGTGCGGGAGCCTTGATCTATTCAGCCCCGCCGAAGGAAGATCGCTTCTCGCTCCCGAACACTCGTTTCATGCTCCATCAACCCAGCGGTGGCGTCGGTGGATCCGCATCGGATGCCGAAATCGAGGCCAAAGAGATCATCAAGATGCGCAAGCGCCTGAACCAAACCTTTGCGGATCAAACAGGTCAATCATTGGAACAAGTCACTAAAGACAGTGATCGCAACTTCTGGATGGGCCCAGCCGAAGCGGTTGAATACGGTCTCGCCGGCAAGGTGATTCAATCTTTGGATGAGCTGAAATAGGCGCTGCACAGAGCGCCAACCTAGCAGAGCGATATGTGGTATGTCGTAGGAGTGGGGGTGGTTTTGGGGATCGTAGCTGTCTACGATGTACTTCAAACCCGCCACGCCATCTTGCGCAATTTCCCCATTATCGGGCACTTTCGCTACTTGCTCGAATCGATTGGGCCGGAACTTCGGCAGTACATCGTTACCGATAACGATGAGGAAAGGCCTTTTTCCCGAGATCAACGGCGTTGGGTCTACGCCACGTCCAAGCGTCAAAACGACTATTTTGGGTTTGGGACGGACAACGATCTTGAGGAGACTTCGAACTATCTGTTCATCAAACAGGCTACCTTCCCTGAACTGGATCCTCACCCAGGAGATCCTGGCTATGACCCGAACTATGCCATTCCTTCCGCCAAGATCCTGGGAGAGGCGAGGGGGCGTGCGAAGGCCTTTCGTCCTTCGTCGGTGATCAATATTTCGGGCATGAGTTATGGCTCGTTGAGCGCCCCGGCAATTGAGGCGTTGAATCGCGGAGCATCGATTGCTGGCTGCTGGCACAACACAGGAGAAGGAGGCGTCTCACCTTATCATCGGCAAGGGGCGGATCTCGTTTGGCAGATCGGCACAGGGTATTTTGGGTGCCGAGATGGGAAGACGGGTGGGTTCTCGCTGGATCGTTTTCGAGAGACGATTGCTGCCAGTCCCGAGGTGAAGGCCATCGAGATTAAACTCAGTCAAGGAGCCAAAGCTGGGCTTGGGGGCATCGTTCCCGGTTCCAAAGTGACCCCAGAGATTGCTCAAATCCGCGGTATCGAGGTAGGAAAGGCGTGTCTGAGCCCTGCTCGGCATCAAGCCTTCAGTGATGTAGATAGTCTCTTGGACTTTGTCGAGCTGTTGGCGGCAGAGTCGGGCTTGCCCGTCGGTATCAAGTCAGCGGTGGGACAGATTGATTTTTGGAGCGACCTGGTCACTCACATGGCGCGCGGCAATCGTGGCGTCGATTTTATTGCCATCGATGGAGGAGAGGGAGGCACGGGCGCGGCGCCACTGGTGTTTGCCGATCATGTGTCGCTTCCGTTCAAGGTGGGATTTCAGAGGGTCCACGGTCTTTTTGAGGATGCTGGGATTCAGAACAAGGTGACCTTCATTGGTTCCGGCAAGTTGGGTTTCCCGGAAGCGGCCTTTCACGGATTCGCTTTGGGATGTGACATCTTGGCTCTGGCTCGAGAGCCGATGTTGGCGATCGGGTGCATTCAGGCGCAACGATGTCACTCTGGTGCCTGTCCAACGGGTGTTGCAACACAGCAGAAGTGGTTAGTTCGCGGACTGGTTCCTGAGCACAAGGGGGCACGCTGTGCGAACTACATCCTCTCGCTGCGGAAAGAGATTCTCCGCTTGGTGAGAGCGTGCGGGAAGAAGCACCCCTCAGAGATCTCGATGGCGGATTTGGAGATTGTTTAAAAGGCGCCTACAGCCTAGAAAGAACTTTCTCGCTGAGATCAGTAGGATGGAAGAAGTCGAGCTGTAGATGCTCGCATTTCTTGTGAGGAGATTTGTTAAGCCAAGATTTAGGCTCGGGGTCGTTTTCGGCGGTGGATAGCGAAGGTCAAGAGAAGGCCTGAGACGATCGCATAAGTGGAGGGCTCGGGAACAGGAGTTGCCGCAAAGCCGCGGGCGTTTGCGAGGTCCGGGCCACCTGCCATCAGGGTAATGTTGCCGTGACCGTCCGTGTCGTCATCAACGCTGGGATTGGTGTCGGACTTGAGGCTATCCAAGGAACTGTAGGTCACGATGTAGTCACCACCGGCGTCGTCGATCAGGAGGTAGAATTCCCCCGAGTTGCTTTCATGTGCGAATCCTGTGATTGAGAAACCGCTAATGTTGAAGTTTAAGGTGTCTGATCCGCGCTGGGCGAGAGGCGTCTGGGACAGGAATACCGATGAACTCGGGTAGCTGAAGAGTGTGTCGTTCGAGCCGCCGTTGTCGTCGAACAGCACGTAGTGGGTGCCGTCTCCGGCTGCAGCCACTCCAAAGAATGTAGATGCTACACCTCCCCAGCCGTTGTCTGCAGTGCCTCCGTTTGTGTTTGCGATCAAATCTGCTTGGCTGGGGTAGTTTAGCTCAGTTGATCCATCCCAAATACCAGCATAGGTAGAGCCATCATGAGCGATTCCATTCATGACGTTCATTGCGGTGCCGCCACCCCAGTCATTACTACTCTCGTTTGTGCCGGCGACGAAATCTGCAAGGCTAGGATAAATGTCGACGTCTCCGCCACCATCCGTAGTGAGGTAGGTAAACGTTGCCCCTACTAGCATCTCGGTTGAGATCCCCGCTAGTAGAAAAGCCATCGCGACATTTTTTGTTACGGAACTCCTTAAAATCATATCGTGTTAGGGCAGAGGTCTTTCGTCTGGTTCCACCTTACGCGTCGTTTTCCTAATTTCAAGCCCGATTTGCGACATTCTGGGTTTTGGGCTAAAGCCCTGCTGAGGTTCCACCGATACCGACTAGCACGAGTAAATCGCATTTACCTTCGTCTGGATTTCTCCTTAAACGCTGATCTCAAGAGCCAGTGATCGGTCAGTTTTTCCATGAAATCGTTGGCGGTGACCACCAGAGAGGAGATTTCTTTGAGAATATTAGTGTTCACCGCGACCTGAGCGTTGAGATTGCTGGTGAGGTTGGCGACTGTGACCAGTGTGAGATTGATGTTGGAGACCGCTAGAGTCATGTTCTGGTCGGCGCTGGCCATGGTGGCTCCGGCTTGATTGAGGGTGGATTCGATCTCGGAGTTGATGTTGGTTGGAATCAGCCACTCGCCCAGAGAACCACTCGCGAGTGTCAAATTGGATGAAATCAGGGCTAGATTGGCGATCGCGGGCTGGGCCGTTTGGGTCGTAGTGTCGAGGGTGGCGGTGAGCCGGGTCACGTTGGAAAGCATGCCTGACAGCTGATTGGTGAGCGCGAACACGCCGGGAAGCGCCTGTTCAACCTGGAGGAGAAGAGCCTCGGCCCGGTCATTGATCGCGGAAGTTTCGTCCGATAAGAGCCAGAATGGTGGTGTTTCAGGGGTGATGGGCTGATAGTCTTCGCCGTCGAAGATGCCCACGAGTTCCCCGTTTTCCTCCTTATAGGAGGCGTCTCCCTCAATTCCTTTGGTCACTTCCAGGTAGCGGTTTCCGAGTAGGTCTGCGACCACTTTCACGTTGGAATCTGTCCAAAGGTAGCCGTGGTAGGGGGCTTTCACGGTGAATTCGACGTAAACATTCCACAAGGGATCGTCGGCAGGCATAGCCTCGATCTGCGTGATTTCGCCCACGTCGAAGCCCATGAGTTTCACTTTGTCGCCCACCTTCATGCCGTTGGCTGACCGAACGTAGGTGAAGTAGGGAGCCTTGCTCACGAACCAACCCCGCTGGTCCGCGGTATGGAAGAGGTAGTAGACGAAAGCCCCCAGCAGGAGGAGAAGCGCGATCCCAACAAAGACTCCAACGATCCGCTCAGATCGGTTCAGCTGGGTCTCGAGTGCGGGGATTGGTGTTTCCGGCGCCATGTCGGTGGGTCTTACAGGAATCGGCTCGCCCTTACAATAGTAGGTAGCCGATGAAGAGGATATCGATAATCGCGCAAAGAACAATGCTTCCCACGACGGCTCGAATCGTCGCGCTGGATAAATGTTCGAGCTCGATGGGGCGGACGAGGGCCTCGTAACAGGCAACCAGACCGATGATGCTTCCGAAGCAGAGCGACTTCATCCCAATCAGAACGAAGGATCGAACCGAGAGCGCCTCCGTAATCTGGTGGATAAAGGCCGTCGGGCTGAGCGCAACATTTTGCAGGAAGATGACGAAATAGGCGAATACGAGCGTGAGTGTTACGAAGTAAACCGTGAGGCAAAAGATTGAGAACACAAAACCCAAGACTTTCGGGATCACGATCCCCTCAACGGCCGCTCTCGTCTGGCGGTCGTTAAAGGTGATCTGGCCTGTGGTGCGGGCGGTGGCCAGGTCAATCACCGTTGCCGTCCCATTGACAGAGAGAACGAGTATGCTCATCGCGATGGGGCCCAATTCGTAAATGACCGTGGAGGCAAGGATGGCGCCGAAGGAGGCGTTGGAGCCAACCAGAGTCACGACGCCGAAAACTTGACCAACTACGACGATCCCAAGGCCAGCAGCCAGAAACGTGGCCCAGGTCAGCAACCGCACACCACTCCGGGCAATTTGAGAGCGGAGAGGTGCCCAAAGCGGCGTGCTTGGTGAGGAGGCGTGTCGGAGAAACGCCGTGAGGGTAATGACGCCGAGTTTCAACAATCCGAAGGCGGTTTCAACGGCATCGAGAGTGAAGCGGCCCAACTGACGGGGCAGTGAGCGGGGGGCTTCCGGTGTCAACAGGTAGCTGGAATCGCTTGTATCCATCTCCGCGCCCATTCGGTGTTCCTTGATTGTCCTGATTTGTCGTTTCGCTTTCGCGAGCCAGGCAAGCGTAGTGCGGGGACGCTCACGGGGTCAAAACGAATCCGCGCGAGGCCAGGCTTGTTCGGGCTCTGGGCTTGCTTCGCCGTCTGCTGTGCTTCTTTCCATCATGTAGACGACCCGTAGTCGATCCACATTCACAGGTGTTGGGTTATTTCTGCTGTGCTCAGCCGCCAGAAAGGAGACGACGTTTTTCCAAAGCTGGGGCGGATCACCGGCATCGCTGAGGGTCATGAGGTATTCTTTCCATCGGTCACTTGGGAAGCTCTCTGTCACTGGTATCGGTTTCTCCCACAGTCTGCCGTCGTCGCCTCCGAGGAGGTTGATCCCACGCTGGCTCGTTTGTTCTTCTTCGGTAATCACGTACCAACCGTCAATGGTCATGGGATTGGGGGCAAACATGCTCCAGTACTGGTCGAGCCGGACGAGTTCGAAAGGGACTCGGATCGGCGATGGGAGATTCTCTTTTATTTCCTCTGGATACCAACGAAGCGTCGCCATGTTCCAAAAAGCGAGAGTGATTGCGAGGTAGCCCGCCACACGATTGCCCATGGTGAGCTGTGGGATGGTGATCGGGGCTGGTTCCTTTGTGTTGCCCCAGGGAAAAGCGAAGATACAAACCCCGATAGAGATGTAGGGGAAGAGTCCGAGATCGAGGCAGAGAAGGAAGCCGAGATGAAGCATTGCAATCAAACAGACGGCAAGCCGACGGAGCCAACCTGTTCCTGTGAAGAGAAGAATCGGAGCCACGAATTCGATGGCGAGGGTCAACCAGGTTGCTGCTTCTAGGAGTCTTTGTGAGTCAAGTAGGCTTCGAGTCCAGGGATGGGCGTATTGATCGATTTGTAAAGTATACCAAACGGCCGATCCGTTCCACCAAGTCTCACCTGTTTTTCGGAGAGCTCCCATGAAATAAATGGACGCGAATTGGAGAAGGATTCCGGTTGTCGCCCAGGAGGCGATTGTCGTTGGTGGGCATGCATTCTTGTCTGCTTTGCCCTTCGTCAGGATCCGTGGCCGGAAGTGATGATCCAAGGGCAGGAAGGCGGCCCAGAAGAGCATGAGCAAGAGAACTTTGTCCCCAGCATGATTCACGAATGGATTTCGAGATTGGAGGGAGTGAAGAAGAATCCACGAGAGCATGATCATCCAGCGAGTGCGAAAGCCGATGGTCAGCCCAATGGCGGCGAGTGCTGCAAGTCCAAATAGCGCTCCAACCTCGCTTGGTGTGTGCGCCAAGAAATGAGGGGCCAAGGAAAGGCCGAGCCAGCTAGGGGTGGGGGTCTGGCTCAAAGGAAGTACACCTTGGTCCGTGTAATGTGCAACGAGGTCTTGGGCTCGGAGGCCGAGGTCGATCAGTATAAGAGCGCCCAGCGCGATACGCAGTAAGCTGAGTGAACGAGTGTCGAGAGCCACCAACTTGGCGAAGCGAAGGTGGTTCCTCTGGATCCAGCGTTGAAGTGTGATTCGCGACATTGAGCTCTGACCGCCGTCATCGGTAACAGGTTTTCGGAGCCAAGCAACTGCAAACCCAAGTGGAGCTGAAATCCACGTAGCACCGTTTGCTTAGGAACGAAGATCAGGTCTTGATGGCCCAAGGCACTCTTGCTAGCGTCCGCTCAATGCGAATTCTCTCGGGAATCCAACCTTCAGGAGCCCTTCACTTGGGGAACTATTTTGGGATGATGCGCCCTGCTATTGAACTGCAAGAGCAGGGTGAGGCGTTCTACTTTATTGCGGACTATCATTCGATGACCTCGGTCTTCGATGCTGAACAACGCAGAAAGAATACTTTAGATGTGGCTCTCGATTTTCTGGCCTGCGGACTGGATCCCAAGCGCTGTGTCTTTTTCAAACAATCCGATGTTCCCGAGCATACGGAACTCTCTTGGTTGCTGACGACCCTAACGCCTATGGGGTTGTTGGAGAGGTGTCACAGCTATAAGGACAAATTAGCCCGCGGGCTCTCACCAAACCATGGTTTGTTTGCTTACCCGGTTTTGATGGCGGCGGATATTCTCATTTACGATGCGAATTTGGTTCCAGTGGGGAAAGACCAGAAGCAACACATCGAGGTCACTCGGGATGTGGCGATGAAATTTAATCAGCTCTATGGCGAGACTTTCGTCATCCCAGAACCGCAAATTCGAACTGAAGTGGCGGTGGTTCCGGGCGTTGATGGGCAGAAGATGAGTAAGAGCTACGACAATACAATCGAGATCTTTGCTGAGCAGAAACCCATCAAGAAACGGATTATGGGGTTGGTGATGGACAGCCGCGGTATTGATGAGCCGAAACCAGATGCTGATCAAAACCTTGCCGTTCAGCTCTTAAAACTCGTTGCGGATCCAACTGTGGCGAAGGATTGCGAAGATCAACTTCGGGCGGGGGGATACGGATACGGTTCTCTGAAGAAAGCGCTTTTTGAAAGTTATTGGGAGTATTTCCGCGAGCAACGTGAGAAGAGAGCCGAGCTTGCCAACAACCTAGACTATGTCCACGAAGTGCTGCGTGAAGGCGCTGAGAAAGCAAGAGCCGTAGCGCAACCAGTTTTGAAACGGGCACGCATCGCTTGCGGGCTCGAATAGTCGTTGCCGTTAGCCTAGCTGAGCTGCGCTCGGTGTCGTTTCAGTTGCTTGGGCTTTAAAATCCCGATGGGTGTGATGATGCCGGTAATGAGTTCCGGAGGAGTGACATCGAAGCCGGGGTTCAGCGCGGAACTCGATGGGTTGGCGACTCTGACATAGCTTCGTCTGCCAGACGGCGTTATGCCCCAAGCGCCGCAGACTTCTTCATCCCCACGGTCCTCGATTGGAATCTCGAGTCCGCTTTCAAGCTCCCAGTCAATGGTCGATAGGGGGATTGCTACGTAGAACGGAATTCGATGTCGCTTGGCCAAGACAGCCTTCGTGTAGGTGCCGATCTTGTTTGCGACTTCCCCTGTTCGAGCTAAGGTGCGATCACTGCCCACAATCACCATGTCGATCTCACCCCGCTGCATGAGGTGTCCCGCGGCGTTGTCTGCGATGATTTGGTGGGAGATGCCTTGTTGGTCTAGCTCCCAAGCGGTCAGTGAGGCGCCTTGAGAGCGGGGACGTGTTTCGTCGCAGTAGACATGAAAACGAGTGCCTTGCTCCTGGGCAGTGTACATGGGCGCTGTGGCTGATCCGTAGTCGACAAAGGCAAGCCATCCGGCATTGCAATGAGTCAGGATTCGCATGCCATCCTCAAAGAGAGGCGCTCCGTGTTCGCCAATGGCTCGGCATTCCGCAATGTTGGCTTCGGAGAAGGCTTGTGCGAGTTGAATTGCGGCTGCTTTTTTCTCGGCGATGCCGGAACGAGCTTTCAGTTCGGCTCTAATCTCCGTCATGGCGTTAACGGGATCAACGGCCGTCGGTCGAGCGCTTGCAAGGGTGCGGAAAACTCGTTTTTCATGACGATTGAATTCGGATGTTTTGGTGCCGGTGAACTCGTTGAGCCCTTGCGCGTAGCCGAAGGCAGCTGTGCCTCCGATTGCCCCGGCGCCGCGGACAACCATATCCGTAATCGCCTGGGCCGTTTCCACGTAGTTCGTTGTGCGAACGATTGAAAACTTGTGGGGGAGCAAGCGTTGTTCGATCAAGAGAACGCGGTTCGTTCTGGGATCAAAATCCACGGTTTGATGGTGGCGTTCGGTTCTATTTGATCGGACTTTCATGGCGGAGAGGGCGTGATGTGTGAAGGCTTCAGCTGTGGATGCCCCGTTCGCAGGCCGTGAGAGCAGCTTCCTTGATCACTTCACCAAAGGTCGGGTGGGCATGGCAGCTGCGGGCTAAGTCGTCGGCCGATTGTCCGCTCTTCATTGCGAGCGCGACTTCGTTGATGAGTTCTCCCGCATGGGCGCCGATCACGTGTGCGCCGAGAATTCGTTGATCGTCCTCGGTGACCAGGAGTTTAGCGAAACCTTCCGTCTGATCTGTCGCCCGTGCTCGGCCGTTTGCCCTGTAGGGAAAGCCCGCCTTATGGAAGGCTTGTTGAGATTCGATGAGTTCTTGTTCTGTTTTGCCAACGGTCGCAATTTCAGGCTCGGTGAAGACGACCCCTGGTATGGTCTCGTAACTCACGTGCCCCGAGCCGGTCACAAGTGCTTCGGCGAACGCTACGCCTTCTTCCTCCGCTTTGTGGGCTAACATCGGTCCGGGAATCACGTCGCCGATTGCAAAGATTCCTGGGATGTTCGTCGCGAAGGTCTCATTCACTTGAATGGTGCCACGGTCATCAATGTTGACGCCCAATGCCTCAAGCCCCAATCCCTTGGAATTGGGAACCCTCCCGACGGCGATCAGCACTTTGTCCGCCGTCATAGACTCGTCGTTGCTTAAGCTGAGTTCACAGCCACTTGGCGTGGTGCTGAGTCCCGTGACGCTGGTATTCAGCTTGAACTTGAGGCCTTGCTTTGAGAGCAGGCGTTTGGCCTCCGTCGAGAGATCTTGATCCATGTTGGGAAGGATCCGGTCGCAGGCCTCAATCACGGTCACTGCGGCGCCGAGGCGGCGCCAGACGCTGCCGAGTTCTAGCCCGATATAGCCACCTCCGATGACGACTAGATGTTGAGGCACTTCATCAAATTGAAGGGCCTCTGTGCTTGTGATCACACGCTCTCCGTCGGTCGGGAGGCTCGGTACAGCGCTGGGAAGACTCCCGGTTGCCACAAGAACATTCTTGCCTCGAATGACTTGAGGTCCTTCGTCGGTTTGAACTTCAACGGTTCCAGGCGCGGTAATTTTCGCTGATCCAGAGATGCGAGTGATTTCGTTTTTTCGAAAAAGAGATTCGACCCCTTTTGTGAGCATGGAAACGACCTGTGCCTTTCTCTTCATCATGGCCGCGAGGTCGAGTCGAACGCCATCAAGGAGGACTCCGTGTTTGCTCAGAGCCTTGGTTCGAGCGTAGTGCTGACTGGATTCAAGAAGGGCCTTGCTGGGAATGCAACCGACCCGTAGGCAGGTTCCGCCCAGCGCAGCGTCCTTCTCTATGCAGGCAACCTTCAGTCCGAGTTGCGAGGCTCGAATCGCTGCGACGTAACCGCCGGGTCCAGCACCGATGACGATGAGATCAAATGAATCCATTGACGTTCTTGGGGGGCTCGCTCCCTAGCCAGCGTATTCTTTCAGGAATCCTAGGAACTCGCGCCGGTGTTCCTCCTCGCTGCCTAAAATTGTGATCACGAGATCTTGAGTCACGTAGTCACGTCCGTCGCATGTTTTGATGATTTTTTGATACTGAGTGATGGCTGCTTCCTCGGCGGCGATGACGCCTTTGATGACAGCCACGACATCGGTTGTGTCCTTCGGTGGTTGGAGGTATTTTTGTTTTGGTTTGAGGTCGAGTGATCCTGGAACTTTTCCTCCGATCGTCTTGATGCGTTGGGCGAGTTGTTGGGCGTGCCCCACTTCCTCGGTGACGTCGGCAGCCAGGGCTTTCTTGATGACGTCTGACCGAACCCCATCGAGATGGACGCTGTTCGCGATGTAGTTCTGAACGGTCTCGATCTCCATGCCGTAGGCCGTGCATAGCTGATCGATAATGTCTTGATTCGATGCCTTCTTGCTCTTTTTCATATGTCTCCGTTTCCTCTTAAAGCATTCCCTGGATCATGGTCTGTGCCAACCCTAAAACTGCGCTACACCGTGCGAGGGTGCTAATCTTTAGCGCGCAGGGCACACTGTGCAGCTGGGCAACCCAAGCCAAGAAATCCCTGTGCCTGAGCGCTGCTCAAGGATAGACTTCGGTTGGTCGCAGAACTTCTATTTTGCCATGACGAGAAAAGATCTAATCGCTCACCTTGAAGGAAATCCTAGAACGGTGAGGCAACTGGCGATGGATTGCCGGCAAACACCGGCGGAGGTGGAGAATGATCTCAAGCATATTGTTCAGTCGCTCCGGAACCAACCCTTCGAGCTTGTGGTCGTTCCCGCCAAGTGCAGGAAATGCGGTTTTGTGTTTGCTGAAGACCGTTACCGAAAGCCCTCGAAATGTCCTGAGTGTCGAGGAACTTGGGTGACGGAAGCCCAGATTTCAACGGTGCGAAAAGGGTAGTTTTCCAATGCTACTGAGTTTCGCAGAACCCGAATGAAAAAGGATGTTTGTCAGTTCGTGCTTTGTTCGGTGCTTCTTGTGCTCCTGGGGGCTTGTAAGGATTCCTCTCCTTTGCCGGAAACTCCAGTGAAGCCACCGGCCACGCAGAGCGCAGACTCTTACAGTGCAGCTCAGCTCAAGGAGCTTCGAGCGTTGGAAGCGAGCAGGGAGCAAGTGGATCGAGAGACATGGGGGGCTGAGTTGCGCGCACGGCAGTTTGAAGGGGTATTCTTCGATCTTTGGAATCGGCTGAATCGAACGGATGACCGACTCGAGCTAATACGAGAGTTCCCGGTAGAGAGGCTTTCTTTGGGAGAGCCACTCGAGATCCAAGAGTTGCCGCATGGAATTCGTCGCGCTCAGCTGAAGGAAGGGGACTCGTCACTCGAGTTTGGAGAGTGGCAGGCGCAGGTATCAGAGTGGATCACTGAGGGCTGGCGGCTTGAATTTCAAGAATTCCGACAATCTAAGTTCTCATTTGAGGACGTGGATAATCCAATCTCTCATTTCGATTTGGTTCTGCACTTGACCAATGCGATTGAGAATCAGAGGGCCATTCTGCGGGGAGTTTTGCGTGTGGAATGGCGGTTAGAGGCGAGCGGTCGGGGAGCTCAAATCGCTGGAGTCACACTTGAAAATGGAGAATGGCTGAGTCGCTCCGGGGAACCCATCTTCCAACAACTGGTGCATCGGGAGCTGATGCCACACAGTCAGACTCGCTTCATAGACCCATTGATTGTGACGGACTTTGATGGGAACGGGCGTTCGGATCTTTTGTTCTCGGGGTGCAATGTGTTGTATTCAGGAATCGAAGGCGGGGGGCTGAAATCGGAATCGTTCGTTCAGGGAACGCCGCCCGTTGTCTACACCAGTGCGTACGCGGATCTGGATGGTGATGGGATGCGGGACTACGTCGTCGTTGATCGCGAAGCTGTGCTCGTCTTTTCGGGCGGATCTGAGCGGCGAGATGCAAGGATCGCTTGGAAGGCTCCATCGACCCTGTTCAATCCTTCCGCTTTGACGCTTGGAGACGTGGATTCGGATGGAGACTTGGACCTCTGGCTTGTCCAGTACAAGATGCCTTACGTTGCCGGTCAAATGCCGACTCCGTTCTATGATGCCAACGATGGATTTCCCTCTTACTTGTTGGTGAATGACGGGGCTGGTACCTTCTCGGACGGCACGCAAGCAGCTGGTTTAGCGCCGAAGCGCTATCGGAGAACCTACAGTGCTTCGTTCGTCGATGTGGATGGCGATGCAGACTTGGATCTGGTTAATGTCAGCGATTTTGCAGGTGTCGATCTCTATCTAAACGACGGGAGCGGTCACTTTCAGGATGTGACGACCTCTTGGATCTCAGAGTCGCACGGGTTTGGGATGGCTCATGCGTTTGGGGACTTTAACGCCGACGGGGACTTGGATGTTTTGATGATCGGGATGAACTCGAGCGTTGCGGATCGCTTGGATGCGCTCTCATTGTGGCCGGCTGAGTCGGGAATGGATGCTGCCTTTCGGAGACGGATGGCTTTTGGCAACCGCCTCTATCTTAGGGATGATCAGGGCTTAGAGGAGACATCTCTTGGTCATGGGATTGCTCGAGCGGGCTGGGCCTGGGGAGCGAGTTCGTTTGATTTTGATAACGATGGCGACCTGGACGTCTATATCGCCAATGGGCACAAGACTCGTGCTTCCGTGCGCGATTACGAGGAACAGTTTTGGTGCCACGATATCTTCCTGGGATCTTCAGAGGAGGACTCAAGCTTGGAACTTTTCTTTCGGAAGAAGGGGACGGATCTTTACGGTGCCGGTTTTTCGTACGGCGGCTACCAAAGGAACGCCTTTTACATGAATCTAGATGGGCGTGAATTTATTGAGGTCGCTCACTTGCTGGGAGTGGCAGCCGACGACGATGGGCGCAATGTGATCTGTGAAGATCTCGACCTCGACGGGTTGCTTGATGTGGTGGTGACTTCTTCAGAAGTCTGGCCTAAAAGTCGGCAAACCTTTCGCCTCTATCAGAACTTGCTCGACTCAGGGACGAACTGGGTGGGGTTTCGATTGCCCGTTCAGCTGGGAGGGAAAAGCCTGCAAGGGGCTGAGCTTCGGTTGAAGGCTGGGGGAAGAGAATTTGTGCGGGTTGTGGCTACCGGGGATGGTTACCGGACTCAATCGGCCGGTTTGTTCCATTTCGGGTTGGGGCAGCTCGCTAAGTTTGACGAACTGACGGTTCGGACTTCCGCCGGAGAACCGTTTCGTTTTGGCCCAATGGAGCTAGGGCGCTATCACACCCTAGCTCCGGGCGAAGCCTACTGATACATCGCTTGGAAGCGGCGACGGAGTTCGGATTCGTTGTCGGTGATTCTTTCCCGGAGTTTCTCCACCGATGTCGCACCATGTTGGAAACGACGCTTGGGGAAGACGGGCATGTCGAGGCCGGTGATCTCCCGAACGCCAGCGGCGGCGATTTGCCCTTTTAATTCGTAGAGCTTTTCGTGGTCATACTCGGTGAGCTCGATGAAGGGGATGCCTTCGGCTACCTCGATGACGCTGGGGCGCGTGAACGGGCTGAATCCTTCAAAGCCGCAATGGCGCGCCGGAGCGTAAGTTCGGGTGTAGGAGCGACTGAGGCCGCCACTATAGGTGAGGGAGTGCTTGATTTTGCCCACGCCCCAACCTTCGTGGTAGAGCATTTGGTTGTGTACCACGCTTCGGATGGTGAGTTCTGGATTCTCCTCGATCGGATAGTCCTTGAGGTTCTCATCTCCGCCATCCCCATCGATAAGATACTTCCACTCAGGGTAGCGTTTTCGGATGGCTTGGCAGAGTGCGAGGCCCATGGCTCCACACTCGACGTCCAGTGGTTTGTAGTCTTCGAGAATCTTGAGTGTTTCGTCGACGTCCAAGGCGCTCTCTTCTACTTCGATCACCTCGAGAAACATCGAAAGCCCGAGCTTATCGAGAAACTCAAACGCTTGATGGTGGTCTTCACCATCCGCTATCGACAGGCTGAAGGCTTTCAAGCGGCTGGGGCTCATCCCAAGCCGCTTGAGTGCGTGGTAAGTGGCTAAGAACACGGCCCCGCTATCAATTCCCCCAGAGAAACAAACTCCGATCGGTTCCTCTCGGGGAATCTGCTCAAGCCACTTTGCCACCTCATCCGTGAGCGCTCCAATGTAGTTCTTTCCGATCGTGACGAGATCCTTCGGTTGCTGATTGTGCTGGGGATCAAAGTAGCGAGTGTAGGTTGGATCCGGATCAGGACAGCCTATGAGCTCAATGGAAACGATATAGTGGGCCGGCACCATGCGGCAGTAGCTCGGATGAAACTGACTCTCGAATCCCTCAGATTTGAGCCAGGCGTAGATCTGATCCATTCGATCTGCGACGATGAGGGCAGGACCCTCTTCTCGTTTCGCGAGAAAGTAGCGAGTGGGACGGTCTAGTGAGCGTGCCAGTCGAACGGTCTTGCCTTCCTTGGCCAGGAGAGAAAAGGACCCTTCGATTTCTCGGACTGAATCCGGTTCAGCGCTCCAGACTCGTTCACGGGCCTCATCTTCCGTCATGTTGTAGATGAGATTGTTATCGGGATCGATGAGATTGACGACTCGTTCGACGTATTGATGCATGCGATATATTGAGTTCGGGTTAGCGGTGGAGAGGGGGGGGGTTAGTGGTTGTCTGCGGTGATACCTTTCCAGTCGTCGGTCCGGAAAGGGGTTAAGGGCAGTCCTTCCCGGTTTTGAACGTTGCAGACAGGATTATCGGCCCAAGCGTATCGGACTGCCGCTGGCGAATTGACCTTGTCACTCCAGACCTCGATTTGGTCTTTGCCGATGATTCGTGCGGTGGCCGGATGGAACGTTTGGTTGTTGCCGGCGATCGTGAAGCCAAGCGGCGTCCGGACGTCGAAAGTGTCCAGTCCCCCTCCGATGTCGCTGAAGTTTAGAATGACTTTGTTGCCTTCCTTTGACATCGACTGATAACGGGGACTCGAAGCCACGATGTCCACGTTATAATCTTTGGCAAGGGCCAATCTGGCGAGTCGCTTACCGACGTCTTGCTTGTTCTTTGGGTGAATATCATGAGCTTCGCCGAGATCGGTAATGACGGCTTGTCCCGTGTTTTCGAGACGATCGAGAGTGAGGGTTTGTGCTTCACGGAGTTCTGCCCAGTCGCTTGCAGCGGGCTCGGGCTTCTCGTCTCGAAAATCGGCGAGCTGAACCCAATAGAATGGGAAATCGTTTTGTTTCCAGTCTTGGCGCCAGTTTTCGATCATGAGTGGAAAGAGTTCTCGGTATTGATAAGCGCGACTAGCGTTTGATTCACCTTGATACCAAATCGTGCCGCGAATGCCGTAGCCGATGATGGGATGAAGGACACCGCAGTAGAGATTTCCAGGTCTGTGTTGGTTCGTCAGTGGATTACGCGGGGCTCGTGGCTTCCCCCCGGGAGTGGGCTCTCCGTTTTGCTTGGCCTGCTTGGCTTTGTTCTGCCACGCGTCCAGATCCGTCTTGTATTTGGCGACCGCTGCTTCGTGGTCGTAGGTGCTCTCGGTCTTCTCCCAACGCTCCATCAATGCGTTGTAGCGTTCATCTTCTTCCAAGAGGTCACGTCTGACCCAGGCCTCCGCTGACGAGCCGCCCCAGGCGTTGTTGATGAGACCGATCGGAACGTTCAAGGTTTGATGGAGCTGACGCCCGAAAAAGTAACCAACGGCCGAGAAGGTTCCCACGGTTTCGGGGGAGCAAGCTTGCCAGGCCCCCTCAAAATCATCTTGAGGTTCCTGGGTGCCAACCCGGGGAATGCTGATCAATCTAATTTCGGGGAAGTTTGCGGCGAGTTTCTCAAGGTCGGGATCATTCGCGTTGTTCACTGACCATTGCATGTTGGATTGCCCAGAGCAGAGCCAAACCTCGCCGACCAGAACATCCTCAAAAGTGAGGCTATTCTTACCAAGAATTTCCAGGCTGTGGGGGCCTCCAACAGGAAGGGGGTCCAGTTTGACCTTCCACTTGCCGTCTGATTTGGTTCGGGCTGTGTGCCGTTGACTTGCGATACTGATCGTCACGACCTCGCCTTCATCGGCCCATCCCCAGATTGAGTTCTCTTGATCGCGTTGGAGTACCATATGCGAGCCGAAGATCGAGGGCACGCGCACATCTGCCTGCACGGCAAGTGTGAGGAGCCAAGAGCTTAGGAGCATCACCCTCGTGCATCTCTGGGCGAACTGGTTTGACGTCGGTTGATGAGATTTCGGATTCATGAATAGAAACGTTTGTTCTTGGGTGGTGCTGATATCCTGGAATAGTGTCTTCTTGTGCCTGGCTCTGCCAAGCTTGTTTTGAGTTCCAAGCTTGGTGTCACGCGAGGGGCAGGGAGGGAATGGAATTTTGGATTGTCTAAAAACTCTCAATTATTGCTTGCAGCTATGAATGAGACTCTCTAAGTTCCCCTCTCTTTTCGAAGGAAAGATTGTATATGGCTCGGATTTGTCAATTAACCGGAAAACGTCCAACTAAGGGCAACATTATTTGGCGTAGTGGTAAGGCCAAGAAGGAAGGCGGTATCGGTACTCACATCACGGGAGTTACCAAGCGCCGTTTCCTGCCGAACCTGCAACGAGTTAAAGCAGTTGTGGATGGTGAAGTGAAATACATCCGTGTTTCAGCCAAGGCAATTAAGAAGGGCCTTGTCACGAAAGCGCCACGCCGAAAGTGGCGTAAGGCATCTGCCTAGTTCTGGTTAGCACGCACCAAGATTTTTCAGAAGGCCCTCCTACGAGGGTCTTTTTTTTGCCTTGGTTGCTTGGACGGATTGCGAGCCAAGGTGTCTCTCAGTTAGGTCTGGAGCGTTTTCGTCAGAAAATCTTCCAGTTGCCTTTTCGTCTCTTTAAGGCGCTTCAGGAGTTGGATTCGGACAATTTTCGCCTCTCGTCTGAAGCTGGTTCGGCTCTCCAGGAGCCTCGCAACTTCCTGCTGAATCTCATCGACGTCTTCGACCTGTGGATCGCCGAATTTGGGCAATCCAAAAAGGTCGATGAAGGCCGAGACAGATGGGGAGTTGGATAAGCCCAAAAATGGTGTGAGTGAGACGGAGGCGAGGACGAGGAGGTCGCGTTGATCCGTCAGGACAAGATCAAGTCGACTGACGGCTGCGGCTACTTCGTCGGGGGCGTATCCATGGGGAAGCACATGCATGGCTTCCGGTTTTTTGAGCTTGTCTTGAATTTGGTTCAGATTCGAGGACGGTGGCGCGATCTGCATTGGGATCCCAAGGAGCCGTGCATTGTGTTTTTCGACGAGTGCCTCCAGCAAGGGAACGATGTGGTTCAGAAATAAGGGCGTTGAACTGTCATCGAAGCAAATTCCAATCTTGATACCGGCTTGCTCGATGAAATCTTTACTCAGTTTCGGGATGCGGCAGGTGTCGAGATCAGGGTATGTCAGCGCGATGGCCGGATCGACACCCAAGTGGACCGATTGATTATTTTGCGAGAGTCCCTCGAGATCGGACTTCGTTCTCTCATCACAAACGGCAATAAGATCCACCTTCGGCATGACATCTCCGAGTGATTCCCGAACTGCCGCGTCCTTCTTGGTCTGTCTGTCCTTTCGGAGATCCATAATCCCTGCCGTGAAAAACTTGATCGTCTCGAAAAAACGTGTCTCGGTCTTCGTATCCACGGCGGCATAAACGGGATGGAGCTGGGGTGTGAGATCAGCGCAGAAAATGACGGATGGAAGTTTGGCTTCTTGAGCTGCAGCGATGAGTTTTAGTGGCTGTTCAGGATCGGTATGACGCCCAGTCGAGCCAATCCAGACAAAGACATCGTAGCTAGCGAATCGCTCCACAGCCTGTTCGAAGGCGCTTGGATCATCAGTGAAATTGGGGGAAGGCAGAGTTTTGATTCCGAGGCGTTTCTCGGTGGGCCGCCCCCCGTCGGTGAGAGCGACGATTTCAGATTGGGGCGCGATCTCCCGGATTATGTGGACGACCCCCTCCAGGGCTGCTTCGTTGCCGACGTGAGACGGGCCGGTCAAAGCACCTCCAAGCAAGAGCCGCGATAGAGATAGAGTCTCCCTCTCGGATTCTTGTTCAGCCGATTCTGGTGGCTTCGTTTTATTCGGCTCCTGCATGGCTGCCCAAACGGTCAGATTTCACATTAGCAGGGGGGCACTGATTGATTGTGCCGGCGTGGCGAACACAGTTTGAGATCGGAAACGGCGTGTTGGTCGCTCCTAATCGTTCACAATTTCAAAAAGCCGATGGAGCCGAGTCAATTCGAGGACCTGTTGGACGCTTTCGGTTGGGTTGACAATCCTAATGGCGCCGTTCTTAAGAGTCATGGCTTTGTGAAGCCCGATCAGGACTCCCAATCCGCTACTGTCGATAAACCGAGTAGACGAAAGATCCATATCGATCTCCGTATGCTTGTCGTTCAGAGCTCCTTTGATTTCTTCCTTGATCGAGGAAGCATTGGCAGCTGTGAGTTCTGAGATCTCAGAAACGACCACTCTGGTTTCACTCGTAGTTAATTGCATCAGTCCCTATTGGTTTGGTTTTTTGGATCGTAACTCGTTTTCCCTCAGATCACGACAGAATTCTCTGATTTGTTCTCAATGGAGAAAAGTCTGAATCTACCTTTGCTGTGCTCGATTAGTCCTCGAGGAGATACTTCGCGAGTTGGGTCATCTCGAGTGTCTTACGCACGTTCTGCTTAGGGTTCACGTAGGCGAGGCGGTAGCCCTGTTTGAGTAAACGTTTCTTCAGTTTGATCATGATGCCGATACCCGTGCTGTCGAGGAGAGTGACTCGGCTCAGGTCCACTTGAAAGCTCTGGGTGCGTTGCTCGTTTCTCTTGATCAGAGCGAGGGCATCTTGCCAAATGGCGTCTGCCGTCTGAGCCGTTACGTTCCCTTTCCAAACGATTGCTTCGGATGTCGGGTCACTTGCCTCGGACCTCAACCATGCACTTTCGCGAGCTAAATCCTCGGCCGCAGACTGGTTGTAGCGCGTATGGAGACTTTCCGGTATCTCAGCGTATTGTAAGAAGCGAACGAGTGACAGGGAGGGATCTTGGATAACTGCGTGATACCCCCGCAGGCGTAGATTTTTGGTTAAGTGGAGCATCCAACCAAGGGCGGACATATCAAACGAGAGGATGGCGGAAGCGTCGAGCACGACGCCTTGGCTTGAGCCTTCCAGGGCCTTTGCTTCAGAGTAAAATCGAATCAGAAAGGATCGGTCAAAGCGAGCGGGTAGCGTGACGACGGTAATGTCTGCTTTCTGAGATTTGGGAAATGGCTCGGATTTTGGAAAGGCGGGTGCCTTTTGTTGACAGGTACGAAGAACCTGACGTTGTCCGAATACTTTGAACAGATAGTCACTGAGCTGGCTAAAATAAGAGGCACGCTTCTTGTCAGCGCTGGCAGCGGAAGCAAGCCTCTTGGAGGCCCGTGAGTAGCGCAGTCGTGATGATTTTGCTGCCACGACGCGCGCGAAAAGGTGGTCGCTTGCCCCGAGGTCAACAACCAGCCGTTTTGCGAGGCTGCGACCGTTCTCAGCCATCCAGATTTTTGCGGGAATATGGGTCAGTGAAGATAGGATAACATCAGGGCGAAGATCTCGTAGCTCCTTATTGAGTTCGAAGGCTTCCTTTGCGGACCAATCTTCGGGCCAAACCCAACGTTGCCCGATCAGTTGGAGCTCGGGGTAGCGCCGGGAGATGCGGCTTGAGGGTTCGCTGGTCGGCGTCGGACGTTGCCCGAGGACGTAGCAGGTCAATTGGTTTGCTTCCACCACCTGGAGTACCTGATTTGCGATCGACCAGAGAGACTCGCTCTTACGGTAAGAGAGCCCGAAAAGCCGGGCGGCGAATCTTGCGGGAACGCCTGTTGGGTAAAGATAATCGGCTAAGTTCAGGACTCGGAGCAGGCTCTTATTGTCCTGGGCGTTGAGTAGGGTCCGAAAGCTGACGTTGGCAATGTATCGGGCTCGGGCGTTGGTGCTTGATTTTGGAGACTCGAGAACGGAGTGAATTTGCTCTTGAGTCGAAGCGAAGACAGGGAGCCCCAAGAGATTGACTGGGAGCGAGCGTTGGCCTTCACCCTTCGAGAGGGGGAATTCGCTCGTGGTGTCGGAGGACGTCTCCATGTCTCTGTCAGGCTTCGGATTGTCGAAATCTGGAGGCTCGCCGTGGGCCTATGACCGCTTCTTGGTGAGCATGATTTCGTTGCCGTCGGGGTCCGCACACATTGCGAGGTGAGCAGGTTCCTCTGAGGTGTCTTCGGGAGGTCTAATGACCGTCCCGCCCTGTTCCTTAAGGAGATCGCATCCGCCGAACAAATCGGCGATTTGAAAACTCATTCCCGTCCAGGTTCGTTTGCCTTCTCCTCCACTGTGGATGCCAATCAGGCCTCCGGCGACAGAGAGCTCAGCCATCACTTCTGATTGCTTGACGATCGTTGCGTCAAAGACGCTCTGATAGAATCCTACGGCTCGATCTAAATCCTTCGCCCAGATGATGTATTTGAGTTTTTCAACGTGCACCCAAAACAAGTATCACGCATCGACAAGAATGCCAACCCGCCTCTTATGTAGCGAAAATGTCGGGACGGGTATCTGGACTCTGCTCTAAACCTGCTCGACGTCAATGTCCTGGCAGCGTAAGGTCCCAGAAATCATCCTTGTAGAAGGCCCCGGGGTGGGGTGTGTCTACTGAGGGGCGTTCTTGATGGGGAGACGATGAGCGAAGAGCAGCCGAATATTATATTTATTATCACGGACCAGCAACGGTATGACACGATTCGCGGTCTAGGATTCGAATACATGGAGACTCCGGTGATGGATCGTTTGATCCGGGAGGGAGTTAGTCTTGAGAATTGTTTTATAAGTGCTGCCTCTTGTGCTCCGGCACGAGCAAGCCTTTTCACGGGGCTCTACCCACACACGACGGGAATTCTCAAGAACGCTGATCAGTGGCGGCATAGTTGGATCGAGAAGCTCAATGACGCGGGTTACCACTGCACGAATATTGGAAAGATGCACACGTGGCCGTTTGAAACGCCGCTCGGTTTCGATCAACGCTTCGTGGTTGAAAATAAAGATCGTTACTTAGAGGGTCGCTATTACCTTGACGAGTGGGACAAGGCTTTGCGGGCCCGAGGATTGGTGAAGCAACAGCGTGAGCTCTACCGCCAGCTTCCTGACTACCGGGAGAGATTGGGCGCCTTTGACTGGAATTTGCCGGAAGATACCCACCCGGATTTTTTTGTTGGGGACTTGGCTACGTGGTGGATTCGTAACTATCCCAAGAAGGATCCGTTGTTTCTTCAGATCGGTTTTCCCGGACCTCATCCTCCCTATGATCCGATCCCTCGGTATGCGGAGCCTTACTTGAAGAAGGATTTGCCTTTGATGCCCGTGACTGAAGAGGAGTTGGCGGGACAACCAGAACCTTTTCGCGGGATGCGGATCCACAACACAGAAGTGGATCACGACTCTGTGGTGCACCTCTTGGAGCCCACTGAAGAGCAGCGCCATCGACAGCGCGCTCATTACCTGGCGAACGTGACGATGATCGATGAGAAGATCGGAGAGATTCTGGAGGCGTTAGAAGAGCGGGGTTACCTGGACAATGGAATTGTGGTTTTCACATCCGACCATGGCGATTGCCTCACCGATCATGGGCACAGCCAAAAGTGGACGATGTATGACTTGGTGACTCGGGTGCCGATGGTTGTTTGGTCTCCGAAGCGATTGGACGGCGGGCGTGTGATCAAATCTCTTTGGCAGCAAATGGACATTGGTCCGGCGCTCCTTGAGTTTGCCGGAGCAGATATACCCGAGCCCATTGAAGCGATTTCTATGCGGGAAGCCTTGGAAGGAGAGGAGAGTGAGGGGCGTCCCTTTGTCTATGCCGAGCAGTCAGGGGATGGCAACTTCACCACTTCCCAATTCATGACCATGGTGCGTGATCAACGCTGGAAACTAGTCCACTTTCTTGATGAACCCTGGGGGCAGCTCTTTGATCTCGCCCAAGACCCTGAAGAACGAGTGAATCTCTGGGAGCGAGCGGACTGCAAAGAGACGAAGGATCGGCTACTTGCGGAATTGAGAGAGTGGAACATTCGAAGTCAGTTTCAAACTTCGAGTTGGCCAGCGCATTGGCGGTGAGAGAACCATGAGTGATTCCGAACAAATCCCCAGCGAACATCGAGAGCCTCCATCGACTATCGGTGGGATTCTCAAGTCACTGGGTCCCGGCCTTCTCGTGGCCGGAGCCATCGTGGGCTCGGGGGAATTGATCGCAACGACAGTGACGGGTGCAGAAGCCGGGTTTTGGCTGCTCTGGTTGATCATTCTGGGATGCGTGATCAAGGTGTTTGTCCAGGTCGAAGTGGCCCGTCAAGTGATTGTCACGGGTGAGACGAGTCTAGCGGTTCTTTCGCGTGTGCCGGGACCCCGCATCGGGCCACTGAACTGGCTGGTCCTCTTCTGGTTTATTATGTTTCTCTTCAGCGTTGGGCAGTTGGGTGGAATTGTAGGAGGTGTTGGGCAGGCTCTGCAGATTGCGGTTCCTTTGACCGAAACAGGAGAAGCCTACAATTCGCTGGTCGAGCAGAAAACGTTTGCTCAGGTGGCAGCAGCGAAGGACGGGGCAACAGGCGGGGATCTTGAGTCGCTTGGTGTTCAGGTAGCGGAACTGAAACGGGAGACTAAGGATCACTACATTTGGGCGGCAGTGATATCCGTCTTCACGGCTGGGTTTCTTGTCTGGGGCCGTTATGGTGTGATTGAGAAGTTGGCGACTGTCTTGGTCGCCTTCTTTACTTGTATGACGGTGCTCAACGTTGCCTTGCTTCAAAGCCATGCGGATTGGTCGATTCAGTGGCAGGACCTCTTGCGTGGGTTGAGCTTTCAACTCCCTCCAAAAACAGAGGGGCTGTATCCTTTGGCGACAGCACTCGCAACGTTTGGAATCATTGGGGTCGGGGCAGGGGAGCTTGTGTTTTATCCGTACTGGTGCCAGGAGAAGGGCTATGCCCGCTTCGTGGGTAAAAACGATGGGAGCGATGAATGGTATCGTCGGGCCAGTGGCTGGTTACGCGTGTTGCGGTGGGACGCATTTTGTTCCATGATTGTGTACACGATCTCAACCGTTGCTTTCTATTTGCTTGGCGCTGCGATTCTGAATCGAGTTGGGATGAAGCCGCAGGGCATGGAACTCATCTCGACGCTCGTGGTCATGTATCGACCGGTTTTTGGGGAATGGGCGGGAGCTTTACTCTTGTTCGGTTCATTCGCGGTTCTGTATTCGACTTTTTTTGTGACCAACGCGAGTAAGGCGCGACTAGCGACTGACACGCTTCAAGTGTTGGGGCTGCGCGCTGATGAAGGGGGTAAGAGAAGGCGGTTGATGTTCTTTAGTGCCTTCTTTCCGCTTTCCTGTTTCGTGGTGTATGCGTTCTTTGCTAAGCCCACTCAGTTAATCTTGGCGGCCGGGTTTACGCAGGCGTTGTTGCTACCGATGCTTTCCGGGGCAGCACTCTACTTCCGATACCGGCAGACCGATCCCCGCTTGGCCCCAGGTAAACTTTGGGATGCTTTCCTGTGGTTGTCCGCGATAGGGATGTTGCTGGCGGGATTGTGGTTGGCAATCTCGCGAGTGTTTCCGGCGGTGAGAGCCTGGGGCTAAGGAAATGTTAGAGCAGGAAAGTTGCTCGGGATTATGAAGAAGCAGTCAGGCAAACGTCCCAACATCGTGCTGATGGTTTCCCACGATCTGGGCTGTCATATTGGACCATACGGGAATGCGAGCGCTCAGTCGCCTCACCTCAATGATTTTGCGGCACAAGGTATTCGCTTGGATCGGCACTTTGTGACTTCGCCAGGTTGTAGTCAAAGTCGATCCTCTTTAGTGACGGGGCGTTATCCGCATGCGAACGGGCAGTTTGGTCTGGCCAACTGGGGGTGGAAACTGTTTGAAGATGAGGTCTTGTTACCTTCAGTTTTGAGTTCGAATGGCTATCACAGTCGGCTCTTTGGGGTCTGGCATCTTCACAAGTGGACTCTAGGAAGTTTTGACGAGATCTCAGATGATGTATCTACCTTGGATACCTCGCCCGAGGGCTTTGCGGATGTGGCTGGAACCCGAGCGGCAGAGTGGATTGCAGGGGCTGCGTCGATGGAGAAACCCTTCTACCTTCATGTGGGATTCTGGGAGGTGCACCGACCGTTTTGTGGAACAGAGGAACAGGCGCGGGTCGCCGATGCGCTTGCGCGAGGTGAGCTTCCGGTTCCAAGCTATCTGCCGTCGACGGAGCCGACTCTTCGAGAGATGGCAGAGTTGCACCAATCCGTCGGTTTGGTTGACCGGGGTGTCGGCAAGATTCTCCACGCCTTAGACCAGGCTGGAATTGCCGAGGACACGCTCGTTATCTTTACCGCCGATCATGGGCTTCCGTTTCCTCGGGCCAAGGGGACCTTGTACGATCCGGGTATTCACGTGGCTTGCCTGGCACGATGGCCCGGTCAGATTGCGCCCAACACGGTAAGTCAGCGCTTGAGCTCGAACGTTGATATCATGCCGACCTTACTTGATGCGGCTTCGATTCCGGTGCCGACTACAATCCAGGGGCAGAGTCGCCTCGGTGTCATGTTGAATGGTGATGCTGCCAGCGATGGGGAAGAGCTTGTCTTCGCAGAGAAGACTTACCATGAACACTACGATCCGATTCGGTGCCTGAGGACCCCCCAGTTTAAGTACATTCAAAATTTTGAAGAGCGCCCCAAGCTTGTGCTGCCAACCGATATCTATCTCTCGCCAACCCGCGTGTCGATGGCGGACGACGAAAATCTGTGGGGACGTCGGGATGCCGAGGAACTCTACGACGTGCAGGCGGACCCAGGGGAACGCGAGAATCTAGCACAGGTTCCTGAACTCCAAACGATTCGGAATGGCTTTCGTGATCGATTGCGAGAGTGGATGTTTGAGACCAACGATCCACTCTTGAAAGGGCCTATCCTTCGAGGCCCAGACCAGATTGCGGATTTGGGAGGTCGACATTGACTGCGGAATCTTCCGAACAAGCGGAGACGTCCAGGCACGGACGCATGAACCGGGCTTCCCTGATCGTTCTGTGTAGTTTGTTTTTTGGAGTCTCAATGCGAGTGAAACCCTGGCTTTCTCCGAGGAAGCTGTTGGTCGGTCTTGGGGGCTCATGCCATTTATTGCTTTGGTCTTGGGGATCCCTTTGGGAATTTTGGTCGAGCGTTTCGCGAAACATCGAGTTCTGCAGATTGCGTTTGGAGGGATCATTGTAGCTTGCGTGATCGGGTTTCATGTCACGACACCGCTAGGGCTTGCGATTGCCGCTTTGTTTTTTGGATTGGGGGATATGACGTTGGAGGTCACCCACAAGGCCTTTTTGTCGGACCACTATCCTCCCGAGAAAATTGGTCAGCTAACCGGGTGCGTTAATATTTTCTATGCCACGGGACGTACTTCTGCCCTGATTTTGATGGGATTCGCGATTCGATGGTATAACCACGGGGCACCCGCTGATCTGCCCTTGGATTACCGAGTGATTTGGATTGTTTCCGGGCTGGCGGCACTTCTCGGGATTGGGATTCTCTCGGCAGTCAGAGATCGTCGATTCGAGGAGCGTAATTCTCTAAGAGCATCGGTCAATTGATTTGCTTTTGAACGGTGCGGTAGGGCACTATGGGATCATCCAGGCACGCCTTATGGTTAAACTGAGTAATCTCTTTTCCGACGCTGAATCCGCAAACAATGCTGGGCTCACTGAGCCGGACTCGAGGTGCGGCCTGGCGTTCACCCTGATCGAGCTTCTCGTTGTGGTCGCTATTATTGCCATCCTAGCGGGCATGTTGCTTCCGGCTCTGGCGTCCGCGAAAGAGGCTGGGAGATCGATCAAATGTCTGAGTAATCTTCGGCAATTGGGGCAAGCGTCCTACCTCTATTCAGATGATCACGAGGAGCATTTTCCGTCCTTTCGCGAATGGTTGTATTCTCGCGTGGGAGATTTGACGACTGGCACGCTCTATCCCTATTTAGGATCCGAGCAGGTATTTGCGTGTCCTACGGACCAGATCGAACTGGCCTCCAAGCGCAAAACGTCCCGAGTTGGTAGAGCGGAGCGGGTTCGGAATTCCCATGATCGCAACTACAGCTACGGAATGAACTGTGGCATTTGTCATAGCACGAAGATATCTACATTCTTAGAGCCGAGTGTGACGATGCTCTACATGGAGGGAAATCTGGGGCCCAAAGACTACAGTGGGCAGGTTGGACCTTCTTTTGCCGCTCGCTCCTTGGCGTTTCGCCATAACTCCCGTGGACATGTGATGTTGGCCGATCTTCATATCGAGAAGTGGGAAACGATTGAATTTGATGCTCAAGCGGAATTGAAGCGCTTTTGGTTGCCTTCGGATGCCGAAATTGAGGGGCCGCCTCGGGGTATGTTTCAACGTCTCAAGTAGGGCTGGGAGGAGCCTTTAACTGGATCAGGAACCAAGGGAGGGGCGACATTGTGCCCTGATTCGCCCCTTGCCATGAGGGAATGGTTGTGGAAGATTTCCTCCCTTTCTTATGGGAAATTTGAAACTACATATCCCCGGGCCTGTGCAGGTCAGCGAGAAAACCTATCGCGCCTTCTGCTCCCCGATGATTGGCCACCGGAGTCAGGACTTTAAGGATCTCTATGCAGAGATTCAGCCACAACTCCAAGAACTCTTCTACACCGAGCAACTCGTTTTTCTGAGTACGTCCTCCGCATGGGGCGTGATGGAGGGTTCCCTTCGCAACCTTGTGAGCAAGAAAGTGCTTTGCTGCATGTGTGGAGCGTTTTCCGACAAGTGGTTCGACGTGGCAACGCGGTGTGGCAAGGAAGCCGATGCCCTGAAAGTGGATTGGGGTTCACCGATCCTGCCGGCCCAGATTGATGAGAAACTCTCGAGCGGTGAGTTCGATGCGCTCACGCTCGTGCACAATGAAACCTCCACGGGTGTGATGAATCCGCTGGCAGACATCATGGCGTTGAAAAAGAAATATCCGGACGTGATGTTCATCGTGGATTCAGTGACGTCCTTCTCGGCTGTGCCGATCGAGTTTGATAAGTTGGGAATCGACGTCTTGCTGACCGGGAGTCAGAAGGCACTAGCATTACCCCCTGGTTTCGGTGTTTTTGCCGTTTCCCCGGCAGCCCTTGAACGGGCGGCAACGATGAATGATCGAGGTTATTACTTCGACTTTCTCGAGTTCCAGAAGAACGCCGAGAAGAGCATGACGCCGAGCACTCCGTCAATTGGTCATATCTATGCCTTGCGTTCGAAGCTTGAAGACATTTTGGGTGAGGGACTGGCAAATCGCTATGAGAGGCATCGCAATTTATCTGCGATGACTCGCGAATGGGCGGCGAAGAACGAGTTTACTCTGTTCCCGGAATCCGGGTATGAATCTCAAACACTGACCTGTGTAAATAATGGCGCCAAACCCGGCGGAAGAATTGTGGATGTCGCTCAACTGCAGAAGAACGTGAAGCAGGAGGGAATCTTGATCGACGGAGGGTACGGGAAGGTGAAGGGGACAACCTTCCGCTTGTCGAATATGGGGGATGAAACCGAGGAAACAATGCAGGCCCTCTATACTGCTCTGGACAAAGCCCTGGGGCAGTTGTAGTTTGAGCGTGCGAAAATATTGATGCTATGAGAACCGCTAATCCAGTTCTGAACGCGAACACCTTCTCTGGGGTTCGAGCTTATGGAGACACCCAAACCATGACCATTAATGGTACGGTTTTGAAATCAGGGGTTCTCTTAATGTTAGTTGTCTGTGGAGCCATTTTTACTTGGAATCGGGCGATGGCCACGGGGAATCCAGGGATGTGGGTTATGGGCGGGGCGATTGGTGGCTTTATCGTAGCCATTGTTACTGCTTTCAAGAAGGATTGGTCTCCAATCACGGCTCCGCTCTATGCGGGGCTTGAGGGCTTGTTTCTAGGGGGGATCTCCGCGATGATTGAGAGCCATTATCCGGGTATTGTGTTCAATGCGGTTTGCCTCACCTTTGGGACCCTCTTCAGTCTGCTGTTTGTCTATCAAAGCGGTTGGATCAAAGTCACAGAGAACTTCCGACTCGGGCTCTTCGCTGCGACCGGAGGCGTCATGATGTTTTATCTCGCTTCGTGGATCCTTGGGTTTTTCGGGATTCAGATGCCCTTGATTCATTCTGCGGGTATTTTTGGAATTGGGTTCAGTTTGGTGGTTGTCGTGATTGCGGCCCTCAATCTCGTGCTGGATTTCGATTTTATCGAGAATGGTGCTGCTGCAGGAGCTCCCAAGTATATGGAGTGGTATGCGGCATTCGGGTTGATGGTGACTTTGATCTGGTTGTATATCGAGATTCTCCACTTGCTCATGAAGCTGCAACGACGCGACTGATCGTCGCATGAAGGTTTTCTTCAATGGCCGCATTGTTCTAGAAGATTGTCTTCTAGACGATGCGGCTGTTCTTGTTTCTGAGGGCCAGATTTTGGACGTCGGACCGGCCGAAAGGATTCTCCCGCAATCTTCGACACCCAAAATCGATTTGGGTGGAGCGTATCTGGCACCAGGATACGTCGATCTCCACGTGCACGGAGGACAGGGGGCTGACTACATGGATGGAAACACCGGTGCGATCGTGGATGTGAATCGGGCGCACGCAAGTCACGGGACAACGACCATTTTTCCGACAACAACGACGGGGCCACGCGAGCAATTAGAACGAATGTTGCATGCTTGTTTGGATGTTCAATCAGGATGGTCGATTGAGAAAGGCGCGCGCATAGGCGGGGTGCACTACTACGGACCCTACTTTGCGGCTGACAAGGTTGGCTGCCACTCAGTTGAAGGCCGTCGAGATCCCGTTGCCGATGAATATCAAGCCGCTTTTGATATTGGGGTTATCAAGATCGCGACCTGTGCTGCTGAACTTCCTGGAGCTGAGGCCTTCTACCGAGAGGCGAGTTCTCGTGGGTATCTGGTCACCTGCGGTCACTCCAATGCGAGCTTCAAAGAAATGCAATGGGCCTTCGACGCCGGCATGCGGCATGTCGATCATTTTTGGTGTGCGATGAGTAGTGTGTCGACCATTCGACAACGCTTGGGAGCGCCCTTTCAGGCAAGCATGGAGCAGTTCGTCTTGATGAATCGAGGTATGAGTACTGAGGTCATTGCGGATGGGCAGCACTTGGCTCCAGACCTCTTGGAGTTTGCTTTTCGGATGATTGGACCTGACCGACTCTGCCTGGTGACAGATGCCAATCGAGCGCTTGATATGCCTCCCGGGAAGTATCAGTTTGGCTCGGATCAAGACGGGGCCTGGTTTGAAAGTGACGGGCACGTTGGCTTTGTCGAGAACGGCTCCCTCGCTAGCTCGGTGGTGGGGATGGATACCTTGGTGAAGACAATGGTTCGTGACTCAAGTGCCAGTATTCCTGACGCGGTGCGCATGGCTAGCTTGACTCCAGCGCAGCGTGTCGGTTTGGGGAATCGCATTGGCAGTATCGCGGTAGGGAAACGAGCGGACCTCGTTGTGCTGGATTCCGGTCTAAACCTTCTGCAGACGTATATTGGGGGCGAACGCTTCTGTGCTGAATCCACCGAGTAGAATCGATTCTCATTCCCCAGTTTGGCAGCATCGCTGGACTCGATTGGGGGGATGCGAGTCGATCTTGAAACCCTTCAGGGAATCGGGCATGGTCCTCTGACCCGTTGCAATCTCTTTAAGACGATTGTGGTCGTGGAGATGATATGGCCAAGATCTCGAGCATTCGCACCCGCTTATTCGAAGTGCCCCTTCCGGAGGTTCTGGTTGATGCCAAACATCCTGCTCACAGCCATTTTGAGCTCATCACGGTCACGGTAACTCTGGGCGACGGAAGCGTCGGAACCGGTTATACTTACACGGGTGGCAAAGGTGGGAGAGCGATCAAGGCTATGTTGGATTTTGATCTGGCCCCCGATCTTCTGGGACGAGATGGAACCGATGTGGAGGGGATCAACGAGTTCTGCGAATGGAGGATTCACTACGTCGGAAGGGGAGGGGTGGCGGCTTTTGCAATCTCGGCCCTAGATATCGCACTTTGGGATCTCCGATGCCGACGAGAGAATGTGGCGCTTTGGAGACGCCTAGGAGGTCAGGAGGGGAGTTGCCAGGCCTATGCGGGGGGGATCGATTTGATGTTTCCGTTGCCGAAACTTCTGCAGAACATCGAATCCTATCTGGATCAAGGTTTCCGCGCTGTTAAGATCAAGGTGGGGCGAGAGAAACTTGAGGAAGACGTGGAACGAGTGCGTGCGGTGCGTCGATTGATCGGAGATGAGCTTACCTTCATGACCGACGCAAACTACTCTTTCACGGTTGAACAGGCGGTTGCCGCTGCTGAGCGGTTCTCCGAGTCGAATATCTACTGGTTTGAAGAGCCGATTGTGCCAGATGACTATTCAGGGTATGCCCAGCTGGCGAAGCGGTCTGAAATTCCGCTGGCCATGGGAGAGAACCTCCACACGATTCATGAGTTTGGCTATGCCTTAGAACAGGCCCAACTGTCTTTTATCCAACCGGACGCATCCAACTGCGGAGGAATCACGGCTTGGGTGCGGGTTGCTGAGTTGGCTCGAAACCTATCGATTCCTGTCTGCTCGCACGGAATGCAGGAACTAGCCGTCAGTCTGGTTTCCTCGCAGGCCAATCGAGGGTGGATGGAATACCATAGTTTTCCGATTGATCAGTACACCGAACAACCGGTTGTCATTGATCAGCACCGTGCGCAGGCTCCTGATACTCCAGGGATCGGAGTATCGTTTCGATGGGATATGCTGGAGCCTCACTTGAAGGAGGATTCGGTGATTCCCGCTTCCTAGCTCGATGGTGGATAAGAAGAGGCGAGTACTGTTATGAGTGAAGCAAGTGGAAGACGTGAAGCGCCGAAAACGATCCCGGGAATCCTTAAGGAACTTGGTCCGGGGCTCATTGTTGCGGGATCGATTGTAGGTTCAGGGGAGCTCATTGCCACCACGCTGACGGGGGCCGAGGCTGGGTTCTGGCTCATGTGGCTGATCATTATCGGGTGCGTGATCAAGGTCTTTGCTCAGCTGGAAATCGGCCGATACACCATCACAACTGGCAGAACCGCTCTTGAGGGGCTTTCTGAGTTGCCAGGAGTAAAGCCTCGAGGCGTTCATTGGGCTGTTTGGATTTGGCTTCTCATGTTTATTGCGAGCATTGGTCAGTATGGGGGGATCGTCGGGTCGATCGGACAATCCGTTAGCATTGCCGTTCCTTTGACTGAGCAGGGTGCTGCATTCAACCGGGCAGCAGACGAGCGAGTCAAAGCCCAGATCTCCAAGGTTGCTGAACCGACGGAAGCGGCCTCTGTTGAGCCAGTCGGAGAGGAGAGTTCAGATGACGTGCCCTCAGCGGGAAACGATGCTTACTATTGGGCCTTCCTGCTCACTCTCCTGACTAGTGCGATTTTGTTCTGGGGAAGGTATGGCACGATCGAAAAGACCGTGATGGTGATGGTGGGAGGATTTACTGTGCTCTCCGTTCTCAATCTCGTTCTCCTTCAAAAGAATTCCACTTGGGCCATACAAGTGTCTGATCTTCTAAACGGCCTCAGTTTTCGCCTTCCGCCCGCTCGCGAGGGCTTGCAACCGATCGCGACTGCCTTAGCGACGTTCGGGATAATCGGGATGGCCGCAGGGGAGTTGATCTACTATCCCTACTGGTGCCTGGAGAAGGGATATGCCCGCTTTATTGGCCCTCCAGAAAAAACATTGGAATGGGAGAAACGAGCGCAGGGGTGGAATCGAGTGATGTGCTGGGATGCTTGGTTGTCGATGCTCGTCTACACCTTCTCTACATTGGTGTTCTACTTGATGGGAGCGGCCGTGTTGAGTCGGGCAGACTTGAGACCTGAGGGGTTGGATTTGGTGCGAACATTGGCTGCGATGTATGAGCCCGCCTTTGACGACGCGGGTGTCACGCTATTTTTGTTTGGCGCGATTGCCGTGCTTTTTTCGACCTTTTTTGTGGGGACCGCGAGCATTGTTCTCGTCTTTGCAGACGCCCTGGCGATCTTTTCGAAAGGAAGAGCCAAGCCCATTGACCGGGTGCGGGTGCGCCCCTTGTTAAGTGTCGGGCTTCCTGTGGTGGCTTTTGTGATGTTTGTCTACTTCCCGGAGCCGAAAGTTCTCATCCTTCTGGCGGGGATGATGAATACTTTCATGTTGCCGATCTTAGGTTTTGCAGCGCTGTATTACCGCTACCGGCATACCTCTGACGCATTCCGTCCAGGCTTGCTTTGGGATGTGTTTTTGTGGCTATCGTCGTTCGCGTTGCTTGTTGTTGGGCTCTGGCTTGCCGCGAAGCTACTCGGTTTCGTTTAAGCCTTTTTTGACTGCTAGCGTGGGCCTGCCCCTAGACACTGACGGACGCTGTTTGGGACGTTCGTCGGGCCTTTTCGCGGGCATTGTCAATCGAGTCTCCGCGGGCAATGGCGACTCCCATCCGCCGTTTTCCTGAGACACCGGGTTTTCCGAACAATCGCAGTTGAGTGTCCGCTTCTTTGAGGGCGCTGCTCAAATTGCCGAAACTGACTTGGTCGCTCTCTCCCTCGACGAGGATGACGGCAGAGGCACTGGGGCCGTGTTGCTGAATGTTCGGGATGGGAAGTCCCAGAATGGCTCTGGCGTGCAGTGCGAATTGGGAAAGATCTTGAGAGATCATGGTGACCATACCGGTGTCGTGTGGACGAGGTGAAACTTCTGAGAAGTAAACATCATCCCCTTTGATAAAGAGTTCGACGCCAAAGATACCCCGACCTCCGAGGCCGTCCGTGATTTTCTGCGCGTATTCGCGGGCGTTGGCGATGGCTGCTTCCGTCATGGCTTGAGGTTGCCACGATTCGCGGTAGTCGCCGTCGACTTGGATATGGCCAATCGGTTCGCAGAAGCTGGTTCCATCAATGTGTCGAACCGTCAACTGGGTGATTTCGTAATCGAATTCGACGAAGCCTTCCACGATCACTTTTCCTGCTCCTGCCCGGCCTCCCTCTTGAGCGTATTTCCAAGCGGCGTCGATTTCTTCTGGTTTCTTGATTGTGCTCTGCCCCTTGCCCGAAGAGGACATGATGGGTTTGATGACACACGGAAGCCCGATCTCTTCGACCGCTGCGCGGTACTCGTCCTCGGTGCTGGCGAAGCGGTAAGGGGAAGTCTTGAGTCCGAGTTCCTCTGCGGCGAGTCGACGGATCCCTTCGCGATTCATCGTCAGTTGGGTTGCTCGAGCTGTGGGAATAATTGTCGCGAGTCCCTCGGACTCGATTGCAGCGAGGGTGTCGGTCGCGATGGCTTCAACTTCGGGAACAACAAGATGGGGCTTCTCGAGCTCAATCACTTCCCGCAATTTATCTCCGTCCAACATGGAGAGAACGTGAGACCGATCCGCAACTTGCATTGCTGGGGCATTGGTATAGCGGTCCACTGCGATCACTTCCACGCCCAAGCGCTGCAGCTCGATCACAACCTCTTTACCGAGCTCTCCAGACCCGCAGAGCATGACGCGAGTGGCGGTTTTGGAGAAGGGAGTACCAATGCTTGCTTCCATAGGGATGAGTTACTGATCTCGTATGAATCTGTCAAACATCCCTTGGGAACTCAGGTGGTTGAGGAACTCAGGTGGTTGATAGAGGTGCCGTGATAGGCAATGACGAGGGATAGAGAATGGATTGTTGACAATTTACAATCTGAGTCGGCAGAATCGGGTTCATTAAAGCATGAATTCACCCGTTCAACCCGTGAAATCGGTGCGCGAACAGATCGCGGATCAACTTCGCAACGAGATTCTGTCGGACCAACTACCGCCGAATGCGCCTTTGCGCGAGGCGAAGCTAGCCGAGCGATTTGGGACCAGCCGAGGTCCGATTCGTGATGTCTTACTGCAACTAACCCAGGAAGGGGCTTTGGTTTACAAACCTAATGCTGGCGTGAGGGTCGGTAAGCCCTCTAGTAATGAGGATCGGGAACTATTGATCTCTCTCCGTCGACAGATTGAATTGCGTGCTCTGGAATCCGAGTGGGACAGCCTGGAAGAGGGGGATTTTCACGCCTTGCAAGAGATCTTGGGCACGATGGAGCGAGCATGCGCGAAGAAGGACATGGCTGCCATTGCAGGAAGTGACATGGCGCTTCATCGATACCTTATTCGTCGGGCGGGTTCCTCTGATTTGGAAGCCGTTTGGCTAACGATCGCGGTTCGAATTCGGATGACCTACTCGCGCCTTGCTGATTTTTCTGACATTCACGCTGAACATGCCACCATTGTGAACGCGATTGTCGCTAGAGATAAAAAGAGTGCCCAAGCGGCGCTAGAATCCAACATCATTTAGCACGGATATGTTCAAGAGTTTTGATTTGATGAGATTAACGTGGTGTTCGGCGCTTGTGCTCGGCCTCAGTCGTTGTGCACTCCTCGGGGCGACGGATATTGATGGTGACAGTGAAGGGGCTGCGCTCTTCACCTTGAAGGTAAAACCTCTGCTATCTGAAAAGTGCTTTGCTTGTCACGGTGGGCAGCCCGATAAGATCAAGGGCGAGTTTGACCTCACGTCACGGGAGCGGTTTATCGAGGGAGGAGAGTATTTTGACAATGTCCTGGTTCCCGGAGCGCCAGATGACAGCGTGTTGCTGAGTGCCGTCCGGTGGGAGGATGAAGACTTGGAGATGCCGCCCAAAGAGAATGATCGGCTCTCGGAAACGGAGATTAAAATCTTGGAGCAATGGGTTGCGTTGGGGGCGCCGTGGCCTGGGATCGATGAACAGGAAAGAATTCAGAGCGCCGAACGTGAGAAGGTGCGAACCGCAGAAGGTGTGCTGGTGAAAACCTCCGGGGGGACGGCTGGAGAGTGGACTTTCCGACGTTATCGTGACGAAGACATCTGGGCCTTCCAGCCCGTAGCTTCAAGCGCGCCTCCAGTCGACGCAGAATCTGGCGAATCAGAGAATCCCATCGATGCTTTCATTGTCGATCGGATGGGGCAAAGCGGGGTGGCTCCGGCCCCGACAGCGGATCCAGGTGTTTTGTTGAGGCGGGCTTTCTTAGATCTCACCGGACTTCCTCCTGCTCCGGAAGAAGTGGCATCCTTCATGGCCGAGTGGCAACAAGATTCCCGGTCGGCTTGGAGCAATTTGATTGATCGCTTGCTAGCGAGTCCTCATTACGGAGAACGTTGGGGCCAGCACTGGTTAGATGTCGTTCGCTACGCGGATACGGGAGGCTTTTCGAACGACTATGAGCGATCCAACGCGTGGCGCTATCGAGACTACGTCATCCGGGCTTTCAATGACGACAAACCCTATGATGAATTTATCGTTGAGCAGCTCGCCGGGGATGAGCTTTGGGAGCAACAGCCCGAAGGAAAGCGGGATGCTGAATTGCTCGTTGCGACCGGTTTCTTGCGGATGGGGCCTTGGGACCCGGCTATGGTGAAGGCTCCTGAGGCTCGGCAATTGTATATTGACGACGTCGTCAACGCGGTTGGGCAAACCTTCCTGTCTACCACGATGCGTTGTTTCAAGTGTCATGACCACAAGTTTGATCCGCTTCCAACGAAAGACTATTATCGATTCTATGCGGCGTTTGCTGGGACGCAGATTGCGGAGCGGCCAGCGCCCTTTGTCGAGCGAGAGAACTTGGACGGATTTGAAGAAAACCGTGCCCTTGTCGAACGCCTTCGCTCCTTCGCAATCGAGAGAAAGAACGAGCTTGTCAACAAACGTGAAACCGCGGCTCGTGAATGGTATGCCGAGCGTGGCCTCGAGTATGTATCCCACCAAGATCGTAAGGGACTCCCGGATGATGAGAAACCGCCAAGGCATGTTGGTCTGGACTATATTGATGAAGGGCGCCTCAAAGTTCGCGAACAGGACGAGTGGATCTGGAACCGTCGTTTGGAACGATTCAAGCCGATGGTGCAGAGCGTCTACAATGGTCCGGATCCGAAGTTTCTCAATGCCAGGAAACTCCGAATGCCGGGCAAGATCGATCGTGATTGGCGTCCCGATAGTCGAATTTTAATTGGGGGTGCCTTGCAAGCTCCGGGAGAGCCCGTGCAGCCAGGGGTGCTCAGTGCGACGGCTGTGCCAGTCAGTTTGAAGGGTGCGGATCCCTACCTCATTGATAATGACTTGACCGGTAGACGTTTGGCCTTGGCGAAATGGATCGCTCGACCAGAAAACCCCTTAACAGCTCGATCCATCGTAAATCGAATCTGGGGTTACCACTTTGGCAAGGCGTTGGCAGGGAATCCGAATAACTTTGGTGCCAAGGGAAGTAAGCCGACTCATCCGAAGCTATTGGACTGGCTAGCTCAAGACTTCGTGGCCAATGGATGGACAATGAAGCGCCTGCACCGTCGCATTATGACCTCACAGGCCTACATGCAGGCGAGTCAAAGAGACGACATGGAGTCGCTCCTAAGTGTCGATCCAAACAATGACCTGCTGGCGTACTTTCCGACACGGCGACTGACCGCCGAGGAACTTCGTGACGGAATGCTCGCAATTACTGGCGAGCTGAATCGATCACAAGGAGGTTTGCCGGCGATGCCTGAGATTAATATGGAGGTTGCTCTCCAGCCTCGGATGATTCAGTTCTCGATTGCCCCGGCTTATCAACCCTCCCGAAAACCGGCCCAGAGAAATCGGCGAAGCATCTATGCCTACCGAGTTCGCGGTCAGGCTGATCCGTTCCTGGAAATCTTCAACCAGCCTAATCCAAATGAATCTTGTGAAGCGAGACATGCGGCATCTGTGTCGCCTCAAGCCTTCACACTGTTGAATAGTGCTTTGATGACTGATCGTTCGATTGCCTTTGCTTTACGATTGGAACGGGAAGCAAGCGGATTGCCAGCTCGGATTGAGCGTGCGTTTCAACTTGCCCTTGGGAGGAGTCCATCGGAAACCGAATCTGAGCGACTGAAGCGCTATGTGCTGGAGATGGCGAGTTACCACCAAGACAACAGCCCGAATCGGGTTGAGTATCCGACGAAGATCGTGCGGTCGCTGGTAGAAGAGTTCTCCGGCAAGCCATTTGAATACGACGAAATCCTGCCTGTCTTCGAAGACTACGATCCTGATCCGAAGGCAGCCGATGTCAGTGCCGAGACGCGGGCACTAGCTGATCTCTGCCTGCTTCTCTTCAACAGTAACGAGTTCGTCTATGTTTACTAATCGGGACTCGTCTGAACTTCTTATTTGAACGACTAAACTTGATTGACTATGCCTGAAATCGCGAATTTAAACAGACGAGACTTCTTATACGGTTTGAGTTCCTCGCTGGGGGCGGTGGCTTTTAATTCAATGGTTGGGAGGGTAGCGGCCGATGACGCGAAACCTACCGGCGACGGTGCATCGCCCTTAAGTCCCAAAGCGCCGATGCTTCCAGGAAAGGCCAAAGCCGTGATCATGCTTTTCATGGAGGGCGGGCCTGGTCACATGGATACGTTTGATCCGAAGCCGACCCTTTCGCGCTTGCATAAGACGGAATCGAAGCTCACGCGTGGGCTCGAGAATGGTTTCAAGTTCTTTGTGGGCAGTCCCTTCTCATTTCGAAAAGTAGGTCAGTCTGGTCTTGATATGTGCGATCAATGGGAGCACCTGTCTGATCCTGATGTGGCGGATGAACTCTGTAACTACCGGGGTTGTCAGGCGGAGTCTTTGAATCATCCGGAAGCCCTCTTTCACATGAACACGGGGAGTCGGTTGGGAGGGGATCCTGGGCTTGGAGCTTGGGCAACTTACGGACTCGGAACCGTGAATCAGAATCTACCGGGTTACGTTGTGATGACTGAGCTGGCTTTGCCGCAGGGCGGTCCTGGCAATTGGACGAATGGTTTCTTGCCGGCGTATTATCAAGGGACTCGCTTGCGTCCATCTGGTTCGCCCATCCTCGATCTTAAGTCTCCGGACTTTAAGAGTAGGAACCATCAGCGCCGGGCCTTGGATGAGTTGGCATTCTTGAATAGGAATCATCATAAGAACCATCCAGCTCATTCGGATTTGCTAGCGAGAATGGAATCCTATGAATTGGCCTATCGAATGCAGATGGAAGTGCCTGAGGTGGTTGAGATTGATCAGGAACCGGAGCACATCCGGGAGATGTATGGCTTGAATCAGAATGAAACCCAAGCCTTTGGACGTCAGTGCCTACTTGCGCGGCGCTTAGTTGAAAAGGGAGTCCGTTTTGTTCAGATCTTTGCCGGAGGATGGGATAGCCACGACTACTTGCAGAGAGGGCATAGTTCGCGAATCAAGACGGTCGACAAACCGATGGCTGCATTGATTAAGGATCTGAAGGCTCGCGGGATGTTGGATGAAACTCTGGTGGTCTGGACTGGGGAATTTGGCCGTACGCCTGACAACAACAAGCGTGGCGGAGTCTATTCATTGGGGCGAGGTCATAACGCAGATGCGATGACGATGCTGCTCGCCGGCGGAGGAGTCCGGAAGGGAGCCGTCGTTGGTGCGACGGATGAACTGGGTGCCGCTGCTGCTGACGTTGTTCATCCAATCCGTGATTTTCACGTGACTCTGCTACACTTGATGGGATTGGATGACAATAAGCTCACTTACTTTCATGGCGGGCGCTTCAAACAGCTCAGTCAATTCGGGGGTAAAGTCATCAAAGAACTAGTGGCCTAGGAACGCCATTTTTCTCTGACATTTCTTTGACATTTTTGGGTGAGTATCCAAAAATGTGTCCACAGTTCCCCAAAAAGAGTACGGACCTTTTTCGTCTTGCTGCACCGGTGTAGTGAGCGATTTCGGCTGCCGTATTTGCAACTGATCGAAATCATTAACCAAGGCCTTTTCGAGTATTATGAAAGAAGCAAGTAGAATTCCTCTGTTCAAGGGTAGGTGGATACCGCGAGCTGTTGAAAAACTGGGTCAAGCGAGTTTGTTGTCGCTATTAGGGGTGTCCATAATGAGCTATGGGCAAGAAGTCCTATGGCAAGAATCTTTTGAGACGGATGGTGAGGGGAGTCGCTATGTGACAGGGGGTGTCGCCGTGTTTGAACGGGATTCGTTTGCCGACAATGGCATTTCAACGGACCAAGCGGGGCCCGTTTATTGGACGCGGGTCGCGGATGGGAGTCCTTCATTTGTGGGGGTGCCTGCCCCGACTCCAGAGCGTCGAATTGTGATGGCATGGGGTTCTGGGATTATTGAAGACGATATTTCCGATGATTTTTGGACTCACTTTGATGGAGTCGTTGATTGGCTCCTTCGCGGGAAGTCAAACGCGACGATTTTGTATTCTGGTTTAGGAGCGGATGGAGATCAGGCTCTCGCGGCCCGTTTAGAATCTAAGGGTCATACAGTGGAAGAGGATGCCGGTGGTGATTTACCAGATCCTGCAGATGTAGACATGTATGTCTATTCAGGCGGGTCAACGAGTCGCTTCGTGAACTACAAGGTGCCTGGCCTACACTACAACTCCAGCGACTTGGATGATGAGCTGTTGAGTAGTATCGGTACGCCGCTCACGACCACTCTCCCGGAGGTTCGAATTACGGCCCCTGAACATCCATCTGCAGGAGGGCAGGAAGGCTCTTTCACTTTTGTTCGGAATGAACACACTTTCCAATCATTGGGTGCTGAATTGCCTGGTGGTTCCACGGTGGTTGCCGCCTTTGTGCGAACTGTTTCCGCTTCGGTTCTGGACCTTGAGGCTGCGGATGCGCTTTTCGACGGCACGACTCCGAACACGGGTGTTGAGCGTACTTCAATTTCGGTAGCGGATATTGTGAGCTCGTTGTCGCCGGCGAGTCAGATACCCTTCTTTGATTGGGACAATCCAATTGCTGGAGACCCAGACGGTGGGTTCGCCATTCGAGCAACTGGAACCTTGGAAGCAAGCGCAGGGGTTGCATCCTTGGCGATCGGTGGAGCCGATGGTTCCCGGCTGCGGATTGATTTGGACGGCAACGGTCTGGATGCGAACGATAACGTGATCATCATGGATCGACGAGGTGGTTGGCAGTATGCGGCTCCTGTAGACGTGGACTTCCCCTCCGCGGGTAACTACGACTTTGAGTGGGTGTCCTTCAATGCTGCTGCGGAGTTTGGGGCGGAGTTCCTAGTTGCTCTAGATAGAGGAGGCAACGCACCAAATGTGTCTGAAGAGGCCTGGGACCTTGTGTCCTCAAGTAGTGCCCATGTGAAGATTGACGGGGATATCACGGTTGAAACCTATGTTCCCGATCTTCCGCCCGAAGAAGTCCAAACACCATTCACCATGGCTTTGGAGGCTCCTGAAGACGGAGGTGCGATCTTCGGTGGGGGTCCGTTTGGTAACTTCGATGGGGATCATCTTTTCGCCGGTTCGGCTCTGAATAAATTCACGGGAGACGACGGTGTCGCGAATCCAAAGACGATCGAGTGGAATGAACCGATTGATGTCTCCGGTAAAGACAACGTCAAGTTGACCATCGGATTGGGGGCGACCTTCCTGGATTTCGAGACGGGAGATTTCTTCAAGCTCTTCATCGATGACAGCAATGATCCGTTGATGTGGTTCACTGCTCCGAGTGGGGACGACAAGTTCTTCAACGATGTGAGAACGAACCCTTCGAACCCGACCCGACTTGGTCTAGCTCTCAAGGATATCACTTATGACATTCCTGCTGGGGTGAATTCGATCAATCTGCGGATTGAGGCATTGACGACTTGGTGGAACGAGATTGTTGCGTTTGATAACATTCGAATCACGTCTGGGGAGATTGCACCTCCGCCTGCACCTGAGCCCGGTGCGATTACCGGCTTCTCTGTCGATGGTGGCAATCTAGTTATCGAGTTCACGGGAACATTGAAGTCCTCCGAAACGGTTGATGGTGAATACACCGAAGTTTCCGGGGCGAGTTCTCCGGCATCAATCGCCACAGACGGTTCGACTCGGTTTTATATTGCCGAATAGAGTTTATCGATCCTTCAAGAAAGGCCGGGCCCTCGGGCTCGGCCTTTCCTTTTTTGGCTCTGGATCTCATCGAACTTGTGGGGGGCGGGCTACTCTGATTCCGCATATTGATTGATCTCGGTTTTTCGTTGAGTTCGCACTATCCGACATTGGGCTCGTTGGGGGATGCCTCGGCAGGGTTTCTCCGAGCTGTAGCATGGGAGGGAGAGAGCCAACCGCGCGGTAAGATTTGGATTTCAGAACGTCCTAGGGTTGGTACATAATCGGCCCAGACAGATGGAATTCTCGGGAGTCACCAGCAGCGATCCTGCTCTTCAGGCATTCGTTCAGCTCTTCTTTATCGGTGTTGATCTGGTGGTCATCGTTGGATTTTGCATCGCATTCCTGCGTTTGCGTGACCGTTTTGCGATATTCGTTCTCGGCGCGCTTTTCTACGATCTTTTGAGACTGGCGACGACCTTGGTCGCTGTTGTTCGAGGGGGGGAAGCTTCAGTCATATTGGCAGATTCGTTGGGTTTCTTCCGTGGCCTGTCGATTCTTGGAGCCGTCCAAGTCCTTGGTGGCGTAACTTGGAATCGGCGATGGGTTGGGGGAGCGTCTGCATTGTTCGTGGCCGCATCGCTTGGGGTTTTGGTGTCTACCGGTGCGAATGCTTCCCAATGGGTCAGTTCGATTGGAGTTTCGTTGGCCCATCTGTTCGCTTGCGTGGTGTTACTCCGGCTTCGGCTCTTGGACTCGCCTGGCGCAGTGGCTCTCTTTGTATCGATTGTGCTGAGTATGTTTTTCTATGGAGGGCAGCTGTATGCTCTGGAATGGGGAACGCCCGTCTCTGCGCTATTATATTATTTGCTTCACAACTCCATGAATGTGCTCGTGTGGGTCTCTTTGGGGGTGATCGGCCTTGATCGTATTGGCATGTGGCTGAGCAACGCGCGGACGGCAATCGACGAGTCGGAGCAGCGTTTTCTTTTGGTGGCGAATGCTTCCACGGATGCCATTCTAGCCATCAATCGCCAAGGACTGATCATTGATTGGAATTCCTATGCCTCCGAGTGCTTTGGTTGGTCCAAACGGGATGCCTTGGGGTTGAACGTGAGCGATGTACTCCCCGGGCAGTCCCCAGATCAGCTAGCCCAGCGAAGGGATCGAGCGCCCACACGGATCTCTTCGGCAGGGACGCAAACCTTTGATCGCTTTGAAGCCAGTGGCGTTCGAAAATCGGGCACCACTTTTCCGGTCGAGGTCACCTTGGTTCACCTTCCGAAGGGAGGGGCCACATCGCTTGCGCTGATTGTGCGAGATATCACTGAACGGAAGGAGCACGAGAAAACTCTTGTCCAAGCCAGAGACGAGTTGGAGTCCCTGAACGCTCGTCTTGAAACGGCGTTGGGGCAGGCGACGGATATGGCGGCTTCGGCCAATGATGCCAATCTTGCGAAGAGCCAATTCCTAGCCACGATGAGTCACGAGATTCGAACGCCTATGAATGGGATTATCGGCATGACGAGCCTGCTCGGCTACACCGATCTGAAGGGAGATCAGAAGGAATATGTGGCAACGATTCGAGAAAGCTGCGATGTCCTTTTGTCAATTATCAATGAGATCCTAGATTTCTCCAAAATTGAGGCCGGGCAGCTTCAGCTGGAATACCAATCGTTTGATTTGCGACGCTGTGTGGAAGGCGCGTTAGATCTGCTCGGGCGGAATGCATCAGAAAAGGGCCTGTACCTTGGCTATCAGATCGAAGATATTCCTTCCACAACGATCTACTCCGATGAAACCCGATTGCGTCAGATTCTCGTGAACTTGATTGGCAATGCGATCAAGTTTACGGAGGCAGGGGGAGTGTTTGTATACGTGGGTGCGCAGAATGCCGGAGAAGGAGAGATTGAGGTTACTTTCTCGGTCGTGGATTCAGGTATTGGAATTCCACCCGATAAACGGGACCGACTCTTTCAACCGTTTAGTCAAGTCGATCCATCCATTGCAAGAAAGTTTGGTGGCACCGGTCTTGGCTTGGCCATCTGTTCCCGTTTGTGCGAATTGATGGGGGGACGTATATGGGTTGAAAGCGAGGAGAATGTCGGATCGACCTTCTCTTTCGTGATTCGCGCCAAAGAAATCAAATCGCTTCCTCCTGAATACCTCGAGGAACGGCAGCCCGCGCTGGTTGGGCGCTATGTGTTTTTATTGGAGGGAAACGACCGCAGTCGCGAGATTGTGGGTTCCTATTGTCGGCGGTGGGGAATGAATCTTTCGGACGGTGCGGATGTTGAATCACTGCGGTCGTTCATTCGGAACAAGGGGAAGCTCGACTTACTTCTCGTCGATTACGAGCAGATGGCTCGTGAGAAGTTTGATCTTCTCGAGGCACGACGTGAATTCTCCGTGTTGGGAAACCTCCCTTACGTCGTGCTGACCAGTGGACTTGTGCCGAGTCAACTTGAGAGTGACCGACAGTGTGTTGGGGTTCTTCCGCGGGCGGTCAAGCCGGGACGCTTCTTCGCACTGGTGCAGAGCTTTTTTGAGGCGGATATCGCTAAAAAGGGATCGGAAAGCAGCCTTTGGCGATTCAACGAGCAGTTGGGGGCCTCGAAGCCGCTTCGTATTCTCCTCGCAGAGGACAATCTTGTGAACCAAAAGGTGGCCCTCGGGTATCTCCAGAAGATGGGGTATAGGGCAGACGTAGCTGGAAATGGGATAGAAGTTTTGGATGCAATCGGAAGACAACGCTACGATGTAATCTTAATGGATGTTCAGATGCCCGAAATGGGAGGGTTGGAGGCGACCCGCCGAATAAATGACAGTATGAAGGCAGAGCACCGCCCTTGGATCATTGCGATGACAGCAGGTGCGACTTCGGAGGATCGTGAACGTTGTATGGATGCAGGAATGGACGATTTTCTTTCAAAACCTATTAATGCCGAAGCGTTTCAAGATGTGTTGCGGCGATGTAGCGCGCGGGGCTGATTTGGGAGATGGCTGCTACTGTGCGAGGATTGTGTTTTGGTTAAACTATGAGAGTTGAGGATCAAAAACCGATCTACATCACGCTGGCAGGGGTGTGTCTGGCCGGAATTCTCGTCTCGGCAAGCTACTGGCTGTCTCGCACGCTTACAAAACGATTCGAAGGCTTCCGAGATGACTACACGATGCAGCAGGCTTTCTCTGCGGTTCGGGAAGTGTTCCAGGTCGATATTGGAATGATTCGTTTTGCTCGGAGTGTTCCCATGAGAGAGGAATCTCGTCGCTTTGCAGAGTCGGGGGAAAAGGCTTCGCTCGATCCCTTGTTCAACGTTACAAACGCAGAGTCGTATGGTTTCGACTTTGCGATGATCTTTAAAAACGGTGCGGAATTTGACCTCGGGTATTCATTTGCCGACGGACTGAAATCAGACGTGATCGCTTCAGAGGGATACGTTGATGACATATCGATCGCTCTGAATCAGCGAGAGATCAATCGCCCCACCGGGCTGATTATTCCAAGCGGGGATAGAATCTGCTTTCTCTACGCCAGCCCAATGCGAGACCGTGGTGTGGGCCGGTGGGGCCCTCGCGCCAGTGGCTTTGTAGTCGGGCGGTGGGTCAGTGATAGGGGGGCTTTGTCTGATAACTATCCCGAGTTCACGGTTCAGTTCTTGCCTGCTGATGGATTTGTTTGGCCCGAAAAGAGTGAGCCCTTCGATTTTACTTCTGTGTTGCGTGATAGCAACAGCTTGCGGCTCCCTCCCGAGTTGATGGATGACGGTCCAGGGCGGGGAGGGAGGACTCGTGGAGGTCCTCGTGGGCCTGGTGGTGGGGGCCCATTACCCCGTTTTTTGGAAGGGCTTCTGGCTGAGCAGCAAGGGGTTCCTTCAGGGCTATTGGCGGAGGCACGATTCTTTCAGGCAGAAGAACCGATGGCTGATTCTGCCGGGGCGATGAGAACGCAGTTGGTGGCAAAAGTGGGAGGCATCCTCCCAGAAGAAAGCCTCGCGATTCAGCTCCTGTTACCCAGAGATCTATCGGATGCGGTGGACTCTTCCATACGTTTAGTCCAGTGGACATCGGGGGGGATCGCGTTTCTGATTTGCTTATTCACATTCGCTGTCGTGCGTGAGATCCACCGACGACGCATTGCCGAGGTTGACCTGGTCGTGTCGAATGATGAGTTGAGAGATTCGAATGAGAAGAAAGACCGCCTGCTTTCGATTATTGCTCACGATCTGAGAGCGCCACTTTCTGGGGTCGTGAACCTTGCGGGCCTGATGTTGAAAGCGCCCGAGTCTTTCACAGCAGACGAAATTCGTGCTTTTGCAACCGACATTCAGGGAACCAGTAAACGGCTGACCGAGTTGCTTGAGAATCTACTGAATTGGGCTCGATTACAAATTGGCAAACTTCCCTATGTTCCTGTGGCTATCGACGTGTCCAAGATGGTGCATCAAGTCGTGTTGCTATTCGATTCGACGGCTCGTCAGAAAGATGTTGAATTGGGGCTTGAAGTGGCTGACGGTCTGCAGATTGTCGGCGATCAAGAGATGCTTCGGACGGTTCTGCGGAATCTAATCGGGAATGCGATTCAGTATACATCGAAGGGGGGGCTTGTGATTGTCTCGGCCTCTCTGACTGGAGGTTTTGTGGCGATTCGGGTAAAGAACTCCGGAGAGGGACTGTCCCAAGAGCGACTAGACACGCTTTTCGAGTTGCCGAGTCGCCCAGTTGCCAACGATGGCGATGGCTCCCGAGGAGCTGGGTTTGGCTTGGTGCTTTGTCGTGAGTTGGTTGAGCGACTCGAGGGGCATCTAGCCGTCGATAGCAAGGAAGACGAAGGGACCGTGTTTACGGTCTGTATTCCCGAGCGCCTGGATTTGAGCGGGACACAAAGGTTGTCCCGAAATTAGTGAGACGCAACAGTACCTTTATGGAGAAACCATGGCAGACAGTGTTGGTTGAGGATCAGGCGTTGCTCCGCAATGTTCTGGCCAAGGCAATTCGCTTGGATGAAAAGTTCGAGCTAGCGGCGGATGTCGAGGATGGTCTAGAGGGGAAAAAGGTGTGTGAGGAACTCGTGCCCGATCTCCTTATCACGGATATTCATCTTCCAGGAATGGATGGTGTTGAGCTGGCTGCCCATGTGCTTAAGAAGCTGCCGACCGTCCGGGTTTTGGCTCTCACCAACATGAAGGATCCTTTCACTCTGAATCGTCTTCAGGAGATTGGAATCCATGGTTATGTTGAAAAGGATCAGCCGCTTGAGATTCTCGAAGAAGCCATGGTGGAGGTCGCGTCAGGACGCACGTATTTCACGGCCACGATCATGTCCAGCCAAGCCCGACTTTCCGAAGATCCGCATGCCTTTTCGAAAGTTCTGAGCGCTCGCGATCAAGAGATCCTTTGCTTGGTCGCATCGGGGGCGACCAGCAAAGCGATTGGCGAGAAACTAGATCTGAGCCGTCGTTCGGTTGAGACCTATCGCTACCGGATCATGAAAAAGCTCGGGCTGAGGAGCAGCGCCGAGCTTGTTGACTATGCCTACAAGAATGGCTTTACGAAGCCAAACTGAGGTCTCGCCTATTCCTCTTTCTCTTCAGGGAGGAGCACAGCTTTGAACAGGTTCGTCTGGTCAAAATACTGTTTAGCTGCATTCTGAATCGTTTCCTTGGTGAGTGCTTCAACGCGTTCGGGATAGCTGAGGATCCGGTTCGGATCGAGATCGTTCTGGAGTGAATTCATGAGGTTCCCAATCCAGAATCCGTTTTCCTTCAAGCCTCGTTCGTAGGAGCGAAGGTGCGCCTCTTTAATCTTTCCGAGGTTATCGTCGCTAGGGCCTTCCGCCTTTAGTTCTTCGACTTCCGCCATTGCCGTCGAGATCAGCTCATCGACTTTATCAGGAGCACAGCCGAAAGTGATGCTATTTGAAAAACTTCCTTCGGGCCAGCGACTCAGTCCACCATACACACCCACCCCATATACACCTCCTTTGTCCTCGCGGAGCACCTCGCGGAGCCGAATTTTTAGAATGTCGATCGTACTCTGAAGAGCGAATCGGGCAGCCGGTGACCATGGTGCTTTGCCGTGGTAAGTCACGCGGACAGTACTTTTCTCTTCGAGCCCTTTATTGACCGTGACGTTTACGTTGCCTTGGGCCCTCTCGTCGCCAACATTCTTTCCAGATTCAACGCGATTCAGGTTCGGTAGACTAGCCAGATAAGTTTCGACCAAGGGCTTGAGCTCATCAATCTTGAATGAACCGACAAATGCAAAGGTGAAGTCTCCCGCATCTGCGAAACGGTCCTGGTAGACTTGAAAGGCCTTTTCGAGTTGGATCTTGTCGAGATAAGAACTCGTCAAGGCTTGATGGCGCGGGTGATCGCCATAGAGCCCTTTTTCAATGGCCTCGCTAAATACAGACTGTGGATCGTTTAGACGGTTTTTCACAATAACGTTGAGCCTTGCGAGAAGGGACTGAAAGATTTTGGGATCGGCTCGAGGCGCGGTGAAGAAGAGGTGGGTGAGCTGGAGCATGCTTTCCATGTCCTTGGGGGACGATGACCCGTTGATGCCCTCGTAGCGCTCGTTGATGTAGGGGCTCACCGAGGCGATCTTACCAGCGAGTTTCTTCTGGAGTTGAATCAGGTCGAAATCGCCCAACCCGCTCTGTCCAACGATGTTGACTGCCATCGACACGGACTCGTAGTCATCGTTGCCAAACTGGCTGTTTCCGCCTGGGCTGAATGATCGCATGAGCACCTGGTCATTCTTGAAGTCTGTTTGCTTGAGTAGGACTCGGATGCCGTTGGACAGTGTCCATGCGGTGACGTCGAGGTCTTCCATTTGGCTCTCAGCTACGACCCGTCCCTTCTTGGGCGTCTCCGGTACGAGCGGCGCGTCGAGATTTCCGTCGTCGTAAGCGGCAATCTCCAACTTATCGACGCTTTGTATGACATTGAGAATATCTTCGCGAGAAGGGGGCGTGAGGCCTTCTTTTTCCGGGGCACTGAAGAGGATCACTCGGTTGTTTGGGGTGATCCAATTGGAGGCCACTTTATTGACTTCATCGAGCGTGATCTCGGGGACGAAGGTCTGATAGAGTTCGAGCTCTTTAGCGATTCCAGGAATCGGCTCTTGTTGGAGAAAGTTTCGCGTGTATTCGCCGGTGTAAGCTCCGGAATTGGTTTTCTCTCGTTCAGCATAGGCGCGCTCCATCGATCTCAGAACATTGACTTTGATACGTTCGAGCTCGGATTCAGTGAATCCGTCCCGTTGGGCGCGTTTGGCCTCCAGAAGGAGGGCTTTCAAGCCTTCTTCAAACTGTCCTTCCTTCACGACAGCCATTTGAAGGATGACCTCCTTACTTCGGACCATCGAAGCTTTGCCCATGGCCCCGTAAAGGTAAGGGGGATTGGCTTCTTGAATTTTCTCAGCGAGGCGTTGATTGAGCATGCTGGTGTAGAGTTGTTCGACGATGGAATCTCGGTAAGCGGCGGCGGTGCCCTGGGGGCTGGGGGGACGTTTGTAGGCAATTTGGAGTTGAGTGTTTTGTAGCTCCGGATCTGTCTCGATCGAAAAGAGGGTCTCATTGTGATCCGGTACTGCGTAGGTTTCCCTTTCCGGTGCATTCTCCGGATTGGGGACATCTCCGAAGTATTCGTGAATCATTCCCTCGATCTTCGAGCTTTCGAAATCGCCCACGGCAATGATGGCCATGAGATTCGGGCGGTACCATTTCTTGTAGAAGTCGACGAACTCAGACCTTGGAGCGTTTTGAATGATCTCGACTTTGCCGATTGGTAATCGATCAGCATACCGGGATTCGTGGAATAGGATGGGAATCTGCTTATCGTTGAGTCTTCCTTGAGCGCCTCGACCGAGCCGCCATTCCTCGATGACGACACCGCGCTCTTTGTCGATTTCCTCCTCCGAGAAACTGATCCCTTGCATCCAATCGCGCAATACTTTGAAGGCTGTCTGAAGGACTTCGTCGTCATCCATCGGCACCTCCAGCATGTAGACGGTTTCATCGAATGAGGTGTAGGCGTTTAGGTCGGCCCCAAAACGCATGCCGATTCGTTCAAGGAAATTGACGAGCTCTTGTTTCTCAAAATTCTCAGTGCCATTGAACGCCATGTGCTCCAGGAAGTGGGCCAGTCCCCGTTGGGACTCAGTCTCCTGCAGAGAACCGGCATTCACGACTAAGCGGAACATGGCTCGATTCTCGGGTTTCCGATTCTCTCGAATGTAGTAAGTCAGGCCGTTGGACAGTTTCTCGACGGTGATATTCGGGTCAATTGGGAGGGGGGCTTCCAGCGTTTCTTGCGCGCTGACGATGAAGCAAGCGAGCAACCCTGCCAAGAGGCTTACTTTGAAGACGGAAATGGAGCTTTTCATGTTGTTTCCAGGACGACGTTCTCGATGATTTGGAACATACGTTCGCCGGCGAATCAAGCAAGGCATTTGTCGTCTCTACCCCTCTGTTGGGGCCTGTGTTACTTGGCGAGAGGATGAAACAAGGATTGCCGGACGGTTTTTCTGGAAAACTTACGCATCAAGGCTTAGTTTGGGGCATATTCAAACGGGTAGAAACTGTGAGAAAGGAATTCCATGGATGTTATTTTTAGTTGCACGAAATGTATGCAGGAACTGATCGTTGAGGCGGGCGGTTCCGGTTCTGAGATTGAGTGTCCTTCTTGCAAGACTTCGTTGGTTGTTCCTGAGCCCGACGCCGCGAACGTTCATACTCAGGCTCCTATCGAGACGTCTGCAGCGGCAAAGGAAGAAGTCCATTTCAAGGTGCCGCAGAGTGACCGGCCGGTGGAGCCGTTGATTAAGTCCTCTTTACCAACTCTCGATGTTGCCAAGGACGGAGAAAAGAAGATACGGATTAAGACCATTCGTCGCACCGACTGCATTGAGGTGGATCGTGATCATTTTGACGAGCGGGTGTCAGAATTCCTGCAGAAAGTGGGAGAGAAGAATGTGATCAGTATCAATGCAGTGAACTACACCCATGAAGACATGGCTAGCAAAGCCCTCTTCTCAGATTACGGCGTGATGATTGTTTTTAAAGGGTAGCCCGGGTAGCCCGGGCAGCCCGCGGCTGCTGAGGCGATTGAAATTTCGGGAGAAAGAAAATAAAAAAACCATCCGAGTGTGAATCGGATGGTCGGAAATGTTTGGGCGGACTGACATCATCAGTCCGATTTTTGAAGAGCGTCTCGCTCGAGAACTTATGCGATGCTGTTTAGGCTTCGGCTGAGGCGAGATTTCTTGTGGCTCGCCTTGTTTGAGTGGAACACGCCTTTCTTAGCAGCTTTGTCGTAAGCTGAAGCGACCTTTGGGAGCAGGGCAGTTGCTTCGGCTTTGTTACCGCTAGCAACGAGGCGATTAAAGCTTCGTTCAAGCGTGCTGACTCGCGATTTGGTTGCGCGGTTGACGCTTGTTTTCCGCTCGGTGCTTCGGACTCGTTTTTCCGCTGACTTAATGTTAGGCATATCCGTCGATTAGACTACAACTCTACAAATTGAGCCGAAGAAGCTATCGAATTGCCACTTTTTGTCAAATGTGTAGTTACAAAAAAATCTACGTTCTGCTCGCTTCATCGAGCCGATCTGCCTCGCCGTGAAGATTGATTTTCACTCCGATTCTTGCGGACACGTTCTGGGCCGGATGCATGATTCGGGAAGAATCGTGGCTCTGGAATGGTCGAACGGGCTCATCTCGCGCATCGTGCCGGCTTCCGGAACCGAGAAAGATCCTCCTTGGTTGGTTCCCAGCCTGTTCGACCTTCAGGTGAATGGTTATGGGGGAATTGACTACCAGGATCCCTCGCTCTCGGCCGACGACCTGGAGCGGTCGGTAAATATGCTCAAGCGGCACGGATGTGGTGGATGCCTGGTGACTCTGATTTCGGATGAATGGGGGGCCATGTTGGAGAAATTGCGCCGGCTCGTGCGCTTTCGGTCCGCCAATCCTGATTTGGAGGCGTTTATTCGAGGTTGGCACCTTGAGGGCCCGTTTCTATCTTCGGAGGGAGGTTTCCGAGGGGCTCATCGGGCGGAGGTGATGAGGGATCCTGATCCAGAGTTAGCACGGGAGCTTCGGTCGCTGGTGCCCTCGGACGCGCTATTGCTAACGATTGCACCCGAGAGGGACGGCGCGATTGAGTTGATTCGAAATTGCCGAGAAGCGGGGATTTCCGTGAGTTTGGGCCACAGTGCTGCCAGGGCTCAGGAGGTAGAAGCGGCGGTGTCGGCAGGGGCTCGAGGAATTACTCATTTTGGCAACGGATGTCCGCAGATGTGGGAGCGGCATGACAACTGGTTCTGGACCGTGGTCGATTGCCGTGACTTATACGTGGGGCTGATTCCCGATGGGATCCATCTTCCGGATCGAGTCTTCCGTGGAATGCATCGAGCGCTTACTGGTCGGAACGAGGTCTATTACACGACCGATGCGATGGCGGCGGCTGGTGCCGGCGTCGGGAGCTTTCCCTTGGCAGGGCAGATGCTTGAGGTAGGGGAGGATCAGGTCGTGCGGCAGCCAGGGCAGCCGAACTTTGCCGGATCAGCTTTGCGACCCTTGGACGGGATTTTGCGAGCCCAGAGAATGCTGGGCGAAGACTGGAAAACTTTGTGGAAACGATTCTCTGAAATTCCTGCCGAGTTTTTAGGCTTGAATTTGAGGTTGCGAGTCGGCTCGCCTGCGAGTTTCTGTCGGGTCGAAGAAGGGGAATCTGGGCGAATCGCTCGTGTTGAAATCCACTCGCCCTCTCTCGGTTAGACCCTGCATGATCGGGGTTGAATTCCGTCCTTGAGCCTTCCGTTTTTGTTTCGAGGAGAGTGTGATTGTGAATTCTAGCGATATGGCAAGGCCATTTGTGGGTGTTTTCTGAAGAAACTGCCCACTATTGACTGGAATTCCCTTGAAATCACACTGAATTCTGAACAACTATAGTCAGCTCAGTGTCGCGGGATGGTTGTGTTGAGTGATGGATCAAGTCTATCGCCTCCCGTGAGAGGACCGAGAAAGGTGAAGTCCCCAAGTCGTTCCATTCTCTTGGATTGGATGCCTTACGAAGCTTGAAAGCCCGAGTCAGTGAATTGAAGGTCCGTTACGGACTGGAAGAAATCTCATTGGCTGGGAGACATTTCTGAAGAACCCCAGATCGGTCAGGCAGGAAGAAAGATATAGATTCATTTGTGGAAGCAGTAGAAACGCCAACCATTGATCAGGCACCTAACAAAGAAGCGGCAGCCAAAGTCGCGGACCCAGATTTATGTCTGCGTCAACTCTGGAAGACCGCGCTCCTCATTCAGGGGCGGGTAGATTCAAGAAGCGGAATCACGGGAGATGAAGAGGGACGGGGAGTAGGGCAGCGTTTGATCGATCTGAGCGTGGAATTGCTTGGAATTGACGATCTGAAGTTTGCTCAGAGTTTGTTGGTGCGAGGCGCCTCTCTGAAGTCCAAGAAGCAGGACCAACAGTTGTTCCCCTCAGGAATGCTGAACAAATGTTTCTTCAAATCCCGAGGCGGAACGCTTCGGTCTGGTCATGGCTACGGCGAAGATGCTGCCTCCTACGCTGCTTCGGATTCAAACGAGGGAGGTTCAGGGACAAAACAGTTTGGTGAAGACCTTTCGGAGCGGCTCAATTCTCTCAAAGAACTCATTTCTACGGAGGCCTCTAAGGATGATGAAAAGGCGGTCGAAGAACTGGCCTTGTATTCTTTGTCTCACGTGACGTCTGTTTTCAAAGATGACGTTCGGCAAGTGGCTCGTGAATCGAAACCTTTTGAGATCGCAGCTCGATCTGTCATGGGGATGTATCAAAACGGGCCTGGGCTCGACTCGGTAGGGCCTGAGCAAAGCGTGTTACAAGCCTACTGCGGCTCGGTCCTCAACCGGTTGGAGACCGTTGAAAAGCTTGGAGGGGCGAAGTCAGCTAAAATTTTCAATAAGTACCTGACAGGATTGGATAAGGACAAGAGCGGGATCTCGTTAAAGAAGATCATCGGAGACCATCCTCTGAGCACCTTCCCGGAACTCCATCACATGCCGGTATCCGAATTCATTACGCTCGCTGGAGGCGACGGTGGATCTGATACTGAAGCATCCTCATTTCTCGATTTACTTGCGAAAGTGGCTTCAGAGGTGACTCTTGAGGCGCGCGAGTTGTCCCGGTTCGATGCCTATACCAACCTCCATTTCAGTCAAGAGTATCAGATCAAGGAAGATGAGACTCGCATGGAGCCGGTGAAACACTGTGCTGCAACGCGTCAACTCATGTCGTCCTATCGGCAGGTGCGAGAACATCTCGACGAGCTTGGAATTCTCGGAAGTCCCTGTCAGCACTACTTCGGTTGGTACTCGATTCCTCGCGTCATGGAGGCTTTCTTGATGGGCCAATGCGAAACCCTCGACGTGACTGGAATTCTGCCTGTCGGATCTTCTGATGATCCGTGGAGTGAGTCCTTGTCAGACCTCCGGATGGAGTACCGACTGGCTAAGGTTCAGCGCAATTTTTACGAGCCACCTCTTTCTGCAGCCAAGGCGAGCGCTTATGTGTTGCTGGCTTGGGAAATCGAGGCACTGGGTGTTGCTCGAGACGCTATCAAGCTGGAAGAATCGGATGAATCAGCAGGAACGCTCAAGGTCTCATTCGAATTTGCGAACGCGGCAAATCCTGATCAAGCTATCAGGCGAGAGGTTGTCTATCGAACAGCGGACATCTCTTCGGCACAGCCTGATGATCTAACCTTGCCGACTGAAACTGATCCGGTGCTCTTCAGTTGCCCGGATGGGGATCTTCCTGCTGCCCTTCTTTTTGTTGGCGATAACGTGGTGAAAGAATTGCCACTTTATAATCGTTTTAGCTACGGCAAGAATGTTGCCCTCTACGTTCTCGAAACAAAGATTGCGCCGAAAGTGCGGAAGGAACGTAAAAATCCTTCTGAGAAGGCGGCTAAGAAAGCCGCCGCCGCTGCCGCAGCAGCAGCTGAAGCCGCGGCCGCCGCTGCCGCAGCAGCACCGCCCGAACCGGTTGAGCCTGAGTTGACCGGTATGGCGAAGATCGCTTCAGATTTGCTCAAGGCCGATAAGGATTTACATGTCCTCCGACAAGATACGCTTGCTTGGACGAAGGAGGTCCTAGAGCGCTTGGTTGCAGATCAAAAGGTAACGGGTAAACAACGCCGAAACTTCCGGCGTCTGCACCACCAACTGAAGCATCGGGAAGGTCGAGGCTACTCGAACCGTCTAGAAGGCGAGTTCATGATTAGTTTGGCGAATCTTTCTCGGGAATTTGATGCCGATGCCGACGCTTCGTAAGCCCCTCTTGCCAGAGTGCCTCGTCTTTGACTGGATTGGTTCAATTCTCTGGAAACCTTAGAACATCGGTCCAATCCCCGTGGACATGGGGTGGGTGGCTTAGGCTCGTAGTCGTTACAATCGTCTTTTCAACGGCAGACCTCTTAGGCGAGGTCTATCACGTTGGCCCTTCACGCTCTCATCGTTCGATTTCAGAGGTTCCTTGGGAGGACCTGGAGGCAGGCGATCGAGTCCTTATTGATTGGCAATCCGAGCCCTATCGGGATAAGTGGGTCATTTGTGCTGAGGGCACAGAAGCCCAACCCATTGTTGTTTCGGGTGTTCCCGGCAAGGATGGACAATTGCCCGTGGTGTCAGGGGATCAGGCGCGGACTCGGACAGAACTAGACTTCTGGAACGAAGACCGTGGTGTGATAAAACTGGGGGGAGCTTCCCATTCTCCTGGTTCGATTCCGAAATTCGTCACCATCGAGAATCTGGATATCCGCTCTGCTCGCCCGGCCTATCTTTATCATGGGAGAAAGGGAGCCAAGCGCTATCGGCGCGACGCGGCCGCCATTTATATTGAAGAGGGGCACCGCATTACCATTCGGAATTGTCGTCTCAGTGATTCTGGTAATGGCCTATTCGCGAACGGAGAAAAGCTTCTCGTTGAGTTTTGCCAGATCGAAGGCAATGGGATCGACGGAAGTTTCACGGAGCACAACGTTTACAGCGCCGTTGACGACCTTACCTTTCAATTCAATCAGTTTGGAAACCTTCGGGAAGGATGCGCTGGGAACAATTTGAAGGATCGGTCCGCTGGATTGGTGGTGCGAAACAATTGGTTTGTGGGCGGGAGTCGGCAGTTGGATTTGGTTGATGCTGAAGACCGGAACGGCCGTCTAGTCGGTCGCGAGAGCTATCGTGATACCTTTGTTTATGGAAACGTCATTGAGGAAGGAAACGCGCATTTTCGGAGGGAAATCGTTCACTATGGAGGAGATAGCGGGAACGATGCTTGGTATCGGAAAGGGACGCTCCATTTTTATCACAACACGGTTGTCTCTCGACGCGACGGCCTGACTGTGTTGTTTCGGCTTTCTAGTGAGGACGAGCGGGCTGAGCTGAGGAGCAACATCTTCTTCGCCGCTGACCCTCGAGGTCGCTTAGCTCTGTCTCATGGTCGAGGGAGATTTCGGATGGATCGTAATTGGTTGAGTCGTGGGTGGGTGAAAACTTCGCGCACTCTGTTTTGGGGGGACTTGGAAGAATCGAATTCGATCGAGGGGCTTGCTCCGGAATTTGTAGATTGGAACTTGAGTGATCTTCGAATTGAGGCCGACCACCGCGTTGAGTGGTCGACAGAACCATTCTGGATCAAAGATGGGCTCGACCATCCGGTGCGCTATTTTGGCGAAAGCAAAGGTGTTTGGCGCTCGCAGGCCGACCCATTGAAGGTTCCGCTCGGAGCGATGTGGTTTCAGTCTTCTTCCCGGCGCTTAGATTGACGCCAGAATCTTGCCCAGCGCCTCAGCTGGATCCGACGCTCCGTAGATGGGGCGCCCGATTACCAAATGGCTTGCCCCAGAATCGAGGGCTTCCTTTGGAGACTTGGTCCTTTTTTGATCGCCCTTTGCGTCACTTGCCATTCGGATGCCCGGAGTGACGAGTTGCGTCGTAGCGGGAATAAAGGATCGCAGGCGCTCAATTTCCAACGGCGAGCAGACAAATCCTCGAAGACCCGCTTTCAGCCCCAGTTCAACAACCCGCTGAACTTGATCCGGTAAAGGGGTATCAATGCCAATTTCGGAAAGATCCGTCTCGTCCATGCTAGTGAGGACTGAAACTCCCAGAACAAGGGGGGCCTCTTGACCTAACTCGTTTGCTGTTTCCTGGGCCGCTTCCTCGGCAGCTTTCATCATCGTCAAGCCCCCGTGAGCATGGATGGTGAGCATTTGAACATCCAAACGGACGGCGGAGGCGACAGCCTTGGCGACGGTGTTGGGAATGTCGTGAAACTTAAGGTCGAGAAACACGGCTGCCTTCGTGCTCCGAATGCGGCGGATGATATCTGGTCCTGCGGCAGTGAAGAGTTCCATGCCCACCTTGAAGGCTCCAACTTGATCGCCAATCTGGTCAATCAACTGATGGGCCTGCTCCGTGGTGGGAACGTCAAGGGCTGCGATTATTGGGTTCTGCATGATTGGTAAACTATTGATTGGATGGGGCTAAGAGTTCCAAGGCCGCACTTGTCATTGCCTTGACTCCCGCTTTCAACGTGGGTTCCGGTTCGGGGTAGAATTGGCTGGAATGGAGCGAAGGGGGCGGCACTCCGTCTCGATCTGCTTTGCTCAAGACGTGGACTGGTGCGGCTCCCAGCCAGAAAATGGAAATGGGCACTTGGTGTTTTGTTCGACCGTAGCGACCGAAATCCTCACCGCCCATGACGGGATCCATCTGTTTGACTTTGGTCTCGCTGAACTCACGCTTAAAAACGCGAGCAATTCGGCTGGTCAATTCGGGGTCGTTGTAAGTAGACGGTGTGAACTGGTCGGACCGGTTGACAATCGGGAGCTGATCTTCGGGAACACCAGCAGCGAGGGCCAAGCCGTGAACAATGCGCTTGATCGAGTCGATTGTTTGGTTGCGGACCTCATCGGTGTAGGATCGGAGGGTGAGCTGAAGTTTGACTTCGTCAGGAATGATGTTGTGTTTGGTGCCGCCGTGGATGGATCCCACGGTGACGACTGCAGCATCCGTGGGGGCAATTTCGCGGCTGACGATGGTTTGCAGGGCCATGACCGTCTGGGCTGCGAGAACGATCGGATCCTTAGTTGTGTGAGGCCAAGCACCATGGCCGCCAACCCCTCTCATGAGGATGTCGACGGATTCCACGTTCGCGAGGGCATAGCCCGGGACGTAGCCCAGGCTGCCTGCAGGGAGGGCAGCGTTGACGTGAAGTGCCACACAGTAGTCGGGAAGAGGAAAACGCTCGAACAAGCCGTCCTCGAGCATCGCTCGGGCTCCGGCACCTTTTTCTTCGGCAGGCTGTCCGATCATCACCAGGGTGCCTTTCCAGGTTTCTTCTAAGCTCGCGAGCAGGCGAGCCGCCCCGACAAAAACTGTCATATGCACGTCGTGGCCACAGGCATGCATCACGCCGACTTCAAGGCCTTCATCATTCTTGGTCCTTACGGTGCTTGCATAGGGAAGTGGGGTGTCCTCTGTCACGGGCAAGGCGTCAAGATCCGTTCGCAAGAGCAGAGTAGGCCCGCTCCCGTTGCGTTTCACGGCAACGAATCCATGGCCGCCAACCTTCTCTGTGATTTCGAACCCCAGGGGAGATAGTTCGCTGATCAACCGATCTGCTGTTTGAGCCTCATGAAACGAGAGTTCGGGATGGGAGTGGAGGTGTTGATAGAGGGCTTCCAATTCTTCGTAGTTGTCTTGCACGAGTTCATTTACTCGTTGAGAGAGCGATGCCGCACTCGTGGGAGCCGCGATTATGAAGGATACGGAAACGAGTATTGCCCTGCATTGCGCCTTGAAGGAGTTCCGGACTATCAAGAGGAAGCTTTTCATAGTTTCGCGTTTTACGGGGTGCCCGGCTGCCTTATTGAATGAATGAGTTGCTGGGCTGGTGGATAGTTGGGTCGAATGCTCAGGGCTCTGCTAGCCGCTTGCTCGGCTTCGAATTGACGTCCTTGTTGCAAGAGAATTGTGGCCCGGGCGTAAGGAATATCGGGATCGTCTGCGACAGCACTTTCACCACGGACCAACGCATCAATGGCCGCATCGGTGTCGCCTCGTCCGTTCAGCGCGAGTCCGAGATTGTACCAGGCCCGGCCGTGAAGCGGATCGAGATCGACAGCGGTTTGCAATGCGTTGATCGTGTTGTCGATCTTGCCAAGTTCGTTCCAGGCGAGGGCAAGCTTGTATTGATACTCCGCCTCCTCCGGGGCCAAGCGGCAAGCGACTTGTAGCTCTGCCAGCGCCTCTTGGTGTCGGCCCACGGTGCTGAATACGATGGCAAGCTCGTGGCGAATGGGGGGAGAATTTGGATCCCATTGAACCGCCTTGGTGTAGTGGCTCAAAGCGGCCTCCAAGTCATTTCGCGAGAGTTCGAACGCCCCTAACTGCATTTGGCCTGTTGGTTGATCGCTATTGTATTTCAGGAAATGGGTCAGCTCTTGTCCTGTTCGACTGAGAGGGTCCAAGGTTTGGCGAAGTGCCCATGCCGCGTTGACCCGTACGTTGCGGCTTGGATCATCCAGTAGACTCTCGAGGGCGCTTTTCACGTCCGCTCGGTTGCTCGCGACCATGGGAGCAATCGCAATGGAGGCGTGCGATCGAACCAACGCATTTGTGTGGTTTAATGCGGAAAAGAGCGCTTGTTGAACGTCGGAGTGTTCAAGCCAACGGGAGAGGAGGCGAGTGGCGCTGGCTTTCCAGAGGGGTGTTTCGGAGCCAAGAACCATATCGATCAAGGGTTGGCGAGCCGTCTCGAGTCCCTGTCGTCCCCCCGCCATCCATTGGGTGCGCTGGCGGGTATATCGGTCCATGCGATCTCCATACCAGGTCTCGGTCGCCGTTACGGCCCAATCGACATCTTTGTCGGTGTGGCATCGGTTGCAGGCGTTAGGGATAGCGAGGTGCTTGGTCATGAGTGGGTCGGGGATTGTGAAGCCGTGATCGCGTCGGGCATGCCGCTCCATATAGGTAGTTTGAGGCATGTGGCAATTGACGCACTGATTACCCGCACTCTCTGGCTGATGGTGAGAGTGAGCGACGGGATCAATCTTGGGAGAATTGGGATAGCTTCCATTGTGGCAGCGCATGCAGAGGGCATTGCCAGGCAAGATGGTCTTGGTCGAGTGGGGTTGGTGGCAGTCGAGGCAGTGAACGCCAGCTGCATGCATTCGGCTGCTCAAGAAGGAAGTAAAAACGTAGTCCTCGTCTCGGACCTGGCCATCTGGGTAGAAGATCTCGGACTCATCCGGAACGGTCAGGTTGTAGTGATCTGAGTAGGCATCACCTGGTTTGAAGTCGCCCGTGAGTTCGGCTCTTCGAGAATGGCAGCTCCCGCAGGTATCGAGGATTTGTTGGCGAGAGAATTTCTCGACTGTTGGGTCTTTTGTGCCGCTTGACGGATTGGTGTGTTGCCAATCGACGTGCGACTGCATCGGCCCGTGACAGGCTTCGCAGCCCACAGACATCTCAGCCATCGTTGTGTGGTAGGAATCCGTGGCTTCGTCGTAGTTCTTTCGCAGCCGTGTGTTATGGCAAGCCGCGCACATACTGTTCCAATTCATTCCTCTTCCGGTCCAGTGTCCCCACTCTCCAGGGCGTCGATCTTCCTCCCCGTAGACGCTGAACCATTCGTTGTTGTGAGGATCAAAGGCGGTGTCGGCCGCTTGCAAGCGGCCGTCTTGATGGGCGACGAGAAATTGCCGTAAGGGTTCGTGCCCAATGACGCGATTGACCTCGAAGCTGGTTTTGGCTCCTTCGAAACCGAGCGTGGAGATGAGATACTGATCGTCGTTTCGCTCCGCCTTTGATTCGACGCCTCCGTGCGTGAAAGCCGGCTGGTTTTCGAACGATGATGAGTCGAGCGCGTCCGACGTCAGGCGTTCAGCGAGTTTATGGTTTGAAGGCATCCAGAGGTCGAAGGCTTCCTGATGACATTCCCGGCAGGATTCCGAACCTGCGTATTGGGCGAAAACTTCTTTCTCGGGCTCGAGCTGAAAGCTTATCTGTTCTGGGCTCGATTCGGGTGGCCTGGATCTTAGAGACTCTTTCTTGATCCATGCTGTTCCCAGGGCAACGGCGAGAATGAAGGTGGCTCCGAAGGCCCAACGTTGCCAGTTCGAGGCCGGTGGCAGTGGGGCTGGTGCCGCTTGCTTAGAGCGTTTCGATTTTCTACCCATCAGCCGTCCAGTTTGAGGAGCTTTGCCGCAAGGTCAACTCACAAGCGAGGCGGGATATCGATTGATGAGAGGGGATTGAGATTCTGGCTGCCTTGTTGGCCGAGCATTGCGCATGCATGAACCTTAGGGATAAGGGAAAAAAGGATCGCGAGTTTGGTCTTTTCATCCCATCTTGGAAGTCTATGGAAATTGCGCTCAATCAGGTCATCGATTCCATTACCGTCAAGGCACAGCAACACGACTTGCCAGCTCCCGCACTTCAGGCGTTTGTTCAGGCTGTTACCAAAGTGGCCCAAGGGAGCGACGGACTGATATCTGAGGCGAGCATAGAACCTGTCAATGAATTGCCGACGGCGGCCTCACTGGGGGAGCTTGAAGATATTGAGGGCTTGGCCCGTGAGCTGGCCGTTGTGAAGCTGAATGGAGGTTTGGGGACAGGAATGGGGCTGGCGGGCCCCAAGTCGTTGCTCAAAGCGAAAGGCGATGAAACTTTTTTGGACATTATTGCCAAGCAGATCCTCGGAGTCCGGAAGCGCTTGGGGGGGCAGTTACCAGGCTTTTACTTGATGAATTCGTTTGGGACTCAAGAGCCTTCTCTAAACTTCCTTAAACGTTACCCGGGCTTGGCTGATCGGGAGGGGCGATTGGATTTTGTTCAGAGCAAGGTGCCGAAACTGGATGCAAACACATTGTTACCTGCGATTTCCGAGAAAGATTCCAATCTTGAATGGTGTCCTCCGGGACACGGCGACATCTATCCGGCTTTGTTGAGTAGTGGAATCCTTGATTCGCTCTTGGACCAGGGAGTGAAGTACTTGTTTGTGTCGAACGCGGACAATTTGGGGGCAACCGTCGATTTTTCCATTCTCGCACATTTTGCCCAGTCGGGGGCTGGATTTATGATGGAGGTTGCAAGGCGAACCTTGGCCGATCGGAAAGGGGGGCATCTTGCGCGGCGTCGGTCGGATGGAAAACTCATACTACGGGAATCTGCTCAATGTGCGTCTGACGAAACTGAGTCCTTTCAAGATGTCGGGAAGTATCGATTTTTTAACACCAACAATCTTTGGATTCAGCTTGAGCACCTGCGCAGGGAATTTGATGCTCGAGAGGGCGTGCTGGAACTGCCGATCATTCGGAATCGAAAGACGCTTGATCCGAGAGATGAAACCTCGCTTCCCGTGCTGCAGCTTGAATCCGCCATGGGAGCGGCAATTGAGTGTTTCGATCAGTCTTCAGCCATTGAGGTGCCGCGTTCTCGGTTCTCTCCTGTGAAAGCCACATCGGACCTTCTAGCGCTCTGGTCAGACGCCTATGTTTTGTCTGATGATTCGCAGCTGATGCTATCGCCCAGTCGACAGGGGCAGCCCCCCGTCGTGAGTCTTGATTCAAAGTTCTTCAAAATGATCGCCGATTTTGAGGATCGTTTTCGCTTCGGCGTTCCCTCGCTGATCGCATGTGAAAAGCTCGAGGTCGCTGGCGATGTTGACTTCTCTGCCGGGGTGGTATGCGAGGGGAAGGTTCGGATCGAGAACCGGAAAGATCAACGACAGACCGTGCCCGCTGGAGTCTACGCAGATTCAGTTGTTTCGCTTTAGCTTCTAGATCGTGATGGGGAAGCGGTTTCGGGTATTCTTCGCCGGCAGCACCAGCACTCGGTCACGATTGGCTTTGGACAGGGACTCGAAGAGAGCGTTGAGAGATCTCACATTCAAACCGTCAGATACCCGAAACATTCTCTCATGTCGTCGGACTGGGAAACGGTGGTCTCGCCTCAGCAACTGCGTGACCTCATAGCGCTCCTCCGCGACGAGGAGCCTGGAGAAGCAGCGGAAGAGTGAACAGACTTCGGGATCGATGCTGATGGATGTCTTAGAGGTTCAGGTGTTGTCTCGCGTAAACGAAACAGTCCACGATATTCGCTTCCTCGTAGCGTACCTGCGCTTCTTGATTCAGTCCGGAGACCCGGGGAAGTGGTTTTTGGGGTGGGTTGGCTTTGACTCGCCGGAGCGTCTCTGCGAGGTGTGAGCCTGGAAGTTGTGGGGACGTATTCCAATAAGTCTTGGTGAGACAAGGGACTTTGAGAGGATCTCGGGTAATCATCTCCAGATTGAACTGGACGGTTGGATTGGCTTGGTGGCAGATCCTCACGATCTCTTCAAGGTCTAGAATACCTTCTCCAAAAGGCACCTCGGAAAGTAGGAAACCCTCCTCATACTCTTGAAGCCCCATGTCTTTGAAGTGAATGGTCATCGTGTATGGGGCCAGGGTCTTGACGACCTCCATCGGGTCTTCAAGTAGCGAAATACTATTTCCGGTGTCGAGGCAGACCCCGACCCACTCGCTGCTCAGTCGAGAAAGAATCTCAACGAGTTCGGGGGCTCTCCAGTCTTTGTGGTTTTCCAAGGCGAGTCGAACCTTGTGTTTCCTCACGATGGGTTCTGCCAGTCGAATTCTGTCGAGGGCGTTGAGCTTGAAATCGAGGAAGGCTCGCTCGGTCTTGAATGTTTCGTAGCGCCTGCCTCCAAGGGCTACGGTGCGGATGATGTCTGCGCCTGCTTCCTTGCCTGCTTGGATCTCTGATTCGAAGCGTTCGAGATCCGACCGGTCTTTCGGTAGTGAGATTTGGCCCTCAAGATAGAGGTTCAGTGCTTCCCGCTTTTCCCTTACTTTGGCAGCGAACTCGGATTGCCAGCCTCGTACCCCGATCTGGACGCCTCCAGATCCAAGACGAGCGGCGTGCTCGAGCGTATCGATAGCTGTACGGAATGGGTGGAGGTCCCCGTACGATTGTTTTGCGCGGCGACGAAAACCGTAGGAGGCAATCGTAATGCCCATTCGCTTTGAAGTAGCGGTCGCCAGAACTTTTGGCGAGAGTCCTAGAGTGGCGGCGGCCAGTGCTGATTGTTTGAGAGCGGTTCGTCGGGAGATTTTACGGGGAGTCTGAGTCATAGGCTTGACCTTAATCTAGAGGGTTGAAGTCGAGGGTGAGTCCACCGAGAGAGACTTCAAACTCTCGCGGCTTCTCGGCTCTTTCGGTGATGTGGATCGCATTACCTCTGAGTTGAAGTTGACGGACCCCCTGAAAATCCTCCGGAACTCGAAGGAGAAACATTGCAAAACGTTTGTCGGTCGATTCGCCCGCGTCCAGGTATTCGAACAATCTGCGACCGAAGATGCGTCCCTTCTCCATGAGCACAGGGAAAGGCTGATGAAGGCCTGTCGTGCCGAATTCGAGCCCACGGGCATTTGGCTTCCCGTCGCGAGAATTGCGCCAGATGTCTAGCCAAGGATAGTCAGTCGTGGGCCATATGTATCCAATGAGGAGCCCTTGCTTTGGAGTGGCTGCAGTTACCCAACCGATGGACTCATCAATCGTGAATGAGGTGACGTTTGGATGATGGTCAGCGTGCAGATGGCGAAGGTTGACAATTTGGCCATCTTGATTGAGGGCTTGAGGCCAATAGAATGAAGGTTCTTCAGGGCTTGGTAGGGTGCCGCCCTGAGCGAAGCCTTTTCGTCCGTTGGCATCGACGATCGTTTCTTCTGTGAGGAATGGCGGGCCGATCGAAGGGTGTTGAACCATATTGTAGGGACGGCCGAGCTTGTTCATGTTTGTGACAGTCTCCTGGACGAGCACGACTGCTTGGTCGGGCGACATCTGCACGGACCGAGAGATTCCCAGGCCCGCCAGTGGAAGCGATGCGCTCATGGTCGTATGGAGAATGCCGTCGTGCTCATGAACGTCTTCGTTGACGAGCCAAACTTGGCGGCCAGCCTCACCGTGGTAGGGCATGCCATTGGCCCCTTCTGCTTCTGACGGCGGCCCCCATCGATCCAGGCACAGGAAGTGGCCCATGACCTTTGGCGCAGTTGCCCCAGATCGTGGCTGTCCCCAGTTCAGAGGATTTGTTGAATCCGCGGTGAACCGGAATTCGCGAAAGGAACCTCCCGCGAGATCGATCACAAGTTTGGCTTCACTGTTTAGGAGAGTGAGAGATTCTCTACCCTCGACCAGGTTCGCGCCGGAGGCCGTGGGTAGGCACAGCGCGAACAAGTACGTTGCTGATAGAAGAGTGCGGATAATGGCGTTCATGGTCGGTTGATCGGCAAAGAGTCTGCCTTTCGAGGGCGTCTCTCACAATGTCAAAAACAACCCGTAATGTCATTCGAGACTGGGCTCTCGTAGGTCCATTTGGGAATTGTGAACCTGTTTTGAATTAGATTGATTCGAAACGATAGAGCTGCGAGAACGGTTTGCATGATTCATCAATCCATGAGCACAGTTTCCTCCTTCCGCCACCTTTTTTTGAACCGCTTGCGGGCCTTGATTGCGCTTCTCTTAGTGCCGGCTTTCTGTTGTGACGCGATGCCAGGCGAGCCGCCAAACATCATCTTCTTACTCACTGATGATCAGGCCGCTTGGGCGGTAGGTGCGAACGATTCTCAGGCAAAGACCCCCAACATGGACCGATTGTTTCAGGAGGGCGCTCATCTGAAGAATGCATTCACAGTAACTCCCGTGTGCAGTCCGTCACGGGCAAGTCTAATGACGAGCCGATATGGGAGTGAGCTCGGAATTACGGATTGGATTCATCCCCGTCGGGAGCCCCTGCTTGGGCTCTCTCTGGATCACCTCACTTTTCCGGAGTTGCTGAACGCTCACGGATACAAGACGGGTTTGGTTGGTAAATGGCACATCGGTCGCACCGATGAGTATCATCCGACGAAGATGGGCTTTGACTACTTTATGGGGCACAGGGATGGGGGTTGGTCTTCGGTGGATCCGACACTTGAGCTTGATGGCAAACAGCAGAAATTCAACGGTTTGACCGCCGACGTCTTAGGCGAATACGCGAGGAAATTTGTGCGGGAGAATCGTGAAGAGCGATTCTTCCTTGCTTGGCACACACGGGCTCCTCATACGCGGTGGTTGCCCGTGTCTGAGGAGGATTGGGCCCCATACGAGGGATTTGATCCAAAGTTGCCGCACCCTGATTATCCAGGCTTGGACGTCAAGCGGGCCAAGCGTATGACGCGTGAGTATCTGGCGAGCGTCAGGAGTGTGGATCGTAATCTGGGAGCTTTGCTTGACGTGCTGAAAGAGTTGGATTTGGTCGAAAAGACGGTGGTCCTGTTTTCCTCAGACCATGGCTACAACATGGCTCACAACGGAATCTGGCATAAGGGAAACGGTCATTGGCTGCTGAAGAAGAATCCGGAAGCATCGCAGAATATTCCGCGGGGACAGCGTCCGAATATGTATGATACATCCCTTAGAGTGCCAACTGCAGTTTGGTGGCCCGAGCAGATTCGGGAGCCCATTTTGATTTCTCATACCGTCAGCAATCTCGATTGGTATCCAACAATTCTCGACATCGCCCAGATCCCACTGCCAAGAAATACGATCATCCGGGGACGAAGCTTTTTGCCTCTGCTGTTAGGAAAAACGGTGCATGACTGGAATGATGATCTGTATGCAGAGTACTCAACCAAGCACCAGTCGCATACGCACATGCGGGTCTATCGAACGCCTCAATGGAAGCTCGTTCGCGATTTCAAGAACCCCGAGCGCGATGAGATGTTTGATTTAGCTCGTGATCCACTTGAATCCAGCAATCTCTTGAAATTCCCAATGAGGAAAGGGGTGGAAGAGGTCTACGATCGTCTTTCGAAGTCCATTATTGAGAACATGGAACGGATTGGTGATCCGGTTGCCGAGTTGGCACGCCTCCCGTAGCGTGAAGCCCCCTTCTTCGGAGACCGATGAAAAGGGAGAGGAGACTGCCTGACATCAGAAGGTAGTGGGAAGTTTCTGGGACCACCGTAAAACTTGCGGTTTCACTGTTCTCCCAGAGATCTTTCAGAGTGACATTTAGTTGATGATCACCTGATCCGAAGCCTGTGGTCCAACCGCTAGGAATGATGAGTCTGTTCTTGTATTGCGTTGGGGTGAAGGCGGGTGTGATGGGGCTGAAGTACGGTTTCGTCGTGTCCGCGGTATCGAGGTTTGCTGTGCTCGAGGCGTCAAATCCGATTCGTTGGTTGAGATCGAGCGTATGCGTTTTTACGGTATTTCCACTGCCTGTTTCTTCTAACGAGACGGTCACTTCATTGAGTAGGGGCATGTCATCGTTGGTGTAGGTGATCTCAAACGTGATGTCCTGACCGGCGTTGGCCGTGCTCGCTAGTGATGTGTTTTGGTGATAGACGTTTTCGCCACTGGTAGCATAAGTGTAAGGATTGAACAGTAGCATGGGATTGAGGTGGGGGTCGAATCCATGCTGAGTGTTGCCGGGGTTGTTGAGTTGGAATTCCAATGAGCTACGGGTCCCGAATCGGAGTTCCAGGTGGAGGTGGTCCGAGTAGCTTCCTCCTCCTGGAGGCGTGCCCGAGTTGCCCATCTTTCCAATCACATCGCCGGCGGTGATAGCAGTCACCTCGGGTGTCCAGCCGGATATGACATCGTCCGTTCCGTCCGTGCCTCCGCCTGCGTCATCAAAGAGGTGCATGTAGTATGTATAGTAGTGGTCATAGCTCCGTCCATTGTAGACGATGCTGCTAGGAAGGTCGTGTTGCAGGATGATGGTGTGACCGCCTCCGTTAAACTCTCGATATTGCCAGAAGATTCCGTCTGCTGCTGCCAGAATATTGTCCCCTTGAGTCCCATCCACGTCGAAGCCGCGATGAAAGTCATAGAGACCGGATGATGACTGGATTCGGGTGCCGAAACTTGACTCGATATCATCAAAGGTTTTACCGGCGACGACGAACTGGTTCCCTCGAGTGGTCTCGAATGCGTCGATGATGTCGCTGTAGGCAGCCATGAGCGGGGTGTTGAAACCAAGCAAGAGAATGCTTGCAAAGAACTGAATCACGAGTCGTTGGCACAGCTTAGAGACGCTGTGCCTGTGGGCTGCATGCAATATCATTGAGGAGATGATCAGAATTCTTTGGCCCCGAGTCAATAGCTGCGCCCTTGGAATGGTCGGTGATGGAATCGGTCGAATCTTTCCTCGGATGAGATTTGATTTGGGGCCTGCTAGAGCGGTAGAGTCGGGGGATGACGAAGAATCATCTTCCTGAACGAGCAGAGGTCGTCGTATTGGGTGGAGGCATTGTAGGGTGCAGTGTGGCGTATCATCTTACTTTGCTTGGCAAGAAGGATGTACTGGTCCTTGAGCAGAACGAATTGGGGAGCGGAACTACATGGCACGCGGCTGGAATGGTCGGGCGTCTACGGACATCAAACAGCCTGACAGAGATTAACCGGTACAGCGCCGAGCTTTACTCGACACTGGGAGAAAAGACGGGGCATTCCATTGGGTGGAAACAAGTGGGAAGTCTCATTGTCGGACAATCTGAGGATCGCATGATTCAGCTCCGGAGGACGGTCGCGATGGCTCGATATTTTGGGATTGAAGCAGAGTTGATCTCGGCCTCTGAGGCCAAAGACAAGTGGCCCTTGATTGAAGCGTCAGATCTCAAGGGAGCTGCCTGGTTGCCTCACGACGGGAAGGTCATTCCTGGAGAGGTGCCGAAAGCATTAGCGAAAGGAGCAAGCATGAACGGTGCGACGATCTGTGAGGGAATTCGGGCGACCAGACTGTTGATTCGTGAGGGGCGGGTCTACGGAGTTGAAACGAATGAGGGGACCGTGGAATGTGGGCAGGTGGTCATTGCCGGGGGAATGTGGTCGAGGCAGTTTGGCCTCGCTCACGGTATCAACATCCCGCTTTGGCCAGTCGAACACCACTACGTTGTAACGGATCCTATGGATGCTGCGCATGATGAACTCCCACTCGGGCGTGATCCGGATGGAACCATTTACTTCCGGGGCGAAGGGAACGCAATCATGTTGGGTGCCTTTCAGAAGGAATCGAAGCCATGGGACGTTGATTCGGTGGCCGATGATTTTTCGTTCCAGCTCCTAGAGCCGGATTGGGAACGGTATCAGGTTCCACTCGAGGCTGCACGCAAACGCATTCCGAGTATGCGCGACGTTGGGTATGAGAAGTTTGTCAATGGGCCCGAAAGTTTTACTCCAGACAACAATTTCTTATTGGGCGAAACCCCCGAAGTTGCCGGTGTGTTTGTGGCTGCGGGCTTCAATTCTGTGGGGATTGCCAGTGCGGGGGGCGCGGGTAAGTGCCTGGCGTCTTGGATGGTGGAAGGCAAGCCGCCGATGGATCTCTGGTCGGTTGACATCCGGCGTTTTGGACGATGGGCCAACAATCGCGGGTTTTTGAAAGAGCGAGTTCGGGAGGTTCTAGGAATGCATTACCGCATGGCCTGGCCGAACCTAGAGTACGAAACCGGCCGAGGAATTCGTCGCACTCCGTTGCACGATCGGCTGGCTGAACGCGGGGCTTCCTTTGGAGTGAAAAGTGGTTGGGAACGCCCGAATTGGTTTGCCGGCAAAGGGGGGGAGACAGAAGTGTCTTATTCTTTTGGGAGGCAGAATTGGTTTGATCGCGTTGGGCTTGAACATCGCATGACACGTGAGGCTGTCGCGCTGTTTGACCAGAGTGCCTTTGGGAAGTTGATGGTGACTGGCAAGCATGCGCTCCAGGTGTTGCAGAGGGTGTGTGCCAACAACGTGGATGTTCAGGTTGGGCAGATTGTGTACACGGGGCTGCTCAATGATCAGGGTGGCTACGAAAGTGATCTGACTTTGGTCCGGTCCGCCGCAGATGAATTCTATCTGATCACTGGTACTGCTCAGCCGCTACGTGATGCGCATTGGATTAGAAGGCAAATCAGTAAGGATGAATCTGTAGAGCTTGTCGATGTTTCGGCACAAGTCGGTGTATTGAGTGTGATGGGGCCGGACTCCCGTGAGCTGTTGCAGGCACTTTGTGATGAAGACCTCGGCAATGCGGCCTTTCCATTTGGAGTTGCGAAGGAAATCTCTCTTGGAAGGTCTGTCGTGAAGGCGCTACGCGTAACTTACGTGGGAGAATTGGGTTGGGAACTCCATCTTTCGGTCGATCAGATGGCGAACCTCTTCGACACTCTGATGAGATCGCGCAAAGGGACTCCCTGTCTCGCTGGGCACTACGCGATTCAGTCGCTTCGACTCGAGAAGGCGTATCGTGCGTGGGGGGCTGAGCTATCTCCAGATGACAACCCGATTGAAGCGGGGCTCAGTTTTGCCGTGGATTGGAACAAACCTGACTTCATCGGGAAGAGTGCCCTTCTCCGGATCAAGGAAGTCCCTCGGAAGCGACAGTTGTTGCAGTTCGTTTTGGAGGACCCTGAGCCCGTTCTTTGGGGGAATGAGCCTATTCTTCGGGACGGTCAGATTGTCGGCTACACGAGTTCGGGAAGCTATGGATACACTTTAGGGGCGAGTGTCGCACTTGGCTATGTTTCTGACTTGGGGGGGAGGGGGGATAGAGATTGGTGCCAGGGGAACTATGAGATCGAGAACAATGGCATTCGATTTGCCGCAACGCCGCATCGGCGCCCCGCATATGATCCGAGTCGAGACCGGATTTTAGCATAAGTAAGGGGGGCAAATGGCGCCAAGCCGAATGCTGTGTGTCCGTTGAACGAGAGGCTCAGTGTCATCTCATTGGGGTCTTGCTGCTATTCCAGTAGCTGCTGATCCGTTTTCAGTTCCCGGTTTCTGGATCGGTCCCCTCGTCTCGAAACGCGTGCGCACCATCTGGTTCCATTAGAGTCCTATTTTGCTTAGGACCAACTGGGGGGGGGAATGGCGACCGGATCCTGTTTTCTCAATTCATATTGGCTTGCATCTTGCACTCAAGGGATATATGTTATTTGACCTCAATTTTGAGAAATTTAGGGGTTTCTCTAAGGAGTGTAAGATTGCTCGAAGAGCGGTTATGATGAGCATGCGCTTATTTTTACTAAGTATTGTTTGCCTGGCGTTTTTGACGGAATCCTCTCAGGCAGGGGGGAGTAGTAAGGTTACAATTGGTGGCGAGACGGTCGTCAGCTGTGATGGCGGCGTCGCTGGGGCTGTGCTTCGCGCGGATGTGGACCGCGTTCTATCATCCGTTGTCATTCTAATGGACGATGCGCCGGCTCCCTTCGGTGGATTTAGTATCTCGCTCTACAATGAAGCTGAAGAGGGTGCTCGCCCAGGTGAGCACTTAGCTGAGTTGAAAGGGCCCGATAACCCTTCTACAGCCGGAAAATACACTTACACCTCGGAAAGAAAGGTGATTCTTGAAGCTTCCGAAAACTACTGGGTCGTTGCGACGGTTCAAAAAGCAAACTCGGCATATTGTTTTCAGGCTGTGAAGGCGGAGGCCGGGGAGGCTACGAATGTCTTAGGTGAATCGTTTGTGCGTTTGGGAGATGAATCTCAAGCTCTGGTTAGTGCTCCGGCCATATTCGCATCTTTTGATAGTGAAAATGGGGCTTCGCCGACGACGGGTAGCGAGCGCTTCAAGCTTCTGTGGACGCTCTTGCTGTCTGGGGTCATTCTGATTTGCTGCATTGACTTGCTTCCCTTGGGACGGTTCGGGCGATTTGCGCCTTCACGATAAACCTTTTGGTTTAGTTCACATTCTCAATTCTGAGAGTGCGGTGACCGAATTGTCCTTCTGTCGGTGTTCTGGTGTCGAGGCGAATGCGTGATTCGCATTCGTTGTTTGGGGGGATATGCTTCTCTTAGGAACCCGTAGGTCATTTTCTTCTGAGTCCACTTGTCCTAGACCGGGATTCCGCTGACAGTTCGTCGTTTCTCTTGGGACTTGTTTTTCCCTGTCTGCCGTCGCATCTTTCTCCCATCCACCGAAGACGACACTGACAAAACGCGAGTATGGGAAAGGTTTGGAACTTTAAGCAGGAATTGACTGGGGCATTTGGCCAACCGATAGCGGAAAATCCAACCCAGTATATGATTGAGTCTGCCTTCAAGCATCATGGGTTGGAATGGAGGTATCTATCGCTAGAGGTAGCCGCAGGAGATCTTGCGGACGCGGTAAAAGGGGCTCGAGCGATGGGGTTCCGCGGGTTCAATTGTACGATTCCGCACAAGGTCGCTGTCATTGAACACCTAGACGGTCTGGGAGAGTCTGCGGAAGTCATGGGGGCCGTCAACTGTGTGGTAAGGCGAGGGAATGAGCTGATTGGGGAGAACACGGATGGGAAAGGCTTTGTGCAATCTCTCAAGGCGCTCCGTGATCCAGCTGGCACGAATGTCGTTATCTTGGGGGCTGGAGGGGCTGCAAGAGCAATCAGCGTCGAAATGGCTCTCGCTGGAGCCAAGCAGATTACGATTGTAAATCGAAGCGAGGAGAGGGGGCAGACCCTTGTGGAGTTGCTTCGGACACGAGTGAAAGTTGAGGCTCACTTCGTTCCTTGGCGGGGTGACTATGAAATCCCTGAATCGGCGGATGTTGTGATCAACGCGACGTCCATTGGCCTTTTTCCTGATGTGGATGCTCGCGTTCCAGTTGATGAGGCAAGCCTTCGCCCAGACCTGGTCGTCGCCGATGTCATTCCTAATCCGCCCAACACCCGGTTCGTTCAAAGTGCGCGAGCTGTAGGGTGTGACGTAATTGATGGGAAGGGAATGCTGGTTAATCAAGGGGTTCTGGGTTTCAAGTACTGGACAGGGATTGATGCTGATCCTGCCGTGATGCACGCGGCGTTGGCAGAGGTCTTTGAGTCTTGAAACACTTTGCCCTCGATCTAGAGCTGGGACCTATCGAGTCTGCAATACTAGGCTGAGGATGTCTCGGGGGTACAGAAGTTGACTGTTTGTCTTTACGAAACGAAATGAGCCGTTCACACGATAATGGGAGTCCGTTGGGCTATGTCACCGTCGTCTTACTTCTTGCCGGCCTTGCTGCCGGGCTTGTTTGGTTTGGGATTCCGATGGAACGGAGCGGCGATTCGAATACTGCGGACGAGCCTACGCCTGGGACCGTTGCTTCGTCGATCGTACGCGATTTCTCTTGGACGAACGACATGGTGTGGATTCCACCGGGCAAGTTTTGGCGCGGATCGGATACGGGGCAGTCGGATGAGCGTCCGGTCAGGGAGCTTACGATTTCTGGATTTTGGATGGATAAGACTGAGGTAACTGTGAAGCAGTACGACGCCTTTGTTAGAGATACCGACTATGTGACCGTGGCGGAGCGAAAACCGAATCCGGAAGACTTCCCCGGTGCTGACCCCGCCCTTCTGGTCCCGGGCTCAGTGGTATTTGCCCGGCCAACGGAACCTGTTTCCTTGCAAAACCACTATGCTTGGTGGACCTATGCTCCGGGTGCGAGTTGGCGACGGCCAGAGGGGGCAGAATCGAATGTTTCTGGAAAAGAGAATTTTCCTGTTGTCCATGTCTGTTGGGAGGATGTGACAGCCTATGCTGAGTGGGCTGGAAAGCGTTTGCCGACTGAAGCGGAGTGGGAATACGCTGCCCGTGGTGGATTCAATCGACGCGAATTCATCTGGGGAAATGAGCTAGCTCCGAATCAACATTGGCGTGCAAATATATGGCAAGGCGAGTTTCCCGTGGTTAATTCGTCAAATGATGGGTTTGAGGGGGTGGGGCCGGTGGCTTCGTTCGAACCAAACGAATATGGCCTCTATGATATGGCGGGCAATGTTTGGGAGTGGTGTCTGGATTGGTATCTTCCGGATTACTATGCGACTGGGCCCGCCGTGGATCCTCCCGGGCCGAACACCAGTTACGACCCCAATGAGCCAGGCGTGATGAAAAAGGTAATGCGAGGTGGTTCCTATTTGTGTGATGATTCGTATTGCTCTGGTTACAGACCGGCCGCTCGAATGAAATCTTCCCCCGATACCGGCCTCTCACACACAGGGTTTCGCTGTGTTCGACCAGGGCCCTCTCCTGAAGAGATCGCTCAAATCTTGGCGAAAGTGGGCTCAGGCGGGTAGTGCTGGGGTTATAGAATCTTTTTTGAAAAAAAATTAAGTATCCGCCTTGACTTAGCTAGGACCGTGCCGTAGGTAAAGGCAGAGTTTTTAATAAACGGGCGTTTTGTTGATTCTTGTTCTTTGTTAAGCCCGTAAAGAATTTTGGTGGAAGTGAGTACACGCGGAAGCCAAAAGTCCCCATATCCTACTATATATTGTACTGGTTCTGAAAACTCCCCGGGCCCTATGCTATCCTCGATGCTAAGGGCCCGGTTTTAGTTTCAGGGGGGCTCTTTTGTTAGCCTGGCGTCTCTTTCGACTGGAGGCGCTTCTCAAAACCTTCTGGATCTCGAGCGTGGCTCATCGCGGTGTCGTAGGTGATATCGCATTTGGTGTAGCGATCAAAGAGGCAGTTATCGAAGAGAACCATCCCCTCTTTCTTACTCGTCTGGATCACATTTTCTACCTGATGGAGAAGATTGTCTCGAACAAGGCGACGGATGGCGGAATTTCCGATTACTAATTCGTAGGCGAGGACCCGTTTGAGACGATTTGCGGAGGGGAGCAGTTCTTGCACGATGATCCCTTGCAGCGTATTCGCCAATTGGAGAATGACTTGGCGTTGAGCATTGCCTTCGAATACTCCCAGAATGCGCTCGAAGGCATGAACTGCATTGGGAGAATGCAGCGTGGCGAGGACGAGATGCCCCGTCTCGGCCGCCGAAAGCGCCGTGGCGATTGTTTCGTGGTCTCTCATCTCCCCAACGACAATGACATCAGGGTCTTGACGGAGCACATGAATGAGTGCGCTGTGGTAGTTTTTGACATCTGTCAGCACCTCGTGCTGGATCACGATTGCTCGGTTGTTTTCATGAACGAACTCGATGGGATCTTCGATCGTGATGATCTTACATCTTCGTTCCTGGTTCATGAGGTTGATCATGTAGTTTAGCGTCGTCGTCTTCCCTGCGCCTGTGGGGCCTGTGACCAAGATGAGCCCGTTTGGGCGACGGGCCAATTCGTCAATCTTCTTTGGGAGGCCCAGCTCTCCACGCTCTGGGATTTGTTCGCCGCAGAATCTAAAGCTGAACTCCGGAAATCCATTGCGCCGGTAGACCGTGATCCGGGTTCGCCCGATCGCTCCGTGCCAGAGTGAAATGCACAGCTCCCAATCGCGCTCGAACCGTTGCTGTTGGTCGGGATTCGTGAGTTCTCGGTAGACCCTTTCAAGATCGTGGCCTGAGACGGCGTCATCGTTTGCCAGAATGATTTCTCCGTTCACTCGGAAGGTTGGCGTGACGCCCTTGATAAGATGGAGATCAGAGGCTTGGAGGTCTGCCGCTTGGCGAAGATACTTGTCGATGAGGGGGTTCGTCATGCGGATCGGCTCCTAAATCTCAGCCCCTTCAGAATGTCGCCGAGGCCCTTGGGCTTTTCGAGCTCCTTCATAAGCTTGCAAACTCGCGATGAGTTCGGTGTGAGCTGGTGGGCCCTTTCAATCGATTCCTGGGCTTGGGACGTGAGTGCGAGAGCAGCCTGACATCGAGCTGTCAGAACCCACGGTGTAGGATGTGTAGGAGCTTGTTCGACCGCCGACAGTGCCCATTTTAGAGCCTTGGCGTTCTGTTTATGACGAGTTCTCATCCTAGAGCAGAGCCATGCGATTTGCCATTTTTCGGGACTGATGGCCCAGGCGCGAGCTTCGCAGTAGTCAGCGGTTGAGTCTCCCTGAATGGCAAGGATTTCAGCTCGTGAAAGCCAGGGAATGACGGATTTGGTTGATGCCCGCGACGCACTGTCCGAGTAAGCGAGAGCTTCGGCAATATTACCATTGCGCGCCAGTGCGATTGATGTGAGGGCTTGAAGATCCGGATTGCTTGGGAATAGCTCCACCGCTCGATTGGCCCAGTTCAAGGCCTCTTCTGTCCGGTTCAATTGGAGTAGGCTTTGGACCTGGCCGATCCACGATTCCTGATTTTCGCTCTCGAATTCGAGGATTCTTGCGTAGCGCTGGAGTGCATTGGCAAATTCCTCATGTTCGAATGCGTGGATAGCCTCTGCCATCTGATCCTGGCCAAGCGTTGGTTCGTTGAACTCCTGCTCGTCTGGCGGATTCTCGTGCGATTCAAATTCAAGATGTCCGAACCGTGAGTTCATCTCGGTCTTATGAGGCGGTGTCTTCGATTCCGTATTCTCGGTAGAATGAGCTTAGTTGTCTATAGACAAACATATCCACACCTATCCTGCAAAGCGGGCTCTCGATTTCGCCCATGATCGCAAATGCTTAATTTGATCATCCATTGTTCGAGCGAGAGGCACGGTTTGTGAGATGGCATTGGCAATGTGCTCCGTGTTTAGGTCCTCGGTTCGAGAGTAGGCGTCGTAGAGAGCGCTGTTGATCGCTTCTTCAATTTCGGCTCCACTGAAGTCGACTGCCATTCTCGCGAGTCTCGGGATTTCAAATTGGTCGGGAGTCCGTGAATGCTTGCGAAGCTGGATCTCGATGATCTCGATGAGTTCATTCTCGTTCGGGAGATCGACGAAAAAAATCTCATCAAGTCGCCCTTTGCGAAGTAGCTCTGGGGGGAGTTTTGCTATGTTGTTTGCGGTGGCCACGACAAAAACGGGTGAGGTTTTTTCGGCCAGCCAGGTTAGGAAGGTGCTCAACACACGGGCCGACGTTCCAGAATCTGAGCCTGTGGAATCGGTGATACCCGAGAAAGCTTTGTCGATTTCATCGACCCAAAGAACTGTCGGAGCGATTGACTCCGCCAGTTCGATTGCTTTTCGAGTGTTCGCCTCAGAATCGCCTACGTAGCTGCCAAACATTCGCCCAAGGTCGAAGCGGAGTAGGGGAAGTTTCCAGGTTCGTGAGATTGCTTTCGCGCACAAGCTCTTGCCGCATCCCTGAACCCCCAACAAGAGAACTCCTTTCGGCGGACGGAGGCCGAATGCGGCAGCTTCTTGCCCAAAGGCGAGACCCCGTTTCTGCAGCCAATCTTTGAGCGATTTGAGGCCACCAATGGTCTCCATTGACTCTGTCGAAGGAAAAAACTCCAGAAGGCCACTCTTTCGAACCAGTTGGCGTTTTTCTTCTACGATTTGACCGACGTCAGCAGCCTTGAGTTGGCGGTTCTTGACGATGATTTTGGCGAAAACATTCTCGGCCTCGTTGAGCGTCAGTCCCCGTGCAGCTTCGACGAGTTGCGCTCTCGTCGTCGGGGTGAGTTCAAGGCTGATGCCCTCAGTGTTCTCAAGCTGATCGGATATCTCTTCAAGGAGTCCATCGAGAACGCTCTGATCAGGGAGTGGGAAGTCCAATACGGTAGTCTCTTTTTCCAATTCAACAGGAAGTTCCAGTACTGGGGAAACGAGAATCAGTGTTCGGTAGCTGCTCTTCAGGTATTGCGCGATTTCTTTCAGCTTCCTGATCACTTCAGAGTGCGGGCGTGTCAGGAATGGGTGGAAGTCATAGAAAAGGAAGATTGCCGGTTCGACTTGCTCACACACTTGGTGAAGCGCATCTAATGGATCCTTGGTACGGGGAAGGGCTTTCGGTTTTCCCGTTGGCGGCGTCTGAGAAGAAACGGAAAGTCCTTGTGTGATGCTCCATTCGAAGACTTTCTTATTCACTCGATGAGCAACCTCTTTTACCCCGCGAAAAACACGAGCTTCCTCATGCGTTTTTATGTAAAGGATGGGATATCGCGCGCGGATGAGGATCTCGATGTTCTCTTGAAAATCCATCATCGCGAGTTTTTCAATTCCAGAGAGTCTGAGTTCGAAGTTCCAGCCATCTCTAATCCCTTGCTGAGATTCTCAGACTTTTACTCAGCTGAAAAGCCTTTGCCACCAGCGCTTTTGGGTTGGTGATTCCTCTGAAACAGTCTCTAAGAGCCGATCATGGATCTTGGAAGGTGGTTCAACTTGGCCTCGATCATACTGCAAGAGCTGCTCGACATGTTCAAACTCTAATGCTTCTTCGAGCCTACCCTCAGTGGTTTCGCGATTTTGTTGGATGCTCTCCTGATTATCCTGGTTGGAGTGGTGATGTTGCATTCTTAGATCAGTTCTATTGGGATCGTTTGAAGGCGGCGGCAAAGGCTTTTCGAGCTCTGTAGAGTTTACCCCTCACCGCGTCAACAGTCTGTTCGGTGAGTTCGGCAATTTTTTCGTAGCTCAGCTTTTCGTCCGCTACCATGAGAAGCAGAACGGCGTAGTCTCTTGGGAGTTCGTCAAGGGTGGACTGGATCCTTTGACCGAGCTCAGAGCTGGCGAGGATTTTGAATGGTGTCTCTGGGCTATCGCTGAAGAGGTGATCTCCCAGTTCCGATTCATACTGGATCTTCCGAGAGTGCCAGGATTGGCGAAGGTTCTTGCAATGGTTGACCGCGATCCGATACAGCCACGTTCGAATGCTTGAGTCGCCCCGAAATCGGCTCAAATTTTTGTAGGCCTTGATGAAGATGTCGTGCGTCGCGTCTTCTGCCTGCGCGGCATCCCCTAGAAACCGCAGAACGAAGTAATAGATGGGACGAGAGTGTTCTTCATAGATGGCACAAAAATCGGCCGGGAGAGGCTGCTTTTTTTTTCGCCTCACTACTTTGGCCACTGCAACGCTGAGATACATCCTTGTTTAGACCGATCTAGCTCGTAAGACTCACGTTAGATTTTACTGGTCCAGACTGAGACGTATGAGAACGAACGGCTTCATCGATATAGAAGCTTTTCGTTTTCCTCTATCATTAAGCCTTTCGTTTCTCTACAAATGGAAGCTGAGCCCCGACAGCCTCGGTAAATGAGGTGCATCTGTGAACGTCTAACTGCTGAATCAGGTCTCGAAGGAGCGTCGGTAGCATTTCTGGGCCTTGAAAGATCAGACCTGAGTAAATTTGGAGAAGCGCGGCTCCGGAGGTAATCTTTTCCCAGGCGCTGGCCGCATCGTCAATCCCGCCCACTCCGATGATGGTGAGTTTGCCGTTGGTTTGCTGGTGAATATGGCGGATGATCTCGGTGCTCTTTTTCTGGAGTGGTTTGCCACTGAGTCCGCCCGTTTCCTCGTAGGTTTTAGGCGAATGGTGCTTGCTGTCCTCCGGTCGCGAAAGGGTTGTGTTTGTGGCTACAATGCCATCTAGGTTTAATTCGGACACGAGTTCAATGACATCGTCGATAGCCTCGAATGTGAGATCGGGGGCAATTTTGACCAAGATCGGCTTCGGCCGTAATTGTGCTGGCTCATGGTTCGCTTGTTTCAGTGCCCTCAGTATTGTGGCAAGGGATTCCTTGTCTTGAAGCTTTCGAAGCCCAGGTGTATTCGGTGAACTCACATTGACAACGAAGAAATCTGCATAGGCATGAAGTTGGAGGAATGAATGAACGAAATCGAGGTGAGCCTCCTCAAGTGGGGTTCGTTTCGACTTTCCAAGATTGATTCCCAAGGGTGTTACACTCTGTTTCTTGGTGTTGCTGAGTCGGGTGGCGATCGCTTTGGCTCCGTCGTTGTTGAAACCCATCCGATTGATGATCGCATTGGTTTCCGGGATTCGAAATAAGCGAGGGCGAGGATTCCCCGGCTGAGGGTGTTGAGTCACTCCTCCGATTTCGGTGAATCCGAATCCGAGGGCCGCCCAAGCATCGATGGCTACACCATTCTTATCCATCCCAGCTGCGAGGCCGATGGGATTGGGGAACTTGATGCCCATTGCCTCGGTGGGAAGCCTTGGGGGCGAAAGGAACTCCTGAACGAGTTGGCACAGGGCAGGGGAGCGTGCAATGAAACTGAGGCCTGACAGGGTTCGGTGATGAATGGTCTCAGGTTCTGAGCGAAAAAGGAGTGGCTTGAGAAACCGTTGATAGATTCTACTCATTTGGTTTTCGAGTGGACCTCGCTTTCGAATCAGGGAATCCCTTCTCTCGATACGGGAATCAGCCTACTTTGCGTTGGCTAAGCGGGTCCTCCAGATGTGGTAAAGTTCGGTGGTAGCGACGACGTCGCGTAGGCAATATTCGGCAACCTCGCGGTATCGTCCTTCGGCGATGAATTGAGTGACTTCAAACCCTGTGATTCCTTGTCCTTTTGGAGAGTCGATGCCAAACGCTTTGCAGTAGAAGTCGAGATTGAATCGGCGTGCTGCCCCATCTCGTCCACTGACGTTGTAGAATGTGAGCTGATCGGCAAGGTCACAGTGGGGGCTGGTTTGGAAACGGTAACCAAGCCAGTCCTTTCTGGAAATGGGAATGTTCAGGTGAGCGCTTCTCAGGTAGAGGAACGGGACATCGAAAGAGCGACCATTGAAGGTGATTATGGTATCGTAGTGACGGACGATATCCCAGAACCCTGCAAGTAGTTCATTTTCATCGGGAAAGGGAACGAAAGACACCTTGGATCCTTTCGTTTGATCCTCTTCGAAATCGTCCGCGACGAACAGGACCTGGCCTTTTTCAGTTTCAGCATTGAGCATGGCGATACACACGATCTCTGCGGTGAATGGCCACAATGCGAATTGTCTTTCGATCTCTTCCTTGCGGGCTTCGCTTGATTCTGGATCTGGTTCTCTAGCAGCGGGGCGAAAGAGGTATTCGAGGGTTGTTTCGTCGAAGGAATCGGTCGGTAGCGCCGAGGTTTCGATATCGAAGACGAGGGAAGCCATGAATGAATGGTAGTGTAAAAAAGTTCAGGATGGCGCTCTCAAGTCGAAACAAGAGAACGCCATCCTGGCTTGCAAGACCAAGTGGTTTATTACCGCTTTTTCTTAGCAGCTTTCTTCTTCGCTGCTGGTTTTTTAGCAGCTTTCTTCTTCGCT
>CAYFGX010000012.1:0-11126 GCA_964342405.1 uncultured Verrucomicrobiota bacterium | reverse complement strand
CTGGTTTCTTAGCAGCTTTCTTCTTCGCTACTGGTTTCTTAGCAGCTTTCTTCTTTGCTTTTTTCTTTGGTGCCACAGATTCTCACCTCCGTTCCGTTTAAATTGGTACTTCTATGGCTTTAAGACGGAGGTTTTCTATTACAAATAGAAGTTGATGGCTAGTTTTTTCTGCGAAAGGACTTGCATTTCTAAACGTTTTTTTCTCGGCGATTCAGTAGTCATCGATATCGTTTTCGCCATGTCGAAAACCAAACCGCTAACTCCAATGATGGCGCAGTACCGGCGCATCCGTGCGGAGCTGCCGAGTGATTCCTTGTTGCTTTTTCGGTTAGGCGATTTCTATGAACTGTTTTTTGAAGATGCTCAGACCGGCTCTGAAATACTTGAAGTCGCGTTGACGAAAAGAGGGGTTGTGCCCATGTGTGGCATTCCGTTTCATGCTGCCAGCGGATACATCGGAAAAATACTTCGTGCAGGTAAGAAAGTCGCCATTTGCGATCAGGTAGAGGAGGCTCGACCTGGAAAGCTTGTGAAACGCGAAGTGACTCAGGTGCTGAGTCCGGGGACGCATTTTGATGATAGCATCCTGCAGGCAGCGCGTAACAACTTTCTCATAGCGGTCGTTAAGCTAAAGCACTTGGTTGGACTTAGTTGTGTGGATCTTACGACGGGCGAGTTTGGTGCGACGGAACTGCCCTTTGAGCAGGTAACGACGGAACTCGAACGCTTGAAGCCTGCAGAGATAGTCTGTCCTGAAAGTGACGAGGAGCTTCTCGGGTTGCTTCAACGAGGGCATTGGAGTTTGACGCCTTATGAAGATTGGGTCTTTGCGGGTGATTCTGCAGAGTTCTCTCTCAAAGAACATGCGGGTGTGGTGTCTTTGGATGGGTTTGGGCTGCGTGATCGAGCGGCAGCGACTTCGGCGGCGGGGGGGATTCTTCACTACCTTTCCCAACACCTAAGACGAGACTTAAAGCATCTCAAGCCGGTCGAATTCTACGAGCGGAGTGAATTCTTGACCTTGGACTTGATCACTTTGAAGAACCTGGAAGTGCTGGAACCTCTCCATCGAGATGCTCCCAAGTCTGCGTGTCTTTTTGGGGCGTTAAACCTAACTACGACGCCAATGGGGGCGCGTTGCTTGCGAAAGTGGATTTCGCAACCGTTGGCACGCCGAGAGCCGATTTTGAACCGGCAGTCGGTTGTGGAAACATGGTTGGCGTATCCCGAACACCTAGAGCAGTTTCGGGAATGTCTGAAGAATGTTCGCGATCTTGAACGTACGATGAGCCGGCTCAGCGTGGGAAATGGAAACGGAAGAGATCTAGTCACGGTAAAGAGTGGTCTTAGAGAGATTCCAAAGCTCAAGGAGATCCTCGGAATGATTCGAAGTGAGAAAACGGCTCATCCAGATGCACTCTTGCCTGAATCTGAAGGGGATGATGCCACGAGTGAATCACTCTTCGAAGTTCTTGATCAGAGTTTGAATCCGCTTCCACAGCTAACGGATCTAATCGAGCGTGGAATCGTTGACGAACCTCCTGCGACTCTTCGTGAGGGTGGCATCATTCGAGATGGCTATGATGCCCGACTCGACGAGCTGAGGTCCGCTGGTCGCGAGGGAAAGAATTGGATTGCAGGATTGCAACGAGACGAAGCGGAGCGGACTGGCATCAGCTCATTGAAAGTTCGCTTCAACTCGGTGTTTGGTTACTTCATTGAAATTACCAAGAGTAATCTGGACAAGGTGCCGGAGCACTACATTCGCAAGCAGACGATTGCGAATGGGGAACGCTTTATCACGCCTGAACTCAAAGAGGTTGAAGGGAAGATCTTGGGAGCAGAAGAGCGAGCTCAGAAGCTTGAGTATGAATTGTTTCAGGTGCTCCGAGAATCGGTCGTCGGATGTATTGAGGCGATCCAACAGACGGCGTCGGCTGTCGCGCAACTGGATGTCTTGGCAGGCTTCGCGGAAAGCGCTCGTTTGCACGATTACTGTCGCCCAGAAATTGGGGAAGAAGGCCTCTTGTCAATAGAAGCAGGCCGTCATCCGGTTTTGGATGTGGCTCTCGGAGCCGAGCCCTTTGTCGCTAATGATTCGAGACTGGGCGGGCAAGAGCCTCACATTGCTCTGATTACGGGGCCCAATATGGCTGGAAAGAGCACCTACATTCGCCAAGTGGCCTTATTAGCCCTCTTGGCGCACACGGGGTCATTTGTTCCGGCGCAGTCCGCTCGCGTCGATTTGCTGGATCGAATTTTTACCCGAATCGGGGCATCCGATGACTTAGCAAGAGGACAGTCGACCTTCATGGTTGAGATGAGTGAGACGGCGAATATTCTCAACCATGCTTCAGCTCAAAGCTTGGTCATTCTTGATGAGGTTGGGAGAGGGACGAGCACCTTCGACGGGCTCAGTCTCGCTTGGTCTATCGTTGAGCACTTGCATAATCAGATCGGGGCAAAGACGCTCTTTGCGACGCACTATCATGAACTGACCGAGCTTGGTTCGCGTTTGGAACGTGTGGAGAATTTTCGCGTGGCAGTAAAGGAGTGGGACGATCGAATTATCTTTGTAAGAAAGATTGTCCCGGGTGGTGCAGACAAGAGCTATGGAATTCAAGTGGCCCGTCTCGCGGGAATTCCCAAGGCGGTCTTGACCCGTGCGAAGGGAATTTTGGAGCGCCTTGAAAACTCGGATCTAAATCCGGCGGGGGCGGGGAGCAAACGTTTGAAATCTCGCCCTGAGAGGGAGAAGCTTCGAACTTTAGAGGCGCCGCCTCAGTTGGATCTTTTTTCTTGAGAGCCGATCACCAAGTGCAGAGTGAATCGACGTATGCAGCCGTGCCGTCACGAAGCCATCCGTCGAGTTGGGCAGGATCCTTGAGCTGCTGACCTCGTTGCCTAGTGACTGCGACGTAACGACAAGGCAATTCGTGAAGTGATGTCATATCGCCCCAGATTTTCTCAAATTGAGCGATCGGATAGACATCCTCTTGAGCGTGTCCCCAACGCTTCTTCACCTCTTTAAGTGTGACATAGGTAGGCATTCGGTTGGCGATACGCCGGACAGCCTGGGTAATCTTTTCCGTCTGATCTAACTCCGAGCGGTCAAGGTCGAAGAGGCCTAGCAGTTGATCGATATGGATCCAATTCGAGTTGCTGTTGTAGTAGGCCAATTTGAATTCGTCGGCCTCGTTTGGAATGGTTAATCCCTCCAATAGTCTGACGTGCCCGTTCACTCGGGCTAAACCTCCGCCCTGATCATCGATCCAACGGGGAATGACTTCAAAGGTCAGTGCCGCGTTCTGTTGAATATGGAAGCCGAGGAGGCCGGGGTCGAGGTTCGCTCCGAGCGTGTCGACATTGTGCATGAATAGGTGCTTTACCTTTGGGTTCGATTGGATCAGGCGATGCAGGCTTCCGTTGCGAAGAAGATTTGCGAATTCATACCAATGCCCAATGGGATGCATGCATTGGTTGGGGATGTTGTCGGTGTAGTCTGATCCCTCACCCTGTTCCTTACACCAAGTGAGGAGCGCATTCCGAAGGCTTTCTCGTACCTTCTCCTTTTGCTCATCCAGTCGTTGTTGTGAGAGCTCCTCCCAAGCAAAACGAAGATCGCGTTCCATAGGGATCAGGCGAAGCCCGATAGAGCGTCCTTCCGAAAGAATAACGGGTCCGTCGTATCTGAAGTTCTCGTTGGCTTCCAGGCTCGATAGGATTGCTCCGTGAGTGAGGTAGCTTGTTGTGAAGATGTGCGGGATCTTCGTTTCAAACTTTGCGCTGGTATGACGGCTTTTTGCGAGGTGGGTCTCGATAAAGCTGCGATGGCTGCCTTCAAAGCGACAGAATGGATTGACAGCCTTGACGGTTCCCGCCCCTGTTGTCCAACGGCTGCCAACTCCAGCGGTGAGAGTCATGACGGCGATTTCTCCCGAAATGATTGCCGATTCTCCGATGGCCTGAAGGTGCGAATCCTTCTTCAATGTGTTCCAATCGGTATAATCCTTTGGTTCGACGTCCGTAATCGTGGTGCTCGCAGGAAGTCTATTCTGGGCAAGGCCGATTCTCCCCGTTTTCAGATCGGTGCGGATCTGCTCGTGCTGAACGGGGTCAAATCCATTCTCCCTTAGTTGGGTTGCCAAGTCGTTGCCGTTCCGAATGCCCATGGGGCGATCCGGGAGAAGACGGTCGAAGAGCGAGACGAGAGCCCCTAGGAATCGTGGGTCACCGTGGCAAGCCCTCGCGAATGCATGCAGCTCGGCGTTTTCACTGTTCGTGAGAGAACGGTTTTCTTGCCGGATCAGGTTGGGAATATGAATATCGTAATAGCGTTTGGGCATGAGCGCCCCATCGGCAGTGAGGAGCTCAGAACTTGAACCGACGTCATTGATCCTAAAATCGTAAACCAGAGGATCCATTGCAAACGGGAGGCCTTCCTCGAGTTCGTCCTTCAGCTGTTGCATCACGCGTTGCAGGAATTGTTTTCCTGCCTTCTGTCGCTGCGGGGAAAAGAAGAATGCCATTCCTCCGCCAGCCATTCCCCCGAGCATGCAGAACCCCCAAAAGTCGTTGCCGAATTCTTCCCGCGTGCGTTCAATGATTTGTTCCGTGTAGCGATTGGTTGCCCATGGGATGATCGATTGGATGGAGTCGAAAAAATTGGTTGTGGTCTGTTTTCCTAAGCTCTGGATGTCCCCTTTTTTGAGCGAATCGACAATCTGATTCAGAAGTCGATTTGCTCGTTCCCTTGCTGACCATTCTTCGTTAGACCGAAGTAAATACTTCTCAGTCACCATTTCAAGAACGGGACCTACGTTCTGAGCCATGCCGCCGTGCACCAGCACGAGCGAATTCTGCAACTGCTGACGAGTGCTATCGGAAATCTCTGACGAAGAAAACACCTTGTGGTTCGGAAGAAGGCAACCACGACTAATATTGAATTCAGGATCGCCTTCCTTAGCGATCTCACCGTGGATCATTTTGATTCCCGGCCAGACGCCTCCGGAGTCTTGCCACCCTCCGCCCGAGCCCCCAAGCCATTCTCCGAGGATTGCCCGAGCGGCGACCGTTCGCCTTTCGACTTCAGACAGATCTCCCGTGAGTTGTTGAATTTGTCCGGTTGCCCGCATACACGTTGCGATGAGAGCTCCCAGGAGATTGGTTGATACGGCAAGCCGGGACCCTTTCGGAATGTCGTTCACGTTGCTGACGAGTTCGAATCCACGTTGCGGCCCGAGGATGCGCTCGAGAGCCGTGGAGAGCTTTTGTCCGGAGCCTTCGATGCCGGGAGGAATGAGTCCCGACGCAATGATTGCTGCCTTGAGGAGGCCAAGGTAGTCCTTCGCGAAATCGAAGACATCGCTTAGGTCGGTGATGGTTGTCGAGGCGTTTAAGTCGACGCTTGTCAATCGGATGACTGCAGAGTCGATAACTCGAAAGTATGCCTCGACTGGTGGTCGTGGTTCTTCATCGCGGTCAAGGACGCCTAAATCAATAGAGGCGTTGAGGACTCGAGCACCCTCTGGATAGTCCATGCCAAGAAAGAAAATGTCGCTCCAAGCGCTGTGAGAGAGATCCATGCGAACGGGAGTCTGCTCTTTCAGAATCGGAAAGGTTCCTGAGACTGGATCTTGAACCTGAAGCGCATCGATGATTCGGAGTGGATGGTCGAAGGGGTGCCCAACGCGAAACATCCATTGATTGCCGCGAGCTGCCTGAACACTTTGGCGGACTTGGTCTGCTAGCTTCTGGAAGCCTAGTCCGTGGTAAGCTGCCGCCAGGCCACTAGCCAGGGGCGCACTGGCCCCCTGTGTTTCCTGGCGGTTTCGCAGACATTGGATCGCTTCCTCGAATCGGCGCTCTTTCAGGTGGGTAACGGCAAGAAAGGGAATTTCATCGACACGCTTGCACGCGGGCTTTGCCGGGAGGTAGAAGCGGTAGAGCGCGTGGAGGAAAAAGAGAGCCCTTACTGTGTGGTAAAGATTTTCGGAGGAGACGCGGAATTCTTCGAGCCTCTGTGCTGCCTCAATGAGTTTATCGGCATTGAGATTCTCGGCCAAACTTTCAATAGATCGGTCGCGAATCCGAGCTTCGCTGCTCAGAATAGTTTCAATGAATGGGCAGTTCGACATTATTTGCCATTCTGTAGTTGGCGGGTCGCGAGGTAGTCCAAGATGTTGGACAGGATCTTGTCTCGATCACTTCCTTCCATCGCGAGGGCAAGCTGGGCGTCAAATAGTCCGTATTTAGCGGCAATCTCATAGCGGTTTCCAGCCAGCTCACAGGCCAAGTATTTCTCACGTTTCGCCAAGTCTGCCAATGCTTGAGAAAGGTAGCGAGGTGGCGGGTTCGTTGAATTCTCAAATCGATGGGTCAGAAGTTCCATCATCAACGGCGAGAACACGTGCATGCCGAAGAAGCATAGATAAGAACCTGCTCGAAGGCCTGGAATCACGAGTCGTTGCTCCGCCTCCGTGGGGGTTGGTTTTTCTATGACGTCTTCAATCCGATAAAGGTGGTTGCGATCGGGAATACGCCGCCCGCCAATTGTTCCGTAGTAGGGAAGATTGAATTCTCGTGTGGCCTGAACGGCAGAGATTGAGCAGTTTTCCTCGGTCGCGACTGCTATTAGCTGTTCTGCGCAGCCTTTGGTGTCAGAACTCACGTAGAGGTGATCGCCTACAAGGTGAAGGAACGATTCGTCTTTGACGAAATCTTTGGCGCAGAAGAGTGCGTGAGCGTAGCCTTTGGACGTCCCCTGTTCAACGAATGACAGCTGTTTTCCCGCTTCTCCTGCCGCGGCGCGGTAGGCTTCCTGGGTGTTTGGGCACACGACCACAGCAATCTCTTCGATGCCAGCCCTGAGGACTTCATCGACGATAATGCGAAGCACGGATTTGGTTTCTCCGTCGCGATCAACGAGGGTTTGGAGAGGCAGTGACTGTTGCCGGTTGCCCGCCGCGGTGATCACGGCTTTTTGAATCTTGGCCATATTCAGCTTCGAACTTACGTCTTTTCCGGAGAGTGGTGCTCTCCTCAGGGGCTGCAGGGGTTTTAGCGGCCTTAAACGGGGGGTGCAAGGGTTCTCTCGGCCTTTTGGAAATAAGGGGCTCTAGCGTAGAACCTATCGTCCCTGAGCTGGCAGAATCGCTTCACTGGCGGTTTTAGAAAAAGGACCGTCTGTCTTTGCTCTCCGATTCGATCATAGTTCAGTTCTAAGAAAGGACTTCAGAATTGCGGGTCTTGCAACAGGTTGCGCATTGGCTCAGGAGTCTCTAGGATTGAGGGATGCGTTTGTTGGACCGCTATTTTCTGAGGGAGCTCATGGTTCCTCTGTTTTATTGCTTGAGCGGGTTTTTAATTTTTTGGCTGACCTTCGATTTGTTTGGTGAACTGGGAGACTTGCAGAAGGCGAATCTCTCGGCACCTGAGATCGTGTCATTCTATGTCCAGAAACTGCCCGAGCTATTGGTAGTCGTGATACCAGTGGCGTTGTTGTTGGCCATGCTTTACACACTCACGAACCATGCCCGTCATAATGAACTCATTGCGGCTCGAGCGGCCGGCATTGGGATGTGGCGACTAACGATTGTGTATCTGTCAGTAGGGCTCTTATTCAGTTTTGTACTCTTATACGTAAATGAGGTTTGGGGAGCGAGAAGGATGGTTTCTGTCGAGCAATTCCGGAATGCGGATGGGGGTGGAGGGAATGGAGAACAGGCAGGGGACTGGACGGGGCCGCAGCACATTGAAGATCAAGGAGCTCGGCAGGCATGGGATGTCGAAAACTACAACCTTTCGACCTCAGAGATGATTCGGCCACATATCACGTGGAAAATTGACGATCAGGTGACGGTGAAGATGGTTGCAGAACGCGGCGGATACACCAATGGGGTTTGGACATTTAAAGACATGACGACATTTCGCTCGGATCCACAGAAGATGGATGCTGACATGCTGCAAATGTCAACCGCTCCAATCATCAAGGTGAAGGAACTCAATCTGACTCCACAGCAGATCAGGAGTGAGCTACGGATCTCGTCACTTCTTGACAACGTGCGTTTGGCCAAAGAGGCCCAAGTGTCTTTGGGTGAGATCGCTGACTACCTTGTTCTCCATCCAGATTTACCTCCGGAGAAACTAGTCAAACTGGATACCCAATTCCACGGACGACTGGCTTGGCCCTTTACCTGTTTGGTTGTTGTCCTCATTTCGATTCCGTTCGGAGGTGGAAGTGGAAGGCGTAACGCCTATGTCGGGGTCGCGAGCAGTATTGTGATTTGCTTCGCTTATTTTATCTTGATGCGGGTTGGTTTAGCCCTCGGCACAGGAGGGCAGGTGACTCCCTGGTTGGCCGCTTGGTTGCCAAACCTTTTCTTCGGTGGTGGCGCGGGCTTGCTCATAGCTCGGATGCGTTAATAGTGCCTGTTCTTCGATTAAGATTCTCTTGAAGACACTCGACGATTTGCTCTCCTCGACCGGTGGGCATCCTCTGCTCGCTTTGGCACCGATGCAGGATGTTACCGATCTCCCATTCATGCATCTCATCAGTGAGTACGGAGGGCCCGATGTTTACTTTACCGAGTACTTTAGGGTGCACTCCACGTCGAAACTCGATCGGCCGATTCTCCGCTCGATTACCGAAAACAGGACGGGCAAGCCAATCGTTGCCCAGATGATCGGAAATGATCTTGCCGCGATGATTCGAACTGCCGAGCAATTGGCGGCTTACCCTATTGCCGCTATCGACCTAAATCTCGGTTGCCCGGCTCCAATCGTCTATAAAAAGTGTGCCGGAGGAGGGCTTCTCGCGGATTTACCTCGAACTGCTCGACTCATTGCTGGCTTGCGCGGTGCTATTCCCGGTCGGTTTACGGTCAAGACCAGGATCGGATTTGAATCCAGTGCGAACTTCTCGGAACTTCTTTCGGTCCTGAACCAATGGAAGGTCGACCTTGTGACAGTGCATGGTCGAACGGTGAAGGAAGGGTATAGGAGCGACGTGCATTATGATTTGATCGCCGAGGCGGTGGAGCGTCTCGAGTGCCCCGTTTTGGCGAATGGAAACGTCGACTCAGAACTGCAAGCACGACGTGTCATGAGCCAAACCGCTGCGAAGGGGCTCATGATTGGCCGAGGAGCGATTCGCAACCCCTGGGTATTCCGGCAAATTAGAGAAGCATTTTCGGGTAAACCCGTATTTGTGCCGGAAGGACGTGACGTGCTCGACTATATTCACCGTCTCTATGATGCTGTTCGTCCATCTGGACTGAACGATTTTGGCCAGGTCAGGAAGATGAAGCGGTATATGAATTTTATCGGACCAGGGATTGAGCCTTCGGGCAAATTCTTGCATGCGATCCGGCGAGCCGATTCCTCGACAGAGTTTTTTCGAATATGCGCCGATCACCTGGATCATTCTGAACCGATGTTACTTTCTATATGTTCGCCGCTAGCTGCATAGGACGAAGCCGATTTCAAATCGATCTGAGCCTCATGGAAAGGAGTTATCTCTGGGATCTACTGAGAGGAATAGGATGGGGATGAAATCCAATCAGAAAAAGTTTCTCCTCCTGGTTCCAGCCTACAATGAGGAAGAGCGAATTGAGGCGACGCTGCTCCAGTATGTAAGTGTTTTCGAGCGGCTTGTTCCTGGTCAGTATACGATCCTGGCAGTTTTGAATGGGTGCCGAGACCGAACCCTTGAGATTGTGACCGAGGTGTGCCGGCAATACGACGGCGTCGAAGTTCTGAACTTCCCTGAGCGCATTGGAAAGGGGGGAGCCTTGATCCGAGGGATTGCCGCTGCTCCTGATGTGGGGTGGATTGGATATGTTGATGCCGACGGAGCGACTGCTCCTGAGGAATTCCTGCGCTTGTTGGAGTTGTGTGGAGATAAAGACTGCGTGATAGGATCTCGTTGGCTTCCTGGCTCGGTTCTACACCGGCAGCAGAGTCTCACCCGTCAGTTTGTGAGTCGCGTCTTTCACGCGATCGTCCAAATCCTTTTTTGGCTTGGAGTGAAAGATACTCAATGTCCGGCGAAAGTGATCTCCAAGCGGGCTACTCAAGCTGTGTTGCCGCGACTTCGCATCGCCGATTTGGCATTTGACGTAAATCTGCTCTACTCGATCAAGCGAGCTGGGTTCGCGATTCACGAGGAACCCACGGAGTGGACGGATCAACTCGGTTCAAAGGTGACGCAGACTCTGTTTCGTTCGTCGCTGGTGATGTTGCTCTCCGTGCTTCGGTTGCGGATTTACTACTCCGTGTTCTATCGTTTGATGGCGCCGCTTCGCCCGGTGGAAGAATGGATATACCTCCGGCTCCGGGCGCCGTTCATTCCTTGGGGAGAGGGAAATCCCGTCACGAAGGCAAATCAGGACGGCGCCTGTTCAGGCAATAAGAAGTGAGAGGTGACCCTTCGGGTTCCGGATCGGGAATTTCGATCAGCGGTAAAGGAGAGCCGGCGCAGTCGGTTCTGCGAATTTCAGAAAACTGACAGCCAAAAATCGAGGAAGATCAAGACACCATCTTGTCTTGTTTCTTGGCTTCTTCCTCTTCCGGCGTTCCTAAAACGAAAATCTTGTTTCGCTGAGGAGCAAGGGGCTCGGTGTTTTCGTAAGGATCCTCTTCATGGCGGTGAATTCGCGAGAGAATGTTGAACCGATCCTTTTCACCTCCAGCCACTCTGCCCAGGACGAGGAGGAAGATCAGACCGTAGAGGCCGACTGCTCCAAGAACAATGATGGCGAGTGGAATTTCCATGTTACAACTTTCAGAGCTCAGCGCTTTTTTTGCGGGTAAAATCGGCAAGTTGTCCGAGCAACTGAAGAGACGTTATTGGAAAAACAAAACTGATTCAAGTCATTTATGTCGGAAAAAAGATAGATAAAACAAAAAAAGTCCGCGTGTGTCCGAAAAGTGGAAATCGCCGGTCGGTTATCGATAAAAAGCGACACAGTGAGGGGTTAATGCGACATTTCGTCGTGCTAATCTGGCCCTTTGAACTAAGAAACCAGCACCAAATGGCTTTAAGGAAGGATTTGCCGTTCAAGGCGAAACAGGGAAGAGATGGTGCACGCTCCAGGGTTCGAACCTGGGACCCCTACCGTGTGAAG
>CAYFGX010000011.1:149412-169098 GCA_964342405.1 uncultured Verrucomicrobiota bacterium | reverse complement strand
GCAGTGTCCAATAGCCATCGACGAAGGAAAAGCGCGAATCCAAAAACCGCCAACTATCCCCAACCGCCCAAAAACGCGACTCTACTGTCAAGGATTTGTTACAAAGATTTCACTTTTTAGCGGCCAAATCGACTTCCGATTTAACCTCACATTCACCACTCCTCTGTTGACAAAAATCGGGATGCGCTTCATCTTGGACAAGGATTTTGATTCGGGTAACGGTACGTTTCTTCAGCGGGGTTCCCCACCCCCACCTCCTTGGCGTCTGTTACCCGAATCCTTTTTTTGCCCTCATCTCCTCTTCGCTGAAAAACACGGTTAAATAAATGCGACATAACACCGCATTTTATCGCCTTCAGCCTTTCAAAAAGTGGGAGCAAAAAATCCCAGAAATTTTTCAATTCCCCGTTGACTCCAGGAAGAGAATTACAGTAACTTCGCTGTCCCCTTTCTAAGGGGGCGTAGCTCAATTGGTTAGAGCGCTGCCCTGTCACGGCAGAGGTTGCGGGTTCGAGTCCCGTCGCTCCCGCCATTTTCTTTTTTGCGACAATTCCCACGAGGTCTAGATCAACAAAAAGAATCTCTAATTTCAGCAAGATGTCCTCCTTTCCCGTTACGGGAAGAGCTTGTGTCCGCTGGCTTGAGCCATGAAACAATTCGTTCTCTCCCTCTGCTCTCTAGCGTTCATCTCGCAGTGCTTCGCCGATCAACACTTCGAGCTGCAGTTTGAACGCGGCCGTATTTCGACGATTTCAAAAAACGCAGTCGTCCGCGGGGAGAGGGATTATTACTCCTTCACTGCCAGCCCCGGTCAACGAGTATCCATCGCGATCACATCACTCGAAGACAATGCGATGTTCAGATTTCAGGTCAGAAACGACGCAAAGTGGGTTCCGATCGCGAAAGCTCAGGAGATAAAGGTTTGGTTCGGAATCCTGCCGAAATCTGATTCCGGGCGTTATCGGATTGAGATTGGAGGTACGAGAGGAAACGCTTCGTACGAACTATTCGTCGGTATCTCCGGGCACAATCTGCCAGCCGCTCCAAAGCGTTGACTCATCTTTAACAAGAATCCCTCAGAAACAGACTCGTTCCTATGATCCACATCCGCCACTCGCTCTGCCTCCTCGTTTCACTTGTCGGACTCGTGAGCACCCCAGGGGAACTCGAGGCAGAGAACGTTCAACGCCCCAACATTCTCTGGATCATAGCTGAAGACATGTCTCCCGATCTTGGCTGCTACGGCAACCGGGTGGTGACGACTCCAAACCTAGACGCACTCGCTGACAAGGGAATGAGGTTCAGCCATGTCTTTACGACAGGACCAGCCTGCTCTCCAAGCCGGACGGCCTTGGCCACCGGAGTTTATCAAACGACCCTCGGAGCTCACCACATGCGCTACAGCGAGCGCCTGAAGCCAGCGTTGCCTAGAGGAATCAAGGTTCTCCCCGAGCTGATGCGGGAGGAGGGCTACTTCACCGGGAACATCAAAGACGTGGGTGGAACAGGAACCGGAAAGGACGACTGGCTATTCCAATCCCCGGCCAAGACTTGGGATACGAAGTCTTGGCAAGAGCTGGTGGAGCACCAGCCTTTCTTCGCCCAAATCAATTCCAAGCAGTCTCATCGAAAATTCTCAGCCGCGGCCGATATCCCGCGCAAAGAAATCGATCTTCCCCCTTACTACCCCGACCACCCAGTTACCAGGGATGACTGGGCCGGTTACCTCAATTCAGTCAATCAATTTGATGCCCAAGTCGGGGCCATCTTGGGAGAATTGCGGAAGGCAAACCTAGATGAGAACACAATCGTATTCGTGTTTTCTGATCATGGTAGACCTATGATTCGAGGAAAGAATTGGCTTTACGACAGCGGCACCCAGATTCCCTTGATCGTTTACGTTCCCGACAATTTGAGAAACTCGATTCGATACAGCCCGGGAACGGTCGGCCCACAACTTCTCAGCGCGATCGACATCGTCGCCGAAACGCTTCTCATGGTTGGAGGGGAGATTCCCAGCTGGATGCAAGGTAGAAGCTTCCTCAGGACCCATTCCAGCCCAAGAACCTATCTTCACACTGCCGTCGATCGCATCGGGAACATCGAGTCTTGTAGTCGAGCTGTCCGAACCGATCGATTCAAATATATCCGCAACTTCAAGACACCTGGGTCAATCAATGAATGCTCAACGGCCTATCGAAGGGAAACCCACCCTATCTACCATCTCCTCCGAATGATGAGCGAGAGAAACACACTGAATGAGGTCCAAGCACAATTGCTGGCACCACTCGCCTCCGAGGAGCTTTACGATCTCGCCAAGGATCCTCACGAAACGAGAAACCTGATCGGAAAACAGGCATACGAAACGGTGCATCAAGAACTTGAAAAGGAAATGCACGACTGGACTACAAGCAGCAAGGATCAAGGCCTGCAGCAGGACTCCATAGCCATCGCCGAACACTTCGAGGCATACGGGGCCTCCACCTTTAAGCAGCGAGCGGAAGGTATCGAGAGAATGCGCTCAGCGGTCGCACAACACTTTAGAGATCGCTAAGCGTGTCTGTCCTGATCAGCTCTTAATGGAGAGGGAACATCTCCCCGGATCCGAGAGAGGGATCTGGGGTCGCGTCTAGACAATCGATTCTGAGAGCGTTTTGAGGGGTGGTGAAGGTGATTTGATCCCCCCGATTTTCGGTGTTTGGGGTTTTGCAGCCGAATCGCATGTCGAGATGCGACCCCTGTTCCCAACTCACTTGTTTATTCCTGCTGAGGATACGAGTTGTGGATTTGATTGTTGACGCTCCCGAAGGTCGAGTAGGAGGGAGTCGACATCATAATCGTGCTCGGCGGCAATCGCCTCCTTGTGCCTGCGCACTTCTGCGATAACTTCGTCTACTATGTTCTTCGGTTCATCAATCGTTTTCATCGTTTAATAGCTCTTCGGGGGTGCAGATCACAGGGAGACTTGCTCCGAAATTCGCGACCGTTGCTCGTAGCTGTGCGCGGATATGGGCGTTCGCAATGTGTTTAATGTTCCATGTCACAAGAAAGTCCATTGAGTGCACGGATGCTACGGCGATGTGAATTGCGTCGGATGATGCCTTGGCCGGTACAAGCTGACTCGACAGAAGGTTCTTTGTCAGAGTGGAGACTTCGTCGGTAATCTCCAGCACTTTCATACTCTTGAGCAATGCCAGCCGATCTTTGGACAAAGAGTGATCACCTCGCCCGACTTCGTCTAGAGTTTCTTGGGATGTAAAGAGCTCAAATCCAGAGCATCCAGCATTCCACCATTTGCGGGTGCTTGCCTGCCTAGCACCTTGGATGAGGCTGGCCGATGGCCTTGCCACATAGTAGCTCGGGATTGTGGTTTCGATGTATGCCGTCGGCATAGGTTAACCCTACCCGATATTCGCTGGTTTAGCACGTAGCTTTTGGGCCAAACTCTACAGCCGGATAACTCGATATGCTGGATTGTTGCTCTGGGAATCGGACATTTTGCGCATTCAAGCCGTTGAACGAGGTGCGAATTAGTTACCTTTTAGGGTCCGCGTGGAACCCCGGGTTGGACGGAAGAGGTACCCTGTCTCCCTTCTTTCGATGACGATGAGGATACCTTACGAGACAGAGGTTGGAGTTTTGCGGTTTGAGGTCGTTTGGTTGCCGATGTATTGTCTATGACATGATTACTCCGGAAGCCGCGCGGGAATACAGGAGAATCGATCCGGCGTTGGGTCGCCGGTTCCATCAAGAGATCGATATTTTGATTCGGAAAACTTGTTTATATCCCGTTCGCTTCCGGCAATTTGATCCTCCAGTAAGGATGGATTTCGAATCGGTGTTCCCTTAGGTTGTGTTATACTTAGTAAAGGAATAAGGATCGTGATACACACATTTACACGTATCATAGGATTCCCCATTGTCGTGTTGATCGCCCTCCTGCCGGAAATCGGTTTTGCGGGTTCGCCACAACCAAATCTCTCGTCTCCAGAGCTGCATCGAGCGATCCAACAGGGCGACGTTGACACTTGGACCCGATTGTTAAAGACCGGAACGGATATCACAATCCGCGATCCAGACGGAAACACGCCTCTTCATCTCGCCGCGCTTAACGGCAACCGCAAACTTGTAAGCGTATTGCTCGACCGAGGAGCTGAAGTAGACGCGCAGAATGAAGCGAATGCCACGCCTCTTATTTACGGAGTTACGAACAGAGAAGTCGTCGCAACGCTACTGAATCACGGAGCCAATCCAAATTCAAAAACGAATCATGGAAGAAGCCCGCTACTCTCCGCCGTCAATCGCGGTCAATCGTACGAAGTGGTGAAACTGCTCATAGACGCTGGGGCGGATCCCAACGTACATGGGAGTGGTAGCCCTTGGGACGGAGGCGCGCTATACCTCGCGATTCAAAGCGGGGACCCGAGAACTATCGACCTTCTATTAGATAAGGGAGCCAGCCTAGAGCCCATCGGCTCAAGTTTTTCGGTTTTGGACGTAGCGGCTATGGTCGGCGATCTTAAGACGGCGAAACGTCTCTTGAAAGCAGGAGTAGACCCAAACTATTCCAGCAGAGGATATGGCGACTCTCCAGGCCATGCGTTGAATTGGGCATTGTGGGCGGAGAATCACGAGATCGCCGAAGAACTGATAACACATGGTGCGGATTTACATTTTGCGCCGCAGGTGGGAGGCGAAACACCCCCAATGGTCTGGGCAGGGATTGGGCAAGCAGGCGATCCCAAAATCGCTCGAATGCTTATTGAACGCGGACTCGACGTGAATACCGTGAACGCTATCGGGGAGAGCGCCTTGCATTACGCGCTGAAGAGCGGCGAGAACACAGAGCTAGCCCGCTATCTCCTAGACGCAGGGGCAAAGAAGGCTCCCGCTTCTTCTAAAGACAAGTCGATGCCTAATCGCCAGATTCCTCGTTCCGGCCTAGAGCGTGCCGCGATGGTTCGGCGCTCAGCGCAAAAAGCCATCAAGCTGATGCAACATTCATCAGAGGCCTTCCTAAATCGCCAGAACTCATGTGTCTCGTGCCACCATCAGCTACTCCCGCCGCTTGCCTACGAAATGGGCCAGCTCCGAGGGCTGGTCGTTGACGAAGTCGCTCTAGGCCATCAATTGGTCAAGCAACTAGGCGATAGGCGAAAGGTGCTTCAAGAGCGAGCCCGTGAGTTGGATACCAGAGGCTTCGGCGGCCCTCGTCCCCTGATCGCCTTGGCCGCGCTCGGATTTGCACCGGATGAAGGGACGCTTGCCGCGGTTCGGCTCCTGCGAGAAATACAGACCCACAACGGCTCAATCTGGAATTCGTTTGGCAGGTTCCCGATGGATGAGCCCGGCCCACATCAGGGCACTGCTTGGTCGATTCGAGCGCTACAACTCTACCCGCTTCCAGACCACAAGACCAAGAGCTTGGAGGTCATTCAACGGGCCGTAGAAGTCATACGCAATACCCGCCCGAACACCCTAAACCAAAGAGCTTCACAGGTCTTGGGGCTAAGCTGGGGAAACGCAGAGTTCAACATCCTAAAGAAAGCCGTGGAAGAGCTTCTTTCAGAACAGCGACCGGACGGCGGTTGGGCACAGCTATCGACTCTCAAAGAAAGTGACGCATGGGCAACAGGAAAAGCGCTCTACGCGATTTACGAATCCGGGATTGTCTCGCCGACCAACGAACGCTTCCAACGCGGGGTGAAATTTCTGCTTCGCACTCAGTTTGAAGACGGCTCATGGTGGGTGCGCTCTCGAGTGTGGCCTTTCCAACCTCACTTCGATAGCCAGTTCCCGCACGGCAAAGACCAATGGATTTCGATAGGAGGAACGACATGGGCCACCATGGCCCTATTAACAACTCTCGAACCCACTCGTTCGCGCGCTGACCTAAAAACAGGTAAAGAACTGATAGAACTTTGGAAACGGACGCAAGATTCCAATGCAATGCAACCCGGAAAACAAACCGTCAAGTCATTGGACACAAAGAAGATTCTCTTCACTCGCGACATACAACCCATATTCAAGCGTTCGTGCCTCAGTTGCCACAGCGGAGAACGCGCCAAAGGCGGCTTTAAACTCGATACGCGCCCAGCAATCCTAAAAGGGGGGCAGAGCCAGATTCCCGCCATCAAGTCAGGATCCAGCGAGCAAAGCCCATTAATCAGATTTGTCTCCGACCAGGTTGAAGATCTAGAAATGCCGCCGCTGTCGAAACGCGAGGAGTATCCTGCGTTAACCCATGAAGAAGTCGAGCTGTTGGCTGAGTGGATTGAGGAAGGGGCGTTGTGGTCTGAGGATCGGTAGAAGCAAATAGACCCGCTGCGACTCTCCATCCTGAAAGGACTGACTTCTTCTAGATCGCTGTCGACCTAATTCGAGAAATGTGGATCTGGGGTCGCGTCTCGACATTCGACATTTTGTTCTTTGATCAGCGATTCGTATTTCTCTCAGCAAGCTGAATGAGAGGACAGTCTCCTGTAGAGAAGTATGCATTCGTCGAATGTCGAAACGTGCCCCCTCTCCCCATTAAAACATGCGATTCGACTTTTGGGACACTGCGCGATATGGAAGTATATTTACCCATTTTGTGGCGGTGGAATGATTTTCCTGCCGCTTTCAGCTTGTTTGATTCTTGCGTCGTCAATGATTCGATCGATATCGAAGTCGAATTCTCTCGCAAGGAGTTCCTTAGTTCGGCGGGATTCTACGATGACTTCATCCGACGTCTCTTCTAGGGCAATCGCGTTCATAGTGATCAATCTCCAACAAGTTCTTCAGGTGTGCAAAGAGTAGATAATTCGTGTCCAGACTCAGCGACGATTTTTCTGATCTCTTTCATGATCATGGCATTGGCAATGTGGCGACAATTCCAGGTTAGCAAAATGTCGATGCAGTGTACCGAGGCGACTGCAATATGAATAGCGTCGCGAGTTGCACGTTCGGGAAGTAGGCCCGATAGCATAATATCTTTAGCTACTTGTCGGACAGAATCCGTAATATCCAGAAGTGGGAGACCGTCGACCAGAACTAGACGTTATTCGGCTGCTATGGGATCACCCGCCGTTATTTCGTCGATTACTATTTCTGAAATGCAGAGGTCAAAGTCGCTACGGTATTCTTGCCACCATAAATGGGTGAGTTGTTGCCGGGCGGTTTGAATGATGTCACGGCATGGGCGAGCGGCCAAGTAGCTTGGAATCGTTGATTCGATGTATATCTTTTTCGACACGTCGCGTAGCTGGACTTAGATTTATAACCGGCGTGTTTTTTTCCCACGCGCCCGCCGGACGGTATGGTGTCAGAAATCGATCCATTTTGCGCGAAAAATTGTAGCGAAATAGACAAGAAATACTTCCGAGACGTTAAAAGCCATTCTTGCCACAGGTCAGTGTCAGAATGACTCAATTCTCCGGATTGCGGTTCTGGAATTCGGAGATTTCAGCGGTTGGAGGGTTGAGAGAATGTGCGAGTTGGTTACCCTTTAGGGTTCGGCTGGGACCCATCAGGGTTGAAACACAAAAGGGCGCCCAGTGTGGGCACCCTTTTTCAAAAATATCTGAGCGATCGCCTATTTCTTCTGACGACGTTTCGTAATCCACTCGAAGGTGATATCGACCTCATCTCCCGTCTTAATCAAGCCCAAGGCAATCTTCGGTGCCGGAGGTTGAATGCCGAAGTCGGTCATCTTGACCTGGGTCTTGCCCGTGATCTTGAGTCCCCCGTCGCCATGTCCTGACAGCGAAACGGGCATCTTGATCTGCTTTTTGATTCCGGCAACGGTGAGATCCCCCTCCGCATTGTATTTCAAAGGCTCGCCCGCCTTGCGCGCTGCAGCGGAGGGCTCCATCTTCGTCAGCTTGTAGCTGATCATTCGGTGTTTGGTGTGTTTCATGGCACCATGCATCACATTGTCCATCGTCGTCTTGCCACTCTTGAGAGAGGTGACGGGAATCATGACATTCACCTTGGGAACCGCACTGAGAGCGGGAACCTCCGTCACATTCAAATCAGCAGGGAACTCACCGTCGACCGTCATGTAGCCACCAATCAGTTTCCCTTCAACGGACCAATCGTGAACCGTCGAGGTTCCATCAATCTTCACGCTGCTGCCTCGAGGGACTCCCTGGTAGCGAACGGATTCAGCGCCGAGAACGGCACTCGTGGTCATCGCCAACCCAAGAGCGAAAACTGCCAGTCTTGTTGTCAATTTGTTCAGATCTTTCATTACATTCTTCTTCGTTAAAACTTGTCGACGCGCCTTGAGACTAACCCAAATCAAACCAGCTATCCTCGAACGCAATGGCTTTGCCCGTTACGACTGCCTCATTGATCTTGAGAGCAATCATCGTTGCTTCGTAGCCAACCTGATAGTCTGCAGCTGGCATTTTTGCATCCGTAAGATCACCCAAGTAGTCCGCCAAGGCCTCCGGATCGTCATCGCCAAAGCTCACAACGAAGTCTTCGACCCCTGTTCGGTGCACGTGAGTGTTGTGCACAAAAGCTTCCAATGCGTAATAGAGAGGCGTGTTGGTGTACTTATCCGCCTTCTCACCACCGTCTCGATTTCCAGTGACCGTGGTCAGCTTGGTTGCGTCGGCGGAGAGGGCAATACCAATCTCCTTGTGGAAGGTTTCCTTCAGGGCGTAAACCTCCCAGCCTAGCAGCGGTGCATCAGGCTCCTTGAACATCCACGCCTTGGCCCCACGAACCATCAACGCAGCAGCCGTTCCATAGTAGATCTCGTGATCACCGTCAAAGGAGTTGGCCAGCGTCACATCATACATCATTCGCGCCTGACGAGGATACTCGATCATCGCTTGCACGGTATCGGGGACCTTCCGCCCGTCGTTCCACTGAATAATAGAACCAAAACCCTGCACGCCCACGGGTCGCTGACGCATGAACCAACCGGCTGCATCGATCTGATGAATCCCGATTTCACCGACCAGACCAGCGGACAGCTTGTCGTCTAAACGCCAATTGATTTCGCGTTCACGCTCATTGGTGGGAGCCGTTCGTCGCCAACTCACTTTCTTATGCCACTGAGCCCTCGCTTGCACCGTCTTCCCCCAAGATCCCGTGCGAATAAAATCGAGCAGGAAGTGCCGCTGCGAGTCAGATCGATTCTGCAGGCCGGCCTGAAAGTAGAGGCGAGGGTTCTTTTTGGCAGCGAGTGCGATCTCACGCGCTTCTTCTACGGAATTGGAGATCGGCGCTTCGCAGTAAACATGCTTCCCGGCCGCGAGCGCATCCTTCACGATTTGAGCATGCTGATGCGTCGGTGTGCAAACGATCACCGCTTCCACATTCTCATCATTCAAGAGATCTTGATATTGCTCGTACTTCGCAGCCTTAGGGGCCGAACGCCCTGCACGACGAAGGAAGGCACCATATTTGTCACACAGCGCCACCACTGGAGCATTCGGTAGCACGGCCAGCGTTCCGATCACATCTCGGCCATGGTAGCCACATCCGATCACCCCGAACTTAACGGGAGGGCTGGTCGGTTTGGACGAGGCTTGAGCTTGGGCCTTTTCAGGTGCGGTCACGAGCGTCCCTCCAACGAGAGCAGCCATGGAACTGAGCGATCCTCCCTTAAGGAAGTCGCGACGATTAAATTGATGAGACGTGTCTTCTTGATTCATAACGCATTCCGCGCAAGCTATTAGAGAGCAACATCACCCGCTCCAAATACTTGGACGCGTTGACGCCGGGATTATTTAATTAAGATGATCTAAAGTCAAATACGGCCGAAAATGATTAATCGAGCGGCTTGATTCGCAGATTTCGAAAGGCCACCGCTCCGTGATCCCCCTGAAGCAAGATAGGCCCAGGTTGGTCTAGGTTGCTGTCCAGCTCCCCTCCGGTGGCCCTTTTTACTTCAACCTGGTCATGCACTTTCACGCCATTGAGAAACACGGTGATCCGGTCTCCCACGATGGTCACCTCGGCCTCCTGCCATTCCCCAGCCTTGCGAGAAACAAAAGTATCGACGGGTTTGACGCTGTAGATGGCTCCATTGCCGCCATTCACTCGTTTTCGGCTTCGAGCATCCTCGAGAATCTGTATCTCATGGCGCCCTCTCAAATAGAAGCCACTATTGCTTCCTTGGGGAACCTGGTATTCGAATCGGACCGTGAAGTTCCAGAAAGATTCCTCTGATACGAGATCCGTACCGTGCTCGCCCTCTTTGATGGAGTTCACCAGCATGCCGTTCTGAGCACTCCAACTGGCCATGCCATCCTCGTGCCTCAAACGCCAACCCGATAGGTCCTTGCCGTTAAACAGAGGCTTGAACCCGCTCTCAGCCTCTTCGGTCCCTAGCACATAGGAGACATCTGTGGGTTCGCCTGAACCTTCTACCAGCCCGAGAGACCAGAGAATCCCGCCGAGCACGTGTTGCTGATAATCGTCGCTCGTCCAAACATCCTCCCGATGTCCCAGCGAGGTGTAGAAAACACGCCCTTTTCCGTAGGTTTTCGACCAGGCGATTGGATAGTCACCCGGAACTTTGGAGTTCGGATGATGATGCAGCGTGAGGAGCCCATGCACTCGATCACGATGAAAACTCTTCATGATGTAGATCTCATCGTAGACCTTGAAGTGAGCCCCATAATGCTGGCAAGCCGCGTGGTTCGGATCCTCATTCACGGCGTTCACTTCCACCTGGGGCCCATGTGTCAAAAACTCCGCTCCGATCATATCGATATAGGGACGAAATTGATGAAACGTGTCGGAGGCCGAATGCATCCCAACGAACCCTTTTCCGGATCGGATCCAAGCCATGAAGGCTTCTCGATCAGGCAGAGGCAATTCCCCGGTGGTGTTCGCGAAAATCACACCATCATAGGAGGCGAGCGCCGCCGCAGTCATCTTCTCCTGAATCGCTGCATCCGTTCTGGCGAAATCAACGCTCAGAGCTGGATGGCGCTCTGCAAGGGAACCGAGAACCGCCTCTGCGGTCGGTATCGAGCTATGCCGAAATCCCTTGGTTACGGTGACTACCAAGAGGTTTTTCTCTTCCGCCGCTTCCAGGACCATTCCACCAAGCGTGGCAACTAGAACCCCCAAGCCAAGGAAACGATTCCACCGGCACAAACAATTCATCATACAAAACTCTCTCGTTGGTTTCACTCAACTGGATCTACGTAGGTGGCGCACGGAGACCGGGAACCACTGGGAAACACCCAATCCATTTACCTACCCAGGACCTGGGGTCAAGGATTGAATCGGACAGAGCGGCAAACCACCGTTCTAGAAGAACCCTTTAAGCCCCTCAGCAGCAGCAATTTGCCGCGAACCGCCGAGATTCAAGACGATCGTCACCGTCCGTCAGGCTCTCATCTGGGTGTCAGTCTCGATCATCTAGCGGAAGCCCCAGCTCTGAGCACACCAAGAAGCCGGCCATGAGACTGAATTCACGGCCAAGGGATCGATCGGAGGAGTGAAAGGAGATCAAAGCTCGCCAACCGGCCGATACCAATTGTCCCGCTGCAGAGGTTGATACCCCGCTCGACTGATCAAACGTTGCATGTCCTCTACCGTCATTTGAAACGTCGTTCCTGCCTGACTCACGACGTTCTCCTCAATCATGATGCTGCCCAAATCATTGGCACCATACTTGAGAGCAACCTGCCCAATATCGAGTCCTTGCGTGACCCACGAACTCTGAATATTCGGAATATTGTCGAGGTATATCCGGCTCAAGGCCTGCATTCGTAGGTACTCAGTAGCCCCAACGGGCTCCGCCTTCAGCCGGGTGTTATCCGCTTGAAAAGTCCAAGCAATGAAAGCGGTAAACCCGCCGCTTGCATCCTGCTGTAGCCGCACTCGTTCCAAATGTTCAATGCGCTCCTCCAATGTTTCCACATGACCAAACATCATGGTCACCGACGACTTCAAACCGATGCGATGGGCCACATCCATCACTTCGAGCCAATCATCGGTCATGGCTTTCAGCGGGGAAATTCGATTGCGGACCCGATCGACTAAAATCTCACCGCCGCCCCCTGGAATGGAGCCCAGACCAGCGTCACGGAACTTGACGAGCAACTCTTCCAAGGGGAGATCAAACACTTCGCGGAAATGGACAAATTCGCTGGGACTAAAGGCGTGAATATTGATCATCGGAAACTTCTCGCGGATATGTGAAAGCACATCCAAATACCAATCGAGAGAGAGCTTCGGATGGTGCCCCCCTTGCATGAGAATCTGAGTCCCACCCAAATCAACTGTCTCTTGAATCTTCTGATCGAGCTCATCAAAAGAAATCACATAGGCATCGTCGTCTCGCTCCGTTCGGTAGAAGGCGCAAAACTTGCAGTAGACGTTGCAGATATTCGTGTAGTTGATATTCCGATCAACGATGTAGGTCACAATATCATTTCCCTTGCCGTCGAAAGCCGCTTCCTTTGCCAGGACTCGTCGGCGATCCGCCAAGGCACCTAGTTCTTCCAAGGGCAAACGATAGAGCTCTTGCGCCTCATTGGCGCTAATCCGATCTCCATCCCAGACTTTCTGAATCAACGATTCTGCTACGGCATCGCTCATGACATTCTTCCTCTAAAACTCAAGCAAAGAACCTAAAGTTGACGGATATGAAAGCCTCCGTCGATATTGAAAACTTCCCCCGTACTGAAGGCAAACTGATCGTCGGCAATCGTGCGCACAGCTTTGCCAATATCTTCCGGCATTCCCCAACGTCTAATCGGGGTGAGACCATCAGCAATAAGCCGATCATACTTTTCTTTCACTGGGGCCGTCATATCAGATTCAATAATCCCGGGACACAGCTCATAGACATTGATCCCATGAGCGGCAAGTCGGGCCGCAAAGAGCTTCGTCATCATGCCCAGAGCAGCTTTCGCCATGCAGTAGTCACCGCGATTCACAGAAACGGTGTAGGCACTGATCGAACTGATCGTAACAATCTTGGGCCGAAGCGAAGCGTCCCGACCCGTTTCTTCGATCATCCAGTTGGCAAACGCCTGAGTGAGAAAGAAAGGTCCTTTAAGATTAACAGACATCAATTTGTCGTAATTCTCTTCCGTTGCTTCCAGCAGATCAGCCCGACCTATCGAAGTAATCCCTGCGTTGTTGACCAACAGAGTGACGACCCCGAAGTGCCGGCGCGATTCCTCAAGCAAGTGCCGCCTATCAGCAGCAGAACCCACGTCGGCCTTCACTGAAATCGCCTCGATTTCATGCCCTGCCTCTGCCCCTGCCGCAATACAATCCTTCACGGTCTGCTCCGCCGCGGCCGCATTACCCGCATAATTCACAACCAGATGAAACCCCGCCTTAGACAAACTAAGCGCGATACCCCTCCCAATGCCGCGAGACGAACCCGTTACAACTGCAACCTTCTTCACGAGACGGATTATTCAAGAGAAAGTCCAGGGAGCAAGCCGATGTTTACTCGATCGGAGGAATCAACGGAGACAATACCTATGGGTCCAAGCAACTTCTTGATTAAATCTATACACGACACTACCCTCCCGTCGACGTCGAACACAACGGAGATGACCCAACCAAAACTAAATCACCGATGACATCCTCTTGGATCTGGCCCGCTATTGCAGGTTTTCTTTTGTGGACGCCAATGGCCTCCACGATTCTCATCCGAAGGAGTGGAGAAGCGAGGAAGCTTACCTGGGCGCCGACTGGTAGGGCGCTCATATCCTATTGGCCTAACTGGGTAGACCTCGTGAGGTGTGTTGTCGCGATGGCACTCTTGGTGGGCTGGGCATCGACGGTTCGCTTGGAAGATCCAAAGTCGGGAAAACTCGTGCTCGGAACTATAATGGCAATCACCGTGGTCGCCTTTTTCATTCAAGCTCTGCTCGTTAAGTCCCGCCGCTCCGTGTTCGCTCCGCTGCCACTCTTCCTCGCCACAGCCATGGTCGTCCCGGGTTGGGATCTAGGAGTTTTCGCCGTTCTCGTTTCCTGGGCATTCTGTGCCGCGGCCAAGAAGTTCGATCTGATTCTCCCGATACTGGCAGGCATCTTGATGCTTGGGGGCGTTGTCCTGAACACGAGCCGACTTGATCTCGTTGTTGCCGTATTCCTCGTTGCTTCCCCGCAAATTTTTGCCTTCATCTCCGCTCGTCGGGTGGTGATCCCCTCCAACGCCAACCTCTCCCACTAGCGGCAGGGTTCGACTTCGAGACACCCTTTTCCAGAGTCGATTGCTTGGTCTACGAAGGCCGCGGCAAAAGTATATGGCACGCCTTCTCGCCGGAGGCGCAGTGCAACTCATCGCCCTCGACCGCTGCGGAACAGATCGAGACCAGGTAGCGATGGCGATCACAATACTTGCCAATCGATAGAAAATCACTATACCTCATTTCATGACCCATCCGAACTTCCATCGCAGAGGCTTTACGCTCATCGAACTCCTCGTTGTTATCGCCATCATTGCAATTCTCGCTGGAATGCTGTTGCCGGCCCTAGGAAAGGCCAAAGCCAAAGCCAAAGCGATCAAATGCACCTCCAATCTAAAACAGATGGGCCTTGCAACAATTCTCTACGCCGATGACCACCAGGATCGCGTACTTCCTGTTCTTGGTCCCGGCAAGCCCTACTGGTTCCATGCGATTGCTCCGTACATGGGCGACAGCAGCTACGCGAAAGATCCACAAGCAGCCTACGAAGGGTCAATGAAGACGATTATATGTCCAACGGTAACTGAGAGGGCAGAAGGCGATTCCCGCGGTGCCAACAAACGAAATTGGAGCTTCCATTGGGGTGGGTTCGGCAGGACAAAAGCGGAAGGAAGCTACACCGTGAATTCCTGGATGCAGTGGCCTCAGGGTAGCTACTACGAACCCAAATCCGCTGAGGAATGGGCGAAGTATTATGGGCAATATTTCAATGCGACAGCCGAAGTTCCCCTCTACGGGGACGGAAATTGGGTCGACGGCTGGCCTCGCGAGAACGACGCTCCTCCCACCAACCTGAGGGGAGAAGAATCGGACAATGGAACGCGACGGTTCTTCGTCGATCGTCACAACAAAGGCACCAATTTGGCCTATTCAGATGGCCATGTCGCGCGGGCCGACTTACGGGAGCTTTGGACCCAAAATTGGCACAAGGGATACAAAAAGAACTTCAACATCAAACTCCCTACCAGATAGGGATTCAACGATCAGAGGTTTGAAAGAGTAAAAGGGCGGCTTCGGCCGCCCTTTTTGTTTCCGTAGAAGCCTATCTCATCCTCGCGGGAGATTGTCAGCGTTTGTTCACATACGCGTAGAAGGCGCCCATTTCATTCCCATCGGCATCGGCGAATTTCGCCCACAGCTCGTCATTGCCGGGCTTGAGTCTCAATCGAAAGGTGACAGATCGATCTCCTGCTGCAACAGGCTTCTCCAGTGATTGGCCGCCGAGCTTAAGCAAAGCTTTAACTGCCGGAAACGCCTTACCCGGCGCTGTACGGAAGGCACTTGCTCCGGGCACCGGATCCCCGGCGGGAAGGCTGGCTTGAATGGGCTGATCAATCTCTCGCGGCCAACGACGAAGTTCCACATCATAGATTCCCTCTTCGATCACCTTCACAGCCCAAAAACCTGTATTGGACGGTCGTTTCTCAGCATTCCGAATCGCTCGTTGATTCCATGGCGTGCTCCCATCCGCAATCCAATCATGGCTTGTCATCCTCACTGGATTTGCCTTGGGATGCCCCAAATAGATCTCGGTTGTCTGAGCAAACGTAGGCTCCAGTTCGGCCCACCATTCATCGTAAAACTCTCGTAGACGATTGACGACTTTGGGATGTTCAGCAGCTACATCCCTTTTCTGAGAGGGATCCTGCTTGATGTCGTAGAGCTCCTTCCCATTGATCAGACGATATTGGTCCGTCATGACACTGCTCTTTCGCCACTTGATCGGATCTCGAACTCGTTGCGAGTCCGTCACGAGAATTCGATCCGGCCACGAAGCGACGTCCTTATTGTAAAGCAACGAGCGGATACTCACTCCATCGAATTTGACTGACTTAGGAGCTGCCGCACCACAGAGATCGAGAAGCGTCGGAACCACGTCCACGTACGAAGTGATCATCGGTACATCTCGCCCTCCAACGAGTCCACCCCCTGGCCAGTGGATGAAAAACGGCACACGATGCCCACCATCGTATTCACTCCCTTTCTGTCCTCGCATCTCGTCATTGAAAACTTTGGCGCCAGAAGAAGTTCCATTGTCCGTGGTGAAGATGAAAATCGTATTCTCCTCCAAGTTGTTTTCACGAAGATAGCTTCGCATTCGCCCGACATTGTCATCGATGTTTGAGATCATACCGTAGAAATTTGCGAGTCCCGTCCCCAGGTTCTGATAGGGCCGACTACTTTCCTCTGGCGAATGCATGGGCCCATGCGGCGCGTTGGTGCACAAGTAAACAAAGAAGGGTTGATCGCCGTCCTTTTTTGATTCGATGAAATCGATCGCATAGTCGAAGAAGACGTCGGTGCAAAAACCTTTGGCTGGTTCCGGAATGCCGTTGTGCCAGTAACTTCCATCGAAGTAAGCGTTATCCCAGTAATCAGGCGTCTGCCCAACCCCGCCACCTCCGTGGCGCAGCACTTCCTGAAAGCCCCGGTCCTCGGGCCGGTAAGGATAGTTGTCGCCCAGATGCCACTTCCCAAACATTCCGGTGGCGTAGCCCGCCTGCGAGAGCATCGTACCAATCGTCACCTCATTAGCTCGTAACATCGAACGCCCCATGATCGTATGCCACACGCCGGTTCGGTTGGTCCAGTGACCGGTGATCAAAGCACTCCGAGTCGGCGCACAGGTTGGCGCTACATGGTAATCAGTCAAACGAACACTGTCTGCATGAAGCCGATCTAAGTGAGGTGTCTTGAGGATCGGATTGCCGTGACAGGAAAGGTCACCATAGCCCTGATCATCGGTGATCACCAAAACGATGTTGGGCGACTTCGCATGGATGGCCAAGCAGGCAAACATCAAACAAAGTCCGAAGATTCGACGCGTTTTCTTGTTCATGGAATTCGACGTCCATCATTGCGCACCCATCCTATCTGAAAAGAAAAAACTCCGGCGCTAAAGATTACGCCGGAGTCTGGAATCTTACTTGGAAAACTCTGAGGCCAGTTCGCGCACTTTCCTCAAGTCGAGTTTACCCGTTCCCAAATAAGGCAGCTTGCCCAAGTGCTCAAATTGATCCTTCTTAGGTTTCCAAAGATTTGGAATCTCAGCGCTAGCTAACTTCTCTAAGCAGGCTTCCAACTGTTCCTCGGTCAGCGTGTGCAGGACAAAAAGACGTTCCCCCTTCTTCTCGTCTGGTATGCCCGTGACAGCAAAAACCGTCTCGTCGCGACCCGCTGCCTCTTGCAGGAGTTCCTCGATTTTAATGTGAGGTACCATTTCGCCACCGATCTTGCTAAAGCGGCTCAATCGATCTGTGATCCGCAAGAAACCATCCTCATCAATCGACGCCACATCACCTGTCGAATACCAACCATCCTTCAGCACTTCAGCGGTTTTCTCAGGTCGTCCCAAGTATCCTTTCATCACGTTCGGCCCCTTCACCAATAGCAAGCCTGATTGCCCGCTCGGAAGCACCTCGCCAGTATCAATATCAACGACGCGAACACTGATGCCTGGGAGAGGATGTCCGATACTCCCCCGTTTCGCTCCCACCTGATAGACTCCCGCTCCGCGATGGTCTCGAGTGTTGACCGTCACCCCCGGAGCACATTCTGTGCACCCGAAAGCCTCTAGCGGCCGAAGACCAAATCGATCTTCGAATGCATTGGCGACTCGATCCGAAAGCTTCTCCGCGCCCACCATGGCAAATTGCACACTACCGAACTGTTCCGGTGTGCAGCCCCTCATGTAAATCTGCAAGAAGGTCGGCGTCGCCAACAAGAAGCTAACGCGGTGCTTGGCAACAAGCTCACCTATGGTCCGGGCATCTAAAGGATTCGGATAGTAGACGACTCGCACTCCACTCAGCGCCGGCAGGACCATCGTTCCGGTGAAGCCGAAAGAATGGAAGAATGGCAGCACGCCAAGAAAAGAATCCTCGCTCGACAAGCTGAAAGTCTGAGTCAACTGGTCGACATTTGAGATGATGTTGTAGTGGGTCAGCTCCACCCCTTTGGGATCCCCCGTGCTCCCACTGGAGAAGATAATGGTCGCCACGTCATCAAGCTCGAGCTTGCGGCTCCCACCTAGAGCGGTGCGAATCATTGAATACGGACACAAGATCGCCAGGGCGAGAGACCCTAGCTTCTCACTCAAGCGCGGTTTCTCCACCAATTCTTCCAGGTAAACAACAGGTGTCTTAAGCTCCAGTTTCAGTTGTTCCATCAACTGTTTCGACACCAGAACGTTCTTGATCCCACACTGCCGGATACAAGATTCAATTCCCTCCACCGACAGGGTGTAGTTCAAGTTCACCGGTGTCTTTCCTAAGAACCAGGCTGCAAAATTTACCAAAGCCCCACCTATTGAAGGAGGGACGAGGATCCCTACCCGCTCTTGATCTCCCCACACTGTTCTCAAGCGTCGGGCCAGGAAGAGTGACTTAACAAATGCTGATCCGAAACTGATTCCATCCGACTTGGCATCCGCCATGAACGCTTGCCGCGGATGCCATCGAGCAGATCTCACGAACGATGCGGGGATCGGTTTCATGTGCTTCTTGCGCAAGGTCCAAGCATCTGTGTTGAGCTCCTGCACGGCCCGCCGAACCTCCCTGGGATCAGCCGTGGCCGGCATTGGCTTGCCGTAACTCACAGTCACGGGATAGGGAATACTGCGCGGCATCTTCCAGATGAATCGTTCGCGTTCAAAACTAAAAATACTCCCCCAAAGACCGTCCAAATTGACTGGTACGATGGGCGCATCAACGTCCTTCATGATTCGCTCGAACCCACGTCGGAACGGTAGCAGCTGTCCCGTTCGAGTAATCTGGCCCTCCGCGAAAATACACACAACGTGTCCGTCCCGGATAGATTCCGTGGCCGCCTTGAGAGACTTGATCAACTCCTTGGGCCGCGATTGAGAAGAAATCGGGATTACGTTGAACATCCTCACAAACGGCTTCAAGTACCACAAATCGTAGAGTCCCCGATACATGATGAATCGAATGGGCCGGTCCATCGATGCTTGCAACAAAAGTGCGTCTACGAACGAAAGATGATTCGAAACCAGCAAGGCCCCTCCCCGCTCGGGAACATTCGCTCGACCCACAATCTTGATTCGGTAAACGGTGTGAGTAAAACCGAGCAGTAAGAAGCGAAGTAAAGCATCGGGCAGCAAATAAATCGCGTAGGCGCTTCCGACCAATGTCGTGACGCCACAAGCAAAAAACACCTGCAAGTCGCTCATCCCGATGAGTTGCTTATACCCGTAGTAGACAATCGAAGCCACGAAGACACCGCAAAACGCCATGATTGAATCGATCGCAATCACGGACCCTTTCTCTTTCGGATCCGGGCGATGTTGAATCATCGCGGCCAAAGGCACGACAAAGAATCCGCCTGAAATTCCCAAGCAGATTAAGATCAGAAAGACTCTTCCGAAATCGGCTCCTGGCATCATCATCGCGAAACAAGCCAAGGTCATTCCGATGGACCCCAAGGGAACCAATCCATACTCGATCTTTCCCTCTGAGAGATAACCCGCAAGGAAACTGCCAATCCCAATCCCGATCGC
>CAYFGX010000011.1:125983-149312 GCA_964342405.1 uncultured Verrucomicrobiota bacterium | reverse complement strand
TGCTCCCGGTACCCAGAGAGTATTTTCAAAGCGTTCAGATAACTGACCCGCTATCACGGTCCCGAGAATAATGGCCACGAACGTGCCGAGACTGATATAGCCATTTCCCCAAGACAGTCGCGACTCTGGTAGCATTTCCGGGAGCAATCCGTATTTCGAAGGACCGAAGAAGGCGCTCTGCGTGCTCATCAGGAAGACTACAACCACGAGGAGCCAAATCTGTTGAGTGTACAAACCAACGAAAGCCAGGGACATGATGCCCACCTCCGCAACCTTGGTTGTGATGGCAATGGTCCGTTTGCTGTAGCGATCGGCGAGCATTCCACCCATCATCGAGAAAATGATAAAGGGAAGTGCAAAGACTGCTCCAATCACTGGTGCTAGAGCATCCTTCTCATCCCGAGACATCCCCGCCATCACTAGAAACATGACGACAAATTTGAAGGCATTGTCGCTAAACGCTCCCTGAAACTGGGTCGCAAAAAGGCTCCAAAAGCCCCTTTTCCATCCCGACCCTGCGCTTTTGTCGCTCTCTTGCAGAGCTGCGCTTTTCATTTGATTCGATTCACTCATGTTCTCCCACTTCCACTACGTCGTCCAAATACCCGCTCTTGGTTGTTCCCTTGATGGAAGAAACCGTAAACCAACGGACGTCTCTACCGTGAATCGAATAAATCAAAGATCATATCGCTAAGATCGATAATCAAAACCACCCACCCCCGGCACATTTCGGGGCGCTACTAATTGCCACCTTCTCGTGGGTTGAGCCAAGGAGTGCCTGCCCAATACCATTGCGCCGATCGCATCGTTTGAACATGGCCATCCGCAAAAAGCACGATGCTACGACCAAGATGCCGCAGATGGGGCCCACCCCAATTACCATCCGCTGAAGTCACACAACCTCCGCACGGAGAACTATCTCCAGGGTCGTGCACAATCCAGCAGCCGGGCTTTTCAGGAGACTGAGGTGTCACCGCTAGTTCCGGATCGGTCGTATTGGTTGCCTTAGATCCGCCATCCGTCAGAAACACCACACTCGAGGGATTCCTAACTTCCGTGTCTCGCAATTGTCGCCAGGTCTCCTTCGGCCATACTCCAGGCCAATCACAACCCCCGAGTTGGAAATTGGCCGCGTAATTCGAGACCGCTTTGTCACGCTCATCACTTGGATAGTTTTGGTAGAATTGATCGAACTTTTTACTCCTGGAAGGACACAACATAATGTTGGTGTTCTGCGAGTAGGGAGCCAAGAAATTGAACCACGCTTTTCGAAACGCATTATTGTTCCGCACTTGAAACGTGAACGCGAAGCGCGAGTCGTTGTCGTCTGAATAGATCCGGGAAGCGATTCCCAGTTGACGTTGACTGTTCATGCAACTGGCCTGTTTCCCCTTTTCCTTCGCCTTCGAAAGCGCGGGCAGCAGCATGCCGGCAAGAATGGCGATGATGGCAATAACGACAAGGAGCTCAATCAAGGTGAAGGCAGCAGACTTTTTCATATCTCGTGACGAGTAATTCCTGATTCAGGGAGAGAGCCTACCTAAACAGACCTCGGGAACATGTTCAATCGCGATTTCGAGCGGCACATTTCGGAGGGCGCATATCACTTGATTCGCGGAAGACCACAGGAGCACTCACGGGAAAAATTTTTGACCACGGATTACTCAGGATGACACGGGTATTTCTTATTGAAGCACCTTGGCACGGGGACGTCTAGGAAGGAGACGAGATGCGTCCGATTCCGGATCAGAGGTATCGATGAGCCACACCCGGCATATCGCCTCGGCCCCTCGTTGCCACCCCTCTCCCAAACTTTCTTCGGTCGTTCGAAAACGAATGGCTCCCTTTGGCCCGAACCACGGCCACAAATGCGTAGACTCTTGACTCAAGGATCGAGACGGGTCGTCAAATCGACGCGCCTTCCAAGTCCCCCGCTCCCCATCTTCCGTCTTCACCCAGGTTCCTTTCATTCCGGTATCATCTAGGAGGCCCGTGAGCTCATATTCCGCGGCAATATACTTCACCCGAAGCAGAACCTTTCCGCCCACAAGTCGTCCTTCCACGATGGAAGCAAATCTAAAGTCCGTATCGACATCAAAACGCCCCGAGATTACTTGCCCCCATCCAGTAAGGTCCCAAGAGAAATACTCCTCCGCTCCATCCGAGTACTTTGCAAAACATTCCCAGCGACCAAAAACACGTAGGTCCGTCGGCTCACTTTCAGTGGGCAATGCAAAGAAGAGCGGCTCGGTGAGGCTCTCTTGTCCCGTCAATGGAAAGCGCGCAAGCTGATTCTGGTCCTGTCGTTTAACCCAAAAAACAGGAACCAAGCCTTTCGGCCATTGCCTTGATTGGACCACGCGGAATACGGCCACACCATTTTCTGGAGAGCCTGGTTCAGACTGAAATCGATACGACTCAAATCCATCCCTTGAGACAATACGGTAAACAGTCCGAAGATCGGTCTCGGCGGTCTCGGCCGTGATAAGAAGAATGGGAGATGAGAGGATCGTGAGAACCGTGATCAAATAAACTCGAACTCGGAGCATCATTATTACGAACCTGGGCTAGCTTAGAGACGAAGCTCGACAGCGCGTGTCTTCGGGCGCACGAACGTCCTAACAGCACCTCAAAAGCTGTTCACGTTCTTGCGAGTGACGAGTCGATAATTTTCAGCGAACACGACCTCGGGGGTTCTCGGACCCGAATTATTCCCAGATGGCGTCGCATCCTCTGGTAGCCCGACAACGCCGGCAGCAACAATCCCACTCGCAATGGAAGCAACCCAATTCGTCCTCCCGAACGGATCGAAGACATAGACGGGGACCCGGGTCTGCGGATCCTGAAATGGCTCAAGACTCTCGGCCCCGCTTGGAAAACCCACCCATGATACGTAGGCAAGAACCCGATTGGTCGCATTCAATGCAGAGGAAAAATCACTCAGACGAATCTCTCCCCGCTTCGCTTCAGAGGCGGAACTCCCAACCACACTTTCACGCACACTCACGCTCGGGAATCGTGTCATCACCCTTGCAAAGGCCTCGTAGAAAGAATCCAGCGCAGCACTCGGCGCCGCCTTCTCCGGCGGGAACAGCAAAACAACCTCGCCCTTGCGCGCCTTTGTATCTCCCAGAAATTGATGTGCCAAAGTGTAGCCAACGGCCGCTTGCGCGCGGTGCAATCGCGGTGATGTTCCCACCCCAAATGCCGAAAGGATTTGCCAGCCCAGTAATCCCAAGCAACCCACGACACTGGCCGCCATGAGCCCCTTACCCACGACCGATGATTTTCCTAGAAGAGCCCAACCGGCCCCCCCCAAGACGAGGCACCCGATAAGCAGTGGGAAGTACACGCTACCGATCCTCCTCAGGCCTTGGCACTTCGCGCTCTGGAGTAAAGATCTCTCGCGGCGCTTCCCGAATCGATTCCACATGCCCATCCAGAAACGCTGAATTCGCCTTTCCAAATGTGATATTGCGATTTGCCCGCGAAGTGAGCCTTTTCGTCTTTGAACTCCACTCGCTTCCACCGCTGTGCCGGTAAAGCACATTGCCGGTTCCGTCATCATCTGAGTAGAGGCAGGCGTCCCAACCATCCGTGTCAGCAAACATAATCGTCCCCACAGGATCCTGAATATTCCTCATTCCCATGTCGGCACGCCCCAGGTTGATGCGGCTATTCTGGGCATACGCAAGAAAGCCCCAGAAACCACCTGGCCGCATCGCGCCCGTCTCATCCCGCTGGAAACTCGAGGGGCAGATAAAGACTCCTTGTCCCGACTCGTTCGTTCTTCGACCGAGGTAGGGCTGCAACTGACGGTACCACAGATTGTGAGGAGGATTCCAGCAAACCGGCAGACGCTGGCTATCTTCCTCATACATGATCGTCGCGAGAATCAATTGGCGAAGATTGTTCGTGCAGGCGATCGCTTTCCCTTTTTCCTTGGCCTTGCCCAATGCTGGGAGCAGCATGCCAGCCAGAATAGCGATGATGGCTACAACAACCAAAAGTTCAATCAATGTGAAGGCCGCGCGTCGGAGGGGGACTGGCATAGTCTCTTGTTCTTAGAGTTTTCGTTTTCGGAAGGATCAGCACTCTCATCTATCCCCTTCCGATAGAACCTCAATCCGGCCCCAAGAGACAAGAAAACAGTTTCTTCTCATCAAGATATGAATCACCCAGCCAACCCTGAAAGTTCTCGAACAGCTCACGCCGTGGGCATTCACCGGGATTCGCATAGTCCCAAAAAAGCCGCTTGGTTCAAAGAACCAGAGATTCCTCAATCTCGTGCATGCTTTCCATTACTTGCTCTCTTCATTCTGCTTTTCGCCCACACCGGGCAAGCGCAGCCGCTCACCATTCTAGACCAACTCATTCTCTACACGCCTGAAGCCGCCACTAGTATGGGGAGCACAACAGCGTTGAACGCTGCCGTTCTCGAAGCCGTCGCCGACACCAACAGAGCATTTCAGAACAGCGAAATCAATGTGCGGACCCGGCTCGTCGCGTTCGCGCCCGTCGCAGAACCCGAGGTCGGATCCACGTCAGGCGACCTCAATCGTTTGAAGGCACCGGACGACGGTTTCTACGATATTGCTCATACTCTTCGAGATGCTGTCGGAGCCGATCTAGTCACATTGATTATCGATGCTCCCAGCTCTTCCGGTGTCGGACGTGGCAATCAGTTCTCTAGCTTCAGTCAACCTTCGGACCAGATCGCCTACACCGCGATTCTTCGACGGAGCTTAGTGGGCACCTTCACGCTAGCCCATGAACTGGGACACAACCTTGGTGCCAATCACACCGTTTTCGATCAAGGCTCGCCAGGGAGGTTCCCCTACTCCAACGGCTGGAGATTCACCACGGAGGGACGCACCTACCGCACCATCATGGCTCGACAATTCGGTGCCCGAATTCCCTATTTCTCAAATCCCGAGGTCCTCTTCAAAGGAACGCCCACCGGATCACCCGCCGATTCCGAAGATCCCGCAGACAACGCCGCGACGATCAATAGCCTCGCACCCGACATCGGCAACTTTCGAGCAGAACAAGTATCCAATGACGCTTACGCCAACGCCCAGATGATGGAAGGCTTCTGGACCTCGGGGATGGGACACAACTTGAACAGTTCCAGTGAGGCTGGCGAACCCCAGCACGCGGGCCAAGCGCCAGCCCATTCTATTTGGTGGAAATGGGTCTCGCCCGTGACAGAAACTGTTCGAATCACGACAAGCGGCACCACCTTTCCTCATCGAATTGCCATCTATCAAGGTTCCTCACTCGACACTTTGGAACCCTTGGCGGCGACACGATCCGACGCAGGTCTTCCCGATCTCGAACTCAACGTTGTCCAAGGACAAACCCTTTCATTTGCCATCGATAGCCTCTCCGATGAAGTTGGATTCGCGGCCCTCCAGATCCAAAAAAACAACGACCTCTTCGCCGACCGAATTAAGCTCAGCGGGAATCATCAACTTGGCATCGCTTTGACTGAGAACGCCACATCGGAAATCCGAGAACCAGAACACGGGAACGCCGACTCCTTCTTTGGCGCTTCGAGGTCCGTTTGGTGGGAATGGCAGCCGACCGCCAGCGGCACGGCAACCATCAGCTCCCGCGGCACCACCTACACGACGGTCATGGGCGTCTACCAAGGAACGAACGTTCGCGAGCTCACCCTTGTAGCTGAAGAATCCTTCGACGGCTCAAACGGTCTCTTCCGAACCGTTTCGTTCGAAGCAGTTGCAAACGAGCGATATCAGATCGCTATCGATTCCCCCGGCGGATTGGGCAGCAACAGCGGTATGGCTGTGCTTCATATCGATTTAGAACCGACGGAAGGCGTCCAGTTCACGTCCATCCTCCGCAATCCCGATGGCACCATCACCCTGAACATCGACGGATTCTTAAACCATGATTTCAACTTAGAGCGTTCGACAAACCTCCAGGATTGGTCCGTGCTGGAAACGCACGAGGCAAGCTCCCTCCCACTCTCCATCAAGCTCGAAAAGAGCGACCTAGCACAACTGTTCTTCCGGCTGGCGACACCCTAGGCCCGAGAGCGCCCCGAGCTCGATCAAGACAGCGCCGAAGTGGTGCAACGTTGACGAAACTCATCTCGACCAAACTCCACTTCATCGCGGGGCAACCCACCACCCGCAAGAATGGAATCAGGCAGGACAGATAGTCGCTGATAGAAGCCCTCACCCAGTTGCACGATGCCGGGTCCAGGCTCAGCGCTCTCACACAGTTGAAACAGCTGATCCTCCGCCTTGGCGTAGTCCCCTTGCTGTTCGAAGTACTGCATCAAACCGACAAGCGTCTCCGTCGGAAGAAGGGTCGTCCCTAAGCAATCTACTACTCCTTCAATACGCGGAGTGAATTCCAGAAGCTCAACAGGCTCACTTCCGATGATTGTTTCCAGGAGAAGGTTTAGAGCTTTCAGATAAAGCTTGCGGGCTTCGTCATCATCCCCATTGCGGGAGGCTAATTCGGCAGACTCCGTAAGAATTCGGCTCAAGATCTGTGCTTTCGTGATGAATTCATGGGTTGAGCCAGATCGAATCAGCTCCAGCTTTAGTTGCTTCGCATCGATCGCACAGATTTGCTGCCGATTGAGTTTAAGAACGGCTTGCGCGGCGACATCGAGGTTCTTTTCAATCTCTTTTAAACTACTGGTCGCTTTGGCCTCCATCAGCAAGCTCATCATCTTGACGAACTCCTGGATCATTCGCATGAAGTAGTCTCTCTGAATCATAGCCTTCTTCGAGTGAGCAACGCTACTGCAGCTTGGTCAAGCGCAGGGAATTCACATCGAACATCGCCATCCCTTTTGCCGCCCGCATTTCACACCCCAATTCGACTTCCTTCACTGGAAGCTCGACAGTGAAATCTACGAAGAACGGTTTCCATTTTTGTGACCCTCGAACCCGCTGAGGCGTCTGGGCACCTGACGCCCTAAGGCCCGCCCCGCCTCGAGCGTCTTGAGCAACCACTGTCACTCCCTGAGTCAGCATATTTCCCGAAAATCGATACCGCCCTTGCTTTAAGTGGACCCCACTAGTCCAACGCCCCATGGAGAGTTGTTCCGAACCATCGGCTGTGATCTTGAGAAACTCGCGGCTCCCTTGCCGAAGACGATCGAGTGCTGGGCGCCCAAACTGCACTTTGGGACTCCACTGCTTGATCGCCAAGGTATTGTTCGCTCCGAAGCTTGGGATCTTACTCGAACTACCCAACTGTTCCTTCAGGAACGCAGCTCGGCGGGTCACGCTGTATTGCAGGCTCAAGGAAGCACTTTGTTGGCGCTTGGCTTGGTGGGACGCTTTGTCCCGCAACACGGGCTGGATCACACTGGTGATCTCCTGAATCCGTCGATTGATCTTTCCCGCGTCAAAAACGTTCCCCATGAGATCATTCATCCGGTCATAGTACTTCATTCGAGCAGCGGGCAGCTCCAAGACCGACCGAGCCAGTATCCCCCGAAAGCGCGGAAAGATGGGTCCATCTGGCCGCTCGAACATTTGGTCCATCCCGTGTGGAATGAAGATGAAACGATCCGATTTCATATCATGGAACAAACGAAAATTGTTGTGATGCATCGTGTAGCCATCCCAATTCCAAGTCATCACATCGAGCGCCAGTAGGGTGTAGAATCGCTCCATATCGAGAAGCTTGGGTAGCCACTGAAACCGTTTTCGCTGATCGCGTTCAACAGCCACACGAAAGAGAACTTGCAGGTCCGACTTATCTTCTTTGTTCTCGCCAGAATTCACGTTCAAGTCGGCATTGATATCCTGCAAGAATCCACCGTCGTAGAGATTGCCAGATACATCTTCGAAGTGCTGTTTGAGAAACCGCTTGTTAAACCCTTCGATGACGACATAAAGCCCTAGTGCTCGCCCATTCAAGGTCACCCATGCATGGGTGGCACGCGGCGTGGGTATACCGGCGGCATTGAAGAGCTCGCGGCAAATCTTTTCATTCGCGTAGGCTCGATCTTGAACCGAATTGTTCAGGTAGATCTTGTCATGCCCGTGGAACAGCTGATCCTCAACATGCTTGTCGAAGTTGAGCGTCATCGCCGGGTTCTCGTCCACAGAACGGAAACTGCCGGCAGACCCCTTCAAGTGCACAGAAACGTTCGTGTAGACGACGCCTGACTCCGTCACTGTTGCTAGAGCCTTGGGACGGGGAAGATTGGTTCCTCTCCAACGACGCCAATGATAGGTTCTCAGGTTAGCAATGCCGCTTTCCGGAATCTGAAGATCAATCTCAAAAACTCGATCGCCCTCGAACAGGCTCCTCTCGGGATCGGTTGATGCGAGGCTTTGAGCCCTCACGTCCGCGACTAAGATGGCCAGAACCCCCAAGCCGAGCAGGAATCGACTCACTCTGAGGATCACCGTGATAAGACCCGTTTTCATTGACACTTCGGCAGCGTGATTCATTCCGTACCTCTTGGACGCCCACCAGTGTTGCATTCGAATACAATCCACGCCTCATAGCAAGCAAACTGTATTCCACAATGAGCCCCCAAAATCGAGTCGTTCTCGAGGCTCACTGAACAGCGGCCATTTCCGCGCAGTCCGAGAAAGCGACACTATCTGACCTAGCCTAGTCGGCTTCCGGTAAGGGCAAGCGTTGTAGCTTCAGGCTCTCCGTGTCAACCCAAGCAGTTCCTTCCGCAGCCCTGTATTCGCAGTACAATTGCACTTCCTGAATCGGCTGCCGCACCTCAAACCGAACGCGTTGCTCCGCCCATTCCTGGCTTCCAGTCTGGCGTTCCCTTACGCCCTTCACCGAACTCCATAGGGCAACGCCTCCGCGCGGATCTCCTGATCCAGCCTCGATTCCCTGAAGGCGAAGTTGCCCAATCAGTTCGTAGTCTCCAGCCCTGAGCCAGACCTTCTTCTGCCATCGACCGATACTGACCCCACTCCTTGTGGTCAGGACCAACGCCGAACGGCCTCCGAGCTCTCCCTGGGATAGATCCGGTTTGCCAAAATAGTCATCGGGCGTCCACTCCTCGAGTTGAACAAATCCGGCTTCATCAAATCGAGGCACTCGGGAAGGACCGTTGAGCTGATGGACGAGTGTATCATATCGCCTTTCAATGCGATCCTTCAGACTTGAGACATCACTCAAGTACTCCGCAATTGAGTCCGGATCGTTCAAAACCAGATCCCTCCGGACCACTTCAGCAATCCGATCGATTCGTTCGTGAATCGTCTGAACCTGAAAGAGATCCTCGACAAGATCACCCACCCGCTCAAAAAAAGCTTCCTGAAAAGAGGGAATCTCCATCAAGGCCTGCGTCACCTTACCTTGATAGAACGGAAAAAGCGGTCCTTCCGGGTTCTCAAAAAGCTGATCGAGACCATGCGGCATGAACACGAGTTTGTCCCGACCCTGATCATGATAGATTCGGTAGTTGTTACGATTCATGTGGTAGCCATCCCAGTTGAATAGGATCACGTCCAAGGCTGCGTGACTCAGGAAGCGATCCACATCCAAGGTCTCAAGAAGACGTCTCTCCCGCTCGCCAAGATCACTCACTTGGGTCGCCTCAGCCAGGGCAGTGAGGGCTGACCGATCCGCAGGCGTGGCTCCTGAGCTAACCGTGAGCTGCCCCTCGATGTCCTGAACAAAACCCCCATCGTAAAGATTACCTGAGTCCTCGCCGAATCGCCCACGAAGGAATCTCTTATTGTAGCCCTCCACCAAAACGTACATCCCCAAATCCCGTCCGTTGAGTTGAACCCGAGCATGGCTCGCTCTAGGCACTGGGACGCCTGCCTCAAGAAACAACTGCCGCGCAATGCGTTCATTGCAGAGCGTCGGATCTTGCACGGAATTATTCAGGGACAATTTATCGAGGCCATGGAATTTCTGACCTTTCTCATGCTTGTCAAAATTGAGCGTCATCGCTGGTCGATCATCAACCGACCGGAAGCTTCCTGCCGCCCCCTTCAGATGGAGCGAGACATTGTGATAAACATCGCCACCTTCCCGCACTGTCGCCTTGACTTTGGGACGAGGTCCGGAGTCTTGGCGATTCCACTGCCACCGATACTGCCGCAGCACCTCCATGCCTGATTCCGGAATCTCGATCTGGATGTTGAATAAAGCAGGCTCGGCAAACAACGCATCGCGGAGCTGCCGACTCTCACCCGCCTTCATCCCTGGCACGAGGGGACCCACACAACCCGCAATCCCTATGACAGTGGCCAACCCCGCTGCCGCGCATTCTTTGTTCAAATACCGTTTCATGAAGACACCCTCCTCTCGACTTAGTTTTTCGCCGGCGGACCTGGCTGACGTTTCATCGCCAACGGTACCGTGATCGGTCCCTGTTTAAATTCTCCCACGAGCTCTGACTCGTTATCCAAGAGATGACCTGAATAGGTCGCCCCCATGGCCGACCACCGAAACTCGAAGCCACCCTCTTTTAAATTCACTTGGCTCATTGGAATACCACGAGCATTCTGATCTAAGCTATCCATCGTTCCGTGATACTCGCCTTCACTTGAGACGCCCAAGGCAATCGCGAGTCGCAAACTCGTTCCCTGAACCTCCAAAGTTCCTTCCCAGAATCCCAAGACCTTCTCCTTCCCGGCTCCGACCTCGTAGGATAGCGCTGGTTTCTCCAAATCTTTCAACGAGTCTAGCCTATTAAACCGCACTTCTTTCTTCCCCCCGAATGAATCCATCGTGGCCGTCCAAGACTTTCCATCACTGGCCATCTTTCCCTTCATCTTCATCCCAATTCCCGGCACAGCCAACGCAATCTCAGGCGAATTGAACTCGATGGGATTGACCGGAATGTCCTTGGCTCCTTGTTCCGGGATATCCAAAAATCCCCTCAAGGCTTCTTGCTCGTCTGTTCCAATTCGAAACACCATCCCGAACTCCACCTCTGGCGCGACTTGCATTCGACCGCTCCAGAGGCCCTTTAATTCTGGATCTCCGGCGGCATAGTCGAAATCGAGCTCGGGGACTTCCAGATCTGCCTCTTCAGTCCGCTTGAAGGTCATCTCTTGAGCTGATCGCGGCCCCTGATTCATATTGAAATTCCAAGCTCCCGTGATTTCGGACCGAGACTCATTGAAACTCCCCCTGAAGGCACCCCCAAATCCATCGAACTCAAACAGCAAATCTGGATCGTTAAACAGAATCGCATTCACCGGAAGATCCCGTACACCTCGATCCGGGAACGCCATCGTCGCCTGCACTTTCTGATTGTCCGGGTTCTCTTTAATGGAAAGGATCATCCGCATCCTCATCTTGCCCATCTTCATTTCTCCCTCCCAAGCTCCCAACAAGTCGTTCTCGGCACGGCCCTCGATAGCACCGATCCAACACGCCACCCAAAGAGCCATGACAGCTCTCAGAGGGGGAAGAATTGATTTACATGCACTCATAAATTCTCTCGTGATCAGCTAAATATAGACGTCTCCAATTGCTTTGGCGTTCAATTGCGCCCATCCCAACTATTCATATCGCAACGCATCGATTGGGTTCACATGAGCTGCCTTGTAAGCGGGATAGGTACCGAAAATCACACCGACAGCAGAGCAGATCAGAAGCCCGTAGAGCGCCCAATCAAGGGGCACACTCGGAGGCAACTGTAAGAAGACGGACGTCAGGTTACCTCCTAGGATTCCCAACACAACACCAACGATCCCTCCTACCTGGCACAGGACCACGGCTTCGATAATGAACTGCAGAAGAATATTTTTCTTCTTCGCTCCAATTGCCCGACGGACGCCGATTTCGCGGGTTCTTTCGGTCACCGAGACGAGCATGATATTCATGATCCCAATTCCGGCCACGACCAAGGCAATCGAACTGATCGCTGCGGCCCCCGCTCGAACGGCGAGCGTAACGGCTCGAAACTGCGTGATGAGTGAATCGTTGGAGAGGATGTCAAAATCATCTTCTTCACCTGGCGGGACCTTCCTGAGAGCTCGCAGTGTACCCCGAACCTGCGATTGCACATCATCAAAGCTCGCTTGATCTTGTGCCTGAATCACTAGATCCAAACTCCGCTTCCACCCATACCGATTCAAGCCAGTCGTCAGGGGAATCAGAACGAAGTTTCCTTGCTCACTGCCAAACGAACTTCCCATATCCTCCAACACCCCGATCACCGAATAGGAGATACCATGAAACTTGATTCGCTGTCCCAATGGTGAGCCGAACGGAAACACCTTCTCTGCCACAGGAGCGCCAAGCACACAAACCCGTCTGTTGCTGTCCACATCGGAATCAAGAATCGAGCGCCCCTTCTCAACGACCCAGTTTTTACCAGGAAATGTCCCAGGCGTGACTCCGCGCAATCGCACGTCGGGATTCGTTTCGGCATAGTCTGAAATCACCTCGGCCGACCAGAGTCCCTCATCAACGCCAATACTCTTGACCTTAGTCACCCGATCGACCAAAGCCTGAGCGTGGTCATAGGTGAGATCCTTTCGCCGAAAATACTTCTGCCAATCACGCTCCCCTCCACCCACTCGCATACTCGGCCACTTCTGAACCTGAAACGTATTGGCGCCCAGCTGGCTGAGGCTCGATTCAACACTATCTTGCATCACCCGAATCGCTGTCATCACGACGATGATGGAAAAAACGCCCACCAGAATTCCCAACAAAGTCAGCGCCGAGCGAATCTTGTTGGCTGCCAAAGCATCCAAGGCCATCGAAAAACTCTCTCGCACTTCCGCTCGCGTCATCTTCTTACTCCTGCCGCAAGGCATCGACGGGGTTTAGCTTTGAAGCACGAAATGCAGGAAGGTAACCGGATACGACTCCCGTAAAGATCGAAACCAGGAGTGCGGTCACAACGACCGGCCAAGAGAGGGTGGCTGGAAATACGGTTTGCAACAACAGGGTAATCGGGAACGCGATTGCAAGCCCCAGCAAGCCGCCGAACAAGCAGATGAAGGACGACTCGAGCAAGAACTGGATTAAGATCGTCCGCCGTTTCGCACCCAAAGCCTTTCGCAGCCCGATCTCCTTGGTTCGCTCGATCACAGACACAAACATGATGTTCATGATGCCGATGCCCCCAACTAACAAACTCAGCCCCGTGATCAAGAGCCCGCCAGCGGCAATCGAGCCGCCCGTTTGCTTAAACACGTCCATCAACATGTCCTGTTGGTTCACCGCAAAATCATCTTTGTCACCAGGAGCAAGACGCCGAATCTTTCTCATGATTCCGCGCACCTCTATCCGGGTATCGTCAAGTAAGGCAGCATTGACAGCTTTGACGCTGATACTCACGTCAGGATTGTAAGCAAAGTCAGAGACAAAGCGGGTAATCGGCACCATGACCTGATTGTCCGCATCTCCAAAAAGAAACCCTCCTAACTTCTCCAGCACACCGACCACTTCGTACTTCTTTCCACGAATCTTGATGCGCTCACCCAGGGGAGAGCGTCGAGGAAAGAGGTTATCTGCGAGAGAAGATCCCAGAATGCAAACCGGTCTTAAGCCATCCACTTCGGACGCAGAAAAGAACCGTCCTTTCGCGAGTAGAAAGCCCCGAACCATTGCTGTATTCTCATTCGCACCCACAATCGCTGCACTAGACGCCGAACGTTCTTCGAAGGACACCGGACCATTACTCTGTGCTTCCACCGAAACCGCTTGCGCCATGGAAAGCTCCCGTTCCAAACGCTTGGCATCCTTCAAGGTGATGTCGCGCCGATTCCTCATCTCCCGCCAATCTCCCCGGGAAGCCCAATTGAACTTTTGAACGAAGAGAACGTCCGTACCCAGAAGTGAGAGGCTTTCCTCAAAGGTTTTCGTTAGACCCGCAATCGCGCTTCCCATCAGGCTGACCGTTGCGACCCCGATCACAATTCCAAGGGTGGTCAAAGCCGCACGAAGCTTGTTGCTATTGATCGCAACCCAAGAGATCTTGGCCGCTTCAGTCAGCTCGTATCCCCACTTCATCGCAGACTTCCTAGCGCTCGGCGTTCGATAGGGTCGAAGAACCCACGCGAATACGATCCTCGGGCTTGATCTGTTCATCTGCAGCGATCAAGCCATCCCGAATACGGATGACTCGCCGCGCGTGCCGCGCGACCTCTTCTTCATGGGTGACTACGATTATCGTGTTCCCACGATCCGATAGTTCTTCAAATAACGCCATGATCTCGACACCCGTCTTGGAATCCAGATTCCCTGTCGGCTCATCCGCGAGGATGATGGCGGGCCGATTCACCAAGGCTCGAGCAATGGCAACACGCTGACGTTGTCCACCCGAGAGCTCGTTTGGCTTATGAGAAACTCGATCTCCTAGCCCAACCTGACTCAGAGCCTCCATCGCTCTACTGTGTCGGGTCTCACGATCAATTTCGGCGTAAACCAAAGGCAGCTCCACATTGTGCAGAGCCGTCGAGCGAGCCAAGAGGTTGAAGGTTTGGAAAACAAAACCGATCTGGCGATTCCGCACATCCGCCAACTCATCGTCATCCATCTCACTCACCTCGATCCCATTGAGAATAAACTCACCACTACTGGGACTATCGAGACAGCCTAGGAGGTTCATCAGCGTGGATTTCCCGGACCCAGACGGCCCCATAATGGCCACGTATTCACCCTTCTCAATGCTCACCGAAACGTCCCGCAAAGCGTAAACCGTTTCAGTTCCCATGTGATAGAGACGGGAAAGGTTCCTTACCTCAATCAGGCTCATGGCGTTTACTGTTCTGCCGAATCCTTAGGAACCTGGTTCCCGCCTTTTAATCGGACCGACTTGCCATCTTCGAGATCCTCTGCAATCGCTTTGTAGCTGCCAGACACAACAAGCTCATCAGCTTCAAGCCCAGTCGTGATCTCAACATAATTGTCATCACTGATTCCCCGTTCGACGGGAACCATTTTCGCCTTGCCGTCTTCCACGACAAAAACGACTTCGATGGGTTTGTTCGCCTTTTTTCGATCTTCTTTGGATTTCTTGGCCGAGCCTTTACCTTCCGACTTTTCACCCTCTTTGGAGGGTTCCTTCGGCATGCGCGTCGTGACACTCTGAAAAGGAACCGTCACCACGTCTTTCCGGGAACGCGTCTCAATATCCGCTGTGACCGACATGCCAGGGCGGAAAGCCTCCTTCTCATTCACCAGAATTCGGACTTCAAACTTGGTCGCTTCTTGCTGGGAACCGGAGCCACTCGTCCGAGCAGAGTTGGCGATTTCCGACACCACGCCGCTGAACTTCTGATCGCGGAAGGCATCGACTTCTAAATTAGCCTGCTGACCAATCTCCACGAGAACGATATCGATTTCACCAATCTCAACCCGAGCCTCCATGGCGTTCAGGTCGGAAATGATCATGATCTCCGTTCCCATGTTCTGCACCGTTCCGAGAACCCTTTCACCAAGTTCAGAGTTGAGCTGCGTGATGGTCCCGTCGAGCGGCGACCGAAGGGATGTCTTCGCGAGGTCCTCTGAGGCTCGATCTAACGACGCTTTCGACATGGCCACCTGATGGGTGGACGATTCGTGGGAAGCCGCCGAGACCTCCAGGTTCGTCTTGGCGCGCTGAAAGTTCGAGTCAGACTCTAGATCTTCCTTGTACAGTTTCTCGATTCGATCAAACTCGAACTGGGCATTCTTCAGATTCGCCTTCGCTGAGTCCAAACCGGCTAACGCGGATTTATAACTCGCCGTTGCCTGAGCAACAGCAGCTCGATAGAAATCGGGCCGAATCTCTAGGAGAAGATCCCCCTTTTTCACTTTCTGCCCCTCTCTCACCGGAAGATTGATGATCTCTCCACTGACTTCCGGACTGATCGCAACCTGCAAGACAGGGTGAATTCGGCCATCAGCCACGACCACTTCGGTCACGTCCCGCAGTGCAGCCAATTCCGTTTCAACGGATAAGAGAACCTCCTTCTTGCGCATGACCGCCGCCGCCGCAAGCCCTCCCAGAAGCACAACAATTCCGGTCAGAACGATGTATTTTCGTTTCTTTGATTTCTTCGCAGCCATGAATTCGTGCTCTCTAAAACCCTAAAACCTACGGGTCTGTTACACTTATGTGCCCAAATAGACAGGGCCTTCCTCCACCCGTTCAACTAAACAAGACGATCGTGCCAACCCTAAAGGCGATCCACGAGCCGAGAATCCACGTCGCACACGAGGCAACCGGATGGTTCGTCAACCGCGACCAGGCAATAGAGAGAACACCGATATACCAGAACCGCATCACATCCACTTCGGCCGCCAAAGCATGCGTGCTGTTCGTCGGGTCGTAGTTCTCAAAAGCCAGCGCCAAGCTCAGGGACATGGCAACATTACCCGTGAGAATCACTAAAAGCATGTTGACGAGAATCCCGAGGACAGAAACCACGCTCGAAAGCCCAATCACTTCAAAACACTTGGAAAAAGGGATGTGACTCTTGGATCCAATCCTTACGATCCAATGAAAAAAGAACGCCAGAACAGCCCACACCATCGGCGTAAAGAAGACACTCGCCGCAGAACTGACTGCCATGAGGAGCTTGGGATTCATAAACGCCCCCATCGCCTTCCTTGCCTGCTCCACTTCCTGCTCGGACATCTGACCATCCTCGACCCGTTTCTCAAACTGAGCTTCCTGGGCCGCCAACATATTCTCGATCACGCCTTCCTGCGAGAACACCGTCACCGAGAAGACAATCCCCGCGAGAATCATGATCGCCATAGGGAGCATCCAATTGTTCGCATCGACCGCGACGCCCTTAATTTCGTCGAAGGCTTCGCCTGGGCTCACGATCACGTTCGTCAATCGTTCCATCAAAGACGTCTTTGCTGGTGGCTCGTTCGTGCCCGCTTCATTCTCTTCAAACTCGATACTCATGCTTCCAAGATCAAATCGCTCCCGCCGCCTGTAGGGGTTTTGAGGCTAAGACGCCACATGTGGGTGGTCTTTTATAAAGGCGACACTGCTTTGTACCGCAAAACTCAGACAAATCAAAACGCTAAAAGTCGCGGCAGAATCCACAACAGCGAACAAACAAGCAACCCGGCTCGAAACCGAACCCGACTCAGACAAGCCAGCCCCATCGCTAGCGTGACCAGATACCAAAGCTCAAAGAGGTCAAGAGATACCAACAAATAGGAGCCAAGCCCCAGCTCCGGTCCAATCGGCAAGAGAGACTTCAACGAAAAGCTCATAGAGGGATCTCCAGTCGCAAGAATGAGTAGGATCGTCGAAATCGCACCCAGCGTCGAAATCAGCGATGCCGCCGCAGAGACCAACATCGCGTCCTTAAAAAGTAGCTCGCCCCTCGATAAGACCCGGCCCGCACACCAGACCAGACTGGATGTCATTCCAAAAGCCAGCAAGGTACCTCCGAACACGGACACGAGCCCCGAATACCTTGAGAAGGCTCGATACCCTTCGACATCACCCTCAAACAATTGAGGAACTTGGGGAGGAATCTCCCAAAACTCGACCCCAGTTCGCAACAGAAGATCCAGGCCAGATACCCCTAAGAATAGGGACAAGGGTACAACGATCAGGCTCCACTGAACGGGCCGATGAAGCACGCTCTTGAAAGCCGCCTTGGGGTCTACAAAGATCTCTCCCAGCAGCTCAAGAAATCCCACACCTTCAGCAGAAGCATCGGCACTCTTCATCGCCCCTCCTCCCCCGATGCGAAAGAGGCCCGCTCATACACCCTGACCAGCATCCAAATGAGAAGCCCATCGATCAAGTACTGGGTTATGAGTGCGATGAAGGCTGACAGCATCCCAGATACTCCCGAGACGTTCACCAAGCGATGCAGCAGCCAACAACTCGGAAAGAATACCGCGAATGCGATGCCAGCCACAAGGAGAGCTCCCACAGTGGTTCGCTTCTTCGCCTTCCCTTGGCCGGAGTACCGCTGCATCGCGAACAGAAGGTAATGTAGATTCCAAACCACGCTGACTCCCACCGAAACCGCAGGAAAGCCTAGAACCATTGCCAACAGTATCCCCGGATCAAATGGAACGATGGGAAGGAAAACGAGAAGCGCTGCGTACTGAAATAGGACACTCATACTTATGGGAACGGCAACCACTCCCAATACCGTCTGTAAGCTCCCTAACGGAAGCCGTTTCACCTGGATCAACTGATGCCCGTCGAGCCGAAAATCAAAGGGGACCGTTGTTTGTAAAATCAAAGGAAGGGCCGCCAAGGATAATGGAAGCGCTCCATTGACGGCCCAAGGATCGAAGCTATTCGATTGACGCATCAGGAGGAAAATGGAGAGCCACGGAAGCACAACGAGGAGAGAATAGAACAAGGCCATCAGCAAGCGAGGTGTCGATCGGCGGACGCAGATCATGTTCTTCCAGAAGATCGCGAGCCACCCGACAAAACAGTCCCTTTTGAGCCATTGATTCGGAATTAGCGACCCACCGAATCTCGAGAGCTCTCGTTGATGTGACTGGCCAGACCCCGCTACGGGTAACGGGTTCAAGCTCGGCAAAAAGAGAGAACCCCGAACACTCATTATTCGGCTGAAAGTCCCCCCCACCGAAAGGAGCAACACACACCCTAGAATCCAAAGTGTGAGTCCCTCGCCTCCAATCAACACACTCTGCTGCAACCCCGCCGACTGGGAGCCCATCCGCGAGCTGAATTCAAGCAAACTGCTCGCATTCATCATCGGCCAAGCCCCGACGTTCACGAGAAGCGATTCCCAGGGAGATCGTACCGTCTCACGCCCTTCAGTCTGAACGATAGACCGAAACAAGATAAGGATCCCAATCACCCCAAGCGACCAGAGACCTCGCCGAACGGCCCGGAGAGAATCTACCGTGAGTGTGCCCGCCCACAGACTCGCCAAGGTCGTCAAATGGGCACTTAAGACCTGAACCAATCCGACGCACACAGATGCGAGCACGGGCCTAAGAAATTGGTCTGATAGAAAAAGGTAAACAAAGACACTCGTCAGGACCGAAGCGACATAAGACGGCAAGAGCCTGAAGAGCAAAATCGACCGCTCAGTGAAGGGACCACTGCAAACAAACTCGACATCTGGAGGGTCAAACCTCAGACCGCGATGAAGCAAGCCTCGTGCAATCGATAGAAAGAATGCGAACGCTACAACCACACTCAGCGGCGTCGTTCGAATCAACCCACTAATAAAGTCGGAGTGACGAAAGGCATAGAGACTCCAAAGCGCAGCCCCTAAGCAAGCCGTTCCTACCAAGCGCCCTGGTTGCCGCAAGCGGATAAACCATTGCTTCAGGCTCCGTGAGTAGAGCTTCCACGTAAGAAACCAAAGCGCTGAATTCATGACTCAAAAGAAGACTATCCGCACCTAAGAAGCAGCAGTCATAGCCAAGTACACCTCCTCCATACTCGCGGAGTCAGCCAAATCAAAGGTTGCGCGAATCTCATCCAAGGATCCAAAGGCCAGCCGTTTTCCTCGATCCAAGATCAGAACGCGACTGCACAACGACTCCACAAGTTCGAGCAGATGCGAAGACAAGAGGAACGCCATACCCGACTCTGCACGCGCCCGAATCAAGTCCTTCATCGCTCGGATCCCCCGGGGGTCCAGGCCGGTCAGGGGCTCGTCCAAAACGACTAGGGCCGGATCCCATATCAGCGCACAAGCCAGCGACAGTTTCTGGACCATGCCGCGAGATAAGGTCGAGGCAAGCTCATCCGCTTTTCCGCCCAGATCGACCTCAGCGAGGATCGCCTCGACCTTCCTATCCAGTTCAGAAACCCGGTGAGCAAGCCCCACAAATCGAAGGTGTTCTCTCACTGTTAGAAGGTCAAAGGGATGATTCGAATCCGGGATGTAGGCCAGACGTATTTTCGTCTCGACGGCGTCCGTGCAGACACACCGACCACAGACCTGGATTGATCCACCATCCAGAGGCAACAGTCCGGCGAGGGACAGCAAAGTACTGGTTTTGCCGGCACCATTCGCACCAACCAGTCCGACAATCTCACCCTGCCGAACGTCGAAGCTCAGCTCCTGAACAGCCACGAAACTTCCGTAGCACTTCTTCAATCGGTCGACGGACACGACCACAGAATCCGTTTTCATAAACAGCCAAGCCTAAGGTTCGTGACGGTTATTCCCGAGCATCCGCGAACTACCCAGCGGGCTTGCCAAAGGCATTAATACCAGGCAAAGGGGCAGGCTGATCGAGCGAGGGCAACTCAAGAATCCACTCAACCAAGCTTCGAACCTTAGGCAAAAGACAAGACCGAATAACCAAACCGCCATGTTTACTTGGACCCAAGATCCGCTTATCCCCCGTCTCCGCCAAGCAATTGCAAGTTCGCGCACGACGAAGGCCGCCTCAGACACCGTCCACGCCCACAACAAACCAGCCAACCACCATGCTCCGGTTGCCGAGAGCGGTTTCGCTGCCCAGAATAAAACTGGAAACAGGAGAGCAAACTGAACGATTGCATGCACCAATCCCAACTCGACAAATCCCCTCCGCCCAGCAGCGCCCAAGGGGAACATCAACATCATTCCCCGCCAGCTCAGAATTACTGCAAACCCCAAAAGCACGAGAGCCCCCTTGATACTCCCATTGGCAAATCCCTCAAAGCCAGCCGCCTCTAAGGCAACCCAAAACGGGGGTACGTTCCAGAACCAGTGCCAAGCGCCGACGCCACCAAGAAGAATCATCCAGCTGAGTCCGAGAGAGAATCCAGCTGCTGCCAACTTTCCAAACGCCATGACATTCGAGCCGACGGGTAGCACTCCGAAATACGACGACATCTTTCGATTCTCCCCCCAAACGGAAGGACCGTTGTTCGATATCAAGAGCCCTTGCACAAACGCACCGACCCACAGTCCAGCGACCATGAGCCCATTCGCGAGCGCAGCAGCAAATTCGTTCTGGATCGTTCCGCTCGCGAAATCGCGCCAAAGGGAAATGCTGTGAACAATACCCACAATACTGGCGATCCCCAGGGGCAAGACCCAGCCCGATCGGCGACACTCGCTGAGAACGAGCATCGACATTGCGGAATCACTGCGGCAGAGAGAAAACCACTGTGTTGGCCTCATCCACCAGAGTTTGGAAAACACACTCGGGCATTCATAGCCCCCACTTCGGTCCCGCTGAATGAGTGGAAAACTCACCAGTGGAGCCACCATGGCGCAGCCCGCAAGTAGAACCAAGATCCAGAATCTGTCTTCCGTCCACCAGGAAGAACCTTCGCCGCCCAATCCGAGCGGTCCTAGCGAGAGCCCCAGCATCAGAAAGAATCCCAAGACCAGCAGAACGATTCTTAAACGAGGAACCCTCGCTAGGCCCCAAACAGCGGACGAAAACACCGAGAAGCAAGCGACCAAGAAGAGCGCCAAATCTCCGAACAGGATTGTCTGCGAGAGTTTTCGGAGAACAGCGAAGTACCAAAGACCGTAGACTCCCAAAACCAAAACCAAGCCGACAACCAGATGGGCAGCGAGAATCTGTCCGGTCCGTACAGGGAGACGAAAAAAATACGAAGAGATACCAGAGAACCCTGTCCCAGCCTGTCCCTCGGTGTTACACAAGATTCCAAACAAGAAGTAGAAGGAGCATACCAACGAGATGGCACTCAACTCTCGAGCAGCATGCCACTGCCAGTGAATCAGGGCAGCCATCGAACATACCCCAAGCAAAAGACATCCAATCCGAAAACGGTTTCGCCAGAGAATGGTCTGAACAAGGCACTGGAAGCTTGCTATCACAAAAGGCTCCTATCTCGGTTCTCCTTCGTCCGTCCGGCTGTATGCCAGAAAGATCTCCTCCAGTGAGGAACTCTGGTCGTGAACGATGCGCGCCCCTCGCCTCGTGAGCTCATGACTCAGCTGATCCAACGAGCTCAGTGAAACGACTGTCCACTCCTTGTCGCGCCCTCCAATAGTCCGCGCCCCATCCAAGCTTGGAACCCCGGGCTGATTCGCTTCAAAGCGCACAACCAATTTGCGATGTCGTTCCAAGATCTCGGAAGCAGCTCCCTGGACCACGATCCTTCCCCGGATCAAGAAGCCAATCCAATCGCATACCCGCTCAATCTCATCCAGCAGATGGGAAGAAAAGAAAACCGTTCTTCCGTCGGCAATCGTCGTCTGAATCAAAGCCTCTAAGATCTCTCTGCGCGCTAGGGGATCGAGACCGGAACTCGGCTCATCCAAGAGCAAGAGTTCAGGGCGATGTGCAAGTGCGACCAACAAACCGAGTTTCGCTTTTTGACCTCGCGACAACTGAGAAGTCTTAGCGGTTTCAGCGAGCCCAAACTTCACCCGCATTCGTTCCGCCAATGCATGATCCCAACTCGAGTAGAAAGGAGCTTGAAACCGAAGGATTTCCCTGACCGTCATCCAATCAGGCAGATCACGATCTTCCGATAGAAACCCAATTCGCCCCAAAACCTCGGCGGGATCCTCTACAGGATCGCGACCGAACACCCGCACTTCACCCGCTTGCGCCCGAAGAAGTCCAAGGCAGTGTCGAATCAAGGTCGTTTTCCCAGATCCGTTCTCGCCGACTAGCCCAAATACTCGACCGGCAGGAATCTCGAGGTCAACCCCGTCCAAGACCGGTAGCGAGCCAAAATGTCGGCTTAAACCCTTTACGCTAATCAATGAACTCATCATCAAAGGGGGAACGGGGCAATTCAGATTCGGGAGGAGGAGAAGGCTGCAATCGTTCCTCGATCATGCTCAGGGCACGGTTAGGATCCATTGATAGCTGGTTCACAAGGGCAACAAGATCCTCAACCCGCTCCGTGAGAATCTTTTCTTTCCCTTCCTCAGACAATCGGGGCGCCGAATCGGCCACAAAGGTTCCGGCACCCTGTTTCGACCGGAGTACGCCCCGTTGTTCCAAATCTCGATAGGCCCGAGCGACTGTATTGGGGTTAATGATCAACTGCTGCGCCAGGCTCCGAATCGGTGGCAACTCCTGCCCCGGTTCAAGCCGCCCAGTGGAAATCATCTGCTCGATCTGTTTCATGATCTGCAAATAAATCGGAACGCCACTGCTGGTGGAAACGTGAATTGTCATGCGCTGACCTCTCGAACAAGTATCTCATGAGAACCTGAATGTCAATGTACTATTACATTAATACAATAATTCATAGACACCTGAAAACCTCCAGTTTTTGAGCCATCCATTGGCAAACCGAAAACATTCTTGTATTAACCTGTTAATACAATGGGTTTTCATTCAGGAAACCTGCTCCTTCCTGAACACCCATAAACCAACCGAACCGGCCAGTGGCAGATTGAGCGAAGACCAGACGGGGTTGATCTCTCCGGACCGTTGATTCCTGCCGACTCAGGCGAATTCTACGGGTAGAAATCGGGGCGGGTAGATTTCG
>CAYFGX010000011.1:0-125883 GCA_964342405.1 uncultured Verrucomicrobiota bacterium | reverse complement strand
TCGAGAGGACCGAAGATCTTCCTCCTCATGCCATTTCTGAGAATTCAAACGAATGTGGACTTAGGGAGCGAAGCCCGGACAACGATAGCAGGGACATCTTCAAGGCTCGTCTCTGAACTGCTGGGAAAGCCAGAGTCGTTCGTCCAGGTTCAGGTTCAAGACAACCAAGCCTTAGTGTTCGGGGGCTCTGACGAGCCAAACGCCTTCGTCGAACTAAGGAGCCTTGGCCTGCCAGACGATCTCAATCCCCTCGCGCGGCGAATCACAGAGAGCATCGAACAGCAGCTTGGGATCGCCTCCGATCGAATCTTTATCAATTTCTTCGACTTGCCCCGGGCCGAGTGGGCTTGGAACGGGAAGACGTTTGGCTAGCCTCTTGCGGGTTCATTTGGCGAATTCCGCCTTTTTCAAAACGTATTCTTCGCTCCTTGTAGAGCGTCCCGAGCGTCCGCTTGAAGACTTTCTTACTCGTGCCAAACGCGTGGCGGATCTGCTCAGGATCACTATTGTCGTCGAAAGGTAGAAACCCGCCCTTTTCTTCCAGCGCCCATAGAATGCGCCGCTTAATCGACGTGATTCGGGTTCCTCGGTTCTTATGAAGTGTTAAGTCGATCTTTCCATCGGCTCGAATGGACCGTACGAAACCCTGGAGTTCGCTTCCGATAGAGATCTTTCCTGAGACATCATCTTCGTAAAGCAATCCAGAGTAGTCCCCTTCGATGATGGCCCCATAGCCGAGTGGACTCCGACTATAAATCATGAAATTGACGGGTTGGTTCTCGCGAAATGACGGCTTTTTCTTATCGAGCCATCGCTTTAATCGAGTCGATGCAACCAATCGCTGAGACTTAGCGTCAAGATACACACGAACCACAACTCGCTCCCCGTCTCTAACGGGACGAGCTTGCTCTCGGTGGGGCAACAAGAGGTCCTTTGGAATGCCCCAATCGAGAAACGCTCCAATCCGCTGATTGACACTAACGACCCGCATCAACGCGAATTCGCCAGCGATCGCATTGGGACGTTCTGTAATCGCCACGAGCCGGTCCTCGGAGTCCAAATAGATAAAGACCTCCACCGAGTTACCGGGAACGATCTCCGATGTCACATATCGGCTCGGCAAGAGGATCTCCCCTAATTCGCCCGCATCGAGATAAGCTCCAGGCGTCGCCAGCCGCACCACCGGAAGAACATCGTATTGACCAATTTCAGCCATCTGGCTCCAAGCTAGAACAAAAAACTGGTCCGACCGAGGTAAATCGAGCCAAGAGGATCCAATCGACAATCGGTCCGCGATTGCCTGAGCTCCAAATTAGAAGGGCCAAACTTCTAGAACGGCCCCATCGAATCGCCCAGCGATCCCTTTTTAAAAGTCAAAGATTCTCAAGAACGTTCACTTCGCCTGCGGTCGCAATTGGGCTCCGGTGAGCTCGGGCGCTTCCTTCTCTCTCTCCTTCAGGACTTCTTCAATCACTTCCAAGTCTGCACTCGAGAGCTCGACCCCGCTCGCTTTCAGCGTCTCGCCGATCTGACCAGGCTTTCGAGCCCCCACGATGGCGGCAGTGAGCACCGGGTCTCGGAGCAACCATACAAGGGAGAGTTGCGCCATCGTGATGCCGTTACGTTCTGCAATGGGCCGCAGTCGATCAATGGCCTGCAGATTGACACTGAGTTGGGGCTCATTGAAGTAAGGGCTGCGTTTCCGCCAATCTGTCTCGGCCAGAGCGGCAGCCCGTTCGTGGGTAAACTTCCCGGTCAGCAGGCCCGCCTGCATAGGACTGTAGGCAATCACGCCAATGTTGTTCTCTCGACAAAACGGGAGCAGATCACTCTCGATACTTCGTCGAAACATTGAATAGGGAGGCTGCAATGAAGTGACAGGATGAATCGCATGGACCCGTTTCAGTTGAGACAGACTGAAATTCGAAACACCACCATAACGCACTTTACCTTCCTGAATCAGCTCACCAACCGCCGACCAGCCTTCCTCAATCTCTTCGTCCGGCTCCGGCCAATGGATTTGATAAAGGTCAATCTGCTCGATCCCCAAACGTCTCAAACTGTTTTCGAGCTCAGCCTTCACACTTTCCCGTTTGAGGCGCTTGCCGATGGTTCGAGTCTCATCCCAGACCCGACCACACTTTGTCATCACCGTCAGTTCATCGCGCCGATCACGGATGGCCTCACCAACGACTTGCTCGGATCTTCCCAGTCCATAAACCGGAGCCGTATCGACCCAGTTGATACCGGCGTCAATGGCCTCATGAACGGACTTCTGGCTCGCATCATCGTCCTGCGGGCCCCAACCGAAGGCCCAGTCATCTCCTCCCATCGCCCACGTGCCTAATCCTACCGTCGTGATTTCCAGGTCGCTCTTGCCTAGTCTTCGCTTTTCCATACCCATGTTTCCTATTGGATTTCTCGGTTCAATTCAAACAGATCTCTTGTCATCCCAAATCGGGGAATAAAAAAACGAGGCCGCCCCGTTCTGTTGGGACGACCTCGCCATTTCAATTCGTTGTGTTTTCCCGATCTTACTCAGCGATACAGTAGAGATTCGAGTGACCACGCAAAAACAGCTGATCACCGACAATCGCAGGCGATGCGTCAAACTCGTCGTCAAGCCGATTGACAGCGAGCACGTCTAACTCCTTCGACTTGCGAAAGACGACCGTCGCACCATTCTGGCCCGGCAGATAGACTCGATCCGCTATCCCAACCGGAGAGGCGTAAACTCCGGAAATGCCGCTGAGTCTCTCTTGGCTAAAGTGCACTTCGCCTGATTTTGCATCGACACATGAAAGGATGGCATCCGTTCGTTGGCAGTAGAACAAGAGACCATCGTAAAGGAGCGGCGACGGAACATAGGGTGTTCCCCGCGTCGTGGTCCACAACACCGCATCCGTATCACTCAAATCCCCCGTGCCACCCATCTTCACTGCCATGGCAAAAGGCTGCCGGTGCCCAGACATCGCGTAAATGTTTTCATCATCGGCGACGATCATCGGCACTGGGTTTGAACCCAGCCCCGAACATTGCCAAATCACTTCACCCGATTTGATATCGTAGCTCCGCACGGCGTTGGAACCACTCACCAACACCTGGGTCTTCCCGTCGCGCTCCATAACATAGGGAGTCGTCCAACCAGAACCTTCGTCACGAGATTTCTTCCAAAGCTGTTTTCCGGTTCGTTTGTCAAAGGCATAGATGAAGGACTCACCATTGTTGTCTTGCAAAACAATCAAAGTCTCACCGTAGAGCGTGGGTGACGAAGCCTCTCCAAAGGTCACGTTCACTTTCCCGAGATCTTTCTTCCAAACGAGCTTACCGTCGAGGTCGTAGCAGTAGAGCCCGTGCGAACCGAACGAGACGTAAAGATGTTCCCCATCCGTGGCCGGAGATCCGGACCCGTAGGTGTTCGTTCGCTGGACACCTTGATGAGGCACTTCGCGACGGCTGACCGTTTCCCAAAGGGTCTTGCCCGTCCCTCGATCAAGACACAAGGTGGTGAAAGTGTGCTCTGTCGTTGGCGCGCCCCCACGACCGCGCCCTCCCCGGCCACCCCGACGACGACCCTCACCACCCCGGCCTGGTGGTCTCCCCTGAGGTCGACGCTGAATCTGCCCTCGGACCTCGCCCGTTGGTGCCAGCGCCTCGGGTCCGGGAGCAGCCGTCACCGTTAATAGGAAGATCTTGTCTTCCCAAATGATAGGCGTCGCATGGCCCTTTCCCGGAACAGCCACTTTCCATTCGATATTCTTCGATTCGCTCCATTCCACAGGGGGATTTCCCGCATCGACAATACCGTTGGCGTTGGGCCCTCGCCATTGATGCCAGTTGGATGCCGCCGATAGGTCGGAAAAAGAACCGATAAGTGGGCCCAGGCCCACCAGGGCGACGAGAGAAAAAGAACGACTAAAACCAGATGACTTCATGATGCAATGAGGATGTTGCCATAAAAGACTCCACCCACGATGTTTGGGTTACAGTGGGGCCTCTCCGCTATTCCTCCACCTTGTCCCTAAATTGCCGGCCCACCAAATGAGCGGTTTGAAAGATTGGGTTGGTGCAAAAGACTTTCACTTCGAATCCTTGCATCCTGGTCGCGAATCCTTCTCGCCGAATGGTTTGTCGTTCGTCCCCGTACAGCAAATGCAAGGTCCGCCCCTCAAAGGTTCCCAATCCGGAGATATCGACACCCAAGTGCCTGTGCTCATCCTCGTTGACCAACACAACAAGCAGATCCGATCCCATGTGCTTCGCCATCACTCGAACCCCAATTCCAGGTGGATCAAACAGATCGTCAATGACCCGAGAACGAACGCTATCAATGGCCGGAGCTACCAAGAAGGGTTCCAGAGCACTCAGCTCTCGCGTCACCGCATAGAGCGAAGTACGAAAGCGCGGATCGTCGATGGTGTTCGTTCCCCAGTAGAAAACCCCTCTTGCCCCGTGGACGATCGAGTCATAGGCCATGAAGCGGGATTCCTCGAAACTTGGATAGAGCCGCGCCCGTTCTGGTTTGATCGAGTGCCAAGAGAAACCCTGCAAGACCATCCAAACCGGTCGACCATATCCAATCGCATCCCAACGTTTGACCAAACGTCCCACACTCGGAAGGTCCGATCCAGTCGCTCGAATCGCGTAATAGTCACAGCCCACAACATCAACGGAGTCGATCGTTTCACGGGCATAGAAAACATCACTGTCTGCCGCCTCATTGATCCAAAAGGGCCGATCATGAGGATCGAGATCCCGCACCATTTGGATCCCGTGATGGATGGCTGGATTGATGATCTTTGACTGTTTTCTCGAATAGTTGACCGCCTTGGGAACTTGCGCGTTCCAATCCTCACGAGTGAATCCAGCCACCTCTTTCAGAAAACTGTAGGCCGTGTAAGTCCAAATGATTTCGTCCGGCCCCTCCCACACCGTCAAGGCAGGATGACCCGCTACCTCAGAGACCTTCTTTTCGAGTTCATCAGTGGCACCACCCTGGACTCCGAGCGGCACCCATCCCATCGCCCCAAGTCGATGAACACGATCCAAATCCGCACGGCTCCCACATCGAAAGAGATTGATCCCAGCACGCACCATCTCTCCCAATGCCTCGTCACTGGATGGCAACTCATAGCAACCCAAAGCGAAGCGGCGCTCCCCCTCATACTCAAGGTAGCCGTCACGAATAGGCTCCGATTGAACCCTTAACACATGCAGACCGGAATTGGCGGGAACAAGCACCTGCTCCTGAGAGTTGATCTGGAGCATCGATGGAAGTGCAGGCGAACCAAAATCAGTCCGCCTCACAAGAACCCGGTCGCCAACTCTCAGGCCAGAAATCACCGTGCCTGCTGATTCGGGCACGTCGAACGAGACAGGTTCACCGTTTGTAAGAAACTCGCTGTAGTTCAAAGAATCTCGATAAACCTCGTGCAACATCTCAACTTCAACAGCCAACTCGTTCCCAAGACACCAAAGAAAGAACGTGTCATGCCCTCTCAAAAGAAGGTGCCACAGGAGTTCCCGGTACTTTTCCTTGGAGAACTGTTGAACCTGAGGCGACGGATTCTCCGGCGGGGCGGTCGTATGCCAATGCACGAACGGAATCAAGGGCACGGTCTCTGGCGTCGATTTTGCCGCATTTGAGCCGACCAACAACATGTTGTAGAACCATCGATAATCCGACGACTCAAAGTCATACCAATCGTAGCCTCGATACCAGGTATAAATTACGGGCATTGCGAACGAGTATCCCGTCTCCGAGAACTCGGGATACCATTCTCGGTACTTCGCCTTTTGGTCCAATCGATACGGGGCTCCCTCGGTCTCCTTCTCAAAGTAATCATACCAATAGCGGTGCCCTTCGTGGGGGTAGACACCATAGTTTCCCACCAATGCATCCGGGAAAAAGGATCGAACCATATCGCCAAAAACCACGCGCTGCATTTCGCTCCGAACCTTTCGGAGAGCCCTCTGAAAGGCTCTGAAGTCTTCCATATCACCCACCTGCTCACGACAGCGAGAGCACCGTTTCGAATGCTCCCAAGCACTATTCCATTCGATCGGCCCATCGATTTCCCAATCCGCAAAAATGAAGTCCACCTCGACTCCCGCTCTCGCGTACTCCCGCAGAAATCGAGCAACTCGTTCTTTCATCGCTGGATAACGGTGCGTCAAAGCAAAGGGACAACCCAGTTTCGGACCAAAAGAGTCATCAGAAAAACGAACCCCGTGCTCGTCCACATGGAGCGTTTCGTCACTCCCATCGAAGAACGAGTAGAGGCATGCATTTGCATTCACACCAACAAGCTGGCCCTCACTCTGTTGCATACGGCCTATTCTCAAGCCCTCGCTCAAGCTGTCCTCGAAGCGGTCCGGATTCCAATTCACCGTGTATCCAATCCCCCGAGATTGGAGTTCTCGTAACGTTTCCGACGCCAGACTGTCTTTCAATGAAGAGAGTTGGCCTGAAATGGGCAGAATCCAAAGCGGAAGCCGTGAATCGCGTGTTTTTTCCAAAATCCTCGTATGGTCCAAGACCGTTCGAATATTGGGCGAAAGCAACGTTCGTTCGTTGGCACCAAGCTCTGCTCGGCCAGTCACAGAACACGCGATTGACAAAGCAACCAAAAGGGACAGTTTTTTCATGGGAGCCTCTAAAGTAGGCCGACGTTTTTCAGGACACAAACCGAAAGTAAGCCAGCGAGAATTGGGCATTGACCTCTGCTCCCTGGCTCTTTAACTCTAGCCTCGAAATGATGAGATTAATCACACCATTGCTCGTCGCAGCAATCACCTGCTCGGCCGGGATCACGTCCCTCCGAGCGGACCACCACGAAGACCACGAACCTATACAGCTCCAAGTCGCCAACGACTACCACCTCGGGATCCCCCGCGAGGCTTTCGGACAGAGATTCCTCATGTCTGTTTCGGTGATTCCTCAAAGTCTCGCTGCGACTAGCACCGGGCTAGCCGGCAAGATCGTCACCTTCGAACTCTATGCTGATGGCGTCGATATGTTCGAAGATCCCGATGGATTGGTTGTCACCGACGAACTTCCAGCGCGACGTCTCGTCACCTCATTCCCCATCGTCAACAAAAACGATGAACTGGTGACGATCGACTTCAACAAAGGAATGCGCCGGGCCTTCACCGATATCTGGTATTCGGTCGGCCGCTTCTACAACCCCTTTGCCGGAGAAAGAACTCAAGAAATTCCCGGCTCGCGAGTCTTCGAAGTCAGCAAGTCCGACGGCCAACTCGTCATTCGTCAGAGCGCTCAACTTCGTAGCCGACAATATAGCGCCGATCTCGAGAGCCGCTACGAAATCCGTTACTTCATCAAACCCTACCATCCTGGCGACTACGAAGGGAAAGAGTACAACAAACAACAAGACCGCTACGTGCGCTTTTTCGAAACCGCTGCTCGCCTGGAGAAGACCTCGGGCCGAGCGACTACAAGGATCGCACGTTTCGACCTAGATAAACCCCTCAAATTCTACTACAGCAGCAACACCCCAGATGATTATGTGGACGCTGTGAAGGGTGGCATCGAATACTGGAATAGGGCTTTCGGTCGAAAAATTATCGAGGTGGATCGAGCCCCAGAAGGAATCACGGCTCCCGACGCCGGACACAACATCGTTCAGTGGGTTCCCTGGGACAATGCGGGTTTCGCCTATGCAGATATTTTGGTCGATCCGGTCACGGGCGAATCGCAACGAGGTCAAGCTTACATGACGAGCACCTTCGCCATCTCCGGAAAAGCACGAGCACGACAGATTCTTCGCCGCATGCGAGCCATCGCCGAGGAAGAAGAAAAGAAATCAGAGGATGAAGAGGGCGAAGAAAAACCTGAAGAGCACTCGCATTCTCTCTGGCCACACTCAACCGTTTGCCAAGTCCCTTACCACGCCTTCGCCAAACAATACGCCGATGGACTCGAGAAAGTTCTCTCGGACCCAGGCGTCAGTGACGAGATGGTCCTCCAAATGTCTCAGGACTACGTGCGTGGTATCGTTGCTCACGAGGTTGGCCATGTGCTTGGCCTCCGTCACAATTTCGCCGGCAGCTTGGACTCAACCGTTTCTCACGCCCGACTCGACCAATGGCTGAAGGCTTACCTGAACAAGGAAGATCTCTCAGAATATGAGAACGACTACACGTCCAACTCCATGATGGAATACCAAGTCTTTCCAGCAATGGCTCTGACAGGATCAAAGATGCGAACCACGGACACCGTGCTCCCCCACGACAAGGGTGCCATCCAATGGGGCTACTATGATGATCCAGCCGTCGCGGATGAAGAAACGCTCTTCGCATCGGATGACGATGCGTTTCGATGGAGCGATGTAACGACCTTTGATTACGGAAAAGACCCCGTCGTTACCGCCTACGCAAATATTGCTGATACCGTTAATCGCCTTCCCAGCACACTGATCGAAAGTTTCATTCGCGCCAAAGCGCCGAAGGATCCCAGAGATCGCCAACCGCTCGAGAAAGTGAATCTTCGTGTCGGCGGTATTGCCCGAACCATCGGATTCGATCTCCGCTCACTGCTTCGTTGGTTTACGACCAGCACTCGATCACTCACGATCGAAAACAAGTTTGATTTCGTGGGCGACTTGAATGATCTCGAGCTCAAGAAGGCTCACTGGAAGCGCCTCAACGAGCAAATCGAAGCCCTAGGCGGGGTTGATCGGGCTGTATTTTCATTCCTTCCCGGCGTTGGCAAACTCGATCTCAAGAAGAAACCCAAGGACGTCCAAGCGGCACGCGCAGTCAAAGCGAGCGATCTGAATGCTCAGCTTGAGAAACTGCTCGATTCACCCGCTTACAAAACGTTTACGGGCCTGGACGACCAGGTCCATGAATTCACCGAAGAGGAACGAGAACTCATCAAGAAACGGGCCGCTATCTACTTCGACAAGCTGAGCGACGCCGTGGTCTACGAAGCCTGCCGAGTGTTCGCTTCTGCCGGCCGCAACCTCGGAGTGGAAGCTAACGAAGGACTTGAAGATGACGACATCATTTCAAAGATGGAAAAACAGATCATCGCATTCGCTAGCAACGTGATCACGGCCAAAAATGAGAAGAAAATCATCAAAGGCAAAATCGACAAAGCTCGCATCGAGGTCACGGACTACAAGTACCCACTCGCGACCCGAGTTGCCGCGGCTCAAATGTTGACCGACCGAATCGGCTCCTACAAGAGCTGGTCAAAGGAAGGAAAATCCAACATCAACAAAAAGCTCAAGGGCGAAGTCGAATCTGCCTTAAACATCAAGCTCTACAAGTCATTCAAAGATTCCATGCTCTCGCGATCGCTCCGCAAGTGGTATCTCGACCAGCAAGATGTATTGAAATTGCTTCCCGCAATACGAAGTTCATCCCCGACACCCGGGAAATAATATTGCTGTAGATCTCTAACAATCAAATTCGAGGGACCACTGAAAGGTGGTCCCCGTTTTTTGTACTAATCGAACGGTCACGAAGCAGCTCTCACCCACGCAGTCCTTCCCTCCGCTTCGCGGATGCACCAAGCATCGATTGGCTCTTGGCCTCATGGAGGACATGCCTTAATGTTTCGAAATGCACCGTATCCTGATCGTGATAGCCACGCTATCGTCTACCCTGAGTCTCCTGGGAGAACGCGATCCCATTCGACTCACTCACGGCCCCATGCTCGGCCACGTTCAATCAGATTCCATTCGAGTATGGGCACGGACATCAGATCCGGGTGAGTTCCAAGTTCACTACGGGACTCATCCAGACCGGCTCGATCAAGTCGGTCCGAAGACCGCCACCCGTCTCGACGACGACAATACGGGCACATCAGTCGTTCCGAATCTCGTATCGGATACGCAGTACTACTATCAAGTCTGGGTCAACAACCGGCCTCACGGTTGGCCGGGACAATTCCGAACATTGCCCAGCGCCAACAGCACGCGAAACCCTGAATACAACCCGGAGGGCCTCTTCAATTTTCGTTTCCAAATCGGATCCTGCGCGAATCAGAATCCACTCCATGGCCTGGGCCACCGGGCCCCTACCTACGAACATCTCAATCGCGATTGGGCTTCCAAAGTGAACTTCCACATTATGAACGGCGATTGGCTCTACGAAGAACTCAGAGAGTTTCCCGCCGAGGCCTGGCGCCTTGCTCAAGGAGTCGATTCCCTTCCTGCTTCTGTCACCGCCATGCCCTCGGTCGTAGGCGTCTGGGAGAACTACAAACTTTATCTGAGCCGGGGAACGGATCTCGCCAAATGGCATCGCAATGTTCCGAGCTACTTCACGTTCGATGATCATGAATTGGTCAATGACATCTGGGGAGCTGGCACAGCGGGCAAAAGACATCGGCGAACGGTTTTTCGAGATATCGGCACCTATGCATGGTACAACTACTTAGGTTGGGCAAATCCAACTGAACATGACCATGACGTCCATTTCGGATTCGCCCGTATGACAGCAGGATCGGATTTGCTGGTCGATACGAGCGCAGATTTCACACGGCTGCCACTGGACGAGATGTTGAACCTCCACGTCCACTGGGGCACGAAGGAAGCAGGCGTCAACGACATGCAGTACGACAATGATGACGGCCATCCCAACTCCTATGTCTACGACATCGCTGAGGTCGTAAACGCAAACACCCTTCGTCTCCACATGCCCGCAAAGGTGAGCGATGATGTCACCTATTCGATCGGGAGAAGGAGTTATGGAAAATTCCGCGTCAGCAATTGCGAATACTATCTGATCGACACACGGGGAGATCGCGATATGCACGATATCACGCAACGTGATAAACCCGGCCTCTCGCTTCTTGGAAAAGCCCAACGCGATTGGTTAACCAAGAGCATGCGAGAAAGCGATGCCAGCTTCTTCTTCATCGTCTCAACCGTTCCATTCATGATTCCTCACAGCGGCGCCGGAGGATTCGAGGCCGACTTCGCCAATAAGGAGGAAGCCTGGACCGGGTTCTTCGATGAACGGGAATCATTGATTCAGTTTTGGGACACCTTGGAGAAACCCGTCTTCGTGATGACCGGAGACCTCCACAATAGTTTCGCAATCAAGATCACCGATCGAATTTGGGAGTTCTGCTGTGGACCGCACAATAGCGTCAATCATGTGCCCAAGCTTGACGAAAGCGACCGACCTGCAACAGGTAAGTTTAAGTTCGGCCCCAGGGAGTGTGATATTCGCTGGAGTAGCTACATCCTTCCCGATCTCCCACGGCTCGAGCGACTCTATCCCCACTTCGCTGTGGTCCAAATAAACAACGTATTCAATATGCCCAAGAAACTGGGCGATACCCGATGGGTGGCCTACCCGAACCCACAAGTCATTTTTCAATACTACGACGGTCGAACCGGTGAGCTTGCCTACGCCGAATCCATAACAAACCGATAGATTAAGCCTTTTCCGAACCTACAAAAACTAGCATGAGAATATCACGCATCCTTTTCATTGCCCTGGCAATCACATCGCTGTCACCAGCACTGATGGCCCAACGCCAGCAACAATCCGGTCTTGCGGTTAACGAAAACAAAGCGACTCCCATAAATCGAATCAACGCGCCCGAGGGTTTCAAAGTCGAACTCCTCTACTCTGTTCCCGGTCGTGAGCAAGGTTCTTGGGTCAACCTTTGCCTCGATGGCAAAGGCCGGATGATCGTCAGCGACCAGTATGGCGGCCTCTACCGCTTTGAAGTCCCAGCCCTCGGCCAGAAGCTCTCAGCAGACGCCATCGAGCCCGTTCCAGCAGAGATTCGCGCGGTCAATGGGATGCTCTGGGCCTTTGATTCGCTCTATGTTGGAGTGAACGACTACGAGCGGAAGATCGATAGTGGGCTCTACCGTCTCACAGATTCAACCGGAGACGACCGCCTGGACAAAGTCGAAAAACTTCGAGCGTTAAAGGCCCGCGGGGATCACGGCGTTCATCAGGTCGTGCTCTCTCCCGACAAGGAGTCGATCTTTCTCGTAACCGGAAACAGCACGACCGCAACCGAGTTTCAATCTTCGAGAGTGCCTCCTATCTGGGGAGAAGATCACCTCCTCGAACGCATGCCTGATGGGCGCGGTCACAACCGGGGCGTTCATGCACCGGGGGGTATCATCTATCAAATCACGCCAGACGGCCGAGACTGGGAAGTCTACTCCGTCGGCTATCGCAACATCTTCGGCGCAGCGTTCAATATCGATGGTGAACTCTTCACTTACGATGCCGATATGGAATACGATTTCAATACTCCCTGGTATCGCCCCACTCGCGTCAACCATGTCACAAGCGGATCGGAATATGGCTGGAGACATGGGACTGGAAAACGCCCTGAATGGTATCCTGACAATCTCCCAGGAATCGTAAATATCGGGCCAGGTTCTCCCACCGGTGTCACCTTCGGTTACGGCGCAAAATTTCCGGCGAAATACCAAAAGGCACTGTATCTCCTAGACTGGAGCTGGGGCAAAATTTACTCCGTCAACCTTCAACCAGACGGATCTTCCTACACGGGAAGCAAAGAGGAATTTGTTTCTGGAGCGCCTCTCCCTGTCACCGACGCCATTATCAATCCCAATGACGGCGCGATGTATTTCGCCATTGGCGGACGCCGTGTCCAATCCGGACTTTATCGAGTTTCATATGTTGGGACCGAGTCTACTGCGCCCATTGATCTCAAGACGCCAGATTCTTCCGGAGCAACGGATCGCAATATTCGGAAGCAGCTGGAAACCTTTCACGGTACAGTCAGCTCGGATGCCATCGCCATCGCCTGGCCCTACCTCGATCATGAAGACCGATTCATCCGGTGGGCGGCCAGAACGGCGCTTGAGCACCAACCGGCTAACACCTGGTCAAATCGTGCTTTGACGGAACCTGATCACGGGAAGCGAGTCGAAGCGCTACTCGGTCTAGCCCGCCTCACAGGCATTGATCCGACGCACAGAAAAGAGGACTCGCCCGCTCCGAACGGGGCAATGAGGGATCAGATTCTCAATTCCCTGGTCGAAGTTCAGTGGGACCGGCTCAACCACGATCAACAGCTCACTCTCGTACGAGCTTACGAAATCACGCTCAATCGCTTTGGTGGCCAAGCCCAGGAAATGACTGCGCGGATTCTCGCTCAGCTTGAGCCTCAATTTCCAGCATCCAGCTTTCCCCTCAACTGGGTTCTGTGTGAAACGCTTGCGTATCTCCAATCACCAACGGTAGCTGCTAAAGCAATGCAGCTCATTGCCGATGCGGCTACCCAAGAGGAGCAGATGGAATACGCCCGTTCTCTCCGCTTTCTCAAAGCAGGTTGGACGACCGAATTGCAAACGCAGTACTTCAACTGGTTCCTCACCGCTTCAAACTATCGCGGTGGAGCAAGTTTCTCAAAGTTCATCGAATTCATACGAACGGACGCCGTGAATACTCTCAGTCCCGCCGACAAAGAGCGCTTGTCCAAAGTCCTGGCTCAGAAGCCCGTTCGCAAATCACCGCTCGAAGCACTCGCCGAAGCCATGGCAGGTCGTAGTTTCGTCAAGGAGTGGGAGTTTGAGGAGATTGCCTCAGCCGCCGAGACCCAGCTCATCGATCGAGATCATGCCAAAGGACGAAAGGCATTCGGTGCCGCCGGCTGTTTCGCTTGTCATCGCTTCGCCAATGAGGGCGGCATGACCGGTCCCGATCTCACCAATGCCGGGGGCCGCTACTCGCCGCGGGATTTCATCGACCAGGTATTCCATCCTAGCAAGGAAATCAACGAGCAGTTCGCTCCCATCGTCCTCACCAAGACAAATGGGGAAACTGTCTCCGGAGTAATCGTGAACCTCAATGGGGACTCGGTCTCGGTCAACACCGATCTAGCAGATCCGAATCAGAGAGAACGTGTCGATCGAAAACAGGTGGCGAGCATCGAACCTTCCAAGGTTTCAACGATGCCATCAGGCCTTCTCAACATGCTTGAGAAAGAGGAAATCCTAGATCTGATTGCCTACGTCCTCAGCCAAGGTAATCCTGAGCACAGGTTCTTCAAATAGAATCACTCGTTGGGGGAAGGAGTTGAATGGCTCCTTCCTCCACGATTTAACCCGGAAGACTGCAGCTAGGGTTTGTCGATTACGAGGCGGCAGATCACGGTATTGTGCGTCTTCAAATCTGAACTCCAGATCAACCTCGCTGACCGGTCCCAGCTGATGCGATCATACCCATCTTTTGGTCGCACCTCGCGTTCACTGAACTCTGAAACCGGATCCCAAGAGGAATCGTCGAACTCGACACTCATCCAGCCTTCAGGTTGGTCACGCTCCAGAAATCCGCATGGACCAATTCCTGGCTGTGGATTCCTCTGACCAGCGCAGCTCGGATCCAAGGGGGCTTCGTGGAGCACGAAGCACTTCCAGTTTCGGTCGGTTACTGCGATCACCTCGCCTGTCTCGGCGTTCGTAAACTGCGCGATAAGACCGCCGTCCCCGATTTGTTGCTTCCGACTCCCGATGTACTCGAGCCCCGTGTCGTTTTGCTTAAAATCTTTAACGACAAAATTGAGCACCAGTGGGTAATCGCCAGAGAATACAAAGCTTTCTGCATTAAAGGACCGCTCAGTGGTGATCGGAACAGAATCTTCGATTACGAGTTGGTGCCCCAGATAGAACTGAAACCAATTGTCAGCCCAAACCTCACCGCGAATGGAGACCGATCCACTTCCCACTCCAGTCTCTTTTGGCTCCACACTTCCTCCGCCGCAACTCACCAGACAGAGAGCCAGAGCTGATAAAGCCAAATCCCTAGTCGCTGTCATCGCCTTCATCTGAGTTCGACCTATTCGATGACCGCCTGATAGATGAGTGAACGCAGTTTCGAGTGATCATCGACCCCTCTGGCTGGTATCAGTTGGGTGAAATAAACGACCACGAGATCATTGACTGGGTCGACCCAATAAGTTGAGTGATAGGCACCACCCCAACCAAACTCACCCACGGCGCCAGGCGTTCCACGAGCTCCGAGGTCTTTGAGAATCGAGAAGCCCAGTCCAAAGCCAACACCTCGACCACCAAATTCGATCTCTCCAATGTGATCGACCGTCATGAGCGAGACACTCGAGGGAGACAAGATCCGCGCCCCATCGAGACTTCCGCCGTTGAGCAACATTTGCAGAAACCGTGCATAATCATTTGCGGTGGACAACAGGCCTGCTCCTCCGGAGAAACTCTTACGAGGTCCATCGAGATACGCTCCCTGCCCTACCATGTGTCCAGGATTCGGGGCGCGTTCCAATCCACCGTCCGAGCTTGAAGAGTAGACCGTCGCCAAACGATCTTTCTTCCCTCGTGGTAAATAGAAGTGGGTGTCCTTCATTTGCAACGGGTCCAGGATCCGCTCCGCCAAGAACTTGTCGAGCGGCTGCCCTGATACCACCTCGATCAGTGCTCCCAGAATATCCGTGTTGTATCCATACACAAAACGCTCACCGGGCTGCGCATCAAAAGGCAGTGCCGCGAGACGCTCGATGGTTTCCTGAATGGGCTCCTTTCGATCAGCGAAATACCAGCCGGTGATACCCGCCGCCTCCCATTGATCTTTTCCAGGACCACCGCCATAGCCAATTCCAGCCGTGTGCGTGAGCAAATCTCGAATCGTGATCTTTCTCTTCGCATCCACAACTTTGTATCCGTCATCCGTTTTCTCAGCGACTGTCGTTTTATTGAACGCAGGCAAATACTTTCCAACTGGATCTCCAATCAACAGCTTTCCTTCTTCCTGGAGGACCATCACGCCCACGCTAACGATCGCCTTGGACTGTGAGGCAATGCGGAATATGGCATCGTCTCCTAAGGGTGACTTGCTTTCGATGTCTCGAAAGCCAAACGATTCTAAGTATGCAATCTTCCCCTTTCGAGCGACCAGGATGGTAGATCCAGGAAGCTTCTCATCTTCTACATACTTCTGAAAGGCATGACTCAGGCGATCTAACCGGTCACCTGAAATTCCCACCGTCTCGGGCGACACCGCTTCGAAACTGGTCGCTCCCAGAGGTTGAGCATTGAGAGAGAATACAAGGGCCAGACTAAAGACGAGATTCGAGAGAGAGAAATTCTTCATGATATGTATCGGCTTCGGCGACGAGTAAGGCACGAGCTGCTTGCTTAAGCCAGCCAAAATCGATCAGTCCGAAAGGTATCGAGCACCTCGAGCCATCCAACGCATCGGTTTTTTTCTTTCAAAAAGCCAGAGGATCGACTACTCCTTTTCCCACGGGTAGGTGATGCGACTCTGTCTTCGGACGGAACACTGCCTGGAACAACTCAACCTAGAAAGATTCGGTATGAACGTTTCCAGACGTACGTCGCACACTTGTACTGTCGTTTCTCGACATCTCATTCTCACCCTTTCACTCTCCCTCTCGATCTTGAGTTTCCACTCAGCATCTGCCCAGGCGCTCATCAGCGAGTTCGCGAAACTGGCTCCAACCGACCTCAACGCCGCTGATCAGTTCGGAGGAGCCGTCGGGATTGGCGGGGGACAAGCGATCGTCGGATCGATCAACCACGACTCGGTTGCCTCTAATGCGGGGGCAGCCTGGGTTTTCAATTCCTCCACCGGGGCTCTGGTGACAAAACTTGAGGCCAGCGATGGTGAACTCGGTGATAACTTCGGCTTCTCAACAGCCGTTGGCGGCGGCCTGGCCCTCGTCGGCGCGACTGGAGAGGACAACGAAGTGACTAACCTCGCGACCGGTTCGGGCGCAGCCTACTTGTTCAATTCGACCACGGGGGCTCAGGTGAACAAGTTCGAACCTGATGACGGCCAAACAAACGACGGCTTTGGCCGGAGTGTTGATATCGGAGGTGGCCTTGGGGCGATCGGAAATCCTGGCGACGACGACGCCAACAGCGATGCTGGGTCCGTCTTCCTCTACAATCTAACAACCGGCTCAAACCTCCACATCCTTACTGCCGGAGACGCAGGCACGACCGACCAACTCGGTAGCGCAGTAGCCACCGATGGGACTCATGTCGTGGGTGGCGCTCCCGGAGCAGATGCGGGCTCAACTGTCGGAGCGGGAGCTGCCTATGTGTTCGATACCAGTACAGGCACGCAACAACACAAGCTAACAGCTTCTGATGGAGTCCAGAACGATCTCTTCGGCATTTCTGTCGATATCAGTGGCGATCGCATCATCATCGGCGCACCGTTCCATGACGCTGACGGAGAGACGGCTGGAGCCGCCTACGTGTTCGATACCTCAGATGGCTCTCAGCTTTTCAAGTTGGTGCCTGATGACATCGCGGCAGGAGATCAATTCGGCATCTCGGTGGGAATCAGTGGTGACTTCGCCATCATTGGGTCAGAGTTCGACGACGACGACGGCCTCTCCTCTGGCAGCGCCTACGTCTTCGATCTCACAACCGGAAACCAAATCTCTAAATTCACCGCCTCAGATGCGGCTCAGGGCGATTTTCTCGGTGGAGCCGTGGCTCTCGATGCAGGAAAAGCCATTATTGGAGCCACGCTTGACGATGATCTCGGGAACAGTTCTGGGTCTGCCTACCTGGCTTCCGTTCCAGAGCCTGAGGCCTATGCTCTATTCATCAGCCTCACGTTGACTATCTTCTGCCTCTACCGACAGAAGATAGCCCGAGTAAATCCAGCTGGAGCCCAACCGGAAGCTTAGAAATCGATAACGATCTTAAGAGCCTGAAGCTCGCCTTTGGCTAGCTTAGTCATCGTGGCAGGGGTCTCTTCCAGCGAGCAGTGACCCTCGATGAACGAAGCGAGCTTATCCTGAATGTTTGGCACCATCTTGAGCGCAGACTCAAAGGCTTTCTTGTCAAAGCCGTAGGTTCCCACAAAGGTCACTTCCTGACTCACGATATCTTGCAATGGGAGGTTTACCTCTTTGGCCAAATTTCCAATAAGCAAGACAGCTCCACCGGGCTTCACGAGAGCCAGGCACTGCTGAAATGACGAGCGGCTTCCCACGGCATCGACGACGAGATCTGGCTTATCACCGAGCGCGGTCTCCACCCGACTAGCCACAGATTCAGCCGTGTCGTTGGCTTCGACCCTTACGGGATGCGCTCCAAACTCTTTGCCCCGATTCAACTTTTCTTGAATCGTGTCCAAAATGGCGACTTGATCAACTCCAGATTCTTTCGCAACTAAAATCCCCGAAAGACCAATCGTACCGGAACCAACGATGGCGGCCCGGGAGGCACGAATATTCTTGTCCTGAAGCCGGTGGAAACCGTGTGTCACGACTGCGACCGGTTCGACAAGGATCCCAACGGAAGGTTCCACCCCCTCAGGTACAACCAGGGCACTTTCTGCGGGAAGCGTGAGATAGTCTGCCATCGCACCGCGCTTCGCGAGATTGACTCCGATGACCTTCTTGGCAAGAAAACTCGGGTCCCCTTCCTCCGGAGTCGGGGCGGTTTCGGCAATAATGTTATAGACCGTCACCAAATCTCCCACCTTGGGACTATCGACGCCTTCGCCGACAGATTCGACCACACCCACGGCCTCGTGGCCCATGACCATTCCCGGTGCTCGCCTGCCGCTCTCTCCGGTAAAACCGTGAACATCACTCCCACAGATTCCGACAGTCTTCATCTTCACCAAAACCTCGCCGGCTTCGGGGGTCGGTTGAGGAAGATCTTCAAGGGTCATGTCCCAAGGTCCGTTGTATACAAGCGCTCTCATCAAATGATATCTGTCGAAGTCAATTCGTTAAAGGATCCGGATCTTATGGAATCCTCCCGATAAAACAAGTCCCCGCCCTTGGCCTCCAGGATCAGAGTTGAGTGAGTCCACTTCCAAGGCACGAAGCGGCACACCTTATTTCAATTCTTTGACTTTCACGTTGCGAAAGTAAATTGGAGCCCCGGCATGTTTGCCTTGAAGTCCGATGTATCCCATGGTCACCAGTTCCGCAAAGGGACGGTTCAACCAAGCGGGAATCTCGCTACCATCGGGATTCACCTTCGCCGATTTCCATAAAGCCATGTCCATATCCGTGACCAAGTGACCATTCAACACCACCGTAATCCGTTGATCCTGGCACGTGATGGTATATCGGTTCCATTCACCGGGTTTTTTTACGCGGCTCTCCGAGGCTGGAAGGTGGCCGAAGATCGCACCACATTGCCAAGTCTTTGGACTCGAGGACCACTTCTCGGAATGATCATCAGCGATCTGAATCTCAACTGAATTCGGAATCCAGTTCTTGCGATCCGTGCAATAGACAATCACGCCGCTATTCGTCGCCTCCGCATTCCTAAACTCCAGGTCTAGAATAAAATTGTCATAGGGCCGCTCACTCCAGATGGCCTGATCCTCTGATGCCGTCATGATCCCATCGGATATCGTCCATACGCCTTTTGGAAAGCGAGCGTTCGATAGGGAATCGTTGAACAAGGACTTCCAACCCGAGGAATCCGGATGAGACTTCAAGGGCAGTTCTTCTGCCGATACAAAAACGAGAGACAAGCTGAGCGCGAACAACGAGCAAAGAAACTTCATGGAGCAACCATATCGATTGCACCAAAACAAGCAACCGGAATAGCCCCAGCGGCCGCAACGTTTCTCCACGAAAAAGCTCCGGCGAGCTTCTCTCTCTCCGGAGCGAGCTATGGTCACCAAGAACCCTGTATATCCGATCCCCTCCTAGGCACGCATGAAGTTCAAGCGCCTGAAGTCCGAGGGGGCGTCGAGCTTGGCAAAGGAGTAACCGGGAATGATCTCATCCATCTGCCTTGGATCGTCCCCGAAATGCCCTTCAAAAATCTCCGCGAACACACTTCTGAAATCCGTTCGACGGGCAACGTAGCGATCCCGCTTGCTAAACATGTCACCGTCAGCCCAAGTTGATTCATCACAGTTGTAGACACCGCCCTGAACGCCACCTCCACCGACAAACATCACACTCGACTCTGCGTGATCCGTTCCCGCACTGCCATTTTCTTTTGAAGTGCGACCGAACTCGGTCATCGTGACCACGATTAAATCATCCCACTGCGACTGCATGTCCCGATAGATCGCCTGAAAACCTTGCGCCACTGTGCCCAAGAGATTCGCGTGAGAACCATTGATCTGCCCCTGTCGCTTGTGAGTATCCCAACCCCCGATTTTCATCCCGATCACGCGAACATCTGTCCGCTTCATCAACATGGCTGCTTCTTGGAGTTTATCCCCAAGGCTATTGTTCGGATAGTCCGCACCATTCTCCGGTTGATAATTCCCCTGATCGAGAGCTCCTTTCACCGTCGTCAGTGCGGCTCCCAGGGTCTGTCCGGCCCCGTGGATCAGATTGCGGTAGGGTTTGCCAGCCGCATCGGCAGGCCCACCGTACAACCCCAAGAGTCCGCTTCCTGCAACTCCACCAGCATCCGGACGCTGCCCCAAGAACTTCTCTCCCGCCGGCAGATCGAATCGCCGCGCCCGACTAAAGTTTGGAATCGTGTTCGCCCCTTTCAGTGCTACCAATTGAGATCCGGACAAGCCCGCAGCAACAAGTGCATTCTCGGGCGACGTCAGGTCAACAGACCGGTTAATGTACCGATAAATAAACCCTTCCTCTGTTTCGGTGTCACCAGGAATGCCATTCTGCCAATAGTGCTGACTGTTAAAATGAGATCTGGATTGACCTTCGTATCCCACTCGATGGAGCACCGCGAGGTTTCCCGGACCTTCCTGACCATTCACACTTGAGTGGTTGTAGATCTCCATCATAGGAGCCAGAGCCGGATGGAAATCTGCGAACCCGTTTCCAGATTGAATCGCTTCGCCCGGTGGAATGTAGAGCGTGGGACGCGTGGAAGTGTTGTACTCTGAATCACCGCGAGGGATCACCGTGTTCACCCCGTCGTTCCCGCCTTGCTGAAAGATGAAGATCATCTTTTTGTTGGCAAGTCCCGGTGCCGCTAGAAGCTTTCTCTGAAACAGACTGGGCGCCGCCATGTTCAACCCCAAGGCACTCATGGCCAAGCTTCCCGATCTTAGAAAATGTCGTCGACTGATATTCATGCTGATCTGAACTACTTAGTGGGCTTCGTATCGCTGTGGCTTATTGATAGTGGCATTCGGGCATTGCCAGGATGAGGCCGATCAACTCGCCCGCCCTTTTCTCGTAATCACCTCTCGTAGAAACAAACGGGGCAGCTCTCCCGCTGCTCGTCGTTTCGCTAAATCTGAGAAGAACGTCGCGCGTGTGTTGCGACATCTTTCCGTTCACCAAAAGTTCGTCGAAGTAATCAATAATTTGCTCGGCACTTCGGAGGCGGTGGCTGGTCAGAAAATCTCGCACGTCCCAGTCCTTGAGATACCGATCCGCATTATAGTCGGCCAGCTTCTCAACAAAATTGACTCGTTCCAGCAGGCCGCCGGTACTCACCCAATCGAAGCCGTACTCCGACCAGCCATCTGGATCATCGCGGGTAAACAAATGCATCCCCATCTCCTCGCTGACTTCGGGGAGTTCCTCGGGATCTAGACTCCAATCCAATGCTCGGATCATACTGTTGATGTACTCGACCGGAGTCTTCACCTTTGACCGATAGGCCAAGCGCGACCAAAAAGCATTCCCGGGTCTCTCGGTGTCGAGAATGGTCTGCATCACGGTCTGAACATTTCCCGGGGGCTCAGTCGAAAACCAAGCTTCTATGCTCTCATCCATCAAGTCGATCAACGGCTTCGGGGCCGACTGCCGCTTGTAGGATTCGAGCGAGATCTGGTCAGAAACAAATCGGTTGATCAATTTCATCGAGATAAACTCAGCTGTGGAAGGGTGGCCCACCATAGCATCGATCACATCGGTCGCATCTCGCAAGCCCTCAATGCCTTCGCGACCTTCCGGGATAACCATCTCGTGAGGCGTCCCTTCAAAGATCACTTTTTGGTCTGTATCGTGATCCTCTGGGTTGAACCGGAAAGTCCAAAAGCCACTTGGATCACTATTCTCGATACTTCCCGGAACACTCATCCGTTCGACTATGCGAGGATGCACCGAAAGATCTGAGCTTGTGATCTCGACGTTTCGTATCTCTACAGACAACACATTGACTTCAGGAGCAGGCTTCATCAATGGTTGAACCTCGGCCAGGTTCACATACTCCGTCCCAAGGTCGACCTCGTGCGCTGCTCTGGGAGTGCGATTGTAGCGTGGCGGGGAACCCAGCCCCTCCATATTCTCGCTTCGAGCGAACTCGACTCCGTTCATGTAAGCGATGTAGCCATCGTCGTAGTCGATCGCAAGAAAGAGGTTCTCAGCAGACGGCGCATCGAGGGTGAATTTTCTTCTCAAATAAACCGTGGAGTAACCCCGTTGATTCCCTCGCCGACGCATGTCACGAAGCGTCGTTGCATCATCGCCGTCACCGTAACCGATGCTGGTCGCACCATTCAGCCAACTCGAATCATCAAAACCAAGTTCTGTCCAAGCAGTCGTTGGGGCCCGGCCCTCAGGGCTCGGCTCGGTTATTCCTTTGAAGTATTTCCAACCCGGGCCTACGTCCAGAAGGACATTCTCCACGGACCCCACACTGGCGAGCGTGGGAGGTCTCCGGGCAGAGTCAGGGTAACTCAGCCGTTGATCATGCCGAACTTTACGGACCTGCCATCCGGTGAAACATTTGGACAACTGTTCGATGTCATCTTGAGTGTAGCGATTGTCGACCCCGAAAGCGAAGAGCTCAAGGATCTCGCGAGCATAGTTCTCATTCGGTTCGCCAACCTTGTTCAAGACATTGTCCAGATAGATCAACTGGGAGGGGCTCGTGGCACTGTAAAGGAGCAGGTCACCAAAGTTACCCAAGGCATTGTCATAGAAGAACTGATATTCAGCGAACTCCACCTGAGCCGCTTCAATCTCAGCTTGATCATCATCGATCAACCGCTCCTCGTTCGAGTCCCGGAGATCCTCAAAGTGCTCTGCCACTTTATCAAAATCTGTCGTGAAGTGATTCTCCCAAAATTCAGCCAAGACCGCCTGCAGCTGATTCTTGGCCAAGGCGCCCCGAACGTGAATCAGCTGTTGTAGTTCCTCAACCCCCTTGATTCTCGAGAAAACCTCCTCGGTTAGGAACTCTCGGTTGTACAACTCCGGAATCATTGAGGCATCAGAGCTAGTCAGGTTGGTGTTGTGGAGTTGAATGGCGAGAACATTCCAACCAGGCACCAGAAGGTCAGATGCTTCACCTACGGCTGCCGAAAACGTTTCGGGATAGTCGCTCACACTACCGGAGGATGCTGTATTGTATCTCGGAAAGCGCCCTTCCATGTTCGCTCTCGCGATTTCACGGCCATTCAAGTAGGCAACGAATCCATCGTCAAACATCGCCTGAAATGCCAAGTGACCGAATGCCTCTGGGTTCTCAACGCGAAAGCGTTTACGGAGAAACACGGACAAATAGCCGGGATTCTCGTCGGTCCGCTGCATGTCGCCCAAGACCGTTTCATCATCGTCGTCCCCATAACCAATACCCGTTGGCCCCTTGAACCAGCCGGCGGCATCAAAGTCGATCTCCCTCCAATTCGAAGGCGGGGCTTCGGTCCCCTTGAAATAGTCCCATTCCTCGCCGGCTTGAATGATCGGCTGATCCTCAAAGGGACGAAAGTCATCAAACAGTTCCCGCTCGAGCGACATCAATCGAGCATTTTCGAGATCTGCGGCCGGATCAGGGTTTAATTGGCCTTCGACATAGGCATCAATGCCGATCGACTCAACCAGCGAGCGGTCCGCGAAAGACGGTCCGTAGGCAACCCGATTCAAGAGATGGTCCACCATTTCGTCCGAACTGAGCTCCGGCTCTACGGATGCTACCTCATCAACCTGAAAATGATCTCCCCCCATGTATTCCGATTCCGGAACACTGACCGCCGTCCCTGCCTCAACTCTGAGAAACTGCAATCCCTCAGACTCAGGAATGGTGAAAGTGATCTGACTTTCTGCTCCAGAGAGTGGTCCTGAAGCCAAGGCATGATTCAGCGGTTCATCAACTACCGGGGACGACCGCAGGACAACGTGACGAAACCCCCGGGGAACAGAGGCTGAGATGACTAAACCCGAGTCAGAGGACTGAATCGAAACAATGACGGGCTTGACCTCCGCACCGTCAAGAGAGAGCCCCAACCGAAAGAGTCCGACCAGGACAATCAAGAGAGCAAACAACTTTTTCATAACCACACGCCCCATTCGAATAGCAGTACACGGGCCAAACGGCCCGTAAGATAACGACAAAACAGCGGAATGAAAAGTCCGACACCCTCTCCTCGCTATTGTCGGCCAATCGCACACGAAATCCGACCCATTTCGACCAAACGACAGAAGATTCAGAATACCCTGCGAGGCGGGGTTGAGTGAATGCTGAGAGGCCTCATCGGAGAGCCGCGCCATCCGCATAGGAACTCACAAGTGATGGAGCTCCAGTTCGCGGATTTCCTCATGACGGACCAGGGAACAAGCAACGACTCATGAGCCCCCTCGGCCTTTGCTGAGTTCAACGCCCTGCACTGACCCAACAGTTACCTCACTTCTTTCTTTTGAAACACGGTCAAGCTCACTTGTGTCAATTGAGGGTTATCCTTGAGTGAGGATTCTCCTTGCAACTAAACTGACGACGTGACCACAACAGGACGTCATTCGGACCGGCTTGCAAAAACCCCTCAAGCCGAAGACGATCCCACGGACTCCTCACAAGAATGCGCGGCTACGTCGCCCCCTGGCGAGTACTGGCGTTGGTGTCCACGATGTAGCCAGGAGTTGGAGAACCACAAATGCAAACTCATCTGTCGTCGCTGTGGGTATTTCATGAGTTGTTCCGATTTCGACTAGCGGGTCACTCTAGGAATATCTCACCTCTATCGGTAGCTCTCTATTGATTTCATCAAGAAGGCCAAGCACTATGGGCCCGAATGACCGAGATCTTGGAAGAACTAGGCTGGCGCGGATTGCTTGATAACTCCACCGATGAAGAGGCTCTATCGAAACGTTTAGCGGAGCCAACGACCCTTTATTGTGGGTTTGACCCTACGGCTGACAGCCTGCACGTTGGCAATCTCGTGCCGCTCTTGGCGCTACGAAGATTCCAACTGAAAGGTCATAAACCAATCGCTCTCGCCGGCGGGGCGACCGGCTCGATCGGCGATCCCAGCGGGAAATCCGCAGAACGACAACTCCTGACCCGAGAGATTCTCACCGGCAATATCCAGAAGGTCAAAATTCAGCTCGCGAAGCTCCTCGACTTTGAAGCCGAGCAGAATCCGGCACTGCTTCTCGACAATGCCGACTGGACCGGAAACATCAGCTACCTCGATTTCTTGCGAGACATCGGGAAGCATTTTTCGGTCAACATGATGGTTTCGAAAGAAAGCGTCCGAGCGAGAATGGAAGACCGCGATTCAGGGATCAGCTACACAGAATTTAGCTACATGCTGCTTCAAGCCTTCGATTTCTTTCATTTGAGAAAAGAATTCAACTGCGAGCTACAAATTGGTGGCAGCGATCAATGGGGCAATATCACCGCCGGAATCGAATTGAGCAGAAAGAAAATCAGCAAGACCGTCTACGGAATCACATTGCCACTCATCACAAACTCAGACGGATCTAAGTTTGGCAAGACGGCGGCAGGTGCTATTTGGCTCGATCCAAACAAAACGAGCGTCTACCGCTTCTATCAGTTCTGGATTCGCACGGACGATCGGGATGTGATTCGCTACTTGAAGTACTTTACTTTCCTCTCTCGAACAGAGATTGAAGCACTCGAGAACCAACATCTCGAAGCACCGGAACGTCGGCTTGCACAGAAGGCGCTTGCGGAGCTAATGACCACGATGATTCACGGAGAGGGAGCAACCGCCGAGGCACAGAAAGCGAGTCAGATTCTCTTTGGAGGCAATCTCGAAGGAATCACAGAACAGACCTTCAAGGACATCATCGACGAAGTGCCTTCGACGACCATTCCGAAAGCTAATCTAGACCAAGAGTACTCGCTGGTTGACCTCGTCGTTGATACCCAGCTCTGCCCCTCAAAAGGACAGGCCAGAAAGGACATCGCTGGGGGTGGGATCAACCTCAACAACATCCGCCAAAAAGATCCTCAAACGCAGGTGACTTCTGAAGATCTTCTGTTCGATCGATTTATCCTCCTGAGGAAAGGAAAGAAAAACTACCTCCTCGCGAGTTTCGAGTAGAAGAATGAATACAAAAGAGCCACGTCGCTCGACGTGGCTCCAAAGCATTTTTGGGTTACCCTTTGAATCAAGCCTCAGCTGCTTCAAAGGCCAGAGGTTCAACTACATGTTGATGGGGGGATTCCCAGCAAGGGTTCCCACTAGGTCACTCAGACCATTGTAAACATCCATCGAGAAATCATCCTGATTCTCCACGACCACTCGCTGCATATCCGCTAGCAATGCTGTCAGAGCACTGGTTTGCTCAGGGCTCAACTTGTTCTTAATCACCGCCTGCAGTGGGCCAAGGGCAGCCTCGTAATCGTTTGCTGAGACAGCCGAAACAACCGAGCTAATATGCCCTTGGATTTCTGGCGAAGCATCGCCAAACGCACCAGTTAGTGAACTGGCATCTACCTGCGTCTTTCCAGGACCGCACGCAACACCCACGCATACGAGTAACAAACAACACGTCGAAAGGAAGAATCTCATAAGAAGGGCAAATCATCAGCGGCCGAAGCCATTTTGTCAATCGGATCAGGGGCGGGCACAAAAAATGGGCTCGGCGAACCGAGCCCATCGTAAATCAAAGTTTTCGACCGAGACTATCGCCCAGCGTCCAAACGACCTGCCGTCCGCTCAGACAACCAAATGATATCTTGATTGCCTTCTTGATTAGCGATTCGAACATTGCCTTGGAACACCTTGGTTCGTGGATCTCTCCACCTGTGAATCTCAGAGTGGCCGTCCATGAAAGCGATACCCGCTGCCAGATTGTGATAGGTTGCAGGCCAGTCAATCATACGAAAGGTCCCGGCTCCAGGCCCGATCACCGCCAAGCCACCGTCGTTGATGCTGTTCTCGTCTTCATCCATGATCACCCAAAGCTCAGAGGGGCTTGGGTCAACGGCGTCCGACATTTTGCCATACGTTCGCCATGTCTGCCCAGCTCGGTGATTGTGAGTGCCATCCAACCAAGGACCATCCACGGGTGCTTTGCCACGATTCCGATTTGGATTGGTTCCGACCGCTTGACTCGCAGCGACTGAACGAGCATTGGGGACCAAAGTGCCTTGCAGATCTGCTCGAGGACCTTGATATCGTCCCGTTCGTTTATCTGCAGGACAGCTGAAGAGCTTGTGATTCGCTCCGTAAGGAACGAGAAGAGAACGAGTGGGGTCATCAAGAATATCAGGGTTGAATTCTTGTCCGCCACCTTTGCCCGCCTGGCCAGGACACCAGTTTTGGCCTGGATTCGTGTTTCCGTTGTCAGGGTTCGGCCACAGCCAATCGTCATAATCACTCGCGTAAATCGTTGTCGCGAGCATCAGCTGCTTGGTGTTATTCATGCAAAACACACCCTGTGCTTTGGACTTCGCCTTACCCAGTGCTGGAAGCAACATACCCGCAAGAATCGCAATAATCGCGATCACCACGAGCAATTCGATCAGGGTAAAGCCGCTTTGTCTCAATTTGGCTCTCATTTGAAGTCGGAATTCGTTTCGTTCGTATTGATTTGTTCGAGCGCTGCCGCCCTGTGATTCAGAGTGCCGCCTTTATAATGAGAATCCAAGCATCTGGCAACTGTGCTTTTCGCGGCACATTTGGCCTCCATTCAATCAAGTCGGAATCAAGTCGGATTCGGAGCAAGGCTAATCGACCGCGAAGGCTCTGAAGAACTGACCACCGACGCCAAAATTCGATGAAATCGACTCCCAATTGCCTGCAGAGACACTTTTCCACGTCTCCCACGCTCTGAGATCCTGCGAACGCTGAATCTGGAAGACCGCTCCAGGGTCCCGTTGGAGTGCATCAACCGATATTTCAAGCCCTCCGAGAGGGGTCATCCGAATCTGAAGCGTCGCGGCGGCCTCAGAGGGTAAACCGACAACTGAAGATGTCCATTCGAAGCGATTGTTAAGGTCTGTCACCTCAACATTGTTCGAGGTGAGGTTCGCCATGATTTTTACCTCCCCTGATCGGGAAAAATCAACGGTCCACTCAAGCAACGCCTCAGAAGCACTCGCCATGCGACCCAGTTCGAACCGCAAGCCGCTTGGCTCCACCTGCACCACCCCACGGCTCGAAGCCGCGTGCGCTATTCGTGCTCCATCCGGAATCTCAAGGTCCAGTTTGACGCCCGTTCCCTCGCATTCGCCGCTGTGCTTGACCTTTACGCGGTAGGCGATCTGAGACTCACGCCCAGAGACCTCCAGCTCCTCGGGGTCGATCAACTCCAGATCGACCGCGTTACACGGGGCGCATCTCAAGAGCCAACAGACGCTGTTTTGAAAGAGGCTCCGAAACAACGCCTCACGGCCCTGAGAATGAGGTCCTAAGATTGAGAACACCTGACTGACCTTCCGCACACCCCCACCGTTGACATCGTCAGGTCCGGGATACGCCACCATCGCTGCCCGTTCACGGGTTCCGGCAACTACAAACGAGCCAAAAGTTTCGGCTACCCCAAAACCGCTTTGAATCTCAAATGCCGCTTCTCCTATTCGCCCGTACCTCCCGTTTTGAATCTCTTCAACCGCTTCTCCGCTAAAGGCAGCTTGGATAGAATCGGGTCCATCTGGAATGCGGCCGAAGCCGGTGAGATTCGACCAGGACTCAGAGAGGGCCTGGGAGGGCCCGGCACCGATAAAATAGAACGGAATGCCCGAATCATGTAACGCATGCATAGCCGCCAATCTCACCTCATCGAGCTCAAATGCTTCCTCCGCCGATTGATGCCAAATGATGAGGTCGTACGCGTCGAGTTCAGAAACTTCCCACTCCCTCATCCGATAGAGGTCTGTCTCATACCCGATCTCGTAGAGATACTCCGTTAGCACCCGAATCTCGGGAGCACTGTGGTTTCGAACGATGGCAATCCTTCCGGCGATTCCAGAAACAGCAAAATCGACCGGATCACTACTTGCCTGCTGCCCCGCATCGTCGAAGGCCACCACCATCAGCCGATAGTCCCCAACCTCCACCTCGTCCCAAAGAAACGCTTCGCTTCCCCCTTGGACCTCACCAATTCGTCGATCATTCGCATAGATCTCCACTCGATCAATCCGACGATCATCGATCGCTTGGAAACGAATCGGGACCGTCGCTAACAGAGGATGGAAGGATAGATCAGGGACAATGATCTGAAACGGCTCAGGAGATAAGATTCGCACAATCGGGTCTTGATCCTCAGGAGGTTCAATAGACGGGATCGCCTCATAGGTTAGCCGAAACTGTTGCCTAGTGAAGCTCTCGGCATCCGAGTTGTCGTCGAGCACAACTTCAACCAAATGACCCGAACCATCAACCCGAACCGCATCGTCCACTGCAAACAACAGCTGGCCCGTGTCATCGGGTGATGTGTAGACAACGCTGACCGACGGCAACGGCGAGCTTCCCTGGATCGACACACTCAAGCCCAATCGATCCAGCTCATTGTCCGCTCCGGATCCGATGCCTTCGAGTCCCACCTCGACAAGCGATTGTTCTAGAGGAACATGAACGTCGCTTATCGGCAGGAGACTAGGAGGATCATTGACTGGGTCCACCGTCACTGGAATCTCCATTCCCGCAGCCTGCCCCAGAGAATCCAAGACTTTGAGTTCCAGAGTGGAGCGACCAAAGCGATCCGAGATTGTTTCGAATTCAATCCAAACACCCGATTCGGTTTCGTCTCGGCGTATTCGCTGGATTCTCATCAACTCTGAATCCTGGAGAGCAACATCAATCATCATGACATCCAAAGGTGTTTGATCATCTTGCAGACCAACAAAGAACGCATGAGCACCACTATCTTCCAAGACACGGATTTCAGATTCAAACTCGATCGCAGGAGGGAGATCCCCATCGTCATCATCAATAATCGTCACCAGCATGGCCTCGTGATCGAGGCCTACAAGAGTTGGACTCTCAAAATCGATATACACGGCTTCGTCAGACTCCCCCTTCACATCCCCAACGATTTCCAATTGCAATACTGTCGAAGGTGCGATCCGATAAATCCGGTCCCCGTAATAATCGGCGAGATACATCACACTTCCGTCGTGAGAAAACTCGATCACATCCTTCCCATTCCCAATTAGAAACCCTTGCAGCCCGCTAACAAAATCAAGGATTTCCCCACTCGGTAGAACTCTCACCACCGAACCCTCCGCTCCATCGTCCAAGGCCACAAACATATGTCCTTCAAAAGGTCCGTCTGGGGCAAAGGCAATTGCATGAGGATCTCCGGGCAACGAATCCACAAACGCTTCAACCCTCCCGTCAGGATAAAGCTTCTTGAGACAAGAACACCGTCGACCAAACTCGCCGAAGTAGGCGAGCCCCCCATAGTTGCCCTGCAAGTCAATCGCAAGAGATCGCGGAGCTAAACCAGAATCCTGATCTTCGAATAAGCCATCATCGACCACAATGGAGAGCGCCCCATCAGGGAGCACTCCCAGAATGTCTCCCGGGCTGCCGACTGAATTCGCCAGGAATAACAAATCACCAAAGTCCGTTCCGATGCCAAACGCCAACTCACCCGGCTCTCCAGGCCCGAAGGGAATCCCAATGGGCGTTAGGTCAACCACATTCCCATCAATATCTACCCGCTGGATCGTCCCTCCCTGATCGCCAGGTCGAGATCCATCGCGATTGTTGGCGGAGACGTACAAATAATCGCCATAGCGGCTATCGGTCGGCGCAAACTCCAAACTGGTCGGATCCGCCTCCGGGAACAATGCAACAAAGTCCTCAATCTCTCCCAGAAAGTTAATCCGCACGAGGTAGTCACTCACTCCAATCCCATTTTGGTTCAAGGAAGCTGCATAGAGTGAATCACCAAACGGACTTTCCTGGGGCGGAAACGCAAGTCCCACCGGATCGTCCAACTCGGCCAAGACATCGACTCCAAAACCTTCAGCTAACACAAGGGCCCGAGTCAGCGGATCTTCGGATTCGTTTGCCCCGGGCAATCCTGGCTCCAAAGCTCCGGGGACAAAGACCAGCTCACCCATCGCAGCCTGAAAGTCTTCACCAACGGTCGCCGAGGCCGCTCGCGTGCTAAAGCCAATCCGCACCGGCTGACGGCTCGACTGGTCGAGCAAAACCTCGATCTCATGCACGTTTGATCCAGTGTCACCCTCCAGAAAGTTGGGATTCTCAAATACCAACTCACTCGCATGCGCGACGGCAGAGAAGCCACAAAGCCAGATAAACACTCCGTTCACAAAACAACCCGCCAAACGGGCTCGACTCCTAGCCTCCCGCCGAGCCCAACCCGTTCGCTTTGATATCTCCCTGTGCATCCAATTCGCCCTCTCTACTAACGACTCGAAGGTTTGACGACCCTCAATCGTTAGGTCGAAACATTAGCAGAACTCATTCCAACAATGAATGCTTGGCCTGGAATGAGGCACACAAGCACTCGAATATCATTGCCAGCTAGGATGGGTTTCACGTTCAATCCTCTCTTGGACCGATGCCCTTATGGACCCCACAACATCAAACCTAATAAGCGAACCGAAACAGCAAGAACCGGTTGGCCAGCCCGCTCACAAGTCTGATCCAGATTTGGAGATCAAGGATGCCCAACTGATTTTCAATCACGTTTGGGAAGACTTAGAGAATGAGTTCGGACGAGAGAACCTCCGTTTCGCCAAAGAACTCATCCTTTTGGGTGGAGCCCCGGGTTCCGGTAAGGGCACCCACACAAAATTCATCCTAGCCTCGCGCGGGCTCACCTGCGATTCAATCGTCGTGAGTTCACTCCTCACAAGCCCGGAAGCCAAACGCATCAAAGACAAGGGCGGGATGGTCGGCGATCGCGAAGTGATGAGTCTTGTCTTCCGAAAGCTTCTTGAGGAAGAGTATCGCGACGGTGCGGTGCTTGATGGATTTCCTAGAACGAAAGTACAAGTCGCATGCCTTAAACTTTTGGTCGCAAAAATGAACGAACTCCGACACGAGTTCTTCGACACTCCGCTAAGGATCCATTTTCGACAGCCCACCATTCATGTCATGGTTCTCTTCGTGGATGAACCTACAAGTATTGAGCGTCAACTTAGTCGCGGGAAAGAAATCGAACGTTACAATCAGAAGGTCAGAACCACAGGTATTGGAGAGGAGAAGGAACTCCGTCCCACCGACCTCGACACGGAAGCTGCACGGCATCGGTATCGCGTCTTCAAAGAAAAAACCTGGGACGCGCTGCAATCTCTCAAACAAACGTACTTCTACCACTTCATCAACGCCCAGGGGCCGATCAAAGAAGTGGAGCAGAATATCCTGGGTGAGTTACGATACCAAAGCTCATTGGAGCTTGACCCTCAAACCTTTGACCGTCTCCGGACTCTCCCCCTTGCTAGCCACATCATCGTGCATGCGAGACAGGATCTCGTGCGTCGCCTCGACAATTACGAGCTGAACCACGGAGATCTCTTTCACAAAGTGATCGAGCTCATCGAACGCAAGATCATGCCGGTGGTGGTGCGCCATGCCATATCAGGAGTGGCTTCGGTGAACACGGAAGACGCTATTCTCAATGATCCCGATGCGCTCACCATGCTCATCGACATCTTCAGTGAACGGGGCTATCACGCGGTTATCGACATTCACCGAATCGAGATTCCTGAGCAGGTAAATCTTAAAACCGGCATCATCAGTTGCCGTGAGAAGCAGGTTTACCGCATCACGATTCGATTCAACGGTTCAGAGATTCGCCGCGGTTAGCTGCTTGAATTCTTCCCTCATTGGGGAATGATGAAACATAGGGAGCATTCCCAAAGCCGACCTCATGAACGCTGACGTATTCCAAGACCTAGACCAACTCAAGGACGAGATCGAAGAGATCATCCAGCGTACTCATCCCGACGAGCAAAGCATTCCGGGTGCAACCCTGCATGAGCGAATGAAATTCATCCACCGAAAGCTCGTGAAGATCGAGACCGCGATGTTTCTAGAGTTTCCTCGTGAGCTGAAGGACGACTTACTGGCTGCCAGAAAGAAGCAGCAGCGCGACTGAAGAGCCTCCAATCGCCTTCCGTCGACACCCCACTTCACTCCTTTTTCCATCGAAAAAGGCGATTATGGGCATTTTTCGAACTGATTCTGATTCCCGTAGACGGATTTTGAAAAATACTGTTGCTCTTGAGACCTATTCTCAATAAATTGCTCACACGCCCGTAAAGGACGTGAATAAAGTCGTAATTAAGCTGATGGAGCACCAAAGCAACGAGAATCTCGTCTGCCTGCACGAGGTCAAACCAGGCCAGCGAGTCCGCGTCCAGCGGCTCTCCGGGCAACCGGGTCTCTGTCATCGCCTACGAGAAATGGGATTCTGCGAATACGCCGAAGTAAAAATCCTAAACAAAGGCGGCGCAATGCTCTGCCAAGTCTGCAATTCCAAGGTTTGTCTTAGTCGACAACTCGCAGAAACCATCTGGGTCGACACGGCAGTCGCCTGAAGTGACCCAACTGGAAATGAGTCCAGGAGGTTTTATCACCTTCTTGCCTCCCTCAACCATGGCAGGTAGCCTCAGCCCCACTCGACTCGACTGAAGCCCGATTGCCCCATGTCCGACACTCAAAAACTTTCCGACTTACCGACCGGCCAATACGCTGTCATCGTTTCCCTTCCTCACGGCGTCGCCGGCCTGACACGACTCCGAGAAATGGGCGTTCTGCCTGGAACCAAGATTCAACTCATCCGCCGTGCCCCGCTGGGGGACCCCCTCGAAATCTCAGTTCGCGGTTCGCTCCTCTCGCTCCGCCAGCAAGAGGCGGAGCTGATCGAAATTCGACCAACGGAATAGCACCCCCTTTGCTTCCGCCAAAATGCCAGACCAAGCTGCAGCCTCACCCCAGAAATCCCGCCTGACTTACGCTCTCGTTGGAAACCCCAACTGCGGTAAGACCACCGTGTTCAACGCGTTGACAGGGCTCCGTCAAAAGGTCGGCAATTACCCCGGCGTCACGGTAGAGCGGAAAGAAGGCGAATGCACCTCGCCGCGGGGAGAACGAATCCGACTCATCGATCTGCCAGGCTCTTACTCCCTTAACGCTCGATCACCAGATGAGGCTGTCCTCCGGGACGTGCTACTCGGCCGACGCGAGGACACCCCCAAGCCGGATCGCGTCATCTGTGTCATTGATACGAGCAACCTGGAACGCAATCTCTACCTCGCAACTCAGATTCTCGAACTGGGTCTCCCAACAATCCTCGTGCTGAACATGATCGACGTTGCGGAAGAAAAAGGCCTGAAGGTTGATTTCTCCCAAATCGAAACACGGTTTGGTTGCCCCGTCATTCCAATGCAAGCGAATTCACAAAAGGGTCTCGTAGAGCTCAAGTTTGCCATGGGAAAAGAGGATCTCGCAGCTCCCGCTGAGATCGATCTCAAACTCAGCGAAGACATCCGCAATGGCCTCAATTCGGGGCACCAAATACTCCTCAGCTCCAGCGTCGTTGCGGCCGATGCAAACCCCTGTGAAAGTCTTTATCTCCTCTCCCAACATGATCCGGGCCACCACGGCATTACCGATTCCCAATGGCCAATTATCAAATCGGCTCGAGCTCAGTTAGAGAAAGACGTACCCGCTTGGGAGGATCAAATCGTTTCCGCTCGCTATGATTGGATTCACGAACATTGCGAACGCTTCGTCAGTCGGCCGGGCGAGGCGAAAGCCTCACTGACTGATCGACTGGACGGAATTCTGCTCCACCCCCTCTGGGGATGGGTTACCGTGCTGGCGATCATGGCCGTTCTGTTCTACCTCATCTTCAGCATCGCCGACGGCCCGATGGGATGGATCGAAACATTCTTCGAGGCAACCGGCGGCGCCGTTCAAGGCATGATGCCGCCGGGAGATCTCCGCGATTTGATTACCGACGGTATCATCGCGGGTGTGGGCGGAGTGGTGATTTTTCTGCCGCAGATTCTTATCCTCTTCTTCTTCATCGGTCTCATGGAAGACACCGGCTACATGGCCCGAGTCGCGTTCATCATGGACCGCCTCATGAGCAAAGTGGGCCTCAACGGAAAATCATTTCTCCCCCTACTCAGCTCGTACGCTTGCGCCGTTCCAGGCGTCATGGCCACACGGACGATCGACAGCCCAAAAGATCGCCTGATCACAATTCTGGTCGTTCCACTGGCAAGTTGCTCAGCCAGACTCCCGGTTTACCTGCTCATGATTGCGACGATGATTCCCTCGGAGCAAATCCCTGTTCTGACCAAAGTAGGACTCATGGTCTCCATGTATTTTCTCGGAACTTTCGGAGCCTTCGTCTTCGCTTGGTTATTCAACCGAGGTCTCATGAAAGGCGAAAGCTCCCCCATGATCCTTGAGCTTCCCTCTTACAAAGCGCCTTCATTCAAGGGCATCTTCCTGCAATTGTGGGAACGCACCCGGATCTTCATTCGCCGAGCGGGCACGATTATCTTGGGGATCTCAATCCTCCTTTGGGCCGCTGCCACGTATCCCAAGTCCGATTCTGAAGATCCCGCCGTTCAACTTTCTGAGAGCATCGCCGGCAAGGTAGGCCATGCAATGGAACCCCTCATCAAGCCGCTTGGCTACGACTGGAAAATGGGCATCGGGCTCCTCGCTTCTTTCGCCGCTCGAGAAGTGTTCGTCAGCACCATGTCGATCGTCTACTCCGTCGAAGAATCAGATGAAGACATTCTCCCGCTCAGAGACCGATTGCTAGCGGAGACTCGACCCGACGGATCGGCCATGTACACGCCCCTCGTCTGCCTGAGTCTGATGGTCTTTTACGTCTTTGCGATGCAGTGCATGAGCACGGTCGCAATCGTCAAACGAGAGACCAACGGTTGGAAGTGGCCCCTGTTCCAAGTGGGCTATATGACTGCAACAGCGTACTTCGCCGCCCTTCTAGTCTATCAGGTAGGCTCACTCCTCGGCTACTGAGATTCCGTATGACTGCAGTCGATTGGCAAGCGACCGCCGCCGTGGTCATCGTCGCGATCACGGTCTGCACCTTCCTTTGGCGAGCAATAAAGCCCAAAGCTCCAGGGTGTGGCGGTGGCTGTGGTTGCACCACACAGGGTAAAGGGATAGGATCCCCTAAGCCTTGACTTTTTCGCGCCCAAGGCGCCGCAATCATCGCCACTCGAATGGCGGCAAAACGAATCGAGCACGCGACCATGCAAAGCGTCATACCCAAGAAACCGGCTGGATTCACCCTCATCGAACTCTTGGTCGTCATCGCCATCATTGCCATCCTCGCTGGCATGCTCCTCCCCGCTCTCTCCAAGGCGAAAGAACGGGCACGCCGCACCAAGTGCATGAGCAATCTCAGACAGGTGGGATTGGCCTTCGAGATGTATGCCCTCGAAAACGGGAACAAACTGCCGTCTCACCCAGCCAGAGGAAACGGATGGTTATGGGATCTGCCCCTTCCGACAGCGGATATCATTACCGACGCCGGGGCGAATCGCTCAATCCTTTACTGTCCATCCTCCAGCGTAAAGGACGTCGATCTATGGTGGGACTTTAGCCCGATCAACCGAGTCACTGGATACATTTGGCTGATCAAGCGGGAAGGCCCTCCGCCCCTTCGAGATCCTGACTACAAATACCTCGAAACCCTGAATCATCCCAACCCATCCGACACTGAAGTTAGCTTCGACTGGGTCTTGTCAGAGAAGGACACCAACTTCACCAAAGTTCCCGCGTCGACTGTTCCCCACATTAGGACGAGCCATCTAAATCAACAGCGACCTTCGGGCGGGAACTTCCTCTTCCTTGATGGCAGTGTCCGATGGCGCCCTTTTGCCGAGATGGAGTATCGCTTCGGAAACCCCAATCGCCAACTCTGGTGGTAGTTTGCGATTGAATCCCGCCTTCTGGGGGCCCACTCATATCGGTGTCTTGGTAGAGTCATTCGACACTTGAGAATTAGCCGCATCTCCACCTAATCTCCCGAGGTCCCGTCAGACAACCAAGGATTCGCTCACGACCCTTTCTTACAAATGAACAACCATTCCTTCGATGCCATTGTTGTTGGCTCAGGTACCTCCGCCTACTACGCCATCACGACTCTAAATGACGCCGGCAAGAAAGTCGCCATTGTCGACGAACGTCCGTACGGCGGCACCTGCGCCCTGCGGGGTTGCCAACCCAAGAAATACCTCGTCTGCAATGCTGAGGCCATTGCCGCTGCCAAAGATCTCTTGGGACGCGGCATCGACGGCTCTGCGAAGACCAACTGGAAGGCTTTGCAGGCTCTCAAGAACGAGTTCTTGGAAGGACGTTCCGAAGGCGAAGTCAAAGACTGGCAAGAAGCAGGTGTCGCAACATTCCACGGCCACGCCACCTTGACCGCTCAAAACGAAGTGACCGTTGGGGACGATCGTCTGACCGCGAAACACATCGTGCTGGCTACCGGCGCGCAACCACGGCGGGCCGATATTCCAGGAGCGGAGCATATCCAAGACAGCGAAGGTTTTCTCAATCTAGCCGAACTCCCCAAACGAGTCACCTTCATCGGAGGCGGCTACATCTCATTCGAATTCGCCCACATCGCCATCCATGCAGGAGCCGAGGAAGTGACCATCATCCATCGCTCGAAGCAACCACTCAAGGCGTTCGATTCCGATATCGTAGATGTGATTCTTGAGGCTAGTAAAGCACATGGGATTCGCGTCATCCTCAACGAATCTCCAAAGGCCGTGATCGAATCGAACGATGGCCTGTGCGTTGAAACAGATTCCGGCCAATCGTACCAAACCGACCTCATCGTCGAAGCCACGGGACGAGTTCCGAACACCAGTATTGTCTCCGACGATCTCGGAAATGTGGAACGCTCCAACAAAGGGATTGCGGTCAACGAATTCATGCAGAGCGTCTCGAACCCACGCGTCTATGCCATCGGAGACTGCGCGGCCACTCCGTTTATGCTAGCGACGGTCGCCGATGAGGAGGGCAAAATCGCTGGACACAATATCCTTCACAACAACGCGAAGAAAGTGGACTACGACGTCATCCCCAGCGCTGTCTTTACAATTCCCAGCCTAGCTTCGGTTGGCCTCACCGAAGCGCAGGCCCAAGCGAAAGGCCTGAACTACCGCGTCAATAAAGGCACTACGAAAAACTGGCCCTCCTCAAAACGGATTGGAGAAAAACATTCAGGCTACAAGGTCTTGATCGACAACGACACGAACACCCTCATCGGAGCCCACCTGGCACGTCATAACGCTTCAGAGGTGATTAACGTACTCGCCCTCGCCATTAAACACGGCATCACGGCTTCCGACCTGGGAAATTTCATGTGGGCTTACCCCACTCTGACTTCTGATCTGAAGTATATGATGAAATAAGCGCTCTAAGATCTAATCGATAAGGAACGTCCCCTCATCACATTCGACACGAATTGACTCCGGCAGACTTCGAGGATTCAGTTTGAGTACGATACTGTGAGTGCCAGCATCCAACTCGAGGCGACGCTGATCAGCATACGGATAGGACTGACCGTCCACCCAAAGCAAGGTGTCATCGGGAGCAGAGAAATTCAGAGTCACGGTTGCCTTGCGTGCGACTTGCAACTGCGTTGACGAAAAGAGTCCGATCAAACTCGTCACCTGGTTGATATTGCGAAGACTCAGGGCCTCTCTCATCGTGTCCTGCGGAAGACGACCGTCAACCAAGGTCATGGCGGAACGCCACTGGTTGCCATCTGGCTCTGCAATAATCTTCTCGATGCCAAACTGCTCATCCGTATGGCGCCCCGCACGCAATCGCCAATGTCGAGCCACGTTCCCTCGTGCCGCATCAAACCGCCCCGGCTTGCCGAGTTCAGAGAGGAATCGAAACAGATCCAATTTCTCATTGTTCTGCAATCCGTCAATCAGACCGGCTGGCATCAAAGAACCACCCGCGAGCCGATTGGCAACATTGGTCTTCGCAATCGAAACCATCTGATTAGCTGTGTTCCGGATCACAAGTTCTGACGCATCTTCCCGAACAAGAATTCCGCTGTACTCCTCGCCATCATTCGTCTCAACGATGATGGAATGATACCCTTCTTTAATCTTATCATTCGGCGCCAACAGTGATTCCACCAGATAGTCCATCGGGGCACTGGCACCAATCGAGGTCAAGTCCGGCCCCACCTGTCCCCCAACACCACCAATCGCATGACACATGACGCACCCGAGTTCCAATCGTCGATAAACCGACTCCCCTCGATCTGGATCGCCTCCTCGCAGAGCCTCCTGAGCGAGGGACACAATCCGATCACGACCCGCATTATCTTGAGAAGGATCGAGATCTCCAGCCTGCTCAAGACTCAACAGGAGCTCGGAGAGATTCTTGCCCGTTTCTCGCGCGACCCGCATTCCCGTGCGAGCTGCGTCAGAGGACAAGTGTTGGTCGCGCAGTGCTTTGGTAACGACTTCGTCGGAACCTTTCTGACGCAAGATCGTCTCCCAGGTGGCTCTCAGATCTGCTTCCTCATCGAGCTCGTTCAATACACCCAAAATAGGCCCAATGGATCGCTTCAAATTCATGGCCGCCATCGCCTGGGCTACCTGGGGGCGGATCGATTGCGCACTTTCCCGGGAGAGAAGTCGGCTCAGTTTTCCATACGCCGAGGGGGAACCCAAACTACGCAAAGCATCAATCGACGCGTTGCGAGCTCGAATCGGCGCCTGGGAATCAGCCGCCACGGATTCAAACTCTCCCTCAAAAGCAGTCAACTTCCAAGCGCCCGCCAACCGCAACGCACTGGCTTGGATGGCAGAATCCGAGTTCTCGAACAATCGCGCCACCTCTTTGGCTTCTGCCCGCGGCCTCAGCTTGCGAAGTCGATGAGCCTCGCTCAGTGCATCCAGCGCACGCAAGCTCGCCGCCGAATCAAAGCCTCCGTTGGCAACTTGGCGCAACAAGTGGTTCAGTTCCTTTACCCCACCGGCTTTGCCGATCAGCTCAATCCAAGATCCAGAGCCCTTGCGATCCAGCGTCTGCCCCTCGAGCAATTCACCCATGACTTGGCTAGCCAAACCCGAATCGATGGATTGCAATCCAAACTCTAATTGCTTTTCTCTTCCTTCCGCCGACCACAGCCCGGTCCGAATCGCATTCACCCAAGGTTCAGCCAGATCATTCATGCTCAACCACAAAGCATAATCGAGAAAACGATCGACCGGCTGCTCCAAGCCCTCCAGAACGGCTGCCGCAGACGATGCATCTCGATCCTGAGCCAGCGCTCGCACTGCCTCTAGTCTGACCCGAGGGTGCTCATCCTTCACGCTATTGGCCAAGAGAACACGACTGCTTCCGATTCGGTCCTGCCAGAAACGCAGTACCCGAACGGCAGCGGCCCGCACTTTTCCATCTTCCGCCTTCAAGAGCTTGTTCAACAAGTCTGGCTTGAGTTCGTCGATGGATTGATACATCCAGAGCCCTTGGAGCTGAGCAAATTCATCTTCTTGCGCCGCCACCCAACGGTTGAGCGCTTTTCGGATGGTTTGCCCGCGCTCGGTCAAGACCCGCCGAGCCTGTTGCTGCTCGAACGCGTTCTTGGAGAGAAGAAGGTCGAGCAGGACTTCATCCGAGGCTTCAACTAGATCGGGCGTTTCAACGAGGGGCTTATCCTTATACGTGATCCGCCAGATTCGACCATGCACTTTGTCCCGCCGCGGGTCGCGAAAATCGACCTCTCCATGCTGAATGATTGGGTTGGACCAATCCGCCACGTAGATGGCTCCATCGGGCCCAACTTTCACATCAATGGGTCGAAATGTGTTGCTCATTCCCCTGACCAGTTCGGGCTGTTCCTGTGCTGCGTACCCCGCCCCCAGTTCGTCCAAACTGAACTGAACAATCCGGTGAGATCGAAAATCGCAGGTAATCGCGGAGCCCTGCCAGGATTCTGGGAACTGCTCGCTATACAACAATTCCAATCCACAATACTTCGGATAGGCCCCGGGACTCACGCTGTCCAACACTCGAGGCGCCCTCGCGTAGGTGAAATACATCGCTCCAGGCAGCCCGTAAGAGATCCCCTGGAAACCGGCGCCATCGGTGAGGAAAGACTGTCCATACCGGTCGAAATGATGCCCCCAAGGATTACAGAACCCTTTGACAAAGACACCCAACTCCAAACTATCAGGCCGCAAGTGCCAAACCCCTCCGCTGTTCAGGCGGCGCACACCATGAGGCGTTTCGATATGACTGTGGATGTAGATGGATTGATTCATGTACAGCTGACCATCATGTCCCCAACGCAAAGTGTGAAGGATGTGGTGGGTGTCCTCTGTTCCGAAACCTGACAAGACCACTCGGCGCTTATCCGCCCTGCCATCACCATCAGTATCTTCAAAGTGAAGAAGTTCGGTGCTCTGTCCCACATAGACGCCCCCATCGCCCGGTTCAACGCCGGTCGGAATCAGCAAGCCCTCAGCAAACACTGTGGAGGATTCAGCCACGCCATCCTTATCCTTATCCTCCAACACGATGATCGTGTCATCCGCACTTTGACCCGGCTTGATCTGGGGATAGACGGAGGAACTGGCCACCCATAAACGCCCTTGTGGATCGAAGTTCATTTGGATCGGCTTGTGAAGAAGTGGGTTATGAGCGTAGAGCGAGATCTCCAATCCTTCCGCCAGCTTGAATTCAGGCAAGGGTTGTTCAATTACGGGCTGCTCAAAACGTGAATCCTGATTCTTCTTCTGGGTGACTCGCCTCGGGTCAAAGTCCTCCGCAGGATCGGGGTCGCCTTCGTTTAAGGTCACAAGTTCGTAGAAATGCCTTCGGGGCATCGAGAGCCGATCAATCTCTTCCTCCAGTTCGGCTATGAGGGGATCAAACATCGGGATCTCAACAGCATTGTTTCCCTGCTCATGCTTACGGAAACCAAACAAGTAGGTATGGTTCGCGGGGCGGAAGCGATGGAAGAAGAGCTCATTCTTCCTGACGATTAGTTTTCGCAATTCTTCTGCCTGCTCAAACATGGGCCCACGGGACAAATACAATCCCGAGGACCACTCATAGTGGGCTCGCGTCATGATCGGTTGCCCATCAACCTTTAACAGATGTCGTCCCGGAGGAAGGTTCATGAACCCGATTCGCCGAGGGACTGTTGCCGAGGGATACGACTTGCCTGAGGCATCGCGATTCGGAAACGGCAAAAAGTTGTCTTGGACTGAAAAGATCGTCTTGGACTCCAGATTGACTACATCGGTCACCCGATTACCGGTCACCCTACTGTGCGTCAGACCATTCCGGCCCAGACCCAATTCCCAAAGAATGGGCTCTGCCCCTAGGGCCGTCCCGTAGGCATCCGCCAAGCGAGAGTAGCCGTAAGCATTTAAGTGGATTCCATTGTCTGTATGAGCACGCTTGAGTCGGGCCTCGTTTCCGTCGCCCAACCAATCGTATAGGTTCACAAATGGATAACCCCGAGAGTCGGCAATATCGCTGATCGCCATCGAGTATTCAAAGAGCACCTGATTGTGCGGGTCTGGGTCCGGAAGATCCCCGCCAAGATCCTCGTGCTTCGTAGGACCAATCAATACAAATCTGGGGGCTTCGTCGCCAAGGGCTTCTCCAATCCGATCAATCAGTAGATTCAAATCAGCACGAAACTTATCGAGCCCTTCTAGACCATCAAACGAGCTCGACATTCCATAACCCAAAACGACAACCGTGGGTTTGAACTCTGTCAAAGGCTGTCGAATCCGTTCAAACCAACTGGACTCATTCTTGTGCCAATCGAAGCTCGCTCGCGACATCCCCGTTGGTGTGTCCCCGCTCCAAGAGAGATTGCGGAAGCGAAGTCTTTTTCGTGGGTACCGAACGGTGAGTCGAGTTTCTAGATGGCCATACCATTGTTCACGCTCCAACAAGGCATCGCCTAAAAATACAATCCGATCGTCCTTCTGAAGGTGAAACGCATGTTGGGATCGTCGTGGTCGCCGCCGGCGCTCCTCTTCCCGAGCTTGCCGTTTGGTCTTTTCCGACATCACGATCGCGCCTTCGGGAAGGGACAGATTGAATTCCTGTTCCTCCTGATCAAAATCACGTTCCAGGAACGACGGCACCAACTCAATACTTGGTTGCCCCTGCCCGACAACCACCCAACCTAGCAACCCATGCAGGGCCAGAACGATCAAACTTTTCCTACTCATCAGTCCGGTCAAAATTAACTCAACACTCAAAATCCCAACCGACCCAAGCGGGTCGACATTTCGACTCTCGAAGCAGTGATGCCAATAGACGCCAACTCACAGCAATAGAGTCATCAAGGAACGATCACCAATAGTGTAGGCCCGGACTTCCGTAAAGCCAAAACCCGAGTGTTTAGGCTCGCCGTCGACCGATTTACCCGCCATGCTCGCTTCCCCGCTGACAAGCCGTACTCCGGTCTTGCTCCAGGGATGCAGAAAAGAACCCGTTCTAGAATTTGCCCGTCTGTATGGCGAAACCAAGAATCCCGAAAAAAGAAGTCACTCTCCGATCCGTCGAGGATACGGAACGACTTGAAATGGCTGAACAGGTCGAGACCATCCTTGGCCACGCCAAGTATCGACTCACTCTCCTCGCTGCCTTCGCATTCCTGCTCTTGGGTTTGCTGATCGCAGGGGCGCAAAATGTTCACCATCTGAACGGCCAAGGTATCGCTTACCTCCTCCTCGCGAAGCACTATGCCTCGGGTGAGTTCGCACTGGCAATATCGGGCTACTGGAGTCCCTTGATCAGCTGGATCATCGCTCTGGGACTGAAGGTCGGTTGGCCAGACCTCACTGCCGCCCGAGTGGCCACCGGTCTCGCTGGCTTACTCTTTTGGGTGGGCTCCGTTGCCCTTCTCTTCATCACCCGAGCGCCCACTCGTGCGATTCTGTTGGGCGCTTGGCTCGTCGCGATTGCAACCGTCCACTGGTCAGTCGAGTACATCAGTCCCGATTTGTTGGCAGCGGCCTTCCTGCTGAACGCCATGGCTGCCACGCTCTACACCTTTCGGATTCGTAGCAAAGCCATCAATGTTTTAGCCGGACTCCTCTGGGGCTCCGTTTACTACGCCCACGCGATGCTCCTTCCAGCCGTGGTGATTTCGCTGCTAGCCTTTGGCATCATCGGCAAGATCGCGGCGAAGCCCAACACAAAACCCTTCCTTCCCAGCCTGGCCACACAGGCCCTGATTGCCGTGCTCAGTATGTTGCCATGGTGGGCCCTGCTCTCATCCACTTACAAGCAGGCGACCATTGGGAGCGCGTGGGCCATCGAGCACGCGGTCGCCGGGCCGCAGGACGTCGATCGATATCATCCCTGTTTCGGCCAATTCAATCCCCCCGCAGAGGGAAGGCTAGCCAACTGGGAGGATCCTTCCCGACTCGAATACACCTCTTGGTCTGCCTCCGCTAACGAAGAGTATGCGATCCACCAAAACACTCTCATCAAACGTAATCTGAAATCGATGTTTGGCATCTTCCGAGAGTTCGGATCCTTCGGACTTGGAATCATTCTCCTGATAGGTTGCTTATTCATTCGCTTGCCCTTCCAAGCGGTCGCATTCTCCGAGACGTGGCGGTGGACCCTGTTTCCCGCCCTAGGTCTCGTCATTGCCTTCCTCCCTTTCACCGTGACGCCTCTGGATACTCGCTTCTTCTACGCCGCCTTTCCGTTAGCAGTGATCGCGGGATTCGGGCTGCTCAATTGGCTTCCTCAGAGTTTCGCTTGGGCCCGCTTTCCGAGTACCTTCGCCAACATCCTACTGGCCATCTTCTTGGCCCTTCCGGTCGTTCCCCGATTGGCGGCATCGTTGGAGGGAATCACGAATCCAGGCGGATACGCCACCCTGGACATGGTGGAACGGATGAAGGCTGCCAACATCAGTGGAACCATTGCTGGGGATGGGCTCTTGGTTGGGAGCCGAACCGGTCTTTTCATCGCTGCCCTCCTCAACGAGCCATGGATTGGCGATTCGCCAGATGTCGTCGGCACCGACTACCTTTCAAGCGGTGCGGACATTATCATTGTTCACCGACAACACCGGGTGAACTCTGATATGGAGTTCAACCCTGTGTTTCGAGACCTCGACACTGTTCTGTTCTCCGACAAATTGCAGGCAAAAGACTACCCATTGAGAGCCTATCAGATTAATCGCTAACGAAGACGATCACTGAAATCTCCTCCGAACTCAATTCCTTGACTCCCCATTGAAGACAGGGAAGCTTGGCTCGCTAGACAAACGAAGCCATTCTCTCGGGACACTACATGAAGCACAATCACTCGCTACGGGCTTTTCTTCTGCCGTTCCTTGGGCTCACCTGCGCTAGCCTGTTGTGGGGGCAGGAAAAGGCGGAACTACACCTCAACATCTCCCAGGCTGGTGGAAAAGCTCAACTCACGTGGAACTCGATTCCTGATACATCTCACTACACGCTACAGGCCAAACCCATCCTCGACCAAGCTTGGATGGAGGTTGCAGGGAAGCTGGTAGAGAGCTCATTCATTCTGGACCTCGATGAGGCCCATCAGTTTTTCCGAGTGCTCGCGCATTCAGCAGAGTCGCCCTCGATCGAGCGGGGACGACTCGTCTCAGCTGAGAAAGTCGGCGAGGTCTCATCTCTCTCACTGGGCTTTATTCTTTTGCTCCTACCGGGGCTTCCGCCTGAAGCTGATCGATCCGTCCCTTACAACGTCGATCTTTACAAGCTGACTTACGAAACCATCGATCCCTTCGGAGCACCCACATTCGCCAGCGCAGGCGTCGCGTTGCCCCAAGGCTTGGATGAGCCTTTGCCGATAGCCAGCTATCAACACCCGACCGTTCTCCAACGCACAAACGTTCCGTCTAACCCTGACTCAGCGGAGAACCTCGGGGGCGTCTTCATGGCTGCCGGAGGATTCTTCACCGTGATGCCAGACTACTTGGGCTTGGGGGATTCTGAAATTCTTCACCCTTTCATTCTCGCCAAGCCCACAGCGACCGCCTCCGTAGATGCCCTCCGAGCTGCAAAACTTTTCGCTGAGAACCAGGCGGTAACAACGACTGAAGAACTCTTCCTACTGGGCTACTCCGAAGGAGGCTACGCCACGATGTCACTCCACCGAGAAATCGAATCACTCCACCCGGAGGAGTTCAAAGTCACAGCCTCCGTTCCCATGGCCGGCCCCTACGATCTCTCATCGACCGTCCGGGCTGAGATCCTTTCCAACCAACCGCTTGCGCAACCCTATCAACTTCCCTACCTCATTGCCGCCTTGACCCAATACCAAGACGTGGAACTCACCTTTGCAGACATGCTGCGCGGGGAGCTCGCGACGGCGATTCCGCCCCTTTTCAACGGGATGGTTTCGGGCGCGGAGATCAATGCCCAACTCCCCTCTCTTCCTTTCGAGATTCTCTCCGATGTTGCAATCGAGGCGCTGGAAGATACGAGCCATCCCCTTTATTTGGCGCTCCAAGAGAACGACGTATACGCATGGCAACCAAACGGTCGCATGCGACTCTATCACTGCGAGAGCGACAAGGTCGTTTCGGTCGGGAACTCAAGAACAGCCCTAGAATACTTCCAACAATTTCCCAACATCGAGGTTGAATTGATTGATCCCGGTGTGGAGCTAGATCACGAAGCCTGCGCAATCCCGAGCATCGTAGCTGCCCGGCAATGGATCAACTCCATCCGCTAGAGCGACTCTAAGAGTCTCGATCGCAGAGTTCACTCTACGCGAAGGGTTCACAGAGTCACTAACTGTGAAGAATGGAGGCTGATTCGTCGTAGCGGATCAGTTCGGTTCCGTCCGTGAACTGTCTATTCGCCCCCCCGTAGACAATCGTTTTCCTCGCTAGCCGGGCTACTTTGTCCTCGAAATGCTGCAAGCCTTTCTTGAAGGCAGCATGGTATGTGGAACTCGATTTAATCTCCACCGCATACAGATCGCGGCCTGACCTGTACAGGAGGTCGATTTCGTTTCCGTGGCTATCGCGAAAAAAGTAAAGGTTTGGTTTAAGGCCCTGGTTCGCACGAGCCTTAAGAACCTCGAGAACAACCAGGTTTTCAAAGAGCTGACCAACCAATGGATCCCTAGTAATCTGCTCCGGACGTTCAATATCCAGCAAGTGACACGCCAGACCAGGATCAACGAAGTAATACTTGGGAGACTTGATGACCCGTTTCCCAAAATTCTCGAAGTATGGTGGAAGCTTGAAAACGATAAATGAGGCTTCGAGGATTGAGAGCCATTGCTTAATCGTTTTGGCGTCAGCCCCAACATCGTTGCCCAGAGATTGGTAGTTGATCAGCTGGCCAATACGGCCCGCCATCAGCTTCATGAACTTCTCGAACAACGACGCATCCTTGAGTTGAATCAACTGCCTCACATCGCGTTCGACGTAAGTTTGATAGTAGCTCGCATAGGCCGTTGCCGGACGTTGGTTTTGACTGTGAACCCGGGGAAGAAACCCACGAAAAAGATAGTCCTCAAATGATTCTAGTTTGTTCCCGGCATTCTTTAATTCCGGAATCGAAAGCGGTAGGAGATAGAGTATCCCCGTGCGGCCAGCCAAAGATTGCGAGATGGCCTGGCGGAGTTCGAGTTGATGAGAACCTGTGAGCACAAACTGGCCATTTGTCCGCGAGTTGTCGACGATGGTCTGTAGATAACTGAGCAAGTGGGGAGCTCGCTGAATCTCATCAAAAATCGTCTTGTTCGAATGACGCTTGAGGAGTGCCCGCGGATCCTCGTTGGCAATCGCTCTGGTCTCAGGATCTTCTAGCGAAACATAGTCGAAGTCGGGTAACTCCATCTTGGCGAGTGTCGTTTTTCCCGCCTGACGAGGTCCCAAAACAGTCACGATCGGGAACTCGTTGAGCTGAGTGTGCAACTCTTGCGCTATGATTCGCGGAATCATTTCAGAAAGCTTATCTGTGTAAATCCGGAGTTCAAGTCCGGATTTACACAGATAAGCTTTCTTCACCTTCCCCACCTGTGGCTTTGAGAGATTCCACCAAGCTGCTCTTCCGCGGCCTCAGACTCTGTCCAGGAATTGTTCCTCGTGCCGTTCGACGACCAGCCCTCTATCCGCCTCATCTCTCGGGCCAGCGAACACTGACCTTCTCCAACCACTGACGAGCAATGAGCTCATGCCCCTGAGGTAAGGGATGTACACCATCCCAAATCCAGTGTTCCGGCGATTCTTGCTCGGCAGCGAGATCAAATACAACCTGGGCCTGAACATGCACGGCATCGAAGTCCTTCACGAGTCGCGCCACGATCTCTCGCTGCCTGTCAATGAGTCCGCGCCAGTACTTCCAAGTTTCCTCTGGATCCAATCGGCCAACCCGAAGCACAAAGGGTTCAATCAGAATCAACCGTAATTTCGGGTTTGCCTCTCGGCTGCGGCTCAAAATCTCGCGATAATCCGCTTCCCACTGCTCCAGATCGACGCCTGCTCCCCGGCTCTGGCTGACATCGTTCACTCCGATGAGAACAGTCAAGACATCAGGCTTCATATCAATCGCATCCTTCTGCCACCGCGCCTTCAGATCCGCCACCTTGTTGCCGCTCTTGCCCCGATTGAAGAATTCCAGTCCAGCCTCCGGCATGTCGACGCCGAGACGGGAGGCGATCAAGTAGACGAAGCTATGACCAAGATAATGGTTCCGATCCTTCTCATTGCGACCCCATTTCATGTCGGTAATCGAGTCGCCAATAAAGACGAGTCGACTGCCTTTGGTAAAATACGGTTTCCGATAGAGGTAGCCTGAAACAGGGATAGCCGCTGCACTCAGTGCCAAACCGTTCAAGGCAGCTAGCGACCCCACTGTGACTTTGCAGAAAGCACGTCGATTCATCGATTTGTGATTTATAGCGTTTGAAGTCAAATCCTGCGGAAACGAACCGATTCGCCCGCCAAGTGCCCCTTCTTCCCATAGATGGCGTGAACCTGAATTGCGATGACGCCAGAAGGCGTGATCTTATCCCTAAGATCAGCGCACGGTTCTCCGTTCAAACAGGTTTGAATTTTAGACCGGTAAGATAAAAGGGCATGGCATTGTGCTCCTTGGACTGGATCATCGCTGGCAATCGACGGAGTTCGTCGTAGGGAACAGGGATGAAGTCGTGCGTGCGGCCGTTTTGGTTGTTCATGAACACCCCGTATCATCAAGAACCGGGCGTCACGGGCAAGCGATTTTAGCTAGTCGAAGATTTCTGAGTATTTGACGACTGAGGGAGATACTCCTCACGAATCTGTAACTCAATCGATTGGAGCTCCATATTCAGTCCTTACAATGCCATCGTGTGCACTTGCGAGGGCAAACAGTAGTCTATGATCCCCAGCAATGTATGACTTTATTTCCTTACTTGATTGCCTTACTTTAAGTCCATGAAAGCAACCATTACCAGCAAGGGGCAAATCACGATTCCTAAGTCCTTGAGAGTGCGGCTTGGTCTAGAGGAGGGACAGATCCTGGAATTTGACGAATCGGCTCCCTATCTAAAGGCCGTTCCCGTTTTCGACGAAGATCAGATGCGCTCGGCGATCGGATGCGCCAAGGGTAAATTGAAGATGGATTCGAGACGCTGGCTTGACGAGACTCGCGGTCGAGTGGCATTGCCAAAGAAAGCGAAGTGAAGACCGCGATTGATTCCTCGGCCTTGTTGGCGATTTTCAATGGAGAAGATTCCGCTGAGGCGTGGGTCGAGATGTTAATCGATTCTCGGCGGATGGGGCGGCTTGTGATCTGTGAAGTGGTCTATTCAGAAGTCTCACAAGCCTTCACAAGTCAGAACGTCTTCGACAATTTACTCCAAGATCTGGGAATTGCATTTGAACCAATCGAATCGGCGGCCGCATGGGATGCGGGAGCTGTCTTTCGATCTTATCGTGCCGCGGGAGGTCCCAGAGAATTTCTCATACCGGATTTTCTAATTGCCTCCCATGCAGCCCTTCAAGCCGATCGACTTCTGGCTCATGATCGTGGCTACCTTCGTCGATACTTCAAGGCTCTTGAGGTTGCATGGCCTTAGAGAATCGAAGTCGCATCTGTGGTTTTCAATGAGTCCGATGAGAAACGTATGGCTTCGTCGTCGTCAATGTCGAGATACCACCCATTCATCCTAAGAAAGACATCAGTCACAAAAAAGGCCACACGCTTCTTCCCGTCGACGAACGGGTGGTCCATGATCAGAGACTAGCATCGAGTCGTGTCTTGAAACGTCAAGACTTGTCATGACGGGCTCTGCAATGACTTTGTTGCCATGTCGGCGATAAATACGAAAGTCATAGTCTATCGTAAATACCACGACTTCTGACTGCGTTTCACTCAAGCGCACAATACAGGCGTCGGCAAGGGACATGGGACGATTGCGATATCGTTTCATCAGGGTGCGCAGCTCGTTTTGCAGCTGTTCGATGTCAAGGCCGACGCGGATGACGCCTCGTTCTAAGAGAGTAAAATCGGAACCGTGTCTCTTCGCTCTCGCTCAATCAGGAAAGCGGCTTCAGTGAGAACGGGTTCAAGATTCGACTCATCCTGCCTTGCCTTGTTGGTGTCCATCGCGATGCTTAACGGCCTTGCGCGAAACTCCTTTCGATCTCGGCGTCGATTTCTTCCAAGGGTCGAGGGGTCAAGAATTTAAGCTTGCTGTGACCGGATCTTGCAACGGATCCGTAGACGCTTTTTCCGTCTCTCGTGAACCGGAGGGTTTGACGCCAAGGAGCCTCCAATTGATCACGGTCGATCCGAATCAGCTTGCGCCCGGTCGCAAGATCCCAGAAGCGAGTACCGTCGTTATCTTCGGTCATCAATGTCCGTCCATCCGGCGCAAAGGACGCGTGGGTCGATCTCTGATGTCCTTTTAGATCATAGAGAAGGGCGCGCTTCTCGACATCATAGACAAGAACGGAGCGCTCCTCTCCGGCGAGGACCAGGAGTTTGCCGTCCGGCGAGAACTCGACTTGGCGGAGAGCCCGACCGAAATGAAATTCGCCCAAGGCGCGGTCTTCTGAGACGCTCCATAGCAGCGCGCCATGTCGATCCGCCTCACGAACGCCCAAGCCCAAGACGTCTGCATGAATATCCGCCGCATGAAAAACGACGGAATCACCGTGCGACAGATGAGCGCTTACGGAGAGCGTTTTTTGAGAGCGCCGCTCCAGGTCCCAAAGCTCGATGCCGGCCTCAGTGGCGTTAGGGTTTTCGTAGATCAGCTGGGTATCGCTCACGAAGCTTGGCATGCCCTTGATCTCGTTGAGCCAATTGTCCCCAATGATGACGGGAGCGACATCCCACTCGACAATAGGATCGCGCGAGCCCCCTAGTTCATAGAATGCGATCGTCGGCTTCGATTCCGCAGCTTCTTCCAAACGATCAGATTGCCCCACTTGTTGGACATACAGATAGCGCCCGTGCGGGGACATGCCCCTCACCATCGACGAGGACAAGAGGCTTCCCTCCGCACCCATGAGCCCATCAAATGGAGGAGGAAGATACGCGGTCATTCCGCCAAAACGGGCCATATCGAGAAATTCAGGGCTCAAGAACGCCGCGATCTCGGAGCCCGACTTCCCCTCCCATTGCGACCTTTCCAAATCCTCGACCTTCGTTGGAATGTAAGTCCAAGGAACGCGGGGGCTGTTGGCGTCGTCCAGGTCCCAGGCCGCCATCTCGCCTCCCGCGTAAAGGCAAATAAGGGATTCCCCTACGATCGCCAAGTCCCTGATGTCATCCCCATGCCACCCCACTTCACCTAAATACCCTCCGGTATTAGTGTCCCAGATGAATACTTTTCGCAGATTGGGGAGGCAGGCCACGAGGATGGATCCATCTTCGTTGAACACTAGCTTGGGGGATCTCCCCGTTCTTGGCGGCATTGTCGCGTTGAGCGCGATTTCGGCGCCCGACTCAATATCAAATAATCTCACGCGCCAACAACGACCCAACACGCCCTTCCGAACGCTATCGATGAAGGCAAATCGGCGCTGTCTAGGGTCGATCAAATCTTTCTGCGTATAATCACGATACGGAAAACTTCGAATCTTCTTAGCACCCTCCGAACTCGAGAGTGACCATAAGCCCCATTCTTTCGCCTCCAAATCCTGAACCGCTGCGATTCCGGGAGCGCCATGATATACCCCGAGTCTGACAGGCATCCATGGAAGGTTTTCGTACGTCGGCAGGACGCGGCCCCCACCGGTAGTGGTCGTCTCGATCGATGCATAGCGCCAAGGGCCTTCTGGCAAAGGAGGCTTCCTCCAACTTGGATCGACTAACCCAGGTGCTTCGTCGGGAAATCTAAAAATGGGCGCTCCGGATTCCGTGAAATTCAAGGGAGGAAAGGCGTTCGGAATGCGGGTCTCAACAGTCCAAGATTCGGTGTCGTAAACGTGGAGAGATGTCTGATACACCTTCGATCCCTGCCGTCCTTCCAAAGGCTTTCCTTGAACGAACGCATATAAGTGTGCGTCGTCTGGAGAGAATGCAACGCGAGAGAAAACAGATCCCTCCGTGCGCACCAACCTCATTACCTTCAAGGTGTCCGCGTCCAACACCTTCAATTCGTTCGTCCAATCTTGAATGACGAGCCGATCCCGATCATTCGACAAAACCATCCAACGGCCCTCCCTGCCGTCGGCGAACGATCCGACTTCAGTTCGCCGTGCCGAACGGTCAGCGCTCGCTTCCCACAAGTAGCGCCATTCAAAGCCCCGAAAATCCTCCTAGGCTTCGACGCCTGGGCGTTGTTCGGCAAGGAGCTCCCGGGCTTTTTCGTAGTATCCTTCCTTGATCAGCACATCGACGCTATTCATGGCGCCGATGTAAGCGTCCCGACGGCGGGCCTCGGCTAGATTCTCGGCTTTCGCCTGCTGCCGCTGCGCTTCCTCGCGCAGCTCTTGTTCACTCATTGCGGCCCATTCGGCGGCGGTTCTCGCCCGGACCGCGTTCTCTTCCGCGCGTTTGGCTCTGATCGCTTCGCTTGTCGCCACTGCGGTTCCGACCACCAGGGCTGCCGCGATACCAGCAGCGGCCGCGAACGTCGGCTTGTGGCGATGGTAAAGTTTGGCGATCTGATATCCGATCGTCGGTTTTGCCGCCAGCACAGGTTCGTTTTCGAGGTACCGCCGAATGTCTTCCGCCATACCATTAGCGGTTTCGTAGCGGCGAGTACGGTCCTTTTCCAAAGCCTTCATCACAATCCAATCCAGATCACCTCGCATTTGTTTGGACAGAAGGGGCAGTTCACCGGCCCTGTTTTTAGCGACGATGGACTGCTGCTCGCCCTCGAGCGTGCTCATGCGGAGCGACGGCCGGTCGGGCTCTTGTTCGGCGATGATGCGTTGCATCTCACCGTAGCCTTTGGAGAGGAGTTCTTTTTCCGGGAACGGAGTCGTGCCCGTGAGGAGCTCATAGAGGAGAACCCCGAGCGAGTAGACGTCGGTTCGAGTATCGACGTCCATACTACTCATCTCGGCTTGTTCGGGACTCATGTAGGCTGGCGTCCCAATGAGTTGAGCGTAGTTGGTGAAGAGCGTTTTCTCGGTGAGTTTTTGGTTGGTGGCTTTGGCAATCCCGAAATCGATGACCTTGGGTAGCGGCGTGCCGTGATGGAGCGTGACGAGGATGTTCGACGGCTTGATATCACGGTGGATGACCCCTTTCTGATGAGCACTTTGAATCGCGTGGCAGACAGGCCTGAAGAGCTTGAGTCGCTCAATGGCTGGAAGTTTATTTTTGTCGCAAAACTCGGTGATGGGAACACCTTTGACGAGCTCCATGACGAAGTAGGGACGACCCGACTCAGTGGCGCCGGCGTCGAGAACGCGGGCGATGTTAGGGTGGTCCATCATGGCAAGCGCCTGCCGTTCGGCTTCGAAGCGGGCAACGACTTGTTTCGTGTCCATTCCCTGTTTGATAATCTTCAAGGCAACCTTGCGATTTACGGGTTCGGATTGTTCCGCCATGTAGACGACGCCCATCCCGCCTTCGCCAATTTGTTGAAGGAGTTTATAGCGACCGATGCTTGTTCCAGGGCCTTCTGAGAGAGCGGTTTCGGCAAGAGTTGGGTCGGACGATAAGGAATCGAGGGTCTGGCCACCAAAAAGCGCGTCAGCATTGGCGGCGGCTTCGAGTAGTGCTTCGACTTTGGAGCGGATCGAGGGGTCTTCTCGGCACGCGTCGCGGAGGTAGATTTCTCGCTGTGCCGGATCGCTGAGATCTTTAGCAGCGTGGAATATCGCTTCTAGTTTGTGGTTCTTATCTTTCATGGCATTCCTTGCTCTTTCACCACTACGCGCAAAGGATTCGAGAAAACGGACATTAGAACTAAAGTTTTTCTGGAAGAGGTCCCGCGGAGGCGCAGGGGGCGCGTAGTTTTTTTCTGCCGCCATGCAGCAGAAAGTCATCTCCCCGGTCGCGAGGCGCGACCCAGCCTTGGCGACTACTTAGAGGCAAGGGAACATCATGTGTGGCGGGCAACAGATGCCTGGATCCAGGGCAACAGGTTCTGGAAATCACATCGGTCCTTTTCTATCAAGCCGATTAGAAATCTATGAGCTTCGTCGTCATCAATGTCGAGGTGCCATCCGTTCAACCGCAAGAAAACATCCGTTGCGAAGAAGGCGACTCGCTTGTTCCCGTCAACAAACGGATGATTCATGATCAGCGATTCGAATAAGGCGGCTGCCATGGAAGGGAGATCTTTATAGTAGCCAGACTGTGGACGGTAGAGTGCGCTTTCTATCAGTCCCGGGTCGCGGACACCTTCATTACCGCCAAATCGCTCGATGAGGCGGACATGGATCGCTAGTACTTCATCCGTTGCTAGGTGCTGAATCCTCATTTACTCCGCGAGCCGCTTTCCCAACGTGTCGTGGGCGTCCATCGAGGCTTCTAAATGACTCATGACGTCAGGTCGGACGCGATGCCGCCGCAGGTAACCATCAATCGCCTCAGTCAACACGCCCGAGATACTACGATTTGATTCTTGTGCAAGCGCCTGAAGATCCCGCCAGACTTGCTCTTCCACTTTGGAGCTCACCTTTATCATGCTCATAGAGTCATTTCTGACTCTGTGTCATGATTTGTCAAGATCTGTCAGGACTGAATGCCTCGGACCGATGTTTTGCCGACTTGAATGCTCCGTCTTTATTCCGAAGAAAAGCGAATGAGCGAAGCCTATCCCACTATTCTCTCTGCGTCTCCGCGTCCCTGCGAGAGAACCTAATCTTGTGAAATGGAATGAAACAGCCAGGCCTTGGCATAGCTCCAGTGGCGTCGGACGGTTTTTTCGCTGATGTCGAGGAGCGAGCCGATTTCGGCGCTTTTCAATCCAACAAAGAACTTCAGCTTCACCACCTCGGCTTTGACGGGATCCTCCTTCGCCAAAGTCTCAAGGGCTTCATGGACCCGCAATATGAGATCGTCATCTGCGGGAATCGGGAGCGCGAGCCAGTCGATCTCAGTCTTTTGATAGTTGCCTCCCCTTTTCAGGCTTTGACGGCGACGAGCACGGTCGACTAGGAGTCGTCGCATTGTCTCGGCGGCGACGGCGAAGAATTGAGACCGGTTCTTCCAGCGTTGCTTGGATTCGTGGACTAATTTGAGATACGCCTCATGGACCAGGGCCGTGGCTTGCAGTGTATGGCCAGGACGTTCATTAGCCATCTTGGAAGCGGCGAGACGTCGGAGTTCATCATAGACGAGAGGTAAGAGTTGATCGGAGGCTTGAGGGTCGCCTTGTTCGATGGATTGAAGGATGCGGGTGACGGCGGGCATAATCAAAGCTTAGGAAACTAACAGGGAAGCTGGAAAGAAGGAAACGAACATGGAAGCACAGGATAGGCAGGATGAATCATTTATAGGTTATCCCGTGCATCCTGCCTATCCATGTTGGAATACTTTCCTGAGGTAAACCCACTATGTCCAGTTCTCACATTTTAGCTTCGGCACACGTCTAAAGTGTTTCGTATTGTTGCTAACCAGAGTGGCGTTCACTGCCAAGGCGTGGGCAGCGATTAGTAGATCCATTGCTCCGATGATGCCCCCGGACTCTTCCAATGCCCATCGAACTTCTCCGTAGTGCTTCGGACAGTGTTCAAAATCGTAGGGGAGGATGACAAATGGCGTGAGAATTTTTCGGAAAGCTTTTGCCTCCCCTTGGTAGTCTTGACTGCGCTGCGCTCGTGTTTTTCGCTTCTTCTGATGCTCGTTCTTTGGGGAACCGATCTTCAGTCCACGCAATAGGAAGATCAGAGTGTCTGTAGCCAAGAGATAGAGCATGGCCTCTTACCAGTCCCGCGATTCCAACGACGGTTGCAAGCGTTTACTGCTCAGAAACCCATCGGAAAGCTCAGCAACTCCTTCATCGAAGACTTCCCATGGATCTCTTGTTATGACCAGAAACCCCTCGTCCGTTTTTTTGATCGTCACTTCTTCGGCGGTAACGCGGAATTCCTTTGGAAGCCGAATCGCCTGGCTTCTCCCATTTTTAAATACTTTCGCAGTTTTCAATGCATTTGATATATATCAAATGATACTATTCGGTACCAGGAATTCTTTGACTGGCCATCGGAATCGGCGCATCTTGCTTCAACAAGAAACGTCTAGAAGCCGTTCCATCTCTTTTCTAAATGCTACCCCTTATCGCCCGTCAACGGAGTGTTTTATTCTCCCACCGAAACGGCTGAGCCGTGGAGTATTGTCTATTTCTATCTCAGCGTCCCTGCGCCTCAGCGGGAGATTCCCTTGGCATTGCTTAGCGGCTTCGCGCGATCTCTTCCCAGGTAGGGGCGCGCCAAAGGCGCAGCGTCTTTTTGGATGAGCATCCAAGCCATTTCCCATCGGGGGAGAATTGGGCGTAAAGAAGGTCGTCGTATTCTCGTCCGAGCGTCATGACAGGTTGTCCCGTTTCGGTATCCCAGAGTCGAAGCCCGTTCCATTCGGCTCCGTTTGTGACCATGCGGCGACTGTCAGGAGAGAATGCGAGAAGCCTCCAGCCAGATATGGGGACGTGAGTATTGAATGTGGTATTCTGTTGAAAAGTGTCGGTGTCAAATACATGTACTGCTCCGTTAACTCGTTGGGCCCACGATACGAGGGCGAGGTTTTTTCCATTTGGGGAGAAGACGGCCCGCGTAAAGATAGTTGCGGTGGTTATTGGGATTTCCTTCCCTGTGGATATGTTTTTTACCAGCGCTCCAACTTCGCTCCCATGGTTTATTCGGGCGAACACCTCCCCGTTTGGGGATTCGGCTGAAAAGGGAAGCATCGAACTATACAATGGGAATGAATGGAGTTTTCGGGATGCTTTGGCGTTGACGATTTGGTACTCACGGGCCGGCGAATTCGAAGTTCTCGCTTCGAGGACGACGTCTCCGTTTCTTTTCACGAGTGAGATGGTTACAGGGCCATCGCTAACTCTGTATCGATAGGGTTCGTGGCTTTCGAGATCCCACAGGGTTACAAACCCATCCTCCGAACCGGTGGCCATATAGGTGGCGTGCTCGGAGAATCCAGCGCTGAAAACATTTTCCGATGGCTCAAGTTCGAAGAGAGTTTCGCTATCTTGAAACTCCGGTCCATTGTGTTGGACGACTTGATTGCCTTGCAGAGCAATCAGCGATTTTCCTTCATGGGTGAATGCCCATCTTTCTCGAAAGATGTCATCGATGGAAAACTCTGAACCAAGCGCTGGTTGGCTTTCAATATTCCAGGCGAACACTTCTCCCGTGCCTCCGGAATAGAGGGTCGTCTCATCAGGAGCGATTTTGATTTGTGTAACCCGGGTCTGGTGCCCTCGCAATGTGCCAAGTATTTGAGGGTTTCTTGGCTCAGAAACATCCCAAATCCGGACGGTTTGATCCGTCGAACCGACGGCGACTCGATTTCCATCCGGCCAGAAGGTGGTCGACAATGTGGTCTTGGAACTACCCATAAGCGAGGAAAGCGCCTCTCCAGTTCTTGTGTCCCAAAGCGTGGTAGCCGTTCCGTCACCTGTCGAGCCCTTGCCTGTCCCAGTGATGGCGATTCTTCCGTCCGGGGACAATGCGACGCCCAATACCGGGCCCTCGCTTGCAGGGTCCAATCTCGATATCGATTTGCCGGTTTCGAGATCCAGAATTTCCACAGCGTGAGCGTCTTGGGTGAGGTAGGCCGCGAAACGCCCGGTGTGGTCGATGTCAAAGGATTGCCAGAGACCTAGTCTTGCGTGGAGGTCAGGGGCCGGGATGGTGGAAACGATCTGGTTTGCGTCGACATCCCATCGAAAGACCTCGGACTCTTGCGAGTCATATTTGACAGCCGCATAGAGAGTGGCGCCGTCTTGAGTAAAAGCGAGCCCTTCACAGGTTCCTTGGATTTCGAATGATGCGACCTCTTGCTGAGAATCGGCATTCCAGAAATGAACGCGACTTTGGTCTCCCTCTCCAGTTTCTTGACTGCCATAGGCCAAGAGGTTTTCTCGTGGCGAAAAGGCGGTTCGGGTGCGACCGAATTTCGTCTTCGGAGCGTTTTTTGCTTGGTCGCCCGTATTTCGATCCCAGACTTCGAGGCCGGTTTCACGGCCGTTCTGCGAGACAATTCCAACAGCTACGTATCTCTGATCCGGGGAAACGGAAAGCGAATGCGTGCTTAAGGGGCCGTCATCCTTGATAGTTTGATGGGGAGTTTCTTGAGTTCGCATCCAAAGGTGTCGCCATTCCCATCCTTGGAATTCTTTTTGATCCGCTTGCCGGGCCAGTAATCGTTTCGCTTGCCCATAGTTTTCTTCGTCCATGGCCCGAGCGGCATCGCGTAGGTCGGCGGCGTAGAGAAGGCGTCGCGCTTTTCGTTCGTTGCCGTCCGCTTCTTCTGCTTTAAGTAAGAGATCCTCGGCGAGCTCTTCTTTATCTTTGAGCAGTAATTCCGCCTTGATCTTGGCGCGGTCCGCTTCCTCGCTAGCAATCTTTGCCTCAATGGCGTTAGCGGTTGCCGCAATGGTTCCAGTAATCAGCGCGACTGCGATTCCCGCCGCCGCCGCGAATGCGGGTTTGTGACGTTGGTAGAGTTTGGCGAGTTGGTAGCCAACGCTGGGTTTGGCAGCAAATACGGGTTCGCTATTGAGGTGACGGCGGATGTCTTCACCGAGGGCATTGGCCGTTTCATAGCGCCGCGTACGATCTTTCTCCAGCGACTTCATGACGATCCAGTCGAGATCGCCACGAAGTTGTTTGGTGAGTAGAGGGAGCTCGCCTGCGCGATTCTTGGTGACGATGGATTGCTGCTCGCCGACTAAGGTGCTCATGCGGAGCGAGGGGCGCTCGGGTTCTTGCTCGGCGATGATGCGTTGCATTTCGCCGTAGCCTTTGGAGAGGAGTTGTTTTTCAGGAAACGGTGTCGTGCCTGTGAGTAACTCGTAGAGCAGCACGCCGAGGGAATAGACGTCGGTGCGGGTGTCGACATCCAGGCCGCTCATCTCGGCTTGTTCCGGGCTCATGTAAGCCGGGGTGCCGATCATTTGGGCGAAGTTCGTGAAGAGGGTTTTTTCGGTGAGCCGTTGGTTGGTGGCTTTGGCGATGCCGAAGTCGATGACTTTGGGCACGGGCTTCCCGTCGTGCAGGGTGACGAGAATATTGGAGGGTTTGATGTCGCGGTGGATCACGCCTTTTTGGTGGGCGTGTTGGATGGATTGGCAGACTTGGGTGAAGAGTTCGAGTCGCTCGCGTGTGAGGAGCTGGTTCTTGTCGCAGTAGGTGTTGATCGGCACGCCTTTGACCAGTTCCATCACGAAGTAGGGGCGGCCGGTGTCCGTGGAGCCCGCATCCAACACTTTGGCGATGTTGGGGTGATCCATCAATGCGAGGGCTTGGCGTTCGGCCTCGAAGCGGGCGACCACGGACTTGGTGTCCATGCCGAGTTTGATAATTTTGAGGGCGACTTTACGTCGGACAGGTTCGGTTTGTTCGGACATGAAGACGATGCCCATGCCGCCTTCGCCAATTTTCTGCAGGAGTTTGTAGCGACCGATCGTCGTTCCGGGACCTTCCTTGAGAGGGGAATCCAGCATCGTGTCTTGTGATCGGGTGCGGAGCACAGGGGACTCATCCGAGTAGGCGTCGATGAGCTCTTGCAGGCGGTGGTGCTGGGCCTCGTTGCCGCGGCAGGCACCGTCGAGATAGGCTTGGCGGTCTTCGGTGGGGAGTTCGATGATCTCGTTGAAGAGGTCTTTGTCCAGTTGCGTTGGTTTACTCATAAGCGGTCCTTTGTTGCTTCATGAGGTTATGCGCCCTTTGCGAACCGGAAGTGGCCAAATTTTTTAACAATCTTTGTTTTGAATTCGGCCCAGCTCTTTGGCGAGCCAGGTGCGCGCGAAGGTCCAGTTGCGCCGGGCCGTGCGTTCGGAGAGGCCGAGGATGGCGGCTGCTTCATGATTGGGAATGCCGGCGAAGAAGCGCAATTTGATGAGTTCGACGACTATCGGGTCTTCTCCCGCGAGGCGTTCGAGGGCGTCGTGGACGAAGAGAACGGTCTCGGATTCGGATTCGGTGGCGAGGTCGATGTCTTCGAGATTGACTCGTTGGAGATGGCCGCCCCGTCGGAGGCGTTGTTTTTGCCGAGCTTTCTCGATGAGGATGCGCCGCATGGCTTCGGCGGCAGCGCAGAAGAAATGTTTTCGGTTTTCCCAGTCCTGGTTGTTGCCGATGAGGCGCAGCCAGGCTTCGTGAACGAGGGCGGTGGCTTGGAGGGTTTGGCCTGGGCGTTCGTGGTGGAGCTTGTGGGCGGCGAGGCGTCGGAGTTCTTCGTAAACAAGGGGGAGGAGTTCGTCGGCTGCCTTGGGATTGCCTTGCTGGATGGATTGCAGGATCTGGGTGACGTCGGGCACGGGGAGAGAATACGAGGGGAAGGGGCTCGCGCAAAGCCGCAAAGACGCCAAGGTTCTTCTCGGAGGGCTCGCGCGAAGTCGCTAAGAACGCAAAGGGTTTTTCTTGGCGGCTTTGCGGCTTCGCGCGAGGTGTGCTTAACGGCTTCGCGCGAGAGCTGCCTCGGTGCTCTGGCGGAGGGGGCGGATGAGGAAGGGTTCCCACCAGTCGTAGGAAATCCGTTTCAAGATCGCCTTGGATTGTTCAAGGTGCTGCTCCGCTTTTTCGGTGTGTTTGAGCTGTGCGTGGCTGTTGGCTAAAAGGAGATGCTGAACCGCTTCCCGGCGCCAACGATGGCGCTCCCAATCGTAGCCGTTCTCGACCGGTCGCTTGGCATTGCGGTAGGGTTGGGCGGCCAATCGCTCGATGGCCTCGGCGAAGCGGCCTTGGCTCCACGCCGCCAATCCACCCAGGAGGATGCCGGTGCTTTGATCTCTGGCGGATTGTTTTCCGCTCAGTCGAGTGGAGAATCTTTCGGTTCTGTCGATTGCCTGGCGCTGTAGTGTGTCTGGAAGCCTTTCGCCTTGGCTTAAGCAGGAGAGCATTACACGGAGAATCAACGACGGGTCGATGTACTGGGCGTTGATCATCGCATCGCAATGGTGCGTCCAAGATTCGAGGTCGTTGAGATTGAAATGAACTTGCGACGCGACAAAGCGAGCCCTCACTGACTGCGGTGCTAATGACAGGGCGTGGTCAATCTCCCGCTTGGCGTCAGCCCATTTGCCCACGACTCCGCGGTTGGTGGCGCGTAGCGAAAGCAGGAATGGTTCGGATTCCACCGACTGGTTCCAAGTAACGGCGTCAAGCGGGAGTTCTTTGATTGCCGCGTAGTTCGGTTCACGGTTCCCCAGGTGATAGTGACAGTTCGCGATCAAGAATTGAACGAGGTGTTTGTGGTTTTTTGGTGAGAACCCTTGAAGGTCTTTCAATGCCCGTTCCCAAGTATGGTTGATGCGCGCGTCCTCGTGGCTTAGTGGTTGGGCGCTGTCATAGTATTGAGTGATCAGGAACTCCTCCACGTCATATTCGGAGGCATCATCAGCCAATATGTGGCGTGCTAGCGCCTCGGCTTTGACTTTCTCACCCGTATAGAAGTATATCTTGAGTAAGTTCTGAGATGCCTTGGTGAGAAACTTGCTGTCCATAAAGATGTCGGACCCTAGTTCCAGGATGGTTTCGAATTCCTTCGCTGCTTTTTTGATTTCACCCCTGTCCCGGAGGAGGGCGCCAAGATAGGAACGGGTCCACAGGGCAAGAGGGAAAGTCTCTCCCCCGTATTCTATAAACTCTTCGATGGAACGTTGGTAGTAGGTTTCTGCTAAATCCAGGTCCCCGTTTTCTTGATGAAGGACCCCAAGCAGTTCGATGTCGAGTGCGGCTCTGAGCGGATCAATCGACTTAATCTTTGCGTGGTGCCGCAATGGCGCTTGCATGAGCTGGATCGCGTCTTCTCGAGTTGACCGCGGCAAGAGTCCGTGAGACATTCCGAACGCCTGGCAAGCGTGTCCCAAGTAATGGCGGGGATCATCGGGCTCATAAAGCTTGCGTGCCTGTTCGTAGAGCAGCGTTGCCGTTGAACCCCAGTTCGAGTTCCAATCGCTCACGCCAAGGAATCCATAGAGGTAGGCTTGGCCTGCTTCAAGGGTCTTGGGACTCGAATCGCCATAATGCTCTTGGCAAAGTTCAAGGGCCCTCTCGAGATGGAGTTGGGAGCGATTCCGCTCAAAACGGAAAAGGTAACTGCGTCCTATTGCCATTCGGGCCTCTATTTCCAACTCCGGACGGCCTGCGAAATAATCTCCAATACGGTTTTCCAGGGTCTCAAGAGCCTCGAATAGTGTCAGTGATCTTTTTGCCGATTTGGAAGGAGCTCCCAGCGCAATCAGCTCGTCGAAGACAAACTTGTTCAGTGTCTCTGCTGTCTCCCGCAGCGAGTCAGCCTTGAGCCGCATCTCCACGGCCAACTTCTTTGCGCGGTTTTCTCGTACTGCTGCCAGCGTGGCGGCAATGCTGGCCACGATAAGCACAAGGACCACGGCCACTCCGGCGGCGAACGCGGGCTTGTGACGGCGAATGGTTTTGGAGATTTGATAGAGGACGGACGGACGGGCGGCCGTGACCGGCTCGTCCTTGAGGTGGCGGCGGATGTCCTCGGCGAGACCATTGGCCGTTTCGTAGCGCCGGGTGCGATCTTTTTCCAGTGCTCTCATGACGATCCAATCGAGGTCGCCGCGGAGTTGCCTGGTCAGTAAATTTCGGTCGCTTGCTCGGCGTTTGGAGATGATGGTTTGTTGTTCCCCGTCCAGCGTGCTCATGCGAAGCGAAGGCCGTTCCGGTTCTTGCTCCGTGATGATGCGTTGCATCTCACCGTAGCCTTTGGAGAGGAGCTCTTTCTCGGGGAATGGTGTGGTGCCGGTCAACAATTCGTAGAGGAGCACGCCCAGTGAGTAGACGTCGCTGCGGGTGTCAATGTCCATGCTGCTCATCTCCGCCTGCTCCGGACTCATGTAGGCCGGAGTACCAATCATCTGGGCGAAGTTGGTGAAGAGGGTTTTCTCGGTCAGCTTATGGTTGGTGGCTTTGGCGATGCCGAAATCGATGATCTTGGGCATAGGCTCGCCATGGTGCAGGGTGACGAGAATATTCGAGGGCTTGAGGTCTCGATGAATAACCCCCTTCTGATGAGCACTTTGCACGGCACGACAGACCTGAATGAAGAGTTCCAGACGAGCATGGGCATCGAGTTTGTTCTTATCGGCAAACTCCGTGATCGAAGCGCCCTTGACTAGCTCCATGACGAAGTAAGGCCGGCCCGATTCGGTTGTGCCGCCATCCAACACACGAGCGATGTTGGGATGATCCATCATGGCCAAGGCTTGGCGCTCCGCTTCGAAGCGAGCGACGACACTCTTGGTGTCCATCCCCAGTTTGATGATCTTCAGCGCCACGCGCCGGCTGACGGGTTCTGTCTGTTCGGCCATGTAGACGACCCCCATGCCGCCGTGGCCGATCTCTTGGAGGATCTTGTAGCGTCCGATCTGAGATCCAGGACCTTCACTGAGTCCCCCGTTCGGTGCAGGTGAGATTTCCGTCGCCATAAACCCTTCCGCTTCAAAATGAACGCGAAGGAGGTTTTGGACACGATCAAAGAGTGCCGCGTTGCCTGCCGAAGCGCCGCGGACGTAGGCCTGGCGTTCTTTTTCGGATTCAATCCGGCGGGCTTGCTCGAATATGGCTTCTTCGTTTGCTTTCATAGTCAGACGTTCATGCGCCGTGAGCTCGTCAAAAGGCTCACGGGATCCAACTTTTTTCTAAGCCATGGTTTCTGGGGATTTTCGCTGTTGTTCGATTTCGAGGTAGAGCCAGGAGCGGGCATAAGTCCAGCGACGCTTTACTGTGGCCAGAGAAAGGTTGAGAATCTGAGCAATTTCATTGTTCTGAAGCCCAGCGAAATAGCGGAGTTTGACGATTTCAGCATTCTCCGGGTTTTCTGCGCTCAAGGCCTCGAGCGCTTCATGGACGGCGACGACCGTGTCATCGTCGTCTTGAGCCGCAAGCGTCACTTTTTCCAATTCGATATGCGGGGCTCCAGCGCCGTGGCGGAGCCGGGCTTTTCGACGGGCGCGATCGATGAGGATGCGTCGCATAGCTTCAGCGGCCGCTTTGAAGAAATGGGCACGTCCCTCGAAGTGATCCACGTGGGGCGCGAGCTTGAGGTAGGCCTCATGGACGAGAGCAGTAGCCTGGAGGGTTTGACCAGGCCGTTCACGGCTGAGTTTTTGCGCAGCGAGGGTGCGGAGCTCATGGTAGACGGCTTCCCAGAGTTCGTGTTGCGCTCGGGTGCTCCCGTCGGAGACGGCTCGGATCAATCGTGTGACGTCGGCCATGGCGACGCAGCCTAAGCTGATCCCGACGTCATTTCAACTCGGAGCCAGGCTTTGGCATATTTCCACCACCGTTTCGCCGTCGGCGTCGCGATGTCGAGGGCGTCGGCAGACTGTTCTATGGTCAGTCCCACAAAAAAACGAAGCTTCACCAAGGCGGCCTTCTCGGGGTGCTCCTCACTGAATCGCTCCAGCACTTCGTGGACCTCCAGAGAGTCCTCGTTGAAATCAGACGGCCCCGGGATTTCGATGTCATCGAGCGGAATGGACTCCACACCGCCGCCATGACGCGCCGCCTGTTTCCGACGAGCGCGATCGATTAAGATACGGCGCATCGCCTCAGCGGCGGCGGCGAAGAAGTGGGCCCTATTCCTCCATGCCTCCTGATCGTCCCCCCCCAAACGCAACCAAGCATCGTGCACCAGCGCGGTCGCCTGCAAGGTCTGCGGCCCTTTTTCACGCGCCAGCTTGGCGGCCGCCAAGGATCGCAGCTCGTCATAGACTCGTTCCAGCAATCGATCTGCGGCGTTGGATTCACCGGCGTCGAATTCCTCAAGAAGATAAGTAATATCGCTCACCTTACTGTCGCTCGTGGTTTCGGATTCGCTGCTGATCCCTCGGCGTTCCAAGCCTCAATCTCTTCCCACGATGGCGCACGCCAAATGTGTATTATTCCGGTGGTTGACTGCGAGCCGAGCAACGTGCCGTCCGGAGAAAACTGTGAGCGATACCAGTGCAAGCCTTCTGCTCCCAGGGTCAGCACGCTCCGGTTTGTTTCTAGATCCCAGAGCATGATGGCGTCCTGCCCGATGGACGTTGTCACTAACCGCTGTTCATCCGGGGAAAAGAACACACCCTTAGCACCGGAGAACTGGCCTCGCAACTGACCTAGGAGTTGTCCCGAAGAAAGACGGTAGAGGTGGGCGACATGAGGTTCGCCACTGACGACAACAAAGTCCTGGGACGGAGCGAGGACAGCGCCAAAAACTCCCTTGCTACCGGGAACCTCGATCTCAATGGAAGGTTTGAGTGGCGCGTCGAGATCGAGAAGCCGTCCGAGCCCCGACATCCGGGTCTCGGTCGTCAGCGCCCATCTTCCATCGTGCGAAACACTCAAAATGAGCTCACCCTCCTCAAGGGGAATCTGAGTCACGTCCTTCGAGTCCGAGATCTTCGCGATGAGAAGGGTGTTTTTCCCATCTCGACGCTCGGCAACAAGAAGGCGATCTTTCGCAACGAAGACACCCGCAATTTCAATAAGCTCGACTGCTGCGATATCGGGAACACTGGCAATCCATCGATCTCGTGCTCGCTCGCCAGCGAGGTCCCAAAGGGAAATATCCCCCATGCGGTCGATGCTGACAAGATGCCGATGGTCTTCCGCGAGGGCGTACGAGCCCAAATCCTCACCAAAGTCATGCAGAACCTGTTTCATCTCGAAACGATGGCCGCTCAGCCGTATCAATTTTTTATTTCTAATCGTATGAATACTTTTGCTGTCTTCGGAAAAAGTCCACCGCCGTTGCCGTTGAATTGGGCTCGGAAACCCTTTAAGGCGAGGCCGCCAAGAGGTATGCAGATCTACTTTGAATGACGATACTTCGCGATCCAATCGTTCGAGATTCCAAAACAACAATTGACCGTCGTAACTCCCGCTTACCAAGCTTTTCCCGTCCGGTAGAGGCAAGACGGCGCGCACTTCCTCGCGATGCCCCCTAAGAACGCGGATCTGCTCCTGTGTTTTCCAATCCCAGAGTCGGATGGTTTGATCGACGCTGGTGGTCACAAGCGTTCGACCATCCGGCATTTGCTCAAGGTCTGTAAGTGCGGACCGATGTCCCTTCAGACTGCCCAGCTCCTCTCCCGTCTCCGCGTCGACAATGACGACCTCTGATCCATGTAAATCCCGACTTCCGAACAAGACCGTTCCATCGATCGAGTAGGCCATACCGCCGACATTCATTTTGCGTTCGAACAAGGAACGGCCGGACGCCACATCGAAGACCCGCAAGCCATTCCGTCTGCCAAAGAGCGCATATCGGGTTCCGTCCGGCGAAAGCAGGAATCGGAAAAAGGACTGGCCGGGGAGATCGATCAAGGCCTTGCCGTCGGCCACACGCCAAAGGCGCGTCCCGTAGCCTGTGCCAACGGCGAGAACGTCGCCGTTTTGAGAGAATTTGCTACCGAGATGGGGCAGCTCTTTCGAGTCCAGTCGTGTCGGGACGTCGGCCTCCCAAACAATGTTTCCCGTTCTGGTGTCGATCAAACGCACGCCAGCATTCGGTCGATGAACGGCGGCCAGGGAATGAGTCGGCGAAAAGAGAAGGAAGTGGTCCTCATCGTTCAGCCAATCGGGACGGAACTCTTTTCTTGATTTGAGATCGAAGAACACCAACTGACCCGCCCGATCTGTCTGCTCCGACCAATACCTCGCGGCCACCACGCGCCCATCATAAGACGCGGATAAATGCATATTGACGACTTTATTGCCCATGTCTGTCAAGACGCCGGCTGCATCGCTTCGACATTGCTGACGCAAGTAACGCCACTCCCAATCTCGGAGATCGTCTTCTCCGGCCTCTGGCTGGTAGTGAGTCAAAATATTCATCGCTTGCCCGATATTGCCCCACTCGATCATTTGCTGAGCTCGGTTCATATCCGACGCGTAGGCCAAGCGCCGATTGTGGTTCGCTTGGTTCTCTGAAGCGACACGAAGGCGGTTGGACTCCTCTTCCGCACGCCGAGCGTTAGCGGCTTCTTCCTCCGCTCGCGTCGCGTGTTCCGTGGCTCGCGTCTCGTTTTCAAGCGCCTCCTCCCGAGCGGCGCTTGCTTCAATCGTCTTCCAAAGGCTGAGGGAGAGCCCAAGGACTAACGACGCCGCAATGCCGACACCTGCCGACACGACCGCCTTATGCCGGCGCCAGGCCTTACGAAACCGATACCCCAAGCTAGGGGGCCGGGCCACAACCGGCTCGTCAGTCAAGTGCCGCTGTATATCATTGGCGAGCCCGTTGGCCGTCTCATAGCGCCGCGTTCGATCCTTTTCCAAACACTTCAGCACGATCCAATCCAGATCCCCTCGCAGATTAGCGATGAAGTCCTTGCCGTGACCACGAGCCGCTTCGGCCTCGAGATCTGTTGGAGCCGATCCCTCGCCACCCTGCTCTGCCCCCATCGTTTGGCTCACCCGTGTACTCGGTTTGGCCGGCTCCCTTTCACGGATGATCCTGCGCATCTGATCCAAGCCTGAGGCTAAGAGTTCCTTCGTATCGAAAGGCGTGCCACCGGTTAGCAACTCGTACAGTAGGACGCCCAGGCTGTAGATGTCCGAGCGGGTGTCGATATCCAAGCCACTCATTTCAGCCTGCTCCGGACTCATATAGGCGGGTGTTCCAATGAACTGCTGGAACTGTGTATAAATGGTTTTGTCCGTCAGCTCTTGCTGCGTGGCTTTGGCGATGCCGAAGTCGATTACCTTCGGAACGGGAACACCGTCGTGCAGGGTGACAAGGATGTTCGACGGCTTGATGTCGCGATGGATGATACCCTTCTGATGCGCGTGCTGCAGAGCGTGGCAAACCTTCACCACCAAATCCAATCGCTGTCGAGTGGTCAGGCGCTCTTGATCGCAGTATTGGGTGATGGGAATCCCGCGCACCAATTCCATGGCGAAGAACGGTCGCCCGGTTTCGGTCGTTCCAGCGTCCAGAACTTTGGCAATATTGGGATGATCCATCAGGGCCAGTGCTTGCCGCTCGGCCTCGAAGCGGGCCACGACCTGATTGGTGTCCATCCCCAGTTTGATGATCTTCAGCGCCACACGCCGCTTGATCGGCTCGGTTTGCTCAGCTGCCCAGACCGCGCCAAATCCACCTTCGCCCAGACGTTCGAGCAGCTTAAAACGACCGATTCTTTGTCCCGCAATCTCGTTCGGGCCCGTTGCCGCAAGCGTCGCTCCTTCCGTCGCCATAGAGGCTTCGCTCTGATCGAAATGTGCGACCAACAAAGCGTCCAACCTCTTCCTGAGGTCGGAGTTATCGGCACAGGCCTCAGTGAGAAAAGCCTGACGCTTCTCGACGTCCTTCATTTTCGAGGCGGCTTCAAATAGGGTTTCTTCAGATCTCTTCATGGCGCTTGTGTTTTACCGGACGCGACGAGGCATCCACCTAACCATGCGTAATCTCATGAAGAAAGGGATCATTCATTCCTAGAAGAATTCTCGACAGCGCTCGACCAGACACTCTCTTGTTTCTTTTGGCATGGATCCCTTTGGAATCATCTGAAGCAAGAGCCTACATTGTTCACCCTACTCGCGGAGATCACTTCCTGCGCCACTTATTCTTGTCGGGCAGCCCCCCTGGCTTGCCGCAATAGAATCAAAATCCTCTGAACCTCTGCGAGTGCTTATTTCCCCCTCCCGACAGTAGCAGTACGGGGAACGACATGGCCACGCCGTTCCCGGAAGGGCTCATTGACTTTCGTAAACGGTGGTAGTATGGTTGCCCATATGAAAACAACCATAGATATTGCTGATAGCTTGTTAACACGAGCGAAATCGCAGGCAGCGCACGAGGGCGTCACATTGAAGAGCCTCACTGAGGAGGGCTTGCAGTTGGTCCTGAACGAGCGCGCGAAACGGAAAGGAAAAACGATTCGCCCGGTCACCGTGGGTGGCAGCGGACTGCAACCCGAATACGCGGATGCGGATTGGAGTGCAATCAGAGCGGCGGCTTACGAGGGAACAGGTACGTGATTGCAGTGGATACAAATCTTCTGGTCTACGCACACCGGGAAGACTCAGAATGGCATGGGAATGCACTTGGAGTATTGCTTCGATTAGCCAACGGGAATCAACGCTGGGCGATCCCGTGGCCGTGCGTCCACGAGTTTTTCGCGATTGTTACACATCCGAAGATTTACAAAAAACCTTCCACCGCAAACCAAGCCACTAAAGCGATTGAAGCATGGAGTGAAAGTGAGAGATTGGAGTTCCTTCACGAAAGCCCCACCTATTGGAAGACGCTAGTGAAACTGACTCTCTCTGGAAAGATACGTGGCCCCATGATACATGACGCCCGCATCGCGGCCATTTGCCTGGACAACGGCGCAACCCAGTTGCTGAGTGCAGATCGGGATTTCAGCAGATTCGGTGGGATTGACGTCAGGAACCCGCTACTTGATTGAACCCCTTTGAGAAAGAGAAACCCCTTCCGTTTTTACAAAATAGTTACCAGGATCTCGTCGGGTTGCCGAGCGGGCCGAGAAATCGACCCGTCTCGACATGCCAGGTTTCAGGTTGTCCGTCCCATCGAGCTGCGATGAGGTGTTTGCCATTGTCGTTGAATCCGGCTCGAGCTCGGTATTCACTCCCGAATCGCTTCGATCGCGGCAATCGTGTCCTCCCGAAGCCCTTCCAGAAGCACAGGTTCCCACCAATCATAGGAAATACGGTCCAAGGTTTCTCGAGCCCGTTGAAGGTGCTCCCTGGCCTCCTCCCCTCGGTCGAGCTGAGCATAGCAGTTGGCTAAGAGAAGATGTTGAACACCTTCCGAACGCCAGCGATACCGCTCCCAAGAGAACCGGTTATAGAACGGTAATCTTTCCGTTTCATACGGCCATGCGTCCAGTCTTTCAACCGCCTTTTCGAGTTCTCCCTTGCGCCATGCAGCCAACCCGCCCGCCACGATTCGCCATGCCTGACCTCTAGCGCTTTCTTGAGTGTCCCATCCTTTGAATGATTCCTCGGCGGTATGGATGGCGCGGCGTTCAAGATCATCCGGAAGAGATCGCCTCTGCCCCAGGCAGGTCAGCAGGAGCCGACCTGCGGTCCAGTGGTGGCGTGGGTTGAAACCATCGATAAGAAGGGCGCACCGTTCTGCCCACGACGCCTCATCGCCGAGATTGAAGTCAACTTGCGCAGCGATGACTTGGCCGTGGAAATAAGCGGGGTCGGCATCCAAAGCCGCTTGGATTTCCACGCGGGCGTCCTTCCATTTCCCAAGTGCCGCTCGATTCATGGCGCGCAGATTCAGGTTGTGGCTTAAGCCTCGATGGGTGACGACCTGCCCTGTGCCCGCGGGCACATCGCCGCCAAGCGCGCGATAGTAGCCTTCCCGATTCCCTTCAGCGTAGTAACAGCGAGCAATTTGATAGAGCACCTCATTCTTCTTCGGTAGATCATCGGTGATCAGCGGCAGCAGATCCAATAGGCCTTGCCGAGCCCGCTCCCAAATTCCTGTCGCCTTCGCCTCTTCGTGAGTCGTGTAACGTTCGGCATTAAGGTAGAGCTCCGCGTATAAGAAATCTTGCACATCGAATTCCGAGGCACCGTCCGATAGCACGCTTCGCGCGAGCGACTCCGCCTTCTTCTCTTCTCCTCGAACAAAGTAGATATGGAGCAGGGCACCGGAGATTCGCGTCATGAAGGAGGCGTCCATGAACACCCCTTTGCCCACAGCCAAGATGGTTTCGAGCTCGGATTCGGCCTTCATAAGGTCGCCGTCTCTCAACGCCATGAACCCAATCCAGGATCGAGTGAAAAGCGCGGCCGGATAAGAGTTTCCCGCGAAATCTCCGAACTCCTGAACAGCTCTGCGATAGATCGGCTCCGCTTCCGCGTAGGCGCCTTTTCTCTCCAGCGCCTGGCCGATCATCGCGAAATTAATCGTAGCGACGATAGGGTCATATGCTCGAACGACTTCGTGATAACGTTGAGCTTCCTGCATCACCTCCAACCCCTTGTCGAACTCGCCAAGCCAGTACAATCTCTTCGCCTCGATCGCATGACACAGATAGCGACGAGGATCGTCCGAACCGTAAATCCTTCGAGATTGTTCGTAAAGCCAGGCGGCAATCTCAGATATCTCGGGGGTCCATCTCCTCCAATAAAACCATCCCATCACGTAGGCACGTCCGGCTTCAACCGTTTCCGGCGCATTGGGTCCATAGATCTCTTGGCATAAGGTGTAGGCTCGCTCCAAATGTTGATCGGACTTTTGGCTATCAAGCCGATGGACGTAGGCACGACCAATCGTCAGCCGCGCTTGAACTTCCAGTTCAGGGCGATCGGAAAAGTGCTCGGGAATGCGTTCTTCTAGACTTTCCAGGGCGTCAAATAAAGTTAGAGAACGTTGCGACGAGTTGGCCGGATTTCCTTGCGCAATCAGGCCCTCGTACAAGAATTCGTTGAGCGCCACCGCGGTTTCCTCAGACCGCTGCGCTCGCATCGCAGCTCGGATGGACACAAAGCTTGAAATGATGAGGACCAGCACGAAAGCCACTCCGGCAGCGAAGGCAGGCCTGTTGCGTCGCACGATCTTAAAGAATCGGTAATGGAGCGACGGCCGGGCCGCCGAAACGGGCTCATCTTTCAGGTGACGGCAAATGTCCTCAGCCAGACCGTTGGCTGTCTCGTACCGGCGGGTCCGGTCTTTCTCTAAAGCCTTCATGACGATCCAATCCAGATCGCCACGCAATTGACGTGTTAAAAGCGACGGATTCTCCGACCGGTTTTTGCTCACGATGGATTGTGCTTCTCCTTCGAGCGTGCTCATGCGGAGCGAGGGGCGGTCAGGCTCCTGTTCGGCGATGATGCGTTGCATTTCGCCGTAACCTTGCGAGAGCAGTTCCTTTTCCGGAAATGGAGTGCTTCCAGTGAGCAGTTCGTAAAGCAACACCCCAAGAGAATAGACGTCCGTCCGCGTGTCGACATCCAGGCCGCTCAACTCCGCTTGTTCCGGACTCATGTAGGCGGGCGTCCCGATCATTTGGGCGAAGTTGGTGAAGAGGGTTTTCTCCGTGAGGCGCTGGTTCGTTGCCTTAGCAATGCCGAAGTCGATGACCTTGGGGACAGATTTGCCATCGTGGAGGGTGACGAGGATGTTGGACGGCTTGATGTCCCGGTGGATCACACCTTTTTGATGCGCGTGTTGGATGGATTTGCAGACCTGGGTAAAGAGCTCGAGCCGGTCTCGCGTCGAGAGTTGGTTCTTGTCGCAATAGGTGTTGATAGGAACGCCTTTGACCAGTTCCATGACGAAGTAAGGGCGACCCGTTTCGGTCGATCCGGCATCGAGGACTTTGGCGATGTTTGGATGATCCATCAGGGCAAGCGCCTGTCGTTCGGCTTCGAAGCGTGCGACGACAGACTTGGTGTCCATACCAAGTTTAATAATCTTGAGCGCGACTTTGCGGCGGACCGGCTCTTCTTGGTCCGCCATGAACACCACGCCCATCCCGCCTTCGCCGATTTGTTGGAGGAGCTTGTAGCGATCGATCTGGGTGCCTTCCGCCTCGGTCAAGAGGGTGGGTTCGTTGAGAGTGGCTTCGTTTTCGATGGGAGAACGTTCCAGAAACGAATCTTGGAGGTGGTTTTCCAGGAGTTCGTTGACCTTAGCCCGCAGATTCAGGTTGGTGCCGCAGGCGCCGTCGAGGAAGGCATTCCGTTCCACGGCGGAGGGCTTCTCCAAGGCGCGGAGAAAGATCTCGCGTACGGACTCTAGTGGGTTGCTTTCGTTAGATTTCATAAGCGTTCACTAGGGAGAAGCGGATTCGGTTGGGCGAAGCCCGCCAAGTTTTTTTTTGAGAGAAGGGGGATGGTATCCCGCAGAGGCGCAGGGTGCGCTGAGATTTCTTTCTTTCTGTCGGCGCCCCCGCGCCTCTGCGGGAGGTTTCTTCACGGCTTTCTGGTGAGTTCCTTCCTCAGCCAGGCTTTGGCGAAGGTCCAAAGGCGTTCGGTGCTTCGTTGGGAGACGTCGAGAGCGGCTGCCGCTTCGGGGAGGGTCATGCCCGCAAAGTAGCGGAGTTTGACGAGTTCGGCGGTCTGCGGATCTTGAGTGCTCAGTTTTTCCAAGGCATCGTGGACGGCGAGAAGTTCTTCGTCCGACGAGGGCTCAACGATTTTGGACTCAAAGAGTTCGGTGCGGTCGAGATCGCCGCCTCGTTTCAAAGCTTTCTTTTCTCGAGCTCGATCCACCAGGATACGGCGCATCGCTTCGGCCGCCGCACGAAAGTAGTGGGTGCGGCCTTGGAAGCTGCCCGGGTGAGACTGTTCGAGACGCAGCCAAGCTTCGTGAACGAGCGCGGTGGGCTGGAGGGTTTGCCCCGGTTTCTCCTTGGCCAATCGGGCAGCCGCGAGGCGACGGAGTTCCGTGTAGACGAGCGGGAGTAGATCGTCGGGCATGAGTTGAGCTTAGGGAACTAGCGGGGAACCTGGAAAGGGGGAAATGAACATGGGCGTACGGTGTGGGATTCGCGATTGCTTCGTCATGCTGGAACGAAAGTAACCATTCATACGCTCGCTCGTGGCTAGGCGAGTCTTGGTTGAATGCATGAAACAGGAGGTGTGATTTTCTTGCGAACGCTTGATTCAGTCCCCCTGTGCTTGCCCCTTGGTAGATACAGCATCAATTCTTCTGGCATGAGAGCCAAGCTGTTCATGAGCGGCCGATCACACACCGTTCGCCTTCCTAAGAAATCCAGTTTCGAGGCTTCGAGGCCTCGAATTGAAGAATTGGGAGACACGGTCGTCTATTCGTCTGGAGAGGCCGAGATCGAGAGAAACGAATTGATTAATCGGACTAAGTGGACTAGATATTGACTCGTGAAGCAGATCAATATTCACGACGCGAAGACTCAGTTTTCTAGCTTGGTAGCTGAGGTTGAAGGCAATGGCGAAAGGATTGTGATTTGCCGGCATGGGGTGCCTGTGGCTGATCTTGTTGCGCATCAGACTTCTCGGGTGACAAAGAAGAGCGCCAAGCTGGGGAATATCAAGTTTCACTACGATCCCACGGAACCTTTAAGCGAGGACGAATGGCCAAGCGAAAACCGTTGATTCTCGACACTTGCGCCTTGTTGTTCCTGGCGAGCGGGGATCGACGTTTGTCCGCTGGAGCAAGGAAGCAACTGTCAACAACCCGTGTGGTTTCGATTTGCGCGATCACTGGATTCGAGATCGCCTTGAAAGTAACCCAAGGCAAACTCGAACTCCCATTGGGGCCCAGTGAGTGGCTGGCAGGCATGGTGGATGAATATGATTTAGGCATCATTGATCTCGATCTGGAGCTTTGTCAGCGGGCTGCAGAGCTGCCTTCAATTCATCGTGATCCTTGTGATCGTTTCATCATCGCAGCCGCCTTGCGGGCCAATGCTGGGATCGTGACGGCTGATCCGGTCTTTGTTCGATATGGGGTCGATGTTTTAAGTTAGGTCTCTGAGACTTTGCTGCGCTGAGTCTCTGCGGGAGTATCTCTTGAGTCTTCTTAGTGCCCTCGTGCGAGGCGTTCTTCGATTTTAGCGTCAATCTCTTCAAGTGTCGGGACAGTTACCATTTTGAAGTAGGGGCGACCTCTTTTGTCTATGAAACTGGTTCCTGAATAAATGCGGTTTCCATCAAGGGCAAAGCGGTAGCCATGCCCTTGCTTGGATCCGTATTCCGTGAATTCGTTGAACTCGAGCATCTTGCGCCCCGTTGTCACGTTCCAAAGCCGGTGAATGTTGCTTGTGGAAGTCAGCAAGGTGCGTCCATCGGGGCTGAATTCACCCCACACGTGACCTCGATGTCCTTTCAACCTGGCGATGACGTTGCCCGTGTCTGCCGAGATTACCAGCGCGTCAGAGTCCTTCGCTCCGATGAAAAGCTGTTTCCCATCCGCTGAGAAGCGTAGTCTGGTGATCCAATCGGAATACGGGCCGAGATCGGCGACGAGCTTGTCTTCTTGGATATCCCAGATGAGGACTCGATCGGGTTCATTAGGTAGGCTCTGGCCGAGGACGAGGTGGTTGTGGTGAAGGTCAGCGACGGCCAGCTTGTACCGCCCGTGCGAGACTCGGAGAGTCTTCGAAACTCTTATGTCGACCGAAAGGCGGCGACGCTTGGCTTCGCGAAGATCCCAGAGTTCTAAGTATCCGTTTTGGGGAACGAGTAGGAGGTCTTCGCTTAAGATGTTGGGATGTCCCGGAGGAACGGAGTCGGGATAGTCTCCGGTCTGTGCCCGTGGCAGGGTCTTCCATTCTGTCACGAGTTTGTCTTTTGCTGCTAGATCGTAGAAGCGGAAGTGGCGTGCTTTCTGAACATAGATCGGGAGTCCTGGGTTTTCATTCTTGGCTGGATTGGGTTCTGGGTCGGTGTTCAGAAACTCAGCCTGTCCTATTCCTAGGTAGCGACCACTTGGCGTGATCAGATGTGAGGAACTGCTCCTGAGTTGCTTGCCATACCAAGCGCTTACGAGGTGGTAGGGGATTTCCCAAGGAAGGATTTTCTCTCGAAAAAGATTGCGGAGTTCCGGACTCAGGCGCTGGAGGAAGGCGGGACTCCCTCCATCTTCTTCAATCTGGAGGCGAACTCGTCTGCCGCCTCTGCTCGCGCTTGGTTCCGATCCCGCGCGAAGTATTGGAACTCTATCGAAGGGTATTCTAGATTGTCCTGCGATCGTCCAGTCCCATGTTCGTAGCTGACCATCTTGGTAGAGGCAGGTGACGTGAGTACCTTCGGTGACCATATCGATGATGGTATCCGGTTGGCCCCCGATCACGCCTAGGTGATTTCCGCTTTCTGTGGACCAAATGTGTAGGAGACCAGCGGTGCCATCCCCCGCAATAAGGCATTGCGAGTCCTCTGTGAAGACCATGTCGTCGAATCCTGCGAACCGCTCTTCCATCATGGGATCAAGCCGGACGGGTTCAGGATCTGAGAATCGTCGCAGTGTTACTCGGTGACGCCGAACCGATGTTGCGTTGGCGTAGAACTCTCCCGAGGGGGAGAATCGGTAGCCCGTAATAAACGAACGAGGGATTTTGTGGAGGAATCGCGCCTTTTCCGGGTTGGAGGTGTCGTAGACCATCCAGGGTTGATCCGGGTTGTAGTGTCCCGCTTCTTGTTCGGTTATCGCAATTCTCGTTGTGCCGGCGAACTGGTGGTATTGAACCGTCACACCGGCGCGAATGGTCGGAAGTCCGTCGAGAACGGACGCCGTGGTGAAGCTCCCGTCCTGATTGATCCGAAAGAGAGTCGGTCGGAATGTTGTTTGTTCGAGTCGCTGCCCCGATTCTCCGGTGAGATTGCTGGCTAGGAGAATCGGATCTCCGGAGTTGCTTAACAGGATCGATCCGAGGGAATGGGTTTTGATGTTGGCGATTTCCTTCCAGGTCTCGGTGTCATACACGACGAGCCATCGTATCGAGTTGGGTATTGAAGTGTGTTCATAGTAGCTGGGTTGTTGGTTCTGTTGTCCGACAGCGCAAAGGTAGAGACGGGATCCGTCAGGGGAAAAGGTTGGCAGACGCCATAGCATGCGCCCGTGTACCTTGTGAGGTGGGGGTGGAGGGAGAATCGCTTGAGATTTGAGATCCGGGTAGCTGAGGATCTCGATTCCCGCCGAGTCCCGTGAGACCAGGACTGTTTTTCGATCTGGAGAAAGCCCGAGCGCCCAATGCCAAGTTTCCAATCGCAAAGCAGCGGTCTCTGATCTTTCGGTCGTCTGTTTTGGAGCGACGCTCTTCAATGCTCGGTTGTTACTTGCGCTCCAGAGTAAACGCCACTCGAAGCCTCGTAGATCCTTCCTTGTGTCGTCGCTGGGGCGATGCTGAAAGAGGATTTCGCGGGCGGAGGCATAGTCGTGCGCTTTGATTGCTTCGTCGGCCAAACGCATGTCACTGGCGTAAACATGGAGTCGTTGTGCTTCCGTCGAGCGGAGGGCGTTCTCAGTCTGACGTTGTGCTTCCTCGCGGAGCTCCTGCTCATTCATTTGGGCGAGTTCTGCCACCGTCCTTGCCTCTACGGCATCTTCGGCCAGTCGGTTGGCACGTAGGGCTTGAGCCGTGGCAGCGACGGTGCCGATCACCATCGCCACGGTGATCCCTGCAGCGGCGGCAAAGGCGGGTTTGTTGCGGTGGTAGAGCTTGGAAAGTTGGTAACCAATCGTGGGCTTGGCGGCGAGGACGGGTTCGTTGCTCAAGTGACGTTGGATGTCTTCGGCCAGACCGTTGGGGGTGTCGTATCGCCGGGTGCGGTCCTTTTCTAAGGACTTCATGACAATCCAATCGAGATCGCCTCGAATTTGTTTAGTCAACAGCGGTAAATCGCCAGCGCGGTTCTTGGTCACGATCGATTGTTGTTCTCCCATCAAAGTGCTCATACGGAGGGAAGGGCGATCGGGTTCCTGCTCGGCGATGATGCGCTGCATTTCGCCGTAGCCTTTGGAAAGAAGCTCTTTCTCGGGAAACGGCGTGGTGCCGGTTAGGAGTTCGTAAAGCAAAACACCTAGAGAATAGACATCGGTTCTGGTATCGACATCCAACCCGCTCATCTCCGCCTGTTCCGGACTCATGTAGGCCGGCGTGCCTATCATCTGCGCGAAGTTGGTGAACAGGGTTTTTTCGGTGAGTCGTTGATTCGTGGCTTTGGCGATGCCGAAGTCGATGACCTTGGGGACGGGCTTCCCGTCATGCAGGGTGACGAGAATGTTGGAGGGTTTGATGTCGCGATGGATGACGCCTTTTTGATGAGCGTGTTGGATGGACTTACAAGCTAGGGTGAAGAGTTCGAGCCGTTCGCGTGTGGGAAGTTGGTTCTTGTCGCAGTAGGTGTTGATAGGCACGCCTTTGACCAGCTCCATGACGAAGTAGGGTCGACCGGTGTCTGTTGAGCCGGCGTCGAGAACCTTGGCGATGTTGGGATGATCCATCAGGGCGAGCGCTTGCCGTTCGGCTTCAAAGCGAGCGACGACGCTCTTTGTGTCCATGCCAAGCTTGATGATTTTGAGGGCGACTTTGCGGCGGACGGGGTCCGTTTGTTCGGCCATGAAGACGACGCCCATCCCTCCTTCGCCGATTTTTTGGAGTAGTTTGTAGCGTCCTATTTCCGTGCCAGGGCGTTCGAGGAGGGGTTGCGTCTCGAGGGTTTCGGCTTGTTCGGCTTGGAGGATTAGACTGTCAGGCGAGTCGTGGGCCTGGAGGAGGGCGGCGACTTCGCGACGCATTCCTTCGTCAGAACAGGCTCGTTCGAGGTAGGATTCGCGTTGTGTGTCGGATTCTAGGGCGATGGCTACTTCGAAGATCGCTGCCTTCTTTTCTGATTTTGTGCTCATGATTGGATAGTTATTTCGTTCCAATCAGGGGTGGCGCCGTTTTTGTGTAAAAGCGGACATCCTAATTTAGGAAGTATAGAGATTTTTTATTTGGAAAACTCGCGCAAAGCCGCTAAGACGCGAAGATGGAAATTGAGATTGTTGGGAAGGAGGTTGTGGATGCTGCGGTGATGGTGCATCGGGAATTGGGAGTCGGTTTGTTGGAGAGTGTTTATGAGATTGTTCTCGAATATGAGCTGGACCGGCGCGGTCTTAGGGTGCAACGGCAGGTTCCTGTTCACATTTCCTATCAGGGTAAGGAGTTTTCTGAGGCATTTCGAATCGATATCATGGTCGAAGAAATGGTTGTACTGGAACTGAAATCAGTTGAAGAGGTCAGTCGTGCCCATTTCAAGCAGACTCTCACCTATCTCCGGTTGGCAGACAAGCGCCTCGGTTTCCTCCTAAACTTTGGTGCTCCGACAATGAAGGAAGGCATCACCAGAATCGTCAACAAGTTATAAATCCCTTAGCGTCTTAGCGGCTTCGCGCGAGAAAAATTCACTTCAAAGCGTTCGACAACCAAGCCTTGGCGTAGTTCCAATGCCGCTGAATCGTCTTCTCAGAACAATCCCAAGCGGTCGCAATCTCAGCGACCTTCATCCCCGCAAAGATCCTCATCTTCACCACCTCCGCTTTCTCGGGATCTTCTGCCGCTAGGGCGTCGAGAGACTCGTGAACCCGTAGACATTTCTCGTCATTGTCCGCAATGGGCAGATCCACCTCAGCGAGGTCCACTCGTTCCAACTCTCCACCGTGTCGCACGCGTTGTTTTCGGCGCGCGCGATCCACTAGGATCCGGCGCATGGCTTCCGCCGCAGCTCCAAAGAAATGGCGGCGATTGTTCCATTCTTGGCGGTCTTCCCCCGCGAGTTTGAGCCAGGCCTCGTGGACCAGAGCGGTGGGTTGTAGGGTTTGGCCTGGACGTTCACTGGCCATGCGGTAGTTGGCAAGGCGACGGAGTTCGTCGTAGACCAGAGGGAGTAGCGCCTCGGCGGCCTTGGGGTCGCCTTGCTCGATGGATTGGAGAATGCGGGTGACGTCGGCCACGCGCGTAGTTTAGCGATGGGGGATTCTCGCGCAATGCCGCAAAGGCGCTAAGTTCTTTTCTTTTCTTTGCGCCTTGGCGGCTTCGCGCGAGGTATTCTTTTCTACTTCTCGGCTGCCGCGATGAGGGCTTCGGTTTCGGTTCGCATTCCTTTCAAGATAAGGGGTGCCCACCAGTCGTAATGGATAGGCTCGTAAACCTCATCGCAGAGCTTGAGGTGCTTCTTGGCGTTCTCGATCTGGTTCAGTTGGGCGTAGCAGTTGGCGATCAGGAGGTGTTGAGATGCTTCTCCTCGGAATCGGTGGCGTTCGCGAGAGAAGGAACTAGCCGTGAGCGGCTGCGATTGGTAGGGCCATACGTTGAGGATCTCGATTGCCTTCCGGTATTCTCCTCGGCGCCAAGCCACGAGACCACCTGCGATAATCTGACCGGTATGGGGACCGGGTAGGTTCGTCCCCATAGCTTGCGTCGCCACGGACTCTGCGATCTCGATTGCCTGCTTCTCAAGGTCCTCGGGAAGTCTTTCTCTCTGCCCCAAACAAGCAAAGAGTGCTCGTTGGAAGTTGAAGCCAGCCCGTGGAAGTTCGGGGACGAGCCGTCGGCAAGATTCGATCCAGGCTTCTCGCTTGCCGAGATTGACGGCCGTCAGCGCCGAGACGACGGTGGGGTAGACATAAACCTTACCTGGCCGCGCAATCTCTGCCTGGCGGAGTGCGGCCAGGCTTTCCTCATACGCCAGCTGCCAGTCACCGACGGCAGCTCGATTCATCGCCGCTATGGTAAGATTGTGAACCGAAGGTTTGAGTCGCTTCATCATGTCGTATTGCTTATCACGATTCCCCAAGAAATAGTGACATTCGGCAATGGAATAACCGAGCTCCAAGCCGTCGGTTCGACTACCGTCGGGGAATTCTGCCAGGGAAAGGAGACCTTCAAGGCATCTTGACCACGCTTTGGTTTCCTTGGCCTCTTGGTGGGTCAGTTGTATGGCACTATTCCAGTAGTTCATAATCAGGAAATAGGTGGAATTGAACTCCGATGCCGTATCCGATGTGATCTGTTGGGCCAGAGCTTCCGCTTTCTCTTCATCGCCCAATCGGAAAAAGAGTCCTGCTAATGATCCTGAGATGCTGGTCAAGAAATTCGGGTTGAGGAACACGTCCGTCCCGTTGGTCAGTACGGTTTCTAGTTCGTCGATGGCCCGGTCAAACTCCCTGTTTCGAATGAGGGCATTGGCCATGGCTCGACGCGTGAGCAGGGTGAGGGGGAAGGATTCGCCACGATCCAGAATGAACTCATCCAGGGCGGATCGAAGGTATGGTTTAGCGCCGGCGTAGTCCCCCATGCGGTGCTTGAGTCCTCCGAGTTGCAAAAGGTTTAGTGCGGCTTGGATGGGGTCCGTTTCGCGTATCGCTTGGTGGTGTTTTTGTGTCTCCAATAAAAATGTCAAGCGCTCGGACTGTGTCATATCGCGGCTTTCATTGAGTCGCCAAACTTCGATCATGTGACACATGTAGTAGTGTGGGTCGTTGGGCTCGAAGAGTGTGGTTGCGGAATGGAAGAGGCGTGGGATGATCGTTTGATACACGTTTTTGGGAATCCGAGAGGGAAGATCCGCCAGCCACGAATAGACATACATTCGTCCCGTGGTGAGGGTTCGAAGATCTGCATCACCGTAATGTTCGCGGCTGAGTTCATAGGCGCGTTTGAGGTGTTTGGCGGAGCGCTCGCTATCGAAGCGGAAAACAAAGGCGCGTCCGAGGGCGAGGCGAGCTTCGATCTCAAGTTCGGGTCGGTCGGTGAAGTTTTGTGAAATCTGTTCTTCGATTTGATCTAGCGCGTCGAGGAGGGTGAGGGAACGTTGTGAGTTGTTCTCGGGATCGGCAAGACCAATGAGTTCGCCAAAGACGAAGTCGTTCAAGGTTTGTGCCGTTGCTTGGGCCGCTTGAGACTGTTCTTTCTCGCGTTGGGCGCAGAAGGCGAGGACGGTTGAGACGATGCTGGAAACGATCAAGATAGCGGCAATCGCGAATCCCGCCGCGAAGGCCGGCTTGTTGCGCTGGATCGTTTTAGTGAGCTGATAGCGGAACGACGGGCGAACGGCTGAGACGGCTTCGTTGCGGAGGTGACGGTGGATGTCCTCGGCTAAACCATTGGCCGTTTCGTAGCGTCGGGTGCGATCTTTCTCCAGTGATTTCATGACGATCCAGTCGAGATCGCCGCGAAGTTGTTTGGTTAGTAGGCTTTGGTTGCTGGCGCGGCTCTTGGCGATGATGGTTTGTTGTTTCCCAACAAGCGTGCTCATGCGAAGCGAAGGGCGTTCGGGTTCCTGCTCCGCGATGATGCGTTGCATTTCGCCGTAGCCTTTGGAAAGGAGTTCTTTCTCAGGGAAGGGCGTTGTTCCAGTGAGGAGTTCGTAAAGCAAGACGCCGAGTGAGTAGACGTCGGTGCGGGTGTCGACATCCAACCCGCTCATCTCAGCCTGCTCGGGGCTCATATAAGCGGGCGTGCCGATCATTTGGGCGAAGTTGGTGAACAGCGTTTTTTCGGTGAGTCGTTGGTTCGTTGCTTTGGCAATGCCGAAGTCAATGACTTTGGGGACGGGTTTGCCGTCGTGGAGCGTGACGAGAATGTTAGAGGGCTTGATGTCCCGGTGGATGACGCCTTTTTGATGCGCGTGCTGTATTGACTTGCAGACTTGGGTAAAGAGTTCGAGGCGGTCTCGCGTAGGAAGTTGGTTCTTGTCGCAATAGGTGTTGATGGGAACGCCTTTGACCAGTTCCATGACGAAGTAAGGACGGCCGGTGTCGGTTGATCCGGCGTCGAGGACTTTGGCGATGTTGGGGTGATCCATCAGAGCCAAGGCCTGTCTTTCTGCTTCGAAGCGGGCGACGACGGACTTGGTGTCCATGCCGAGCTTGATGATTTTGAGGGCGACTTTGCGGCGGACGGGTTCGGTCTGCTCGGCCATGAAGACGGCGCCCATGCCGCCTTCGCCAATCTTCTGGAGGAGTTTGTAGCGGCCGATGACCATTCCCGCGGCTTCAGAAACGGCGTGAACGAAGGGCTCTCGGCCGGGTTCCGTCGCGATGAGCTCAGCGGCGTTTTCGTGGGCGGCGAGGAGGCGTTCGATCTTGTTTTGGAGATCGGGATTCCCTTGGCACGCGCCCCGGACGTAGCCGAGCTGGGCGTCGAGGTTTTCGAGTTTCAGCGCTTCGTTGAAGATATCGTCTGCTTTTGTATTCATAGCTCTATCTTCTAGCGCGCCAAAGGACTCAAAAATGGACCATTGAGACGAAAAAATCTCCGAGATGGAAGTTTCGCGCAAAGCCGCAAGGGCGCCAAGCTGGGAATGATTGGGGGAGAATAGCCCATGTTAATCGAGGCCAATCGGGAGCTAATTCGTGTCGTTCAGGAGTTCAAGTCCGGATTGACACAATTTCTTCGCGTTCTTTGCGTCTTTGCGCGAAACCTACTTTCCCTCACTGAGCGCGTCCGCGAGCCATGCGCGGGCGTAGTTCCAGTGGCGCTTGGCTGTCGTGGGCGAAATACCCAAGGCTTCTGCGGCGTCGGGGATGCGGAGGCCGACGAAGTAGCGGAGTTTGACGAGTTCTGCTTTGATGGGATCTTCTTGGGCCAATCCCTCCAGTGCCTCGTTGACGCGGAGCAGGGTGTCGTCATCGGACTCCGTAGCGAGGTCGAGACTGTGAATATCAACCGGTCGTTCCCCTCCCCCACGTTTGGCGCGTTGTTTACGCCGGGCTTGTTCGACTAGGATGCGACGCATGGCTTCGGCCGCGGCACTGAAGAAGTGTTTGCGGTTTTGCCATTCGTGCTCTTCACGGGAGAGCCGAATCCAGGCTTCATGCACGAGCGCCGTCGGTTGAAGGGTATGCCCGGGGTTCTCTCGGGCCATTTTGGCAGCGGCCAGTTGGCGAAGCTCTTGGTAGACAAGCGGGAGAAGTTCCTCAGCGGCTTGAGGATCGCCTTGTTCGATGGATGCTAGGATTTGAGTGACGTTGGTCACACTATGAACACTAAAGGGGGAATGGGCTCGCGCAAAGCCGCAATGCCGCTAAGGAATTTTTTCTTATGTGGCTTTGCTTATGGGACGGGCTTGATTTCTGTGATGCTATGAAGAATATCACAGTTTCTGTGCCCGAAGCGATTTATCGACAAGCTCGTGTGAAAGCGGCTGAAATGGATACTTCCGTGAGTGCTGACGTGAAGCGTTTTCAGCTTTCCTACTGGGATGCCTGTATCATTGCCACCGCACAGTCAATGAATTGTGTGAAAGTCTATTCGGAGGATCTGCAAGACGGTCAAGATTTTGGTGGTTTGGTCGTTGAAAACCCGTTCGTGAGAGGAGACGCTTCGTCCGATTGATGGTGAGAATGAATCGCGCCAAGCCGCAAAGAACGCGAAGTCTTTTCTTATGCGGTTTTGCGGCTTCGCGCGAGTTATCCACCCCGTAGATGTTTTATCTCTCGTAACAGGAATGCCCGCGCGAAGACCCAGTTTCGTTTGGCCGTGGACTCCGATTGGCCCATGGCTTTGGCAGCCTCGGGGATTGTCATGCCGGCGAAGTATCTTAGTTTGACTAGCTCCGCTTTTTGGGCATCTTCCGTGGCGAGTTGTTCAAGGGCTTCGTCGACGAGTAGGAGCGTCTCGTCGCTGGTGTTGATGGCGATGTCCACCTGATCTAAATCCATGCGTTGTTGGTCTCCACCGTGCTTGGGACGTTGTTTGCGGCGGGCGTTGTCGATGAGGATGCGGCGCATGGCCTCCGCTGCCGCGGAGAAGAAATGATAACGATTGTTCCAAGAGTCCGCGTCGTTGCCGAGCAGACGGAGCCAAGCCTCGTGGACGAGCGCGGTGGCCTGTAGGGTTTGTCCGGGCGCTTCTTGGTTCAGCTTTGATTGGGCGAGGCGACGTAGTTCGTCATACACGATTGGCAAGAGCTCCTCGGCGGCTGAGCGGTCGCCGTGTTCGATGGATTCGAGGATCTGCGTGACGTTTGGCATGGGTAGAATTGTATTCTCGCGCGAAGACGCAAAGATCGCAAAGGTGCTGGAATAAAACGGGGTTATACTTAGCGTTCTCTGCGGCTTTGCGCGAGTTATTCGGCTCTAGTCTTCCGCATCCATTTCGACATCGATCGCTTCAAGGGTTGGCAGTGAGAGTAGATGGAGTTCTGCTTTCTCAACGTTCGGTAGACCAAGCTTGTAGATGTAAGTCTCCTCGTAGCTGTAGAGGCTGGTCCCGTCCAGCGAGAATTCCCAGGCGAGGTCGGTACGAATATCCCGATCGATCTGAGTGATCTTGCGGCCGGTAGCAGCGTTCCAGAGCTGGTGGCGGGACGGAATTTGTTTGTTTCCGTCTGTCACTGTGAGAATCGTTTTCCCGTCTGGTGAATAGAAACTTTTTGTCGGGAGTCGATGACCTTGCAAGTCGTGCACTCGCTCGCCGGTCGTCGATTGGAAAATCGAGCTCTGATGCGGATGCCATTCGTCAACAAGAACGTACTGTCCGTTAGGGCTGAACTGAGGCGTTCCGAAGCAGGGAAATTTAATCTGTTGGCGATCGGTGTCGACGTTCCAAAGGAACACCGAGCCCGAGACGCCTGGTTCCCCCATGGCTAATAAGAGAGAGGTGCCTGAGATGTCCGCCCATTGACGCCCAAAAACCCACTTTCCGGGTGTCGGTTCTTCGACGGAGAGGGTTTGGCGCTTTCTGGATCGTAAGTCCCATAGTTCGGCTTTCTTGTTGACCTCAACGATCAGACGGTGGTCGTCTAGAAATTGGGGGAGACCAGAGTATCCCGGGAGATCGATCGTAGGGACGTTTCGTTCTAGTCCGAGTTGCCATTCGACTACCAATCGTCCGTTGTCATTGAGATCGTAGAATCGGATCGTTCTTGGAATCTCGTACTTCGCGCCTACGCGTTTTCCTTTAGGAAGCTTCAGCCGCCGGCTCTCAGGGAATTCTTCCAGCGAATCGTAGTCCCAGTTGTAGGTGATGATTCCAATGAATTGGCCATTGGGGGAGAGGATGTGCTGGCTGCTCCTGGCCTGGAAGCGTCGATTGAGGGCGTAGCTTATCGGTCGTGGAAGTCTCCAAGGAAGGGTTCCAGCCTCGAAGTGAGCGCGTAGTTCGGGATGAATCCGTTCGATGAGATCACTGCTGGGTTGCTCCGTGTCCCAGTCAATGAGATAGGTGTTTTCAGAGAGAAGTGGAATGGTGGTTTGTTGGAATACGGTGTCATGTTTTTTTGAGGTGTCCCAGGTCCGGAGCTCCCCGGATTCGTAGAGGCACGTGACATGGCTGCCGACTGCTACCATGGCATGAATTATCTCGGGTTGTCCGGGAATGGTTTCGAGGTGTTTGCCTGTCTTCGTTTCCCAAATGTGAAGCATCCGATCGAGTGTGGATGCGATGAGCCGTGTGCCGTCGTCGGAGAAGACCGCCCTCATTGCGAAGAGTTCGTTGTCTGACTTTGGACTTTCCAGATCGATGATCTTCGCTTCATTTAGGTCGTGGAGCATCACCGTGGTCCCATCTTCGAGGCGGAGTGTGACGAGATATCTTCCGGTTCGATCGATGGTCGGGAACCCGTGAGATTCAATGACAGTTTGGAGTTGGACATCCGTCGGATTCGATGTGTTCCATATTTTCCAACTCGACTCGTTGTAGGAGGATTTGGTTGCAAGTCGGTTGAACCCTGGGGATTGGGTGAATGTAGAATCTAAGTTGGTATCGAGGTTTTGGTAGACCGGAATTCGATCATAGGTACCGTCGCCTGATGGTCTTAGCATGGCCCAAGATTTTGAGCCGGTGAACTCACCGGTTTCAGGATCTTGTTTCAGCGTCTGGAAAATCGGTTCTCCTCCGGGAGCGACGGCGAGAACCGGGAAGCAGTTTTCTTCTTCGGCAATCTTTGTCCAACGGGTGGTTTCGTAAATATTGAGAGTCCCTGAAAATGTTTTCCAAACATTGTCGTTAGATCGGCGCGTGATGGGAGTGGTGTGGGTTATGGTGTAGAATCGGGTGCCGTCCGGCGAGAATGCTGGTCTGAATGAAGGGACCACCCCTGGATCGGTTTTCTGGGTGATCTCGTGGACGAGTTCGAGTTCCGGATAGCTCAGGATACGAATGCTGGATTCGCCTTGCGCCACCGCAAGCCACTGATTGTTAGGGGAGACGGCGAGGTAGTAGAGATCGAAGCTTTTTGGCTGACATTGGACAGTTCGGATGGATTGGTCCCGGCTGGCTTGCCAGAGGTAACGCCACTCGAATCCCCTGAGGTCTTCTTGTTCGGGAGAGGTGGGACGGTGTCGACGGAGAATGTCTCGGGCTACCTCGAAATTGTTGGCTCGAATCTCGTCGTCCGCGCTTTTCATATCGCCTACGTAGGCGTGGAGGCGTCGCTCTTCGGCTAGCATTTTTGCTGCTTCCGCCTGTTGTTCGGCTTCCTTGCGAAGCGCCGCTTCATTACGAGTGGCGTTGTTGGCGATTTGGGTAGCGTCGCGGGCTATCTTGGTCTGCGTGAGTGAGACGACGGTGGCGCTCACCAGTACCAGGGCGAAGGCTGCGCTGGCAAGCACGGCTGATTTCTTGCGACGGTAAAGTTTCGATAGTTGATAAGTCAGGCTGGGTTTGACGGCTTGGACCGGTTCATTGTCCAAATGGCGCTTCACGTCTTCGGCAAAGCTGGAGGCGGTTTCGTAGCGGCGAGTTCGATCTTTCTCCAGAGCTTTCATGGCGATCCAATCCAGGTCGCCTTGAACGCGCTTCGTCAGGTCGGCGGGCGGTTCGCTGCGGTTTTTGCTGACGATCGATTGCTGTTCGCCTTCTAAAGTGCTGAGACGAAGCGAAGGGCGTTCGGGTTCCTCTTCGGCGAGGATCCGTTGAATCTCACCGTAGCCTTGTGAAAGGAGTTGTTTTTCTAGGAAGGGGGTGGTGCCGGTGAGGAGCTCGTAGAGGAGGACGCCGAGTGAGTAGATATCTGTTCGGGTGTCGACATCGAGCCCACTCATTTCGGCCTGTTCCGGGCTCATGTAGGCCGGCGTTCCGATCATTTGAGAGTAGTTGGTGAAGAGTGTTTTTTCGGTGAGGCGTTGATTGGTGGCCTTGGCGATGCCGAAATCGATCACTTTGGGGACGGGCTTACCGTCATGAAGCGTGACGAGGATGTTGCTGGGTTTGATATCTCGGTGAATGACTCCTTTCTGATGGGCGTGTTGGATGGCTTGGCAGACTTGGTTGAAGAGATTCAGGCGATCTATTGTGGGGAGTTGGTTTCTATCGCAGTAATCGTTAATGGGGACTCCTTTGACGAGTTCCATGACAAAGAACGGGCGCCCGGTCTCAGTACTGCCAACATCAAGAACTTTGGCGATGTTGGGGTGGTCCATGAGGGCCAAGGCTTGTCGCTCGGCTTCGAAGCGGGCGATGACGCTTTTGGTATCCATCCCTAGCTTAATGATCTTGAGGGCAACCTTGCGGTGGACTCCGGTTGTTTGCTCTGCCATGAAAACGGCTCCCATCCCGCCTTCGGCAATGAGTTGAAGGATTTTGTAGCGACCGATGACGGTCCCGGGGCCTTCCACGAGCGGGCGATCGGGCAGTGTGAGTGCAGGCTCAGCGAGCGCGGTCTGCATGAAATCTGGGTTTTCCTCGTGAGCGTCGAGGAGCGATTCCACTTGTTCGCGGAGTGAATGGTCGCCGCCGCAGGCGCCGCTGAGGTAGGCGGCGCGTTCTTGAGGCGTGGGTAGATTGACCGCGCCTGCGAAAATCTCTTCGATTGAGGTGTTGCTCATGGTGCTACTTTTAAGTGCCGTGTGCGGGCCTTCAATCGTAAGTGCGAGTTTGTGGGAAGAATCGGGTCAGGGGAAATGAGTTTTTCGCGCGAAGACGCCAAGAACGCGAAGGAGAGGAAATATAAAAAGGTTTTACTTTGCGTTCTTAGCGTCTTTGCGCGAGTCATTCCTACGGGGTTCGGATTTTATCAATTTCGGCGTCGATTTCGGATAGGGTTGGGATGGTGAGTATGTGCACGTCCCTGAAGTTGCGAGAAGATTCGCCGTGGGAAAGGCTATAGAGGTGTTTTCCACTCTTGGAAAAACGATACTGGCGGCCTGGCTTGATGCTTTTATCCAGCCGTGCGAGTTCACGGCCTGTCTTGGAATTCCAGAGTTTTGCAACGCTACCGCTCGTCGTCAAAATGGTGCGTCCATCGGTGGTGTATGCGCCGGAAATAGAGTGTCGATGGCCGTGAAGTGTGTGGATTTGATTTCCGGATGGGAGTTGGAAAGTTCGAACCGAAGCGGGACGGCAGTCAATCAAGACTTCTGTGCCAGTCGGTGAGAATCGGAAATTGCTTGGGGTGAAATTGAAATCTTCAAATCGTGTCAAGGCCTGGTCAGTTTTAAGATCCCAAAGAAGTGCCGAATCGAATCCGGACGCCGAGGTTATGCCTAAGAGTAGTTGGTCTTCGAAAACGTCTCCCATGAGGCCCCAGGAAGTAGCAAAGCCTTCTTGGAACAAGGACTCGGCGTCGATCGACAGAACGGTTCTCTCCTGTGTCAATAGGTTCCAGAGTTCCAGCTTTTCTTCGGAGTAGACCACCAAACGATGGTTGTCCACGAAGATAATGTCGCGTGAAATCCGGTTGCGGGATGGACTCAACGTCCCGCGAAGGGGGCCTAACCGCCAGCTGATGATTTCTTTTCCCTCGTTCGTGAGATCGTAGAATCGAACGAGTCGATCACGGTGGACGGGAAGGTTCCCATATGAGATGGCTCGGCTTGCTGCCTGTTCGTTTGGGTCGAGCAGAAATTCTGTGATGCCGAGAAATCGTCCATCAGGTGAAATGATCTGTGACGAAGCAAGGAATCGATCCTGATCGCGCTTCACAAACTTGAGTCCTGGAGGGATGAACCAAGGGAATTCTCCGGCCTCGAAAAGTTCGATCAATCTAGGATGAAAGTCATTGACTAGATCGGGGCCAGGGCGCTCTTCCTCCCATGAGGGTTTGTTATCCGCTGCGTTGGCGTAGTATGGAACCAACTCGCTTGTTCCGACCGATTGATCGATGGCGTCAATATCCCATACTCGAAGATCGGCGTTGTTGTAGAGGCAGATAATGTGATTCTGAACGGCTACGATCCCTCCGCTGGTGAGACTAGAGGGTTGATCCGGAATGACGCCGAGAAACTTGCCATTCTGTGTGTTCCATACGTAGAGGATGCGGGTGCCGGTACTGGCTAACAAACGCGAGCCGTCTTCGGTGAAGTTCAGTTCAGAGATTCTGTCTTGGATCGCTGGATTGGCCGGCTCAAGTTCCACCGCAAGTTTCGTGTCCAAGTTGTGGATCCAACCCCGATAGCCTCCCTCGGATTCGAATGATGCAAAGAGGGTGCCGGAGCGATCGACCATCACAGGAAAACTATCTGCAGAAATCTCCGCTTTGAGAACGACGTTGTGGGGATCGGAAGTGTCCCAAACCCGCCAGGGTGAATCTTGGTCCTCACGGGTCGATAGCCTGTTGGAGCCGTTGCGGTCGGTCACGACATAGCCTGACCTAGTGCCTACGTTCTCAAACACGGGCGTTTTTTTATACTCTGTTTCGGCGTCTTGATTCACCATAGCCCAAGTGGATGTTCCTGTATGCTCACCGGTTGCGGGGTCGAGCTGGTGAGTTCGCACGATCGGATCGCCATCGGGCGGGACGATCACGGGGGGTCTACAGTTGGGAACGACAGCAACTCTGGACCAGTCTGTCGTGTCGTAGATATGGAGGTTAGTGCGCAAGAATCTCCAGATAGGGCCCCCTGGCTGGTGAGATTCCGGATCCCGGGATGAAAAAGTGTATAAATACTTGCTGTCAGGCGAGAATACCGGTCTGAAGGCTCCATTAAAGTTGCGATCGGGGCCGAGTGAGATCTCGTGGACGACAGTCAAATCCGGGTAGCTTAGAATCCGAATCTGCGCTCCGAACTCAGCGACCGCTAGCCATTTATGATTAGGTGCTAGCCCGAGACCCAGTCGGGTATGGTTGCCCGCAGTTCTGGGCGTATGAGCGGACCGGATCGAGCGATCCCTACTGGCTTCCCAGAGGTAACGCCATTCGTAACTACGCAGATCCTCCTGATCTGGTAGTGTGGGGCGATGTTTGATAAGAATGTCACGGGCAATTTCTAAGTCGTTAGAACGGATCGCATTGTCTGCCGCCATCATGTCGCCCACGTAGGCGTTTAGGCGTTGCTCTTCTGCGAGTTCTTTGGCGGCTTCCGCTTGCTCTTGTGCCTCTATTCTGAGCGCTGCTTCACTCCTCGTGGCGGCCGTGGCTGTCGCGGTGGCGTCCCTCGCGAGCTTTGCCTGAGATAGAGAGACAAGCGTTGCGATTACGAGAATAAGACTCACCGTGACGGTCGCAACGAATGGAGTGCGGTGACGTTTGTAGAGTTTGGTGAGTTGGTAGGAGAAGCTTGGCTTTGCTGCCTTGACGGGTTCGTCGCTCAAGTGGCGCTTGACGTCGTCGGCAAAGCTGGAGGCGGTTTCGTAGCGGCGGGTTCGGTCTTTTTCCAGGGCCTTCATGACGATCCAGTCAAGGTCGCCTTGGATTCGCTTGGTGAGATCGGCGGTTGGTTCGCTGCGGTTTTTACTGACGATGGATTGCTGTTCGCCTTCCAAGGTGCTGAGTCGGAGCGAAGGGCGTTCAGGTTCTTCTTCGGCGAGGATGCGTTGGATCTCTCCGTAGCCCTGTGAGAGGAGTTGTTTCTCGGGGAATGGCGTGGTGCCGGTCAAGAGCTCATAAAGGAGTACACCGAGAGAGTAGACATCCGTGCGCGTGTCGACATCGAGCCCGCTCATTTCCGCTTGCTCCGGGCTCATGTAGGCGGGCGTCCCGATCATCTGTGCGTAGTTGGTGAACAGTGTTTTCTCGGTGAGGCGCTGGTTTGTGGCCTTGGCGATGCCGAAGTCGATCACCTTGGGGACGGGCTTGCCATCGTGGAGAGTGACGAGGATGTTGCTTGGCTTGATGTCACGGTGGATCACCCCTTTTTGATGGGCGTGTTGGATGGCCTGGCAAACTTGGATAAAGAGGTGGAGGCGTTCTGCGGTGGCGAGTTGGTTCATGTCACAGTAGGTGTGGATGGGCACGCCTTTGACGAGTTCCATCACGAAGAAGGGACGCCCGGTCTCGGTGGCGCCTCCGTCCAGCACTTTGGCGATGTTGGGGTGATCCATCAGTGCCAGCGCTTGGCGCTCAGCCTCGAAGCGGGCCACGACGGACTTACTGTCCATACCCAGCTTGATGATTTTGAATGCGACCTTGCGCCGGACGGGTTCGGATTGCTCGGCCATGAAGACCGCGCCCATCCCGCCTTCGCCGATGGGCTGAAGCAGCTTGTAGCGACCGATGACCGTTCCTGGCTGTTCTATCGGATCAGCGCTATCGCCGAGCGTGGGGGCTTCGGGGAGGAATTCGTCGGCCTCGTCGTGGGCCTTGAGCAAGGTGTCGACTTTTTGCCTGAGCTCGGCGTTGTTACCGCATGCGCCGTTGAGGAAGGCCGTGCGCTGGTCCGGGGTGTAGTTGATAGCCTCATTGAAGAGGGCTTCGACGCGATTTTCGTGAGTATTCATAAGCCTGATGCTCGGTTTGATCAGGATGGCGTCATCGGCTCGGAGAATGGTTCATCTTTTTTTATTTTTTCTCAAGGGCTGGTTTTTTTGACCATGGACGACTCGGATGACACAGATCCTCTTGGTAGGGCAACTGAATTGCTGAATTGATTGTGACGTATAGTTTGTGATTTGTTATACGTCATGCAGACTAAGTTGACGCTGCGGATCGAGTCAGAGTTGATCGAGAGTGCGAAGAAGGTCGCTGAAGCCAGGAACGTCTCGCTTTCGTGAATCGTCTCCGACTTTTTTGGCGCACTGACTCAGGATGCTCCCACCCAAAAGATCGCGGATTTGCCTCCGACGTCAAAATCGCTTCACGGCGTTTTTCGGGAGGCCTCGGTCACTGATGAGAAGGAAGACTACAGACGGTTTCTGGAGGAGAAACACGCGTGATCGTCATGGTCGATACAGCCGTTATTCTGGACGCCTTGCTGGCGAGAACTCCATTTGACGTCGACGCTTTGAAGATCTTTGCTGCGTCCGAGACGGGAGCGATCGAAGGTTTTGTTTGTGCGACCACGATTACGACGATCCATTACTTTGCCCGCAAAGCGGTGGGGCAGTCGGAGTCCATTCGTCAGATCAAGAAACTGCTCGCCTTGTTTCGGATCGCATCGGTGACTCCAGGTGTTTTGGGAACGGCTTTGGACTGCGGTTTTCCGGACTTCGAGGATTCCGTTCTCCATGCCTCTGCGGTGGCCGTTGGCGCTCACGGAATTGTCACGAGGAGTCCGCGAGACTTCAACGCCGCGTCCATTTCCATCTTTGAGCCCCAGCAACTGGTGGCACATTTGAAACTTTAGCCGAGGTCACTCAAGTCTCTTTTTTCAGTTCTCTAAACAACCAGGCGCGGGCGAAGGCCCATTGGCGTTTGGCGGTGGATTCGGAGATTTCGAGAGTCTGGGCGGCCTCGGCGATGCTGAGGCCGACGTAGTAGCGCAGTTTGATGAGCTCGGCTTTATCGGGTTGTTGTTCGGCGAGGCGCTGCAATGCCTCGTCCACCGCGAGGAGGGTGTCGGCCTCTGCTTCCACGGCGATGTCGATTTCGTTGAGATTGATGTGCGGCGTGGAACCGCCGTGCCGGAGTCGCCCCTTTTTCCGGGCACGATCGATGAGGATGCGGCGCATGGCTTCGGCGGCGGCGCTGAAGAAGTGGCGTCGATCGCGCCAGGTTTGATCAGAGCCAACGAGGCGCAGCCAGGCTTCATGGACGAGCGCGGTGGGTTGCAGGGTTTGGCCCGGGGCTTCGTGGTTCATCTTGAACTGCGCCAGGCGACGGAGTTCTTGGTAGACGAGAGGAAGAAGCTCGCCCGCAGCCCGCGGATCGCCCTGATCGATGGATTGGAGAATGCGTGTCACATCTGCCACTCGCTAAGGTTAAGCCAAATGTTTTTTTGCGCAAAGGGTGATGAGTGAATCTTTTTCTCCCGCGGAGGCGCTGAGGGCGCAGGGTTTTTTGTTCTCTTTCTCGGCGTCCCTGCGCCTCGGCGGGAGTCATTCCGCTCATAGGGAATCGCCGATTGTGAAGCTGGGAAGTTGCTGGTACCCGAGTGCCCACATGCGATCGCGGAGCGGGAAGCTTAACTCACCAGGATGAACAAGATAGACCGCTTCGAGATCAAGGTCCTTTTGAGCGACGGTCATGGAGTGGGTTACTGAGGGTTTCTCAGTCGTCTTAAACTCGAATCCGTATAGCTTCCCTTGTTGGCGAACGATCAAATCCATTTCTGTGCCCCCATGGGTGCGGTAGTAAAATAGATCGTCAGGATTGAGATCGAGGATGGCGATGAGTTGTTCGAGGGCGAACCCTTCCCATGAGGCGCCGTATCTGGGGTTGGATTGCAGAGAAGCGACTGTGTCGATCTGTAAAAGGCTGTGTAGAATTCCTGAGTCTCGCAAATAAACCTTGGGCGCTTTGACGAGGCGCTTCTTAATATTGGGGAGCCATGGGGATAGTTGCCGCATCACGAGACTCTCTGCGAGGATGTCGAGGTAGTTGCGCGCGGCGGTATGACTTATATCGAGCGAGGATGCGATACCGGAACTATTCCATGTCTGCCCGTGATAATGGGCGGCCATAATCCAGAATCGCCGAAGTCTTTCGGTGTTCGCTTGAATGCCGAATGACGGCAAATCTTGCCTTAGAAATGTTTGGATGAACGCGTTTCGCCACTTGAGACTCTGTTGATCCGAATGGCTCAGGTAAGATTCTGGAAAGCCGCCCCGAAGCCAGAGTTGATTGCGAGTTTCGGTACCGACTTCTGCGCAGTTGAGTCCACTCATATGAATGAAATTGACTCGGCCCGCCAAACTTTCTTCGGCGCCCTTTACGAGTTGCGGGCTGGCGCTACCGAGAATCAAGAGACGGGCCGGGTTCGGCTTCCGATCGCTCAGGACGCGCAGAATCGGGAACAATTCCGGCAAGGTCTGAAACTCGTCGATGACGATCAGGTTCTTGAGAGGAGACAGAACATCTCGCGGGTTGGCAAGGCGCGCTTGATCCGGCGGATCTTCCAGGTCGAAATAGTTCTCACGTGATACCTTAAATGCCCGAGCGAGGGTCGTTTTCCCGCATTGGCGAGGCCCAAGGAGGGCAGTGACTCGAAAGTCATTGGTAGATCGAGAGACACGCTCAAGAAGCTGTTCGCGCTCGATTGTGTTCATATTTCATGAAAAATAATTCGATTTGAGCTCCCCAATTCGGAGTCATTGGACTAATGCTCGCGGCACTTCTGAGAAAAAAATGCGGAAGATTGCGGTCATTTAGAAGGAACTTGATCGCCTAAGAAGAGCAAACTGGGCTCGATTGGTTCGCGCGAAGCCGCAAAGGCCGCTAAGATTTTTTCCCGCAGGGGCGCTGAGACGCCGTGTTTTTTCGGAGGGGGGGGATGATTAATTGTTGTTGAGTATATATTAAAAATATATACTCACATCCGTGAAAGTTGCGAAGCTATTTCAGAATGGCCAGAGTCAGGCGGTTCGGTTGCCGAAGGAGTTTCGGTTTGATGGAAAGGAGGTATATGTGACTCGACTTGGTTCGGCAGTTGTGTTACTTCCTACTGTCAACACGTGGGATTCACTGTTCGAAGCCTGTGATCGATTTACGGATGATTTTATGGGGTCGAGGGATCAATTGCCCGTTCAGAATCGAGAAGCCATTGGTGACTGATGACGCATTTGTTGGATACTAATATTTGTATCGCTTTGATTCGTAAGAGGTCAGATTCACTGCGGGAGCGGATCGAGAACTATCGGGTCGGTGATTTGGGGATCTCTGCGATTACTGAATCAGAATTGCGGCACGGTGCGGAAAAGAGTGGTGACCCTAAGAGAAACCATGCTGCGATCGATCGCCTAAAACTGACTCTTCCCGTTCTTGAATTCGATGCCACAGCCGCCTACGAGTATGGCGTGATACGAAGGGAACTTGAGCGGGTGGGGGAAATCATTGGTTCCATGGATCTCTTAATTGCGGCACATGCCAAATCTGAGAGACTCGTCTTGGTAACGAATAATTTGAGGGAATTCCGACGTGTAAAGAGGCTTACTGTTGAGAGTTGGGTGTAGGTAGAGTGACTTGTTTCGCGCGAAGGCGCTAAGGACGCAAAGGAATTCTTTCTCGCAGGGGCGCAGGGGCCGCAGAGTTTTATTTACTTTCTTTCTCTGCGCTGTGCGGGAGATTCCTTCATTGGCGCAGATACGCCGAGGTTCGTATTCTTCAATGGTGAAATACGGGGCCATTTCGTAAGTGCTCAAGATCTGATGCATTACTCAAGATGTAACAATGGCATCAATTCTGATGTGAGAACGACTTTGACCATTGATGATGATGTAAAGAGGCAAGCGGCAGAACAGGCGAAGCTGCGAGGGGTTTCGCTGAGTCGGAGCGTTTCAGATTTGTTGCGTCGCGCGCTCAATGCTCCCCTAAGGGGCGAAGAGGAGAAGGGGCTCTTTGTAGTCGAGTTACCGTCCGATTCACCGAAAATAACCTCCGAAGACGTGAGACGACTTGAGGCCGACCAACGATGAAATTACGGTTGTTGGATACCAATCTCCTGATCGCCCTTTTTTGGCCTAGCCATGTTCACCATCGGCTCGCAGCGAACTGGTTTCTGAAGCATCGGAAAAAGGGCTGGGCAACGTGTCCGCTGACTCAGCCTGGATTTGTTCGCATTGTCTCAAATCCGGGATTCTCACGCGATGCGATCCGACCGGCCGATGCTATCAAATTATTGCAGCTCAACACCCAGGCTTCAGATCATCAGTTTTGGCCCATCAACCTTCCATTGGATGAATGGATACGTGAATCAAATCGATTGGTAAAAGGACATCAGCAAGTGACCGACGCATATTTGATTGGATTGGCACACGAACAACGTGGAATACTTGCGACCTTGGACAGCCGGATACGCAATCTGTTTCCCTCATCATCTAGTCGAGTCCTTGAAGTGGTCGACTAGTATTTCGACCGTCTACAGCCCGACTAGGTCCTCAAGCCTCGTCTTGTCTATCCTAGTTGGTGTCAATTGCTTTCTTAACGGTTTTGATCGTAGTTTCTTTCGATTTCGGCGTCGATTTCTTCTAGGGATCGAGGGGTCAGGAATCTGAGCTTACTGTGCCGGGATATTCCCCGTCCCACAACGCCGTAGATGCTCTCGCCATCGTTTGTGAAACGGAGGCCTTGCTGCCACCAAGAATCTAATTGAGTGCGATCAATTCGCACCAGCCTACGCCCCGTCGCTAGGTTCCAGAAACGAAGACCGTCGTCGTCTTCGGTCATCAACGTTCGCCCATCCGGAGCAAAGGACCCATGAGTGAATCTTTGATGCCCTCTCAGCTCATAGAGAAGGGAGCGTTTCTCAACATCAAAGACAAGAACCGACCGTTCCTGTCCGGCGAGGACCACAAGTTTGCCGTCCGGCGAAAACTCGACCTGACGGAGACCCCGGCCGTACTGAAACTCGCCCAAGGGGCGGTCTTCAGAGGCGCTCCAGAGAAGCGCGCCCGACTTGTCACTCTCGCCGACGCCCAAGGCCAGAACATCTCCATGAATATCTGCCGCATGAAACATGACCGAATAACTGTTCGCCAAATGAGCGCTCACGTTGAGAGGTTTTCGAGTGCGCCGATCCAGGTCCCATAGCTCGACCCGACCCTCCGCGGGGGCGACATTCTCGTAAAGCAGCTGGGTGTTGCTCACGAATGTTGGCATGCCCTTGATCCCGTCCCTCCACCTGTCTCCGATGACAACGGGCGCCACCTGCCACTCAACAATCGGGTCGCGAGAACCCGCAAGCTCATAGAACGCGATCGTCGGCTTTGATTCCACAGATCCTCCCAAACTCTTGGATTGCCCAAGGTATTGGACGTAGAGATAGCGCCCATCCGGTGACACGGCTCGCGCCCGGGAAGAGGGCAAGATCTTGCCGCCTCCAACAAAGACACCATCAAACGGGGCTGGAAGAAACGCAGACACCACGCCTAAACGCGCCTTTTCGAGGAATTCAGGACTCAAGAATGCCGCGATCTCAGAGCTCGGAGTGGTCTCCCATTGCGCACTTTCAAAGTCCTCAACTCTCGTCGACATGTAAGTCCAAGGAACGCGGGGACTGTTGGCTTTGTTCAGGTCCCACGCCGCCACTTCGCCATCCGCATAGAGGCAGAAAAGAGTCCTCCCCGCGATCGCCATGTCACTGATGTCATCTCCATGCCATCCCACCTCCCCTAATAAGTCGCCAGAATTGGCGTCCCAGCTCCAAACTTTTCGTAAGTCGGGAACGGCCGCCACGAGGATGGAACCATCTTCACTGAACGCTAGCTTAAGGCCACGCCGATTTTCCGGCGGCATTGTCGCGTTCAGTGGGATTTCGACGCCTAACTCAATATCAAAGAGTCTGACCCGCCTTGAGAGCCCCCACACACCTCTCGCCCCGATATCGACGAAGGCAAATCTGCGCCGCAGGGGGTCGATCGTGTCCTGGCGCGCTCGATTACCATACGGAAAACTTCGAATCTTTTTTGCGCCTTCCGAGTCCGAGAGTGACCATAAGCCCCACTCTTTAGCCTCCAAATCCCCAATCGCCGCAATTCCAGGAGTGCCATGATTCACGCCGAGTCTGACGGGGATTTGTGGGAGATTCTCAAACACAGGCACAACGCGGAGCCCTCCATTGGCGATAGGCTCGAAGGTCGCATAGCTCCAAGGGCCTGCATACGGTAACGGAGGCCGATTCCAATGAGGATCGACCAACTTCGGAGCTTCGTCCGGAACTCTAAAAACGGGCGCTCCGGATTCCGTGAAATTCATGGGAGGGTAGGCGTTTGGAAGGCGGGCCTCAACGGTCCATGTTTGTGTGTTGTAAACGTGGAGAGATGACCGATACACCTTTGATCCCCGCCGGCCTTCCAAGGGTGTGTCTTGAACGAACGCGTAGAAGCGAGCGTCGTCCGGAGAAAACGCGGCGCGAGAGAAAAGATTTCCATCCGTGCGCACCAACCTTGTCACCTCCAAGGTTTCCGCGTTCAACACCGCCAATCCATCCTTCCGGTCTTGAAGAACAAGCTGCTTCCGGTTATTCGATGCAACCATCCAACGACCATTGAAGCTATTGTCGCTCGATCCGATCCGAATGCGTCGGCCCGAACGATCGGCGCTCGCTTCCCATAGGTAACGCCATTCAAAGCCACGAAGATCCTCCTGACCTTCGACGTCAGGACGCTGCTTGGCTAGGAGATCGCGTGCGATTTCGTAGTCTCCGTCTTGAATCAACGTATCGACGCTATTCATCGCGCCGATGTAGGCGTCCAGGCGGCGAGCCTCGGCTAGGCTCTCAGCCTTCGCTTGCTGCCTCTGTGCCTCCACGCGCAGCTCTTGTTCGCTCATTGCGGCCAATTCGGCGGCGGTTCTGGCCCGGACTGCGTCTTCTTCCGCGCGTTTGGCGCTGATTGCCTCGCTTGTCGCCACTGCTGTTCCTACGACCATTGCTGCGGCGATGCCTGCAGCGGCCGCGAACGTGGGTTTGTGGCGATGGTAAAGTTTGGCGAACTGATATCCGATCGTCGGTTTGGCCGCCAACACGGGTTCGTCCTCGAGGTGCCGCCGGATGTCTTCCGCCATGCCATTAGCGGATTCGTAGCGGCGAGTGCGGTCCTTCTCTAAGGCCTTCATCACAATCCAATCCAGATCGCCTCGCATTTGTTTGGACAGAAGGGGCAATTCTCCGGCCCGGCTTTTTGCGACAATGGACTGCTGCTCGCCAACCAAGGTGCTTATGCGGAGCGATGGGCGATCCGGCTCTTGCTCGGCGATGATGCGTTGCATTTCGCCGTAGCCTTTGGAAAGGAGTTCTTTTTCGGGGAAGGGGGTGGTGCCAGTGAGTAACTCGTAAAGCAGGACGCCTAGCGAATAGACGTCCGTGCGAGTATCGACGTCGAGACCGCTCATCTCCGCTTGCTCTGGGCTCATGTAGGCTGGTGTCCCAATCATTTGCGCAAAATTGGTGAAGAGAGTCTTCTCCGTGAGCCGTTGATTGGTGGCCTTGGCGATTCCAAAATCAATGACTTTGGGGACGGGTTTGCCGTCGTGCAATGTGACCAGAATATTCGATGGCTTGATATCTCGATGTATCACGCCTTTTTGATGGGCGTGCTGGATGGACTGGCAGACTTGGATGAAGAGTTCGAGCCGCTCCTTGGTCGCAAGCTGGTTCTTATCGCAGTAGGTACTGATGGGGACGCCCTTCACAAGTTCCATCACGAAGTAAGGGCGGCCGGTTTCTGTGGAGCCGGCGTCTAACACTTTGGCGATATTGGGATGGTCCATCAGGGCAAGCGCCTGTCGCTCGGCTTCAAAGCGGGCGACAACGGATTTGGTATCCATGCCCAACTTGATGATCTTGAGCGCGACTTTGCGCTGCACTGGCGCCGTTTGTTCGGCCATGAAGACCGCTCCCATACCGCCTTCGCCGATTTTTTGGAGGAGTTTGTAGCGCCCGATTGAACTCCCGGGACCCTCGGCAATATCGCCCTGAGCGAGGATTGTGTCGCCTTGGGAGGGTTTGGTTCGAAAGGCATCCACGGACTGTTGGGAGGCCCGAAGCAAGGCTTCGACTTGCGATCTGAGATCGGGCGCGTCCTTGCAGGCATCCCGCAAATAGACCTCCCGTTGTTCCGCGCTTAGCAGTTCCTTCGCCGTGTTAAAAATGGCTTCCAGCCGAGTGATAGAATCTTTCATATGCCAGTCAATGCTTCCTCGTTCACCCCTTGTAGCGGAAAACTTCCGGCAAAACGGACAGCTCCAAAAACTTTTCTCCCAAACCTTCGCGGCTTGGCGGCTTAGCGCGAATCATTCCCCCTTTATCCGTTCAAACAACCACGCCTTACAAAAGCTCCAATACCGTTGAACGGTCTTCTCCGAAACCCCTAACAATGCGGCCGTCTCCGCGTTGTTCAGCCCCACAAAGAAGCGTAGTTTAACAATCTCCGCTTTCTCTGGATCTAATTGATAGAGCTCGTCCAAGGCATCGTGGACGCCGATTGTCCAGTCATCGTCATCGCCAGCGGCGACCTCCACGGCATCCCATTCGACGTGCTCCGCTTTGGCACCGCGTTTGGCTGCGAGCTTCGAGCGGGCGCGGTCGACGAGGATGCGTCGCATGACTTCGGCGGCGGTGTGGTAGAAATGTTGTCGGTCTTTGAACTTGGGCTGCGAGCCGGTGATGAGCCGGAGATAGGCTTCGTGGACAAGTGCGGTGGGTTGCAGGGTTTGGCCTGGCGCTTCTTTTGACATTTTGACGGCCGCGACGCGGCGGAGCTCGTCATAAATTAAAGGAATCAGTTCCTCCGCAGCCTTAAGATCGCCGGCTTCGACAGCATGGAGTAGCTGGGTAACATCAGGCATATCGAGAATCTAGTAGTTTTTGGACGAGACACAAAGCCTCAAAGGCGCCGTTTGAGGTGGAGCAGATGCGTTCAAGCGCAGGCTGCCGATTCTATCCACTCCGCCGTCACTCGCCGATCTGAAAAGTTCTCCATTCATCAAAACCATGAGTACTATTCTCGAAGCAAGTCTTCCCAAGGAAATCATCCTCCAGGATAGTGATGATGCGAAGAGAGCATGATGCAAGCTGAAGAGTTGGATACCCGCGGGAAAGCGCTTTCCATCAATCTAGATGAAAAGCGCTATGGCACGTTCGCTGAAATCGGTGCCGGACAAGAGGTTGTCCGTTGGTTCTTTACGGCTGGAGGAGCCGCCGGAACGATTTCCAAAAGTATCTCGGCTTACGACATGAAGGTCAGCGACGCGATTTACGGCCCCTGCAAACGTTACGTCTGTCGGAGCCGATTGCAGAGCATGCTAGATCATGAGTATAAGCTCAATCTAGAGCGCCTTCAGAACTCTCGCGGACTCCGAACCGCGTTCTTCACTTTCGCCGACACGGTTTCCGCCAGGAACTATCACGGTACAAACGAATGCCACGGATGGCTCGGCGTTAAATTCCAATCGCACCCCCGAGACGAGGCGAGCCAGATCATCATCCATGTTCGCATGCTCGACGACTCCAACACCCAGCAACAGGAAGCTCTCGGCATCGTTGGCGTCAACCTGCTCTACGCAGCCTTCTTCTACTACCACCGAACTGAGAAACTCGTTGAATCCCTGCTCGATGGCCTTTCTACCGATCGGATTGAGATCGATATGATTGAGTGTTCTGGGATTGAGTTTCGGCACGTGGACAATCGTCTCATGAGCCTTCAGCTCGTCCAGCTCGGTCTCAGCAACGCGGCTATGTTTCAACCCGACGGAACGGTGATACAACCTTCGGAAGCCTTGTACAAGAAATCGATCTTGGTAGAACGCGGAAGCTTCCGCCCCGTCACCAAGGTCAATCTCGACATGCTTCGCTGCGCAACCGAGAGTTTTCATTCCACTCCAGACACCGACGATCCAAACCTTGTTTCCATCATGGAGATCACCATGAAGAATCTCATGGCTACGGGCGATATCGACTACCACGACTTCCTCGCCCGAGCTGACATTCTAGCCGCTTGCGGCAAGACAGTCATGATCTCGAACTACTTTGAGTATTATCGACTTGCCGCCTACCTCGCCCGCTTCACGAAGAAACCCATCGGCGTCACAATGGGAGCGCAGAGTTTGAAAGAGATCTTCGACGAAAAATATTACACGCACCTCGAAGGGGGCATTCTTGAAGCCCTAGGACGCCTTTTCAAAAATAGCCTCAAGCTATACATCTATCCCTTCTTAAACCAAGAATCGGGCGAATTGACGACAGTCGCCAACCTCAGCGTCCCTTCAGAACACAGCAAACTTTACGACTACCTAGTGGAGCACAAATGTGTGATTCCGCTCGAGAACTATGATTCGGATATTCTGCATATCTTCTCTCGTGATATCTTAAAGAAGATCAGCTCGGGCGACAGCGATTGGAAGGACATGGTCACCGAGCCCGTGCGCCAAGTGATTACGGAAAAATCATACTTCGGCTACACGCAAGGATAGAGGAGCCCTAGCTTAAGACGCTGGTGCTGGGACAAGAATCCCAAGACGATATCGACGGAAAAGGAGAACCCGGTCGCGGAACCGAATGGCGATGCCCATCCTGATTCTCATGCAGTAAGTAACAAAGGTCCCTCCGATAGTCCGAATCAATGTCCATTCGGGTAAGTTGCTTGTGAACCGTGGCCAATCCACCGCCGCAGATCTCCGCACTCGCCGCACTGGAAAATCGATCCTCCGGCTCTGGTGCTAGGAACCGCTCCATGATACTCACGAGTTCTTCATTACAACGAACATAAGGCGGTAGGGATCGCCGCAGATGATTTAATAGATGTTGCTTTCGTCTCTCAAGGGAAGAGCGGGTTGGGCGACGCTCCGGAAAAAGCTTCTGTCCCGTAAGGAGCTCTAATCCAACCATACCGACACCATAGATATCTGATTGCACGCTCGCCGGACTCCCTCGATGCAGCTCTGGCGCAGCGTAGTGGGGCGTTCCGATTCGGGGCAGGCTTTGGTCACGGACCTCCTGAGCTCGTCCAAGATCGATGATTCGAACATATCCTAACGGATCGATCATCACATTCGACGGCTTAATGTCACAATGCAAATAACCCGCGGAGTGAAGTGTCTCCAAACCGGCTAAGATCTGCCTCATGATGTAGACTGCGATACCCGGTTGAACACAGAGATGCCCATCATGAAGATTGAAGTAGATATCATTGCGGCGTCCGACTCGTTGTCGACTCGAGCGAAGGAAGGTATCGAGGTTCAAGCCGTCAATCATCTCCATCTGAACAAAGCCGATTCTCTTCGTCTCCTCAAAAAAATCGCAACTTACCAAATGCGGCGAGCGCTGAGCATGGAGTCTTGCCACCTGATGAGAGATTCGGCTCATATCGCACCAGTAATCCTCCGTAGAGGCATAGATGAGAGGATCAAAGATCTTGATCGCATGGGAGGTCTGACACCCTCGACTTCCCAAACGGGTCGCCTGAAACACAATCCCTTGTCGCCCGCGACCGAGCTCTCTCAGCAGCCGGTAGGGTACTGGCGCCTCAACTCGACAACGCTCTAAGATGTCTTGGAACGAAGGCGAGAGCGCTTCCGTTTTCCCATCCGCGTCCTCGATGATTGTTGAACTCATCGTGCCATTCCTATCTCCATCTCGGATCCCGTCCTCGGCACATCATTCAACGAACACGCTTCCTCAGGACGCCCCTACCAAGGGCTCGCGAAGTGGCTCCGACACACGCGGCTCGAGAATCTCACTGTCGTAGGTCTCCTCTATCTCTCGTCGCAAACAAAGTCTTTCCAACACACACTGGTCGTCCACGTCAGCAATCGAAGCGACAATCTCATTCGGTTGATAGGCAAACCGATCTATCGATTCCCTGCTGCTGACTCCGGAAAGCACAGCAATCGTATAATATCCAAGCTGAACGCCCCCTAGAATATCCGTCTCCATTGTGTCGCCAATCATGATCGTCTCGCTCGCTTGGAGGCCGAGCGTTTTCCGAGCGCCCCGCATCATAATCGGGCTTGGCTTTCCAACACTAAACGCCTTCAGACCGCTCGCTTCCTCGAGCATGGCAACGAGAGCACCACAACCAGGACGGGTGCCGCTCTGAGTCGGACAGTTGGGGTCCATGTTGGTGGCCACAAAACGCGCTCCACCGAGAATCAAGTTGAGAGCCTGCTCTACCATCTCCGCATTGAAGGTCCGTCCTTCTCCGACGACGACATAATCGGGATCCTTCTCGACAATCGCAAAGCCGCATTCATGAAGCGATGTGAGAAGTCCTCCTTCTCCGATGACATAGGCCGTACCATTGGGTTTCTGCTGAGACAGATACTGGGCTGTCGCCTGCGCACACGTGAACACATGCTCCGCCTCAGCCCTGATGCCCAGTCGACGAAGACGAATCAAAACGTCGCGTTGTGTCCGCTGACTGTTGTTGGTAATAAACAGAAAGGGGACATCTCGATCAATCAGATCGTTGATGAACCGGTCTGCACCTGGTATGAGGTCGCCGCCTCGATAGATAACCCCATCCATATCGATCAAGTAACCGTGTCGTTCGTTCATATCACCCCTTGGTTGATTTGAGAATACCGGTCGAAACTTGGCCCGACCCAATGACAAAAGTACACTTCCTTGCCTCGGTTTCAATTGGAATTCACCAAACTCAAAAGATTGTTGTTTCTTTCTCAACTTGGTCACTTTGGACAGGCCCGAAAGCTTCATTTAAACCAGTTCAAACAGAGATCCATTCCAGCAACTTATAAAAATCCTTAATACTTCTTTTTTACTCTCTTCATGGAATAACACAGTCTCGGCACATCAGAAACCTTCGACACGTGAATCGTGAGAAACAGTACGCTTCTCCATGACTAGTTCAACGGAAGGTCAATCTTGAGATCGAGAATCGCCATGGCTACTTTGAAGTCACTGGGGCCAGCTCCCCGCCTATCTCTTGTTGTAAATGAATCGAGAAATCAAAGGAATGAAAGCAATCAGCAAACCTCTAACCCGCATCTTCAAGTCGATGGCGCTACTCGCGATCGGCCTTGCGATGGTTAGCAACACCCAAGCGGCCGATCCGGCCGCCTTCTCAGACACTGCCGTCCTCGAACCGACCGTCGTTGATTTTGGCGAGCTCACCGATGACGCTACTTACGTCTTCTTCTTCCGAGCGACGAAAGCTGGGGCATCGACTGCGGTGGCTGGCAACGCGACTTGGGGTCTCAAATTCGAACAATGGCCGGATACCACTACCTTCGGGACCACGGAGTTCGGGGTAGCGGATAACTTGTTTGAACCGGATGGCAGCGGCGATCCCACGTCTCTCTTCGATGAGGATGTTCATGTGGCCTTCGTCAATGACGTATCGAATGGAGAAGTGCGACTGTATGTCAATGGAGAGCTCTCAGGCTTTCTTGAAGGCAACTTCGAACTTTTCGGAGAAGGCAAAGTCATGGCAGCTCGGATCGATGTCGATACCGATCCTATGGGTGAGGGCAGTATTATGTATTCCTGGGCGACCTACGATAGCGTCTTGACGGATGCAGAGATCGCTGAGCTCGCGGCCTCGGCAGAACCGACGGAGCCTCTTCCATCGGAACCAGCCGAACCGGTCAACTCCTTGGACATGGTCGCATCATCCATCTACTCCCCGATCACACCAGCGGTCGTGGACTTCGGTGATCTGTCAGGCGACTTCTCACTGGAGTTTTTCTTCAACGCAAAGAAAGACGGTGCCTCAACTGCAATCGCTGGCAATGACGCCGTCGGTATCAAGCTCGACCAGTGGAACGAACAAGGTGTCTTCGGCATCACACAGTTTGGCGTTGCTGACAGCATCTTCGAACCAGTCAGCGAGGGAAGCACCGCCTCCGTGTTCGATGAAGACGTTCACGTGGTGATCGTCAATGACCTGGCCAACGCCGAAACGAGACTCTACGTGAACGGTGAATACGCAGGCCTGCTCGCAAGTAACTTTGAGATGGCAGGCGAAGGAAAGGTGATGGCAGCCAGAATCGAGCAAGACACGGATCCGATGGGCGAAGGAAGCATCCTTTACTCATGGGCCACCTACAACGGCGCCCTCCCCGCGGACATGATCGCTGACCTGGCGGCATCCGCCAAGCCTTTCGACCCTTCAGGCCCTTTCATAGAGCCTACGATTGTCGATCTCGGTGTGGTTGAAGGAGATGCCTCCTACGAGTTCTTCTTTAACGCCGTCAAAGACGGCGCATCGACGGCCGTGGCGGGGAACGGAGCTTGGGGGCTGAAGTTTGACCAATGGAACGAACAAGGGGTCTTCGGCCTGACTGAGTTCGGTGTTGTGGATCACATCTTTGAGATTGAGGGTGACGGCAGCCCCGAAGCCACCTTTGGGGAGGATGTGCATGCTGTATTCGTAAACGACGTGACGAACGGCGAGGTCCGCCTCTATGTCAACGGCGAGTACGTCGGCTTCATTCTAACCAGCTTCGAACTGTCGGGCCCGACCAAATTGCTGGCAGCACGCATCGACGTGAATACAGATCCCATGGGTGAAGGAAGCATTCTCTACTCGTGGGCCGTTCACCCTTCGATTCTTTCAGAAGCCGAGATTGCTTCTCTGGCCGCAGCCGCCGAACCTCGAGAGCCAGCCGAGCCAATAGAACCGATGGAACCAACCGAGCCGGAACCTCCCGCACCTGAGCTCCCCGACGGTGCCCTGGGAGCGCCTACGGTCGTCGATTTCGGAGATAATCCAGGGAGCGCCACGTATGAGTTCTCCTTCAATGCTGTGAAGGCAGGGGCCTCGACGGCAATCGCTGGGAACGACGCCTGGGGACTCAAACTCGACCAATGGAATGAACAGGGGGTCTTCGGAATCACCGAGTTCGGCGTCGTGGATAGCATCTTCGAAGAAGTCGGACCTGGCAGTATCGCCTCTGTCTTCGATACGGATGTTCACGTGGTCTTCGTGAATGACATCTCTGCCGGTCAAGTTCGACTCTACGTTGACGGTCTGTATGCAGGCTTCATTGACACCAACTTCGAACTTTCCGGAGAAGGGAAAGTCATGGCTGCTCGCATCGAGCAAGATACGGATCCCATGGGTGAAGGAAGCGTCATGTATAAGTGGAACGTCTACGAAGGGGTCGTGTCAGACGCAGGAATCGCCGCACTAGCGGGAACCCTTCCTGAGCCTACCTTGCCCCCCATCCCGGGACAACCCACTGAACCTGGCGAGATCACCGGGATCAGTCGAGCAGCCGATGGAACAATTAGCATCGAATTCACCGGTTCGCTAGAATCAAGCTCCTCTGTCGACGGGACGTATTCCCCGGTAGCTGGCGCCAGCTCACCCTACACGGTCGACCCGTCCGGGGATGCCCTGTTCTATATCGCTCGATAACTAAATCCGAGACTCATCACTCAAGCCCAGTGGCGATTCTCGTCACTGGGCTTGTCTATTCTTGGCCTCACCAAGAGATTGAATTCCATCGAGAACTTTGCATTCTTGCGATCCCATTCCTGACAGCACCATCAACTTCGTCACTGAAGCATGAAGCGGGGTAGATCAATACATCCCCGCGTGCTCAAGTACCAGCGTTTCTCCGTTCTCAAGCATCTCCTGCCAGTCGCGAAGCCTCGATTGCCCCTTTTCCCAAACGTCTTCACAGGCTTTGAAAAACATCGCAGCGGTTTCGCCATCTCCCCGCTCAATGAAACGCCGAACCAAGCTGAAGTCGGGTTCACTTGTCATGGCTCGGCTTGACGGCGGCAATTCGAGCGAGCGCATGAGCAAGCGCCTGGCTTCATCAATATCTCCTGCCATGAACTTCAGCACACCCAAGACAGTGTGCCCATGATAGTGGTTCTTTTGATAACCAAAAGGCCCTGCTCCTTCCTGCGAAAGCATGCGATTGGCGTATTCTTCCGCCAAGGCATACTGCTCAGAACGCAAGGCCGTCTGACACAGCCTGGGCAGCAACAAGGTTCGCCCACCAAGGTTCGAAAGCTCATAGGATCGAACAAAGGATTCAAAGGCTTGAGCGGCCAATTGTTTCTGCTTGTCGGGATTCTCTTTGAATATGTTCATTGTCCTGAGATCAATCCGCCCCAGGTGATTCGGCCACCGAGGTTCCTCGGGTTCGGCCTTTTGCCCCCGCAAAAACAACTCCCTCGCCGCGTCAGGATCACTCCGCAAAAGAAAGAGTCCCCCGTGTTCGAGAATAGCCAGATCGTCACCGTTCTTCTCAATGTGCGCGGTCCATAGATCTCTTGCTTGTTTGAATGGGGCTTCATTTTTCTCCGGATCAAAAGAAATGTAGAGCGTCCGATGCACTTCCAACCGTGGAGCCTTTTCAATTAACCACAACGCATGTTGCAGTCGGCTCTTCTCGGCTTCAGGGTCCTGGTACTTTCTTGAATAGTAGCTGTACAATTGAACGCGGCTGATCTCATCGTCTGGTCTGGCCCTCAGACTCGCTTCCAGCGCAAGGGCCTCCTCTGCCTTCATTTGAGAACCATAGAACTCGATGTCTCGAACCCTCTGCCCGAGCGCGAAAACACAGGTTAGTAGGAACAGCGTTGAAAATAGACACCGTTGCAGCATGCCATCGATTGACCGTCCGCCCCCCAGATCACACGTAGAAAAAAATCGATCGTTCATACAATAGCCTCCCTAGAGACCCTCAAAATTCGGAACAAATCCATTCTCAAGCGACTCCAGCCATTCGGGCACGTATTTCGCCCTGTGGCCCAGATACGGACGCCCTTCCTCGACAAACATCCGAACGACTTCCCTTTCCCCTTTCTCAAGCAATCGAAGCGCCAACCGGAAGTCAAACTGTGAGATGTAAAATGGGAAAGCGGGCAATCTCGGGTTCCGTTCTCTCTTTGGAAACGTCACGGAAGCGATGAGATGGTTCTTCGCAGAGCTCACGTCCCCCTCGTCCAGAGCCAAGAGTCCCAGAACGGTTTCGGCAACATGAGAATGCCCTCCGAGGCCGAAGCTCGGCCGGGTTCTGTCAGTTCCTTGATCTCCTTCAAGAAGCTCTGCCGCATACTGTCTGGCGGACGTTTTGTCCCCGATAGTATAGGCAAGGTCTACTAGATGGCTGATGACCGCTTGTTTTTTCGTCAGAGGCAGCAAGGGCATTGACCGCTCGTAGGCTTCAAATGAGAGCCTCGCTTTTTCTATCATTTTGGCCCTGGAAAGGCCGGCCTTTCCTAGGCCGTGCACATAACCGATCTTCCGAGCCCACTCTCCATTTTCGGGATCAAGTTCTTCCGCATCCTTTAGTATTTTGATACTCAGCTCGCTATCTCCGAACTGAAACATCTCGGCAGCGTTCGCCTTGAGGAGGAGATTCTCAGGCGATTCTTCAAGCAGTTTCAACCAGAGTTCTTTGGCCCGGATATAGGCTGGCAATGCCGTTCTTGGCTCTAACCTGGCTGTATGATCCTTCAAAACCAAGGATTCAGGTTGATTCTCAATAAACCAAAGCACGTGCCGGGCATGCGCCAAGCTCTCTTCTCCGTGCCGTCGACGGGCGCCACCATAGTATCCAATCAATCGAGCCCGCCCGCCGGCGCTCAAGGTGTCTTCGGCTGCGCGTCCCTCAAGTCGTTTCACCTCCTCAGCCGAGAGCTTGGTCCCATTCCGAACGAGTGCGCGTGCCTCTTGTTTTGGATTGTAACGAGATGCACGAGCCACCTCCGAACGAGCTGACTTCAAACGCTGTAGTCTCTGATTTTCAGAGAATAGATCCCGCTGAAGCCAACCGAACAGCACGATCAGAAGGAACGGCAAGATCATCAGGCTCGATCCCATACGGTGCATTCTAGGTCTCATAACATTCTCTTTCTACTCGGAAGCCCCCACTTCAAGCGAGCCCTCACTTAGCGCGCTTCGACGAGGATTTGCCCTCCGGTTTTTCTTCTCCTTCTTTTATCTGACTAAGATAACGCTCATCTTTCTCAATCAAGTGATAAATTTCATCGAGCGTCCGTTTCGTAATGGTGATGCCACTCAGGTCCACGGCCTCTTTGTTTGAGCCTATCCACCCAGTTCTGAGTATCACGCTCAGAACTCCGGTGCATCTCATTCCGTTTTGCGATCGGCAAAGAGTATTCGCGCAGTTCTCGTAAGGTTCGAAACTGAGTGAATACGACCAGAATAGTCAACAAGACCATCACAGCCATGCCACTCAAGCTTGCTCTCAATTTCGTTGGAATCCTGTATACTCTCATTAATCTATCCTCCTCCGCTATTCACGTAATTTCGGCCGATCTCCCGTCGAGCGAGATGCTTGCTCTCAAACCCAGCCGGAACTCCAGAGATCCGAGATTATATGACGAAATGCAGAACCCGTGCCATCGCTCTCAGAGGTGGAGAAAGATCAATGTGATCATTCGAGACTTGGCCCCGGCATGAACACAATCCCCGCGCCAACAAAGAAGAGCTTGGACATTCCACGAGTTTTTGGATCCAAGAATTGTAGACTCTACCGCAAACCAGAAACGGCCGCCTGAACGCTACTAGCATCGATGAAATCGCCAGTAGCGTCGCTTTCACCTTCCACAAACGCATAAGTTCGATTGCGAGAACACCTGATCTGGGCGAACCTCTGGCCCCATGCCAAGAGGCGAAGCACAAAAAAGATCTAATTCAACCAGCTTCAAATTTTTCCCGCAGTTGAACGCGGTCCAAGATCTATCGTGGACATCCTCCGATACCTTCCTCACGCAGGGTTTGAGTGAACGGCACTTCAGCTCCGATCGTATGACGGATAAATTAGTTCAAGCCCTCGCGTCCGCTGACTGCCTTCCGTTGAAGGAACTCTTAGAATCGTGCGAATTCTTTGAACGGATTCGAAAGGATGTTCGGTCTTCAATCGTGACCGACCTCTGCTGCGGACATGGACTCATTGGACTCCTATTTGCAATCTTCGAACATCAAACCAAACGAGTGATTTTGATCGACCGAACCCAACCGGCGAGCCATCAGAAGATCTTCCAGAAAGCCGCAAAATTCGCACCTTGGATTCAGGACAAAGTCCGTTTCCACAAGGCCGGAATGGATCGAGTACACGAGATTGTTGACACGGAGACCTCAATCGTCAGTTCACATGCCTGCGGCCTTCTCACCGATGCGTGCATTGAAACGGCGATTGCCGTGAATGGTAACATCGCTCTCATGCCCTGCTGCTACCCGAAGCAAAAATGCCCTGCACCACCAGCCCTTGTTCACTCGCTCGGAAACGAAACGGCATTCGACATCCATCGAACCTACCGCCTCGAAGAAGCCGGATACCACGTTCGGTGGACCACGATACCTCATTCGATCACACCAATGAACCGAGTCATCGTCGGGCGCAAGAGGATCCATGACACACCCTCCCCGCTTCGGCATCCATAGCGGCCCACACTCTGAATGGTACTGATCTTGAGAGGGAAAACGCTCCCTCACCTTAGATCATAGGTTGACAGATTCTGTGCACTGGCGTACTGTTACACCAGTACACCTAATAGAACCTGATGTTTTTTGATATCGATCCAAGTAGTGATGTGCCGATGTATGAGCAGATCGGACGCCAGGTAAAACTGGCCGTTACGAATGGCGTTCTGCTGGAAGGAGAGATGGTTCCAAGTGTACGTCACCTGTCCAAGGATCTAGCGATTAATCCCAATACCATCGCCCGTGCCTATCAAGATCTACAGGAAGATCACATCCTGGAGGCAGTGCGTGGCCGCGGGATGATTGTCGCCAAGAACGCGATCAAACGCTGCACGAAAGCCCGTAACTCGCTCGTCGAGGAGAACGTCCGCCAGGCCCTTGCAAACGCCCTTTCTGGCGGCATGACCGTCAATGAACTCAGAAAGCTCTTTGAAGCGGAACTGCAAGCGCAGTCATCTTCAGGGTCGAGAACCAAAAAGCCCAAATCTAAGACCAGGAATACGTAAGGAAGCAACCCCATGAGTGAATCCCTACCTATAATAAGTTTGAAGCACGTTTCCAAACGATTCGGAAAGGTCCAAGCATTGAATGATGTCTCCATCGAGATTCCCTCGGGGAAAGTGTTCGCAATCCTCGGTGAAAACGGCGCCGGTAAGTCAACGCTGATTCGCATCCTGACGGGATTCCTCGATCCGGATCAGGGCTCTGCCAGCGTACTGAACCACCCATGTTCGGACTCCGCTTTGGAAATCAGGCGAGAGATCGGCTATGTCTCTGATGCGCCCTCCCTATACGAGTGGATGACCGTCGCTGAAACGGGTTGGTTTACCTCGGGATTCTACGAAGATTCGTTCCTGCCTCGATTCAATGAACTCGCAGCCGAGTTCGACCTCCCCACGCAAACCAAGATCAGGAACCTAAGCAAAGGTCAACGCTCCAAAGTCTCGCTCGCCTTGGCTACAGCCCACGATCCAAAACTACTCATTCTAGATGAACCCACTAGCGGACTAGACCCAATGGTCCGACGCAAATTTTTGGAGTCCATGGTGGATCGAGCTGCAGCAGGCAACTCCGTCCTCCTCAGCAGCCATCACATTCACGAAGTTGAGCGCGTTGCGGATTGGATCGCCATCCTCCACCAAGGCGTGATCAAACTCGTCAAACCGCTTCAAGAAATTCACGACACCACTTCGGTCGTGACAGTCACGTGCTCCGATACATCCCATTCTGTGCCTGCCCCGTGGGGACAGATCCTCTCAACCAGCCAAAAGCGCAATCAGAAACGTTGGGTGGTTCAATACCTGGTCGACGGGTGGCGCAAACCCTACGAGCAAGATGAGAAAGTCACTTCGATCGATCACACCGGCGCCTCACTAGAGGACGTCTTCATCGCCATCTGCGACGAACGAGCCACGCCCGAGGAGACCAACTATCGTTCCGAAGAGCCTTCCTTAGTCAAAAACGTCGCAGCGGTCAGTGCTTCGTAGATCCGTCCACTTGCATTATGAAAAAGCTATTCGTTGCGCAACTGCTTTGGAAGGACTGCCGATTACTTCTTCCTCTCGTGGTTTTCATCTTCGGCACTGCAGTAATCTTGAATTTCGTTCGACCCGAGGATATTGAAAATTACGATATTCGACTGCTGGCTACCGAGAAATGGTTCCTTGTTCCTCACCTTTTCGCCTTACTTGCGCCCCTCATCCTCGTCGGCACTGATCAGGACTCTAAAACACTTGGTTGGCTGAGGCAGTTTCCGGTTCGTGATCGACAGATCATCGCCTCTAGACAAGCCGCAGCGGCTATCGGCCTGATCTCAGTATGGCTTTTTTGCCTGGCGAATTACCTGGCCATTTGTGCCTACGAGAAACAACCCTTCATCGATCCCATCATTCAAGAGAATCCAGCCAAGGCAACGGTCCAATTCTTTCAGCAAAACACACTCACTGGCCAATCGGGCCTTACCGAAGTCCTCGAAAAAACCCTCATCGCCGACATCGTGCACCGGAGTCGTTTGGACCAGCTTTGCTATCTGACCGCATCAGGAGAAGACGGACCCCGCTGGACTCCAAACCTAATCTACCACGCACTTCAAACGGGACTCTCGAGTGTTGTATGGATGCTGGTCAGCTTCAGTCTGAATCACCTGATACGACAGCCCATCATCGCCTCCATCCCGATTGTCATTGTTGGGCTCGGTACAACTCTCGTTACGACTGTGGATTCCAGATATGACTTTCTGCTGACCCATATAGTTGGTATCGGCAAGCCAGGATACATGTTTGCCTTTGTCGCTACCGTCATTGGATTGGGCCTCTTCAACCAAGTCATCGCTCGTCACCAACTGAAAAGAAAGGAGGACTCACGGACTCTCATACTATTCATCGCCAACTTGCTTTCCCAACAAGACAAAGCCGGTCCACAGACCGATCTTCAGGCTCAGCGAATCTGGAGATCCCTCTTGTGGCAACAGTACCAACAGATACGAGGGCCCATTCGAGTATGGTTTTGTCTCATTGCAATCATCCTATTGGGATCCATCCTCTCCCGACGCATTCCCTTCCTTGATCCGTTTTTTGGTCCGGGACTCTCGACTCTAGCCGTGTCGATCGCGAGTCTCTCCCTTGGAGTCCTGTGCTTTTATCAAGACAACTGCCAGAAAACGAAAGCCTTCCTCGCGGAGCGGGGTATCACCCCGAGTTTCGTCTGGTGGACGAGAGTTCTCCCCCCATTCGCAGCTTTCGCCCTCATCGCGATGATCCATCTCATCGTTTCCCCAAGCCTTGACAGCCACTACATTCCAAGCCTGCCCCATACTCACGCAGTCTTCTTCCTCCTCTTCTTCGCCTCCGGTGCCCTGGTCTCACAGAGCATCGAGCGCCCCATCTTTGCCTTTCTCGTTACCCCATGCCACGCATTCTTCATCAGTGGAGTGCTTCAGATCTGGAGTTGGGATTACGTCTTCACTGGTGTCATTGCGAGTGGGATTCTTCTTTGGGGTTCTTGGAAGCTCAGTCATCGCTGGATGGATGGACGTATCAACCTACGCTTCGCGTCCCATGTCGTCGCCTACACCGCGCTAGCGATCGTCCCTTGGATCCTCCTCAATCTCCTGTCGGACGCCGCCTAATCCATGTGAGACGATCGTAATAGTACGACATCGCGAAAATCAAAAACGTGGGCTTTATGCTTATTCTCAAAGCATGAACGCCAACACGATGTCACGTCTCAATAAACTCGGCCTTCTCATCACTGTTGCACTCACTCAGTCCATTGACGCCGCGGAGCTGAGGCTTGAGAGAGTGCCCGACTCTGCCTCCATCCTCGTCCGACTAATTGATACGGAACCGCTAAACCACGAGAACTGGTCTATCGAAACGTCATCCGACTTTGTCCAATGGTCCGCAGCAAACCTCGAAATCGTCGACGAGGGATGGACCTTCACGCCATCGTCAGAATCTCAGTCTCTATTCTTCCGAGCACTCCAAATGGCGGATAACTCCCCCGAAGCGGGTCTCTACGACATTGCCACTTACCGCACGCTAGAACTCGAATTTGAGGATGCCGACTGGTTGGCCCAAATGACCACGAACTACGGCTCTGAAACGAATGTGATCGGTTCCCTCACGGTTGATGGAAACCGCCTCGAAGGCGTTGGCGTTCGGTTCAAAGGTGACACCTCTTACCGCAGGGCCACTACCCTGAAGAAGTCCTTCAATATCGAGATCGATGCGACGGATCCGGATCTGCGGCTGCTCGGTTACAAAACGCTCAATCTCAACAACGCATTCACAGACCCGTCGTTCATGCGTGAAGTGCTCTACAATAACTTCTGTCGCCAATACGTCCCCAGTCCTCAAGCCAATTTCGTTCACCTCTACGTCAACGGAGAGGACTACGGCGTCTACGTGAATTCCCAACAAGAAAATGGCGACATGATCGAAGAATTCTTCGCCGACAACGATGGTGATCGCTGGCGGGCAGGAATCGCCCCCAACGCCGGAGGTGGCGGCACGGGCACGCCAACGACCCGCCCACAACCCGGCGGGCAACGGCCTGGCGGCGGAGGAGGAGGAGGAGGCGGGGCCACACGTCTTCTGAACTTCGGAGGCAATCTTTCCTGGCTTGGAGATGAAGCCACTCTCTACGAGAGCGGATACATCTTGAAGACTGAGGGAAATCCCGATCCATGGACTCAACTGGTCAAGGCGATCGACGCCCTCAACAATTCCGACCCAGCAGATTGGCCCGAAGAACTGGAAGCTGTCCTTTCGGTCGATCGCTTCCTCTGGCTCTTGGCATTGGAAAACCTGTTCCTAGATGCCGATGGCTATCTTGCAAAGGCAGGGGACTACCTATTGTATCACGACTCGAATACCGGACGGGTCCATCCCATTCAACATGACGGCAACGAAACCTTTAACCGCGATGCTACTGAGATCACAGGCGGCATCAATGCAGATCCTTTTCACGGTGAGGCCCTGACGACCGATCGGCCCCTCACTGCCCGTCTCTTCGCAGTCGATGCCTATCGACAACGCTACCTCGCCCATCTTCGAACCATCCTCACCGAGTCATTCCATTGGGATTACTTCGAACCTCGAATCGCGGCCCATCGCTCCCTCATTGAAACCGATGTTCTAGCCGACACAATCAAGGAAACGACGAACGCCAATTTCAGGAACCATACTGATCTCGACTCCGGAGAGCTCCGTCAATTCATCCAAGACCGCCGCGACTTTCTCCTCAATCATTCCGAGGTCAACCAAAGCTCACCGGTAATCAATAGTGTCGGCCTCTCTCCGGACACCTTTCCCGTCGCCTCACAAGGAACACCAATCGAAATCCAATTCGGCGACGGCCCCGGGATCGACCAGGTCACGCTCTACTACACCACCCAACGAGATGGACAATACACAAAGGTCCCAGCCTCAGAGCTCTCGGATCAAACCTTTCAAGCAGAGATCCCGGGCCTTCTAGCCGGAACCACCGTTTATTACTACGTAGAGGCTCGAGCAGCGGATGCCTCAGGGACCCTTTCCTACCTTCCCTCGAAGGCTGAAGGAGCGCCTCTCAGCTTTCAGATCGGTCTAGAGTCCGCATCGAGCTCGCCAGTCTTGATCAATGAGATCATGGCGAAAAACGAATCCACACTGAGCGATGCTGCCGGCGAATTCGACGATTGGATTGAGCTCTACAATCACTCCGGCTCAGCCGTCGATCTCTCCGGGATGTTTCTCAGCGACGATCCAACGGAGCCGCGTCAATGGATGTTCCCGGAAGGCACTGTGATCGGTCCCAATGACTTCCTGATTGTCTGGGCCGACAAGGACGAAGAGCAGGATGGCCTACACGCCAACTTCAAACTGTCCAGCGATGGCGAAGTCGTTTGGCTCATTGGCTCGGATGACACAGGCAACCTGTTGCTCGACGAACTCGAGTTTGGTGAGTTGGACGATGACGAATCATTCGGTCGAGTGAACGGCGATGGAGCTCTCGGAGTAATAGGTCCATCACCGGCAGAGTCCAATTTCTAGACTGACAATAAACTTCAGCAAAGAGTTTAATTCTTTCCCATTGAAAGAACCTACACGGCCGACCCAAGGGGACGAGGGTGAGAGGTTGACGTTGAAAACGAGAGTGGATAGCTTGCATGTCATGCCAACACGGACCCTTTCTGTCCTCAAGCTCGCCCTGGGACTTCTCGCCGCGTGCTCGATCCACGACGCGACGGCCCAATCGCCAAGAATAAAGGCCGATATCGTTTATGGACATAAAGACGGGCTTGCTCTGACCTTTGATTCCTACGAGCCAATGAACGACGCAAATGGTGCGGCTGTGATTTTCATGGTCAGTGGAGGATGGTTCTCCCGGTGGACGCCGCCAGAACAGGCAGTCCCGCTATTCAAGCCCTACCTTGATGAGGGGTATTCCGTCTTCGCTGTTCGCCACGGAAGCAGTCCACGTTACTCTATTCCCGAAGCCGTCTCGGATGTCCGCCGCGCCGTTCGATTCATTCGGCATCACGCGAAAGATTACCATGTGGATCCGGAACGACTCGGCGTCTTCGGAATGAGTGCGGGGGGCCATCTCACCTTGATGCTCGGAACGTCTAGCGATGACGGAGATGAAGATTCGAAAGATCCGATTGAGCGCGTTTCCAATCGTGTTGCTGCGGTTGCCGCCCTGGTGCCGCCCACCGATCTGAGCGTCGCGGTCTGGAGCGCCCCTGAGTCCTTGCCAGCCTACCGAGGCTTCCCGGCGCTTGACCTCGAGATGGAATCAGCCAAGGAACACTCCCCCGTCAATCACGTCAGCCCCGGTGATGCCCCGGCCCTCGTCATTATGGGAGAAAAGGACGAACTCGTGCCTCCAAAGCATGGAACTTGGATCGCAGCACAATTCCAGAATCACGGAGTCACACACAAGCTCATCGTGCTTCCAAACTCTGGCCACGGTCTCGACATCAATCAGCCAAACTCAAAGGCGATCTCAGAGGTCGTCGCCTGGTTCAATCAACACCTAAAGTAGTCGCCAACAAAGGGTGCGAAGTGAATGCGATCCTGGCAGCGAAGGGCCTCTGCTTTCTAGAATGAGCATTGCCCTCCCCCGGACGTGATTGAAACAGGGACCATGTTTAGCGGACTTGAGGTTCTCTGTGAGACGAGCGTATGAGAGGGTGCAAAAACCACTTGGAGTGCGAGAGCAAAAGCTGTCGCTTTTCCCCCGAAGCCCAATAAGGGGACGCACCTCAACTTATTCGTGGAAATCAACAGAAGCACTCACGGGAGACATTTTTTACCACGGATTAATGGATGACACGGATATTTCTTATGGAAGCACACTGGCACGGGGACGTTTCGGAAGGAGATGAGACGCGCCCCCTGATAAGGCGATCGAATCGCTCTTGCTCTCAAGATCCGGCAGCGCTAGATTACGATTGAAGCCACTTATTTCCTATGGGTACTCGGCGCCTTAGAAGAATCATTCTTACGACGGTTTCTTGCACTGTCGTCGCCGTTGTCTGTGCGGCTCCGTTCATCATTGATCCAGGTCCAAACCGTACCGATGTCTCAACCTTGTTCGACGCCTATCAACTGTTCGTCCAAGAGAGAACTCAGCAGGATCTTCCCCTCCCGGCTTCGGTTTCCATCGATACTCTGGTGCAATACGGTTTCCTTGAAGAAAAAGAAGTCGTCGATTTTCGAAAAGTCGAACTCTGGCTCGCGATCACAAACTCTGGTCTCCCCCAAGATTGGGTCATGCGAGCCCGGTTTCCCGATCAATCGGAAGTCATTCTCCTAAATGACGGGAGTGTTCAACAGTTTTAACGAGAACGAGCCCAGCTCTTGGCCGGCTCACCCTTGGAATGACAGCAGCCCTCAAATCGCATCACTAAAGTCACACGTGAATCAAATACTGAACCGACCCAAACTAACAGGGCTCAAGACTTCTCGACCCAACCAGCGCTGGCATGCTTCTCAAGAATCTCTGTCGCGTGAAACAGACCAGCAATACCAAGTGGTCCTGACACACGCCGGCTAGATCTCTGACTCAGGCACTGAGCTTGGAGTGAAGACAGTGGATGCTGCTTTGAACTACAAATCGAACACCATCTCGCCAGATAACGCATAGTGTAAATCTGACTACTTAACAATTCGATCTAAGCCCCTCCGTAGGATCAATCTTCGATCCCCACGATTCCAAATGACCATCTTACAGAGGATGGTATTATTGTAAGTCGGCGATGCCTCATTTTGCCAGCCAGCAAACGCGAACGGACGTTCACTGCTCACAAGATTCGTCCCATTCAGGAACCATGAATGATCCTCAGACGAGTGTTGCCCTCAGTATAATCAATTCCTTTCAGCCCTACGTCACAGCCGCAATCCCTTGTGTCACTTGGATGTCGGCCCTTGAACGCATTCGACGAAACAATACGAATAGAGACGAGCCAAGGAGCGTAATCCCGGCAACAAAGTTTGGTTCCGGGACAGGCGTGAACACGGTGGAAGTCGGAATAAAATTAAGATCAAATTCCTCGCCGCCTGAAAAGGGATGCTGCTTGATTGAATTCCGATTAATACCTGAACTTAAGGAAGGAATCGCGATTCCGAGTTCCGCATGTCCCAATGGTCCCGCTCCGCCAAAGCCTGGTTGGGTGAGAGTGGAACCCCTGAAAACAATCCCAGAAGGACTATTCAAAGCGCTTAATCCATCCACAGGATCTAGTTTCTGGTCATCACGAGACCATACAATCGAACTGGTAATCGAACGTTCCCCATTCTCATCGAAGACGGGCGCTCCAACAGTCTGCCAATCACTCTGTTCAAACGGCCCCGCTGTGATCAGATTCGTTCCATTCAGAAACCACGAATCATACGATAACACCGTGAATGTCACGTTACCCGTACCTCCTTGCGTATCCGAATAGTCTCCATCGGTGGTTAGCGATCCCGAGAAGATGTTGCCCTCTCCTTCAGAGACCCAATTCCACATGATCGCTGCCTTGAGTTCGCTCAGCCCCGATCCGAGTAAACCGATGGCCAAGATCACCCGAACGAATGCCACCTTCCCGCTTGTGAGGGAATCTTTAAGAGCATCTGTTTTCATAGCATTTCAAACTGTTCTACTTATTATTGTTCAATCTTCGCGCTGCACCCTGTCTCACTTCGGTCTCTCGAGGCGGCTCCAGATATTCGTTTTGGAATACTGGGCAGAACCAAAACAATCCCCTGACCCTCCCACTGAACCGAGATACAAACACCAGCCAGCAAACTCAGACCGCCAGGAGATCGAGAAGGATGATTTCCTCCCGACTGAGCTCGCTAGACAAAGACGCACACCGGTCAAGTCCTCCCGGAGCTAAAGCCAAAATCAGGCCATCTCCAGTCACGCTCAGCTTCCTTTCACTCGGACTCATCGCAACCCCTTCGATAGAAGCCTGTTACTCTCTTCATGCTTCTCTCCTGATTTCGAGCCCTCGCCGCTCCAGGCCATTCAGGCTCCGGCAGAACACTCAGACCACGCTAGAAGAAGCTCGTAGAATGCCTCCCCTTTTTCCTCACACCTTAAACGCCACTCACCCTCTTACTTCTCCTTGGGAACAACCCAAAGGAGCCTCTCGGTGAAGGCAGGCTGATCACTATAATTCGTTCACATCTTGCTTCAGAACCGTCCGGAATCGCCTGAAAGCGAAGCCCCCTAGGACCACGGCCGTCACAAGAGCATAATGCGGCTCCGGCACGGGAGAGACCGTGATATCTAAACTCCAGTCATCCAAAGTCAGAGTACCGCCAGAGGCAACATCAGCGATGAAAAGTCTCCAATCCCCATTGGGAATGTGCCCATCAAAACTACCCAACAAGGCCGACCGACTATCCGTATCCAGAACATTCTCTGGATCGACATTTCGACCATCTGGAGCCCAACTACCCGTAAGTGCATCACCAACACTAAAAGTGCCTCCTAAGGTTGTTTCGTAGACATGAACGTCTCCGTTGGCTGCGTCATCTGAGAAACTCACGTTGGTGAAGCCTGACCCGTCTGTCCCTAAGACGTTCGATGAGGTCTTCCCGGGACGATTGAGAAGCACAGCGAAGCCACTGAGAGTGTCATGGGTAAGGTAGGCATAAAAGTCCCCGTTGAATCCCGAAGTTCCACTCAGATTGAGCGTCACACTCAGATCTGTGATCAGTTCAGTCTGGCCGGAGACCGTGATAGTTGAGATGATACCGTTGGGATCATTATCAGGGATGGCTGAGTTGAGTGCTCCGCTGTTGAACGAAAGCAGGGCTGCCATCGCATCCAAGCCCTGGGCCAGCAGCCCTAACCCGAATAGACAAGACACGGCCCAGCTTTTCATTCGCTGCTTTCTGATCACACTGCGGGCCCAACACTCGGTATCTCTAGCGCTATTCATTGACTTCTAATGTTCGATAAAACTTCGATCCTTGCGTGACAGCCGCATCGAGATCTCTCAGCTTCAAGAGACCCCGTCCATCGGCGGTAATGACCCCACTTTCGTCCGTCCAGATGACCACTCCGCCCAAACTGGTTGTGGATTGGATTTTATACTTTCTCCCGGGAATGCCTAGGAACTCGACATCAACATCGTTCCCGGCCACGGAGGCTCGGGTATTGTTAGCAGTCAGTCTTGTGGGAAGCTCGACACGGAGGGTCACCGTCCCATTGCCTACCGCCCCATGCTCGTCGACAATTCGGTAGGTAAAAGTATCGTCAGTCGCGGGCGATGCTTCGCTGGGGGTATAAAGAATCCACCGACCACCACTGAGCACAGACAAGCTCGAGCCATTCGTACTTACAGCTGGGAGCGTCCCTGCTTGGAAGCTAAAACTATCCCCATCTGCATCCGTGTCGTTGCTCAACAAATCCGAGGCAAGTATCTTTACCACGCCTGTTCCTGGTTTCCGCGTGAGTGTGTCCGCCTGAGCAACGGGATCACGATTGTCAGAATAGCCCAACGTGAAATAAGTGCCATCGTCTAAGAGATCCTCATCGAGACCAACAAAGCTTATCCTGTAGTTGTTGGGATCGACGGGGTGTAAGTCGTCGGTGATCAGAACCAACGTTGTAGCCGTCGCAGCAATGCTTCCATCGGCGAAGTCGCCATCGTCGTCCAAAATTAGACGGAATTTTGATGCCACTGGCGCCGGACTATCTATATTAGGAATGATAAAACTCAGGTCCACGGAACCCACTTCGCCCGTCTCTTCCACCAACCATTCACGACCTAATCGCTGCGTAATCCCACTGGGAACTTCGGCGGTTACAAAGGCTCTGGACCCTCCATCATTACTCCAGAACAAGAACTCCCCATCGCTCATCCCTCCTCCAGTCTCAGCGATCGTCACCAGGCTCCCCAGGTTCGTCCTGCTCCTGGACTTTGTTTGGTCCAACTCCGAACCATCATCTTGACCGATGGCCGTAATGTCTTTGTTATGGCTTCCCACCACCCCGGCATCCCAGATCACCGCTCCCGCTGAACTCACATAACTCTGGGCTCCGCCATTCTGCCCTAATGAAATCCCATACTTGATCGCTAGGTAGGAATTTAGACGATTTAGCTCCGGAGCAGTAAGAGTCTTCTTGTAGGCGATGACCTCACTAATCAGATTTCCTCTCAAACCAATTTTAATTGTATCAAGCCCACTCGGCAATGGATCTACAGTAATCGGTGATGATTCCGTCGCGGTAGAAAATCTGCTGCCTAGAAATTCTATCCCCCCCCCTGGATGCTGCGCATTTGCAAGGTATACTCGACCCCTTTGATTTATCACTGGTACATCAAATTCAAATGTATACTGTCTTGCAAAGTTTCCAGCTCCATCCGATCTCACATCGAGTGAAAGACTATGATCGGTTCCAGCTATACTTCCTGAATCTATCTTTAGTTCTAAAAGTGAATTGCCCAGAGGTTGCCTATGAAACAGCAGCTCAGTACCAGATGGAGGAAAGGGATGGAGCGCTCCCACAAAAACAAATGAATATTCTCTACTCCCTGCTAGTGCTTGAAGTGAAACTTCAACTCCAAAAAGCCCACTAAGTATCGTTGGATTAAAATTGAACAAATCATCTCCATCGTTTATAAACCTTGATGGAACAGTTAAGGGTACGTTAAGCGAGTCATCCGAGGCATGGTTTCCTCTCCCGCTTTGATCGCTCCAGCTCGCTAGAGCCTCCTCATCCGTCGTTGTGCTCGTCCCGGCATCGGCCTTTAACCAAAGCTCAATCCCGGAGCTTAGCCCAGCTGGTCCATTCAGGACTGTGGCTCCCAAGGTGAAGTAGGTCCCATCATTCAGAACACTCTCCGATAGCCCCGTAAAGGTCACAACCGTCCCGGTGAAGGAACTCGCACTTACCCGGCTCGAACCAGAGGTGAAATCTCCGTCCGCGTCATAGAGCAACGAGAACTCTCCGGCGAGATCGACTCCTGCGGGTATCGAAATCCCTGCTAAGTCAAAACTCAGGTCCACGGAACCCACTTCCCCCGTCTCTTCCACCAACCACTCGCGACCTAATCGATGCGTGGTCCCACTGGGCACTTCCGTGGTTTCAAAGGCACGGGATCCTCCATTATTGCTCCAGAACAGGAACTCCCCATCGCTCATCCCTCCTCCATTCTCAGCGATCGTCACCAGGCTCTCGTGGTTTGTGCTCTTGGACTGGGTTTGGTCCAACTCCGAGCCATCATCTTGGCCGATGGCCGTGATGTCTTTGTCGTAATCTCCCGCTACCGTGGCATTCCAGATCACGGCACCCGTTGAACTCACATAATTCTGAGCCCCTTGGTTCTGCCCCAACGAAATCCCATACTTTACCGCTAAGTAGGAATTTAGGCGTTCTTGCTCCGTTGACGTCAGGGCCGTACTAAAAACCAAAACCTCACTTATTCGGCCCTTGAAGTAGCCACTCCCCTGGTAGCCTAAGAATAGAAAAAATGTATTAGGGAACACGCCATTGGTGTTCACCGTACTCAAGCTCGACGCTCCGTTTCGTTCTTCTCTGAGTTCACTATTGATCCCACTCAACAAAAATGGGGTCAAGCCGGGCATATCAAAGGCGCTTGGCGAGTGGCTAAAATCTATCGAACTGCCTCCGGCTAAGGCTCGAAATCCAAATTCATGACTGGAATTGTAGCCAAAGAAGAACGCCTCCTTGGTTACGCCAGACCCCAATACCGGATTCTCTGATCCGTCCTCTCGTATCCCGACCGCTAGGATCGAATAGTTGTTAGTCCCATCAAGGGATGAAAAAAACCTGAACAGTCGGTCATCACTTCCATCAAAGGCGATCGTTGGATTGAAGTTTATATTGTTACTATCATTGTTCTGGTAGACCGGCCTGGAAAGCGTTGAGGTTTCTGAAACGTCGGATCCTTTTCCGCTTTGATCGCTCCAGCTCGATAGGGCTGTCCCATCCGTCGTTGTGCTCGTTCCGGCATCCGCTTTTAACCAAAGCTCAATCCCGGAGCTTAGTCCCGCCGGTGCATTCAGGGCTGTGGCTCCCAAGGTGAAGTAAGTCCCATCATTCAGCACGCTCTCCGATAGTCCCGTAAAGGTCACAACCGTCCCGGTGAAGGAACTCGCACTTATCTGGCTCGAATCAGAGCTAAAATCTCCATCCCCGTCATAGAGCAAAAACAAATCTCCAGCAGCATCGACTCCTGCGGGTATCGAAATCCCTGTTAAGTCAAAACTCAGGTCCACAGAACCCACTTCGCCCGTCTCCTCCACCAACCATTCCCGACCCAAACGATGGGTAAGCCCACTGGGCACTTCCGTGGTTTCAAAGGATCGGAATCCTCCATCATTGCTCCAGAACAAGAACTCCCCATCGCTCATTCCTCCTCCATTCTCAGAGATCGTCACCAGGCTCTCGTGGTTCGTGCTCTTGGATTGGGTTTGGTCCAACGCCGAGCCATCATCTTGACCGATGGCCGTGATGTCTTTGTTGTAACTATTTCCCACCACCGCGGCATCCCATATCACCGCTCCCGTGGAACTCACATAATTCTGAGCCCCTTGATTCTGCCCCAATGAGATCCCGTACTTCATCGCTAAGTAGGAGCTTACTTGTGCTTGCTCCGTTGCGTTCAGGGCCTTACTAAAGACCACGAGTTCACTCAAG
>CAYFGX010000010.1:0-181062 GCA_964342405.1 uncultured Verrucomicrobiota bacterium | reverse complement strand
GCTGGATCGTCGGCTGGATCGTCAGCTGGATCGTCAGCAGGATCATCAGCCGGATCGTCGACTGGTCCGTCGCCGCCGGCGAGAGGTTCACCGTTCAAGGTAATGTTCTCAGGCGTACGGTCTGCTCCGCTTCCTGATTGCAAACCGAAGCTGACTGATCCACCGGGTTGAATCTGCCCATTCCAACTCGCGTTGCTGAAGGTCCATCGGATTCCCTGTTGTGTGACGCCCTGGGTATTCCAGTAGTTTACGAGTGGCACCCCTAAATCAAACGCAACCGTCCAACCGACCAGCGGAGTGGTCCCTTCGTTTTTCACGGTCACGGTAGCGGTGTATCCACTCCCCCAATCATCATCAATTTGAAATGAAACCGCCCCGGATTCATTCGCATCCCCGTCATCGTCTGTCGGAGGATCGTCCGCCGGAGGAACGACATCATCATTCTGAATCGTGATCACCGAGCGGCTTGAAGCCAAGGTCGCTCCGGTAGCATTCGTCCACTCAAGCTCGAAACGTTCATCATTCTCTTCCAACTGATCGCCAAGAATGTTCACACAGAAGCTCGCTTCCGTTTGGCCCGGAGCAAAATGCAGCATGGTTGAAGCCGCATGAAAGTCCTCGCCTGCGATAGCTTCCCCATTCACGGTTTGCACCATCACATGCACCATCTCTTGAGTAGCCGCAGAAAGGCTGGCGGTGACGCAAGCTGCCGTCGTTCCAGAGTTGCCCTCCGCGACTTCTACATCTTGGACAGACAGCACGGGCAATCCGACCGGTGGATCTGGATCGTCACCGCTATCGGTCCCTCCTCGAAGAGTCACCCCATTCAGTTGGACAAGCCCCAAATCTGCCTCGGTGACGCCTCCCGGGTCCGCTTGAAAGCCGAACGACGTCGAACTTCCAGCTGCAATCGATCCATTCCAACTATCACTCTTCACCGTGTAGCGATTTCCCTCCCGCCGAATCAATTCCGCATTCCACAGCGACGTGATGTTCCTGGCCAACTCGAATTCCATCGTCCAACCGTTGATAAGCGAGTCGCCCTCGTTCTGAATCAGAAACTCGGCGGTAAATCCTGATCCCCAGTCGTTCTGGACCTGGAGATCCACACTCGCATCGATCTCCGAGCTCAAGTAATCGAGCGGAAACGCATCGTAAACACCGCTTCCATTATTCGGGTTTCCGACGCCGGTTCCGTCGCCAAAATCGATATCACTCAAGGAGAAGAAAACTTCCCCCGCCGGATCGATCCGTTGCCAAACCACAAACAACACATGATGACCAACCCGGTGGGGAAATTCGACGTTGAAGCGGTACAGCGCGCCGTCACGTAGAAAATTCTCGGGACCTTCGAGCTCCTCGAGATCGTCCCAACCTAGTGGTTGATCGGGACTCCAGCCGGGCACGCTAATGAAGGCCTTGAAGTAGCTGGGATCATGCGGCACGTGAGCATCAAAGACGACGGGATAAGAACCTTGATTGACAGGCGTAGCGGGCCAGTCCGTTCTCAATAGATCCAGTCCACCGTATTTGGCCCTCCCCGCGCTTGCGAGCTGACCATCCGGAATCTGCTTCCGATACTCCTCAATGTCTCCGGCCGCATAATTGGGCACGAGTATATTGACCTCCGACCAATCATAGAACGCCTGCGTTCCCGCAACCGCAATAGCCGCCTCGGACACGGGGCGATCCGGGCTTTGTGGGTCCTCTAAGAAGATCCGATAGACTCGGCTTACAGGATCCCCAACGGAACCATGGCCCATAAGGCCGATAGGGTTCAACGCGATGCCGAGGAACAATGCAGCTCCAACGAACGCGCTGAGTCGTCGATGGAGTGACAGGAAGGGCGACTGACAGAGGGAGGACCGACTCCCATTCATGCGCCTCGTTGGTTCACTTCTCGATAGGTGGTACATACGGGACCATCCTAGGGAGTCGAACCTTAAGATTTCATTAAGAACGATCGATATACATAGCCATCAACACCCCAACTACGTCATCTGGAAAAATTATTCACCCAACACCCCAAACCCGGACATCCAAACTAAACCTCTCTAAGGAGATTGAACCATTGGAATCCTTCATCCATGAAGCCTTTGAGATCCTCTGGTTTCACTCGTCTTCTGGCCCGGTAGACGATGAAGTGATTCCCCTGCGCCTCCATTCTGATACGGTCGTTTCCCTCGAAAAAAGCCAGGCGTTCTGGCGTGAAGAAGCGGCGGATCTCGGTTTCGTTATCCCCTCTCAACACAAAACGTTTGGAAAACTCAGGATGAGACTCGAAGTCGATATCTTTCCCTCCAAACGCTTGCCCAATCTTGTGGAAGACATGTTCAGGACAAAGTTCGAACTGGGGCATCCTGAGTGAGTCCGATTGAAAACTGAAGACGGTCTGTTGATGGGTCGATGAGTTCTTCCCCGAACCCGTCACGTACGAATACCCGAAGATCGCAAGTGTCACCCCTGCCTTCTCACCAGACAGCATGTTCTTGAACCTTCGACGTCGACCGCGATTAAACAACCGAAACTGATACAGACTGCGCCGAACTGAATGATCGCCCTGCGCATCAAAGGTCATTCCCAATTCATCCGCAATCTGATTCATTTTCTCCGTCCGCTGACGTTCATGACGAACCGACAACGCGATGAGCCCGACAATGATCACGGCTCCAGCGATGATGATGAAGACACCTTCCATAGACCCTAGAATCTTCCTCCCATGTTGCCCTACGAACCAGCGAAAAACGGCGAAGATCCGTGGAACCTAGCTTCCAGCGAATCGCCAAAGGCTCGACAGTTGAAGAAATTCTCTTGCCATGAATCGCTTGAATTGACACTTTAGCTCTGCAATGCAGAGCGCTCTGCATTCAAGCATATGAAAAAGCTAATCGTTCTTCTCGCCATCATGATGCCGGGTGCTATGACGGCTCAGTTCCCTGAACACAAACCGGATCCAGAGCTCATGAAGTTGAAATTCATGACGGGAGAATGGGTAGGCAGTGGATGGATTCGTTTCCCTGGCATGCCGAAGGTTCCGTTGAAGAGCAAAGAGTCCGTCTCTCTTCAAGCGGGGGGAAACGCACTTTCGGTCGCCGGCTATCACACCACACTCAACCCAAGCACTGGCAAGCAAGTTCCCGTGCATGACGCCTTCGCCGTGATTACCTGGACAGGCGAGCACTATCGCTTCAACGCATCACTCGCGACCGGGAATCACGGTGACTACAAGGGCCGTTTCGACGATGGGAAGTTCATCTGGGGTTACGAGAATCAATGGCAAGGTAAGGTTCGATACACGATCGGCCTCAACGACAAGGGCCAGTGGCAAGAAATCGGTGAAGCCTCCAGAGACGGTAACATCTGGACTCAATTCTTCGAACTTACCCTCAACAAGAAGCTATGAATCCGACCAAAGACGAAGCCGCAGCGAGCCTATCCGAGATCGACGAAATCATCGCCCGAACCCGCCGGACGATCGGCCATGGCGTGACCGCGCCCCTGCTCATTCTGTGGGGCACGATTTGGATTATTGGTTACTCCATCACCCACTTCTCACCCGACACTGCCCGCATCGCCTGGCCCGTGCTAGCAAGCCTTGGCGGCATCGTTTCATGGGTCATCGGAGCCCGCTCGAGCACGCCCACACGCGATCGTTCGGATGCAAAAGTTGGCGTTGCATGGGTCGTGCTCTTTCTTTTTGCCGCCCTCTGGTTCGCCATCCTCCTCCCTCCCGGCACACCATCCGACATGACCGGTCAAGAAATGGCGTTGCTCTACAATCGGAAGTTGGGAGCGTATCTGGGCACCGTGCCCATGCTGGCATATATTATCCTCGGCCTCTGGTTCGGGAGGTTTTTGACAATACTCGGTTCCTTTGTCACGCTCCTCATCGCTTTCGGATACTTTCTGACTCCGGATTGGTCGCTCCTCATCACCGGCTTAATCGGTGGCGGAGGACTGATCCTGTCAGGAGTGTTCATTCGGAAGCTCTGGATCTAAACGTGGCCCTTGACCCCATCATTCATCAACCCGCACGGCTTCGCATTATGGCGTCGCTCATGGCGCTCCATTCCGAAACGGAAGTCGACTTCCGCTCGCTCGCAAAGCTGCTGGAATTGACGGATGGCAATTTGGGCTCACATCTCAATAAGCTGGAACAAGCCAACTACGTGCTCGTCCGGAAGACCTTCATCAAGAAGAAACCCAGAACCTTTCTCAGCGTCACTACCAAGGGGCGCGCAGCCTTTGAAGACCACGTCCAATCACTCAAGCAGATCCTTGATCAACCGTCCCAGTGAGCGCAGCGGCCGAATCGGCCGAACAGAATTTACTCTTTATCAAGAGCTAAGCGAAACGGGTATTCGTTGAGCGGACTGAGTTCGTTGTAATAGCAGGCAACGGGCTTCCCTCGGTACAACTCATGCAAACGTGCGTGAATGGTCGGCTCGTAAACCCAAGGAATCACCCACTCGTAATGTCCTTCCATCCCAACCAGCTCTTTGCCTGGCTTGCCGTCATAGGCCCCATACCATTCCTCAAAAGTAGGCAGCCGCGCATTCAAGCGATCCGCTTCCTCGACAGCATCTAGCCAATTCAGCGGCACGCGTGGGTGCTTTTCCATCGTGAAACCTTCACAAGAAACCATCGAGTCCAATCGATTCTCCCTCCCTGGAGCTTTGGCCGCAAAGGCTTTGGCCCGCTCGATGGAACCCTTGGCGTAGTTTTCATAATCCTGTGTCTGAAGCTGGGTTTCGATCTTGGACGCGACGTAGGCCAGACTCGCAACCTGCTTTCGAGGCACAAACTCCACGTCACCATGCCAGATTGCCAAAAACCGAAATGGCGTTTCGAAGGCTGAATCCGGAAGCGCTACCACTTCGCCTAGGTTAACCTCGACCCAACCGGATTTAGCGACGCTCACCTGACGCTCTTCTCGCCAATACGGTGTTCCGCCATTGGGAGAGCGATAGAGCTCAAACTTGATGTCAACGTCACTCCCCCAGTGTTCTCGCCCAAGCATCGGCATGTAGCCTCGATACTGAATGATTCGACTGGGGTGTAGCTTGTCGTCCGAAGTCTCAGCCTTCAAATCGGCCGGGCCGGGCAAGGACCAAAGAACCATCACGATTGCAGTCAGAAGGCCTCCACGCAGGGAGATAAAATTGAGAGACGAATTCTCGTATTTCATGGCTTGCTACTCTCAGCTTCGGGGGGTTTCTCACGCCGCAACCGCGACGCTTCGTTGTTGATGAACGTCAAATCCTGCATCATCCGAAGAAACCCTTCGTTGTGGGTATACTCAGGACTTTGATGATAGGCCCCTTTGAATGTCGTGGCATGATGGAACTTAAACATATCGAAGAAGCGTTGCTCAACTGCGGACAACCCGTCGTAGAGCTGATCCCCACCCAGGACCAAGCTGTGGCCGACACTCCCATCCTGCAGGGTTGCCTGCACACGACCTTTCCCATCTCCTAACAAGCCCTCCTCTTCCAGGGACACAATGGCATCAACTGCTTGCCCCAAGACCCGATCCGCTTCGAACTTCACTTGATCGGCTTTCGCCAAACTCTCGGAGGCGAAGCGTGAAGAATGGCACGGCAAACAATTCTCGACCATCACCTCGCGTTGCTTCAAAGCGTCTTTTGACGAGATCTTCCGCATCTTGACGACCGCGTCCACGTGATCCAAGGCAGCTCCGTTGGCTACGTTACCAAATGTGAGCCCTAAACTCGTGTTGTGGGTCCCTTTGGCCATATGACAGGTCACACAAGTGGGTGCCTGATCTCGAGTCGCATCGGAGGCAAAGAGCTGACCATGCACGCTCGCCTCCCACATTTCTTTGTGGGGATGATCGGCTCCCACATGACACGCCGCGCAGGCCGCAGGCTGCCTCGCTTCGGCCGCTGAAAAGGAGTGGCCGCTGTGGCAGGAGTTGCACTTTCCCCGGCTTCCGTCAGAAGAGTGGGCACCGATCTGATGGCAGCCGATGCAACCCGCTTCCTGCATCACCGGAGACAGCTTCTTGAATCGGGCGTCCGCAAACAACGTGTCCATCGCGATCGCATGCAGACTCTGATCAAACTCACGCTGTTCCCGACCATGGCAAGAGCCACACACCGCGGCACTCACCGCGCCCTTCACTTCGAAGATATTGCTGTGGTCGCTCCCGTGGCAATCCGCACACCCTACATCATGCGCCGCATGGCGGCTTTCCTTCCAGGCCTTGACCAAAGTTGGGGTGGCGGTCGAATGACAATCCAAACAAGTCTTGGGTGCAGCGGAGACATTCACCTTCCCCAACAGGCACAAGACAGTGATTAGAATTATCGAGGGAAGTCGCATGGAGCCATCCCGTTCGCTTCGGCGTGTGGGGGCTCTTGATTTCATCACCGACTGAATTGATGCATCGAGCACAGCCAAATGAGTTCGATCTCGGTCGCCACGACCACCGCTGAATGCGGCGTGATTGAGTAATGAGAACAGCCTATAGAGCTCGGTAGAGATTCTCCAAAGTCAACAATGCGTAAGCTGTTACTAGGGCAGGATCCTTCTCCCACCAGCGAGCCGTATCATTGAACCACGACCCATCCTGCCGTTGGAGGTCGAGCATCTTCAAGGAAAGGTCCTTCGCCCAATCGATTCGCTTGCCATCTCTCGTTTCCAATTCCTGAATCCCGGCGAGGCTCAAAGCTTTGGACATTGTGTAGTAGTAATAGAAAAGACCTTGCCCGCCCATTCCCGGATTCTCATCCAGGGTGTAGTTGTTCTGCAGCCACTCACGAACAGCTTTGATTCGGTCATCATTGGGTTCCATGTCGGCGTAGATGTAGCTCAACATACCCGCATAGGAGATGCTCCCATAGGAACGAAGTGCGGTTCGACCGTTCGGCAGGGTCACCTCACCGGCCTTGCTCGAATCGGTGTTGTAGACAAATCCACCCTTATTGGCTTCGTCATCAGAGGCCCATGCCTGCGGATTACTTCCAGGTAGGTTCTGACAACGCTGCAAGAACTCAATCGCGGCCTTCCAGTCCAGTTGATCGTCCTTGGACACCCCTGTATCCTGAACCAAGTGCTTCGAATAGTAGAGAGCCTCTAAGGCCAGGACCGTGTTGGACATATCCGCCTTCTGAGATCCATCCCCGTAGCCAAAGCCACCATCTAGTGCATGGTCTCCTTTTCCTGGAGCACCAAAGTCTTGTTGCCCTCGAATGATCCATCGGCGAGCACTGCGAATCTTATCGTTGTAGTCCGGATTGTTGGCGACAACCAAGGCCATAAGGGAAACCGACGTGTTGTAGTTCATGAGGGCATCGATTCGGTAGACGCCACCATCCGGTTTCACCGAACTCATCAAATACTGATAGCCCTTCTCGAGAACCGGCATTTTCTTCGCGGCATGGCGTTCTTCGGGATCTCCCTGCAAAGCCACCAAGGCTAGGGAGGTTACCGCCGTGTAATCGGGATCTGACCACGTACCATCCGCTGCCTGAGCCCCAATTAGAAAATCACTCCCCCGATCAATAGCTCGAGCGAGCTCTTTCTTGAGAGAATAATTCGGGGGTCTCGAAGGCACCAATTCCTGCGCTTCGCACAACGGAGCAGCAAGGATGGCTGCCAGTGCAATCGTTTTTTTGTAGAGATCCAATGTCATATGTAGCCTTGAGTTCTGTCCAACACTGCCAGGTACTTCTCTTATCATCGGCACTAGCTAGACGAATTCAAGACCAAAAACTCGCCATTTACACCCAAAATTGAGACAGTTACCCCGGTCTTGAGGACCGTTTGCAAACTCAGCCCGACGATCTCTAACTCAGCTTTGCCCACTCCAGCACAACTCCGAGGGCCTGCCATCGCTCGTGCAGGCGAACCTCCATTCCCTCGAATCTCGCTACCAATGGATCAAGGTCCCGTCGCCTCCCTCTCCGCGAAGAAATAGATTTCTGGCCAGGGGCCGTAGCGCATCTTGGGCGATTCGATGAAGCGTTGTCCCGGGACCCAAGTCACGTGTCCGTCTAGGTAACCGTGGTGTCCACCGTCCGGTTCATCTCCTTTTCGCGCCGTGTGGTTGACACCCCGGGTGAGTGGATTGTTGTCAGTTCGTCCCCAGGTCTGCCACTTTCGATTCAGGTCAGCCCAGAGAATATTGTAGTGGGGGCTGTCTGTGTCCTTGATCGCAAACACAGGACGCCTTCTCTGTTCTTCGGGTTCAACCACACGGCTCTCATAGTTTGGTTCCCCCCCAAAATAGAAATAGCCCATGACCGCAACGCCAGGCTGATGGTTATCCCAGAAGTCGTCTCGATTCCAAGAGCGATTGGAAGGACAGTAGAACTGTTTACGTGTCACTCCGTAGCTCAAATGAAAGGTATCTCGGAACCCATGCGTGACATAGTAAGGCGGGTGGCCCGCACTCGCCCTCGGTAAGTTCCGATCGTGATCATCTGCATACATCAAGCTCGCAAGGGTGAATGTCTTCACGTTGTTGATGCAGACAGTGCGACGGGCACGCTCCTTGGCCTTCGAGAGCGCCGGCAAGAGCATGCCAGCCAGAATGGCAATGATGGCGATTACCACCAACAGCTCAATGAGCGTAAAGGCTGTTCGAGATCGCGCTTCCTCCGGCCACTCGATCATTCTACACATGCTACCATTCATCTTCATCTCGTCATTTCTCTGGAAGACGGATCCAGCGCCCATTGAGGAGAACTCGTTCCACATGCTTCATCGCATTGAGATTCTTTGAGGGATCTCCAGCTACCAGAACCAAATCTCCAAGCTTTCCCTCCTCCACCGTTCCAAGCCGTGGCTCGACTTCTAGGAATCGGGCCGCATCCAAAGTCCCCGCTCGAATGACCTCAAGCGGCGTCATTCCACAGTCCAGTAGTAATTCCATTTCGCGCTGATACGCTCTCCCTTTTTCCGCAAAAGGCGCACTTGTGTGCGACCCGATCACAATCGGCACACCAGAGCGATGACAGATGCCAATAAATTTCTTCATCGTCTCAAACGCGGCCTCGTCGGCCGCCGTGGCACCATTGATCCCTTCGCGTCGCTCGAATATCGCGAGTGTTGGAGAGATGGTGACGCGCTCGGTCAAAAGCAACTCCACCAAGGAATCGAGAGCCGGATTGCCCTCCAGGTCAATGGTCGACCACAACCAGTGTCGCAGTTGCCGCCTGGCATTCGAATCGGCCCGCACAGCACGGGTAAATCGACCCACATCTTCCGATCGAGCCAAAGCTGTTCCAAAAGATGTGACATGCTCAATGCCTCGCACACCAGCACGAATGGCATCCGGTACGCTCACTAACTCGAGATGCGCTGTTACCGGCACACCTCTTTCGCGAGCCGCCTCACAGGCCGCACGAATATGAGGGAGCGCCAACCTGAAATACACTTTGATAGCCGACGCCCCGCGATTCACATGAGCATGAACTGTTCGGCGAGCCTGCTCGGCATTCACGACCACCACCGCTTGATCTGGCCAGACTGGGGGCGGTCCATCGAGGTGCGCTCCACAAAGAAAAACTCGCGGCATCGGTGTCGTCGCCTCTCTCACCGGATCGTAGAAGCGCAGCGGATGTCCCGGATCTCGAAACGACGTGATACCGTGATTCAGCTGATAAGTCACAGGCGTGGTCGTGTTGTAGCGGGAATGAAAATGCGAATCCAAGAGCCCCGGCAACAAACTCAGCCCTTCCGCTCTGACGACCTCTGCCTCCTCCGGAATCGTCACCTCTCCCCTCTGCCCCACGGCTTCAATCCGCTCGCCTCTCAAGACCACCACCGAATCGGACAAAGGCTCCCCGCCTCGACCGTCGATCAATTGAGCTCCGATAATCGCAATCACCTGATCAGCCGGAGGATTGGCTGGCGGATTGATTTCACTCGCCGTCAAGAGGCCAACCGCTCCCCCTAAGAGGACGACGCAGCTCAACCAAGAAACTATGTTTCGAACCATCGCTATCAGAATCTCAGTTCCCCCTGATCGCGCAACCCCAAAAGCTCCTACCCGCATTATAAAAACTCACGACTCAAAGTCTCCGAGTGAGAAACATTTCATCCTCGCACCGCCTGCATCGATCGTCTTCAATTCCGACTATGAATCGACGCGAAGCTCTAGCCACCCTTGCAAGCGGACTCCTGCTCCCCAGCCTCCGCACCTCAGCAGAGTCTGCCTCTCCCCATCAACTCCCTGCCCCGCACATCGCCACGAACACCTACCCATGGAGCACCTTTGCCCGCCGAGAGCAGGTTCCATACACTCGACACTCGGAAGCTCTGCTCAAGAGAATCGCCTCCACCGGCATCAACGGCTACGAACCCATTATTGAATCTCCTACCGAGCTTCAAGGTCTCGCATCCCGCCTTGCCACACACGGACTTGAAATGCGATCGATCTACGTCAACAGCAGCCTGCATGACTCTACCCAGTCCGCCCGCAGTATCGATTCCGTACTCGCGATCTGTAATGAACTCGCTGCCTTCGGCACCAAGATCGTTGTCACTAATCCATCGCCCATTCGCTGGGGAGGTCCCGAGGATAAGGACGATCAACAACTGGCTCACCAAGCCGAGTCGCTCGACGCCCTCGGCTCCCAACTCCGTAAGCTCGGCCTCACCCTTGCCTATCACAATCACGATGCAGAGCTCCGCCAAGGGGCGCGAGAGTTTCACCACATGCTGACCGCGACATCCTCAGAAAACGTCAAATTCTGCCTCGATTCCCACTGGATCTTTCGCGGCTGCGGCGATTCCCAGATCGCTCTGTTCGATGCCGTCGAACATTACCAAGACCGCATCGTTGAACTCCATCTCCGTCAATCGTTTCAGGGAATCTGGACGGAAGCGTTCAGCATGAAAGGGGATATCGACTATTCACGTCTCTTCCGACATCTTCGCGATGCCGACATCCAACCTCACCTCGTGCTCGAGCAAGCCGTCGAGGACGGTTCCCCGGACAAGCTGGGCGCCACTCAAGCCCACCGGCAAGGCAGACAGAAGCTTCTGAGAGCCATCACCTGATTACTCCGCAAATCTCACCGTCTCGGGAACCGCCCACTGAGTCGTCATATCGTAGGGCAATCTCCACACCCGTTGGCCGGTCGAGTCGGTGAAGTAGAGATGACTTTCACCGAAACGGGTCGGATCGCCATCAGCCCAGAAGGCATAGAACGGATCACGGACCCCCAAGGGCCGCCGAGCGTAGTTGTGGTTGCGTGAGCTTCCCGTAGTGATCTGACGAGCGAGCTGCCAGTTTTGCCCCTCGTCAACGGACTCCCACAAGGTCATCTCGCCTCCCGCATGATACGGCTGAGCCCCCTCAGTTGAGGGAATGATCACACGCCATCGATTCCCAGAAAGATAGAGGCTTCCCATATCGTAATTGTGGTCTGTCTGGCAGATCTTCCGATCAACCCACTCTTCCCCATTCCAACGAACAACTCTGAACTCACGGGGATCGTTCGGGGCTCCCGGTGCCGCCCCCCTGCTGGTGACGTAGAGCAGCACGGGACACCCATCAGAATCGAAGTCCATATTCTTCAGGTAGACATTCCGTTCCCGAGAGAAATAGTCAATCACTCGAGCAGGGTTCTCGACTTGCGTCAGGGGTGTCTCCAAAACTTTCCCATCGACCGTGGTCCAGGTCTCTCCCATGTCTCGCGTCTGCACATAGTACAAATCGGTTCGATAATCGACATGACCGTTCCGAGGGTGGCGATTGAAGAAGGTTCCCGTCACGCCGTTGAAGGAGGCACTGGTCTGATAGTGACCTCCCCGTTGATCGCCTGGAGCCAGAATGCCAGCCAGTTTTCGATCCGGAGTCCATTCGCGCCCATCAACACTCCGTTCCCAATAAAGTTCTCTCACCCCAGTGTATTTCGTGAACAGATGTAGGAAGCCCCGGTTACCCAAGTGATGAGGCTGCGGATAGGTCAGCTCTTCCTCTGACACGAGGTCAAATCCATCGATTGAAAACGGCTCCCGGCTACGATACTTAATGCCCGGGCGCACACGCCCGCGCCCACTGACAAACACCCAAAGGTAACCTTCCGAATCCAGCGCGAGACTCGGATTGTCATGAGGGTCATCGACGCCGAGCTTGTCGTGGACAACAACAGGTCTAGGGACCAGTCCCGTTTGGTGATCAAAGAACGACACCATGCAGAGCAGATGACGCTGGTGGACATCCGGCGTTCCCCCAAAAACAAAGAAGGTCTTGTTCGCATCGGACGAATAAATGGCCAATGGAGTATGCTTCGCAGTATACGTTCCCAGCCCACCCGAGTACTTGTCCCCGTATGGAAAAACCGGCTGTTTGGAAGCCTTGGCGTACGCGTTACCATCCGTTCCCTTCCCAAAATACTGTCCTAAAGTGAACCATATCCCTTTGTATCCGCTGATCCGTCGCACTGGTTCTCCAGCTATCAGAGGATTCGCCAGTATCCAAAGCCCCACGACTAGAGAGGTCCATCGGCAAATTCCTCCGTTCAGGATGAAGAGTTTAGACATGGTTCGACCTATAGCCCCGGCATGCTGGCTCCTCAACCTCAAAATCGAACTTGAGGATAGAACCTTAGAGTCTCATCGAACAGATGCCCTTGTCCCGGCGACGCACTGATCGCGAAACCGAATCGCCCCTATCCGCAGAGACCGCCTAGATCATAAAGCTAGGAATGAGACAGCTCTGAATAAGATCGCTGGGCAAACCAAGCCCGATGCTCCACAGAGCGTCATTGACTAAGAATAGCGATTGTCAGAACCTTCTTCTAATCTATGAACCTTGATCGACGCGCCTTCCTTCGTTTGACGGCCACTTACGCTAGTGTTCCGTGGATCGTTTCCGAAAGCGATGCGGCGGAAGTGATGGACCTCGATGATCGCTTGTCGAGAATCCAGGAGCGACCGACCGTGCGCCCCGAATATCTTCACGAACCGATCATGATCGAATCGGTAGAGCTCTTGAAGAACGATAGAACGTTCCTCGTTCGCATTCGCTCTTCGGATGGTGTGGAAAGCGTGACCACCCCAAACTCAAGCAAGATGCGAGACTTCTATCCGGTGTTTGTCAATCGAGTGGGAAAATTCTTCGTCGGAAAGAACGCTTGCGAAATCGAGGCACTCCTGTTCCAGCTCTATCGGTCCAGTAGCAATTACAAGCTTCAAGGACTCGGATTCTGGGTCTGCCAAACAGCCATTGAAATGGGAATCTTAGACCTGATTGGTAAAACACGGGGCGTTCCACTTGGCCAGCTCTTCGCGCCGGTTCGGAGCACGCGCATCGCCGTTTACCGAGCGAGTAGCAATCGAGGCAACACCGCGGAAGAGGAGATCGAAGTATTACGACAGTTCGTGGCTGAGACAGGAGCGAAAGCTCTCAAGATCCGCCTCGGCGGGCGCATGAGTCGCAACGTGGACTCCCGTCCCGGACGAACGGAAAAACTGATCCCGCTGGTCAGAGAAAGCTTCGGAGCCGATTTCACTCTCTACGGCGATTCCAACAGTTCCTATGATGTTGAAAACTCGATTCGCATCGGACGTCTGATGGAAGAAAGCCAATACGCCTTCTTCGAAGAACCCGTGCCGTTCGACCATCTTTGGGAAACAAAACGAGTCGCCGATGCGCTCAAAATCCCGGTTGCCGGAGGAGAGCAAGAATTCAGCATGCGGCGATTCCGTTGGGCCATTGCCAATCGCGCCGTAGATATCGCGCAACCCGACCTTCACTACTTCGGAGGTTTCATCCGTTCCGTCAAGATTGCGAGAATGGCCGAGGCCGCTGGTCTCCAATGCACCCCGCACATGTCAGGGTCCGGCATCGGCTACGTGAACGTGCTCCACTTTGCTAGCTTCACACCAAACACGGGCGCACACCAAGAATTCAAGGGGGAATCCGGCATCCCGTGTCACAGCGACACCTCAACGCTCAAATGCCAAGACGGCTTCGTAGACTGTCCGACAGGCCCCGGAATGGGCGTAGAAATTGATCCCGCCTTCATCCGGAGATCAACTCCGGTAAGCGCTTAGAGAGATCACAGTTCTCAAACGCCGGTTAGAGATACGGACCGTCAAGAGCGCATTAGTTCAAACCGATTTGCCCGAACGGACGCTGTTGTTCCCGCAGCGCAGCTCGAAAGTTGGTGGCCTCCCGAAGTAAACGCTTTGCAACCTCAGGATGCGCTTCAAGACGATTGAATCGCTCCGATGGGTCCGCATTCAAATCGTAAAGCTCAGCAGCCCGAAGCCCACCATTCTGCCCCACACGGGTTAAAAGCTTCCAACGAGCATCCCTGACGCCTCTTAGGTTCGCCGGAGCCCCCGGACGCGCACCGGCAAAATAGTGGAAGTAGTCTCGCGGACCAGCCGTTGTCTCCCCCGCCAGCAAGGGCCAGAGATTCACCCCATCATGCACGCGATCCCTCGGCATCTGAGCGCCCGCCAAATGAGCAACGGTGGGAAGAATGTCGAGCGTCCCGGCAATCGCATCCGTCCTACGGCCACCCGGAATTCGACCCGGCCAGTGAAAGATGCCTGGAACGCGAACGCCCCCCTCCCAAACACTCCCTTTACCCGCTCGCAGGGGACCTGCGGAGCCGCCGTCGATGCCATATTGCAACCAAGGACCATTATCTGAGGTGTAGATAATCAAGGTGTCCTTCTCAATTCCAAGCCTCTTCAGCTCCTTCATAATCTCCCCGCAACTCCAATCGATCTCCATCATCACGTCCCCATACAGTCCCCGGGAAGACTTCCCGCGAAAACGCTCGCTCACAAACAGAGGTACGTGCGGCATCGCATGCGCCAGATAGAGCAGGAAGGGCCCATCGCGATTGGACTTGATAAAGTTCACCGCCGCCTCGGTGTAGCGTTCCGTCAATTGCGTTTGATCAGGATTCAACTCGATCACCTCCGTTTCCCGCATCAGTGGCAGAGGTTCTGGAAAACCACCTCCGTTCGCGACGTCATAGTAGCCCCCCTGCCCGGCGAATCCCGTGTAGGCAGCCCGCTCGCGAATTTCCGTCATCAGCGCATCTTCATTCTCACGAGGCGGCATCTTGGGATGATACGGCCACATGTCATTGGAGAATGGCAACCCGAAATACTCATCGAAGCCTTGGTTGGTTGGCAGGAGCGGCTCTTCATCTCCCAGGTGCCACTTGCCGATGTGCATTGAGCGATACCCCGCCGTCTTCAGCACTTCTGCAATGGTCACCTCATTGGGGTGTAAGCCGTTCTTGGATCCCGGACTTGGGTTAAAAGAGTGACTCACTCGTGCGTGATAGCTTCCCGTCATCAACTGCGCCCGCGATGGGCCACAGAATGGAGCCGCGTAGAAGCTCGTGAAACGAATTCCCTCAGCCGCCATTCGATCAATATTCGGCGTCTCAATATTGGGCGAACCGAAGCAGCCCAAATCACCATACCCTTGGTCGTCAGCAAAAATAACGATCACATTCGGGGAAGCCGCTCGACCGGTCCCGAAGCCGGCAAACAGGAGGGCACAGAGCAAGAATCGATAAATATACATCAGCATAGGGAAAAGGATCTAAGTGTGATCCCGAAAGTCTATCAAAGATTCGAGAAGAAGGAAACCGGTGCTTGCCATGGCAAATCCGAGTGCATAGGCAGCAATTTCTTTGTCACACAATCGATCTTCATCCCAATATGTTAGGGATACAAATGGAAGTGAGGGATCTAGATTTTGAAAATGTCGTGCGCGAGCATCAAGCAGGTTTGCGTGCCTTTATTCGAGCCTTAGGCACGGACGAGGCTTGGGTTGATGATCTCGCCCAGGAAGTCTTCTTGATTGCCTATCGCAAACAAGAGGCATTCCGAGCTGAAGCAGACATGGGCAAATGGTTGCGCGGAATCGCCCGCCGCATCGTCAAGGGTGAGCAGCGTAAATCGGCCGGAAGAAGCCGTCTCCTCCATCAGGGGCTAACTGACATTTTATCAAATCTGGGACACGATGAAGAATCAAACGACAACCACGCAAGCTCCTTGCTTCCCGTCATGCAGGCCTGCGTGAAAGAGCTTCCGGAATCGGCACGAAAGCTTCTTGCGGAACGCTATCTCGAAGGCCGCCGGGCTGCAGAGCTCGCTGAACACCTCCAAATGTCTTCCGTGGCCATCCGAAAGAAACTGCAGCGAATTCGCCAATGGGTCAGAGATTGCGTCCAGCAGAAACAAAAGGAGTTTCCAGTATGAGTCGCTATGATGAATTGGTATCACTCATCTTAGACGGGGAACCGACTCAAGGGGAGCTCGCTGAGCTGGAGCAGTTATTACGCGAAGAACCGAAGCTCACAAGGGACCTCGCCGAGCAACTCGCAAACTGGGAAATTTGGGCGCAGGACGCCGCGCCGGAAAGATCCCCTGAGGCCTTCTTGGCGGGGTTTCTCACCCGCTCGAAAGCAGAAGCAGATTCAGCGGATTTTCGACGTGACGCCATTCAGAAACTCAAGTCCTCCAATCGTCCTACCTTCCTCATTCCCCAGCTCATTGCGGCTGGAATCGCCTTACTGGCTTGCATCTTCTTCTTCAAACGGTCGGATCCCAAGCCACGATCCACCCACGCACCGGTTGACGTGCCCTCTCAATCATTCACGGTGAAAGGCGAAGGCGTCTGCACTCAGTGCACCCTGAATCAGGAAGGCCCGCACAACAAAGCCCTTCGCTATACCGGGGCCGATGGAGCCCTCAAATTGCTCCTTCTAAAGAGGGATCCGTCCTTGCGTCAACACACACAAGCCTTCTGCGGAGGGCCCACCCCGATCACAGCCGAGGGCGAACTAGTCCAGATTAACGGCGAGGAACGCTTCGCAACGCTCTCCCTCGTCTTTCAAGAAGCGCTACCATGATTAGCGAGGATCTAGTGCGTCTCAGTTTTTTTGCTCCTCGATGTCACATCTTGTTTTCTCGCGACAATAGACAGTGAAACTTCACCTACTCAGACAAACTATGATGACCACCGCCACACTCGCTCGCCGAATGACCTCCGTTCTCTGCTTGTTGTCACTCCTAACAGCGACCGCATTGGAAGGCCACCAACGCCGGCCTCAAAACGCCCGAAATGCCAGCGGGGCAGCAGGCAGACAAAACCGCCCCGGCGAACGAGGCTTTGCTGCCCAGATTGCGAACCGCGATACGGATCAAAGCGGCACGCTTTCGCTCGAGGAACTCTCGGGCGGTCGAATGGGAATTCGCAAAGCCCTTTTCGACGCAATCGACCGTGATGGCGATGGACAAATCTCAATGAGCGAGGCCAAGGCCGCCGACAGAATTGATTCCTACCAAGGCGAACCCAAAGAAATCGAGTTTGAAGGCAAAACCTGGAATGCAACCCATGCGATCGGAGCTGAAGTCAAGGAATTCAAGGGGCAGAAAGCCCTTCATATCGCAGGTCGAGAACAATGCCTCGCTTTCCTCCCGGACGTCGATTTCAAGAATGGCACCATCGAAGTCGATATGGCTGGCGATATCTTCACAGGCTTAGTTTTCCGCGTTCGAGACGGAGGCAAACGAACGGAGAAAGTTTACTTCAGACCGCAAAACTCAGGAACCGCCAAACACCAGAATACCGTCCAGTATTCGGTCATTGGACGTCCTGACGGACACTGGAGCGCGCTACGACGGAATTCCCCAGGCAAGTATGAGAGCGGAGCCGAAATCAAACAAAGCGAGTGGTTCCACGTCCGATTGGAGGTCAAAGACTCAAAGGTTGAAGTCTTCGTCAACGACGAGTCAGTTCTCCGAGTGGACCCCATGCTCGATGGGGGTTCCGAAGGTGCAATCGGCGTCTGGGGATGGGACTCTTACTTCGCGAACTACAAGTATACCAAGAAGTAACGCCCCAAATCGGCGGACCAAGAGATTAGCTCTCCGATAGGTCCCTACTCCTCCCGGTTTCGGCGCCACCACCGACGTTTGGTGGCCTTGTCTTCCGAGACCGGCGAGGATTCAATCTGAAGACCGACGAGCTCGTAGATTCGGCCGGTTGCGCCCAAGAGATTGATTTCGCGGTTGAGCGTGTTGTATCGATTGGCAGCTTCTCGTGCTTCGCCGCTCGTCAATTCAGCCCGAGTTTCTAACAACTGGTCGATGTTGATCTTCCCTTCAAAGTAATTCGCTCGCCTTTGCTGATACTCAGAAGTGACTTGGCTCATGACGTCGAGAATCTGAAGCAGGTTGCTTTCGTTGTCGGCGATCCCCTTCGTTTCGGTCCGAATCTGCCGCCGCATCTTGATTTCCTCCGCTTCGATTTCGGATCGAAACTGCCGAATGCGTGCCTCCGCTTTCTTCTTCGTCGCCTCGAGGACGCGCCGATCATTGAGCCGCACGTTCACGCCCCCCCCGACCGTCCAGCCGTCAAGTCGATCATCAAAGGTCTCTGACCCAAGCGGGAACAGCGTTCCCACGACGAAGGTCGTGACGTCGTAGCGCCCCTTGATCGCTTGCTGGCGCTGAAGCTCGGTGTTGCGAATGGCATCGTTCAAAACCCGAAAGGTCGGGTTGTTTTCACGAGCTTTTTCAATGAGTTCTGCGACCCGGATAGGATCCGCAGCTGATTCCCGGAACTCCGCCAAGGAGGTGTGTTTGGAATCAATTGAATAGTCATCCTCCGGCTCAAGAGCGACATAAGAAAGCAAGATTGCCTCATACTGATCCAGGCGAGCTTGGTAGAGATTGCGAGATGTTTCCGAGCCGCCTTGTTCTGATGTGATCCGCACCTTGTCAGCTGCCAACACTCTCGAGTCCTGCTTCAGCTCCTCTAAATCATCCATTGCGTGCTGATACACGTCTACGAGTTGCTGGTAGTAGACCGCCTGGGCAAAAAACTCGAGACCGTTGTCGACCAACGAGCGGTAGTCATCTAGATAATCCAGCTGCGCTCGACGCGCGGTCGTCTCTTGGAAGGCCTGAGAGATGATCCGGTTCTGTCGCCGACGCGATCCGAAAAACGGGATTTCCGCTCGAGCTCGAACCAACGCACCCGCTCCCGACTCAACCGCATCCTGTGTTGCCGTCACACGATCAAATTCAAAGCGAGACATCGAAGCCCCCACTTCTGTGCTGAAGACAGAGCCACCAAATGTCTCGTTCTCCACACCGACCACCGTTTCAACAGCTCCACCGAAGGCTCCTCGTCGGTTCGGAAACTCCGACAGATCCGTTCGGGTTTCCACAAAGGGCTCTAGCCGACTTAAGTTGGCCCGAAACTCCTCCAATCCATACTTGGCTGCCGTCATCTCTTCCCGAGAGGCACGGACGGATGGGTTGCGCTGATAGATCAAGCGGACAATGCTCTCGATATTCAGAACGTAAGGCGGCCCGATGGTCTCAGGAAATGTTTTTCCATTGAGAGATTCCAACATTGCAGACTCGTTCCCTCCTGGGCTGGAGCCCTCAATGGACTGCTGACCAACCTTCGCCCGAGAGGCCTGAGCGATCTCGGTTGGAGCGCCCTCGGCTCCGTTCATGAGCGTGGCAAACATCGCTACGAGCCCAGCTAAGTAGCTTCCCCACCAAGGTCGTTCCCTCAATTCAAATACCGTTCTGTCTTGTTCCGATTCCCTCTTCAACTCTCGCCCTCAATGATTCAACAAATGTGGGCAAGATTGTTTGCCTTCGCGATTTCGAAGCGTCAAGGGTTGTCACAGAATTCTTTCGAAATTCGCCTTTTGGGAAGTTTCTAGAACAGATCGCCCATAGAAGGCCACGCCGAGCTCCAGACTTCTTTCCCACGCATTCAATGGATAACGGCTGTTCGTGGCAGAGGGAATCGAGACACGCCCTTGGCCACGAAACCCAAAGGCGTGCCGCGGGCTCAAGCACCGAAAGCTTGGCGTAGCGCATTGAGAGTCAGCGCCCCGGCGCTTCGTTGCACTTCGACGCCATTCTCAAAGAGGATCAGCGTGGGAATCGATCGAATCTCATACTTGGCAGCCAAGGAAGGCGCGTCGTCAACGTTCAACTTCGCAATGGTCAGTTTGTCACCCTGCTCGGCAGCGAATTCCTCCAAAATCGGATTCATCATTTTGCAGGGGCCACACCACTCGGCCCAAAAATCGACGAGGACACGTTGACTGTTCGGACCAACGACCGACTCGAAGTTGTCGGCGTTCACGGACTGGATGTTTGTTGTCGTGCTCATTTCATCTCATCTTTCTAGGTTTGTGTTCATGTCTTCGGATTCGGGATAAAATCGACATCATTGTGCAGTCCAGCCCCCGTCAACGTTGAGACTGTGACCGGTGACAAAACTGGAGTCATCACTCGCGAGAAAGAGCACGGCATCGGCGATTTCGGACGGCTTACCGCTTCGTCCAATCGGGTGCATGCCGGCAAGTTGATCCCGCATTTCACCCTCTTTACCTGCGAATCGATCTGCCATGTCCGTGTCGATAAGCCCGGGCGCAATCGCGTTCACACGAATCCCTTCCTTCGCATACTCTAGCGCGGCCACTTTCGTGAGCCCTTCGACGGCGTGTTTGCTGGCGACGTAAATTGAGACTCCTGGCATTCCAACCTGGCCTGCGACGCTGGAAACATTGATGATTGAGCCGCCACCGTTCTTGAGCATGGCCGGCACTTCATACTTTAAGGACGCCAGGACTCCCCAAACATTGATGTCAAACGTGTTGCGATAAGTTTCTTCCGAAACCTCGGGTATCGGACCGGCCGTCTCCACACCTGCGTTGTTCAACGCGATATCAAGCCGTCCGTAACGTTCCACCGTCTGCTCGACAGCGCCCTTAATATCCGCCTCGTTCTTCACATCCGTCCGCACAAAGAGCGCTTCTCCACCTGATTCTTCGACCAGCCGAACCGTTTCCGCTCCTTCTGCTTCACGCCTCCCCGTCACCACGACCTTGGCCCCAGCCTTGGCCAGGGTAATCGCCGCTTGACGACCAATGCCTGAGGTTCCGCCGGTGATGAAGGCCACTTTTCCTGTTAGTTTACTCATTGTATTTCCCTTATTCTTTCAGTTCATGTTTTCCGATTTAATTGACCGAACGGTCTAAGTTTTGTGCAAAAAAAAAATTTATGGCTGTGCCAACAGTCGTTCCGAGGCAAAGTGAAGCGCATCGTCCGTCACCTTCGAACACTCCATGATCCGCCCTACGATGGCGACGCCCTGTCCGAGACAAACCAGAGTTCGGGCCAAACGTTGCGGCGTATCTCCCAATGTCGCTCCCCCTTCCGTTTTCGCTCTCTCCAAAGCTGAGGCGAAGGCTTTCTCAAGCGTAGACAAATGCCCTCGAAAGATCTGCGCCACCTCAGTATCCGAGCAATCGAAGTCCGCTATGTTATTCCCGAGCAGACATCCTTTGCTTTCCTTGCAACCATGCGTGGCCCGCCAGTCCCCAAGGATCCCTCTAATCTCGGCCACAACCTTCTCTGGCGGCGCCTCATCAAGACGCTGCACCATGCATCGAAGTGCCGAATTCGCGTAATGCTCCAAAGATTTCAAGAAGAGCGAACGTTTGTTCCCAAAGGTATCGTAGAGACTCTTTTTCCCGATCCCCATAACCTCCATCAACTCCGATAACGAGGCAGCCTCATAACCTCGAGCCCAGAACACCTCCATCGCCTGCCCCAAGGCAACTTCTGGATCAAACTGCTTGTCCGGTCCTCGTTTCACTGTCTTCAACATACTTTCCTAGACCGATTGGTCAAGTTAAATTACACAGGTTCTCGGCTCTTAAGTCGGGCCACAAGGATAAGCTCCTTTCGCGAACCAAACTGTCCCGCAATCCGGACACTGGCGAGAGCTCACGAACAATCAATCATCAGCAGGTTGAGCAAGCCAATAGTACCGTTGAGGTTCGGTTGCCGAAACTCTCAGAACACGAAAGCCGTTAGCGTAGTGATCGCCTATCACTCGCTTCGAGTCCGCTCGATCCAGCACTGGTGCGCTGTAGAGCACAAGGGGGCTTCCGGCACGCCATTTGAGCTCAATCATGTTCCCGTCCACTATCCTATACTCAAGCCCGGGCTGCCCCCAGGACCATGAATACTCATCCACTTCCAGCAAGTTCTCACATGAGCCAAGCTCGGCAAAAAAATCATCGAAAGGACCATAGCAACTCCCAAGCCCATCCCATGAGTATCCCACATCAAATGGGGCTAGGCCCAATAGAGTTCCAGGCTCTGAAGGAGGATCACCTAGTCCACCCAAAACTACCGACACTGGATTGCTCACCCCCCCAAGCTGGGCCGAAAAAGCCCTCGTCGACATCCAAGGGATTAGGCTGTGAAACAACCAAGACGACCTCCACTTCTTCTCCCGCCGGGACGCCAGGAACCGACACAATTCCACCGCCGAACAATCCACAGCAAAGAAAGGGAGCCTCTTTCGAAAGACGTATTCCCTTCACGCCAAGACCGTCTGAAGGCAAGAGCAACGCTAACTCGACTAAATACCCCGGCTCCAATCCGATCCCCGCCCGACTGATCGGAGCATCGGTTCTCACATTGCTGAATAGCAAAGTACCTTGTGCACTTAGTTGCCCTCCCCCAAATAAGGCGACCATCGCCAGGCTAATCGCATGGAATAAGGACTTCATAGAAACCATTGGAATTTTGTGAACTCAGGCCTTCTAACAAGAAAACGCACTAGAGTTTGGTGGGCCCAGTAGGACTTGAACCTACGACCAAGCGATTATGAGTCGCCTGCTCTAACCACTGAGCTATGGGCCCTCCTAGGAGAGGCCTTCAGTCTGCCAAAAGGAGATCTCCGGGCAAGGAAAACCCGAGATCACAAAAAAACCGACTCTGAATCTATCGTTTTCCAACGAGAGCCCTTCGCCTATCCTTCCCAGAACCTCATAAACCGCTTTTCGAAAAAAAAATCGAGAAGCTGTAACAACTCCTCATTCCAATGTGAATATGACCTTGTAATGACGATAATTCAGTCACGGCACACGTCATGCAAGTGCTGATGGCAGATGGGAAAATCCTAATGAGAACACTTTTTGCAACGATCCTCGCAATCGCTTCAATCGCTCTCGTGGCCCCGGTCACGAATGCCGGACCGCTCGATGAGCTGCGAGTCACTTCCGATACGAAATGGCTGGTCCACCTTGACTTCGACAGTTTTCGACACACTCAAGTGGGCGATTTCGTTAATGAAACACTCCTCGGAGAGCACCGCGATAAGATCCGGTCGGATTTCAAACGTGACTTCAACTTCGATTTGGACTGGGACAAAATCAAATCGATCACGGCGTTCGGAAGCGACTACCAGATCAAACCTGACCAGGCGGGTTTGATGCTGATTCGAACCGAACCGGAACTTCAGGCCAATTTCCATCAACTTCTCGAGTCCAAAGTGGATGCGGGCTTCGGTCCGCTTAAGATCCAGCCCATCAAATCTGAGGTGGAGCACCTCTACGCCATCGCAGGAGAACTCTACATCGCTGTTGAACCACAAGGCCTATTCCTGCTTGGAAAATCCCGCAAGCAAGTCGAGACCGCCAAATCTGTCTTGGCCGCTAGCAGCACTCCCGTCCAAGAAACTGAAGCTTTCGCGGACTATGCGGAGCTTCCCAACAGTATGATCTTCTTGGCTGTGGCCGATGCGTTCGGTGAATTCAATGGCCTGCCCGCTGAAGCACGTGTCCTCCAACTTTCCAAAGGCGGCCGCCTGGCACTTTGCGAGACCGACGAAGATATCCTCCTTCAACTTGAACTGAAGACGAAGGACAAGAAGACCAGCCGGCAAATCCACTCCATCGTGCAGGGGCTCCTCACACTCGCCATGCTGGGTTCCGAGGATGAGCGCCTAACGGAACTGGCGGAAGCCATTAACGTTTCGAGTGGGGATGCCATCGTCACTCTGAAGCTTGAGCTCCCAATCGAACGCGCACTAGGCACACTGAAACGATTCTCGAAGTAGGGCACCATGGCCCCCACGGCTCCCAGTCTAGAGGCACCCTCAGTGGACTCACAAAATATAGAACTCAGTGCTGAGGAATTAGCACTCCGATGCCAGGACGGTTGTCTCGAGTCCTTCGAGACCCTCGTTGATCAGTTCGAGCAGCGGATCGTGAACTTTCTCAACAAGATGGTCCGCAGTCGACAAGACGCAGAAGATCTCGCTCAAGATACTTTTGTCAAAGCGTATAAGAACATCCATCGCTTCGACCCGAAATACAAATTCACCACCTGGCTTTTTACCATTGCGAAAAGGACAGCGATGAACCACTATCGCGCAGCTAAATCGACCGTCGAGCTCACTCCAGAAAAGGAGATCGACGAACGGGATCCTTCAGTCGCTCTCGAAGAGAAAGACCAAGCTGAAGGACTCTGGGAGAAAGCAAAGCGACTCTTGAAGCCGAACCAATACAACGCACTGTGGCTTCGATACGGCGAGGGATTCTCAATCGGAGAAACGGCAAAGGTGATGGAAACCAACGAACTCAGAGTAAGGGTTCTCCTCCATCGAGCCCGCAACAAGATGGCTCAACACTTGACGAAACAACAAGGGAGTCAATCTTGACTGACAGATCAATTAACAATCAACACATCTCAGGCCTATGATCACTTGCTGGTTAACACGAAGGGAAATATCGAGATGTCTGGACGATGACCGTCCCCTGGCACCGAATTCTGAACGCCACCTACAATCGTGTGCTGCCTGTGCCCAACATTACGCAGAACAGCGACAGCTCGTTGGGCAACTAAGCCAACAAGCCGGTCACGACCAATTCGAGCCTTCTCCTTTCTTACGCGGCCGCATTGTGGCCGCCGTTCGACAAGCTGCGGAAGTAGACACAGCGATTCCAGCCCCCATGCCGCGTCCATCTTGGATCGGAGGACTTGGATTAAGCCTCGGGGCTGCCGCGGCGATCGTGATCGGGATCGTGGTGAACCGCCCTGCTCCGCCTCCGGCATCGGCCGAGTTGATTTCAAAGGTGATCCAGCTTTCCGGCGATCAAGTGATTGAAGAAACAACGGGTCAGAGCATCGAAGCCTGGAGTGTCGCCTTAAACGAACCTCTTGAATCCGAGCTTCAGTTCGTGATGAACGACGCCCGATCAGCGATTGATTCGCTTGCTGAAAACTTTATCCCGAAGAGTTTATTGGCCGCCAACACATCGATCACGCAGTAGGGTTCTTTTCTGGGGTTATGAGCAGCGCCGTCATCGAAACGAAGGGCTATTCGAAGTCTTTCGGATCCCAAAAGGCACTCACCGACGTTTCCGTTCGTGTGCCACCGGGAGCAATCGGACTCCTTGGCCCTAATGGCGCGGGCAAGAGCACGTTCATGAAGTGCCTGCTACAGCTCATCCCCGCTACGAGTGGACAAGCCTATCTCCTGGGAAAAGAAGTCGGGCGAGAGGGAGCTGAGATCCGCAAACGCGTCGGCTACAACCCCGAGCAAGATTGTCATATCCCAGGAATGGTCGGGTGCGAATACGTCACCTACTGCGCTCAACTCTGTGGACTCCCCTTCCAAGCAGCCCGACAGCGGGCACACGAAATGTTAGATTTTGTCGGGATGGGGCAAGAGCGCTACCGAAAGATCGACACTTACTCAACCGGGATGAAGCAACGCCTCAAATTGGCGCAGGCGATCGTCCATGATCCCGAGATCGTATTTCTCGACGAGCCCACCAACGGACTCGACCCAAAGGGCCAGGCACAGATTCTGGAACTGGTTTCCAGCCTCTGGACAGTGCACGGCATCTCGGTGGTGCTGTCATCCCACCTGCTCCACGATGTCGACAATATTTGCGAGCAGATCATCATCATTGCGCAGGGTAAAGTCCTCGTCCACGACACGATTTCGAATCTGAAAGCGAAGCGTAAAGGAGCGGCAGAAGTGGTCGTCGCCTCTCGAACGGATGATCTCCACCGCGCCTTTAAAGCCAAGCATTGGCCCACCGAAATCCTGCCAAACGGCCATGTCAAAGTAGAACACGGCTCCCAGGATCTCAATCCGATCATGGATCTTATGGCGGAAATCCGTATACCGCCCGTCGAGATTATTCCCAGCCCGAACGCCCTAGAAGAACTGTTCGTTCAAGCCCTAGAGACCGCCCATGAGCCTGCATGACGTTAGTTACAAGCACTGGGACGGGCAGCATCACGGCATCTGGCGTCGCCGCTGGGTGATTGCGTCGAACGGGCTTCGCTCGTGCCTCGACAATCGTTGGGCTAAGAATTTGGTCTTGCTGGCGTGGATCAGTTGCCTGGTTCAAATCGCCCTTCTGTTCATCGTTGGACAGTTGTTGGTGGAGGACAGTGTCGTCTACACTTTGGTCGCGCAATTGGACCCTCAGATCCGGCTCATTGTGAATGGCCTGGTTTCTTGGTTAATTGATCATCCGGAGATTTCAGTCAGAACCACTTACAATATCTTATTCTATTTCTTCGCAACGAATCTTCGGTTCCTCGCGATGGCATCTATCGTTTTGGTGATCCCTCATCTCATCACCCGCGATCTCTCGAGCAAAGCCATCATTATATACTCCTCGAAGGCAGTCAGCCGCTTTGACTACTTCTTAGGAAAATTCGGAACCGTCTTTGCGCTCCTTTCACTCGTCTGGCTCGGTCCCGTCGTCACGGCCTGGGTGGCAGGCAACTTTCTTTCCTCCAACTGGGTGTTTTTCTGGCATTCCAAAACAGCACTCATTAATGCTCTCATTTCGGTCATCCCCGCGATGTTTGTCCTGGGAATTCTCGCTCTGGGAATATCAGCTCTTTCGACCAAACCACGCGCCGCAACGAGCTACTGGATTATCCTTTGGTTCGTCGGCAATGCCATCCGCGGCATCGGCGAACACACGAAGCCATGGCTGCGTCACGTGAGCATCCCCTTCGATCTAAACCAGATTTCCTTAGCCGTCTTTAATCTTCAGGAAGAGCTCCAGCGCGCGCAAGACAACATCCCTCTCTTGGGGACCATGCTCCGTGAAGCGCGAAACAATCCTTTTGGTTGGTTCGAGAAACCTGACATCACCGGCACCGTAATCGCTCTATCCGTCATGGTCGTCGCTGCAATCGCCATCCTGAAACAAAGGGTTAAACCAGAATGAGCACGATCGTCGAAGCAGTCGAATTGAGCCGCTGGTATGGCATCGTGATGGGACTCAATCACGTGGATTTCACAGTTCCTTCAGGCATCACGGGCTTCGTGGGCCCAAACGGCGCCGGCAAGTCTACGCTGATCCAAATCATCACCGGCCAGCTCCAGCCCAGTTCAGGGAAACTCACCGTGTTCGGGGAGGAACCCTACAATAATCCTGCGATTCTCGGACGCATTGGTTACTGTCCGGAACGAGAGTCCGTCCACACGGAACTTCGCCCCATGGATTGGCTCCGCGGCCTCGCCCTCTTGTCCGGTGTTCCGTCCAACGAAATCGCCGACCGCTGTGAGTATCTCCTCGATCTGGTTAAACTTCCCCGCGTCCATTGGAAGAAACGCCTCGGGCAATATTCCAAGGGGATGCGCCAGAGAGTCAAACTAGCCCAAGCGCTTCTGGCCGAACCGGATCTCCTTGTCTTGGATGAACCGATGAACGGACTGGATCCCATGGGTCGTCAGGAGATTTCCCAGATCCTGACCAAGCTGGCAGCCGACGGCGTCAACATCATTATCTCGAGCCACATCCTGGCAGAGCTAGAGGCCTTGTGTAAGAACGTCATCATTGTGAGTTGGGGCCGGGTGCTTGCCTCCGGAGAGCAAAAAGCGATTCGATCCGAACTTCACGATTGGTCGGAACAAATCGTGGTTCGATGCGACCACCCTCTTCGCTTGGTGACGGTCTTGTTCAATCAGGAATTGATCAACGGTTTTGACATCGACGAGGAGGATTCAGCCGTGAGTCTTCGCATCCGAAACCCCGAGGTATTCTACAATCGATTTCCTGAACTCGTCCGTGAAAGTCAGATCACGCTGTGGGAAATGCGCAGCAAGAGCAGGTCGCTGAGAAATCTCTTCGATCAAATGACACAATAGGTAGCGCAAGCCGAATACGCGAAACGAATGAGCACCCATATTCCCAGCTTCTTCTCGGCCACTCGCGGCCTCTGGACGCTCACCTGGCGATCAAAGCTCACGTGGAAACGACTGCTCCCAGTCGTGGCGAGCATGATCGCCGTCCCCGTCTTCGCAGTCTCCGTGATCGATCCCGGACAGGAGGACGGCTTTCATCGAATTCTCATCGATCTCTACTTTTTCGTTATCATCCCCTTCGCGTGCCTCTTCAACTTTGGATCGATGATCCGAGATGAGCTGCAAGACGATACCATCACCTTTCTCGTCACACGGCCGGTCTCACGAGCGAAGATTTTCCTTCTCAAATACCTCACCCTGATGCTCTGGGTACAGATCATTCTCCTGGGCAATGGACTCGCTTTTTTCGCAGCCGGCATTTACTTGGACATTCCCAACATTGCTTCTCTCATAAGCTTGATCATCATGACTCAAGTGGTCGCAGCCATGGCGTTCGGAGCCCTATCCTCACTCATCGGTATGGTCACTCAGAAATATCTGATCGCCGGCGTTTTTTATGGTTTCTTGGTGGAGTTCGGGATTGGACAGATCCCCACCAATATCAATGTCCTCTCAATCACACGACATCTCCGCACTCTCCTCGCACGCAACGGAGACCTTGCCGATCTTTACGATTGGTCGGCTGCTGGTGCTTCATTCTCATTTGGCATGATCCTAGGCGGCACTGCGCTGTTCCTGACAGTTGGAGCCTTGCTCTTTAACTTTCGGGAATACCATGCGACAGAGGAAATGCAGAAGAACTGATCATAGCCCCCGTTCCCTCCTACCGTTGATCGGCCATGCTCCCGTCGAATGCTGACGGACTGGAGCACTTGCGGAGAGATCTCGCGTTCACCGAGGCCCGCAGTCCCTCACGCCGCATGCTTGAGGGCGGGAAAATCCATTGCGATCCGACTAGGGCCCTCTTAGAATTCTCTTCACTACACAACCAACACCTTTGGGTAAAAGGATTGAAGAACCGGGCCGTGAACGAGTCGCACATCGCGCCTCCAGGCGACTGAAAAAAGACGGTTTCGAACTTGAGCCCCTGAGCCAAAAACGCCGACACCAACCGAAATCACTCAATGAATCACCTAACCCGTCGACAAGCATTGAAGACTGTGTGTCTTAGTCCGTGGCTGCTCCATGCCGCCAATCTTTACGCACAGAAAACCACCGGCGAGCAAGAGCTCAAGATCACCGACGTCAAGGTCATCGGGACGAGTCCGAGGCCGGGTTACCGATGGGTTTTCATAAAAGTGTTCACGAACGAGCCTGGGCTCTACGGCGTTGGATCGGCAAATTACAACTATCTTTCCTGGGGCGTCAAAGCGGCCTTGGAAAAGCACATGGTCCCCTTTTGGATCGGCAAACCGGCTGACCGCATTGAAGACCTCTGGCAATGGAATCACATCCGATCTTACTGGCGCAATGGCCCCGTCACCAACGTGATTCAAACTGCACTTGATTCTGCCTTGTGGGATATCAAGGGAAAACGAGCCGGGATGCCAGTCTACCAACTGCTCGGGGGAAAAGTGCGAGATGCCGTCCCTCTCTACGCTCACGGCGGAGGATCCAGCGTGAAGGCCTGTATCGAGAGCGTGCAACATTGGATCGAAGAGGGATTCCGCCACGTTCGCGTCCAAATGGGCGGCTACGGCGGCGGCGGGTTTATCAAGCCTGGGGCCGGAAGCCGACCGGAATCTGGATTCCAAGGAAAGGCTTTTGACGAGGAGCTCTATGTCGAAACCATCCCTCACCTTTTTCACTCGATCCGTGACGAGCTTGGCTCCGAGGTCAAGCTACTCCACGATGTCCACGAACACCTGAGTCCCGCCTCTGCGATGGAACTGGCGAAGCGACTCGAAACCGCCAAAATGTTTCTCGTCGAAGACATCCTCCCCCCGGAACACATCGACTACTACAAACAGATCCGTGCCACCACGACCACCCCCATGGCCATGGGCGAGCTATTCACCAATCCGAATGAATGGCGCCCGCTGATCTCGCAACGACTGATCGATTTCATTCGCTGTCGGGTAGGCATGATTGGCGGCATCTCACAGGCCAAGAAAATCGCCGCTCTCTGTGAACAATTTGGTGTTCGCACGGCCTGGCAAGAAGGCGGAGAGAATGACCCGATCAATCAACTCATCGCCTACCACGTCGATCTCACCATCCCGAGTTTCGGCATCCAAGAAGAGAATGAATTTCCGGAAGAAGTTCACGATGTCCTTCCGGGGGCGGCCGAAATCCGCAACGGTTACCTCTACGGGAACGACAAACCCGGACTCGGAATCGACATCGACGAGAAGGTGGCGGCTCGTTTTCCGCTGCGAGACGACTATCACATTTCGGACTGGACGACTGTCCGCGGAATGGATGGCTCGATTGTTCGCCCTTAGAGCACCGCCCTCCAGTAGACCCTCAGCCCCCGAATTCTGACCCGCTTGAAAACCCGAATCCTCATTATCATCATCGGCGCATTTGTTACGGCAAGCGTGATCCAATTCATCCAGGATCAGGACCGCCCTCGCCGTCATGAGCGCTCCCGCAATGGCCTTCGCGACTTCGGACCAAGGGCACGTAACGGCGGCCCTCCCCCGCCCGGATCGTCGCGTGGCGGCGGGCGAGGAGGCATGACGTCGAGGGAGGTTCGTTCACTCTTCGATCAAAACCGAGATTCTCGCCTCGACAAGCAAGAACGCGCACGGGCTCGAACATTCCTTAGCAACGAGCGGAGCGGGAGAAGATTTCCGGGACCTCAAGGAGGCCATGAAGGGCCTCCTCCCAAAGCGGGTAAAACGATCCAACCAGAGGAAATTCAAGCAACGCCTAAAACCCAAGCTCTCTACGATGAAAAGGTGCTGAGAACCGTCTTCCTCGATTTCGAAGATGCCGATTGGGAGGCCGAGCTCGCCGATTTCTGGAAGACCGATATTGACGTCCCGGCAGTGCTCACCATGGATGGGCAGACGATGGATCAGGTGGGTGTCCGATTCCGTGGCTCCTCATCCTTCTTCACCGTTCCAAAGGGAAAAAAACGTTCACTCAATATCGCCATCGATTACGGCGAAGGCAAAGAACGCCTTCACGGCTACAAAACGATCAATCTATTAAACAGTCACACCGATCCCTCGTTTGTGAGGACGCTGCTTTTCAATCACATCGCACGAAACTATATTCCGGCTGAACGATCGAACTACCTCAGGCTCGTCATCAATCGAGAGAATTGGGGCATCTACATCAACACCCAGCAATTCAACAAAGACTTCCTGGATGAGTGGTTCGGAACGAAGAAGGGAATCCGGTGGAAAATGCTTCCCAATCCCAGAGGTGGCAAGGGTCTCGGATACGATGGAGATCACCCGATCGATTACGAAGGGCGATACGTCATGAAATCCAAAGGCGGAGATGCCGAGTGGCAACAATTAATCAAGGTCTTCAAAACCCTCAACGAAACCCCTCCATCTGACCTGGAGGAAGCCCTAAACCCTATCTTCAACATCGATCGGGCGCTCTGGTTCCTCGCGCTGGAGAACGTCTTCATCGACAACGATGGTTACTGGACACGCGCCAGTGACTTCACAATGTACACGGACCCCAAGGGGCGTCTTCACATGATTCCCCATGACAGCAACGAGACTTTCCAGAGGCAAGGAGGTCGAGGCACTGGAGGATCATCCGGTGTGAATCTGGACCCTCTTTACGGCGTCGACAATCCGGAGAAACCACTGATTCATCGACTGCTCCAAGTGCCTCGTCTGCGAGCACGATACTTGGCACACGTCCGAACTCTGAAAGACGAGTGGTTGAGTTGGGACAAGATTGGGCCTATTGCAAAAGCGTATCACACCCTGATCGATGAAGAGATTCGAATCGATACCCGCAAACACGATAGCTACGAAGCCTTTCAAGAATCGCTGACGGAAGAAACTGAAACCGCTGGGTTTCGAGGCCGAACGAAAAGAATCAGCATCCAGGATTTCGTCGAACAAAGACGAAGCTATCTGGACCAACATCCAGAACTCACAAAGCCAGCACCCGTCTTTAGATCAGTGCGCTGCAGCGGCGCAAATCAGGATGTCATTTATCCGGGCGAGCCGATTCGAATCGTCGCACAGTTCGAACCCTCTCCAAGCCCAGACAGTGTCAGTCTGTTTTACAGTGGGAAGAAACATAGCGTGTATCGGGAAGTTCAAATGGAACAGAAAGAAGGAACCGTTTTCGAAGGTTCCATCCCAGCTCAGAACGCCGGAGAGAAACTGTTCTTCTACGTCGCAGCCCAAATCCACGAGGCCAACACCGTTGCGTTCGCCCCTTCGGCGGCAGAATTCAAGCCTTCGAGCATCCGCGTCAGTCCACCGATTGCGAACGATTCCTATCTCTTCATCAATGAAGTCATGGCTAGCAACACGAAGACACTCGCCGACGAAACAGGCAAGTTTGAAGACTGGGTGGAACTGGTGAACACACACCCAGAACCCATTGACTTGACTGGTTACTATCTGAGCGACAACCCAAAGAACCCACTCAAATGGACCTTTCCGGAGGGCACCATTATCCCAGCAAACGGTCACCTCATCGTGTGGGCAGATGAGGATCACAAGAGCGCGGAAGCGGGCCTGCACACGAATTTTAAGCTCTCAAAACAAGGCGAAACCTTGACGCTCTACGACCGAGATGAACGCCGGAATCGCCAGATTGATCAGATTTCATTCGAGAATCTATCAGACGACGAATCTTGGGGACGCCAGGCAAACAACCGGACGGATTTTCGATTACTCACGCCGAGTCCCGGGAAACCGAACCACTAGACAAAAGAAACATTCATGCGCACGAAGCCCACTGCTCTCACCTTAAAAGCGATCACGGCCCTCATTCTGGGAGCGATCCATATCGCTGCCTCAGCCGCTACACCTTTATCAAGCAAACCATCAACGGGAATTCCGTTCGCCGATGGCGATCATGTGCTCTTTCTAGGAGATAGCATCACGCAAGATGGCCGCTACATCGCCTTCATCGAAACTTACCTTTGGGCCGCTTATCCGAATCACAGTTTTGAGATCTTCAACATGGGCGTCAGTGCAGAGACCGTGTCCAACACAACCGAACCCGGACATCGCCGTCGGCCCTGGGTGCACGATCGAGTTGAGCCCGCGCTTGAAATCTCAGACCCTGACTGGGTATTCATCTGCTATGGAATGAACGATGGAAACTACTATCCATCGAGGCCGGATATTCAGACAGCCTACCTGAAACAACTCGGGCGCTTGTTGGAACGAATCGAACCGACAGGGGCGCAGATCGTCTTACTGACTCCTCCGCCATTCGATTCAGTAAGCAAGCCAAGCAAAAACCTCCTCCCCCCCGGGCAGGACGTCTACGGCTACAGCAAGACATACGAACTCTACGACGATACACTAATTGCACTGGGAGCTCTTGCCCAAGGAAGATACGGAAATCATGTGGAGCGCTTCATTGACATCCACACTCCGTTGACCGACTACATTCACAACGCCCGTAGAGTCGAACCTGATTATCGCTACGGAGACGGCGTCCATCCCCCAACCGACGGGCATCTCCAGTTCGCGTTAGCGATCCTCCAAGGTCTTGGCGAAGATCCTGCCCGCTGCTCCAAACTCATCACCAAAGCAACCGGCGTCACATTGGTCGGAGAACCGTCAGCAGGAGGCGGCGATCCAAAGCAACAAGAGACATGGAAGCAAATCCTCAGCCGCTTCAACGCACTCAGCAAGTTCTACCGAAACCAAACTCGGCCCGAGACCCGGGAGTCATTCTCGACAGCAAGCGAACTCAAGAAAATTGAACCTCGAGATACGACAAAACTTCGCCAACGGGTTGAAAACCTCGTGAAACCATAGGCCGATTCGGAAGACTTGAACAATTGAGCTATTCAGAACGGGCGATCAGCATTCCACAGTGAAACAAAAACGGTTGGTATCAGAACGAATCGTACGCAGCTACGAACTCGATTCCTTCGGGCACGTCAACAATGCGGTGTATCTCCAGTATTGCGAAGGAGCGAGAAACGATTACATGCAACAGCGAGGCATCCAATTTGCGGACTTCAAAGAATGGCACATCGGTCCGGTTCTTTACCATGCTTCGATCGACTACAAACAACAGGCAAAGGCCGACGACCACCTTCTCATCTACGGTGAGATTCGCTTTGAAGGTCGCACTCAGTTCTTTATTGAACATGAGATGCATCGCCAGTCCGACCAAGCGTTAGTGTGCCAAGCGCTTCTCAAGTTCGCTTTTGTGGACCTCAAAACTCAGCGACCTTGCCGCGTTCCGCAGCCGTTTCTCCAGGCCTTTCAATGATCTTCGGCACCTCATCTAGGGTCCGGTTACGATCCCCTTCAATCGATCACCATACCAAGATGCTAACCGAACAGTCGCCCCCCCATTAGAATCCTTGAGTGCCACCTCGGCGTAAACCGTGACGGTATAAGGATAACAATGAATCGCATCGGCACCTTAAGCATCCCATTCCTCTGGGTTAACAACAGCCCTTTAAGTCTTCGGATGGAATCCGGCAGCGTAAGAACCTTCCCCCGAAGACAAGCCACCTACTATCGAGGACAAATCAATGTCGTTTTCGTCCAAGGTAAAGAATCGAAGCCATGCGTATTCCCGTCAGCACCAGAGCAGGAGAAAAAGGGATTAGCGTTGATAAACAGGAAGAATCTGGTGTGCGGGCGTGAGAGCAAGAATTGCCAGAGCTGTCGTATAAGCATTCCCAAATACCGAGTCACCCCGGCGCGGTTCAGGGGGCCAAGCGCCACTCTCGGTTTGAGCTGAGAGAAGAACCGTCGCTAGGGAAGGAAAGAACCCGTGCCAATAGCGCCCCCCCAGTTGGGCCATCGCCTGACTACAGTAATACGCACTGTAGAAAAAACGGTCCCCACTTCCGATTCCCGTGGCATAGGATTCAAAAGGATGGTCGAGCAGCCATGCTCCGGCAGTTCTCGCCATCACCGTCTCATGCCGGCCCGCCATTGATTGACAGAGAATCCCCACGCCTACCGTGCCACGACTATACTTTCGATCTCCTCCAATTAGGGAGTAACGAAAAACTCCCTCGCGCGGATCCCAGCACCGATCGACAAACTGCATGGCTTCGTCGATGAAGCGTTCTGGCACGTCAAACTCTGCATTCTTAGCAGCCCGGTAAAACATCAAGTGCCAGCCCGTTACCGACAAATCTGAATCCGTGCTCTGCTTCGTCCAACGTAAGCGAACGTATCTCCAGCCACCAAGGTCTTCAGCATAGGCCTTGGTTCGCGTTTGTAGCGTTCGAGAGAAACCAAGCGCGTTTTCGATGACCAATCGGATTTGGCGCGCCCGTTTGCTGTTTGTCATGCCGTAAGCTTCACACAGCATCAAACCGGCAATCGCATGGTTGTAGGAAGCCCCGTGAGAGGGAGCTTTGTCGACATGCTTCAGACCCGGCTCCGCTGCCGATAACAATCCATCGTCGCGCTGACACGAGAGCACATAGTCGATCGCCCTTGCCATCACGTCGCCGTAGCGCCCTTCCTCCGGCAAGTAACCCTTCGCCATGAATGCCATGAGCCCCAAGCTGGTCACAGCAGGCTGAGCTGCCGCCGGCGCTAGAAAGGACCCGTCACCTCTCTGCTGACGACTCAGCCACTCTAAACCTCGATCAATCCCGCCATCAATCTGAGACCATTGCTCCGTGGTCAATACGTCAGAGAGGGTTGAGTCGTCCGGCTGCAATTGAGCATCCAGATCTTGCGCCAACAGGTTCGAGTCCAGAGCGCAACAGCTTCCAAGCAAGACCAAAAGGAGCAAGCTTGGAATCGGTAATCTCACTGAGCTTAGCGCTGGTAGACGGGTAAAAGCTGTAGAGGCGGAGTCAAGGAGAGGACCGCCATTGAAGTAGTGTAGGCATTGCCGAAAATTGAATCCCCACTCAAGGGCTCTGACGGCCAATCTCCTGCCCGCCGCTGGGTAGAGATCAACATGGTAGCCAAGCCGGGAAAGTATTGATTCCAGTAATTCCCTCCCAATTGTGCCATTGCCTGGCTGCAGTAATACATACTATAGAAATACCGCTCCCCACCTCCGATACGCCGCCCGAAGCGAGTGAATGGGTTCTTCAGGAGCCACTGTCCCGCCCGATGAGCAATCTCCGTATTGTGGTGTCCTGCGAGGGATAGCGAAAGAATTCCGACACCGACCATGCCACGACTCCACCGCCGTTCATTGGAAACTTTGGTGTAGTAGAAAACGCCCTCCCGATCATCCCAGCACCCGTAGACGTATCGCATCGCCTCGTCGATATGTTGCTTCGGGACGTCAAAGCCTGCATTCTTGGCCGAGCGCAAGAACATCAGTTGCCAACCGGTGACCGAAAGGTCAGCATCCGAAAAGCCGCCCCTCAAATGATAGTATCGCCATCCTCCCAAATCCTGCGCGTAAGGTTTCTTGCGAGTCTGTAACTTGCGAGTGAATTTGAGGCCTTTGATGATCACTTGCCGAATTCTCTGTGCACGCCGGCTATCGGTCATCCCATATACTTCCGTCAGCATCAGCCCCGCAATTGCGTGATTGTACATAGCCGCCTTACTGGGATGTTTGGTTTGGTGAGAGCGACCAGGATTAGCGAAGGAAAAGAGCCCATCAGAACGTTGAGTCGCCATCACGAACTCGATCCCTCGGTCCATAATCTCCCCATACGGGCCCTCGCCCGGCAAATGGCCTCGGGAAAGAAACGCCATGACAGCTAAACTCGTCACCCCAGGCTGCCCCATAGCGGGAGCCCGAAAAGATCCATCTCCCTCTTGCTGCCCCGCCAGCCAGTCGAGCCCTCGATCAATCGCCTTTTCTACCCGTTCCCAACTTTCCGGGGTCAAAGCATCCGACAGCGAAGGCTCGGCATCCCCACCCACCTCTGCAGAGTGAGATGGATAACCAAGCCCGAGAAAAACGAGTAGGACGACGGAGCGGCAGAGTCGATTCATAAAGCAAACCTACCTATGCTTACCACCTGCTCGGTCGAAAAGTTTCATTAAAGCGGCAAACCAAAGGCATCAATCACTTTGACACCCAATCGTCCTCAGCGTTGAAACAGCGTGAGACTTAGCCCCACAAGCGGGAAACGACTAGGCGCCAGCCAGGGCGAGCTCGACCAAGCGCAAGCCTTCTGGTGAGAAACGCAGCTTCAAAGCATGCGCTCTCGCCTGCTCGGACATCTTTCCCCATGATTTTTGCAAGATCCCCACCATGCGCTCTTCGGGGACGCGTTTTAGGAATTGATCATACTCAAACTCGAGAAATGTGAGGCACAAAGCATCCTCTAACACCTGAACATCCCCTCCCTGACGGAGATTCTTCTTCAGGTTGAGATCGCAAACAGACTGGATAGTCTCGGCTTCATAACCGACGCGCTCAAGTATTTCCGCCGCTACCTCAGCATGGAATTTTTTTAGATCTTGTCGCCATTTGAGATAGCCAGCTCGATTCTTTGGATAATCGTCCCGAGGCCTTTCCCAACGCCGGATATGCTGACACCGGCCCGCCAGGCGCAAGACCTCCGAAGCATTCGGAGCTAACTTCTCAACCCAACCTGAGACCCGTCGAGCATCGATCCATTCGTGCGGGACCAATTTACCATCCACTTCCTCCTGCGTAGGATCAGCAGCATTGGCTTCGTCAAATGCGTCAATCGCTTCTTGAAATCGGGCGTTATCGCTCATGTCTCATCTTCGGTTCATCAAGGAGATCTCTCCCCTTTTCCCTCGGGGAACTCACTGCCTGAATGCTCAATTCCAACAAAAAGCCGCGCCTTTAATTAAAAGGCGCGGCTTTAAAATAATATATCGCTTTGACTACGCCTCGGCTGGTTTTTCTTCTGACGCTTCGCCCTCAGCCTCGGCCTCAGCCGCTACCTGGTTGATACTTTCGAGCTTCACTCGAAGTTGCGCCGTGATCTCGCCATGCAAGCGAAGGTCCACTGAATGCTCTCCGAGAGTCTTGATGGGGCTGTCCAAATGAATCTTGCGACGATCGACATCAACATCAAACTGCTGCTTGAGTTCCGTCGAAATATTGGCGCCTGTGACTGAACCGAAAAGACGACCATCTTCGCCTGTTCGAACCTTCAGCGTGAGCAGCAGTTTAGAAAGACTCGCTGCGAGTTCGGTCGCTGCATTGAGCTCTCTCGATTCACGAGCAACCTTGCGGGCCTTAAGCACCTCGAGCTGTCGCTTGTTCGCGGAAGTGACAGGAATTGCCATTCCTTCAGGAATCAAATAATTTCGCGCATACCCTGCTGCGACTTGCACCTGGTCGGATTCGCCTCCCAAACCACTAATAGGTTTAACCAGAATAACCTCAGTTTTTGCCATAATCTCGAATTAACGTTGAAATAACTATTGATTGTTCACCCTCGTTGCAGCCACTGCTCAAAACGGGACGTCATCTTCTTCTGGAGGGGGTACGGCTTCAGAGCTTGGGCGTCCTGGCGCGGCGGGAGGTGCCGAGCGGTAATTTTGTTGGGCTGGAGCTGAAGGAGGCGGTCCACCCGCATCCCGTCCCTGACCCGAATCAAGAAATCGAAAGACTTCGAGCACCACTCCCAAGCGGCTTCGCTTTTGCCCGGTTTGCTTGTCTTCCCACTGGTCCATCTTCAACCGGCCTTCTACCAGTATCGGACGTCCTTTACGGAGGTATTGACCAATCGTCTCCGCCTGCTTCCCAAACGCATCGACATCCACAAAAGTGACCTCCTCTCGATTCTCGCCAGATTCACTTCGCCAACTTCGATTGACGGCGAGCGAAAGCTTCGCAATCGCCGTACCAGACGGCGTATAACGAAGCTCAGGATCTCGGGTGAGATTCCCAACTAGGATCACTTTGTTAAAGGAGGCCATCAGCTAGGGTTTTCCTTATTCAGCAGCGGGCGCTGCGGCGGGTTCCGGAACCGGATTGACCGCTGCAATCTGAATCGAAGATCGGAATACATCCTCGTTATCAGCAAGAGCTGCCTGGATCGTGCGTAAGGTTTCGATAGAAGCTTCGAAAATCACCGAGAAATAGAAACCGCTCTTGTATCTCTTGTTCGCGACGCGAGCAAACGACTTGGTCTCCATCCGATCGATCGACTCGATTGTAGCGCCCGCATCGGTGATGCTGGCAGTTACACCGTCGATCATCTTATCAACACTGTCCTCGTGGCCTACGCTGTTGAGGATAAATAACCCGTCGTATCGTTTCACGATTTCTATTTTTCTCTTTTATCTACCGTTATTCGACCGTTGAAACGATTCATAGCCGCTTCAAAGCCATCCGAAACAGCCGCCTCAACCTGATCCACAACCCGGTCGAACACCCGTTCCATTAAATCCAATTCGCCCGTCTCAAAAGCACCCAACACGTGACCGTGCAACTGCCCTTTCACCTGGCGCCCTATCCCGACCTTCAATCGGGCATAATCTGTCGATCCGACCACATTCGAAATCGACTTCAATCCGTTGTGCCCCCCGCTGCTCCCTCGGAGTCGCATTCGAACCGCTCCAAGGTCTAGATCGGCATCGTCAACAATGACAATCATCCGAGACACTTCCAGCTTGTAGAATGCCAACAGTTTGCCGACGGATTTGCCGCTCGCATTCATGAACGTCTGCGGCTGAACCAGCAAAACGCTCTGACTGCCAATCACGGCCTTCCCAACGAGCGCAGAGAACTTACTCTCTGTCCTCAGCTCGCAGCGGAAACGCTCACAAAGCCGATCTACCGCCAAAAAACCGGCGTTGTGCCGAGTGTTTTGATACTGGGCACCCGGATTTCCTAATCCCACTACCAAATAGGTGTCCTGCATTCGCCAGGCCCTAGGCCGTAGGAGACAAAAGAACCGAGCCGCCTAAGCGCCTCGGTTCCAGTCCAAATTTACTTCTCGTCGTCTTCCTTTTCCTCGGAATCGCCTGCGTCGGCCTTCACTCGAGGAGCCGTAATCGTCACGACAGGAATATCATTCGCTCCGAGAATCTCAACGCCTTCTGGAACCGGCACTTCACCGAGATGAAGAATCTTCCCAGCTTCCATTTCCGTAACATCAATCGAAATCACAGCAGGAAGATCCTTTGGCAAGGCTCGCACCTTCGTCTTGAACAAGACATGCTCGAGCGTTCCACCGGAGGTCTTGACCCCAACAGCTTCTCCGTGGGTTTCAATTGGAACCACTGCCGTGACAGCCTCATCCGCTGCGACTTTGTGGAAATCCACGTGGAGCACAGCTCCAGTCAAAGGATGGTGTTCGACATCCTGAATCATCGCGAGATGACTTCCAGCGGAAGCTCCTGCAACCGTCAGATCGACCAATACGTTTTCAGATACGGAGTTATGGACCAGATGTTCAAAATCCTTCTGGGAAATCTCAAGGACTGCCGGATCGGTCCCCTTACCATAGAGGACACCGGGAATCCGGCCGTTGGCTCGCACCTTTTTCACCTGGTTCCGGCCCAGGACACTGCGAGTTTCTGCACTTAGTGGAACTGCTTCCATTTTCTATTCAACTGAATCTACCAATACCAATAGAGCCATCAACTCGTCATCCCACCGTTAAATCTAAACAACGATGTGACCGAGGAATTACTATTAATTCGCTTGATGGCTTCCCCAAGTAACGCTGCCACCGAGAGTGTAGTCACATTGACTCCGTCGACAGCAGAGCGCTGGACTGTATCAGTCGTGATCAACTCGTCAATATCAGAATTGCGTAATCTTTCTTCTCCGGTCGGATTCAGCAAAGCATGCGACACACAGGCTAAAACACGCTTTGCCCCTCGGTCTTTAAGGGTCTTAGCGGCTGAGGTCAAAGTCCCCGCTGTTTCCGTCATATCGTCGACCAATAGGACAGTCTTTCCTTCGATCTCACCAATCACCGACATGGTCTCCACTTCGGTCGGACTTTTTCGCCTCTTAGCGACGATGGCGAGGTCGCTTTCCAAAACCTGAGCATAGGCATGGGCCATCTTGATGCCGCCAACATCTGGACTGACCACAACCAAGTTGGACAGGTTCTGTTTCTTCAGATGGTCATAAATCACGGGAGCCGCATAGAGATGATCAACGGGAATATCGAAGAATCCCTGAATCTGTTGGGCATGCAGATCCATGGTTAAAACTCGATTCGCTCCAGAAGCCACCAGGAGATTCGCCACCAGTTTCGCCGTGATCGGCACGCGAGGCTGGTCTTTCCGGTCCTGCCGTGCATAGCCATAGAAGGGCAAAACGGCCGTGATGCGGGATGCACTCGAACGTCGCAACGCATCAATCATGATGAAAAGCTCCATCAAATGATGGTTGGTTGGGGGGCAGGTCGACTGGACAACAAAGGTGTCCTCTCCCCGAACATTCTCATCGATTTTGACGAACGTTTCCCCGTCCGGAAAGGCAGACACGGTTGATTTCCCGAGTGGAATCCCCATGTACTCGGTGATTTTTTGGGCCAGGGGTAAATTCGCGTTGCCGCTAAAGACTTTCACTTGAAAATGGGCGCTATGAGTTCACTCTAGTCAAAGAATCGCCTTCCATTCGCAAATGGGCCCCGATTCCAATTTGGGAAACACGCGGGATCCGGCCACCCTTAACGCATTTCAGACGTTCTATCAGACAACACGTCATCATCGTTGGGGAAGCCTGTTGAGCTCAGGTCGACGAGACCGAGACCATAAGCTCCATAGTTCTTTGGTTTCAAGATCGATTTGGCAGAACCGAAACTTCAAAGCATCCCACAGGTCGAATCCGATCTCAAACCGCCCAACACAGTCAATGGGCCGCCCCAACCTGCTATGGCGCCATTTCGCCGGCCTTATCGAGTGCGGTCAGGACGATATTTGGGGTCAGCAAAGGTGGCAGGACATCGGCTTCAGCCTCGTCTCCAGGAGGGAAGACCAGGACAAGTGGCACGCCAGCTCGATCGAACTTCTCCAACTCCTTTGCAATCAACGGATCGTAGTGAGTGAAATCAGCCCGAAAAGTGACCGCATTCAAGTCCTTGAGTTTCGCCTTCACGGAGTCGATCTCGATACTGAAACGCTTATTGGCCTGACAGTTGTAACACCATTTTGCAGTGAAATCGACGAGTACCGGGTGCCCCTCCGCTCGCGCTTTCGCTACCGCAGCATGAGACCAAGGCATCCACTCGATGCCCTTCTCCACCACACTACCAGCTTCGTCCGCAGAGGGCACGATCGGCGACCGCCACTGGAGCTCACGCTCCAAAATCCACCAGCCACCGCCAAATCCAATCAAGAGCGCAACGCCAATCGAGAGTGGCTTCCGCACGGCAACTTGCTGAACAAACTGCCCCCATACCCAAGCGGCCAAGGCCACAACAACCAATAGGAGCCCCAACCAGAGCTCAGCACCGTCGCCGAAATGTGATAGTGAAACGGAATACAGCCAAATCGCGGTCGCGATCATTGGAAAACCCATCGCAACCTTGAAGCGGCCCATCCAGGGCCCGGGCTTGGGCAGATACTTCATGAGCTTTGGATTCCAACTCAAGACCACATAAGGCAGCGCCAATCCGAGCGCGATCGTCACAAAGAAGAGCACAATCCACAGCGGCGGCTGGGCGAACGCAAAGCCCAACGCAGTCGCCAAGAAAGGGGCTGTGCAAGGTGTCGCAAGTATGGTTGCCAGCACGCCGTTGAAAAAGGCGCCAGCATACCCTTCCTGGGTAGAAAGGCGGCTCGCAACGCCCATTGCGCCCCCTCCCAGACTGATTTCAAACACTCCAAAAAAGTTTAGTGCCACGAGAGTCACCAAAACCATCATGGGAATCAAAAACCCAAGGTTCTGGAACTGCATCCCCCAGCTTGCTAAGTGTCCCGCCTGCTGCACACCAACAACCAGGCTGGCCAAGACCAGAAACGAGAACAAAACCCCAGCTGCATAGACCAATCCGAGTCGCTTCACGACAGCAGGCGTTTCCTGACTTTGCTTCACGAAGCCCAGAATCTTCAACGCAATGACGGGGAGGACGCAGGGCATGAAATTCAAGATAAAGCCGCCTACAAAAGCAAAGAATAGCATTCGTAGTGTACTCACTTGAGAAGTCGCAGCCACTCCTTCAGAACCTGCTTGCTCACGACCTTGATCGCCGCCCCCAGCTGTGCTCACAAGACCAATATTCAATACTGTTCCCAAATACTTCGTACTCGCTGGCTCACCTTGCTCAATCACGACGAGCCCAGCAATCTGAGCAGGCCAGGCACCATCATACTTAAAGACTTTCTTTTTAATCCCCGAACGTCCTGACTCATCCACTACGGTTTCAGTGGAACCGATGACTTCAAAATCATCGTAAGCATGCGGATAGAAATCCACGAGCTTTCCATCCCCAGCATTCGTTTGCAGAATACGAAAGGCGCGCTCATCGTCTACGCCCTCCCCATCCCAATCAACGACCAGGGAAAGAGCATCGTCCACGGGCGGCACTTTACGCCGCCATTCGTCGATCAGGTCAGCCGCGGTGGAACGCACGCTCTTGTCCTCGACTTTTAAGGTCGCTGACAGACTCTGATTGCGAGGGACGCAGGCCTCTTTGCATTCCAACCAGCGGAGCTCCCCCTTCAAGGATAAGTCACCCATCGCATTCGAGATAGAGAACGGCACCAAGAGCATCGTATCGTGGTGATAGACGTACGAGATCACACCGTTCTGATCCAACTTCTCAGGAACGGGCCAGTGGATCTCGCCGGCTGTGATTCCCTCCGGTAAATCCCACGAGATGCTGGGCGGCTGCGCGGCTTCGCCTCCGTAGCGCCAATAGGTATGCCATTCGTCTGCCAACTGGATGTGCACCCCTGCCCAGACCGTTTCTCCCGGTCTTGCCGATTCAGCACTCAACACCAAATCAACCTGCGTGACAGCTCTTTCAGCCCCCCAAGACCGAGTCACTCCGACGAGGAGCAAGAGGAAGACGTATTGCCAGATCCTATTCTTCATATCCCTACGACGCCAAACCAAGCCTTCTATTTCCGAAAAAGTGTTCATGTCACAAACTATCTAAAGAGACCATCGCCGAGCCCGAGGGTTTCACTACAGCTCAAGAAGGCAAGACTTAGCCCCCTTCGCTGACCGTCCAGCCCCAATCCACCGCCATCACTTGCCCCGTCACTCCTTGAGAATTGTCGGACATAAAATAGACCGCAATCCCATCAACATCCTGCGTCTCACCAATCCCAGCCTTCGCTAAGGGTTGCTTTTTGCGAGCGAAACTCAGAATCGTCTCGTCGCCCTGGGCGCGTGCCGACATCGGCGTTGCCACGAGTCCCGGCGCAACTACGTTGAATCGGACCCCGTCGGACGCATAGGTCGCCGCGCACGAGCGAGTGAAGCCAATCAAAGCCGATTTCGCAGCCGCGTATGCATGGGTGGCAAAATGGCCGGCAGAGGGCGAAAAGCCCAAGACGGAGCCACAATTCAAAATAGAACCCCGCACCCCGTGTTGTCGAAACCACTGAATGGCGGCGCGGTTGGAATAGAAAACCGAACTCAGATTCAAGTCCATCGTCTGCACCCACCCCTCGTCGGTGATCTCATGCAATGGACCATCGCCCATTCGACGACCAGACCCGCCCGCCACATGATACAGACCAGTAAACGATCCAAAACGGTCAACTGCTAAATCAATGGCAGCGCTTGCCGTGCTGGATGAACACGCATCCGCAGACAATCCCGCACAAACAGCTCCCAACTCGGTCTCGGCCAATCGAACGTTCTCGGGATTCCTCCCCACGACGACCACTTTAGCCCCGGATTTCGCAAAGGCGCGCGCCGCCGACAGACCCAAACCGGTGGATCCGCCGACGACCACAATCACCTTACCCTCCAAGGTGGTCATTTGATGCCAAGTTTCTTAAATCGGGTCTTGATGTGCCGGTAGTGGAACTTCGCATCGCAGAGCTTGTCCAACTTCGCAGCACTGATGTGTTTGGTAACCTCGGGATCCGAGAGAAGTTGTTGTTTGAAGTCCGCGGAGTCATTTCCAGCATTCTTCGCTTTCCACGTCTGCATCGCATTGCGTTGTACAATCTCGTAAGCTTGCTCACGAGTCAGTCCCTGCCGAATCAATTCCAAGAGAATGGTCTGCGAGTTCCACATACCAAGCGATTTGGCCATGTTCCGCTCCATGTTCCCGTCATAAATGATCAAGCCCTTGGTAAGTTGCTTGAGTTTATCAAGCATGTAGTCGAGGAGGATGCAAGAATCAGGGAAAATGACCCGTTCGACCGAGCTATGACTGATGTCCCGCTCATGCCACAAGGCCACGTTCTCCAAGGCAGCAACCGCGTTTCCGCGAAGAACACGCGCCAAACCGCTGAGGCGCTCTCCGGTGATTGGATTTCGCTTGTGGGGCATGGCACTGGAGCCCTTCTGGCCTTTGGCGAAGAACTCCTCTGCCTCTAACACCTCTGTTCGCTGCAGATGCCGAAACTCCGTTGCCCATCGATCAATGCTCGATCCAATCAAGGCGAGGCAGGACATGAAATCTGCGTGGATATCTCGCTGCACAACCTGAGTCGCAATCGGCGCGGGTTTCAAACCCAGTTTCTTACAAACAAAGGCCTCCGTCTTGGGTGAAAGATGAGCGCTGGTCCCGACAGCACCGGAGAGTTTTCCGACGGCAATCCGACTTCGGATCGCCTTCAAACGATCAAGGGACCGACCGAACTCGTCGAACATCAAAGCCATCTTGAGCCCGAAGGTCGTTGGTTCAGCGTGAATTCCATGACTTCGGCCAATCATGGGCACAAACTGATGCTTCAACGCCTTCTTGGAAATCACCTTCCTGAGCTCCTCGAGCTCTTTGAGTAAGAGGTCCGCGGATTCAGTCATTTGGACTGCAAAAGCGGTATCGATGATATCACTACTGGTCAGCCCAAAATGCAGCCATCGGCTCGATGGAGCACCAATGTTCTCCCCCACATTGGTTGTGAAAGCGATCACATCATGGTTCAAGGTGCGTTCTAGTTCTCGGCAGCGTTCGATCGAGAACTTTGCGCGGCTTTTCATTCGCCGAAAATCCTTCGCCGGCACCACACCCTGTTCCACCAGGGATTCCGTGGCCAAGAGCTCGATTTGGAGCCAGATTTCGAGTTTTCGTTGCTCTGTCCAGATTTCTCGCATTTTTGGGCGAGAGTAACGTCCTATCATAGAGCCCCAAGAAACAAGAAATCGGGAAGAGAAAAAAGAAAAACCTGAAAACAGAGCACCTTCAGGGAAAAACGGTGAACCCGCGCGAGGCTATCGACGCCCCATGCGCGACCGAGCAGATTCAAGAATATCCCGCTCTTTTTCAGTCAGACTGTGAATGCCTTTCTCAGAAATTTTCTCCAGAATCGGATCAATCTCTTTGCTGATAAAATCCCCCGTCGACCGCGGCGCTTCTTCCGCGACCTGTGTCTTACCAGACCAAGATCTCGCCGCCACCCGAGCCCGCGGACGATCTGGCCGCATCTTGGCAAACGATGGCATGGAAAACCGCCAACTGTTCTTGATCACGTAGTAGACATAGGAGACGCCCACCACAATCCCACCAAGGTGCGCCCCATGAGCGACGTTGGAGTTCGGAACCACAATGCCGAAAACGGCAAGCCCAATGGCGATCCACAACATCGTTTGCGCCCGCATCGAGATCGGGAAAACAAAGAAAAGCAACAGCGTGATTCTTCGCTCGGGAAACATTTGCGCGAAAGCTGCGACCAATCCAAACGCCGCTGCCGAAGCCCCCACGACCCGTCCCCCGAACGCATCTGGAAAACCCCAAGCCAACGCGACTTGAAAAATGCCCCCAACGACTCCGCCCGTGAAATACAGCATGAGGTAGTCTTTCCGCCCCAACACTTCCTCGAGCGCCTTACCGAAAAAGTAGATCACTAGGAGATTGCAAAGCAGATGAAAGACCCCTCCGTGAAGAAACTGATACGTCACCAATTGGAAGACATACCCGGACGCCATCCCCTCCTTACTTAAGTAGAAATAGCGCTCGATCGGAACCGACGAGTAAAAGAGGGTCAGATGCTGCAAAACGAAGAATGCCACATTTGCCCACAGAATCGCTTTAGTCGCCGACCAGTCGGGACCAAACGAAACGCTCTTCATGTATGAACGGTCATCTAACACCTGTGGCCAACCTACGACCTCAGCAAGGCTTTTTCAACGGCGATTTTATCTACTCGAGCTGCGGAACCGAGAAGATCTCCCTCCCCCCAAAATAAAACAGGCAAAGACAAAGAGGGTTGATTCTGGACCGAAAGGGTGCACACTTCCAAGTGACAGAATATTATGAGAACTCGTTTTTGCGCATCAGCGCTCTTCCTCACGGTCATTCTTTCGGCCTCGGCGCTTGACCTCACGCGCGGCGAGTCCGGACGAATCGCCCGGTTGGTCGGCCAGATTCTGAGTAGCAATCACCTCCGCCAAGAGGCCCTCAACAACCGGCTTTCGAAGATCGCTCTGGATAACTACTTGGATGCGCTCGACGTCAACCACCAAGTCTTCCTCAAATCCGATGTCGACGAGTTCCGAGAGAAATACGCCGAAAAAATAGACGACTTGACTCTGGCTCAACGAAACGCTCAACCCGCCTTTATCATCTACAAGCGATACATGGAGCGTCTCAGGGCCCGCGTGGATGAGATCGAGGCTCAGCTCGCTGCCGATCACGATTTTGAAGCCGATGAGTCTCTCGAGCTCAAACGATCCGAGAAACCATGGCCAGCCACTGAAGACGCGGCTCGAGAACTTTGGAGGAAGCGCATCAAAGCTGATATTCTCCAAGGGAGACTCCAAAAGGAAGACCACGAAACGGTCTCGGAACGCTTGAATAAGCGATACTCTCGCCTCTTGAAATCGATGGATGATCTTGAGGACGACGAAGTCCTGCAGATCTATCTCTCTGCCGTGGGAGCGGCCTATGACCCCCACTCCAACTACATGAGCCCATCCGAAGCGGAGAACTTTCAAATCCATAGTGTCAAACTCGAGCTCACGGGCATCGGGGCGCTGCTCCGTTCCGAGGACGGCTATTGTAAGATTGTGAGTCTTGTCCCCGGAGGTCCCGCCGAGCAAAGCGAGGCGATTAAGCCGAATGACCGGATCATCGCGGTCGCCCAAGCGGATGACGAACCGGTCGATGTGGTCGAAATGAAACTCAACAAGGTGGTCGATATGATCCGTGGCAAACGGGGAACGGAAGTTCGCCTCACGGTCATTCCCGCCTCCTCCGTGGATGGTTCGGAAACGAAAATCGTTTCTCTTATCCGAGATGTGATCGAGTTGAAGGATCAACACGCGAAGGCAAAGATTGTCGACCTCCCCACCGATTCAGGAGAAAAAGTCCGACTAGGAGTCATCGACCTTCCCCAATACTATCAGGACTCGGCCCGCGACGTCCGTCAGATCATCAACCGACTCAAGCTAGAAGAAGTCGATGGCATGATCCTGGATCTGAGACGAAACGGTGGAGGTATTCTAGATGAAGCCGTGAATCTCACCGGCCTCTTCTACAAAAAAGGCCCCGTCGTCCAGGTCCGTGATTTCCAAAACTCCGTCACCATTCTCTCTGACCGCGATCCTCGGGTCGCCTACGACGGGCCTCTAGTCGTGCTCGTGAGCCGACTCAGTGCCTCCGCCTCAGAAATCACCGCCGCAGCCCTTCAAGATTATGGACGCGCCATCGTTATCGGAGACGAGGCGACTCACGGCAAAGGAACGGTGCAAACACTGCAAGACCTCAATCCTTTCATGCGCCGAATTCGCGGTGGCAGTAGCAAAAATGACTCCGGGATGCTGAAATTCACAATCTCGAACTTTTACCGAGTTGCCGGAACCACGACGCAGAAATACGGCGTCAAACCAGACATCGTTCTCCCGTCCGTCTACGACTACATGGAAATCGGTGAAGAGCACCTCCCGAACAGTCTCGAACCAGACAAGATTCCCGCGGCCCGTTTCCAGCAATTGAATCGAGCGAAGAAATACGTTGAACAGCTCAGAGCCAACTCGAAGGCCCGTGTGGACGAGAGTGTCGACTTCGGCTACGTCAAACAGGACATTGCTCGCTACCTCGAGCTCAAGGAACGAGACTCTGTGTCGCTGAAAGAGAGCGTTCGAATCCAGGAAAAGGAGGATGACAAGAAGCGCATTGAAGCTCGTAAGAAGGAGCGAGAAGAACGGCCGGCAGCCAAGGAAAACGTTTTCCTCCTGACGCTCGATGCCACCAAGAACGCTGAAGAACTCGTCCCCCTCCCTTACCTAGCAGCCGATGAGCCTGAGTCCGACGAGGAGGAAGAAACCGAATCAGAGCCTGAGGAGACTGAGGGCGACGAGACAGAAGAGGAAGAGGAAGGTAAGAAATACGACCCCCATCTCCGCGAGGCCCTGCACATTCTGTCTGATTATATCAAAGCATTGAAGGCATCTCCCCCTTCCGGAGGAACGCCCGGCCTATCGTAATCACTCACAACTCCGAGACGAACTCATCTCCCGGACGGCTTAGGGTGAGCCTCCGGGGCTGATCTCAATTCCGTCCAAGCGCCCCCGAGAACCGGGGCAAAGGGGCAAAAACCATTAATTGACAAGCCTGTTGCGTAACATCACCGATACGTGTAGTTTCTCACCGGCCAAAGTAAATGTCTGATACAAACGAAAATCCTTCAAACGATAACAACGGTGGCGACATGAAAGTCCCCCCGCGTACCTTGCTCGTGTGGATCGCCATCCTGGGCATTATTCCACTCGTGATGTTTCTCCACGATCAAGAGGAGCGACGCGGCCAACGAACGATGTCTTACAACGACTTCGCCTACATCGTGACCAACGATTTGGTGATTTCGGGGAAGATCATGTTCAACCCACAATCCCCCGAATTGAAGGAAATTGTGGGAACTTACAAGGAGTTCACCCCTAACGGTGACGGAGCCCCGACCGTTACGGAGGGCAGCCAGACACCGGTGTCGTTCAAGATCAAGATTCCTCTCCTGCCAGACCTGGAGGAAGCCGTCTGGCAATCAAACAAATTTGAAGCAGAGGTACCCAACACCTTCCTGTTGAGCTTTTTCTACTCGCTCCTGCCGTTCATCATCATCGCAGCCCTGATCTACTTTTTCCTCATTCGCCAAATTAAAATGGCCGGGAAAGGTGCCCTTAGCTTCGGTAAGAGCAAGGCGCGCATGCTGGCCAAAGACAAGAACCGAACAACGTTCAAAAACGTCGCCGGCGTTGAAGAAGCTAAAGAGGAAGTCTCGGAGTTAGTCGAATTCCTTAAGGATCCGAAAAAATTCCAGAAGTTGGGGGGTAAGATTCCTAAAGGAATTCTCATGATCGGTGCGCCAGGGACCGGCAAGACCTTGCTCGCTCGAGCCATTGCGGGCGAAGCCGATGCGTCATTCTTCAGCATCAGCGGTTCTGACTTCGTGGAAATGTTTGTCGGCGTTGGAGCCTCACGCGTGCGAGATATGTTCGACCAGGCTCGCAAAAACACACCCTGTCTTATCTTCATCGATGAGATCGATGCCGTGGGCCGCAGCCGGGGGCATGGATTGGGCGGTGGAAATGACGAAAGAGAGCAAACTTTGAATGCACTCCTCGTCGAAATGGACGGATTCGACACTCAAGAAGGAATCATCATTATCGCCGCAACCAACCGGCCTGATGTTCTGGATCCTGCCCTCCTGAGACCGGGACGATTCGATCGCCAAATCACAGTAAACCTTCCTGATATTCGCGGACGAGAAGCCATCCTCAAGGTACATGCACGCAACGTCAAATTGGCTCCGAACGTGGACCTGGCTGTGATTGCTCGTGGAACACCGGGCTATTCAGGCGCCGAATTGGCCAACCTGCTCAACGAGGCAGCCCTACTCGCTGCACGGTCCAACAAAAAGTCCATCACAATGACTGAACTCGAGGAAGCCCGTGACAAGGTTCGCTGGGGACGGGAGCGACGAAGCCTCGCAATGTCGGATGAAGACAAGAAGATCACCGCGTGGCATGAAGCGGGTCACGCGATCGTCAGCGTTGTCCTAGAACACACACACCCTCTCCATAAAGTGACCATTATCCCCCGTGGTCAATCCTTGGGATCCACCATGTCCCTACCGGAACAGGACATCCTTAACCGGTGCAAGAAGGAGATGGAGGACATGATCGCCATGACCATGGGAGGGCGTATCGCTGAAGAACTGGTCAGTCACGACTTTTCCACAGGTGCCGCAGGTGACATTCAACAGGCCACCAACATCGCCCGAGCAATGGTGTGCCAATTCGGCATGAGCGAGAAGCTGGGTATGGTCCAGTACGGCGAGGACAATGACTACGTTTTCCTCGGAAAAGAGATGATTCGTAGCAAGGACTACAGCGAATCGACCGCTCAAGAGATTGACCGAGAGGTCAAACGTCTCATCGATGAGGGATACGAGCGCGCCAACAAGATTATCACCGAGAATCGGGATAAATTGGAGAAAATCGCCAATTCGCTGCTCGAGCACGAAACGCTCGACGGCTCCCAGGTGGCCGAGATTGTCAAAACAGGAGACTTTACCCCTCCAGAGCCTCCGCCATCTTCCGGTGATCCTGTGATCAAGGAATCTTCGAATGAGCCCAAATCAGATGACGTGAGTGTCGATCCCGGCTTTGAAGGCACGGCCCCGGCAACGGCCTAGAGACGACTAGACTCCCTAAATCATTCGATTGAGGCCCAGATAAGACCGAAATTCTGACCGCGGCAAGACGGAGCCCACGACGCATGGCAACTTCAGAAACCGAGCTCATCATCGCACCTTCCCTCCTGGCGGCCAACTACTCGCGACTTGATCGAGAAGTGCAGCGATTGAATCGGTCTGGAGCCGAATGGATCCATCTCGACATCATGGATGGGCACTTCGTTCCGAATCTGAGCTTCGGACCTGACACGCTCAAGCACATCCGCCCTTTGACGGAATTATACATGGACGTGCACCTCATGTGCGAGCGCCCCGAGATTCTGATCGATTCCTTCGTTAAAGCTGGAGCGAATTCGATCACGATCCATGCCGAGCTCGATGATCGAGTGAAAGATCTGCTCTGGCAGATTCGATCCTGCGAGATCGAGGTTGGACTCGCAATCAACCCTCCCACCTCGTTCGAATCCGCCCTCCCCTTTCTGGATGCCGTTGATCTTCTCCTGATCATGACCGTCAATCCAGGATTTGGTGGACAGAGCTTTATCCCCGAGGTCCTCCCAAAGATTCAAGCAGCTCAACGCCACCGATCTGAAAACGGGCTCAAATACCGAATTGAGGTCGACGGCGGCATCAATCCAGACACGGGGGCTCAATGCACTCAAGCGGGCGCCGACACGCTCGTAGCCGGATCGTCGCTGTTCAAAAAGGCAAACTTGAAGGCTGCCGTCAGCCATCTGAGATCCAGCTGTGACCCTCGCCACCTCCCTTTACCGATGGTAGCGTCCTGACAAAGCGCTTCATTGTAGCCTTTTTCGACTTAACTCCTCGATTTCTCGTGATTCGATCCCAAAATCGGTCAACAGCAGCGATCACCGCGTCTCAGGGACACAGCTTCGCCTCGAATCAAATCAAGCTTGACGCCCTCAAGCACGAGTTCTACCGTTCCACCTTAATTACTTGAGAGCTGTGTCACGGTGGCAGGTCAAGTCGGCAATATCGCCGACTTTTTTGTTCCCAAGACACGTTGGAGACTGCGGTTATGAACGCTGATTTATTAGCAATACTCGATTTTTGGGAACGCGAGAAGGGTATCAGCAAAGAGACCCTACTTGAGGCGGTACAGGAGGCGCTAGTTTCGGCAGCCAAGAAAGCCATTGGTCCCGCTAGAGACCTTCGTGTCTCGATCGACCCTAAGACTGGAGACATCCAGGCATTTGCGAAACTCATTGTCGTTGAGGAAGTTGCCTCAAAACACGACGAAATCTCGCTGAACGAAGCTCGCCGGACGAAGCGCGATGCGGAACTGGGCGACGAGGTCGAGATTGAGGTCACGCCGGCGAACTTTGGCAGAATTGCCTCCCAGAACGCCAAACAAGCCCTGATGCAGCAGTTGCGACGGGCCGAAAAACAGCTCATTTACTCGGAGTTCAAAGACCGGACAGGCGATATCGTTAGCGGCGTCGTCCGCCGATTTGACCGCTCGGATGTCATCCTGGATTTGGGCCGCTTCGAAGCGATCCTGCCGAATCGCGAGCGCGTTCCGACGGAAGAATACCAGATCGGAGAGCGGATTCGCTGTTTCGTCAAGGCGGTCGAATATGGTGCCCACGGTCCCGACATCATTCTCTCCCGCTCCGACCCCAACTTTGTGATCAAACTGTTTCAGGTTGAAGTATCCGAAATCAGTGACGGCACCATTGAGATCAAATCGATCGCTCGTGAAGCCGGCTATCGCACCAAACTGGCCGTTTACTCACACGACTCAAAAGTAGATCCCGTCGGTGCTTGTGTGGGTCTAAGAGGCCAACGAGTCAAAAATATCGTGCGTGAGCTCAATAACGAGAAAGTGGATATCATCCCATGGAGCGATGACCAGCGAACCTTTGTCGCCAACGCTCTTTCTCCAGCGAAGCTTCTCGCCTTCGATCCGGATGAAGAAGGACGGCGGATCCGAGTGCTCGTAGAGCCGGACCAACTCTCGCTCGCAATCGGGAAACGCGGACAAAATGCACGCCTCACGTCTCGCTTGTGTGGCTGCAATATCGATATTCAGGCGGAAGAAGTCACAGAAATGGGCTTTGAGGAAAAAGTCGCTGAAGCCATTCGAGCATTCGCAACGATTGATGGGATCAGCGATGAACAAGCTGCCACACTGGTCAACATCGGTTTCCACACCCTCGAAGATCTGCTGCAAGTAGAAGTCGCTGATCTTGAGGAAATCCCAGATATCGGGGACAGCGCTGGCCGAATTCTTGAGTCTGCCAAAGCAGAGTCCGCTCGTCGTCTCCTGAAGCTGGAAGAAGCGCAATAGATTACTTAGAATTGAAGAATGAGGTGGCTCCCCTCAATACAGCGCACTGGAGAGCCCCGAAAGCACACGATTTATGCCCGTCCGTATATACGACATCGCCAAGAAACTTGGCATCACCAGTAAAGAAGTCATCTCTCGGGCCAAAGACCTCGGCATCGCCAATGCCAAAGTCCCTTCAAGTTCTCTAGACAAAATCACTGCCGAATACCTCGAACAGCAGATCGGGGGACCACCCGAACCTGAAGTCGTCGAGACTCCGGCAGAGCCCACTGAGTCCGAGGGCATTGTCATTGTCACGGCCCCAGAGGAGCCTGAGGCAGAGAAAAAAGAAGACGAGGCAGCAAAGGAAACAGCGGCTGAAGAAACTCCTGCCGAAGCGGACGACGGCGAGCAAAGTGAGGACGTTGAAGCGGCGGAATCCGTGACGGCAGAGCAAAGTGAAGCACCTGCCGACGCAGACACTCAGACGGAACAAGAGAGCACCCCGGAAGCAACGACCGCGGAGTCGCCTGCGGAGGAGTCGCCAGCCGAAGTAGCGGCAGAGGCTCCGCAAGAAGCACCTGCCCCAGCTCCAGAGCCTGCGGAACCGGAGGCTGAAGCCGGGCCAACGCTCGGTGCAAAAGTGGGCTTTATCCGCCTGCCTAAAGGCATGCAAGGCCGCAACCGCGGCGGCAAAGGACGGGACAAGAAAGACGCTCGCAAGGGTGGACGTGACGCTCAACAAGGAGACGGCAGTCGCGGCGGAGCCCGAGGCGGCGCCGAAACCGCAAAGCCGGCTCAGCCTAAACCCAAGTATGTCGCCCGAGCCGATGCGAAATTAATCACGCTCAAACAGCCGATCAATGTTCGCGACTTGGCCGATGTCCTGAACCGCAAGCCTTTCCAGCTCATCGCGGATTTGATGGAGCTCAATGTTTTCGCGACCGTCAATCAGGCGATTGATGAGTTTATTGCGAAGCAAATCTGCGCCAAGCACGGGTTCCGCTTTGAAATCGAAAAGCGCGAAAAAGGAGCCGGGGTTACTCGCCAGCTCGACGAGGTCAACTTGGATCTCGACGACAACGAGAGCGAGCTCATCACGCGTCCACCGGTCGTTACGATCATGGGGCACGTCGATCACGGCAAAACCACACTTCTCGACGTGATCCGCAAATCGAACGTGGTTTCAGGAGAAGCGGGTGGGATCACCCAGCACATCGGGGCTTACACGATTCACTTCCCCCACCCTGAGCGGCCCAGCGAACTGCAACAGATTACCTTTCTCGATACCCCTGGTCACGCCGCCTTCAGTGCCATGCGCGCTCGCGGGGCGAACGTTACCGACTTGGTCATTCTCGTGGTTGCTGCCAATGACGGCGTGAAGCCACAGACCATTGAAGCTCTCAACCACGCTAAAGCGGCCCGCGTACCGATCATCGTGGCCGTCAACAAGATCGACCTCCCTGGGGCCAATCCGCTCAACGCCCGCCAGCAGTTGCAAGATCACGGGCTTGTTTGTGAAGAATGGGGTGGCGAAACCATCTTTGCCGATGTTTCAGCGCTCAACATGAAGGGAATCGACAGCCTCTTAGAGATGGTTCTCTTGCAGGCTGAAATTCTCGAACTCAAAGCCAATCCAAATCGCCCCGCCGTTGGCAATGTCATCGAATCTGGCATGCAGCAAGGCGGTCCCATTGCGACCGTTCTCGTGCGCAAGGGCACGCTCAAGGTTGGGGATGCAATGCTTTGCGGTCCACACTGGGGACGTGTCAAAGCCTTGATCAATGAAGACGGCAAACGGCTGAAGAAGGCAGAACCTTCTGTCGCCGTTCGTGTGCTTGGTTTGAACGGGGTTCCAGATGCTGGGTTGGAGTTCAATATCCTGCCCAACGAGAAACAGGCTCGAAAGCTGGCAGAAGACCGAGCGCACCAAACCCGACAAGAAATCGCGGAGAAACGGAACGCAGTCACCTTGGAGAATCTCTTTGATACGCTGTCTTCCGATTCGGTCAAAACCCTCAAGGTCGTCGTCAAAGCAGACACGCAGGGTTCAGTCGAAGCGATTGTGGACTCCCTAAACAAGATCGACTCCAAGAAGGTCAATCTCGAGGTCGTGCATAACGCAGTCGGCGCACTCACAGAATCCGATATCATGCTGGCTTCTGCTTCCAATGCCGTCGTGATCGGTTTCCATACCCGGCTTGACACGGGCGTATCCGAGATCGCCAAACGCGAGAGCGTGCAGATCAAGCTCTACTCCATTATTTATGAACTGATCGATGAAGTGCGGGAAGCCATGGCTGGCCTTCTCGATCCCGTCACCAAAGACAATGTCACCGGCACCGCGGAAATCCGCAAAGTCTTCGACATGTCCAAGGGCGGACGGGTTGCTGGTTGCATCATTTCTCAAGGCAAGTTTGAGCGCGGCCGTGGCCGAGTATTCCGAAACGGTAACATGCTCTACGAGGGCGTGATTCAGTCGCTTCGCCGCTTCCAAGACGAAGTCAATGAAGTTCGATCTGGGATGGAATGTGGTATCCGTTTCGATCACTTCAACGATTTCCAGGAAGGCGATACGATCGAAAGCTACTCGCTGGAACACGTTGCCCAAGAACTCTAAGTTCCATTAGAATCTCGTTCGTATGGCCAACCTCAGGCACCAGCGCGTCGGGGAACTCCTCAAACGCGAAATCGGTGAGATCATCCGTAAAAACTACTCGATCGACCAATACGGGTTGATCAGTGTGATCGATATCGAGATGGGCAATGACCTGAAATCTGCCCGTGTCTACATTGGCGTGGTCGGAACGAACACCCAAAAACAGGCCGCGATCCGTAAGCTCCAAAAGGACAAGAGCAACATTCAGAAGACTGTCGGATCCAAAGTCATCCTGAAATACCTTCCCCAGCTACGCTTCATTCTCGATGCCTCTCTTGAGAGGGGCAATCGAGTTCTGGCAATCATTGAAGAATTAGAGCAGTCCGAGGCCAAAGAGCCAGAAGAGCCCGAACTGCCTTCGGAATGAAGCCCCCCCTCAAAACGGTCACCCGAATCATCGAGGAGATTCGACAACACCGCTCCTTCTGCGTGGTTGGCCATCAGAGACCCGATGGAGACTGTGTGGGATCTCAAATCGCCCTTTCATTAGCGCTTCGAAACGAGGGCTACGATGTCACTTGCTGGAACCAAGATCCAATCCCTCAAAAACTGCGCTTTCTAGATCCGAACGGTCTGCTTCAGACTCCCACGGAGAAACGAACATTCGACTGCGTCATAGCCGTCGATTCAGCAAGCTACGACCGAATCGGTGAGGTTGATTCATACATCGAAGGAAGAAAGGTCCTGATCAATATCGATCACCATGCCAGCAACACACGCTACGGTGATATCAATTGGGTTGCCCCCAATGAAGCCTCTTCCGGGGAACTCATCTACCGCCTCATGAAGGGCGCCCGTTGGAGCATCAAATCAGAGATCGCCGACTGTCTCTTTACGGCCATTTCAACCGATACGGGTTCCTTTCAGTATCCAACCACCCGCCCCAGCACTTACGAAATAGCAGGAGATCTCGTAGACAAAGGGGCTGACCTCGCCGTGATCTGCGACGAAGTCTACCAGAGTTATCCACTCTCCAGGGTTAAACTGCTCAAACACGTTTACAATCACTTCAAACTCACGAACGAAAACGAAATCGCGTACTTTTGGCTTCGCCCCAAGGACTATCAACGGACCGGGGCGACTCGGGACGATACCGAAGGGTTGATCGATCACATCCGCGACATCGATCCGGTTATTGTGGCCTGCCTTTTTGAAGAACTTGAAACGGAGGTCGTCCGGATCAGCCTCCGCAGCAAGAGCCCATTCGTCAACGTCGGCGACATCGCCAAACAATTTCAAGGCGGCGGTCACAAGGCTGCAGCCGGAGCCACGATCAAAGGCAAACCGATGACGATACAACGTCGCGTCGTCAAAGCCATTCGAGAGGCTCTCAAAGCCGGAAAATCTGCGGGACTAGAGTAAATTAATGACGGAAATCGACGGAGCGCTTCTCATCGACAAAGCATCAAGCTGGACCTCACACGACGTGGTTGCGAAGATTCGAAACCACTTCAAGTTCAAGAAAGTCGGCCACTGCGGGACGCTCGATCCGAGCGCTACGGGACTCCTCATTCTCGTCTTGGGAAAGGGCACCAAACTCTCGGAACGCCTCATGGGACAAGACAAGTTCTACGAGGGCACCGTGCAGTTTGGAGAGACCACGGACAGCTACGATGCAGACGGAGAGATCACCGCAACAAGCCCGGTGCCTCCCCTCACCCTCGACGGACTCAACGAGGAAGCAAAGGCCTTCGTCGGTGACTCCATGCAAACGCCCCCAATGGTGTCGGCCGTCAAAGTTGAAGGCGTGCCCCTTTACAAACTGGCGAGGAAAGGCAAGACCGTAGAGCGGAAACCACGCCTCATTCACATCTACCGATTCAAGTTCTCAAGCTACGACGAACCCGTCGGCTGTTTCAGTCTCGCTTGCACAAAAGGGACCTACGTTCGAACCATCGCCCACGAGCTGGGTCAGTCCCTTGGATGTGGCGCCCACCTCAAATCACTCCGACGAACACGATCAGGCCAGTTTGATGTCAAAGACGCGCACACGATCGATACGATCCTTAAAACCTCTCCCGCAGAGATTGCCAATCTCGTGATTCCATTCAATCAGCTCGCGCAGCAGAAGAGTTAGCCCACCTACCCGATCAACCGTTCAGGCCTCGCGCGTCCATTCCATGAAGATCTTCTCCGACCTCAATGAATTCTCAGCTCCAGGTCGAGGAATCTTTTGCACGATTGGAATGTTCGATGGGATCCACCGTGGCCATCAGCACGTCATTCAAAACACCGTTGACCAGGCCAAACGAGCCAACGGACACGCATTGATCATCACCTTCGATCCGCATCCCGCACGGGTGGTCGCCCCTGAGCACGCTCCTCTCATGATTTACCCCCCCGGGAAACGTCGCCAACTCCTGGCTGAATCCGGAGCTGACTTCGTTTGGATGATCCCTTTTGACCAGGCCTTCAGCCGGCTAACGGGCCAGGCTTTTCTCGAGCTCATTTGTGACCGTTTTAAACCACTCCAGAGCATCTGTGTCGGACCTGACTTTCATTTTGGCTATCAGCGGTCGGGCAACGTGAACCTCTTGAACCAACAATCTTCGTTGCTCCAGTTCGACGTTCCCAAGATTGTTCCCGTAACCGAGGGTGAACAGGAAATCAGTAGCACCGAAATCCGAAAGTGCGTTCAATCCGGGGAACTGGAACAAGCTGCCAATCTACTGGGCCGCCCCTACGAGCTCTCTGGCTCAGTTGTTTCTGGACAGAAGCTCGGTCGCAAGATCGGATTTCCTACTGCAAACCTCAATGTCGACAAGTTAGTCATCCCTCCAAACGGCGTTTACCCCGTGAGAGCGCAACTCAACGAGGCAACCTACAACGGAGTGATGAACATCGGTGTCAGGCCTACCCTAGAGAACGCTAGCAACCCTCGTCTGGTGGAAGTTCACCTCTTCGATTGCGATCAAGACTTCTACGGCGAAACATTGACAGTTCAACCCCTTGAGATGATTCGCCCCGAGCGAAAATTCCCTTCACTGGATGCGCTGACTGGCCAGATTCAAATCGATTGCCAAGAAGCGAGAACACGACTGAGTTCAGCCGCCCAATAGCACCCGATAGCAAATCAAAATCACAACGAATTTTGAACCCATCTGCCGATAAATTTGTCGGTTGATTCTGGAAAAAACGAATAAGGCCTGTTTAATAGCCCCCAACCGCGGGCATTGGCCCAGGGAATGACAGAACCATGAATGCAGGGATAACCGCAATAAACGCAGAAGTTCAAGAAGCGAGCGCTTTTGTCCAACCATTGTTGACGGAGATCAACAAAGTGGTCATCGGGCAGAAGTATCTCATCGAACGCCTTATCGTCGGCATGCTCGCCAACGGCCATGTCCTTCTTGAGGGCGTACCTGGACTCGCTAAGACCACCGCTGTCAAATCGCTCGCCACGAGCATCAATGTGGCTTTCTCCCGTCTTCAGTTCACGCCGGATATGTTACCCGCAGACGTAATCGGCACCCAGATTTACAATCCCCAATCCGGAGAGTTCACTACCCGCAAAGGCCCAGTCTTCTCGAACCTCGTGCTGGCAGATGAAATCAACCGAGCACCGGCAAAAGTCCAAAGCGCGCTTCTTGAAGCGATGCAGGAACGTCAGGTCACGATTGGAGACCAAACTTATTCCTTAGAAGAACCCTTTCTTGTTCTCGCAACCCAGAACCCGATCGAGCAAGAAGGAACCTACCCCCTCCCCGAGGCACAGGTCGACCGCTTTATGCTCAAGCTTCGGATCGGTTACCCGACCCGAGACGAAGAACGACAAATCCTCGAGTTGATGGCCAAAACAACGGCTCCACCTTCCACGCAAGCGGTGGTGACCGCAGATCAGATTCTGAATGCCAAAAAAGTCATTAACGACGTCTACATCGACGATAAGGTCAAAGACTATATCGTCGACCTCGTTTGCTGCACCCGTGAGCCGCAGGCATACGAAATCGACGTCGCAGATTTCATTCAGCTTGGAGCCTCTCCCCGAGCCACAATCGCTCTCACGCTCGCAGCCAAAGCCTATGCCTTTCTGCGGGGCCGAGGCTACGTGACCCCCCAGGACGTCAAGAGCATCGGGATGGATGTCTTACGTCACCGCGTCGCGATCACCTACGAGGCGGAAGCCGAAGAGAAATCTTCCGAGACGGTGATCCAAAAGATCCTCGACGAACTCCCCGTGCCTTGATCATCACCCCTATCCCTTCCAACGCAATCTAGCGGATGATTCCACGCGAAATCATAAAGAAGATTAGGCAAATCGAGATTCGGACCAATCGTTTGGTCTCCGAGTCCCTGGCAGGCCACTACCATAGTGTCTTTAAGGGACAGGGAATGAATTTCGACGAAGTTCGGGAGTATCAGCCTGGGGACGATGTTCGTACCATTGACTGGAACGTCACTGCCCGAATGAACCACCCGTTCATCAAAAAGTTCGTCGAGGAACGTGAGCTGACAGTGATGCTTCTGGTCGATTTGAGCGGATCTGGACTCTTCGGATCGGGAGAGCAATCAAAACGTGAGCTCGCAGCTGAGATCGCCTCCATTCTCGCCTTCTCGGCAATTAAGAATAACGACAAGGTTGGACTCCTGCTGTTCACAGACGTTGTGGAAAAATTCATTCCTCCGAGAAAAGGACGTTTCCACGTGCTTCGCGTGATTCGAGACATCCTCTTTTTCGAACCAACCCATCGTCAAACGAATCTCAACACGGCCCTCGAATTCTTGTCCCGAGTAACCAATCAACGAGCCATCGTCGTCGTGATCTCTGATTTCCTGGGACAGACGGAACCAACGCGAACGGAAATCGAGGCCCACTTGAGGCGGCGAGTCGTTACCTCCGATGGACTCCGCCAAGCTTCATTGACCTCTTTACGGCAAGCCAAACGAAAACACGATGTCGTCGCCGTTCAGATCACCGACCCGTTCGAACTCAAGCTCCCCAATATCGGCAAGATCGTGCTGAAAGATGCTGAAACGGGTCAGGTCGTCGAAGTGGATACCGGCGACACTCGCAAACGGGCAGCCTTCGCGAGTCGGCAAAAGAAGGCGCATCAAGAACTCGAGAAACTGCTTGGCTCCGCAGGCATTGACGGGATCCAACTTCGTACGGATGAACCCTATATATCTGCCCTGAGTCGCTTTTTCGAAACTCGGGAGAAACGTCGAAACCGCTGATGGAAGCCACCAACTCTGCGCTCATCCTTCCCTCAGAATCCACCGAGGAAACGCTCTCGGATATCCACGATATTCGCAGCCTTGTAGAAGTGCCCTCGTCCTGGGCCTGGCTCGGCTGGCTGCTTCTCATCCTCGCTGGAATCGCCTTGCTCTACTGGGGCTTCTTGTATTGGCGGAAGAAACAACAGAAGAAAGAAGAGGAGCCGACCGCTCCAGCGGAACCCCCACACGAACGAGCTCGCCGTCAGCTCGAAGCCGCACTGGAACACCTTCATGATCCAGACCGCTTCTGCGTTTTGGTCTCCGACGCGACGCGCACCTATCTTGAAGAACGCTTTGACTACCGTGCCCCTGAGCGAACAACTGAAGAGTTTCTCGATGAACTCCAAGGAACCTCACACCTCAACGAAGAACAGAAGCAATCCCTCGCAGGATTTCTCACGGAGTGCGACATGGTCAAATTTGCCAAGTCCGAACCCGAAGCCTACGAACTGAAACGCCTCTACGAATCCGCCCTTCAACTCGTTCAGGAAACCGAACCCGCCCTCCTTGAATCCACTCCCAGCGAAGAAGCAGAGTCGGCAAGCTAGTACTCCCTTGTGAACTTCTCCCTACCAAGTTTTGTTCATCCTTATGTGCTGCTACTGCTGCTGTTGCTGCCCATAGTCGCCTGGTTGAGGGGCCGGCGTGGCCGCGGCGCGGCGTTCCTCTATTCTTCCGTCGAGTTGGTAAAGGGAATCACAAACCTCCGGCAATCGCAGTCCGGACTCTGGGGTGCCAAGCTTCGTTGGCTGGCCCTCGCCCTCTGCATTATCGCCCTTGCCCGCCCGCGACTCGGCGAAGGAGAAACAGCCGTCACAGCAAGTGGTATCGATATCGTGGTTGCACTCGACCTGTCCGGTAGCATGGCAGCCGAGGATTTTAGTATTCTAGGAAGCCGTGCAAACCGCCTGGATGCGGCGAAGAACGTGCTCGAAGAATTCATCGACAAACGCCGAAGCGATCGAATCGGCTTAGTCGCATTCGCGGGCCGGGCCTATATCGCGGCTCCCCTAACGCTCGACCACGACTTTCTCCTTCAAAACCTAGACCGACTCAATCTGGGAACGATCGAAGACGGCACCGCGATTGGTTCCGCCATGACAGCTGGATTGAATCGCCTTCGCGATCTTGACTCGAAAAGCCGAATCATGATTCTCATGACAGACGGCCAGAACAACGCGGGTAAAGTACCTCCGCTGACAGCCGCAGAAGCAGCCGAGACACTCAACGTAAAAATCTACACCATCGGTGTCGGCAAGCGAGGCACCGCCCCTTTCCCAAGACAAGGTCCTTTCGGGCAAACGATGTATGTCCAAATGGAAGTCAACATCGACGAAGACACTCTGACAAAAATTGCCGAACAGACGGGTGGCCAATACTACCGCGCCGACAGCACCGACACACTCGAAGACATTTACGACCAAATCGACCAGTTAGAGAAATCAGAAATCGAGATCACCGAGTATCAACACTACGAAGAGATCTTCCACTGGTTCCTTCTTCCCGGGCTGGTGATTTTGCTACTTGAGATTATCCTTAACAACACCGTCTGGAGGCGGTTGCCGTAGTATGGATACCTTTCTTCGATTCGAACACCCCAGCATCCTCTGGCTCGTTCCAGTCGTACTCGCCTTGCTTTCTTGGTTTCTCCACTGGTCATGGAGGAAGCGTCAGGAGCTCATCAATATCTTCGTTAAATCTCGCCTCTTGGCTAGCTTGACCGTTGGAGTCTCTCAGAAACGACAGTTGGCTCGCATGGTCTGTCTCGTTGTTGGGACGCTGCTGATTCTCGTTGCTCTTGCTCGCCCACAATACGGATTCCATTGGGAGGAAGCCCGTCAGCGCGGGCTGGATATTGTCGTCGCAATCGACACATCGAAGAGCATGCTGGCCGCCGACATCGCACCAAGCCGGCTCGATCGAGCCCGACTGGCCGCGCTCGATCTGATGGAGCTCGCTCGACGGGATCGTCTCGGCCTGGTCGCATTCGCCGGGACCGCGTTCCTTCAATGCCCCCTCACCTTGGACGACGAAGCCTTTCGCCAAAGTCTGAACGCCATCAGCACAAGCATCATCCCCCAAGGGGGCACTGCACTCAACAATGCACTCGAAACCGCGAAGAAAGCTTTCGATCTTTCCAATGACAATTACCGAGCCATCATTCTGATCACAGACGGCGAAGATCACGAGGAAGGGGTTGTGGAAGCGGCTGAGCTAGCCGTGGACCAGGGCTATCGAATCTTCACCGTTGGCGTTGGAACACCAGCCGGAGAGCTCCTACAGGTTGTTGATTCTCAGGGCAGAAAATCTTACGTCAAGGATGATCAGGGGAATGTCGTTAAATCGAGCCTCAACGAAAACCTCCTCCGACAGATTGCCACCGCGGGCCAAGGCTCCTATATTCATTTGAGAGATGCGTCCTCGCTGGAGATGCTTTACAAGAGCGGTCTCGAACCGCTTCCCAAAGGAGAGTTTTCAGCGCGACTCGCCCGGAAATACCATGAACGATTTCAGTGGCCGCTAACGCTTGCGATTTTGTGCCTCTTGTTAGAAGTTTTTATCGTCGATCAGAAACGGGTAAAGCGCCCGGAAGGCCCCATCCGCTCAGGAACAGTCCTTCGGCACGACTCAACTGCGTGAAAACTCCAATAAATTCAGAACCAAGTCAGCGATCCGTCGCCGGAGAACTTGCTACGCGCTTGCTCCGGACCAGCATCGCGGTTTTCGCCGTGCTTCTCGCATTTGTATCTGTTGCTCTACAGGCCCAGAACGCCGGTGATGCTGCCCGCTCCTTCCAGGAAGGACGCTACGACGACGCCCTTGAGATCTACCGCCAACTATCCCTAGAGAACCCTGAGGATCCACGCCTCATCTACAATGCCGGGGTCGCCGCTTACAAGGCCGGCCATTTAACCGAAGCGATAGAGCAATTTGAGATGGCCTCGCTTTCTCAAGACTTGGACATCCAACAACAAGCCCACTACAACTTGGCCAACACACTCTATCGCGCCGGTGAATCCACCGATGACTTCGAACAAAAGGCGGCGGCGTGGAAACAAGCCGTCCAACGATACCAAAACGCGCTCACCATCAACGAAGCTGACAACCTGGCTCAAGACAATCTAGACTTCGTCAAAAAGCGAATCGAAGAGCTCGAGCAGCAGCAGCAGGAACAACAGCAACAACAAGATCAGAACCAGGATCAGGACGGCGAAGACGAAGACTCGGAGCAACAGCAATCTCCCGATTCCAATTCTGACCAGGAGCAGGACCAAGAAAACCAAGACTCATCGGATCAGCAGCAGAACGAGCAGGATCAGCAACAACAGAATCAAGAACAGCAGCAGCAAGAGCAGAACGGCGACCAAGAACAAGAACAGCAGGAACAGGGCGATCAAGAGAACCAACAGCAAGAGCCGAGTGAGGCCGAACCATCAGAACAGAACCCTGACAGCAAAGAAGCGCCCGATGCCCAGCAAATGCAAGAGGGCAAGATGACGCCCGAACAAGCCAAGCAATTACTCGATGCGGAACGCGATCAGGCGAAAGCCATGATTTTTCGTCCACCAGAGGATAAGAAAGCCAAGAACCGCCGCTTCAAGGATTGGTAATCGAGAGAAGATCGAATGAGGCAACCGAAATCCATAAATATTGCCTTCGGCTACAGCACAGCCTTCGCTGTGTTCTGTCTGGCAGTCTTACTGGTTCCGCAACAGGCCTTTGCTCAACGCATGGCCTACGACGCCGTGCTCACGAGCAAGTCCGTTCCCGTCGGTGAAACGACCATACTCCAGGTTCGCTATCAAAACTGTGAACCTTCAAAGCTGCCCGAGATTCCCGAAGTCGACGGACTCACGGTCACCTACTCCGGACCTTCACGCAGCTCGAACTATACCTTTGAAGGTGGACGGCAAACAACCCTCGTCACACTCGTCCACCAATTCACGGTAAAACCGGAGCGTCAGGGAACCTATGTCATCCCCCCGATCGAATCCACCATCAAAGGAAAAACCTACCAGACAAAGTCATTGCGGCTCAGCGTCGGCAAAGAACGGGACTACAGCCAACACGCTTTCATTCGTGTTCAGGTTCCGAAGCAAACAGTCTACGTCGGCGAAATGTTTCAAATGGCGATTCATCTCTTTGAGGTCAACGCCAAGGTGGAAGAGAAACCCGTAATCCCTTCCGATGGGTTCGTTATTTCGGAAATCGGGCAACCTACCCAAACGCAGAAGCGAGTTGGAAACCAAATCTACAATCAGATCACATTTCGTTACCTCGCCCGCGCAGTGAAAACAGGAGAGCTCGCCATCGGTCCGATTACTTGGAACGTCCCCCTCTTCTTCCGCAACAACTCACGAGGGGGAAGGAGAAGTCCCTTCGATTCATTCTTTCGAGACCTGGTCGATCTCAACTCCACCATACGCCGTGACGTGACCCTCAAATCCGACCCGGTCAATCTAAACGTTCAGCCCCTCCCAGAAGAAGGTCAACCGGAGGGATTCACCGGGGCCGTCGGCAATTTCACGATGAAGTTCGCGGCCTCACCGACGCAGGTCACCGCTGGCGATCCCATCACATTGACCATGAATCTCACCGGGCGAGGTGCCCTTGAAGCACTCAAAATGCCTCCGCTCGACTCATGGCGAGAGTTCAAGCAGTATCCCGAGACTTCGACGATCTCGTATTCTGATGAAATTGGACTCAGTGGCACGAAAGCCTTCGAGAAAGTCGTGATTCCGAATAACGCCGAAATCACGAAAATCCCCGAAGTGCAGTTCAGCTTCTTCGATCCGCTTGAGGAAAAATACAAAACCCTGACCCAAGCCCCAATCCCGCTCACCGTCAGCCCCAATCTCAGCGCGGTCTCCCAACCCACAGTCATCGCAAACAGCGGCGGAGCTGAAACCCCACTCGTCCTCGCGACCAATATCGTGCACATCAAGCCCCACTTCGGAACAGTCGCCACGAGCACGGCACCTTGGATCACGCAGAAGTGGTTCTTGGGTTTCCAACTGATCCCTCTCTTCGCGTGGGTTGGTGCATTCGTCTATCGGATGCAAAAAAACGCGAGCGGAAGAAACCCCCGCGCATTGAGGAAGAAGAAGGTGCGAGCCATGGTGAGCGAGGGACTCAATGAGCTCCAACAACTGGCCGCTCAACAACGATCCGAGGATTTCTTCGCCCTTCTCTTTCGAATGCTACAAGAGCAGATCGGCGAGCGACTTGACCTGCCTGCCAACGCGATCACGGAGGCCATCGTCGATGAGAAGCTGAGGGATCGGCTTTCGAGTCCAGAGCAGCTTCAGGAGCTCGAACGCATCTTTCACACCTGCAATCAATCTCGGTATGCACCCGTAGACTCGCCCAAAGAGCTTTCTCAGATCGCTTCGGAAGTGGAGCAGATCCTCGCAGAGCTCCAACAGTTACCCGACCCTGGCAAAGGATGAATTCACCCAAGCGTTCTTCATTCAAGAGCCTGATAGTCGCCGCCTTTCTTTGCTTCGGACTGGCGTCATTTCCATCTCTTGCCCAGGAGGCACAGACCTTCGATGCGGCCAACCTCCTCTATGAACAGGGTGACTACGCTCAAGCAGCTGCTGCCTTTCAAACTCTAATCGAGCAAGGTCAAAGCTCCGCGGCAACTCACTTCAACCTCGGAAATTCCCTTTACCAACTCGGCCGAACAGGAGAGGCACTCCGCGAATATCACACCGCCCTCGCCCTGTCACCTCGAGATCCGGATGTTCAAGCCAACATCCAATTCACGCGTGAAAAGCTCGGAACGGAAACCGCCATCCCCCGAAGCTTCTGGCAACAGTTTCTTCTTCAAATCACGCTCAATGAATGGACCCTCATCGCACTCATTCCGTACTGGATATGGTTAACGTCAGCAGCCTCTCTCTCCCTCTTTCCGAACCGTCCCGCTTGGTTGCCCGGCCTCACGAAATTCATGTGCCTCTGCTGTCTCGGAATGGGGCTCCTCCTTCTGGGAGCCGCAAACGAACGATTGAAGAAACGATACGCTGTCATCGTCTCGGACGAGGCAGTCGTGAGATTCGGTCCCTTCGAGGAGTCCAAAAGCAGCCACAATCTTGTCGATGGAATCGAGGTTCAACTGCTCGATCAAAAGGACGATTGGTACCAAATCAAGGATCCTAAAGGGCAACTCGGATGGTTGAAAGGGGATCAGATCACAGCCCTTCCTGCCCTGCCCTAAGCCGTCGAGAGAGGAGCTTTCGCCCGCATTCCCTTCAAGCGGATTTCTCGTCTAGCTAGAACAAGATTCTGCCTTCACCTAGCATTTGACTTGGCACTCGTCCTCCGGTAACTTCCGACCGTCCCCGAAACATAGAACATCAGTCATTCATGAAGCGAATCTCCAGCCTGACTCAAATAAGCTTAGCGGCCATGATCGCCGTTGCCACTCTCTCCTCGAATGCACTCGCAGATGATCATGCGGGAGGCGATGAACTCGATCTACACAAGATCATGAAGGAAGGGCACAAAGGGAAAACTTCTCTCTCGGCCAAAGCAAAGCGAGGCGAGGCAACAGAAGCCGAACTCAAGACCCTGATCGGCATGTATCTCGCAATGGAGAAGCTAACGCCACCAATGGGTGACAGTGCCAGCTGGAAAGAGAAAACCACCAAGCTGACCAACGCAGCCATCCATCTTTTCGCCAAGAAGGACGGGGCCGCAGACGCCTATTCCAAAGCCGTTAACTGCAAGGCCTGCCACAAATTGCACAAGGAAGACTAATCCGTCCTTTCCCAGTTTATTCCAGAAAGCTGCGATCTCTTGTCGCGGCTTTCTTTTTACCCTACCCACAACATCAACAAACGCTTAACATCTCGACCAAATGAACGCTGAAGCGAAGATCATCGAACTAGGACTCGAACTCCCCCCAGCCCCTCAACCCGCTGGCGTCTACAAGCCGCTCGTTCTTGTCGGAAATCTTGCCTATGTCTCCGGGCACGGCCCTCTTCGCACGGATGGCACTCTCATGACTGGCAAGGTCGGAGCTGATATCGATCTCGACGGCGGATACGCGGCTGCTCGCCAAGTTGGCCTTACCATGCTCGCCACGCTCAAAGCCCAACTTGGTAGTCTCGACCGCGTCTCAAGAGTCATCAAGCTTCTCGGTATGGTCTATGCCACTCCGGAATTTCAAGAGCATCCCAAAGTGATCAATGGATGCAGCGAGCTTTTCGCAGACGTTTTCGGCAGCGACAATGGCGTCGGAACTCGAAGCGCTGTCGGCATGGGCTCCTTGCCCGGAAACATCAGTGTCGAGATCGAAGGCACTTTCGAAATCACTCCCTAATCCCTGACAACTGGTGTCCGCGAAACAACTCCAGATAGGAGACATCCCGTCGCCCGCCCTCCTCTTCAATGCGGAGGACATTGACTACAACCTAGACCTGATGGTCTCCCTGGCCGGAAGCGCTGAGCGTTTGCGACCGCACGTCAAGACCCACAAGTGCCCTCAGATTGTGTCGCGGCACCTCGATCGCGGCATCACTCGTTTCAAGTGTGCCACCATCGCCGAGACGGAAATGGTGGCGATTCAAGGGGCAAGGAGTATCGTGCTCGCCAAACAAGCGGTCGGCCCGGACATCTGCCGACTGATTCAACTATCCGCCGCGTATCCCGAAACTGAGTTTCTTGCTATCGTCGACAACCTGGACTCACTCAAGCAGCTGAATGCAGCGCTTAAGGAGTCCTCTCAATCGCTCGGTGTCCTGGTCGACGTGGATTGCGGAATGGGACGAACCGGGATCGCTGCCGGCCCCGAACTAAAGTCGCTCTACGGCGCCATTCACGACAACACCTCCACGATCGCAGCAGGTTTCCACGTCTACGATGGGCACTTGCATGATCCTGACTTGGAGGATCGAAAGGAAAAATCTCAAGCAGCTCTCGCACCGGTTTTAGAGTTGAAGGCAGAGCTCGAGGCGACTGGGATTCCCGTTCCCCATTTCATCGCTGGAGGCTCGCCCACATTCGCCCTTCACGCGAACAACCCCAAGGTGACCGAGTGCAGTCCCGGAACAACCGTCTTATGGGATACTGGCTACCGTGATGACTACCCGGATTTACCCTTCCGAACAGCCGCGACAGTCCTGACCCGAGTCATTAGCCGACTTGCTTCCGATGCGGTGTGTGTCGACTTAGGACACAAAGCGATCTCAGCCGACAAAGCTCAGCCCCGCGTCCTGTTTGAACGGATCCCCGATGCAAGTTTCGAGACTCACAGCGAAGAACATCTTGTCGTCAGAAGCCCCGCATGTGCAGATCTGAAGGTCGGAGATCATCTTCGTGGTATTCCGAAACACATTTGTCCTACCGTTGCCCTCTATGACCAGGCCTACGTCCTCGATTCAACAGACCAAGTCATCGATGAGTGGCCCATCACGGCTCGGAAAAGAAGGCTCTCAATCTAGGCCGACGCGTTCACATCCGCTCTCAAACTCAACTGAAAAACTGAACCAACGCTCCGACTGAATTCATGTTTCTCTTTGACGCCCACCTAGATCTCTCCATGAATGCCATGGAGTGGAATCGAGATCTCCGCGAGGATCTGCCAGAAATCAGACGACGCGAGGCCAAGCTCACCGACAAGGCTGATCGAGGCAATGGAGTCGTGAGCTTTCCCGCCATGCGGCGGGGTCAAATCGGGCTCTGCGTAGCCACCCAAATCGCCCGCTACGTCAAACCCTCCAATCCCCGCAGCGGCTGGTCTTCTCCCGAGCAAGCCTGGGCCCATACTCAAGCACAGCTCGCCTGGTATCGTGCAATGGAGGCTGACGGAGAGCTCCGCCAGATCACCAACAAGAGCGAGCTCAACAATCATGCTGAAGCTTGGCAACAGGCCTCCAAGGATGAAGCCATTTCATCAAAGTTTCCGATCGGCTACATCTTGAGTCTGGAAGGGGCTGATTCGATGGTCACTCTCGACCACTTAACTCGGGCCTATGAATACGGTCTCCGCGCCCTCGGCCCTGCCCATTATGGCCCGGGCACTTACGCTGCCGGAACGGGCGTTGAAGGAGGCTTTTCCGACCGCGGTCGAGAACTTCTCCGGGAAATGGAACAACTCGGGATGATCCTAGATCTCACCCATCTGACCGATGAGGCTCTCACTGAAAGTTTCGATCGCTACTCCGGGCCCATGTGGGCAAGCCACTGCAACTGCCGCACGCTTGTTCCTGCTCAGCGGCAACTAAGCGATGAACACATTAAGCTGCTAGCAGCAAGAAACGGTGTCGTGGGAGTCGTCTTCGATGCCTGGATGATGGTTCCTAACTGGGTCCGCGGGGAATCCACCCCGCAGTCCACTCAACTCAAAGTGGAGGCGATCATCGAACACATCGATCACATCTGCCAAATCACCGGTTCCGCCAAGCACGTTGGAATCGGAAGTGACTTGGACGGAGGCTATGGGACGGAGCAATGTCCTAGCGATCTCGATTCCATCGAAAAACTTCAAATGATCGTTTCCCTCCTGGAAGCCCGAGGCTATGAGAGGGAAGATCTCGAGGGAATCATGCACGGGAACTGGATCGAGTTCCTCAATACTCATTGGAGCGATTGAGAACTATCCAATCGCCCCTCCCCTCTGCCCGAATAAAGCCCCCGCAGGATCCTGCAGGCTACGCCTGATTCATCCGGTCCACCTTGCGAACGATCAGGAAGCAACTGGATACCAGGCAAAAAACGCCCAGTCCCGCCATGAACCAGGTGTATCCTTTGAAGAAGGCGAGCCGCGACATTTCGCCATGCGCCAAATCTTTGTACAGCTGCACGCCAACAGATCCAGTGTAGCCAATCGCATCCGCTAGATAGATGGCAAACACGGCCGTGCCTACAACCTTGGTCGTGGCCATGAGCCGATCGAACAACACGGACCCATAGGGCACATAGGCCAAGTAGGAGCCCAGCCCCGTCAGCGTCACCCACCAAAACCCATTAATGAGCCCGATCTCGAGCGCGAGGGTGGATCCACCCAGCAATAGGACGCCCCCAATCATGACCCCATAAGCGCCGATTAATCCCCAACGATTGTTCTTGATAAGGTTCAACAAAGCCAAACAAGCGATCACTCCAAAGGCCACAAAAGTTTCCGCTTTCGTGATGATGGCCTTGTTGTCCTCGTAGGGGTAGCCAAGATCCCCCAAAATCTCGACCTGGTAATTATCCCGAAAATCTCGGTAGGCGGTCAAAAACAAGTAAGCCACGCAGAGCAGCGTTAAGGCGCCAAAAAACTCACGCACAAAATTGATGCGCCGCGCTCCGTCCATGGTCGTTCTCTCGCTTCGCGCTTGAACATCTTCCACACTGGGTGTTGGAAGCTGATTCAGCATCCACACCGCGATGAGAAAAAGCGGAAAGAAATGAAGCCCCACTACCGCTGGCATCCACCCTTCACTCACACTCGTGAGCTGGGGTGCGATGACGCCTCCAACGACAGGAACGGATTGCCACCAACCAGCAATATCACCCGCCATCATTGCTCTCCCAAAATCCTTCACGATTCCACTCGAAACGATGAACGAGCAACTGAGTCCCGCCAACAACAGCTCTGAGCTTCTTCGGCCTTCCAGATACCAAACCACCAAACCCCAAACCATGCCGAGAGGCAGTCCATTAAAGAAAATCGCAAGCACCTTCAGATTTCCCGGCATAAAACCGTATGCAACCAAAGAGAGCTGAGCTGCAAAGATAAGCCCGATCAACATGATGCCCCGTCGTCGTTGGGTAATCTCGGAACAAAACTTGATGCCGAGATATTTGCTCAGGGCATAGCCCAATATCTGGCTGATGACGATCGCTGTTTTCAGTTCTACCGCACTGGACATGAACTGCTGCCCTTCGAATGTGGCCGCCGCAAACGGCTTCCGAAACGCATACATGCAAAAATACGTCGAGAAGGACGCAAAAATAGCGAACAAGATGAAGACAAATGAAGGAGCCCCCTCAAGAGCTCTTGTCACCCATCCCGTTTTGGGAGCCTGCTGTGAGGTCGAATCCATGACTATGATACCAATTATTCCCAGTGAGACATCGACCACTCAAGACGACTTCCCTCACACGCGATGACAGGATATATCAACGCAGCTCTACTTGACGAACGTTTAGGAAGGAATCAGCGAAAAAAGGCGAAGGAAAAAGAGAAAAAGTAACAAAAAGAAAAAAAACGGGCTCTGGAGACACACGATTTAAACACCAGAGCCCGCCATCCTCCTCCGCAGGAGGATTATTCTCTTATAGGGAACGGGACGACTATGCCTGCCCACTTCTATTTTGCAATCGAAAATTCAAAAGAATCTCGATTCTCCAACGGATACTTCTCCGGCTTGTAAAGAAAAAAATTCACCCCCCGTTCCTTACCTTTGATCCCTGAGTTTTTCATTAGCTCCACTCAGAATGCAGTATGAACACTTGTGCCAACTTCCATGTGGAACCCGACACTAAACAACCTCCACCGGGCATTCGGGAATGGCGTCCAGAAACGATTGTCCATAGCGCTTCTGTAAAACACGATTATCCAAGACCACGATCATTCCCGAGTCCGTCTTCGTTCGAATCAAACGCCCCACGCCCTGACGGAACTTGAGAATAGCCTCGGGGAGCGAGAACTCAAAAAAGGCATTGCCGCCCCTTGCTTCAATGTCTTCGATTCGGGCTTCGATGAGGGGATGATCCGGCACAGCAAAGGGTAGCCGCGTAATGATCACGTTAGACAAGGATTCACCCGGCACATCCACGCCCTGCCAAAAACTGTCGGTCCCAAACAGCACAGAACTCGTATCCTGCTTAAACTGCTCCAGAAGATTGGACCGCGGGATGCCTCCTCCTTGGATGAGCGCGTTGTATCCCTGATCTTCAAGAAACGGGAGCACCAACTCATAGACCTCGCCCATCAAACGGAAATTCGTGAACAACACAAACGCTCGACCTTTGGACAGTTCTAAGAAGTGCCGAATCCACTTCACCAAGGAATCCTTGAAGGCACTATCGCGCGGATCTGGCATCTTCCCGGCCACAAACAATTTCATCTGACTCGGGTAGTCGAAAGGCGAACCAACCTGCTGCATCGCAGCCTCTCCCTTCGCTCCAACACGAGAGGAAAAATAGTCCAATCCGCGCTGCGCCATTCTCGAGCCCCGATCTCTCGCCATCGCTCCCACGTCAGCAGAGGCGCCCACCTCACCTCGCCGTTCAGCAACGGCCAGGGTGGCACTCGTCATCACGACAGAGGTCTCTTGCTGAAACAAGCGACGCCGTAGGTAAAGGGCGATGTCGATCGGAGCAGCATGGATGGAGAGATTCGTCCCCATCTTTCCGCCTCGTTCCATCCAGTAAACAAACCCTTCCGCCTGCTGCGACAGAAACACCAAGATCCCCTCGCGAATCTCCGCCAAGCGACGGCTACATTCCTGGAGTTCTTGGGCCATGTCCTTGTCTTCCAATTCCTTGATGATCTCTCCGAGCTCCTTTCGCAATTCCAGCAATGGCCGGCACAGCGTGTCCTCCACAATATCAGGTTTGCGAAGGCGGAGTTCTTTCCATGGACGACGATTTCCTGATCCGGGACGTCGATCCGGCTGCGCCTCCCAAATCAGATCACCCGCCCCTTCAAGCTCCTCAAAAAACGCATCCACCAAGAGATGAATTCGATTCACCTCCGTGACCAATCGACCCTGCCGGAGCATCGCCATCAAACCTTTCTCGGTCTTGCGATTCCAAAGCCGATTCAACGAGAATTTCACCTGCAGTCGCGACAGGCCGATCCCAATGTGCCGCGCCGCCGTTTTCTCAACCCCGTGCGCCTCGTCAAAGATCACAAAGTCATTTCGAAAGATGATCCCCCCGCCCTCCTGTTCCTCAACGCCACCGAGTAAGGAGAAGAATAGCGTGTGATTGAGCACCAACACATCGGCCGAAAGAATCCGCTTTCTAGCGCGCTGGAAGAAACAGGATACACCATCCTCAGCGAATTCAGATTTGGAGCCACATTGTTTCGGTGAGCACAGGCCTCGCTCGGAACAAACCTGAGCCCAAACCTTCGGATCCGGTTCCTGATCAAAATCTGATAGACTCCCGTCTCGCGTCGTTTTGGACCATTCGTAAATACGCTCAAGCTCGGCAATTTCCGGACTCGAGAACAGGCTATCAGCCTGCCGCATCACTCGCTCGAGACGCCGCGTGCAGAGGTAATTCCCTCGCCCCTTCAGCATCGTGTATTGGAAGTTCACTCCCAGCACATGTTCGAGCAAGGGAAGATCCTTCTCGACCAACTGCTCTTGTAGATTGATAGTCTGAGTCGAGATGATCGCCTTCTTGCCATGCTTCACCGCATAGAGGATGGAAGGCACTAAATAGGCTAAACTCTTTCCCACCCCTGTGCCGGCTTCCACACATAAGTTGCCTTCCTCCTCCAGGGCGCGAGCAACGGAAACAGCCATCGCTTGTTGCTGGGGCCGATACTCGAAATTCTTGGCGGCAGCCAAGGGCCCCTCGGTAGAAAAGAAACGTTCGACCTCCGTAACGAAAAGATTCTCAGAATCGAAAGACTCTGATTCCAAAGTGCTGATCATGAAGCATTCATGCGGAGCTCAAAAGCAAGCCCCGGGCTAAGCGACTTAGCTCGAACGAGGGCGGGTCATGATGACATCGACCGGTGCTCGGTTCTTAGCCATCATATGTTCTGGAAGGATCCCGCGCCAACTCACATTTGGATACACAGCCGTCCCCTTCCCCAGAATGGTTCCAGGATTCAATACCGCGTTGCATCCGATCTCGGCCCCGTCTCCGATCAGGGCCCCGAACTTGCGAAGTCCGGTATCAATCGGCATACCCGATTGATCCACTTCATCAATCAATACCGTCCCCGTGGTCAGTTTGAGGTTAGAGATCTTCACGCCGGCTCCCATGTGAGTGTGAAACCCAAGAATAGAATCACCCACATAATTAAAATGCGGGATCTGACATTCGTTAAAAATCAATGAGTGTTTGATCTCACTTGCGTTTCCAATCACACACCCGTCACCAATCACGGAATAAGGGCGGACGTAGGCGTTGTGACGAATCTGACAGTTCTTTCCAATGATGGAAGGGCCTTGGATCATCGCGCCCTGCTCAACCACTGTTCCTTCCCCGATGCTGACGTTTTCCTCGATGAACACGCTACCCTTGGTGACATGATGCTTTTCATTGGAAATATGAGCATCCACGTAACCCTTGATATTCTTCAGAGCATCCCAGGCGTATTTTGTATCATCAAAGATCGCCGCGTGCTCCGTTCCCGCCAGATCAAAGAGATTCTCGACACTAAACATACGCCCCAGGCTAAAGATTCATTCAGAAGGAGCAAAACTTTTCTAAACAAAAGCCCACCCGATGTTGCGCCCCAAACTTCTCATTTCTCATTTCTCACCTCTCACTTAAAAAAAACTCCCCGTTCCCAGAGGAAACGAGGATCGCTTGGCGAGAACACCGAGCAGACTAAGGAAGATCAATCGCCAACGCACGCCCCATATCATTACGCACAAAGACCCGGTTTCCAACAATCGATGGAGGCGTCCAACAGATCGAATCGAGAACCTTCTTGCGCCCAAGCTCAGAGTAGCCGGATTCAGAAGCTGGGATGGCAACCAACTCACCTGCTTCAGTCAACACAAGGAGCGTTTCGCCAACACTGATCATCGTGCCATACCCGAAGTTCTCCTTCGCCCAAACTTCCTCGCCGTCGCTCAAACGGACGCAAGCGAAGCGGCTTCGGGAACTCTTGTGCTTTCCGTCGATCCCATAGAGGTATCCGTTCTTCACTGCACAAACGTTCATCGAATTGCGCATCGCTTTCCCTTCCCACACGGACTCCAGCTTCGTTCCGTTAAACTTGAGCAATTCGCCTTGGGAAATTGCCGAAATGAAAATGTGTTCTCCGTCATTCGCCACAACCGGATCGGTCGCAGTCATGTTGTATTGAGTTTTGAATGGATGACGAGCGATCTCCTCCCCATTTCGAGCGTGGATGAGCGAGAGACCTTTCCCGTCGAACGAGGTCAGAATCGGATCGTTCCCATTCTCAAACAGAACGGGCGTCGCATACCCAGGATGATAAGTGCTTCCGGAGATCCAGGCCTGCTTTCCGGTCTTTCGATCGAGCGCGATCACGCGTCCGGCATCGAGTATGATCTTGTCTCCATAAACCAAAGGAGAACTCGCATACCCCCAAGTTGGCGTCTTAATACCCAACAGCTCTTCAACATTTGCCGTCCAACGCGTTTCGCCATTCTTGGCATCCAAACAAAACGCTTGCCCATCCTTACTCAGCGTATACACGGCACCATCGGCTACCGTCGGTGTCGCATTAGGCCCGCCAACGTGCATGGCCGGCAAAAGCTTGGCCGGATAGGTAAACTTCCATAGTTCTTCCCCTGATTTGGCATCCAGACAATAGATGGTCTCATTTCCATTTTCTCCATCCCCATCATGCCCCATGGTGTAGGCTCGGCCATCCACCACCGAAAGACTCGAATAGCCAATTCCCACCTTCGTTTCCCAAGCAATCTTGGCGTCGTTCAAGCCGCCCCACTGAATGGACGACCCGCTGCCCACAGCACTATTCTTGTTCGGCCCCCGCCATTGCGGCCAATCAGAGTGGGCTCCCAACGCGGAGGAACTCACCGTGAGTCCCAAAACGAAAATTCCTATCGATGCTTTCATCATTTCCATTATGACAATCCTTCCAGAGAAGGCATTACACTATTTCTTTATTCTATTGCTGTGCCGTCGGACAACGTCACTCCGGGTCAACGCCATACAAGCCAGCTACCAACTGATCAATCAGACGGACCATGTAAGACTCTTGCTGCGGCCCTAGCCACGACATCGTCCCTCGCTCATAACCGAGTGTTCCATCCGCTTCGAGGTCGTTATAGTAACGATCCGGTGAAATGTAACCTACATAGTCCCCATTAAAGCTCAAGACCCAGAGATCAATTCCGGATGTCGCTGCATCCGCCTTCAACTCGACACTAATCTCACCGCTAAAATCCGCCGGCGTTCCGATCCAGACCGTGTTTCCGAGCCGCACGCCTTGCAGCCAAGCGTCATGATCCACTCCGAGAAGAGGGAGCAAGTGCTTCGAAAAGCGGAGCTTTCGATTAAGTCGAGCTTGGTAGGGAGGCAAGTCGATGGGAACACCGATCGACTCGACATCGCCCCCTTCCTCCCACTCAGTCACCTCACGTGTCTCATCCAAAACGATCGTTGCCAAAGCCCTCCCCATAGCCTGGCTTCGTTCGAAACCCGTGTTTCCTTCTGGCGCTCGATGGCCCATACTTCCTAAAGCTCCGCCCAAATAAATCGCCTCAGCGCCACTTACTTCGGCAATGTGTCCCATTAGATACCCAGGGTATTCCCCGCTAATCTCAAAACTATCACTCCCGATCACGGTCGGATGGGCGGAGTAACTCACGACATAACAGCGTTCGCCTCCCGTTTTTTCCAACAACATATAACTCAACTCGGCATCAATCGGCGCGTCCTCTCGCTCGCGATTGCGGATATATTCCTCTACGGCCACGCCCCCGGTCACATATTGGGCTGACGCCATCCCCGCTAAGGCCGACCTGATAACCGCAACAAACTGCTCGGTTAAAGCACGCGGAACATTCTCATCATAAGGACCGTTAAAAAGCCCCGAGACAATCCCCGGAGCAAAACCTCCAGGCCCAGAGTGGTTATGAGAGGCGTTGAACAGGATCTCGTCGCCTGACAATTCGGTCTCCTCAGAGATCTTCTCCCGCACAGCGTCCGCAATATTCTCCGGAACAATGAGCAAATCTGAGCCGAGAACCACGGCCGTATCGACACCATCGCTGAGCGCAAGGGCTTTCACAAAAACCTCGTCCCGGATCCCCGTCGACGGCTTCCCCTTCCGCGCACCATAACCAGCCAACGGACCTCCTATCGCGGGTGTAATAGACATTCGAGCCCAACCCGCTGTCAAACCACTCCCAGTCGACAATTCAGTCGATAAGCTCTTTTTCGACCGATCATTCACGCGAGCCAAAGAAGTCTCCAAGTAATCAGCCTCCTCGAGCCCATTACTGTAGTTAGGCCAAGGCCCGACCATGAAGAGGAACAGTAACACGACCACCACCCCACCAGCCAACAAGCATCGGAATATGCGCCAGAAGCGCCGCGTTTTCTGCATCAAAGCCCTCGTCTCCTCAAAGTTTCACCGCATTCAAGGTCTAGTCGGTCGCCGTATCAGCCCAAACAGATTCAAAATGAAAACCTCGAAGCGTCATCGAGGGGACTCTACCGACGACAGCTCCGAGATGTCCCGGTGCAATCGAGATCAATTGCAGTTGATAATCGCAGCCCGCTCCATATTCCGAAGGCACCTCCCCCAGCGTCCACCGTCCCGCAACGAGAGGCTGAATCGAGAACTCGGACAAAGCCTGCGACAAGCCTCGGCCGATCGCCTTGATAAAGGCCTCCTTGCTCACCCACCACCCCGTCAAGAGCGATGCCCGTTCAACGCCTGACACCGCATCAAAAGATTCTTTCTCAGCCTCAGAGCCAAAGCGTTTAAAAATCGGCTCCATCCGCTCCGTTGTTTGCCACCCCTCGACATCCACGCCCAATTCAAATCCACGGCTAACGCCCAACAAAGTGACCCCTTTGGAATGACTCAGATTAAACTCCCACTCCGAGTCCGGTCCCGGACCACACAAGCGCGGCTTCCCCCATTCCCCGGCACTAAAGCCTAGTTCAGCCGGACTCAAGCCCACGTAGCGACTCAAGACATGACGTTTACAAGCATGAGACACCCGATAAGAACGCCGATCACGCTCAAACCGGAACCGGCTTGCTCGATCACGCTCCCCCTCGCTGAGACAGTCGAAAAAGCGCTCATCATCAAACCGCGAATCCCCGGAACGCACACACCATAAATCAACCACTCGATCGTCGGGAGCGCTCTCAGGAGCCACATCCCTCCAAGCCAACGTCTCAACTGATAAGCCTTCGTCCATCTACTCCAACGATCTCTGGGAGAACCTCCCCATGCCTACCAGCCACCTATGCCCCGGAAAAGCGAAAAGATACGGAAACTCAACCGCCCCTCCTCAGCACCAACGTGAAGAAGACATCGCTACCATCCAGGAACCCTTCATCCGTGGGATTCTGAAATCCGTGGTTAAGAATCTGCAGCCTCCCTCAAATGCCCCCTTGCACAGCTCGGCCACTCTCTGCTAGCGTCCCTCCTTCTTGCCAACGAGGGCAATCACAGCCCTCCGCTTCCATTGCCGGTGTGGCGGAATTGGCAGACGCACGGGACTTAAAATCCCGGGAGGGTTAAACCTCGTGTCGGTTCGATCCCGACCACCGGTACCATTTTGCAAACCACTATCATAAACGGTTTACAATTGAAGCAGGCAAGAGGTGCCAGCAGATTCACAACCCTCTGACCACTCGCTCACTACCCCTTCACTGCTCTCTCAGTACCCTTTAGGGCCCAAATGTCCAATCGCTCGTTTTTTAGGCTACTTTTCGGAAGTAACATTTCATCAATCCGCCGAGCCGACTTCGACATTCGATTCTTCAATCAAGATTGGTTCGTGAAAGTCGGGCTTAATGATTTTGTTCTCTAGCCCCTGATGCGGGCGTTCGTGATTATAAAATCTCTCCACCTCCGAAATCGCATGCCTCAATGATTTCTCTCCGAAGAATATCATTCGATCGACACACATTTCTCGGGCACTCCGCGCGCAGCGTTCAAACCTCGGTGGTAGAGAAATCTATCGCCGCCATGACTTCCCAGTGAGCTCCAAGGAATTCGTCCCAACTCATCTGCCCTTTCCGCTTCCGTGCGATAGGGGCTCCTGCCTGTTTTAGAATTCGAGCGATTGTCGATCTTCCAATGTCATGGCCGAGGTTCATCAATGCTCCTTCAATTGAGCCATATCCCCAACCAGAACTCTCCTTTGCAAACTTAATCACGAGTCCAGCAACATCAACTTTCATTCGGGGTATTCCAATCCATCAACGACTTAGAACCCCAATTCGACATTTGGCACCCTAAGGGATGACTTGGCGTTTTCATGTTGATCAGCTGTTGAATTCTTCAGGAATCTCAACTTCGTAAATCTGTGAATGCCCGGATCGATCGGAGGTAAAAGCCACCCGTCGACCGTCCGGTGAAAAGGTTGGGTGCGGATGCGTGTGCTGGGGAGCGTAAACCTTCACCGGTCCGTCGTCGTAGGGACAATGATCGATGCTCCAATGGTCGCCCGCGTTCGATGAACTCGTTGTGCAAAGCGATTGCGGAGGATTGTTGCCATCGTCTACCTTGAAAAGCTGCAACCCAATATCGGGATCCCGCGTGTCCGTTACCATAAGATTGCCTTTCCGATTGATCATGGGATGCCAGGCATTGAACCGAGCGACTTGGCGGATAGATCCGGATAAAACATCGATTCCAATCACACCTTGCGGCCAGTTGGCAGTAAGGATCTCCATCGTCCCCGGACACCAGGTTTCATGAACAATCCATTCCTTTTTCTCTACGTTCCGTTCATACACGAGCCGGTTTTCTGAACCGTCGCGGCGAATCGTCCAAATGCGCGCATGATGCGGACCGGCATAGCGCAATCGATTGGAGTCATCCGGATGAAACTGCGGATGACCGATTGTATCCCCCTCATGGATTACCGAGGACTTCCCGGAGGCGGTATCGATCACGAACAACCTCGCAACATCACCGAGTGTCACCGGCACTGCCCACCAACGATCATCCCGACTCACGGTTGTTGTCCCCATGGCAGCACCGACCAGCCCTTCATTCCCCCCGACAACATCGTTGTCGAAAGCCACCAATTGTTCTTCCTTCAAGGAATCGGTATCGACCCGCCATCCACCCGAGCCCGCCGTGAAATAGACAAAGCGACCATCATGCGAGGGATGAATCGACCATTCGTTCAGGTCATTGCGATCGGTCAACTGCACCAGTTCCCCCGAAGAATAAGGCATCGAGTAGAGTTGTGGTTTGCCGGTGCGGTGCGAGACCAAGGTCATTCGTTGCATCGCATCGTCCCAGGCTGGCAGATAGTAAAACGGGTGATGGTGAATCGACGGATGATTCGTCAGTTGACGTACCTGCACTCCCGTTGCTTCGTCGGAAAACGATCGCACTTCGCTGGAATGAAGCGTGCCCTTACTCATTCGTTGCCGGGTTGGAGCAGCGCGGCAGCGTTGCCATGAAGTATTTCAGGAGACAGCCCTTCCGCTGCCTCGATGGATGCCCGAATACCAGCAAAGGGAAAATCGCTGGCGAAGTACATTTGCCCCGAACCAAAGAACGATTGCGCGGCATCGATGGCAATACGTGAACCGAAGGTCGCGGTATCCGCGTGGAATCGGCGGAACCCGTTAATGGCTGGTTCCCGTAGAAGCGTCTCCGCGGCATGCATGTCCGCCGGCGCGTAGCGGGTGCCCAGCGCTTGGAGGCCGGATTCAATCCGTCCCTCCATCATTGGGATCGTGCCGCCTCCGTGATGCGTGATGATTCGAAGATTCGGACATCGATCGAATAGCCCGGAGAAGACCAGTCGCCCGGCGCAGACACTCGTCTCATGAGGCCAACCAAAAGCCCACCACAGATCAAACTTCGAAATTCTTTCGTCCCGATAGTCAGCCTGTTGACTAGAGCGCAGCGGATGCAACCAAACCGGTCGGATGAGTTCAGCCATCAGCTCAAAGACGGCCAGGTACTCCGGCCGATCCAATGGCGCGCCGTTGACATGAGTGTAGACCTGAACTCCGAGAGCACCGAGTTCACCAACCGCCCTTCTCGCCTCCCGAAGTGCGGCCTCCGGATGATTCATAGGCAGAGATGCGACAAAGCCGAGAAAACGATCGGGATCTGTACGACACCATTCCGCAAGACAGTCGTTCCCGAGACGCACGAGTGCGGGTGATGCTTCGGCATCCGCGATCGCTTCGGGAGCAGGCGAAGCCAGACTCAGCACTTGCCGATAGCCGGGGAACGCATCCAAGATTCGTCGACGTTCATCTAGATCTGACATCCCCGGCATGCGAACCGCGCGATCGAACATGACTAGCGGACCGCTTATATGAGATCGACATGCTGACACGTAACGCGGCGGCAAGCAGTGATTGAAGATGTCGATCACTTGGGAATTTATTTTACCACCGGGTAATGGATGGCTTTGAGTTGATCGCGAATATCTTGAATCCCCTCGGCCGTTAGCGGGCGCACTGGACGGCGAAAGTGCGGGCTTGGAAAACGGCCCATCAACCAGCGTGCCACCTTCATCCGCTGATGCGCACCACAACCGGGTTCGCCGAAGTTGTAAATCAGCCTCGCCAGTGGGGCGACGGTTTCGCGGGCCTCACGAGCGCCGGCTAAGTCGCCATCCAACGCGGCATGCACAGTCTGCACCATCAACTCGGGAACAAAACCCGCAAAACCGATCAATGCGCCATCGGCTCCTTCTAGCAGGGTTGGCAGCAAGAACTCGTCATGACAGGTGACAATCGAAACGTGAGGCGCAGCGCTCTTGAGTTGCTCGTAGTCGAATAACCAACGGGACATGTCCCGCGTGCCCATCTTGATCATCACCACCTCAGGAATCCGCACCATCTCCAGCATTTCATGGAGCGTGTACCCAGCCTTGGTCCAAGCGGGATACTGGTGAACGATGATCGGCACGCCGGCCCCCTCGGCCACATCTCGAATAAATCCGACCGCGGTGTCCGCACTTCGCCCAAACCGCAGCCAATGATGAGGCGGCATCAGCAAGATGGCATCCGCGCCTGCATCCCGCGCGGCCTTAGCGTGCTCAATTGCCTCAAGCGATCCCTCGGCGGAAACTCCCGTAACCGTTTTAACCGGATTCGAAGCTCCACGGTTCACCTCATCCACAGCTGCCCGCACGATCGACGTCACCTGATCGCGCTCACAAGGTCGCAATGACATGATCTCTCCCGTATGCCCATTGCAAACCACGCCATTGATTCCCTCGACACTCGCGACCTCAGTGATGTACTCCCTGAGACCAGCCTCATCGATTGACTCGTCATCATGAAACGGGCACAGCGTCGCCGGATACACTCCAGCCCAGGGTTGGTCTCTCCAGTTACTCATGACTCATCCATTCAAGATCACGTTCAATCAACCGAACTACGGGGCAATCCAAACGAAGGCGCCTATCAGGACGGCCACTCCAAACGCGCCGGCTACAAAACCGATCACCGAAGTTCGCGACGGTTGCGGAACTTCGAGTCCGCCAGCCGTAAGCAACATCGGACGCTCAGCCGGGCTGACGCCGGCGGGAAGTTCACAGGGACGCTCCAGAACCTCTCCTTCTTGAATGGGCGTGCGTGTCAGTTGGTAAAACCGATCCAACCGGTCTGTTGGCATCGAACGGGTGAACACGCTCACTCCCCAGCCTGTCACCGTCGCTGCTGTCAGGTAGAATAGAATCCCCCAGGGTTCATACACGGCGGCATCCCCTTTCTCGATGGTAACCAAACCGAGACGTTCCCCGAACGGTAAACTCGCCAACCATTTGACAAAAAAGGCCTGACCTGAAAGCCACCACGCGCTGAAGCCCGCAATCGTACTGGCCCACGCACCCGCCGTCGTGGCCCCACGCCACAATAGCCCGAGCCAAAACGCGACGCCCATCATCGGCGCAATCTTAAGCCATATCATGAGTCCGGCGATGACGCCCGGCAGCCAAAAGGCAAAGAGCATTCCGGATAACACAATCGCCAGCGCCGCGAACCGACCGACCCAAAGATAATGTCGAACGTCCTTCTTCGAGGCCCACGGTCGATACAGGTTCTCGGTAAACAATGCGGATGCGGCGATCATAAACGAGTCGCATGAACTCATGATCGCCGCCAACAGTGAAGCGATGAAGACCCCCAGCATCCCAACCGGTAGAAACTCGTAAGCGATCTCGCCATAAACGTTGTCCGCCTTCACATCCTCCAACGCAATGCCCTGTTGGAGATACCAGGCAAGGGCCGCGATTCCAGTGAGACACCAGGCCACCGTACAAATCCGCTTGATGAACGTGCCGCACATATAACCGACACGTCCCTCAAGTTCAGTTTTTCCAGCTGCACAGTTACCCATCGCACTGGGAAACGCCACGATTCCAACCAAGACTTGAATGGCCATCATGATAATCCAGAACACACCAATCTTGCCCGGCGCAACCAACGACAGTTTGTCGGCATGTTCCGGCTCCAAGATTGCCCGAACCCCCTCCAGGCCACCGACGGCATTCAATATGAACGGCAAGAGGATAAACGAGAATAGCAAGGTCATGAACCCTTGCACAAAGTCGGTCACAATCGCCGCCCCCAATCCTCCGGCCATTCCATACGCGACAAACAGAATCGTCGTTAGGACAATCGCGAGATTGGCATCGACAAGACCGCCCGTACCGGACTCGATCAATGCCCCAGCGCCCTTCAGCATCAGCCCGAGTTTGGTGATCATGCTGGCAATACCCACCACGGCAAACAACATGGCCACGCTGCGTCCGTAGCGGAGTTCATACACATCAGCCGTCGTTGTCGCCCGGAACCGACGCATAATCGGGGCAATCAGCCAGTAAAACGGTGTCATCATCAACCAGAACCACTGGAACCAGATACCAGAAACACCGTTGCGCGCGGTAGCCGAAGCCACCGTGACCGCCTGATCGGAGGCCGTACCGGTTCCGAAGGCGTGCATGATCATCATCCACTTCCCGAAGCGTCGGGGCATGAAGAAATCCTGAGATCGACTGACTCGACGTCCGGACCAAATACCCAACGCGGTAATGCCAAGGAGGTAGAGCACGATCACGAGTCCGTCGAGCCAATGGAGAGAAGGCGACATTGCAATTAGTTTTTCAAGGTTCTGAGAGAGGCCACCAGAAGAGTGATACAAAGCACTCCCAAACAAAACCGTTTTTGTTTATTTCATTGAAATAACAGCTTGCCTCTTGCTGCTGTTATCGTCTCAAGTAGCGCAATAATGAGCCGTCCACAACAGAGGCTGCCGTCTTTTGAAGGGGAGCTATGACAGAATGGCCCATCTATAAAATGTCGCCCACAAAACGCAACAGGCCAAAAGTGACCGTTCACGACCTAGCAGAACAGGCCGGTGTTTCGCTTGGTACTGTTAGTCGGGTTCTGAACAGCCATCCCACCGTTTCCGAGGAGAATCGTCGCCGCGTCACCCATGCCGCCGAACAGCTCGGATACCAGAGGCTCCGTCGGAGATCATCGACATCCGGCTCAGCTGGTCTGCGAAAAAAGATTCTCATTCTGGTAACGCTCGGGATTCATCGCACCCTCGCCCAATTACCTGTGGTTGCGCAGGTCATGCACGGGATCCAAGAAATGGTCTCCAAGAGTCACGCAAGCCTTCTGATCGCCGACTGTCCGGATCCAGCGAACGCGCTACGCACCGCGAGCCTTCGGCCGGTGGACGGCGTACTCATCAAAACCGCGATGCAAGGCAATGTCATGGGCGCCCTCGAACCGGGCTTCGACGAATGGCTACAACATCACCCATGTGTCTGGTTCATGGGGCGCCCTCTGGGAGCGCCCGGCGACGCAGTAGGAACGAATGATTGGGAGATTGGCGTGCTCGCAGCCAACTATCTCATTGACCACGGGCACAAACGCCTGGCCTTCCTTTCCCCAAAGCCGGGGCACGCCTTGTTCGAAAGACGCCAGGCCGGATTCACCGCACAAGCCGAAAAACGGGGTGCCACCACCCGGTCCTACGTAGGAGCAAATCATGAATGGACCCTTCCGCTCGAGCCGGCCAATGACCTTGCAACGGTGCAGCGACTGCTGAATCGCGTATTGAATGCCGATCGCCCGGCGTCTGCGATCTTTGTACCGGCTGACAGTATCGCCCTCCTCGTTTACCGAGCCCTAGCTGAAAGGAATCTGAAGCCCGGAAAAGACATTGCAATTATCTCGGCAAATAATGAACAAGCCATCGTGAGTGCCCTCTACCCCTCCCTTACCACAATCGACGTCCAAGCCGAAGAGATCGGTCGCCTGGCGGTTCAACAGTTGGCCCATCGACTGACCGTCCCTTCCGGCGACGGATCTATGGAACGCAACCTCGACCCGGTGCTAGTCGAAGGTCAATCTGTCGGCACCCCATCCACCCTCAACGGGGTGTGATTGTAACGGGGAACATTGGCTACTAAGTAAAGGCCTGGGTGGGGAGAGCGGCCGAGGCTGTGTAAAAACGCTGCATCGGACCATCCCAGCGCTGGCGAAAGCTGAAACTCCGTTTCAGCACTCCATAAATCGACCTACATCCGTGCAATTTTTTGGAGTGCGAGAGCGAAGCTGTCGCTTTCCCCTCCCCAGGGCATTCGCCGGGTGTTTTGACACAGTCTCGTCCTTGCGAGCCGTTCGTCGCGAAGATCATCGCCAAACCTGGAAGAAACAATGCGCGCGAAGACTGGCCACATGCGGTGAATGCCCCTGGCGCGCATTGAACAACGTTCATCAACACTTTTACTACAGTGACGAACGGCTCGCGTGGACGCTCGCGCCACCGGGGGGGGACACCACAGAGACCTTTGCTCTGCACCCCTTTTCAATCCCCCCCTCAACGAGTCTCCCAGGTTCTCAAGATACCGACAGGAAACCGCAACCGTTGATTAATCGCCGGCCGCAAGTTTCTCCCCGCGGGCTCCCCAAACCTACGCCCGAATCTGATCAACTGCCAACTGCTCCCGGTTCTTCGGACCGAGACGATCTTTGGCGCCAACCGCCGTGAGCATCGAGTTATAGACATCGATTCCCTCGTGACCCACGTCCATAATCTGCCCGGTCTTGAAGGTGCCATTGGCTCCGGTAATGGCATGAAAGACACCGGACAATTCGCGTTTTGAGTCCGAATGACGGCCGTCACCCGATTCCGTTGAGACCGTGATCAACGAGTTCTCAAGAATACTCCGTCCATTCGGTTCCTTTGTCTCATCGAGCCGATTCAGGAAGTAGGCGACCTCTCGCATCTTCATATGGGCATGAGCACGTAGCTGTTCATTCTTCTTACTCTCGTTAAACTTGTGCCACCATTCGTGACTGCAGCCCCCGGAACCGCTCGCGCTCAATTGGCGGGCATCATCGAAGGTAAAAACCTTTCGCCCACCATAGTGATAGTCTCCGGTGATACGGAGTCGTTCCCCCGCAGCAAGAAAGGTCAGGGCTCCGAAACGTGTACGGTCCATCTGAACCGCGAGAGCGTAGAGATCTGACATCAAGCGCCATTCCGTGACGAGATCGTCGAGGCGCATGTCGATCCCTTCCCCTCCCGGATCCGCCTCACCACCGTGAGCAATCTCGGAACGAGGTGGGACTTTTGGCCCCTCGGCTTCGTCTAAATGCATTTCGTAAGCACGCTGTTCAAATTCGCGAATTCGTTCCAAGTGATCCTTCAAACGCCCTTTCGACGCAGAACCCAGCGGTGAGTTGGCACCGGTGAAATGCCGATACTGTCCCACAACAGAATCGAGCACGCTCCGTTTAAGGTGCTGCTGGAGCGCATCGGAATCATCCCCTACGGTCACTGTGCCAAATACCCGATTAAACAGATCGCGCGGTTTCTCCTGAATCGTCGCCGCAACCGTACCATCATAGTTGTAGCTATGAACATATCGACTGACCCGGCTCCGACGAAAGTAGGTGCCCGCGATCAAGGTTGGCACCATTCCATCCGGCATCCCGTCCGGATAGTGAGCCTGCCGGATCACTTGATCAATGGACGGCCCGCCCGACTTGGCCTCGCCATCGGGTGGTTCAGCCGTGAAGGCTCCTGACGCACCGTCAAAGTGGGCGTTAATCCCAGACTCATCGCAACGGACCTGATCGACGTTGCGCATAATGAGCAGTTTCTTGCTCAGCGGTTGCAAGGGTTCGAGCACATCATCAAAGCCTTCGGTCTGCAGTGGAGCAGGAATTCCAAGACCAAAGAAGACGTTGAAAGCGCGAACGGGTGGAGCGCCATTCGCACCAAACGCGCGGGTAGAGATCATCTCTTCCATCAAGGGAAGTCCGATGGCAACGCTCCCGAGGCCTTTGAGCATGGTGCGTCGATTAATGCGTGGTTCCTTCATGTTGTTCGTCCGTTTTTGAATGGCTATCCGTTCGATGAACTGTCCGTGAATTCAGTTTTTGTTTTACAAACTAGGTCACTTGTCAAAATCGCTTTCATCAAGTCTGCGTAAGTCCCGCCATTTTTCTGACTCGCCTCGTGAATGCTATCTATGGCCGGCACATCACGCGCTTCAAGTGGCCGGCCCAACACCCATTGTGTCACCTTCCAAGTAATGGTTTCCTTTACGCGGTCGCTGGCAGCTAAAAGATCCATCAACTCGGCAGCGGTGGCAAATGGTTTGGCCTTCGCTTCGCCCGGAATCAGAATGGCGCCATCTTCACGAAGCAGGTTACTGAACTCGTCCCGCTCGCGGAATGAACCCAGTCCATCGTACTTCTCAAACGCAAAAGCCATCGGTTCAAATTTCCCATGACAGCCTCCACAGGATGTGCTGTCGATTCGGACCTGAGAGATAAAGCGATTCGATTTACCGGGACTGGATGGCACCGGAGTCGTATCGAGACCAGGAGGCGGATCTTTCACTGTACCGCGGAGCACGTCGTGCAACATGAACAGTCCGCGGGTCACCATGGACGCGTCATCACCGCCCACAGTCAACACGCTACCTTGGGTCATCAGACCACCGCGTGAACTGACTTGTGACAGATCGTATCGTTGCAACTCGTCACCCTTCACCGGAATGCCATAGTGCTCGGCAAGACGTCCGGTCGCAAAGGTGATCTGCGCGTTCATCAAATCGGACAACGGCCGCTTTTGATTCCAGACAATTTCCCTAAAAAACAATTCCGTTTCCTGACGCATATCAGCCGCCAGTGCCGGGTCCCATTTGGGATACTTTTCACTGGCCGGGCGTAGATTGGCTAATCGATTCAAGTTCAACCATTCGGAGATAAAGCGTATGGATTGCCCCACGGCACGCGGGTCCTTCAGCATGCGATCAATCTGCCCTTCCAGCAGTGGACGATCGAACAACTCATTCTCATCAGCGGCCCGCATCAGTTCCTCGTCGGGTGGGCCGCCCCAAAGGGAATAACTGAGGCGAGATGCGAGCTCGTACTGTCCCACCGGCCAGAACGAACCATCCCCACGTTGGTTCTCAAGCCGATAGATGAACCGCGGTGACTGCAACATCGCTTCGACGATGTAGCCGACCGCATCGTTGAGCGAACCACCCGCACTGGCAACGGACGTGGAGATTCCTCGGTAGAGTATGATTTCGCCATCGTCAACGGGACCGCGCAACAGCCACTTGCCCATTTTCTTGATGAGCCTGCCCATGTCTTTGTCAGTGAACTTCAGCTTCCGCTCGAATCGCCGGGAAAACTCAGGAATATTCATCCGCTCCACGATGATCGATGCCAACTGCGCATAGGCGCTCACGTGCCCCATATCAACGTTCAGATTGTAAGCCGTATTGCTGAAGCCATCAGCGCGCAAATCCTTTGGCAAAATCTCCCCTGCCTCCCGTTGGATGTCGACACCTACGGCAGACCGAACCGTTTCAACGTACTCATCTACGGTCAATCGACGCAGCCAGTTCTCCTCAGCCGCACCCTCATGCTCATACACCACCGGATCGATCTGCCCCAACGTCCATTCCGCACCTTCGTTGATCCATTCCTTGAGCAGCTCTTTCTCCCGACTGGAAAGAGGCGTGCGATCTTCCGGCATTTCGTTCGACTCTACAGATTCGAACAAATAACTCTCGGCAGCCTTGCCCGGAACAATCACCTCGCCTCCACTACCACCGGCAAAAAGTGTGCTCTTCTTGGAAAGGTCCAGTTTGCCTTTGGCCGTAGCCGAGTCATGGCATTCCAAGCAATGCTTGGCGAACATGGGAGCAATGTGATCTTCAAACAATTCGGCGCCCCGCGAACGCTTGGATTTTGCGAGGGTCGCGTCGGACACCGTGAAGTCCGGCCCCACCTCATAGTGCGCTTTGACTTCGCCGGGAAGCAGATCGCGGCTGTAGATCGCGATCAAATGATACGTTCCTTTCCAAAGACGTTTGCCACCGAACTCATCGGCTAGGGTGATTCTGAATCGTTCCCAACCTTCGGTTGAGCCACCAATGTTTTTCTCAACAACCTGGTCTCCGTTGAGAAAGACCCGCGTGAGTCCCGATCGGTCTCGCGTGTAGACAATGTGGGTCAGTTCGGATCTCGCGGATCCTGGTTTCAAGGTCAGGGAGGGAAGTCCGTTGACTCCCGTCTGAGTCGTGCGAAGTCGAATATCGTATTTGTCCCCCTCTTGACCGAGCGTGATGTTGCGTTGACTCGAACCGTTGGAGATCGAGAAAATGCGAGCCGGTCCCGATTGTTCCGTATTGGCCGGCGTGATCCACGCTTCGAGTGTCAGTTCGCCAGATCGTCGGATCGAGTCAACCACTCGACCCACCGATCGATCCGACTGCAGGCGGGTTACCCCTTTAATCACTAGACTACCGCCGTTTCTCTCGACGGCTTTTGGATTTGTAACGCGCAACCGGATCGGAGGTGTCGCAGCCGATCGATCCTCGACAGCCTCAACGGCTGTCCCGCTGAAATCATAGAGAACCTGAAGCCCGGACTGGGCCCTTGCGACGCCAGCATCGCTTGGAGACTGCGAGCGAATATCCACGAGAGAAAGGCCGGAGAACACCAAAGCCACTAGAAAGGTGACGTGAGAGGATTTAACCATGATAAGAGTCAAACTTCGACGCTGAGCAACCAAACACATTCAATACCAACGATTCGGTCACACGATGCCAGGAACACATTTTGCCCATCGCCTCAGCCGCGATACCGGGGAGGCGTCGCTGAGGCACACGGATTCCATCCTCGTGTCTACCAACGCCATCAAGGCCTTGCAAGAACGGGTACATATACCAAATCTGTCTGAGAAACCCTCCCACCGTCTAGGACAAATTCGCTCTGTTCTTGGACAAAACGATCAACTTCACCCGAAAAGCTGGCTCTTTCCGGCTTGCCCCATCAAAACCGGTTAAACTCATGCAAGAACCTCCTTCAGCACGCGGACGCACTCTACCCCAATCAAGGTTTCGTCCAGGCCTTTGCGAGGACAAATCAATCGGATTCGATTCCCGTCGCTTGCAGCATACTGACAAAGACACTACGGGGGGGCTTGTTGTGATCTTGGTTGAACCTATCATCAGAAACAACAGCCGGCACGACGCCTCCGAGCAATAGACGGGTAAGCATCGTCGCCCTGGCGGAGAATGCCCCTTTGTGGACAGCCACGATTCTTGGGCATACACTCCGCCAATGCGCGCAATCTTCTTAAATCTATGCCTCGCCAGCGGCCTCATTGCGGATTCTGGTCTCACGTCCCTTGAGCACCATCAAGCCATCGAAGTGTCGCTCTTCGCCCAAGAACCCATGGTGGTAGACCCAGTAGCTCTGGCCTTTTCAGCGCCTGGGGAAGTCTACGTGGTAGAAATGCGAGACTACCCCTACGGCATTGGCCCGGACAAACGCCCTGGAGGCTGCATCCGATTACTTCGCGATACGGATGCGGATGGCGTCGCAGATGAAGCTCATGTCTTTGCGGAAGGTCTCAGTTTTCCCACGTCGGTAGCCATTTGGCGCGATGGCATCCTGGTCGCAGCACCGCCTCAAATCCTCTATCTGGAGGACAGTGATGGCGATGACGTCGCCGATGTTCGTCGCATTATTCTGGAAGGCTTCAAGCTTGGCGTCACCGATAGCAACCTGAACAGTCTTCGCTGGGGAACGGACGGTCGTATGCACGGGGCCAACGGTGGCGCCGGAGGAAGAGTGTTCTCCCCCCTCAAGCCGGACGTTCCGGCTACGAGACTTGGGGACCACGATTTCGCCTTTGATCCCGACGAAGGCACTTTCGAACGCACCGCACACACCGGAGGCGGCTTCGGTCTTGTCTTCGACCGGGCGGGACACAGCTTCACCACTTACAACATCAACTACCTGCAGCAGCGCATCATCGCCAAGCGCTACCTTGATCTGAATCCGGCTCTCCCCCGATTCGAAGCCACTGTGAATATCTCCGAGCATGGTGAGTCTGCCAGAATCTACCCCATTGCCACTGCACAAACGCGGGTGAATCATCCGGAACAAGCAGGCTATTTCTCCTCTGCAGGCGGTATGGGATTGGTTGAGACCGGACCGTTTGCAGAAGTGTTAGGAAAGAGCATATTCGTTTGCGATGTGGTGGGAAACCTAGTCCACCGCGATTTACTCGAAGAGAGCGGGCCTATCTTCCATGCACAACGAGCCCCTGAAGAGAGAACAAAAGAGTTCATAGCGAGCACCGATCCGAATTTTCGCCCCATCGGCCTAGAATACGGTCCCGATGGCGCCCTCTATCTGATCGACATGCAACGGGATGTGATCGAGCATCCCGATTACATTCCCGCCAAAGTGCTCGCCAAAATGAATGTTCGCGCAGGAGAGGATCGTGGGCGCATCTACCGAATTCTTCCCAAGAATGGACTACCCGATCCAGGCATAGCCCTTTCCGCGGCCACAGAGGCTCAGCTCAAAGCGGCCCTGACGGATGCAAACCCCTGGAGAGCAACGACCGCACATCGCCTCTTATATGAACGAGGCAAGATTTCGCCCCCATCTGCATTCGAAGTATCCAAAGCTCTAGAATCCTCATCCCCTGCTGAACGTGAGCGTGCTTTAATTCAAAGCGAAAGCTTGTCGCTTACAGAGGATCTCTTGGTGAAGATGCTAGCCCTTGCCGCAAACGATCCCCATCCTCGAGTTCGTTTTCAAGCCGCGCTCTCAACGGGACATCGCTCGCATCCTGACAAAGTCAATGCGCTAAAAGGGCTCCTCCTTAAAGACCACGAGCATCTGTGGTCGAGACGGGCTGTTTGGACAGCCATCAAAGACAAGGCTTGGCCGCTGCTAAAGGAAGTTATCGAAACTCCGCTCGGGGCGCACGACGACTTGATGAAGGAACTGACCGAGTTGGCAACCAATGAATCTGGGCAGGATCCAGCGTTCTATGAATGGCTAGAAAGCGTTCCGATCGAACATCCCCGAGGACTACTAGATGGCCTGCGTGCCAGTTGGGAAACACAAGCACCACCTGAGTCATCTCGTCAATGCCTTGCCAACTGGACCCATCGCCTCGCAGGTGAAGAGCAAGCTTTACTGGCACTTCATCGCATTGCCAAACTGCCGCTACCTCCAACTTTACGTGAATCTTGGCACGCCGCCGCTACCCGTGCTCTTGACTCAGAACGCAAGCTATCCGACCGATTGGCTTCCATCGCCATCGTTGCCGAAGCGACTGAGGCGAAGGAGGTCCTACTGAAGCTACTCGAAGCAACCCAACTGCCCGCAGTCCAGGAAGCCGCCCTAAAAGGAATGCGCCTGCATGACTCAGATAACCTCGCCCAAGAAATCATTCTCCGATGGCGCGGCTTGTCTCCAAGTTTTCGACCGCAGCTCATTCGATGGATCCTTCGTCGAACGTCCGGTCGGGTCGCCATACTCGATGCACTCGATACAAAGCAGATTACAGTTCAGGAACTGAACCTAGATCTCGAACAACGTCGCACGCTGTTGCGCTGGTCTTCGAGCGCCATTGCCAAGCGGGCCAAGGCCTACTTTGGGGACGAAGAATATAGCAATCGAAAAGCGCTGGTCGAAGAATGGCTTGAAAGACTTCCTGACTCTGGCAACGCCACCGGCGGAAAAGATCTGTTCGAAACACGATGTGCTATGTGCCACCAAGTCGGCAGCCTCGGGAAAGATGTAGGACCCAACCTCACCGGAGTCTCGCATCGTAGCGTCGAAGATCTGCTCTCACACATTCTAGATCCCAACATGGCAATCAATCCCAACTACGTCACCTGCGTGGTGGAGACGCACGACGGCACGATATTCACAGGCTTACTAGCCGCAGACAATGCAACGGGCGTTTCACTCAAACTGCCCCAAGGCCTCGAAGAAATTGTTCCCCGACAAAAAATCAAACGCCGCGAGGTCACCGCAACCTCCCTAATGCCCGAAGGCCTAGAAGCTGGGATCACCCCTCAACAGATGCGCGACCTGATTGCTTTTCTCCAAGAATCCTAACATCGAGAGCAGGCACTTGTTGAAGCCCCTTTTCAAAGCAGGAAGGAAATGTCCGATGATTCTTAATTACTTCGCACCGCTTCGTGCTGAGGTCTGACAAGATTAAAACCGACACCTCATGAGTAATCTCGAGCTCACTCGCTGTTTTATCACCATCCGAGCCATCCTCACATTCCGTTACCTCATTGGGCGGGACGGGCCTCTCCGACACAGATAGTACATCCTCGATCACGTCGCGCTTGCACCCTTTATTCTGGTTCTTGCACGGGCCTAAATCCGGCGCGCGGATTCGCAACCGCTATTCCCTTCCAAACGACGGCGTCCAAAGCACAAAACTCATTCTCGTTGCCTCAGACTTTCAGTCGGATGCAGCCTCGGAGAGATTGCGATGCGTCCAAGCTCCATCAAAGTTCAGCTCGTGAATCTGTCCATCGCGCCCTCGGTAGACGTAGGCACGATCCGACCTCAGTTTCGAGATCAGTCCAGCCGGTTCTCCCTCGGCGAGTGGCGCCTGTGCCGCTCTTGTCAGGTCGGTCAATTCCCATCGTCCCCCACGGGAATCAGTCCTGATCGGTTCGATCCAGCGCGCCTCTTGAAGGTGGCCGACAGTGTCCACGTAGGCCAAGAAGTGCTGCATGCCCGATGGATCCGCCAAAGCAATCGCATCACTGGCGGCTTTGGATGTCGGTTCGCCAATCAATTCCAAGGCCTGAAAACGTTGCCGAGCTTCCCTTCCCTGCATCAAGCCATCGGTTGATCCCGCATACTCACGGTAGCCTCTCCCGTTGTCCCAATGAAAGATGAACGGCTCACGCAAAGGCCAGTTCGGTAGCGGTCGAAAGATGATTCGCCAGGTTCCGCCGGCATCCGATCCAATCGGATGACCAGTGCACGGCACTCTCTGGGTCAGTCGATGCCTCCACGGTCGCCGCCCTTCTGAGACGGCCTCCCAAGGCACCGTTTGTACGCAAGGCACGTTGAACATGGTTCGATAGGCAACGTAGAGGCCAGAAGCCGCCGCCGCAATGGTCACGTCACTCGCCGGACGCGGACTGGCTGGCAACGGATGCCCCCGCCAAATCCCATCGGGTTCAAGCCACACCTCCCAGGGTCGTGAACCCTTGTCCACGTAAGCTATGTGAAGGGTACCATTGACCACCACCGCGGTTGGGTCACTACTCGCAATCGGAAGCTTAAGCTGAGAGGTCAAATCCTTCGCTTCCCAAAGGCCCTCGCCGGCTGACGCGGAAAGTTCATGAAGGTGACCGTCGTGTCCCCGATAGAGGATTCGTCGGTTTCCCGGATCCAGCGAATAAACCAAAGGCCGTCCCGCCGCCAACGGAAAGGCCCCATCCACGCGAATCACCGATTGAGTCCAGTCCTCACCATCGACGCTGGAAGCAAGTTCCCCCAATCGTCCATCAGACTGACGGTAGACCACGTGCCGCCTACCGTCTCCCCCTTCAATCATGCTCAAGCGAGCGTTGCTCCCAGGAGTATTCCGAAAAGAAAAGTACTCGTCGGTGTGCTTTTCGAAGTAGACCGGACAGTTCCGCGCAAATAATTCCACTTGGCGGATCTGCTCATGCCATCGATCCAGGCCTTGTCCCCGGTTTCGGTATTCGACAGCTAAGTCTTCGGCGATCGCATCCCGGTGACGGTGAACATGGCGAAGAATATTCTCGGTTGAAAGTGGACCGTCTAAGTAATCTCGGACTGCCCGTCGGTAGTACGCGACATACTTGGGATTATCCAAGGCCGCGAGAAAGATCAACCGAATCAAGCTGCCGCCATAGCCCCCGCCGCTATCCATGAACGCATAGGGATCCATATCGATCCCGTAATGCGCGTCGCCAAATCCAGGATGACGATAGCCGAGTCCCCATTCCGCGTCCCAGCAGAGGAAAATCCATTTCCCGTCAGGCACTCGCCGTGCGGCGTACCAATTGTTGTTGGGCCAATCAAAATTCAGTAAGCACATGTTAACGGCCATGTAGGCCGTAAGGTTTTCGAGATCCACCCGTCTAGAGAGCTCCTCGTAATTCGAATCGTCTGAAAAATCGTTCGCCGACACAAAGTCCCTGAGTTCATCCCAAGCCTCTCGTGTTCCGCTCAGTAGAGTTTCTCCGGTCTTGATGACGTCATATTCGCCAGGGCCGAGGTGCGAGGCCAGGAACTCCTCGTCGAGCCGCTCGGTGATATTGTAGACTCCTCGATGCTCTGAGTTGACCATCAACACCGCCCAAGAACCGCTTGCCGCCAGCCCTCCCATATCAGCATGAACATCACGCACCACCTGATCGCGAATACTCGAGCCGTGGGTTGCCTTGTCGTTGGCACTAGCACGGAACACCAACTTATCAAAGTCCTCCACTTCGGCCGCCGGAATAATGGCGCCGCCTAAGCGACCATCCCCGTACCGCTTACGAAAATAAGCTCGATAGGATTTCTTCGTTCCAAGCCCCCCTCCCCTCGACGATCCCCCATGAAGCCGCAGACCAAATCCCGTCGCTAAAACACGTTCACCGGAGCGGTCGAAATACTCGAGGAATCCTGGACGTTCACCCGCGTGACCGGTGACATTCGGTCGCAAGTGAACATCATGAAAGTTATTCGTCGTCATCGAAATCGCGAGCACGGGCAATTGGGGGCGGTTCCTGACGATGTAAGTCGCCGATTCGATGGGGCTACACCGCTCACGCCCATCGAAGACAGCTGCCCTGAATCGCGCCGTGTGCCCAAGCTGGATCGGCCCGCGATAGACGGGACTCTCTCCGTTCGGGGCGCTTCCATCGATGGTGCACCGAATGACTTTGCCCGCTGGCATGACAGAGTGAGTCACCAGGGTAATCGGATCGTCGAAGACTCCTGATTCTGGTGTAAACCGGGGCGCATCGAGCGGTTTCGATTGCAGTCGCCCGACTCCGTTCACAGCTCCAGGGCTAGGATCCATGAAATATCGCCACTCGTTTGGATCAGCCGATGACCGCCCCATGGATTGGTCAGCCCTCTGTTTCGGATAAGACACTTGATCCGCGACAGAGCCATCCGGAGCTACAAGAAACAACTCACCGCCCCCTTTCTCGAGTGTGAAATTGGCGTGTGAGACCACTGGAAGAAGACCCAGTTTCGGATGACAGGACAGATCCGAACTGGTCGGACTGATGTTCAACGCGAGGACCGCGAATACATTCCTTCCGGCTTTGAGCCGCCCAGCATGTGGAGACAAATCGAAACGCTCAGGAATCCCAGCGTCATGTCCCCCTTGCGAAACTGCGCCAAAGTTTCTGACCTCTGCCGGAGCATTCGCCGACGCAACTCGATGCCCGTTCAAGTAGGCGATAAAGCCATCATCGTAATCCATTTCCAGTATCAGGGAATTCGAAGCCGGTCGCTTCGGCAAAACGAACTCGTGCCGCATCAGAATCACCGTTGTTCCGGACGGAACTTGCGTCGCATCATCGTCATCCCCATAACCAAATCCGGCGCGCCCCGACCGAAACGCCTGGTCATCGAATGCGATCTCTGTCCAATCCGCCGGAATTCTCGGCTGAGCTTCTCCTTCTTCAATCGCGTCTTTCAGGAGATACTTCCATTCTGCGCCCGCATCGATCAACACCTCGTCCATCGGCATAGCCTCCGCAACAGCACTCGACTCCACGAACGCATCCGCTCCTTTATTTTTCCCAGACATCCATACCAAGAGGCGCCCACCGGCGGAAATCTCTTGCTCCGAGAAAGCCCACTTCTTCGGATCCGAAAGATCATCCGTTAACTGATAACCCTCGAGGGAAACCAGCCTGTTACCCGCATTAAACAGTTCCAGCCAATCGCTGCTCTCGCCGCGGTCATCACGAACACCCGTTTGGTTTGATGCGAGAATCTCGTTCAAGCGAACACCCTTCGGTTCCGCAACGGCTCCGAATACTTCCGTGCCACCGAGAACAAACAGTCCAATAAACCAAAGCCAAACGCTGTGGCATGAACGAAATAGATTCATAACTTACAAAAAAACGCACTTAGCCCACGCCGAAGCGTGTGCTCCGATTTAATTTCGGTGAAAGACTACCAATACCGAAGCATTCACTAATTCCCGATCAAAAAAATCCAAAGCTTGAGTATCACCAGGGTGTTCAAGGAGCCTCAGAGACACACTGCGCCTCATATCATCGGTTCATCTCTCGCCTTGGAATCCATCCTCAAAGGACTCAAACTCAGCTCTTCTTGGTTCCAAGATCATCGCATCCGAAGCGCAAGCGGTATAAAGACACTCGAATCAATCCTTCTCACGCCTTTGCAGATGCTCGCTAAACCAATCGATTGCCAATTGCTGAGCCTCACTACGTTTTTCGTTGTAGATGCCGTAATGCCTGATGCCAGGAACCGTGACTAGTCGTTTGACGCCCGTGGCACGCTCATAGGCGGCAATCGCGTGGTCTTTGTTATCGAACAGTTCTTCGTGCTCTGCGATGATGAATAGTTTGGCGCACTTCTCGCATCGGGCGATATCTTCGATTGGGGCATATCGCATTAATCGTTCCCACACGGGTTGGCCTCGCATGTTATTGAAGCTCGCGAAGGGTTTAGGATAGCCGATCTGACCGCGAGCCCGAGCGGTTCCCTGCTGGAAGACATGCGCTCTCAATTGCGGATCCTCAAGCGTCCAGCGTGCGTCCATGGCGCCGACCTGACTGACAAAGGCCTTCACTCGGGGATCACGGGCTGCAACGTACACGACATGCCCTCCCGAAAAGGAGGAGCCCCAGATACCCAGGCGCTCTTTGTCACAGAGAGCTTCACCCTGAACCCAGTGAATGGCGTTTAAGATGTCAGTTGTCTGGTCGATCGGATCAACCACGCCTCGCACTTCTACAACCTCCGATACCAGCTTACCGTCCTTCTTTGTGAGTTTGCCTGAAGCAATCAGCCGCGCATCGCTATTGCCCCAGCCACGGTAGTCAAAGGTCACGACTAAGAATCCAGCTCGGGCGAATGCGACGGCATCCCGGCGTAGAGATTCAGCGGTTCCGCCCCAACCATGGCTCATGAGGATGGTTGGCAGTCTCTCCTTAGCACCATCGGGAAAGAAAACTTCCGCTGCCATCCGAGTTCCTTCGCTGATAATAGCAGCACTTCGAAAAGTCACGTCTTTGGGAGCCTTAAAGGCTGCGTCTTGCGCTTGAAGTGGAAGGGTGATGCAATATGTCAGGATCGTTGCAATGATGAATCCTAATTTCATAGTATGGAGGTTGTTTTAGAGTATGATAAATGGAACCTTACAAACGGTTTCGCCCCGGAGCTTGGCACGACTTCCCCAAAATGAGACGCTAGCATCCTGGAGAAAGTCATCCAAAAATGACCAATTCAAAACGGTCAGCCGAGTGTAAGAGTGATGTTCCAACGTGTGTCGAGCAAACAAGCGCATGAAATCCACCTCCGATGGCGCGGATAGGAGCTGCAACTCATTCTTTCCATTGGTCATCCCTTCTATAGTTCGCAATGACTCAGATCCTGCCAAAGTTTTTTCAGAAATTTAAATACTCTATCCTGTCTAGGAATCGCCGGTTCAAGAACCGAGAGGCCCTCACCGTCAACCCACCCCGGAATTGCACGAGTCAAATCACAAACTTCAAATACTAGGGACACCACGACAAGCATTCGATGTCCCTACTGTTCCGGACAAGGTTTTGCTGGTTACGGTGAGACAGCGAAAAAATCATCGGCAGAATCTGTCTCATCACCAACTATAGGAGAAATGACGGAAGACACGAATCAGTTTCACGTGAGCCAGATTCCTGATCGTTCACAGCAAGAATCGCTACGCGTTTTGAGGAAATCCCCGAAAACTGTTCGCGCTCGACTCATGGCATTGCTGATTCTCTCCACAGTCTGCTCAACCACCATTGGCAACGCGGAGACAGCCCTATGGCCACAGTTCCGAGGTCCCAATTCTTCGGGCATCGCAGTGGGCGCTTCGCCCCCAATCCGGTTCGGTCCAAAACGGAACGTACAATGGCAGTTACCACTCGACTCTGGACACAGTTCTCCATGCATCAGTGGCGATTCCCTCTTCTTGACCACCTTCAACGACAAAACAAAACAACTCGCCGTGGTCTGCATTTCTCGTTCCCTTGGCAAGCAACGCTGGCGACGAGTGGTTGAGGTCGACGAAATCGAGTCCGGACATCCTTCATTCAACCCCGCGAGTAGTTCGCCCGCAACCGATGGTGAACGTATCGTCGCCTATTTCGGATCCTGCGGTTTGCACTGCTTCGATCTGGACGGAGAGAAGCTATGGGAAATCAAAATGCCACTGACAGAATCGTACGCTGGCAACGCCACCTCCCCCGCGATCTACGGGGATCGCGTCATCCTCTACCGCGGCAATCATGTGGACCACTTCCTCCTCGCAGTAGACAAACACACAGGGAAGGAAATCTGGAAAGTGCCCCAAGGCGAAAAGTTCACCTCCGAGATGGCCTGCACGGCCTGCCCGATTGTCTCCGAGCAAACGCTCATCGCTCACACCGCACGATCCGTTCAAGCCTACGACCTTGCTACAGGGAAACGCCGCTGGGTCACCAAATGCGCGACGACCGCCACGAGCTCCCCAGTAATCGCCGGAAACAAAGTGATTGTCGCCGCTTGGAACAAAATGGGTGAACCCGTACTTCGGCCGCCATTTCCATCTTTTGAAGAACTCTTGGATCAGCAAGATCAAAACACCAATCAAACGATTGATCAGAATGAGTTTCCGCGGCTCTGGATCTTCCATCGCCCGCTCGGGGCGGAAGCACCCCAGAACGGGGCGACTGTTCGTTTTCGCAACGCCGACAAGAACGGCGACGGTGAAATCAACCAGAACGAATGGCAACAACAACTAGCGTCACTCGCAGAGCTACGATCTCGATATCGCACACACGGACTCCTATCGATCAACATCGGATCAGTCGGAATCGTCGAAGATGCTTCGATCCAAGTCCTGGAAACTCGAGGCATTCCTGAGGTGCCTTCCCCCATCTATCACAGGGGCTACGTGTACTTGATTAAAAATGGCGGTCTCCTGACCTGCCTCAAGGTGAGCACGGGGCAACGCGAATACCAGATCCGAACCGGATCCCGTGGCACACACTATGCATCACCACTCATTGCCAACGACCTCTTGTTCGCAACTTCAGGGGACGGAAAGATCACCGTCCTCACCCTCGGACCAAACCCCGAAATCCTCGCCACCAATGATCTGGAAGACAATGTCTTCGCCACTCCAGCCATTGTCGATGGAGTGATTTACGTCCGAACCCACCACAGCCTCTATGCCTTTTCGACTCAAGAATGAGTTAATCGAGCCGTACCGCCTGGAAAACTGGCCCAAATCCTCGAAGTGAATCAGAAGAGACTCAAGCCAGAAGTGATTATCAGACAGATCTCGAATACTTCGTACATACCGCTCCAAGCATTCAACTCTGTTAAAACTTCGAGCCAGCAGCGTAATTGCTGAAACGCTTTCCCTTCCGTTCTCGGATCTTCGGCAATCTCCAACTAACTCCAATCCAATCGACCTCGACTCGTGCCAAACCGAGGTACTTCGACGCCGATGTTATGCAGTAGAGCTAGAGAGAGATCTGACAAGGGCTGGTTGTCTGATCGTTCGAAAGTCACATAGTAGCCATGACTAGATCCGCCGCCGGCCAACATGATCGGAAGATTGCGATAGTCATGATTGTTGGCATCCCCGAGATTGCTTCCACATAAAACGGACGTGTGATCGGGCAATCGCCGACCATCTGCCTCGGAAGATTTTAACCGACTCAGACGCCAATTGAACTGTGAAAGGATAACAGATTCAACTTCCATCAGTTTCTGAATCTAGTCAAATCCTAGACGTGATGGGGAGGAGATCATGGAGGGTGTCCTCGACTCTAAATTCGTCAAACGTCGCCATCCAGCGCGCCCAAATTCGTGCTGATGCATTCGGTTCTCCTGTATTAATAAAGTTTCAAGAGCCGACAAAGCTCGTGATCGCAATTCGAAATCAGGGCGAGTTTCAGTCTCGGCATCGTGGCAATCCATGCACGACGCCTCGATAAGCTCAATGATGGAGGGGGGCCGGTCTGCGCTCGCAAGCCAAATCGAACCGAGGTCGAACGAATCTAAGCTAACGAGAAATGGCCGCAAGAGAACGGGTGTGTAGAGCCATGGTCAAGAACGAGTGCTCATGCGATTTTCAAGACAAGGTCGTCGTTGATGTTGTTACAGCATACCATGTTGAGCGAGTCTTCCCTTCTAACCGATCAAGACCGCCAGAAGGAGTCCCGACAATACGCCAATGATAAAAACTGCGGCGAGGAATTCGAACGCCGAAAAACGGGGTTGATTTAGCGCATGCCGGATTCTCGAGGTATTTCTCATGCTAGGTTCTTGATGTCATCGGCCCGCAAGCTCGCACTCGCTGCTATCGACACGGCAACGATCGTCCAAGTTGTATTTCCGAATCGTCGGTTCATGGAGTTCGATATCGCTCTCGGCTGAAAAGCATACGACAGGCGATAGCGAAAGAATCGTTCGCAACGTCAATATCGACGTCCGTTTGATAGCGAAGCCAAGATCCTCGAGCCGCTGGTGCAAGCGTTGCTTGATCACTAGCGGATAGGCCTATACCAGATTCCCATTTCATCAACCTATTCATGCCCTCATCTCATTCCCGTTGAGTTGGCTCCTCGATTCCGAAATGGCTAATACTCAACCCAGCCTTATTGTAGAGACTGTGGCACCAAATGGTTTTGACTACGAGCCCCTCCAGACGCGACGGAAGGATGGCGCTCATGTCTTTCAGCGACGGATCCAGACTAAACTCGCTCAAGGGAAGTAATAGATCGAAGTCGTCACTCACCGAGATCTCACCCTCGGGAATACGAACTTGAAAACGCCCCCCAAATTCTCCGTCTCTATGCCGCAATGAAAGGCCAACAAAAACATGGCTATCCGTTTTTAGGCGGCCTCGAATCCGGATCATGGAATCAGATTTGACGACAACCGGCGCCGGTGATCGTGAGAGTGAAGCGGCCGTTGTAAAGATCGTCTTCTTTTTTTCCGTGAGATAGGGAATCGCCCACAAACGCCCCCCATCCTCCCCCTCGTCCAAAGACCATTTACCATGCAACCCCTTTGGGCCTCGACTGAGATTACTATGCCAATCGTGCACAGGTTCGTCCCGCCTCGTGGGATTCAGCTCAACATCGGCGGCGGCGACGACATGCTGGTTGGCCGAGACCTCAACTGTTTGACCGTCACTGAGGCGCAGGATTCCGACCCTACCCTCCCTCACGTCCAATTTTGTAGCTGCCAATTCAGTTTCAACCTCGAAGCGCGTCCCCAAGACCGTCAATGTAGCCGTCCGAGTATGAATCAGCATCGGTTTCTCTTGAGGTCGTACGTCAGCAGAAATACCCCCACGCTTGAGATGCAGCTCCTTCTGGCCCAGATCGGAGAATGTCAGCATGGAATCACCGGACAACGTCACTACGGAACCATCGCTAAAGGTCACTTCGACCCACGATTTAGGCGACGTTCCTTCGAGTGTTCCGCCGGATAGCTGCATTCCCGACTCGAGATTGTGTTGCACCCGACCAGCATCGCCTGTCCAGGAAGCGGGACCACTGATGTTACTAATGCTTGCGATGGCTTTAGGCTCTTGCTTACCGAAAAACCAGATTGTAGCCATCGCGACAACGGCTGCAGCAGCGGAGAGATTGAGCCAAGAAAAACGCCACCGGGCCGACTGGCTACTTTGATTAGCATCGGCTGCTCCGGCAGACTCCCGAAGCGCTGCCTCACGGTAGCCCCCTTCCAGCCGCACCCGAAAACGATAGACTCGCCGTAGTTCTGGATCTCGCGCCAACAACTCGTTCAGGATTTCGATATCCTCGGAATTGGCCTGTCCGAGCAAGTAGCGATCGATACGTTCTTCCGGGGTCATAGAGGTTCGAGCCTTAGTTTATTTTCAACACAAGCAGATAGCTTCTCCCGCAGCCGACCGATGAGCTTGTAGAGTGAGTTCGGCGATCTACGGCCCGCTTCGGCCAGCTCCTTGACCGCCCCTGCTCCCCGGTAAGGCGCAAGCACCAGATCACGGCGCTCCGGTGAGAGTTCCCGCAAACACCCATCCAAGGCTTCATGCCACGTGTTCAGCGATCCTCCGTCCGATTCTACATCCGCCTCGTTAGCAATCCGTTCGAGAACGCTTTCATCGAGGACCAATCGATCCCGGCGCATCTTGGCGATTGCGTTAAAACACCGGTTCCGCACGATAACCTTTCCCCACGGCAAAAAGCCACTCTCGTCCCGGAGCTTGGCGCGATTCTCCCACATCGTAACGCTGGCATCCTGAATAGCGTCATCCACGGCGGTCCAATCTGGCAAGATCAGGCGGGCATAGTTCCGCAACGCCATCTCGTGCCGCGCAAACAACCGCATGAAATCCGCCTCGGAAAGTGTGGATTTGGGTTGTGACTCACCGTTCTCGTCGGGCATTTCTCCTATAGTTCGTGTCGCCCCTGATTCTGCCGAAATTTTCTTCAGAATCTCTAGTTTTTCGATTGAACCCGATATTTCCTGTGTTTTACGGTCGAAAATCACGATTCGAAAGGACAGGTTTCTCGACCGGTCGAGTCGAACCTTTGAGACAGGTATTTGGGAACGTAGTCATCTGGGGTCGGTTCCTATTTGATCACACGCCCATCACTTGATTCACGCATTGATCCCTAAACCACCAACGATCAAAAACGATTAAATAGCAAGAACTGACCCCGAGTCGTTTTCCGGCAGGTCAAAGACCATACCATCAGGGGCAGCAGCAGAGAAATAGGCTCTCAGCGCACGAACGTTCACTAACCGGCCATCTAGCAGGGTGTGCACCCAGTTTCCTCCTGGCGTGCAAACGGAACACCGTGAGGTATGAACCGCTGCCCCGACACAGGCCCAGGACCGTGACAAAGCATTCGTCCCTCTGAACCAAAGGAGAGCGCCAGGTAATGGTTCAATCCATCACTTTCCAACTGTAGGTTTCCTGCATGGTCTACCGATCCAATATGAGTCTTTGGAAGTAGTTCCTCCAGATCAAGATAGTCTATACTAGCAACCTTTGTATTGAGCGTTTTTTTGACACCGGAAAAGGCAACTCTCCCATTGGGCATCGCTGCAGACGACCAGGCAATCATATCTGTTGCACTTAGTGGCTGGTCAATCGTTCCAACCGCGTTTCCCTGCCAAATTGCTTGTGCTGCTCACATGTTCATACCCTTGTTTGGCCTATTCGAAACTTTGATATTGAATAGGCCAAACCCAGGTTTCTATATTCGCGACTGATGTTTTTAGCTAAATCCTTCATACGCCGGGGTTTGCTTCACCTGATATTGAGGCCCATCTCGTTAAGGATACCGAAAGCTCTTTTGGTTGGAGCCTTGTATCAGGGCGCTGTTCACGAGACGAATGCCTTTAACGTTCTTTGCACCGACACCTGGTTTCAGCGAGGCGTTGAGAATCGGCTCGTTCTCGACTGGAATTCTCCCCTTCCTGTGATGTCTGATGATGCCCAAATAGGAATGCCTCCTCCTGGGCCGGAGTCTTCTGAGCCTCCCACGGTCGTGCTTTCCAAGACCGAGATTAGCGAGAATTTTTCAGGTTTCATCGATCTTACGATCTCGCAGTTGAATCCCGACCAAAGGGTAATCCTTGAAAAATACTTGGTCGACGGTCCAGAGGGGGAGGTGGAGCCCGATTCCCTGTTACAGGCGTCCTATGTTTTACAGGATGGTTTCTCCCCAATGGTAGGAGAAGTGTTCAATTTCAATGTCCCAAACGATTTGTCGGACGTGCCTGGCGAGGTTTCCGTTCAGCTTGATTTCTATGAACCTGGTATCGGTTCGATTGTGGGGGACTACGTATATCGTGTGAGGAGTCCTCAAGATAAATACGTGCCCGTTGATGTTCGGTTGCGAGTGACATCGGATCCAGAAGAGCAGAAATTCTTCGGAATCGTGAGCAATGATGGCGATCCGGTTTCGGATGTCTTTGTGGCTCTGCTCGATCCGCTTTCTCAAGATAACGATTTTATTCGAGGAACGACGACAGACGAGAACGGTCGGTATGAACTTTTTGCGGATTGGGACGAATACGATTTAGTTGCCGTTGCTCCGGGTTATGTCGGGGCCTACGGAAAGGGCGTCGGTCGTTACCTCTCGGAAGGGGAGACGGTTGAAGCCAATCTTACCGTGCTGGAAGGAGATCGAACCATATCTGGCGTACTTGAGGATTCTCAGGACGCCCAAATAAGACTCCCTGGGGTCGAGATGCTCTTCTTTTTGCTCGATGAGATGGATCGTTTTGATTCGGGACTGTTTACCGTTGCCTGGACCAATCATCAAGGTGAGTTCTCTGCTCGGGTCACCGAAGGGCGGTGGGGCGTTATTCCGAGGCACCAAGCCATATACGACCTTGGATATCAGAATGCGGGGCTCACATTTTCTAAAATTATTGACGCCCGAAATGGGAACTCCGGTGACCATAGAATCCGCTTAACCCGAGGGCGATCGATGATCTGGGGAACACTCACCAGTTCGATCCCTGACGAGACCGGCAACTACCCACCTCTTTGTGGGGTCGAGATTCAGGCGACGCGTAGTGATGGTTTGGCGACCGCGCACGGGGTCACGGATGGAGATGGCGATTATAGACTGGCCGTCTCTGAAGGTTATTGGAACGTCGCTGCCAATCACTATTCGTTGTTGGATCTGGAGCATACGGGGTCCTTACCTAGCGATATCAAAATCGGAGCAGAGTCGATGTCGATAAACTACGATTTTTCTGCGCGTCCTGTTGAGGCATGGGTTTCAGGATTTGCGACTGATGAGGACGATGAACCGCTTGCTCGGCTCGAGGTGCGGGCGATCCCTTCCGGCCCGGAGCTTCGCGAACTGGTATTTCAAAGCACTTACGAAACAGATGGATTCTTCGAGTTCGGTTTGGCTTCAGGAAGCTGGAATATTTTTCCCGAACCTCTGGTGTCGGCTCATCGCCAGTTGATCTTTGTTGATCTTCCATCGTTTACTGTGCAAGCGCTGGATGAAGGAGAGGAAGCAGTCGAGATAGATGCGTCTATTGAAACGGTTCTATCAACATCTACCTTGACGGTCTCACTCGCCGGTAGCACCTCAGACACCTTGTCCGGTATTCGGGCTCACGCTTACGCGACTCTGGATGGTAGCGAGTACCATTCATTTGGTGTTTCTGATAGTGAGGGGGTGATTCGGATCGCCACGATCGATGGTCCCTGGAGCGTGCACATCAGCGATCGGAATCTGCGGGAGCGGGGCTTTCTTGAAGAACCTTCGTTAGAAGTGATGGTGACCGGTGAAACAGGCGCTGAGATTTCGATACGAAGATTCGAAAACAGGCCGACGCGGTTGAGTCATGTCGCATCAAGTGCCAATGAGCCGCCTCTTTTCTTAGGCCAAGGGGAAGCTGGAAAAGGCTATCTCATTGAAGGAAGCACAGATTTGCACAGATGGAGAGAGCTCGGTCGTGTGATTGCTGAAGAAGGCGAATTCTCGATTCTTGATCAAACACACCAAAGATTACCCAATCTCTTCCTCAGAGCGCGTTCACAATAACTTGAAGAGAGTTAGAACGATTCCCTCTAGCCGCTGGAGCGGTGCGGGTCCCTGGTCGATAATTGGCCTTACGATGGGGTACGGGTTTCTTTATTGGACTGCATATTGTTTTTGGTGGCCACTCATCTTCGTCGCACTACTTCCCCTTGCACTCGCCGCCGAATCGCAGCGCGTCGCCTTGAGTGTGGTTTCAACCGGGCTCGTGACCTGTGCAACGTGGTTAGGTGTTTATTCCTTCTTTGCTGTTTACAGTTTTTCGGGGCTGTTTGCGATTGGCGCCTACCACGGATTGACCGTTTCCTTGGTTGTTTTTGCAGCGCAGTGGGTTCGCACTCGCACCCGATTGCCCATGGCGTTGACTCTTCCCTGCCTTTGGACAGGGAGCGAAGTCTGGCGAATGATGGGTCCTATTGGGTTGCCTCTTGGACTCCTAGCGCCTCCGGTCGGTGAAAATCTTTGGATGATCCAGATTAGCGATCTATTTGGATTGTACGGGGTTAGTTTTGCCATCGCCATGGTAAGTGGACTGGGAGCCGATCTCATAAGGTGTTCCCAGGGAAAAGGAATGGAAATCAAGCACTGGTTTACGCCTCAACTGCGGGTCGGAGTTTTTACAACGGCAAGCGTGTGGCTGTTTATTGCCGTATATGGAGTATTCCGTCTGGTGGAATCGACTAGGACCATGATGCCTGGCCCAGTGACAACGGTGGTGCAAACAGATATACCTACGAAATCCAATATCGCTCATGGATTCGATCCAGATCGTATGTTGAACGATATGTTTCGATTCAGTAACGAAGGGCTATCGATGGAACCGGAGTTAATTGTATGGCCTGAAGCCATGGCTGGAATGCCCCCCTTAAATCAAGATTGGCTTGCGCTGGCCGTTCGGGCCCAACCAGAACCAGCGGCGAGCCCCGAGACTGAATTACGACAACGAAGTCTTCGCTTCTATAGATCGTTAACGAACTGGGTATCTCAGAAAAGCGTTCCGCTGTTGCTAGGCTCCCCCTCTCGTTCAACAAACAGTCTCTCCGGATTCGGAGAAACGGATCGCCGGAACACCGCTCGCCTATTACTCCCCATAAAAGGAGCCCAGGTACAGCTCCAAGACAAAGTGCGTCTATTTCCCATAGGAGAAACTCTACCTTGGACAGGGATCCCACTTTTTGAGTGGCTTAATTCAAAAGGGGTCATCCCTGCTTCATTCCAGAGAAAACAGACGCTTACGCCGGGATCGTCACATAACGTATTCCGGTTTCCTCGAAGCAGAATTCAGAATACTCGAGAAGAATGGCGGTTCGCTGTTTCAATCTGTAGCGAGATCATGTTCCCTACAGGCAGTCTCTCAACTTCGATAAGTGAGGACAGGGGAAAACCCATCGATTTCATTGTAAATATTTCAAACAATGGCGGTTTTCAGCGAAATCGTGCCTCCTTATTTCACGCACTACTGGTTCCTTTCAGAGCTGTTGAGGGCCGCGTTGGTGTCGCACGATCTTCAAATGCAGGAATCTCAGGTTTTGCGAAACCGACGGGAGAGATATGGGGAGAAATTCGCAATGAGCGAGGTCAACGTTGGACTGGAAAAGGGGCCCCGGAACTCGATTTGATCGAGCAAATTGTCCGAATCCGAAACAACAATGCCGTTTCGATTGGGACGAATCGAACTCTAAACCTCAAACTGAAGCGAATGATAGAGCGAGTAGAAGAACTTCGCTCGGATGCGGGTATATCAGGACAAAGCACGCAACCGATTTGGATAGATAGAAGGGTGTCTCTTTATTCCCGAATAGGGGATTTATTCGGGTATGTGATGTTGCTCATTCTTACATCGGCCAGCGTCCTCGCGATTCACGGTCGCATACGAAGCGGAATTAAACAGTCATCTGGGGGCGGCTCCAATTAACCCACACCCCCATCCCTTGATTCACGCACGGATCCCTAAACCACCAACGATCGAAAAAGACTAGATAGCAAGAACTGACCGCGAATCGAAAACTATTTACCACGAGGGTTCGATTCCCTTCACCCGCTCCATTGATTATCAACCACTTACGCATGAGTGCAGGAGATTTAGGGCTTCGCCATACTCGCTCGAATGGAACAAACGGGGATTAGCCCACTCATCCGATAAATGATCTGAAGAGAAACCGTCGAACAACGTTTGCTGTTGGCAAACGACACCATTAGTTGAACAAAGGGCCCGTATCGGAATATACTCAAAACATGACCGTAACGGTTCCAGACAACATCGCAGAGGCAAGCCACCTGACCCCGGAGACAGCATTGCTTGACGTCGCAATTGGAATCTACAAGCGCGAGCAATGGTCGCTGGGTCGCTGCGCCAAGATCGTTGGAATGTCTCGATCCGAATTTCAGGATGAACTCGGAAAGAGGGAGATTCCCATTAATTACGACACCAATGACCTCGATCAGGATTTGGAAACAACGCGAACGTTGTTCCCTGACCTGAAATGAAGGTTGTCGTCAGTGACACTTCCGCCGTCTCGAATTTATTGTCGATTGGTCGAATTGAAGTTCTGAGACAGGTATTTGGGAGCGTGCTCATCCCTCCAGCGGTCGCATCGGAACTGGCGGTCACCCACGATCAACTTCCATCATTCATCGAACTTCACGCGATTGATTCATCAATCCAAATTGCGGGTTTCGAGGAGCTTGATCCCGGTGAAATAGAAGCAATCCAATTGGCGATAGAAATTGACGCTGATGCGTTAATTATTGATGACAAGGCCGGGCGCATCGCCGCTACCTCGAAAGGAATTAATTGCCTGGGGGTTCTGGGAGTGTTGGTTGCGGCAAAAGAACTCGGCTACATAGACGCCGTCGCTCCGATTCTGATCGAACTCGAGGCGAATCGATTCTACATCAGCGAGACGGTGAGACGCCGTGTGCTCAACCTTGTAGATGAAATAGAGCCAAGCGAGTAAACCGTCTCCTCCCTTTGGATCCTCGAAGACCGGAAAACAGTCGGCCCGCTAGCGCGCTCAAGACCACGGATTCAATAAGGGGTTACTTCCTTACTGGGGTGATCGCTGGAGAGTTCTCATTCAATGATAGCAGCGTAAGTCACTGATTTAAATCTCTCACGAAAATCCAAATGCCCATGAGGAACGGATTGCACCATCAGAATTCCCACGAGTTCTTCCTCTGTGGATCTGGGGTCGGTTCCACCCATAACGTCGTCCTCACGCTTTGATCCTTAAACCACCAACGATAAAGAAGAATTCAAATAGTAGGAACCGACCCGAATTCACAATCACACTAAACATCAAAACTCGCCACTAACAGCCACGCAGACCAACGATTCACCACTATCCACCATTATCTACCACCACGAGGGTTCGATTCCCTTCACCCGCTCCATAGAGAGTCAAAAACGTCTCAAGAGCGCAGGCGAATACCGCACTCTTGTCCTTCGGGGAATGGGCTACCGATACCCCTTCTCAGTATTTTTGCCCTGCCGTTCTCTATGGTCTCGATCGAGTCAGACGCTCTTCAACTGCGCTCACTCCACCTGCGATGGAGGCCTCATCAGGCGCCGTGTAAAACATCAGTCCATAACGAAAGCGAAGGGGCACCCCGCTTTTGACGCCAATGAAGGTGCCGTTTGCCCGGGGCCGTCGCGTGGGATTGATGACCAGGGCTCCGTAGTCCCGAGCATGTCCCCAGCTTGTGGGCGTGATCTTTCCGTCAGGGACAACCAGGATCCCGATGATCTCATTACTCAGCTTCCCTCCATAGTTCCACCAATCTGCCGTGTTACCCCAAACCTGCTTCTCGTTTCGATGCCCTCGACTGTTCAAGATCATTCCCTTCCCTGTCTTGACGGTTAATCCCGTCGCCACTCGGATCCCTAGCCCCATCTCTTCTTGATGTCCAAAACGCAGATTGTGCTCATCGGAAAGAAACGACGCATCCCATATCAAAGCCGTTCCCCGAACACCACCCTCGAGCTCGATCTCTGAAAATGAGTAGCTGGCTGTTTCCCGACATACCAGCGAACCGTCCGTACCAATCCAGTGATTCTGAACTGCAAACGACAATGTATCACCATTAACTGCAGGCGGGTCGATGAATCGCGCATGTTTCACGGTGGCTTTGTTCCGCCAGAAGTCGTGCTCGTTCAGGTCACCAAAGGCGAGCCACAATCCGGGATGCATATTCGAATGGTCCGTTGCATCCGTTCCTTCAACCGGGGGATGGTTGCGCGTGACTTTCTCACCATTCGGCGCATGAACATTCGCGAAGTGGGGTCGACGGATTTCCGGATCGGAGAAGACATAATCTGCCAACGGGTTTTCCCGTAACCTCAGCGTCAGCCGATCATCCTTCACCTCAACGGCAAACCCTGTCGTCGAATCATTTACCCCGGTCGCAACGCCATCAGCAGGAACAACTGTTTTTCTCTCCATGAGATAGGCAACCAGGTCTGCTACATCTCCTGCTTTCAACAAAGCCGCATAGCTCGGCATTGCTGAGCTATGAGATGTCGAACGCGAGGTGATGCGAGATTTAGGGATTGTGCGTCGAGTTCCGTCGGCGAGACCAATGCTTACACTCAGACCACTCTCCTCGATTAGTATGCCCGACAACAACTCGTCATTGGTTTCGATGTTGATCTGATTATAGCCCTCGGTAATCACAGCATTCGGCTCAAGAATGGATTGAATCGTGTGTTCTGCGGTGGAACGCGTAGAGAGCGTCGCCAGGTCAGGACCAAACGCATTGCCATGGTTCTCCAACCGATGGCACTGAAAACACCCCACACCATTGGCGTCATGGAACAACCATCGACCCGAGGCGGGATCCCCCGCTCCACTCCGTTTTAGAACTGCCTCCACACGAGTTGGCTGACTAGGCGATTCGATCGCCAAGGGCTGAATGACAGCGATGTACATTCCCTTGCCACCAGATCGACCATCATCGGTATTGCCACCGAGGGTGATTCGACCGGCCGGAAACTCGGCGCTGTGTAACCGAAACATCCAATGGTCCGCCCGAATGATGTCATCCATCGGCGTGAATTGATCACGAACCCATTCTGGCGGCCCTGGTAGTCTGTGGTCTAAAGCCATGATCACTCGCACGGGGCGGTGTGCAGTAAATGAGAGCCAATCATTTCCAGACACTCTGTCATCCCGATTCTGGGTCTGAAGGAAGGTGGCTCCCAGCAGTGTATCAGGTACTTTCTCAATCCGATAACTACGATCCGTGTAAGGCCGAACTCCCGGTCGGAGATTGTTGGCGAACCGATAGTCTCGATCCTTTTTGACACGGACATCACTCACCAACTCGGCCAGCAAACGATCTTGCCAGGTCTTGCGATCGGCTGTTTTCGAATAGGCTGGCGCTTCCTGTGAAAGTGGACGACCTTTAATCATAACGAATTCGCCCTCAGCACCTTTGCTCAATCGTAGCTGAGCAATTTCACGGAGACGCGGTGAAGGATCCTGAGCCAATGAAGCAATTTCAGAGAGTTCCAACACATTATCTTCCAGAAGCGCGAGTAACGCCGCTCGACGCACTCCTGAGCGACTATCCTTGAGCAAGTTTCTGAGCTCCGCATCTGAATACAGATGGCGCAAAGCCTGCCACCCAGCATAGAAGACGGTCGGGTCTGTCTCTTCCGCCAAAACCGACGCCAAGACCCGCAAATCCTCTGCGGGCTTCGTGCGACGAAGTGCCAAGACTGCTTCGAAACGTAGCCGAGCATCCGAGTCTGATACCGCCCTTTGTATGGGCCCCCTTGATTCATTCCGGCCACTCCACCCGTCTCTGTCCGCCAAGGCTCGCAGAGCTTGGATTCTCCGATTCGAGTTGTCGCCGCTTCTCGTGAATACGGCAGCCAATTGACGATCAATGGACACGTCGTCCATCGCAAGCCGTGCCAGAGTCCAGATCAACCACGTTTCCAACCGAGTACTGATATCATTGCCCAGTCTCTGAACGAGTTGCGCCCCGACTGATGCGCCCCTTCGAACCAATTCGTCTTGCGCATCCGCCCGCCTGACCGGGAGATGAGATTCTAGATCACGAACAAGACCATCCAGCGGCCACTCTGAATACGGCCTTTCGCGCAGTGCCTCGTTAGCATCCACCAGCGATCGGCCCTGGTAGGTTACCCGGAAGATCCGGCCTTCACTCGTCATCTCACCGTCTTTGTATTCAGCGCCATAGCCGCTGCCCCACCCTAGCACCCAGAGTGCCCCATCCGGTCCGAACTCGATATCGGTCGGCCGAAACAGGGACTTGTCTCCAACGATGAACGGCTCCAGTCCGTTCTCAGCCCGCAATAATGCACCATCCCAACGTGGACGCCAGATGAAGGTTGTTTTATTCAGCCAGTCATTGATGAAGAAAACCTCGCGATGAGAATCCGGAAAGACAGCGCTGTTTCCATAAATGATTCCGGTCCCCGATCCTTCAAACAATGGGCCACTAACCGGAGCGGTTGGAGCGTGATGTTCCGTTCCCCAGTGCGAACTCCACATATGATTCCAACCGAAATGGGCGCCAGGAAACGGCATGAAAATTTGATCTCCTTTATTCTGATCGTTGTCCGTGCCCAACCAAGTAAATGTATCATCCATCGCAATGTCCCACGGATTGCGTGCCCCCCGCGAAATGATCTCCAAATTGCCGCCATAGGCATCGCATCGAAGCACACCGCCCTCACGTCCCCAATCATCTTTCGGACTGTGATAGTTCTTCTGATAGTTTTGAGCAGTATATCGGACAGGTTCAGGAAAATCGGGAGTGCCTGGGGGGGCATTCATGCCCCAAAGGTCACGAAACGCCTTAGGAGCATAACGCCCCGGCTGAGTCAGCCCCTTCGAGTTACCTTTACTCATGTACAGCCGCCCATCAGGGGCCCAAGTTAAGCCGTGCAAACCGTGTTCCAAGTTTCCCAGATCGGTGTAGAGGCGCACATACTCATCCGCCACATCATCACCGTTAAGATCCCTCACTACTGTCAGGTCAGGTGCGTTTGCGATCCACAGTTCATCGCCGTGCCATGCGATCCCCTGAATGCAATTGAAGCCCGTCGCGAAGACTTTGGTTTCATCGGCTCTGCCATCGCCATCATGATCCAACACGAAAAGGACACTATCGCCCGGGGTGTCCGGCTTGGGACTACGATACTGCGGCCCCATACCCACGCACAATCGGCCTTTAGAATCAAACGCCATGGCACAAGGCTGACGGACTAACGGTTCGCGAGCGAAGAACGAGATCTCGAATCCTTCAGGAACTTTAGGAAGGAGGCCCGTATCAGCCCCTCGATCATACTCCCACCCCGGATCCTGGTCGGCAAAAACTGAAATCGTCGCCACCAAGCCAAGGCACAACGCAATGTTTTTTATGTCTTTCATTGAATTGGTCCTATCCTAGTTCTAAAGGCTATAAATTCCCAACTCTGAATGACGTCAGCTGACTCTGCTTGCAGAACAGTCGCCCTTAGTGAGTAAGGCCTATCCGTTCCAGCGGATGTGAAGATCGCGCTTCATCCGTTCAGAGAAGAATTGGAGCGCTGTCGTTAGCGTCCCCCACGGTCCCACCCAGAAAACCATACCAACCCAGGCTCGTCTCACCAACCTAGTGCCGATAACTAGCTGCACAGCTCTTTCATTAGGGCTACCGATTCGATACCAAAACGCCAAGAGAAGGAAGTTGGTCAACCTGACAGCACTCTGGTAAACAGATATCAGAACGACCCAATGAAGAAAAACTCCCTATCTCGCCGATCCTTTCTCAAACGCTCAGCTCTGGCCACAAGCGCTGCAGCATTTCCGTTCATCTCTATCCGAAACGTGCTTGGGGCCAATGAACGTCTCAACATCGCCGGCATTGGTTGCGGAGGCAAAGGCAAAGCCGATCTCACGTTTTGTGAATCCCAGAATATCGTAGCGCTGGTGGACATTGATCACCAACGCGCTGCTGAGATGTTCGAAAAGTATCCCCAAGCCAGACGTTACAAAGACTACCGAGTCATGTTCGATGAGATGACGGACAAGATTGACGCCGTGACAATCTCGACACCCGATCACATGCATTTCCACCCCGCCATGCGGGCCGTTCGATCCAAAAAGCATGTGTTTTGCCAGAAACCACTGACGCACACTGTTTGGGAAGCGCGTACACTCACGCAGGCGGCGCGTGAAGCCGGAGTCGCTACCCAAATGGGCAACCAAGGCATCTCAAAGGGAAAAATGAGACGAGATGCGGAAGTTGTGAAAGCGGGTGCTCTCGGACAGATCAAGGAGATGCACTGCTGGACAAATCGACCGGGGCGATACTGGAAACAGGGCCTCGAACGCCCAACGGGCACTCATGCTGTTCCGGATCATATCGACTGGGATCTCTGGATCGGCTGCGCTCCCTGGCGACCCTACCATCCCGCCTATCATCCATTCACCTGGCGCGCTTATTGGGATTTCGGAACAGGCGCGATTGGCGATATGGGGTGTCACCTCCTGAACCTGGCAAGTCTAACCATGGATCTTGGTGATCCGACGAAAATCGTCGCGGACGGAATCGGGCAAACGAAAGAAACCGGACCGACCGAGTCGCATATAATGTGGGACTTTCCGAACCGGCCCAATCAACCCGCCTTCAAGTTTCATTGGTACGATGGCGGACGAAAACCTTCTCAAGACCTTTTCCCCGGCGCCGAATACGACACCAACGGGATTCTGATGGTAGGAACGGAAGACACGATGCTGACGCACTATAGCGGAGGCGGCGAGCTCAAGAGTGGACGCAAGTATCGCGAGATCAACGCCCCTGAGATATTCGGAGAATGCAAAGACTGGCATCAATGCCACTACGATGACTGGTTCGCCGCCTGCAAGGGTGGACCAGAAGCACTTTCACATTTCGACAAAGCTGGACCAGCCACTGAAGTCGTTCTGCTGGGTCAAGTGGCGATGCGGGCAGGAACGGAAATCATGTGGGACGCTAAGAACATGAAAGTGACCAACAACAAAGAAGCCAACCAATACATTTCGACCGAATACCGAAAAGGCTGGGAAATCTGAGGCGCATCAACGATGACACTCTAGAGAAGCGACGGGATCAGACATCACACCGCGCAGGTTAGCATTTCGGGATCGCGCACCACGCCCAAGGACAAAGATTGAACCTACTTCTTCTCGTTTCTTTTTTGCCGTTTCTCCTTCCGCAGCCGTCTTCGCTCCTCCTTGCTTGGCTGCGGAACGTTGTTGTCGCCTTTGGCTTGAACGACGCTTGGTTGACCGCGGTTTTCGGAGGCCCGCATCTCCTTCAACCAAGATAGTTGCCGGTTGTAGAGCCTCTTGGCTAGGGCGGGATTCTTGGCAGTAAGATCAGTCTTCTCCGAGGGATCTGCTGCGAGGTTAACGAGTTGGTAGCGGTCCTTAAAACCGTGTGCTTTCCAGTTGCCATCACGTACGGCCCACTCGCCTTTTGGCAGGCCGCTGTTCCAATAGAGGATTCGATCGAGTGTTTTCTCCTCGCCCGTGAGCAAAGGCAGGAGGCTTTTACCGTCGAAGGAGGTATGCCGCACCCCGTCGACGCCCAGTGCGTCGAGAGCGGTGGGAAGGATATCAAGGGAGATGACGGGCGTGCTAATCTTGCGCCCGCCCTTGAACCTCGCCGGCCAACTCACCACCCAAGGGGTCCGGATGCCACCTTCATAAAGACTGCCCTTGAATCCCTTAAGAATCCCGTTGTCAGCCTCCATGGCCTTGGAGCCCCCATTGTCTGTGAGAAAGAACAGGAGCGTGTTGTCCCACAATTTCTCATCCTTCAATTTCTTCACCACCGCCCCGACCCCGAGGTCAAGATGCTCCAACATGGCCATCAGGATAGCCCGCTTCTCGCTGAGGTTGGGAAACTTTCTACGGTAGCGGTCAATGTCCTTCTGCGGCGCCTGGGCCGGTGCATGGACGGCGTTGTAGGCGAGATAAAGGAAGAACGGGGCACCCTTCTCTCGATCGATGAAGTCGACGGCCTCCTCTGTTAGACGCGTCGTGAGGTATCCTTCGTAATCCGAAACGGTAAGCCGATCCTTGTTCCGATAGATCGGTTCGTAGTTGTCACCCTTTACACCCGTGAGACTGAAGTAGTCGTGACCGCCCCGCCCCATGAATTTGTAGCACTCATCAAAGCCTCGACTGAGCGCATGCCATTTAAGTTCCGGGAAATCGTTGTCGAGGCCGAGGTGCCATTTGCCAATTGCAGAGCTCGTGTAATCCTCCGGCAGCATTCCGGGAAAGATCGGCACCCGAGGATCAAAGCCAGACCCTCCCTGGCCGGCGGTGTAGACGCCGACACGTTGCTGGTAACGACCCAGCATGAGTCCCGCACGAGTCGGAGAACAGACATGCCCACTGGTATACGCCTGCGTGAAGAAAACTCCCTCGCGAGCCAGCGCGTCCATGTGCGGCGTGGCAACCTCTTTCGGGTGTTTCGGATTGAAGCTGATATCCGCGTAGCCCTGGTCGTCTGTCAGGATGACGACAATATTAGGTCGCTCTGCAGCAGCAATGACACCCGTGAGGGTCAACACGGAAAGAGTGATCTTCAGCATTCTCATGAATTGGACTCAAGGGAAACGTCCGTGAATTTGAAATGGTAACGAAAAAAGTGCAAGAAATGATCAAGTCTCCGATTTAGCATTCCGATTCAGCCCCTCGTCAAAGCAACAATATCCCCTTTACCCAATCCACTTTCGTGACCTAGCCTTGAAACATCGGCCCGCGATCATGGTCGAATCTGCTGAGCCAAAATGAAACAGCTTCTCCTTACGCTCCTTTCCTTTCTCTCATCACTCGTCGCTATCTCGGCCACCGAGAAGCCGAACATCATCTTCTTTCTGGTCGACGATTTTGACAAACTCGAGACCAGCCCCTACGGCGGCAAGGTGCTCACGCCAAACCTGGACCGACTCGCTGCCGAGGGGATGCTCTTTAACAACGCCTATGTCACCAGCACCGTCTGTACCCCCTCCCGCTACACGATGCTCACCGGCAGATACGCAAGTTCCTCAACATCGGAGAAATTTCTAACACTTTTTCCGAAAGGTCGGCAGTCCATGCCCGGGTTCAACGTCAACCTCGAGCACGACAACATGAACGTCGGAAACGTGCTCGCCTGCAACGGATACGCCACCGGTTTTGTTGGCAAGTATCACGTGGGCCCCGAGCACGATGAGGCCTTCGACAAAGAAGAAGGCCTTTTCAGTATCCCCAAGAACGCCAAATACACCGACAAACTCAACCAACACAAATTTCGGAACGAGAAGATTCACCGAAAACTGATCAAGGACCGCGGCTTCACATGGGCGAAGAATATCTACTGGGCAAACCTGAAGGCACCCTTCAAGGGACACAATCCGGAGTGGACCACCGCCGCCGCGATCGAGTTCATCGAAGGACACAAGGATCAACCCTTCTACCTACATGTCTGCTCCACCCTGCTTCATGGCCCGAACGGTGAGTGGCACAGGTCCCTCATGAACAAGGAACTTGTCACTGGCGAAGGGATGATAGAAAAGCCCATCCAAAGCCAACCCTCACGGGCATCGGTGATGGAGCGCATCAAGGCGGCCGGGCTCACAGAGAAAGAAGCCGGCTACCTTTGGATGGATGACAGCATCGGCGTTATTCTCGACAAACTCGATGCACTCGGCATCGCGGACAACACCATTTTCCTCTTCGTTTCCGATCACGGATCCCGCGGCAAGGGTTCGCTCTTTCGCACCAACGGCATGGAAGTTCCGTGTATCGTTCGATGGCCAAATCGGATCAGGGCCGGAACCGTCTGTGATGAGCTTTTGCAGAGCACCGACTTCGTCCCGACCTGGTTCGACGTCGCTGGCGCCCAGATCCCGAAAGGCTATCATCTGGATGGCATCAGCTTCGCGTCCCTGTTCAAGTACCCGGATAAGCCTTATCGCGATTACGTTTTTGGAGAAATGGGGGCCGCCCGTTCCATCAAGACCAAAGACTGGAACCTAATCACCCTACGTTACCCGAAAGATGTCATTACCTACAAAGACCGAAAACTCAAGCAGCTGACCGGCCTCAGCGGCGGCATCTCCCGTGCCGGTTACACGCACAAAGCTGCCTTCGACGCCGACCAGCTCTACAACCTCCGACGAGATCCCGGCGAACAGGTAAACCTTGCCGACAGACCTGAGCACGCCATCCAGCTAAAGAAGATGAAGCAGACCTTAAGCACCGTCCTCGAAGGCTTTAAGGACCACCCCTATGGCGAACTATTTCCCGGCGACGACACCACAGGCCTCAAAGAATCCGCGGCATTGCTCAAGAGAGTGAAAACGACCTCCGCCCGTGACGCGATGACGAAAAAAAGACCGCGCAAGCGGCAGCAGAAGAGAAGAAAGAAGAATTAAAACGCAGGAGAAGTGACTGGCCATGTGCCGACGATTCCTAAATTCGGTTTCGGGTGCCTGCTGTCTGGATTTTTTAATTATCGGGCTGCCAACGCCATTCGCGCCTGATCCTCCAGAACTGACATGAGGTAGTCCCACCACTCCGATTTCGCCACCGTGTCGCGGACGGTGGCGGCGGGGAGGAACCGCTGCATCTCCTTCAGAAAGTCGTTACGCATCCCAGGGTCCGTCTTGAGGCTTTCGAGACGTTCCCGCAGCCACTCCCGAAAATCGGCCTGCGTACGTTGGTGGTCGGCGATCTTCGTGGGGATCAAGGTTGTGGGCAAGGTCACTCCCTGTTGCACAAGCCAGGCGATGTCCCACAGGTCGCGGTTCTTGAGACGATTCTCTCGAAAGGCAAGAGCGATGACCTTGTCCGCCAAGATTTCGTCGCGGCTTTGCGCCTGGAAGATGAGGCCGGATGTGCCGAGGTCAATGCCGTAGATGTTACGCAGCATCGTCGGTCGAGGATCGTGACTGCGGATGGCACAAATATCCAGATGGATGCGCTGAACGGGCAGATGGCGTTGGCCGGGGCGAGTCTCGATGACGAGTTTCCAGGTGGAGACATTGCCGCCGGACCTTTTCGGTTCGCTAACCTTTACCGGCAATCCATAGCGGATGTGCAGCCGTTCGGTAAGCACGTTGCTCAGTTCGGCGAGATCGCTTTTTTCGAAATCCGCGCCACCGGTAAAATCCAAATCCTTGCTCAGACGCTGCGAGCCGTAGCACGCCCGCAGGCAGGTCCCGCCGATGAAAGTCAACCCCGTGAGCAGGCCCGCACCGCTCATCTCTCGCAGTATATCGTGATGCAGCAGCTCCTTCTCCACCACGGGGCGCAACGTGGCGAGATCGGCGTGGGACCGCAGCGCCTCATCCACGAGCCGGTCAAACAAGCTCATGCAATGCCTCCTCGTCCACCAGCTCCAGACTCCGCCGCGTTGCCCTCATGTCCCGCATCGCCTGCCGCGCGGACGCCTGCCAAAGATGACGATCGGGATCGTAGACCAGTTCGCCCGCGACATCGTCCGGCCGTTGCGCGGTATGCACGAACTCGATGTGACCGTAGTCGCCGCAATCCACCACATGACTTCGACCGGAGGACATAAGGCTGATCCAGTTGATCGGAGCCTGAGAGATCACGCCGGCATCGCTCAGCACCGTTTCCAGACTCAGGTAATTAAAGGCGTCTGCCCGCAACCGGGCTGCCGCGTGAAAAAGCAGATTCCCCGGCGGATAATCCGCCACAGGGTAAAGGTAGATGCCCTTGCAAACCCGCCGCAGCAATCCCCCCTTCGCCGCCCGCGAAAGCAGTACCGCCAACTGCCGACAATCCGGCACCGCCGCCGCGAGATCGGTCGCCGCAAAGACACAGTGATCCCGGTCCGCGAGATTACGGATGGTTTCACTGAGTAACCGAAGCGGCTGCATGAAGCCACTCTACACAACATTGCATTTTTTGCAATATTGTGTAGAGTTCCCATGAGCATTCCACCCATTTGCCAACCAACAGGAGCTTCTCGGCAAACGCCCGGTTTCCCACGCTATCGGACCGCTCCTTGGAAAGACTGGGACTGGATCACCGTGTCACCACAGAAAATAGTCCCAGATCTCGACCAGCCCACGCCCAACCGAGAGGTGTATCCTAGATTCCATTCGAATTGGATTTCTTCCGACGCCCTTCCCTGATGATTTCCTTCGTGCTGATAGCCTCGAACTCCTCCGGTCCGGCCGTTATTCCCTCCGTCAACTCCTGTCGTAACATCGCCCATCGCCGCTTTTCCTCCGCCTCGTAATCATGGCGAATCAGATCCCGGATGTATTCGCTCGCCGAGCTGAATGCCTCAACGCCGGCACCGGCGCGCTCGACTCCTCCCAGTCGTTAATGGCAAGATCGTTGGCGATGAACAACCTGCGACAGATCATCCACGTGTTGTCTGTGCTCGCCTGGGCGCTGTGGATGGGCGGCTTTACCTTCTTCACCTCCGTCTCGCTGCGCGTCGCCCACAAGGTGCTAAGTGAAGCCCAGGAGTTCGGCTACGTCACTGCGGTGGTCACCGACCGCTTGAACGTGATCGGCCTGATCGCATCATTCTTGTTGCTCGCACATTTGGCGACCCAATGGCAGGTCCTCGTCCGCTGGCGACGATTCCTTCTCGGTTTCAGCTGGCTCATTCTGGCCGTCACACTGGCGATTATGTTCAACCTCCACAACGCGATCGATACCGTGGTGAATTTCGAACAACGCTTGGTGATCGACTATGATGCCTTTGAACCGGTCCACCGCCGCTACAAACAGGTCGCGACCGTTCAATGGTTGGCGGCTGTCGTCCACCTGGCGGTGATGCTCACGGCCAGTCGCTCAGAGGGCCGCGCGGATCAGCACGCGCAGTGACTCTTGTTAACGTCTCTTGTAGACGACAGGCCGGGCCAATCGTGCCTTCGTATCTGGATCCCACATTGCCCTGCATTTTCAGCGAGTTGCGCCGCCGGGATCGTACCGATGCGGGCGTACTCACCTGGTTCCATTCAGTGGACGACGATGATCTCTTCCTAAGTGTCATGACGCTCGGCGAAATCCGGAAAGGAATCGAGCAAATGCGGCGGAAGGATGTCACTCAGGCGGTGGTCTTGGAACTATGGCTCTACACTTTGGAAAGAACATTTGCGGGGAGACTCCTGGCAGTCGACTCCGGTGTGGCCGACCAATGGGGAAAATTGCAAGCGATTCGTCCAGTGCCTATCGTGGATGCGTTGTTAGCGGCGACCTGTTTGCGAGAGACGCTGACGCTGGTGACACGGAACGATACGGATTTCGATGGATTAGGAATCTCGTTACTCAATCCGTTTTCGTGATCGACCGATTCCTCTTCTAAGGTTTGGGAGCCTGCCGCATGAACCGGGGCCGGCACCGATCACGGCCGCGAGTATCAGGTGTTGACCTCAAAGCCGTTTCTGCCGTAACGAAAGAATTTCAGTAAGATCGCTTTCACGACCCGCCGAGAGGCGCTTAGTTGGCACAGAATCTCCGGGCAAGTTCGGTCAGAATGCCGTCCTGATCTCGCGCAAAGCCGCCAAGAAAAGGACCTTTGTGTCTTTACCGGCTTCGCGAGATACCACCCAAAAAACCTTTGCGGCTTCGCGGCTTCGCGCGAAAATCACGTTCCCCAGAGATCATGCCACTACGGGAATTATCGGAGAAATCCTTCAAGTAAGGGCTCCGGACCGGCCCTTCACCAAGCGCTTTCGCCTTGCGAACTTGAGGCTGTCCGCATTGACCTGATCCAGCTCAAGGAAAACCGAAATTTCTTAGGCAAATTCGAGAAGATTTAGAGACAATACAGCATACAACGAATGCCGCAGCCTACTGACACTGCGAAACATGACCGATTTCTCCGCCCATTGGCAGAGCATCAGGCAGCCCTGAATAACTTTACCCGTTCCATGCTTCCAGATCGACGGCAAGCTTCCGAAGTGTTGCAGAATGGCATGATCTTACTTTCGCAAAAGTCAGCTTGACGAACGAACAGGTCCAAATTCGGTTCAGTTGGGCGCGATCCGCGCAGCGGAAGCCCCAACGGAGTTCACCGATTTGGGAGTCAATTTGGCCCGACTGATTCGTGGACAGGCAACGGTCCGAGTGCCGGGCCAGAAAAAGCGATTCACGGTTGTGACGCCGACTGAACGCGTCATCAATCTAGGCACGTCATTTGGCGCCGACGTCGTGCAATCTGACGCGACCGAGGATTCAGTCTTCGAAGGCGAGGTCAAGCTCGGCACGGAAAAGCGATTGCCCGCCGGGCAATCGGTCGAAGTGGCTGAAGCCCTGGCAGATCCCCGAGAGATGCCCTACTCCAAAATGGCCTCCTCGGATACCTGGCAAATCTCGTTTGGCGTGAAAGAACAGACGGGACAGGTCCGGTTGGCTACCCCGTCCGAGCGCCGCTGTCGGTAGCAAGCTCCATTGGCCCTCGCTACCGACAGCTAGCGCAATATGATACCGGAAAGCCAAAAGAAAGAGCCCTAGTGCTTCCCAAAGCTCTATCTATCGTTTCAGTAACACTTAAAGCTAATGGTTACCGGAGATGAATACGGAACGGTATCGATCAAAGCCAACGCCTACCAACTCCACTTGAATCGTAGATCCAGACTTTCGACTAGGTCGATCCATCCGATAGAGCTCTCCATTTCCTGTGAGCGCATACAAAACGTTGTGCCTGCTGTTTAATGTGTACTCCAGCCCGAAGAAAGACTCGTAGTCCAGATACCACCCATTGTTCGGTTGGTCGATCAAATGATAGCTCACCTTGACTACCTTTCTTCGAATATCGATATAGCGGTATTTTTGAGTAGGGTGTTGAACGATGAACGGATGGGAGAAACAATCCACATGCCCCAACGGACTGAGAGCCAAGATTTCTTGTCCTAAAGCGCAGATGGCCGTGTACTGAGCGAAATTGTTCCCAATCCAGGCGGTGTCCCACTGCCCCCGGTTATTCTGATCAAATCCTCGAAACCGGTAGGCCAACAGCCGACCGTCAGCCTGAACGCCGTAGAGAATGTTGCGACTCGGATTGCTAAAAACATGGTAGCGCGGAGCCTTCTCTAATAAATGCGGCCAATAGAATCGCCCAAAGTTTTGTTCCAGCGGCACCCCAGACCAAGAGGACCAGCTCTTTGCGCCTCGTGTAGGATCTTGATGCTCGTAGAAAAAGAGATCGCCCCGCCAATCGATCGCAAAGATGTCCCCACGAAACCCTCCTAACGCATGAGCAATCATGTGCCATCCCGAGCCAATCTCCCGGGGCCGTCCCGCATTCAGCCAGCTGTGTGGCCGATGAAACATTTTATGTCCGTACCAGTTGAGGACATTTGTGTCGGCATCGATTCCGTAGACGGCTACGGGAGTCGGCGCGGCATAGACGGCATGCAGCTTCAACTGAGGCACCAGATTAAGCGCAAGAATTCCTAGCCCAAACAGGCCGCCAGCCAGGCCAAAGGTTCGAGTGGAAATGGCGCGTTGGTGGCTCTGCGCGAGTGGTGATTGTGACTTCTCTTGAGCTGTTCTCTTCATGGCTGATCCTTTTGTCGTTGGCTGCTATCGTCGTTGGTTATGATAGATAGATGTTTGAGTATCCATTGAAGTAAGAGGGTCTGTTCCAGGAAGGTGGCAAAAATATTTAATTTGGCTAAGATCAGTAAACGAACAACGACAGGTTTCATGGATTAGAAGGTCGCAAGGGGATACGACGCGTGAACCGTAGCACCGTGAGTGTCACGAGGCTTGAGGGAGCGCAGGTACCAGCTCGTCGACTACGCCCCCCCCTCAATCTGGCAACATCAAATGCCAACCTCCTGACCGCAGATTCTCTGTTTCAAGTCCAGGCATGAAGATTGCGTTTGTGGCAGAGCAAAAGGCGATACTCCCGGTGGCGCGAAATTGATTACCCCTGTGTCCGTCCTACCTGGGACTAACGAGTTTTCGAGTTCCACCGAGGGATCAGCCGCCCGGATTGGTTCATATTTGCACGATACTCGTTACCGAACATTTCGCACATCAATCGCTTCTCTCTCAGAGTGCGAAGAAAGTACATCGTGGCAGCGACTCACGAGGCCGTCACCCACAAACGTTGGGCCCTTGACAACCCGGGCCTGATTCTAATTACGGGGAAAATAGAAATTTCTCGCGCAGAGAGCGCCGGGAACGCTGAGAGGAATTTAGAACAAGAACTCTGCGGTCGTCGCGCTCTCTGCGTGAGCGGAAACTCTCTATTCTAATTTTTGTCGATTTCGGGTTGTGCCCGGTAGAAAGAATCACACCCTCACAACCCTGAACCTTACCGCCACCTATCATGAAAACATTTATATCAGCACTGACCATTGCTTTCGCACTTCATGACGATCTAAACTAATGGTTCAGCCCCATTGTGATAGAGTCTCGAACCACGGACGGTGAACCTGCGACAAGAGACTAGTTGATACCAACGGGCACAATAACGGAAAAGACAACACCGATGAAATCCAGCGTCTTCATAAGCCTTGCCATTGCAATGAGCCATTGCGTATGCGTCTCCATTGCCGACACCCCCTCAGCGAAAGAGACGCTCAAGGTTTTCATTCTTGCCGGACAATCCAACACGGTCGGACACGCTCGAGGCCACACGATTGCAACCCTGTTCAGATCAGACAAACCGGGAGACAAATCGCTGACTAAGATGGTGTTCAAGGACGCTGATTTCGGCGCCGCGATTGATGCACAGCTCACCAGGGCCCGAAAGATCGATGATCTAACCGGTGGCATCTCCATGGACAAGATCAAGAAAATGGCTGATGGCCCCAAGAAGAAGGCACTGCAGTCGCAGGTCGATAGGCTACTGGAGGAGCACAATGCCTATAAACAATCTGTCATCGACACGTGTGCAACTTCTGGCCGCGTCTATATCTCCTCGATCGCCGATCGCAACATTCGGGACGGCAAGCTCGGGATCGGTTATGGCGCTGACGGACTCAAAATCGGCACGGAATACGGCTTTGGGCTGCGGATCGCCGAGAAGGTTGACGGTCCGATTCTGTTGATCAAAACCTCGTGGGGTGGCAAGTCGTTGATGTACGACTTCCGTCCGCCGTCGGCGGTCGATTTTAAATCCACCAAGGCTTATACCGAGGCGAAAGCAAAGGCAAAATTAAAGGAAAAACGCTACGCGGAAGCCGTGAAGAGCTTCCCCGAATCAGAGAAGAAATACGCCTCTGATCTGGCCGCCTTCAACGAGAAACTTAAAACGGCGGATGAGAAGGCGAAGAAGAAACTCCGGGAGCCGCGCAAACCGAAACTACCGCGTAAGCCCAAGCCATTTGCGATGGACAACGCGGGTCATTTTTGGCGCGAGATGGTCGCTCACGTCCATGAAGTCCTCGCAGATCCCGTAAAATATCATGCTGCCTACGACGCGGCGGCGGGATTCGAGGTCGCCGGTTTCGTCTGGTTCCAGGGGTTTAACGATCAGTTCGATCCAGAGTATCGGAGCAACTATGCCGAGAACATGCGCCTCTTCATCAAGGACATCCGCAAAGAGATGAAGGCACCCAAAATGCCGTTTGTGATCGGCGTGCTGGGAACGCCGAGGACGAAGGAAAAGGTCGACGAGAACGAAGTGTCACTGGTGCAGCGCAAGGCGGCGCAGTTTCCTGAGTTCTCGGGAAACGTCCGGGCGGTCGAAAGCTACACGCAGTACTCAAACTACTCGCACGCCGTTTTTCAGAAGGGCTGGCCGGCCCACTATCACGAATGGAGCACTGTCGGTAGCGATCGGCCGTATCACTATCTTGGCAGCGGCGCTTTCTTCGTAAGGCTTGGCGACGCCTTTGCCGAAAACATGGCCACGCTCATGGATCTACGGGAGTAACGGCTGCGACGACTTTTGCAATCTGCTGTTGGCCCGGAAGCGACGTGCTGTCACCACGATCGTTGACTGAATGGAAGCGATTCGCGAAACCGTCCCCCATCACGAACAAGACAATCCTTGAGCCTACCTCAAAATGAATAAGAACCCGAATACTCGCCTCAACAGCAGCGCCATCATCGCCCTTACTCTCAGTCTTCTCCTTCTCCCAGCTTCCGCCGCCGAGGAAGCCAACCGGGAAACCAGAATTCTCTTTCTTGGCAATAGCTATACGGCTCGGCACGACATTCCCGGCATCGTGGAGCGGATTCTCGAAGAAGGCGATCCCACCACCGACGTGCAGGTGCAGCGTGTCATCTACGGCGGGCAGAATATGTTCAAGCACTCGACCTACTACTTCAGTCAGAGTTTCATTGAGCAACGCGAAATCACCAAGGTTCAGCTCAACGACCGCATTGCGGCGATGACGAAATTTCTTAAGTCCGACACGGCACCTAATCCCGAGGAGTGGGATCAACATTGGGCGGCGCTGGGCAAAACAGAGGTGCCCTTTGCCGACATCCAACGCCACATCACCAGGGCTATCAAGAATCACGAAGCCCTGCTTCGGAACAATCTCAAGACCAAGTGGGACTACGTCGTCCTCCAAAGTTGGCGTGATGTGTCGGAGCAGCCGAATCAGGGGTATGAGCGCTACGCCACAAAGCTCGCCGAGATCGCGAAAGCACAGGGCGCCGAGGTGATTCTCTATATGACCTCACCCGAAACTCAGAACCAGAACGCGGTGGCCGAGCCTTACAAAGTGGCGTCCGCCGAGCGTGACACGGTGGTGGGCTTACGGATGGCAAAGGCACTGCAGCCGAAAGCGGTGATTCCCGTACCCTTGGCGATCAAAAACATTCAGAGAGGCGACGCTGACAAGCCGGGCACCGATCTCGTCTTTCGCTACCACAACGACGGACACCCGAATCAAACCTGTGCCTTTTTAGTGGCGAATCTGTTTTACGCCGCCCTAACGGGAAAGAGCCCGGAGGGCTTGGAATTTGATACCGTGGTAGAGACAAAGGCAAAGGACGGCAAGGATCCGGATGGTGGCGAGTTAAAGGTAGTGTTCGAGGGTGAGAAAAAAGCCTACCTCCAGCGGATGGCTTGGGAAGCGGTGGAAGAGTTTCATGCTGGAAATCAATGAACAGCCAAATGGACAACCAATCCTTCACGTTGTGTATCGGGTCTCGCTACTTGAGCAAAATCGCCCGATTCCTGCCACCCTAACGCTGCGGCAAATCTGCGGTGGCACCCGTTTCATTTTCAAACTGCCAAGTGTCTACTATTCCCTTAAAGACTGAATTCCCCGCATACATGCTCCTACGCCTTTTGTCTGAAAGTTCAAGAAGTTGGTAAAAACTTGGAAAGATGACAATAAAACCAGATCTATTTCCGTTAGTAACAACAACTGTGAACAATCTCAATTCATCAACAAGGAGGTTTCCGCATCGGTTACTGGAAACAATTCTGTGTGGTTGCATCCTGTTGTTGCCAGTCCCACTCAACGCTCTAAGTATCGCGCATTCCAGTGATGCATCAACGGTCGAAGTGCAGGCTGCAAAAGAAGTTAAGCGTTACATTTTTCTCCGCACCGGGATCGCACCTGAAGTGACTGCAGTAGACAGATATGCTGACTTACCAGAAGGAGATGTCATTGTCGTCGCCGCTGACAACCAGTCTATTATCACAGAGCTGAAAGCCGAATACGGGAATGTGGACGCACCGGATTCCGACAATCGAAACGGTTATCTCCTCAAGTCGATCAGCAAACATGATAGACATGTCCTAGTCATTACTGGAGCCGATACTGTGACCACGTTGAGTGCCGCCTATCGATTTGCGGAACGGATCGGTTGCTACTTCAATTTGGCCGGAGATGTCATCCCTGACCAGAAACTGGAATACCCTCTGGATATCAGTGACTACGATGAAAAATCACAACCGTGGTTTGAATTGCGCGGCAATCTCCCTTTTCACAATTTCCTAGCTGGCCCCGATCTATGGAGCACAGCTGACTACAAGTCTTTTCTGACACAACAGGCCAAAATGGGCTTAAACTTCTTCGGTTTGCACCATTATCCAGAGCGCGGAGAACCTTCATCCCTTGAGGGGCCCGAACCCCATGTTTGGATCGGACACAAGAATGACGTGAATAGCGACGGCACTATCAAGGAGGGAGGAGCATACACCACCTATTGGGCGAGCACGTTTCGGACTGCTGAGAACAGTTGGAGTGGCACGCCCATCAAGACGTCAGCATTCAGCGATGGCGCCAGCACGCTATTTGCCAATGATGAGGCGGCATCAGACGCGATCGGCTTGAAGAAACCCACGACTCCTACCGAGAAGGCCGCCGTGCTAAACAACGTTGGATCCCTGCTGCATGATGCTTTTACGCATGCAAAAAGACTGGGAATCAAGACCGCTCTTGGCACCGAGTCGCCATTGGCTTTCGAACCAGGAAACACGGAAGTCAATGATGAAGGAGATCCTGCACACATCATCACCGAAGACTGGATACGCACCTGCCCTCCCTATGTGCGAAAAAGAATGCGGGATGTCTATGGATTCACGATTCCCGGTTCCAGGGGGCCTGACAACGAAGCCTTTGCTAAAGCCCTCTATGAAGGAATGTTTACGCGAATCATGAGAACCCATCCTTTGGATTATTTTTGGGTATGGACTTACGAAATGTGGTCTTACGGAGGGCATGTTCCCTCAAGCGACCAAATCGAGGCAGTCGCTGACGACTACAAGTATGCCCAGCAGGTCATGACAGAAATGAATACGCCATTCAAATTGGCCACGTTCGGCTGGATGGTTGGAAGTTCCGATGGGGATGGAAACGAATTGGAGTTTCACGACGACCTCCCCCTCGACGTTCCCTTTGGCACCTTGTGGGACAATGCACAGGGAATGGAGGCTGTACTGCCGACGGGGCGTGAAGGGTGGACTTCTTGTTGGTATGAGGAAGACTGGGGATTGATACAGCCACAACTCCGATCCTTGGGCGTATACAACGAAGTTGCCCATGCGATCCGCAACGGAGGCGCGCAAGCCAATATCGCTAAACATTGGCGCCTCAAGTCTGTTTCCCAAGCATCTGCTGCCCATGCAAAACTGTCTTGGGACAATCGAGGACCTGTAGCGGAGAAGTTGCTGAACCTCAAGGACGCAGCCACCAAGTTTCTGGTATTCGATATCTGGGATACTCGAGTAGCCAATCAACCTCCTGCCTTTGCTAGCTGGATTACCAAACACTATCAGGATTGGGCGAAAGCCAACTTTGGACCTGAGAAATCTGAAGAGATTGGCGCGCTCCTCGCTATGGCCGACAGATTAGGAGAACCAAAGTTTACCGGTGAGGGCATCAAAGGTTCCATTCCCCGGTCGTCCCGATTTCTTCCCAGTGCCCTCAATGAGTTGGAAGACGATGATCCGACGAGCCCGACGGATCCAAGGTTCTTGGATGCCATTCATGTCTACACGCAGTTCTGTTCCTATAAGGACCACATTGTTGGGATTGGAAACAGGGATCGCTTTATGTATTGGTATCACTTCTTCAAAGGTCAGATCGAACTCTGCAAGTTGGCCATTTACAGGCAACTTTTTGTCGATAGCGATTTTGAAGATCTAGCGATGAAGAAGCTTATTCTGGAAAGCTGGAGCAATCTGATGACGCATGAGATACAGCGTGTCAGAAATGTCTCTGAATTGGGCGTCATTGCTCAACTGCATCAGTCAACATTGACGGACACCATCAGGGGGGAATTAGAAATCACAGACCCGGTTACTTTCACATACAAGGGGGAGAATGCGGTTAGGGCCATGCCGGAAGTATCACAGATAAACGGTGACGAGGATTTTGAACAGAAGGTAATATTCCTGGGCGAAGAAGGGGTGATCAATCCGGAAATGCATTACAGAAAAATGGGATCTTCCGGACCATTCTCCACCCTCGCTCTTATGCCGGTGAATAGCAGCAGCCATGTTATGATGGCGTCACTGGCCAATCCGGGTTACGACTTTGAGTACTATATCACCGGTTTGATAGATGGGCAGGCAGTTGCCTACCCTGTCACTGGAGGCAAAAACTCAACAAGCATCAACAAAACAGTCGTGATTTCACCTGCGGGGCCAAATTAATCGTTCGATTCCAATTCAGACTGTTTTCGTTCAGCATTCCTACCCGCTCACTCTGACACTCTATCGACCCGCCCCCAGCCTATTCTCTCGGCGTCATCAGTTCGTCTCCGACGCCTTGATGATTGCGGCGAAAATATTGATCGTGACGTATCGGTAAGCGTGCCGGATCTCAAGGGGCACTGAAGGCTGGGGTCGCTTCGTCCGGCAGCCCCCGTCTGCCCTGACACCTTTAGCCTTCCCCTGACCGGGGAAAGCGGCGATAAAACTTGCGGTCTATGAAACTCCCCCCAGTGACTCCTCATATCTTTTGTGCGTTCCTATGGTTGATTACCCACGTGATCCTCACCGCCGAGGCCTCGAAACCGCATATTGTCTACATCATCGCCGATGACCTGGGCTATGGTGAGATCCATGCCCTGGCTCCGAAAACGTCGAAGATCGCTACCCCAGGGACTGACAGACTGGCTGCCCAGGGAATGATATTCACCGATGCCCACAGCGGCTCAGCGGTTTGTACCCCAACACGATACGGAATCATGACGGGCCGCTACAGCTGGCGGACCCCACTCCAACGCGGCGTCGTCACTGGATTCGCCCCAAGTCTGATTGCGGAAGATCGCCCCACGGTAGCAAGCTTTCTCAAAGAACAAGGTTACGATACGGCAATCATCGGTAAGTGGCATTTGAACTTTCAGTATATCGATCCGCAATCCGGCATCGCTTACAAGAAGAAGGATCACAAAATCCCACCAATCGGCTCAAAGATTCCGGACGGGCCACTGACTCGGGGTTTTGATTTCTATCATGGGTTTCATCATGCGCGAAACATGAAGGCGGTCATTGAGAATGATCAGGTCATCGAACACGACGATGAAATCAACATGTTGCCACGACTCACCCGGAAGTCGGTTGACTACATCGAATCGCGGGCAGAAAACGACAAACCCTTCTTCCTGTATGTCCCATTGGGTTCCCCCCACAACCCCATCGTACCGAGCCCCGAGTGGCAGGGCAAAAGCGGCATTAGCCCACACGCCGATTTCGTGATGCAAACCGACCATGTCGTCGTGGAAGTATCTAACGCATTGAAACGCCACGGGCTGACCGACAACACCCTGGTCATTTTCACCAGCGACAATGGAACCTCCAAGGCCGCGAACATCGACCAATTGGAAGCTCACGGACACTTCCCTTCCGCACACTTGCGGGGGTCCAAAGCAGACCTTTGGGACGGCGGCCATCGGATCCCCTTTATCGTGCGTTGGCCCGGCAAGGTAGCTGCCGGATCACAAAGCGATCAATTGATCTGCCTAACCGATTTACTGGCAACCACTGCGGACATCCTGGGGGTAAGAATTCCCTCGGGTAGTGGCGAGGACAGTGTCAGCTTTCTGCCCGCCCTATCAGGCAAGCCAATCAACTCCTCCCGCAATGGCGTCATCCATCATTCGAACACCGGACATTTCGCCTACCGTCACGGCAAATGGAAGCTCCTGCTCGCTCGGGGATCCGGTGGATGGTCCGCCCCCAACGAACGGCAGGTCGAAGCGGGCACCCTGGAAGCTCAACTCTACGACATGGAAATGGACGCCGGTGAAACAAACAATCTCTATACCAAACGTCCCGACATCGCCAAACGCCTACTCGAATTGATGAACGAGGATGTTAACTCAGGCCGAAGCACCGCCGGCCCGGAATCACAGAACGATGTTACCAATATTGTTCTGTGGAAGAGTGGTCGCGGTCCAGCACCAGCCAAAAGCAAAAAGTAGACATTTCGTTGCGAAATCAAAAAGAGTATATCTGCCGTGGCTTGATCATCGCCCTTTTTACCGGAGTTCTGGCTCTCGCCAGGCAGGCATGCGGGGCAGACGCGGCTGCCGCCGATCAACCTAATATCGTCTTCATCCTCGCCGATGACATGGCGTGGCACGGAACCGGCACCACCAGCCGAGAAACCTAGCAATAAAGTGACCAAGAAGCGGCAACGCCAAATGAGACGGGAAGCCAGGAAGAAAGCCCGTTCGGCGTCGCGGCAATGATGTGCAAATCACTGCCATTCACTCTTGCCACTCCCATTCTTAACCTTCAGAATTTCCGCAATCAGCTTGAGATTGCAGGTTCACTGCCCGTCTCGCTGTGTATTAGCAGATTGTAAATATTGTCATTTCTCCAACTCACTTAAGATCCATTGCCCATGGCTGCTTCGACGTCAATTCTCCCGGAAAAACTGCACGAATACCCCCAACAAGATGTGATCGACGGATCCAGCGTCGGACCGGATTCGATTCTCGATGATTGCCTCAACAAGACCGGCGGAGTGCTGCAACTGCTGCATCGTTATGCTGGCCGAACATTCTGTACGCCAGGAAAACGAATTCGCCTTGATGCGAAGTCTTACTATCCGGACTACATGAATGGGACCGGACTCGACGAGCTCTGGATGTGCTGCACCGTTCCTATCGTGACCGGAGTCATCGATACCCGCACGAATAAGGCGCCGTTTCGCGAGGGGGAATCGCATGTCCTCACCCCGAATGGCCAGGTTATCTCGTTGCAGGATTTGATCGTCGCGGATTCAAACGCCGTCATTGGAGAGAAGATGACGGCCTTCTCGAAATCGCTTTTCGGCGACCCAACTTGGCCCATCGTATCCAAGAAGTTCGACAATCTGAACCCGATTCCCCATCACCTTCACTGGGCTAAGTGGGAGGTGTACGACATCAATTCGTACGACAACCCCGGAGTCAGTCCGTCGCATTATCACACCACTGCGATGGGACTCTATCCGTTCGTGACGAAGGACGAGTTCCTGGCCTGCATGAAGCGTTTCGGGCAAGGTGAATATAACGGCGTTCGGCATCTGTCGCCGCACACGATGATGCACATTGATAACGGATTCGTGATGCCCAATGGTGTCCTGCACTCGCCAACAGATCTTTGCACGCACGAGTTGCACGTCACAATGGACGAGCACTTTCTGGCTGAGGACCTGACGCTCGACGGACGCATCGGAGCCGCCGATGCTTTCTACGCTTGCCGAGAAGAGGACTATCCGAAGGACCGGCACCAGGACTGGGAATTCCTGGTCGACACCTTCGACTTCGAGGCGAATCAAGACCCGGACTTCGTACGAAAGAATTCGCGCCCGGCAATCACTGCCGAAGAATTCGCTGGCGACGGCGTTGACGCGAAATGGATTGTTTACGGTGATTTCCTCGGCGATCAGAAGTGCTCTATTCTCCGCCTCATCGTGCAGCCCGGTGGCAAGACTAACTTCCGCCCGGAGAGTCCAGCCTTGTTCCACACAAATGGCGGAAGCGGCCGAGTCGGAAAACTCGAAGTGAAATATCACCAGGATATGAAGCTCGGCGAACTCTATCCCGAAATCGGATTCATTACTCAGGCAGCTCTTGCCAACGGTGGGGTCGAAATTGAGAACACGGGAACTGAGCCGCTCGTGTTGACCTTCGACTTCCCGCAACAAGCCCATTCCAAAACACCCGGTGTTGCCGGTGCAAATTAATCAGCTTGTTTCTGAGCTCCGCATGCGGGGCTGCCTCACTCGTTCATAACGACCGAGGCATTTGACTCCAACGACGAAGGCCACCCAACGGGTGGCCTTTTTCTTTCTACCCCAAAGACATTCCGTGTGAATTGCGGTAGATACGCTTTCTCACTTCGCGGACGGAGTTTTCTTTGAGAGAAGCCCAAGACTCTTCCCTGCGTCGGACCGGTCTCGAAAGTTTCGTTCGTTCTTCTGCTGGTCAAACTGCTTGGTATTCGTCATACCATAGCCCCGCCTGGGATCGAATGCCCCGGAAAGAAAAACCTTACCCCAACTCAAGCACCAATGGTCGCTTCTACGTCACCGAATGGTACCGTTTCAACCCGCAAGCGACAGTCCGCTTCAATGGGAATCAAGCTTGGGATCGATCCAGTCAGAATGATTTGACCGGCACTCAAGCGATCGCCACGTTCGCGGACGATTTGCGCAAGCCATTCCAACGAGGAAGAAAGCGTTTGGATCAGTGCCGATCCGCTGCATTCCTCTAGCAATTTATCATTCGAGTAGATCGCCAACGACGGTTTAAATCTCGAGAGCTCGAATTCTGCGATGTCGGCTCCGGCCCCAAGCACAATGCCACCATGAATCGCATTGTTCGCGATCAGTTCGCCAGCCGAAGCCCGCTTGCCTCGCATGACGAAATGATGCAATTCGATAACAGGGATCACCCGTGAAACACAGAGGGGAATCTGGCCTTCGACAAAATCTGCCGGCACCGGTTCACGTGACAACTCCACCGCCAACTCGCCCTCAATCGCCAAATTCGCAAACTCACTGCGCGAAAGCACGCTCCCGGACAGGTGCTTCTCCGAACTATAGAGCCTGCCTGTGATACAATGATCGATCCCAAGTTGCGCCCGAACCTTGGGAGATGTGCACCCGACCTTGTAACCGAGGATCTTCTCTCCCCGACGCTGCCTTAGTTCCGCCACAGAAGCCTGCAACTCATAGGCCTCCTCGATGCCCAGAACGACGCCCTCGGCAAACATCATACCGGGCTGACGCGCATCATAATCAGCGAGCTGACGCCTCGTCCGCGCATCCCTATCTGTCTCTTCCGAATTCATCAGCGGTGCTGAATCTTACAGCCATATCACAGACTATTGCATCTATTGGGGAGAGTTCTCGCCCAAGAGGGCTCCATCGCAGGGCCGGCTCGTCTTACTCCAGAGGGCTTAACCATTCCACATCGGTGAAATAGGCACCACCCGCTTCGCCTTTCTGATCATAGAGATAGGTCACAAGCTCGGTTGGGCCGACTGGTAGATTCATTTCAAATACTACAGCCTTTATTCCAGAGCTCACAGGTGTCTCCTTTGATTGCCCCGCAATCTCTACTTTGGCCCTTACTGCGACGACCGGTTTATCCGCCTCGGCCGGCCACTGACGCAACGTCATGCGATAGCGACCCTCACGTTTCACATCCACTAACCACGGTCCAGTCACCTTGGGAAGTTTTCCTATCGCATTGAAATTCCAAGGAGGGTTCCCGGATCTCATATGCCAATCCTGCGAGCATAGCGACGTTCGTTTCTCCGCCGGGTCGCCAATGCTGATACGAACGGGAGTGAGCCGTGGGGAGACCCGCTTCCAAAATGATTCATAGAACGAGAGTAACTGCTCAACGACTCCCGCGTGCTCCGAAGCAAGATTCTTGCGTTGGGCCGGATCAGCCTGGATGTCAAAAAGGAATTGCCCATCCGAATTCACCAGACGCCAACGCTCCGTCATCACCACCGAATACGCCAGTGGCCCTGGCGGCATCGCGTTACCGTAAGCCCCACCATGATACTGCACCACATGGTGAGTTCGCCCCCAGGAATCTCCGTTGCCCGCCAACAATGGCCGCAGGGAAACGCCGTCTTCGTTATAGGCATCGGGCACCGGGATACCGCACAGATCCGCGAGCGTCGGCAGCAAGTCGATATGAGCCGCTAGGGTGTCCACATTCTTCCCACCCCATAAACCGCCCTTGGGCCAGTAGATAAAGAGCGGAACCCGATGTCCCCCTTCGAAGACCGAGGACTTACGACCGCGCATTCCCGCATTGAAACCACGCACTGGCAACGAATCCAAAGGTCCGAAGACCGGATCGTTGCGGTCCAATTCGAAACCAGCGGAAGTTCCGTTATCCGTCATGAAAATCAGGATCGTGTTCTCGGTCAAGTCGAGCTCTTCCAATCGCTCGCGCAGCTTTCCTATATTGAAGTCGATATTCGCGATCATCCCGTAGAAGTTCGCATTGGGGACATCCTTGTTGCCGCGGTAAGGGGCTGCCCAGACATCGGGAACTCGATACGGACCATGCGGGGCATTGGGAGCGAGATACAGAAAGAACGGTTTGTCACGATTCTCTTCGATGAAACGGAGTCCCTCCTGAAACCACACGTCCGTGCAATACCCCTCAAACTTTTCAAAAGTCCCTTGCAAGTTGTCGCTGGATGCGCGTTCGTACGTGTCATCAAAGTAATCGTTCCCCCAGTAGTCCGAAGCCTGCCCGATCCCACCACAACGATGCCAAACAACATCCTGGAAACCACGATCCTGCGGTCGATGGGGGGCATTGTCGCCCAAGTGCCACTTGCCCACCATCCCCGTCACATACCCAGCCTCTGCAAAAAGGTCCGCCATTGTCTTTTCGTCAGGGTGCATCATCGAACGCCCCGAGCTGGTTCGGTAGGCACCGGTAAAGCCCGGATGATTCCCCGTCATCAGTGCTGCCCGCGTCGGCGTGCAGAACGGACTCACATGAAAATCAGTGAACCGAACGGATTCTGCGTGCAATCGATCCAACGCTGGAGTCTTTAGGATTGGATTCCCATGGCATGCAAGATCTCCGTAGCCCTGATCGTCCGTCATCACTAGGATGACATTGGGTTTTTCTGTTGCCTTTGCCACACTCGCAACCGAAAGCAAGACGCAAGCTAAACCGAGGAATTTCATCGTATCGAATGAATGTTGCCAGTGGAGTGAACTTTCTGGATCCGACACACTCAGCGCGAAAAGGTATATTCGTAAGCAACGCTACCGTCCACCTTATGATGCCTCAGCGTCAATCGACGTTTGTCATTACTGGGATCGATTTCACCACTGAGGAATCCACCAATGATGGCGAGGTACTGGTGCTCTTCCGTTCTCAAATCCATCTTAAATCCTCCCGCGTGGGCTTCCGAAGTGGCCCCCGCGGAAAACTCATGCAACCCCGTCTGATCATCGACGCTATGATACTGCCAGTGTCGATCTCCGCTAATGACGATAACATCGTTCGCTGAGCAGAACTTCCGGATCTCATCGCCTTCGTAGGTCCAATTACGATTCGAGTGATTGTCCCGCTTGTTCACCCTGTCCGGCCCGACGATGGGTGTGGGAGAGAACAACACTTTAAAGGGCGCATCCGAGGCGAGAACTTCCTTCTTAAACCAAGCCTTTTGCTCGACTCCCCAGATGCTCTTCTTTTCGCTGTCCGGCATGTTGTTGGGACTTCGATAGTCGCGTCCTTCAACAATCCAAAACTGCAGGTCCTTACTCCATCGACGACTGCGATACGTCAACTCGCCCATGGGAGCTTGCTCTCGGAAGATTGAGAGTCCTTTGTTCCAGGTGAGGTCTCCCACCCGCATCCCAGGTGCGCTGTCGTTCGTCACGGTGTCGTGATCATCCTTGATGAAGAAACTCGGCACGTGGTTATGGAACTTTACAACATCCGCGCATCCATACCATCGGTTCCAGTGGAAACGAGCCAACGCCGGCGTCCGAGCGTCAACATCTCCCCCCGCGCTTCGCTTATCATAATAAACGATATCGCCGAGGTGGACGAAAAATGCCGGATCCAGGTGTCGCATATGATCGTAGATCTGTAGCCCAGCGGTTCCCTTGTCTCGGGTCTTCCAACTTTGACAGGTCGAAACCACGAAACGCATGGGCTCGCTCTTTGCTTCACCAGGCGCGGTCCGAAACGATCCGGCAAGCGTTTGACCAACTGCTCCCCGAATCGATCGGCTCTCGATATTCAGAACGTAGGCTTGCCGCGGTCTCAAATCCTTAAGCACTACCTGCTTGGTAAAATCTCGCTCTGCGTCGACCGTCAGCCAGTCAGTCTGATTCTTATCCTCAGTCTTTCCCTCAGGCCACCAACTCACACGAACACTTCCGGCCATTCCCAGCAAGCTGCCTTCCATATCGGCAATGTTCGCACCGACCGGAAATTGCTTTTCCCCAAGCTTCCCCACATCGAAACTACGATCTTCCACCCCCAGCCATTTCAGCCCCTTCCAATGCGGCTCGATGCGTTCTGTTAGGCGCAACCAAACGACCGTTGAGTCGCTCGTCGTTTCACCGATCTTCATCCCATTGCCAAAGTAAGGTTGAGCGAGAGCGGAGGTCGTTACGAGAAGTGAAACAATTAAGAAAGTCAGGCGAATCATCAGAAAGCTGGATTTGTTTCCTTCGAGTAAAAAGCACACCTAAGCGACTGGCAATTCTAACCTCGTGACTCGAAACAACCTCGTCGATGAGCTTTAGCATCAACATACGCAGCGCAATAACAACCTATGACACAGAGAAAATGGAGTATAGGATCCTCTGCAACGAATCCGTAAGGCAGTTACCGGCATTCTGATGGAGCTGAATTGGCAAAGGCTGAACGAGCGATGACTGGCCGGGGATCAGCAGAAAAAAAGGCCTCAACAAAACCGGGTTCATGAAATTGGCCCTCCGCCCTCTTCAGATCGTCGATGCCCGGCCCGTTGACTCATAAATAAATGACACCCAAGCGGTGCTTGAGGTGAGGGTTGTACCGGGCAAGAAGCTGCTTGTTGGCGATGAGCAGACCAATGAGAAGCGTGAACTCGGTGCCTACCTGATCAGCGAAAACCCGCCTCCCATCCAGGATTCACACAAAAAACACTCTTAGATTGTCCGCTTTTCCTTAAGAATTTCGGACTGTAGGTAAAGGCCAGAGTCGCCAACATCGACCATGAAGGAAAAATCCGCCGAAACTGTCTTAGACGAAACGCTTCAACTAAGCTCTGAAGCTGCTAGGAAGGCCTATATCGCGCAAGTTTGCGGGAACGATCAAAATCTAAGACAAAAGGTCGAAGATATGCTGGAAGCGCATCACCGCGCCGCCAAGTTCTTCGACGGCGCCACGTCCGCCTTGAATTCAATCAAGGTCGAAAACGAGGATACCGAGGTCGCCGAAATCGATTTATCCGAGGGATCGGGCTCCGTGATTGGTCGCTACAGGCTCCTGGAAAAAATTGGCGAAGGAGGGATGGGCATCGTTTACATGGCGGACCAGACTGAACCAGTAGTCCGCAAAGTCGCCCTCAAGGTCATCAAGATCGGGATGGACACAAAACAGGTTGTCGCCCGGTTCGAAGCCGAAAGACAGGCCTTGGCCATGATGGATCATCCCAACATCGCCCGGGTATTGGACGGTGGCGCTACGGAGACAGGCCGGCCCTATTTCGTTATGGAACTGGTTCGAGGAATTCCGATTACTGAATATTGTGACAAGAACAGGCTGTCGGCCAACGAACGATTAGAGCTATTCATTCCCGTCTGTCAGGCCATTCAGAGCGCTCACCAAAAAGGAATCATCCATCGAGATATCAAGCCGACAAACGTGCTGGTTTCATTACTGCACGGAGAACCTATCGTTAAGGTAATCGACTTCGGAGTTGCCAAGGCAATAAATCAAAGACTGACGGAGAAAACGCTCTTCACGAACTTCGCAGCCATGGTCGGAACTCCGGCCTACATGAGTCCAGAGCAGGCCGAAATGAGTGCCATCGATATCGACACTCGGACCGATGTTTATTCCTTGGGGGTTCTGCTTTACGAACTGCTGACCGGAACAACCCCCATCTCTGAAAAGCGCCTACGCAGCGTCGGATATGGGAAAATGCAACAGATCATCGCTGAAGAAGAGCCTGAGAAGCCATCGACGCGGATGAGCACGATGGTCGACGAGCAGAAGACCACCCTCGCCAAGTCACGCGACACCGATGTGCCGACTTTGCAGCGTCTCTTCAGAGGAGATCTTGATTGGATCACCATGAAGTGCCTGGAGAAGGACCGCCGTCGCCGATACGAGACGCCTACCGAGCTCGCATCGGACCTAAATCGGTATCTGAGCCATGATCCGGTTTCGGCCGCAGCGCCGTCAATCGCCTATCAATTCGAAAGATTTCACCGGAAGCACAAAGTCCTGGTTCGATCGGCGCTAATCATTTCGGTTATTCTGGTGATAGCGACAGTTGTCAGCGTCTCGTTGGCGGTTCAAATGAATCGACTTCGTATTGCAGCCGATAACGCAACCAGCGCAGAAGCAACCCAACGAGAGATTGTGGAAACGGAAAGGGATCGTGCTCTGATCGCCGAACGGAAACTCCAAGCGACGTCTATCGAATTGGAGAACAATCTCTACGTCTCTGATGTGCTTGCGATCGGAGACGCTTGCGAGAAGGAAGCGTTCACCCGTGCCAAACAACTCCTGCTACGACACCGAAAGGAAAGGAGTGGCAATGACCTCAGAGGCTTCGAGTGGCGCTACTACTGGCAACAAGCCAAAGGAGAAATGTTGTCCTCGTTTCAAGCCCATCAAGCCGCAGTCAGCAAAATTCAATTCCTGAGCGACGGCAAACGTATGATCACCGCTGGCAGAGATCAGAAGATCAAGCTTTGGAGCCTTGCCGATCATCGTCTCATTCAGGAATGGGATTCCAAGAGTTCATTCAAGATCTCCCCGGACGAACAGTACCTCTGCGCTATCGCCCCTAAATCGGGCTTTACAATCTGGGACCTTGACGCGAACCGATTGATTCGAAACCGGAACTTCGGGGGCAAGGGCCCCGGCCGAATTGAATTCACCTATGACAGCAAGAACCTGGTCATAAGCACGATGGATCTCCCCGCCGCCTCCCACTGGCTTGCGTCCGCAGCAAGCGTAGAAAATGTCCTCTCCGGCGATCAGGTGTTCTCACCCGAAGGATATATGACGGATTTTGCCGTCTCACCGACAGGACCTTTGGTTTTCATCCCCACGATCACCGAGATTCTCACGGGAATCACCGATCCTAGAACAGCAGCAAATCCTCCAAAAGGCTACTTATGGAACTACGAGCAAAAAAAGCTCATCCACGCTCCTGAAGATTCCTTCCTACTTGGTGTTTCGTTTTCACCCAGAGGAACCTATGTCGCGATGACCGACACCACGCCTCCCTTTGATCCAAACAATGCATTTGAGATCAATCTCTTTCGAGTCTCTACCGGGGAGAAAGTCTCTACCCTTCAAAACGCCCATATTGCATGGCAAACCGAAAGCCCAGGTATGATTGCATTTTCTAGCGACGAAAAATACTTTGCCGCGCCATTCAGTGGCAGCCGTAAAATTGGCGTTTGGGAGATTGCCACCGGAGAACGCGTTGGTTTGCACAACGCACACCTAGACTCGGTCACATCACTCGCCTTCCATCCTCAATCCGATGAAGTCTTGATCACGGCCTCAATGGACAAAACCGTGCAATACTGGAATTGGAAAGAAGATCGGACAATCAAGCGATTCACCGGCCCGATAAGCAAAATCCATGAGCTCGCTGTGACGAAAGGAGGCGATCAGGTGGTGACCGGCGGTGAAGACGGTTCGCTTGTTTTCTGGCCCGGCGGACTCACGTCGTCTCGAGGGCCACTCCCGAACGGTTCCCTCCTCGCTTTCTCTCCCCAAGAAAGCTACCTGGTGCTGAGCGAACGCACAGCAAAGAGCCCACCATTGCGAAAAGCCATGCTACCCCTTGGTTCAGTTCCCCAACACCTCAAACGGTCCGTTTTCGACACCAATACTCGGGAACGACTGTGTAAAATACCGCCGACAGAAATACTGCTAGGATTTTCCCCCGACGAGGGTTTCCTTCTCACGGCAACCACAAATCAATTTGTGAGCCGAGCGCCAAGAACGGGCTTACCAATCCGTTCCGTAAGACACGACATATCATTCCATGAAAATGATTTCGATTGGCACCGAGGTAAACTTCGGTCGCTTTCTCCCGATGGAGAAACTCTAGCAACGATTGAAGACGGTAAGAGAGTTCGTCTCATTTCTTTAGCCACGGGAACAACCGTTGCTACTTTCGATGAACCTTGGAGCGAAACCGATGCGACGGCCGGGAGTGTCGCATTCATGCCATCCGGCCAAGCGTTACTCTTCACGACTCACTATAACAATGCGGGTTCTGGAATCCTGGACATCAAAAGTGGCAAAATCCACTGGTTGAACCCACGGAGACCGGAGAAAACACACACCGGCTGGAGGTGCACCGAGCTCGTTGCCTCGCCAGACGGTCGTTTCGTAGCGGGCCTCGGTAGCGACAACTACACAGTACGAATCTGGCATCCCGATACCGGCGAACTCATCCATACAATCAAAGAATCTGAAGCTAGAAACCTGACCTTTTCAGGAGACAGCCGAACGCTGCTTATGTCGAGAAGTGTGCGCTCCACTGAGGGAAGGGTATCATCATTGGTATTGTTCAACACGCTTACCTGGCTACAGATTGGCGAGCTGAGCTCTCCTCCGAACTCACGATGGGATCTCGAGATGTTCATGTCCCCAACTGGACGCAATTTGATTTACCAAGCCGAGGACGGAAAAAAACACCTACTTGAAGTAGCAACCCTCGAAGAAATCGAGGAGATCATGGCAGCCGAGACGATTCCCTAGGAGTCACCAGATCGCCGATAATTAGAATTCCACCAATGCCTGTTGCCAGGCGGAGTGTGTACATCTCCAACGAATTGTAGCTCAATCCAATAATCTTTCACGGCACCCGACAGGGTTCACACAACGTTAAACAACTAGAACAGCAACAAAATGAAAGCATCCAAACCAACATCCATTCGAATCACAACGCTAGTCATGGCCACCACGATAGCGTTCTGCACACTTCAAGCCCAAAGCGTTCACTATCGCTTCACCGGAACGGTCGACAGCAACGGCTTGGAAGGAAGGTTTGCTCCGCCCAAGAGTCCAATCCCAGGACTCGAGGTAAACGACGGCGACCCGGTCACCGGCTCGTTCACCCTAGTTGAGGCAGATCAATTCGCATTCGGTAGGATGACCATTTCAGATCGAGCGGTCAAAGACTTCCGCGTTTCTCTCAACGGCCATGATTTGCTACCACGAAAAGCACCTCCCAGCGACAGGCTTTGGATCAATGGCGGAAGAGGACCACGCCCACAATTCCTGGAGTCGACTCCGTTATCGAACCAGGGAGACGCACAAACCCTGACAACGCCCATAGGCGGAGTCAAATTACCGGTGGGTGGCGGGGCGTCCATTCAAATCGCGATCGTCCTGAACCTGACCAACCCAACCGGCGGTCTCTTTGAAAACAGTTCTCTGCCAGAGACGATTAGTCTAGACGACTATCCCCTTGCGAAGGGATTCATTAGAACCATCGCTCCCGAGCGCAAGGTTCCTGGGACCCATGGGATTATGTTCAACATCGACTCACTAGAAGAGGCTGAGCAGCCCGTCGAACTTTACACTGGATTCTATGTCTCGTGGCGGGCTGACGCTGAAGGTTTAATTCTCGAAGAAGCGGAGTCGACAGAGGGACCCTGGCTTCCGAGCAGTAGCGCACGAGCGACGGCCGACGGCATGAACATCGTCGCTATGGAAATGCAGAGCCGCTCCAAGCTCTTTCGACTCGTCCAGTTTACAGCCGAACCAGACCGTCACGTCTTCACTGACCCGAAGACCGGTTACCTCACCACAGACATCTACGATTTCAACGGAGATATCATACGAATTAACACGAGAGACCATTCAATGATTTGGCTTCAGAATGGATCATCCTATTTCGAAGGAAGATACACCGTAACGGGCGACCAACTCCTTAGAGACGATCAGTTTTTTCAAGTGAGATTTGGGACGGAAGGCGGCCAACGAAAAGCGTTCTTCACAGAAGCCGCCAAAAAAACAATATGTGACATCCGTTTAGTTGGCGACAATCTCAGAATCTTCGCCACTCCTGCCAGAGTTCCGAACCCGTGAGGCTCGCCATCCTATCAGAAACCCGTTCGACGATCTCTGAACCACGACTGCATTATGCTCGTCAATCTATGACGAAGCCATAACGATACGACTATGCCAGACGACGTCACCAGATTACTGAACGACTTAAGCTCTGAGGATCCAAAAAAGGGAAAAGAACTCTTGTCGATGGTCTACGAAGAGCTTCGAAAACTGGCATCGGTGAGAATGTCGAAGATCCCACCCGGGCAAACGCTTCAGGCGACAGCGCTCGTCCATGAAGCGTGGCTCAGGGTGCAGGGGTCGGGGCCTGATCAATGGAATAGTCGCGGACATTTCTTTGCCGTTGCCGCGGAAGCGATGCGGCGCATCCTGGTCGAGCAGGCACGGAGAAAACAGAGCGTCCGACACGGGGGAGGCGTGAAGCGGGTCGATGTAGAGAAAATAGATATCGTATCACAGGCACCGGAGGACAAAGTTCTTTTGATTCACGAATCATTGGAAATCCTAGCACAGGAGGACAAGGCACAAGCCGAGATCGTGAACCTAAAATACTTCGCCGGATTGAACGGTAACGAAATCGCAAGCATCCTGGGAGTCTCAGAAAAAACCGTTCGACGTCGCCTAACAGCGGCGAAGATTCGACTTTTTGAACTGATGGAAAAGTGACTCAACTCAGCTCGGCGTGTCCATTCTATCAACCTTGAGACAGAACAATTGGGTTGTAATCAGCGGGAGATCCGAGCAATCCAGGCTTGAATTGCTTCCGCCTAGAATCGGGATCGGACTCCAGTGGGCCCCGAAGATCAGCCCTTAGAGTTTAAATCAAGTCAAACCGGTTTTCACCGAGCGTCACGGTATTGCTCGACCACGCGATCGCCTGGAAACTTCGGTACGCCGCCGGAATACAGGTAGTCGTCAAACTTCACTTCCGCAGACGTTTCCCGTGGGTCTCCCAAATCGACGAGCGCCTCCGTCAGGCGTTCCGACAAATCCTTCTTGATTTTTCCGTACTCATGCCGCGCCGCCTGGTTGACGACTTGATCCGGATCGTCCGCCAAAACGTAGAGCTCCTCTGCAGGTCGTTTGCCAAAGTTGAGATCGTATAGATGTCTCATCGTTGGATCGGCATTACGGTTCATCCAAAGGTAGAACTTGGTCGGTCCATTGTCGCAGTCACCGAGCCAGGCGTTCGTCTTGTAGGCGGTTTGGTAATGCGGCGTACCCGCTGGCCAGCGGTTTGGAGCGTAATTGCGGATATAAAGATATTCGTCCGTACGAATCGCTCGTGACGGGTAGCCATCGTCATTGTCTTGCTGACAATCGGTGTGCCGTTCGCGTCCGTAAACGACCGCGTCGCGATCCGCTTCGACACGCCCATCCTTTTCATGCTTAAGAATAGCCACAAGCGAGCGACCGGTCATGGCATCTGGGACCGCAATGCCGGCAGCCTCCAAAAAAGTCGGGGCGAGGTCGGTGGTAGAAACGAAGTCGGTGACCCGCCTCCCCGGCTTGTCGACGCCGCTTCCCCAGCGTATCGCGAGCGGCACGCGACTCCCCCAGTCATACAGATTGCCTTTGCATCGCGGAAACGGCATCCCGTGGTCACCCGACATCGCGATCACTGTATTCTCGAGTTCACCCGCTTCCTCCAACAGTTGAAGCGCCGAGAGCACATCGGAATCCCATCGTTCGACTTCGAAATAGTAGTCGGCAATATCGCTGCGCACTTCTTCCACATTGGGATAAAACTCGGGCACGGGAACGCGGTCGATGTCCAAGCCGCTCTGGCGGCCCGTTCCTTTCTTATAGCCGCGATGTGGGTCCGACGTGCCGAACCAGAAACAGAACGGCTTGTTCGGATCACGCTTCTTCATGAACTCCGCGAAACTCTGTGGCTCGCCACAGGGATGGGACTGATACCCTCCCTTGGCATAATTACCCGGTCCCCACGCCTTCCGCCAATGACCAGTTTCATAGCCCTCCTCAGCGAGCAGGCGAACAAAGGTCGGATGTTTCACGTCGAGAGCCCCGTACAGATTGGCGCCCGTTCCTAGGCGAAAGAACTGCTGGCCCGTGAGAATCGCATTGCGTGAAGGCGTGCAAGACGGCGATGAAATAAAAGCGTGTTCGAACAAGACGCCCTCTTTTGCTAACCGATCAAAGGCGGGCGTTTTGACGACGGGATCGCCGTAGGCTCCGGCATGCGGCCACCCCCAGTCGTCGGCAAAGCAAAACAGAATATTCGGACGCTTCTTATTCGGAGTCTCAGCGGCAACAGTTTGCAAGGGTCGCTCGCCGAAGCCAGCGATAATCACTAGAGCAATCAACCAATTCATTCTCATAGCAAGTACCCTCAGGCCTTCATTTCAGTGATCTGTTTGGTTGCAATGCCGATCGGACGATCCAGCGGAATCCCAGCGCAGGAAAGCAAGGTGGTCAACAGGTCGCCCTGATTCCCTTCCACATTGGACAAGAAACGGCCGGAGTTGATGGATCCGCCGCCTTTCCCAGCAATAATGAACGGAAGGTTTTCGCGTCGGTGCTTGTTGCCGTCTTCCAGGCCGGAACCCCACATCATGATGCAGTTGTCGAGCAGCGTGCCCTCCCCTTCACTAAGGGCGTGCATCTTCTTCACCATGTAGGCGTATTGATCGACATTGAATTTGTTGATGGCCGCCACTTTGCGAATCTTTTCTTGATCGCTACCGTAGTGCGTTTGCGAATGGTGCTGGTTCGAGAATCCCAGTTCAGGATACGATGCGCCGTTGGGTCGGGAACCGACGTAGGTACTGACACGGGTTGTATCGGTCTGGAAGGCGAGGACGGTCAGGTCGCACATGACCTTCATGTACTCACTCCGCTTGTCGCCTTCAGGAATCTTCACTTCGATAGGCGCTGAATCAGTCGCATGGCGTCGGGAGGGGCGAACACCGTTTGCCTCCAGAGCCGCCTCTTGTTGACGGGTTTCGATGGCGGCGATGCGGCGTTCCACCGAGCGCACGCTATCGAGGTACTCGTCGAGCTTTTGTTGGTCCCCTTTCCCCAATGTGCGGCGCAATTCGCGGGCACCACCGAGCACTCGATCGAGCATCTTGCGGTCCAACGGATTCGCCTGAGTGACTTTACCTTCCCTACCACGTTTCCCAAAGAGGCGGTTCAACACGTTGCGGGGATCGGTCTCGGCCGGCACGGGTTGCGTGGGCGAACGATAACTACAGTGATTGTAGTAGCCCTCGTGCAGGCCCTCCTGATTCTCTTTCCAAGTCTGGGGCATGGTGGCCAATTCAAGTGAAGGGAGCAAAGTCTGGGCACCGACATAGTTGGCCATGATTTGGTCGGCGGAAATGGAGATATTGATACGATCGCGCGAATCGGCGTCAGGCAACCGTCCGGTGAGCCAAGTGGATAACTCGAGTGCGTGCGGAGCGCCATTAAAGGGCGAGATCGGCACACCAGAAATGCCCTTCATCATGAGGCATTGATCCATGATTGGTTTCAGAGACTCAATGATAGCCGGTGGCGAGTTGAGGAATTCCTCCTGACTCTTTGGCCAGAACTGGTCCATGATGACTCCATGCGGCATGTACATGAATGCCAAGCGTACGGGAGGCTTCGCAGAGGCGGAAGCTGAGGCCAACGAATCCATAAACGGAAGTGCAAGGGAAACTCCCACCCCTTTCAGGAAGGTCCGGCGATCAACGATAGACGGGTGATTCATGGTGTTCATATTTCTGCTCTGCATAATGGGCATGGGGTTCATCCTTCGACTCGACGATGCGTAAATAGGTAGCTGGTGAGAACTTCGGTGATGATCGTTCTGACTCGGTAGTCGTCCTCGGCGATTCGTGCCATCAAGCGATCGATGACGATCTCGTCATAACCTTCCAACCGTCGCCCGAGCGCGTAGGCCATGAGTCGTTCGGTCAGGTTACGAGCCAGGTCGGCCTCTCGCTCCGCAAGGAGACGCTTTAATTCTGCTGGGTTAGAAAAGGGAGCGCCACTTGGAAGTGCTCCAGCCGAGTCGATCGCGAGCCCGGCGTCATTCTTTTCGCGCCAGCGGCCGATGGCATCGAAGTTCTCAAGTCCAAATCCGATCGGGTCCAGCACCCGGTGACAGGTCGCGCAGACAGGATCTGTCGTGTGAAGTTCAGTCCGTTGACGTAGCGTCAAGCCTTCCACGCTTTGCTCTTCCTGCTCGTCAAGCTCCGGAACATCCGGCGGTGGCGGTGGCACGCGTTCGCCGAGAATTTGCTCGAGCACCCACACACCGCGACGAACCGGGCTGGTCCGGTTAGGGAACGAAGTGGCTGACAGCGTGGCCGACATCCCGAGCACACCGCCACGGTTGGGGTTGTCCAGTTTGACTCGTTGCATCCTGGATCCCTGAACCGATTGCTTGAGATCGTACAACTCGGCTAGCGGCTCATTGACGAAGGTGTAGTCGCTATCCACAAACCGGATAATCCGTTGGTTCTCGTGGACAATACTCTCAAAAAACAAGCGTGGTTCGGTCATCATCGCCTCCCGCAGCTCCGGCGTCATCTGGGGGAACACCTCGGGATCGAAAACCTGACGCTCCAAGTCGCTCACTCGCAACCACTGGGCACCGAATCCGTCAAACAAAGCGCGCGCGCGAGGGTCCAGGAGGAGGCGTTCCACCTGCATGCGGAGCGTCTCTGGACGGTGCAGTTCGCCCAGGTCAGCAAGGATGGACAACTCAGCGTCAGGGGGCGCTGACCACAACAGATAGGAGAGGCGTGAAGCCAATTGGTGGTCGTCCAGGCGAACAATCTGTTCACCTGGTTCGGCCACTCCAGCAGGCATAATGAAGAGAAACTGAGGCGAGACCAGGACCGCTTTGAGCATCATGGCCACTGAAGCGGTGTAATCCAGCTCGTTCTCGCGGGCGAGGTCGAAGATGTCCACGAGAACGTCCAGCTCAGACTCGGAGGGCGGACGCCGGTAGGCATTGCGGGCCAAGGATCTCGCAAGCTCCCGTGCCGCCTGGCGAAGATCGGAACCCTCCGGAGGCTGCTTCCCAAAGAGCCGCTTCTGAACCGAAGTAGGCTCCTCGCCCTCTGGTGCCAGAATCTGTCCAACAACCTGGTTGGCAATTTCAAGAAACAGTTCCGATTGCATCGGAGAGATCGAATTGAGGTATCCCTCCCCGAGGACTTCGTCAGGCAGGTTATCAGCAATCGCAGGGTCCACTTCGTATAGATCCTTCAGCGTGTTCGCGTATTCGACCTTCGACAGTCGGCGAATCACGGACGGGCCTGGGTTTTTTGGGCTCAAGTACTTGAGTTTGCCGATCCACTCGATGAACTGGAGCCGCTCCTCGTCGGTAGGTTGTTTCGACGCGTCTCGGGGCGGCATGTCATGCACCTTCACGTTCGCGACTGCCTTCTTCCAATGTAGGAACGCAGCGCCGCGACCGGGTGCCTTCAGGTCCACCGCGAGGTTCACATTCGCCTTGGCGCGACCACCGCCGTGGCACCTTGTGCAATAGGCCTTAACGAAGGGCCCCACTTTCTCTTCAAAGGTTTTCTCGGCGTCCGCCCGAAGCGCAGCCTCATCCATTCCCACTTCGTCGGTCTCAGCCAGACAAGGAGAGCTCAGAAACAAGATCAGAATACAGCCCAAAGTCGCGAACTTTGGAGGAACAATCCAAGTAACTCGTGATGGCTGCATAGGCGCTATCCAATCACAAGTGTCAGAAGAATAAAATGAAAAGAACACCCTCCCGACAACAGCTCTTACCGTGGGCCATCTAGGGCAATCCCTCAAAACCGATCCCATCGTTCCCAGAACCTCGAGCAACCTGATCGCGGACTCGCGACCGTGATCTGAAGAAGTGATATCGCGGTCACGGATGTGAAGCCTCATCAAGCTAGGAAAAAGCATCTGAAGCACCGAGCCGAAGTCGTATTGCTTGCGCCTCACCCTCTGGCTCAGCGCTCCAGGCTTTGTTCTCGCCAGATCCATCGGAGGACATTGGGAAGGATGGCCCCACCGTGGGCATCGGAGTGTCGCCCATTGGTCCACACATGTTTTACCTCGTAGCGAGGGCCGGGACGTTCACGTTTGTCGGCCGTGCGGTTGGCAAAGTCAAAGGCAGCTACCATGCGTTGGTTGGCGAGGTACCAATTGCCGAACAGGTTATCGAGATCGTTCGTTCCGTCTTGCACGAAGACTCGAATGGCTTTGGGTGCTTCTCGGCGAATCCAAGTCGGGTAGAGATCCCCTCCAGGCACCATAGGATTTCCATCACGCGGAGGCCGGTACCCAATGGATACGTAACTTCCAATAAAACTGATGACATTGGCAAACTGATCTGGACGGTGCCAAGCGACGGTGAAGGCGCAGATCGCCCCACTGCTCGTTCCTCCGATGACTCGCCGCTTCGGGTCATCTGTAATAGAATAACCCTTCTCTAGCTCCGGAATCATTTCGTCGATCAGAAAACGGGCATAGCGATCGCTCGTCGCATCGTATTCTCGAGCACGATTGTTGGGATTGCTCATTCCCAAATTGTCCGGATAAGCATCACTTCGATTTCCTGGCGTGATGAACAGCCCGATGGTCGTCGGGATCGCCTTCTGGTGAATCAGATTCTCCAAGACCTGTTGAACCCGCAGAGAACCCCTCGGATTTGTGGCCCGTTGGCCGTCCTGAAAGACAAGCAGATTCGCCTCAGTATCCTTCGTGTAGCCGGCAGGCACGTAAACCCAATATCGTCGAACGGTGTCCGGGATGATCTGGCTGTGAAATTCAAATGGGCCCCGCAGCTCACCGCTTGGGACCCCATCCTGAACTAAGGAATCGGGTCCCAGTTCATATCCGTTCGGTCCGGGTCCGAAATCAAGCTCAGCAGCCTCTAGACCGCTACTCAGGATCCACAGGCAGGACAGGGACAGGAGAAAGACTCGACGACTCGTATCCATAACAATCTTCTTGGGTGATTAACCCAGAAGACTCCCTGTCTCGCAAGACGGTTACACCCGATGTAGGCGCCGTTCTCCGGGTGCGCCATTCGAGGCCCGTAGTCTGGAATTGACTAAACCCCGCTTCATCTTAGCTTCAACAGATCTAAGAGCTGGCCCACAGCCCCACTTCGTCCCGATCGACCTCCGATGGGGTAGGCCTCAGACAAACAAATGCCACGGATCTCACAGAACAAAATCAAGAACTGGCTCAGATTCGACCTTGTCGCAATGGTGTTCCTGTCCCTGTCGGTGCTTGCAAACGAGATCCCTCCGGGCATGTCGCAGCTCAGCGTCAAAATCACAGGCTTGCAATCACAGGAAGGCCAAGTGGTGATCGCCCTGTTCGATTCGAGGAAGAACTTCACGAAGAAGGCAACGCAAAGTGCCGCTTTGTCGATCAAGGCAAAATCGGCGGAGTGGACTTCGGAGCTTCTGCCACCAGGAGAGTATGCCATTGCGCTCTACCACGATGAGAATGGGAATGGGCGCATGGACAAGAATTTCCTCGGTATTCCGCGCGAAGACTTCGGGTTTTCCCGAAACGCAAAACCTTCTTTCGGTCCGCCGAAGTGGAAGAAGGTGGCGTTCCGACTCAATCCGGGCCTAAACACTCAAACGATTGTCATTCAGCGACAGTAGCCCTCGCGAACTCCGAGCGACTTCCGAAATCCTCTAGAGCCTTCGGTCTGAAACCATCTCTGCAACCAGCTCGGGTAGCTTAAGCAGCAACTTGTCAATGTTCCGTAGTAGCCGCTGAGTTGTTTTCGAGCCGCTATCCGGACTCAAGTATTTCCAGGCTTCAACCGTTCGCCACAAATTTGGCTTCACCGCCTGAACAGAACCACTCGCGCCGATGCCCGCGCCCTTCACTGCGAGATTGGCGATGTAGACAACGGCTGCGAGTCTCTGATTCTCTTCCGCTTCGCTGGGGCAATGGTGGTAGCGTGTGGAATCAATCAGGAACTCAGGCATTTTCTGGCTCTTGAAATAAAGGGCTCCCACTTGCGAATGATCCAGCCCCAAGCAATCCTGCTCAACCTCACGGAGATCTCGGTCCGACTCGGCAACTCGGCGTTGAATCGACAGAAACTCTTCCGGCATCGAAACAGCGATGGCGATCTTCCCAACATCGTGAACCAATCCCGCCAGATATCCCGACTGGTCCGAGCCTCCACCCATATTGCCAAAACTATAGAGCTCTTGGGATACCGATGCGACCGCCATGGAATGCTTCCAGAATTCCTTCCACGAGAAATTCATTCCTTCCGCAACCCCAGCAAATTGATCAATGATCGGGCTCGCCATGACCAGTCGCTGAATTTGGGCCACTCCAAGGTAGAAAATGGCCTGATCCAGACTCTGCGCTTCATTGCGCAAACCGTAAAAAGGAGAATTCGTCAACTTGAGCACGCGGGCGGTCAGACTGGGATCTCTCGACACACTTTGCGCGATCTGATCGACACTCGAATCATCCCGCCCCAGCAGGTTCTGGAGCGCAAAATTGATGCTTCCGAGCGACGGGAGACGATCACACGCGACGATCTTGGATTCCGTTTCCTCCGCCGACTGCGTCATGGTCTGGAGCATGGTTTTTTCGTTTCTCTCATGGATCTAAGCATCGATCGGTTCACGCCAAACGTCTAACCGCTTCTGGTCAATCGCTCCCCGGTTCTAGCCGAACCTGGGTCCAGAACCGAATTCGCCTTCGAAGAAACGCAAGCCGTCCAGAGTATTCTCACCACCCATTGCCGCCCATGTCTGCTATTAGGCAGGCAGATTCCGGACAATCCGCCTAAGTGATGTCGAATCTTGTCTCATCGAGCACTTGGCAAGCCCCGCATTTTACACTTCGCACCCATTCCTGTTCAGCATCCGTGTAAGACTTATCTAAGTATAGATCTTTGAGAAAACCTCGAAGACTGGATCCACCTGAAAAGGAACGCCTTCGAATACGTGAGACATCGGAGGAAAACACGCTTTCCTTAAGGCAAGGGCCCGAATGCCACGGAGTTGCTCCCACACGAAAAAGAAGATGTCGCACAACGTGCAAGGGTTTCGTGCAGCGTTCGTCGAGACGCATTACGGACTCAGTCTCTACGGCCGACTTCCCTCCCCCCTTCCGACTCTCATCGCAATCGCTAGCTATCTCGCTCTGACAGCTTTTGCTCATGTCTGGCAGCGCTATTCTTCACGCGGACCGCTTGAGTGGTTATGGAGTGTGTTGAGTTCGCAAAGAAAATCTACAACCTGATCCTTGAGACATTCGAGGCGAACTAGGATCTCCCCGCAAATCATCACGATCTTTGGATTCTCGCCGCCCTGAAAGCGCAGGCTACGATCTATTCTCAATTCGATTGAATACACTCGCGAGAATGTTATTCACGGATGCCTGGGCATCCTCGATGAGGGAGTAGAACACGGGGACTACCACGAGGGTAAATAGCGTCGCGGAAGTCATCCCCCCGATGAGCACTAAGCCAAATGCTTTGAAGCTGGCCCCCATTCCTTCCGAGTCTCCGAACGTCAATGGTATCATCCCACAGATCGTAGTCAGTGCCGTCATCACAATCGGACGGAACCGATGCTGGGTTGCTTTTGCAAGGGCTTCTGCCCGTTCGATGCCTTCACGGCGAAGTCGATTCGTATAGTCAATCAACACAATCCCGTTGTTGACAACGATGCCCACCAACAACATGCCCCCCATGTAGGCCATTTGATCGATGAACGTATCCGTGATTTTAAGGGCAAGGATAGCACCGATTGAGGCTAATGGAATCGTTAGGATAATTGACAGAGGTATGAGTGTGCTTTCAAAGAAAAAGGCCATCAACATGTAAACAAAGACAATGGCCAGCGTGATCATCATACCCCCCTGTTTGTGTTCATCATCGCCAAACTTCACTCGCGACTCATCGAAGGAGACGCCTTCTGGCAGATTGATTTGTTTTTTCAAGGCTTCGATGTTTCGTTTCACTTTCCAAGAGTCCGGACTTGGCTCCAGCTTCATTCCGAACCACTCGCTAATCTTCTTGTCACGACGACTAATTCCATCGTCCTCATTGCGTTGAAAAGCCACTGTCGTCAGTTCGCCCACCGTACTGACCCGCCCATCCTCCGCAGGGATCAAATAGTTGCTCAGATCCGCGAGCTCGGATCGATCTTCGTCCTGAAAGCGCAGCCGGACGGGCACCTGCCGTCCTTTGTTGTTGAATCGAGGCAACTGATCCCCGCTGACAGCAGACTGAATCGTGCCCGCAAGCACACTTAGATTCACCCCGAGAGAACTAGCCCGATCGCGATCCACGATTAGCGACATCTCACTCGGCGCTTCATCACTATCCTTATCTAGAAAGGAGACCACGCCAGGGATCATCTCGAATGAAGGTTTCAGGTCCTTAGCGACTTGCTTCAACAATTCCGGATCATCACCCACCAGCCGTATGTGATGCATGTGCCTATGATCATCCTTTTGCTCCTGCCCCTCTTTCCCGCGATACTGCACCCGTACGCCTGGCTCTTCAGGAAAGTCTTCAAACAGCTTGTCTACGGCCTCTTCCCGTGTGAGTGGATGAACACGATCGTGGGCAAAGGCCCCCCTAAAGTGTCCAAACCATTTTCCATAGTGAGACTCGTAGTACTTCAGCCCGTAATCGTCGGCATTCTCTTCAACCAACTTCTCTACACGACGCATAAATGCCAACCGCTGATCCATCGAATAATGATCGGGGAAACGAATGTTGAAACCAAAATCCCGCATCTTCTCGTCTTGCTTATCACGAAAGTTCAGCGTCCCCCCCATCGAGAAAGTCCCAGCCAACATCACAATCAAGATCACCGACAAGTCGAGGCGACGCTGCAAGAAGAACCTCAATGCCGTATGATAGCCTTGGTTGATGCGTTCAAACACTAGCCCATACACCAGCTCGAACAATCTCCCTACTGCGGCTGAAGGCGACCTCCTTTTCCGAGCCACGTGCTTTGGCAAGGTCAAATAAACACACAGCGGAATGAACATCAAAGCCGTCCCCAAAGAAGCCGTGATAGAAGCGATGATCGGCAACGTGATTTTTGAGACGTAGAACTCCATCTCTCCTTCCGCCAGGAGTGCCGAACCGAAAACAATCAGTGTGGTCAGGGTCGCAATCGTAATGGCAAATCCGATCTCAGTTACCCCTCGCAAACATGCCTCTCTTCTAGACAACCCGTCTTGATGATGGCGATGAATGTTCTCTGCCACGACCACGGAATTATCGACCAACAAACCAATACAAATCACCAATCCCATAATCGTCACCCCATTGAGAGTTTCGCCCGCGAAATACAACGCTGTCAGCGCGATCAAGAGGCAAAGCGGGATCGCCAGGGCAATGATGATTGTCAATCGAAAATGACGCAGAAAGAAATACAGCACCAAGGCTGCCAGCAGTGCGCCGAGGCGTCCATTGGAAATCAGGTTGTTGAGGCGCTCGACGATTTCCTTTCCTTGATTATTGAAAATACTCAGATCAAACCCCTCGAGCCGAGAATCTCGTTGCATTTCTTCGACCGCTTCGACCACCATTTGGCTTGTTTCAACGGTATTGGCTTCGCCCTCCCGTTTCACCATCACAGCACTTGCCGGCTGCCCCTTAAACCGATAGAGACGTTCAGCTTCTTCCGGCACATAGGAAACGGTTGCAATGTCATCGAGAAAGATATTCGGTTTGAGAGGAATGTGCCGAATCTGGTCGATCGTCTTGAATTCACTCGTCGACTTAAGAATATACTTCTTGCCGCCATCCTCAACAGTTCCACTAGCCAATGTGAAGTTGTCCGAGCGCATCATCCCGCCTAACTGACGAATATTGGTACCAGCCGCCTCCGCCCGATCCTTGTCAACCTCGATCCGAACCTCCCGCTGTCGAATCCAAAACTCAACATCGGCCACCCCCGAGATCCGCTGAATAGGGGTTACGATGTATTTGTTGATTCGGTCGTAGTAGTCAGATTCCGGGTCAAAACTCACTCGAAACCCAACCACCGGCTCAGAGCCCGGCTTGTGTTGGCGAATATAGGGCTTTTGCGTTCCCTGAGGAAAACGGGTTCGGGCACGCTCGACTCGGTCTCGAACTTCCCGGTAGGCCACATCCATGTCTGTGCCATATTTGAATTCCAATCGAACCCGAGCCCCCCACTTGTACCCGTCCGTCGTGATATGTTTGAGACCTCGAACTGTCGAAAGCTCCTCCTCTAAGGGCATGCCGATTTTGTCCAGAGTTTCCGGAGGAACCCCTACATTCCAATGAGCTCCCACCTCGATGTAATGGCCCTCCATTCCACGAGGGTTCATCTCCAAGGGCAGCCGATTCGTTGCGATCAGGCCGACAGCCACGACAGTCAAGAAAATCACGAACACAGTGATCCGACGAGTCAGCGAAAAACGGGTGATTCGAGTTATGAAGTGTTCTTTGTCCACGACCAGTCTCTCAACTCAGTCACATGAGAAAATCGGACCTACCGGCTACAACTGATACCTTCTCGAACGGACGTGATCGCGAAACCTACAAGAGTGTTACGATTCCGCGAAGAAACCGAGGCTATTCCAGGACAAATCACCGACTCGCCGGACTTTTCAATCCCTGGCAGCCATGCTACGGTCCTCGCCATCCCAGTCCCTCATGGTTCGCCCGAACAATAAAGATAGACCTCGATTCCTAATTTTATCGGGCCCTGCTAACTCTGACCCGCTAAGCAACGTGAAAGCGATTCAATGGCCCCTCGCACAAGCGCTTCTCAGCGCTCTCCTATTGCTCAACTCTCTCTCCATAGCAGCCAAGCCTCTCGAACCCCCAAACATCATTTTCGTCCTCGCCGACGATCTTGGTTGGGCCGAGCTAGGATGTTACGGGAATACGTTCAACGAAACCCCTCATCTAGACCGCTTGGCATCCAAGGGAATGCGTTTCACTCAGGCCTATGCAGCAGCCCCCGTCTGTTCACCCTATCGAGCCGCTTTCCTCACCGGACAATATCCCGCCCGAATCGGCATCTCAGACTACTTGCGCCCCAACTCTGCCAACGCGCTTTCTACCGAGCACACAAGCTTGGCCGAAGCGTTGAAAGCAGCCGGATACGCCACTGGGATGATTGGCAAGTGGCACCTCAGCGGATACGAACGGCACAACGCCGAATTCGAGATCCGACCAAAAGATCACGGATTCGATTGGGATTTTGCTAGGGAGCTCAAAGGCGTCTCGAACGGAGTCAACTTCTGGCCTTACCTTGATCGCAAACAGAAGCGGCGCTGGCTTGATATTCCAGAGAACCGCCTCGGTTCCCGAGAGTTTCTGGTTGATCGAATGAACGACGAAGCCGTTCTGTTTATTGAACGAAACAAGGATCGGCCGTTCTTCCTCTACCTCTCTCACTATGCGACTCATTCAATTGTGCATGGCAAACCTGAGCTCGTGGAGAAGTATCGCCGGAAGCACGTTCCAGGTGAGAGCAGCAAGACTCGCTGCGTCATCTGTTCGGGCCAGGGACTCGAAGGCTGCCCCCTCCACCACTGGGCAAGCAGCCACAATCCGCATTTGGCGGCTATGCTTGAAAGCATCGACAACGGGATCGGTTTGATCACTCAAAAGCTCGACGAACTAGGCCTTTCTCACAACACCATCCTCATCTTTACCAGTGACAACGGGGGCGAAACGAACGTCACTTCGAATGCACCGTTGCGTGGTGGAAAGAGCCAACTCTACGAAGGAGGCATTCGGGTTCCTCTGATCGTCTGCTGGCCCTCTCAGATTCCGGCTTCCACCACCAACCGCGGCGCAACCATGAACATTGACTTCTACCCCACCCTACTTGAAGCCGCGGGAGAGTCAGTTCCAGCCGATCAAAGAATAGATGGCGTCTCCACCTTGGCCCATTGGAAAGCTCCATCCGCGCAGCTGGATCGCCAGACTCTTTACTGGCACTACCCCCTCGATCGGCCTCACTTCCTGGGGGGCGTGTCTGCCTCGGCCATTCGCGATGGCGATTGGAAACTCATCCAGTTTCTCGATGACGACACACATGAGCTTTACTCCCTGCGGACGGACCCTAGTGAGGAGAAAAATATCGCCGATCAACATCCAAGCATCGTCCACGCTCTCAGAAACAAACTCGCCGAGTGGCAACATGGAGTTCAGGCTCGCACACCATCTCCCCCGATACTCACAGAAATGCGCCAACTCCGTTTAGCGGACCACTTCTCATCTGCTAAGGCCAGCAAGCAGTGGACTTTCAGCAAAGACTCGAAGCTCACCAAAGGCCATCTCAGGCTAAACGGCCGCTCTAAGGGGGCCAGTGTGCTTCACTTGCCGAATGCGACCGTCGAGGATTTGATCATCCGTTTCGACTTTCAACTCCATGCCAATAGCACTCTGCGCTTAGAACTCAGGAGCGAACAGGATGAATCTCTAACCCTGGAGATCGGCGCTGATGGATTCCGACTTCGAACACCGAACAAAGAACAGTTCATCGCTGCCGACGACACTCAGCACACAACGCCCGCACCACTCAGGACGAATCGTTGGTATTCGATGACGCTCGAGTGCCTAGACAAGCACTTCCTCGCCCACGTGGATCAGAAGACGATTTCCCACGTTCGTGCTCACTCAAAAAAAGCCCCGAAAGACCAGCTCGTGTTTACAGCCGAACGCGGCACAGCGAACATTGACAACATTCAAGTCTTCGGGGCTCGCACAAAAGCGGGCTGGGAGGATACGCTCACAAGGCTTCTACTTGAGTGACGCAGGCAGCCAACCCACTACAGGACTATGATCACTCTTCGCCGCATTCGATCGTTCATCTTCGTCGTATTCAGTCTCGCGTTCGCTGAGTTCGTAAACGGAGAATCTTCACGCCCGCAAAAACCGAACATCATCATCATGATGGCTGACGATATGGGCGTCGGGGACACAAGTGCCTATCTCAACATACGCCTGAGCCCCGAAAGCCCGCCGATCCAAAAGACCCTTCGCACGCCCAATTTAGAGCGACTCGCGCGATCGGGACTTCTTTTTACGGACGGCTACGCACCGGCATCGATGTGCAGCGCGACACGTTACTCATTGCTCACCGGCCGCTTCGCACATCGATCTTATCTCAAATATCAAGGATGGCTTCCACACGGCCCAAATCATCCCATGATTCAACGAGGGCTCGCAACGCTCCCCGAGATGTTAGGGGACAATGGATATCGAACCGCCTGTATAGGCAAATACCACGTCGGCATCGCCTTTTCGGATGAAGAGGGAAAAGCAGCAGACGATTTCTACTTTCATGACGTCGATATCACCAAACCCCTTCTCGATGGGCCCACTCATCACGGTTTCGATGAATTCTTCGGTGTGCCTGGAAACACCGAAGATCCCCTCGACACAGAACCTCGCATTCTGATTCGTAACGATCGCTTCACATTCACCGACCGGGATCGATTGAAGCGCATTGGCATGAGAAAACGTACGGGAAAGATTCTCGCTGCTCCAAATTGGGATCTCCGCCAGCTCGGCCCCACCTACCTCCGCGAGGCCATCGAGTTCATCGATCGACATGCCGAACGCGGAGGCTCCCCCTTCTTTCTCTACTACGTTCCGAATGCCAATCACTTTCAACGTAATCCGACTGGCGACTACGCCGTCCCTGCCCAGCTCAACGGCGTCGCAATCAAGGGGCAAAGCCGGTACTCCGACGAGACTCCAGCCAGTGCGAGAGAAGACATGGTTCTCGAAAACGACATCGCTCTCGGCCGACTACTCGATACCCTTCAGTCAAGCAACGATCCACGATGGCCTGGACACAAGCTCATCGAAAACACACTCCTAATCTTCACCAGCGACAACGGCCCAAACATCGGTGACAACTTGGGCCACAACCAGGAAAGCGGAGGTCTTCGAGGCAAGAAGGCAAAGCTTTGGGAAGGGGGCATTCGCGTTCCCTTCATCGTCTCTTGGCCCGCCGTTCTGGCAGCAGGCGAAATCAACCGCTCGATTGTTTCACTCACTGACCTCTACGCCACCCTGGCCCACGTTGTGGACCACGAGCTGGCGCCAGGGGAAGCTCTGGACAGCTACGATGTCCTCCCCTATTGGATCGGTTCAAACGGCGAGTCCGATGTCCGTCCGCGGGTTTTCTTCTGTCACCTAGGACCACCCTTTCTAAATGATGCTCTGGCCATTCGTCAGGGAAACTACAAACTGATTGTCAACGGAGGCCTCGCGATGCCCTGGGCACCGTGGTCTGCAAAAGGCTCGCGCGGAGCTTCCCAACCGACCATCCTCTACGACCTCAATCAAGATCTCTTCGAACGAGACAGCCAGTACAATCAAGTTCCCAACGAAACGGCAAAGGAACTCGCTGACACCTTACTCAAGATTCACAACCGTGGCTTCGCTCGAGAGCTCAATCCACCGCCTAGCCAAAACCTGATCCTTTCTCCCGGATGGCACAATCTGAGAAATGACGTCACGGGAAAGATCGGCTTTGAATTCCAGATTCGAGACGGCAGCAAGCCCAAACTCGTAACCCATCTGGGACTCTGGACAGCCCGCCCAACTGATCGTCCTTCCCGCGCCTCGCGAGCCATCCCTGGCGATCACGAGAGTGACTCTCCCAAGCCCCATCCCCAATCACCCAAGAAACGGCTCATCAACGCGCCCCACCGCCTCCAACTTTTCCAAGTGACGGGCCTGAATCTGCGCGAACTCAGGCGGATCGACGTCTCACCAGGACAAGCGGGTTTGGCCGAAGGGGCGTTTCGCTACTTCACGCTTGAGAGCCGCCTTCTCCTCGCTCCGAAGACTCGCTATGTCCTAACCATGAGCACACGTGCCGCGGATGGCGATCCCTTCCACGATCCAGCCTCATTCGATGGGCTCCCCCCGCTCGTTCACCCCGAGATTCAGATCGAGCGTAGCCTCTTCATTCCTGATCACCGTTCAACGCCGGTTCTCAGTATTCCCACATTCGAAGATCTGAGTGAATCATACTCTCGATACCGGCTGCCAGTCGGCCCCAGCATGCGCTTCGACTCCCGATAAGAAAATCCTACAGCTCCTCGAACTCTGAGTCGCCAACCGGTGTTCAGAATCATCTTGGTTGAGACTCCGTTACCCGGCATAAAGACGGCGTGAAACTCACTGAGATCCAACCGATACTTTTGTCCTACGCCATGCCTGAGCCCATCGTGCTCCCTTTCTACGGTGGCGTGCGAACGATTCTCAAGCGGGATGCAATGATCATCCGTATCAAAGCGGATAACGGATTGGAAGGCTTTGCCCCGGGTCCCGCCCACGAGGAAGGGGCGAAGCGCATCAAGAACCAGATTTCAGATTTCCTGGTTGGAAAAGACCCGCTCGACTGGAAAGACTTCCGCTTTCCTGCCGAATCGGCGGCTGATCAGAAACTCTACCACGCGGTTGAGGTCGCATTGCTCGACCTTGTCGGACGCTACGAAGGATGTGCCGTTTCAGAACTCATCGGTGGCCGGGTTCGCGATCAAATCAAACTCTATGGCAGTGCCGGGATGTACATGGCTCCGGAAGGGTTCGCCGAAGAGGCCGCAGCGATCCAATCGATGGGATTCCCAGCCTACAAGATGCGCCCTGCACTCGGGCCCGAAAAAGATCTTAAGACCGTTGAAGTCATGCGAGCAGCCACTGGTCCGGACTTCGGCCTCATGATCGATGCCCACTCGTGGTGGCGAATGGGCAATAAGAGTTTCACCCCGGAAATGGTTATCGAGACCGCCCAAGCTATGAGCGCCTTCAAACCGGCGTGGTTAGAAGAGCCCATCATCCCCCATCAACACGATGACTACCTCGCCTTGAAGGAGACCGGTTTCGTCCCCGTTGCTTCCGGCGAACATGAACAGGAAGAGGCCGGATTCATCGATCTGATCGAGCGCAAGGCCGTCGACTACATTCAAATGGATGTGTGTTGCCAAGGTGGCATTGCCATGGGGCAACGAGTCATGGAAGCCGCCCAAAAGCACGACATTCGCTTTGCCTTCCATAGCTGGGGTAACGATCTTGAAGTTCTCGCTGCGGCTCATCTCGGGATCTGCTGGCCAGAATCAACGGTCGAGTGGCTCGAGTATCCGTGTTACGCCAACAACGGAAAGCCGGGCATGTATCCCTTCCCCGTCGCACAAGAAATTCTGAGTTCTCCCCTTGAGATCGAGAACGGTTATCTCACCACCCCCTCAGGCCCCGGCCTCGGGATTGACGTCAATTTGGATCTCGAAAGCAAATACCCATTTCTTCCAGGGCCCTGGTCCTACTTCAAGCTCGACGATCCGCCCAGTGAAGTAGCCGTAACGGGTGACCATAGTATTCAGTGGGTCGACACCAAATGATTCTTTAGGCTCTACCTTGTTCTCCAGCTACCCATCGTCAATTGACCGTTTTCCGCGATTCAACCATAGTCGAACAATGAATTCCACCTGGCTCCTCTCAGGCCTCCTCGCGCTCTCTATCAGCACGACGCAGGGCGCGACGACATCGAATAAAACGTGGCCGGATTTCCGTGGTCCGTTCGGTTCAGGGCATGCCGATGCCCCGGATGTCGCAGAACAGAGAGGTCTACCGATTCACTGGAGCGACTCAAAGAACGTCGCTTGGAAAACCCGCATTCCACTCACAGGACTCTCATCTCCCATCGTACACGAGGGAAAAGTTTGGCTCACGTCAGCGACGGAAGATGGGCACGACTACTATGTCATTTGCGTCGACGCGAAGACCGGCGAAATCCTTGCAAACAAGAAACTCTTCCACTGGGACGAACCCCTGTCACTCGGTAATGGGAGAGGTAACAACTGCTATGCGACTCCCTCAGCGGTCGTCGAGGACCAACGGGTCTACCTTCACTTTGGGAGCAGCGGAACCGCCTGCCTCGACACCGAGACCTTCGCCGTTCTCTGGTCACGAAAAGACATCCCATGCTGGCATTACCGCGGAGCTTCCTCGTCTCCCGTTCTGTTCAAAGATTCGCTCATCCTCACCATGGACGGTGCTGACCTCCAGTATCACATCGCCCTAGATAAAAAGACGGGCGCAACAATATGGAAGACAGATCGCTCCGTGGAGTGGAACGACGAACACGTCGATCGCCCCATGGTTCGTGAAGGAGACTGGCGAAAGGCCCACAGCACGCCGATCATCACGAAGCACGCAGGCCAAGATCGGATGTACAGCGTTGGAGCTAAAGCCATTTATGGCTATGATCCCAACGACGGAAAAGAGTTGTGGCGAGCCCAATTCCACAATTGGTCCGCCGCGCCAAGGCCCGTCCTTCATGATGACCGCATTATGTTTGTCACCGGATTTAGTCGAGCCGAATTGTGTTCAGTCCAACTCGGAGGCCAAGGGGACATTACCGATACCCACTACCGATGGAGAGTGAAGAACCCAATTCCCCGATACGCTTCCCCAATCGTCGTTGACGGCCTGCTTTATTTGGCTGCCGAAGAAAGCTTTCTTTCGTGCGTCGATCCGGCGACAGGTGAAGCGATCTGGACGGAACGAGTAGGAGGAAAATACCGCGCATCTCCCATATACGCCGACAAGAAGCTCTACTTCTTCAGCACAAACGGGACCGCGACAATCATCAACCCCGGAAGAACCTTTGAGAAGATCGCCTCGAACACCCTATCTGGCGAAGCCGAAGATAGCGAAAGTCGACGTCCCAGTGGTTTCGTCGCCAGTCCAGCTGTATCGGGGCGCGCCTTGTTCCTTCGGACCCGAGATTTTCTCTACCGAATCGAGGAGTTGAGCCAACTTTCCAATGAGTGAAACAAGACACTCCTGATCAAGGTTTTCAGATCGAGCCAACCACATCCCGAGGGATGGCCACTCTACCGGTATCGGCGAGGATGTTCTATCAGCTACTCGCAAAGCAACGTCATCCATGCACATCAAGGTCGGCATCCCCTTATCGACTGGTTCTTCAGCGATTTTCTTGGCCGTAATTTCGGCCTCAGTAAGCTTTTGCTATCGTCCAACAGCCGCCACGATCACGTCTCAAGAATCACATATTGAACCTCAGTTCTTTGTTTCAAAAGGGCTCGATCAAGACGGTTCTTTAGTCGCCAACTACCGGCGAGGACTGGACTATGCGATCCGTTATTTTGGCAACTACGGTCCCTACAAGATTTACCTCCTCGGGCCAGGAAATGAGCAAGACATTCGAGCGATCTTTCGACAGAGAGCGGAAAGTCGAGTCGTGCTTCAGAGTTCAGAATCCCGAGAGGAGCAGATCGAGAGCTTTCTCAATCGCCCCAATACCATTCGAGAGATCGAAGACGTCCTAGCCGGAAACGCGATGGGCGGTCTCACTTGGAGCGGACCAGAGAATCGTATTTACGAAGACGTGACCACCAACGCGACCAGCCGGGCGCAGGACCCGATTGAAAACACCTGGGGAGCCCTGCACGAATATCATCACGTCTTTCAAGTCGCCCACAGCGACTCCTACAAGGATCGCTCTTCAGATCACAACTTCAACTCATGGATGTTGGAAGGGATGGCTACCTACAGCTCCGCACTCTTCATGGAACGCCTCGGGCTGGCAGACTTTGAAGCATACATGCTGGCCCTTCGAAAGAACGGAGCCAACATCGGCCGCCCTGGCATCAACGAGTTCCTTTCTGAGGCGACTGATATCACCCTGGACAACGAAACCTATTGGGACGAAGGGCCTTCCGCCCAAGTTTACTACATGATGGGAGCCTGGGCGGCTGCCTATCTGATTCACGGACTCAAGGTAACGGAAGAAATCGTCCTCAAAAAATGGTATCAGGACTTACCCAAATACGGCAAAGCCGAAGCTTTCGAAAGAAACATGAACATCACACTCCGTGAATTCTACGATCGGTTCGACGGCTTCATCAAGAAGCCTGACGAAGTAGTAATGGAAACCCTGCGCTCTCGAACGAAGTCGGACCGAAGGCAGGAGCTACAAAACAAATCGCAACAATAAGCCTAGCTCAACACCAGAAATTCCCAATAAGCCATCACCCGCTGATTCGGGGGCATCAGCGACGAAGCATGTTGGTGCTCACACGATGGTCGGAATCGATATAAGCTACGATTCGGTGGGTTCCAAAGGAAATAGGCTCCTGATTAATGTGAGCGGCACGACCCTATCCCGCAGCTAAACAAGGGTGCGAGTTTCAACAGTTCAATCTGAAACAACACACCCCCGCGTTGTTCGCCCCAGCCTGCGCCGGACGACACGAGCATAACAGACGACCGGAACAATCACGAAGACAGCCATGATGCCGAGAATGATGGCATGAGACTCGTTCACCGCCGAGACATTGACGATCGATGCGGCCAGCTCACTATTGATCTCAGAGGCAGAGGCGATCGGTCCAATCGCCGCTTCCTTTGCCGTAGAGAACCCATTGCTCAGAGCACTCTGCCAGCCCAGAGCTGCCAGACCGGCGTACGCCTTGTAGCCGATGGCCATGGCCCCCATAGAAAGCACTCCGAGCCCAATCATTCCGATCCCAACAAAGCCCATACCGACCGCGCCCGCCGTAAAAAGCCCGAACGAGACAATCCCCACACTCACCGGGGCAATGGCAAAACCGCCCCATGCAAATAGCAATCCATAGGCTCGGTCACCCGCAGCAATCCACGCCACCGCCGGTTCGTCGTTCTCTTCTGCCATCGCCAATTTAGCGTGGACCAACGGAAATCCAAACAGGGTGAACTTGCTCCTGTATTCCCCTTTCGCAGCGCCGAATTGATCGTCGTCCGAGGCAAACAGTTCTGGACGGCGCGCTCGTTCGCTCGTCCGCAAACGTCGCATCCGCTTTAGCAAGAATCCGGTCATCGTCACATAGGCGAACACAAAAACCAAAACAGATCCTTGCGCTACGAGAGCAAGCCATTCGACATCGCCTACTTGCCTCGCCACAGCGAGTTGCCGCAGACCGAAAATGTAGAGACAGAACCCAAGCGAAATCCCAAGGAACAGCAAAGTAGTTCTCACGACCGCTCTCCGCTCACGTCGTGTCCGTGTCTGGTCCAGATTCGCGCGGAGTGCGAAGAATGAGCTAATCAATCCGGAAAAAGAGGCAAGGAAAGTGATGATCGTCGCCCACTTGAAAGTTGATCCCACTTTCGCTGCTGCTGTCCCACATCCCGCGGCCTGAGCCGCCGGAGCGGCAGCCCCAAGCGCCGCCAACACACCCGCCGTGAAACCTCGCCCTGGAGTGCTTCGAGTGAGAGCCCCCTCAACGAACTTCATCATCTGCTCTTGAAGGAGTTTTCGACCACGCGACAAGCGTTGCTTGACCGCATCCTCTGTAAGGTCTAATTCGCAGGCCACATGCTCGACCGACCGATGTTCTCGGTAATAAAGAATCAAGGTCTCCCGATACGTCTCTGGCACCCCCTCGAGCGCTTTCCACAGCAAAGCCTGCTCCTCTTCCCTCATGGCTGTCGCGTCAATCGCCTCCTCTTCCGATTCCAGAACATCGGTTTCTTGAAGTTCATCAGCATGATTCACGGGTTGCCGCGCTTCCTTACGGCGATGATGGCTAATCTTAAATCTGAGGATTCCGCAGAGCCATGACTTCAACTTCGCCGGTTCTCGCAATCCTCCGAGCTTTCTCCAAGCCTCAACAAAAGCTTCCTGAGCCACGTCTTCACTCTCACTCAGCTTTCCCAGCGAAGAGTATGCCAGCGAACAAAGAAGTCGCTGGTAACGGGTGACAATCTTGCCAAACGCTTGGCGGTCGCCATCTCGCGATGCCTCCACCAGCGAAGCGTCGTCGAGCTCTTCAATGACTGAGCTATCGGGGTTGAATTTCATATGCGTCACTTAACCAGTGCCGACTTCAGGCGACAGGGTGACAGCCTTTTTCAAAAAAAACAAAACTGTGAGGCTCGGGGAAAGAAAAAGAAAAAAATCTGTCACCCCTCCCCACTCACCCGGCACTCCTCCAGCGAACATTGAATCGAAGTGCTGCCTCGCGGGACACGGTTCACAATCATTCAACCGAAAAGGAAACCGATCATGAATTCACTCAAACCAGCAACCAGAATCACAACGACAGTCGCCGCAATCATTGCCTGCATCACGACATTCCACTCGATCGCAGCCGCTCCACTTGGCCCTAAGGTCGACGATTTCAACGATCCGAAAAAGAACAGTCTCGGAATTGATCGGCAATTCTTTGATGACTCCTCCATGGGAGGGAAAAGCAAGGCAACGTCCGCGTTCAAAAAGGGCGTCCTCAACGTAAAAGGCCAATTGATTCCACTGCGAGGTCAACCCGCTTGGGCCAGCACGGTCTTGTTATTGGATCCACAAGGACGCCCCCAAGACCTCACACGCTACACCGGCATCCGACTTATGGTCCGGGTCAACAAAGGAAACCTTTCGCTTTCTGCCAATAGCTCCGAGGTAACCAACTTCGACTATCACGCCTCTCCGGTCACTCACAAGCGGGACGGCAAGTTCCACGAAATCAAGATTCCCTTCAATAAGATGAAACGAGCTTGGTCGGCACAAACAAAACTCAACACAAAGACCATTGCCAGTCTCAGTCTGGTGGCTTTCGACATTCAGAAAGGATCATTCGACTTCGAATTCGACGAAGTCTCCTTCTACTAAGCAACCATGTGGGGTGAGGAAGCTCGCCCCACCCTCACTTTCCCCAACGTGGCACGGAGCCCACCTTCCAAGATGGCACCAAGAGAATCGTCTCATTCGAAGTTCAAACAACGTCCACCGTAGAAACCAATGAATACTGCCAACCCAAATCAACGCATCGACTACCTCGACGCCGTCAGGGCTTTCGCTCTCCTACTCGGGATTGTCTTCCACGCCAGCATGTCGTTCACGCCCATCTTCATTGGTTGGGCTGTGATGGATGTCTCGACCAGTCCATTGATCGCCCCCTTCTTACTGGTCAGCCACTCCTTCCGCATGGAACTCTTCTTCCTCATCGCGGGTTACTTCAGCCACCTCTCACTGCGGCGACGAGGGACAGCCGCGTTCATCCAGACAAGAGTTCTGAGAGTGGGACTCCCCTTCGTCTTAGGCTGGTTCATCCTCAAGCCACTCATCGTCGCGTCATGGATCATGGGGAACGAGAGCCTCAGGGGCGAAGTCCACATATTGAATGGCCTCAAAGCTGGCGCTCAGTCTTTGATGGAACTACCTACAGGCCTCTTCACTGGCTCACATCTTTGGTTCCTATACTACCTTATCTTGATCTCAAGCATGGTCTTGGGCATCCGGGCCGTGACCAGCCTTGTACCGCGTTTCCAAGTATGGCTTGCTAGATCATCGATTACCGCGGCGAGGCACCTTGTCACCGGCCGATTCTCGTGGCCGGTGCTTTCCCTCCTCAGCGCGTCCTGTATCTGGTTCATGGATATCTGGGGTGTGGATACGCCAGATAAATCCCTCATCCCGCACTGGCCTGTCTCGGCTCTCTATACAGGTTGCTTCTGTGTCGGCTGGCTGTTGGAGAGACATCCCACACACTTGGAAGAATTCACTCGAATCACGCTTCTGCGGACCGTTATCTGCATCCTCGCCATCGCGGCTTCAATCAAGCTGTCCAGCTTTCAAAACGATCTTGGAAATCCACAGATTGGCATCATCCGTGCAAGCTTCTGTTTTGTCTATGCGATGATGATGTGGGCTCTCATTGCTTTGAGCATCGGACTCTTCAGGCACTTTCTCAGTCGCCCAAACTCGATCGTACGCTATGTGGCAGATGCATCCTACTGGCTCTATCTCGTCCACCTCCCGATCGTCGTATGGCTACAGATTGCCTTTGCTGAACTCGAGTTCCCTTGGATTTTCAAGCTCACTGCAATCTGCACTCTGACGGTCGCGATCTCACTCCTGCTCTACGATCTCCTAGTACGATCAACCTTCATCGGCCAACTACTGAATGGCCGGAAACGGGATCGTGTATTGTTCGACTGGCGGCACCTGAAAGGCCGAGACCGACCGAAGGAAGTATTGCCATTGTCCAACTCTTAGGGCTTAATCTTCGCCACCCAGCATCATGACTAAACTCCCTTATCTTCTTGCGATATCAGCCGGCCTCCTACTCGCATCGAAAAGCCTCGCACAGGAAAACTGGCCCCGATTCCGCGGGCCGAATGCGATGGGTGTCACCGCCAATGACCCCCGGCTGCCTGAAACTTGGTCAAAGACTGAGAACGTGCGTTGGAAAGCGGACATTCCCGGCTTGGGCTGGTCGTCTCCGGTCGTGTGGGGAAACAAGGTTTTCGTCACCACCGTTGCCAGCGACGGGGACTTCGAACGGCCCAAAGCTGGACTCTACAACGGAGCCGGCCGAAAAGAGATTCCGGAGGGTCAGCACCGATGGCTCGTCTACTGCTTGGATATCAACACGGGGAAAACCCTATGGACCCAAGAACCCTTCAAAGGCACACCGCCAGTTGGCAGACACCCTAAGAACACCTACGCCTCCGAAACCCCTTGTGTCGACAAGGAGCACGTTTACGCGCTTTTCGGAGACCTTGGCTTGTTCTGTTACAAACACGACGGATCGCTGGTTTGGGAACAACGAATCGACTCCAAAGAAACGATGAGAGATTACGGGGCTGCGGCATCGCCGATTGTTCACAAGGACCAAGTGTTTGTCCTCTACGACAACTCTGAAGCGTCCTATATCGCCGCTTACGACACCAAGTCAGGAAAGGAAAACTGGCGACGAGAGCGGGATGAAAAAAGCACTTGGGCAAGCCCCTTCATTTGGGAGAACGAGGTCCGCACCGAGCTCGTTACGGCCGGCCGCAATCGGATTCGTTCCTACGACCTCGAGGGGAAGCTTCTCTGGCACATGGATGGTCGCATGTCCGTGCTCACGATCCCCTCACCATTCGCCGCACACGGCATGCTTTACATCACTTCTGGTTACTTCCAGGACCGACGGCGGCCGGTATGGGTGATTCAACCTGGAGCGACTGGAGACATCACTTTGGAAGAGGGCGAGTTGAGCGGTAAGCACGTCCAATGGCATCATCCAAAGCTTGGTCCTTACAATACCTCCCCCATCGTCTACGGCGACTACTACTACACGCTCCTCGATCAGGGCATGATGACTTGCCATCTCGCCCTCACAGGCGAAGAGGTCTACGACCGAACTCGCTTCCCACGTTTGACCAGCTTCACGGCTTCTCCGTGGGCTTACAACAATAAGATTTTTTGCCTGGCCGAGAACGGGAAAACTTACGTCGTCAAACCGGGGCCGAACTTCGAGATCACACAAACAAACGATCTCGACGAACTTGCGATCGCCACCCCAGCCATCGCTCAAGGGAAACTTTTCATCAGAACGGCTTCAAAGGTCTATTGCATTAGCAACGAACAACAATTGTAGGAGACACAGCGAAGCGAGCGAATCTCGATGTGGAGACAAGCACGGCACTATTGCAGGACCAACATTCGTCGCGCGATCTCTTCGTTCGCTGCCTTCATTCGATTCACATTCTCGAGGTCCGGACGCTCAAACTCATCCAGCAGCCCGTACCTCCGTGCCTTGTTCCGTTGATAAGCACCACAGAGGTGGAATCCAACACAGCCCGGATTCTCATGGAGTCTTAGCAAGGTCTCCGCATACCACGCCCCGTTGTTCCGCGTGAACTCGCCCGGTTCGGTCTGCCATTTAATGCGCGCCGCGTCTGCCAAAAGCACAGGCTTTCCGGTCTTCCGATACCATTGATCCAGATGGGACACGGGATCTCTGAAATCCTGAAAACTGAGCACGTCAACATACGGTAGGGCAGCTTCAATCACCTCATCTGCGATGGGCGCATTGGCTTCATATCGGTCTCCCAGAATCAAATGGTGTTTGTCGTAGCGACGAACGGCGTCATGGGTAGTACGATAGTAGAGGCGGGCCAACTCAGAGAGCTCCTTCCGACCTGCTTTCGATTTCAATCGCTCCGGATCAAACAGCGGCCCTCTCCACTCATTGACCGGACGCTGGTGAATCCAGCATGGACAATCACTGTAGAAGTAGCCAATGAGATTAGGGTCTTCGCTGAATGCCGCGCAGTGGGAGCGGGCTACGTAGTCACACCACTCTTTCCAATCCTTACTCCGAAAATCATAGTGCACGGTGTGCTTCTCCCACTGATGCGATTCCATGAAGGGAAGCAAATGACAGTAGGGCATCTGTAGGGCACGATACTCATCGCTCGTAAATGCCCGGGAATGCCGCCACTGGCGGACGGTCACCTCTTGCACCCAACCCACCGTGTTGAAGCCCCACGACTTCAAGTTCGGAGCAACGGACTCCTCAATCCACCGTAAAGAACTCCCACCATATTTCTCTCGCCAAAGATGAATATTCTCCGGATAGCGCAGACTCGCGGGATCAATATGGTTGAGACCGATACTGAAGAACGGTTGCCCCTGGGGAGTGATCAACCACCAACGGTCGCCGCGTTTCTCAATTCCAAAGAATCCCTTCGAAGCTTTCTGTGGGCTCACAGAGTCAGCTCCGATTCTGTGCGGCACGGAAGAGGCAAGCATCAGTCCACCCCCTGCCCAGGCGCTCTGCCTGAGAAACCGCCTTCGGTTCATGTCATTCATGATCGCATCGGGCAACCCGGCTGTTTCTACAATATCTCTTTCAAGAACGCTCCCGTATGCGAAGCCTTGCACTTGGCAACGACTTCCGGGGCCCCCTCCACCACCAGCTTCCCACCTGAATGCCCCCCTTCGGGACCGATATCGATGATCCAGTCGGCCACCTTGATCACATCCAGATTGTGCTCGATGACGACCACCGTGTTTCCGGCGTCTACCAATCGTTGAAGCACTGTAAGAAGTTTTTGGATGTCTTGGAAATGCAAGCCAGTCGTCGGTTCATCAAGCAAGTAAAGAGTCCGCCCCGTACTCCGCTTCGAAAGCTCTCGAGCCAACTTGACTCGTTGTGCCTCACCTCCAGAAAGGGTGAGTGCAGACTGTCCCAATTTGACATAGCTCAAGCCCACATCGATTAAGGTGTCCAAGATTCCCGCTATCTTGGGATGGTTTTCGAATAGCTCGCGGGCTTGACCTACCGATAGATCAAGCACTTGGGCAATCGAATGTCCCTTGAATGTCACGGCCAGAGTCGCTTCATTGAAGCGCTTACCGCGACAAGTCTTGCAAGGCACGTACACATCCGCCAAGAAATGCATTTCTACCTTGATCGAACCATCTCCCTGGCACTCCTCACAACGCCCTCCTTTCACATTAAAGGAAAAACGCCCTTTCTGATACCCGGCGGCCCGCGACTCAGGTAACAGAGCAAACCAGTCGCGGATCAGGTCAAATACTTTGGTATAGGTCGCAGGATTGCTTCTCGGGGTGCGCCCAATCGGGGATTGGTCAATGTTGATAATCTTATCGATCTGACCGAGCCCCTTGATTGCATCGTGTCGTCCGACCTCCTCAGAGGATCCGTGCAAGGCCCGAGCCAGCGCCGGATACAGAATCTTGTTAATCAAACTCGATTTCCCTGCCCCTGAAACACCGGTCACCGAAATCAGCAACCCCAGGGGAAACCGCACATCGATTCCCTGCAGATTGTTCTCAGTGGCGTTCTGAATAGTCACCCAGCGCTTCGCATCCTTGGATGGCTGGCGCCGCTCCTTTGGAACGGGGATGGATTCCTTGCCCGACAGATATCGGCCCGTTACCGAAGCCTTGTTCTTTTTGATCGCAGCCGGTGACCCCTCGGCCACGATTTGCCCCCCCAACAAGCCCGCGCCTGGACCGATGTCGACAATCCAATCAGCAGATTCCATCGTCTCTTGATCGTGCTCAATGACAACGAGTGTGTTGCCGATATCGCGAAGGTGGCAAAGGGTCTCGAGCAAACGGACGTTATCTCGTTGATGCAAACCGATCGATGGTTCGTCCAAAATATAGAGCACTCCCGTCAACTCACACCCAACTTGCGATGCCAAGCGAATTCGTTGGGACTCTCCACCTGAAAGCGTCGGCCCCTTACGGGACAGCATCAAATAATCGAGCCCCACATTGACCAAAAAGCGTAACCGATTTGAGATCTCTTTTACCAGCTCCTCTCCGATCAATTTGTCACTTCCATCCAGCTTCAATTGCGAGACGAAGGTGTAGGCTTCCCCAATGGTCATGTCCGTCACATCGCAAATCGATCGACCATCAATTCGAACATGCATGACTTCCTTCTTCAATCGGTGCCCCTTACAGGCCTGACAGGGACGCTCCGCCATGAATGATTGGTAGTATTTCTTCTGATGCTCGGATTGCGTGTGCCGGTAGCGACGCATCATGGATGGGAGAACTCCCTCCCAAGCCATGTTGACATCCGCCTTAATCCGCTCCGAGTTCCACTTCACGTGAAACTCCTCGCCTTTCGAACCATTCAGCAAAATATCTCGATCCCGCTTCGGCATCTTGTTCCACGGCTTCGTATAGTTAAGGCCCCATTGCTTCTCCATCGCCTTCAATTGGCGAACGCCCCACGAACCACCAGACGATGCCTTCTTGGCATCAAAGTAGTTCTTCAATGGCACGACGGCTCCCTGCCGCACGCTCAGAGTTTTGTCTGGTATCACCTTATCAGGATCAATCGCCAAGTGGGTCCCGATCCCATTGCACTCCGGGCACATCCCTTGAGGAGAATTGAAGGAGAAGAGCGGCGGATCCAGATCAGGATAGGCGTGACCACAACAGGAGCGGTTCTCGCTCATCAGTACATCCTCGCGATCGGGAATGTGCAGTACCATTCGCCCCGCTCCAAACTTGAGGCACTGTTCTACTGAATCAGTCAACCGCTGCTTAAAGCTCGCACCGGATTTGAGGACCAGGCGATCGACGACCACTTCAACCGTATGCTTTTTTCGTTTCTGCAAGGGAGGCGCGGCATCCAAGTCATACATAGCGCCGTCAATCCGCACTCGCGAGAAACCATCGGTTTTCAATTTCTCCAATCGCTCCCGATGCTCCCCCTTTCTGCCCTCAATGATCGGAGCCATCAGTATCAACTTGGTCTGCTCCGGCATCTGTAGAATCTGTGCCACCATTGCTTGCGCATGGCCACGCCCGACCGCTTTGCCACACTCAACACAGAACTGCTCTCCCAGGCGCGCGTAGAGAACTCGAAGGTAGTCATAGATCTCCGTAATGGTCCCGACGGTCGATCGTGGATTCCGGCTGGCCGCCTTTTGATCGATAGAGATCGTGGGTGAGAGTCCCCGAATCGTATCGTACTTCGGCTTCTCCATCTGCCCAATAAACTGCCTAGCATAGGCGGATAGGGATTCGACGTAGCGTCGCTGCCCTTCTGCAAACAAAGTATCAAAGGCGAGACTCGACTTTCCCGACCCCGAAACCCCGGTGATGACGATCAGTTTTTTCTTGGGAAGCTCAAGATCAACATTCTTCAGATTGTGCTCCCGAGCGCCCTGAATCTGAATACAATCGAGCTCCATCGAAGCCCCGCCCTTCTTCTTCGCCTTCGCTCTTCCCTTGGTCTTCATTTCAGGATCCACTCCAACTCTTGCTCGTGCGACGGAGCCTACCATGACAACCAAGTCTGGCCGCAAGCCGTTTCTAGCTTTCAGAGCGGGATCTCAATCCCGAACGATCAAAACAACCCAGCGATTGCCCTTGTTCAGCCCAACAGGACAGACTCTCCGAGCAAAGAATTCGTCCTGAGGCAAAACACACTCCGAAGATGGTCTGCCGAACCGGGTTCGCTTTCGCTAGGGTCCATCAACTTCCTATCACTTCCTGCAGCCCCAACGTTGTCCAATAACACCCTTATGTGTCGGATTCTTTTCCCCTTGGACAGGGCGAGGTCGCTCCTTTCGGATCGACGGGGTTTACCAGCTTCGCTGTGCAAACAAAAATGCTGACGAGCGGCAGTTGCCGCTCGTCAGCTTGAAGAATGGAATGTCGACTGAAGTCTTGCGGGCAGGTAACCCGCGACCGTTGTTACTCGATCTTAACGAAGCGCACGGCATCCGCTGCCGTCGATACGCCGGATGAAATGACCGATACACCCTCTCCGTCAACCGCCGAGAAGCTGAATTCGCCAATCGAGACCCACTGCCCCGGTCGGTCGTTCTGATCCACCACGACTAGCGAATCCTGTCCGCCGTGTTGAATGACAAACCGAGCATTCTCCGTCCGGCGAATGGCGCGACCGCCGCCCAGAGCAGCACTGCTCCAGACAAATACCTGATAGCGTCCTGCCTCCGACCCCGGAAAGCTCCACTTGGCCATTTGATTCGAGCCCAACGTTGAAAACGAGCTCCCATTGAACTCGTCCAGTGCGGCCGATTCCGACCAATTTCCAGAAACGGCAAAACCGGCGTCTAGATTATCTACGATCAAGTCCACTGACCGCCCTGCCACAATGGGTGAGAACCGAACAGCGTCGGCTCCGACACTCCCCGTTCCGTATCCCGCCGAGCCGGGAAGTAGCGTAACCTTCTCTCCCCCGGACGCATCAAAGGCAAAGGTTCCAAGTGCCGTCCAGCCACCCGAGTCAGCGGCATTCTGGTCGACGGCGACGTTGGTCGTCCGACCGCTGTGTTCAATGGCGTACTCGACGCTCTTGCCTCGGCTAATAGTCCGTCCGCCCCGAATCTCACGAGAGAGCCAGATGAAGACCTCGTAATTCCCTGCCTCAGGGAACGAAGGCGTCCACGATGCCGTCGCCGTCGGAGAAAAGGTGGAGAGGGAACTGTCGTTGAACTCCTTGACAACCCCGGACTCGTCCCATCCGGCACTTGCTGTAAACCCGGCATCCAAGTTGTCCACAAAAACATCCCCCACATTGCCCGCATTCGCGACTCCGACAAACGCAACAGCGTCCGCACTTGCGGGCAGCCCTGGATTTGCGACCAAGGTCACGTTTTCTGACCCGGTCCCGGCAAAGGTAAAGGTTCCCAGCTCGATCCACTCGCCACTCTTGACCGACTGATCCATCCGGACCCGATCCGACGTCCCGTTGTGATGAACGACGAAATCCACTGACGTCGATCGAAGGGCCCGACGCCCACCTGGGAGCTCGGCGGCCCACCAAGCAAAGATGCGATAGTCACCCGCACCGATTCCCGGAGGAGCGAAGCTTGCCGAGACACCGCCAAAGTTTGAAACGAGGGACGTCTCCCGAAACGCATCCGTTGCAGCGGAGGGATGCCACCCAGGACCACCTACGAAGCCAGGGCTTAAATTATCTACGACGATCGACGGACCGCTAAAGCTCGTTACGGAGAAGGTTCTTCGCGCAACAGCCCCACCGGAGTCAACGACCGTCACCGTGATATCGGCGAACGTTCCTGTGCGGCCAATATTGGTGATCAGCAGAGAGCGATTGTTACCTGATCCAGTGAGCAAGATATTGCGATCTTCGATAAGGTTTTGGTTGCTCGAAGTCGCCGCCACTCGAAGCGAGTTCGCATTCGTCTGTAAGTCATCAACGGTGAACGGGATCGGACCCAAAACGCTTTCGCCAAAAACGGTTTGATCGGGGATCGAAGAAATCGTGGGCGCTGAATTGGGAGTCGATCGCTGACTCACGATGATATCAATGTCACCTCCCCACGGACTGTTAATTCCTGTGTTCGCAACCAAATTCATATCTCCTGTCGATGTATCGATCTGGTACAGCGGTCCATTGGCGACATACTCCAATGCGAACAAATCCCCATTCTGAGCAAAGGCCAAGGAGCCAACGCTTCCTGCCCCGACGCCAGGTGGAAGGTTTACCGTTGTCACCGAGGTCGCGGCTCCCGTATTCAGATCGATCGTGAACAGTTCCAAACCCGCGCCACCACCAGTTACCGCAGACGCCCAAAGCGCTCCATCTGGAGCGAAAGAAAAATCCAAGAAAAAATCAATCCCGGCTCCCGCATTCCCAAGCAAGGTTGCATTCCCAGATGTCTTATCAATGGTGATTACCTCATCGGTGCCAAAGTCTCCGCCGTACAAAATTCCGGTTCGAGGGTCCACCTCCATTGCGAATGGGTCCCTGGCGCCAAAATTGTTCGCTGCAATAAGAGTCTCCTGACCCGTTACTCGATCTAGAAATCCCAAGTCTCGGCCATTATTGATCGGAAGAAGGAACCGCCCATCCGTATCAAGGGTACCGCCCCACGCCTGATTGTTGGTATTGCCAGCACCAACGATTGTAGCCGCTCCGTTCGACACATCCACCTCGTAAAGGCTTGCTCCATCGTCACCCGTCACGAGCATTGTCTGAGCACTCGCAGGTTCGGAAAGAAAGCACGCAATTGAAAAAGCAAAGACACAACTTTTTGCCAACTTAAGACACTTCATATCACTATCGTATTGCAAGGAATAGAATAAGACCAAAATTCGGTCCCAAAGATTGTCAATCTACATCTTTACCGATAACTCTAGGACCGATCAGGACAGAGCGATAATGTAGGCGAGGCAATGCGGTGACACAACGAGAAACTGGACCGGAAAGCACGCCTTAGAACAGTCGTTACCCGCTCTCACACGTCACGCGTTTCCGAAAGGCTGTTGTAGTTGAACCAGCCGTGAAGTAGCGGTTGAAGCCGAGTCGCAAGACAAGTCTCGGCTTCAGATTCTCACTTTGTTGGTATGCAATCGATTGATTCCTCCCGGAAGTGAATGGTTCGTTCATTGCCATCGGTATCGTCAGGCGGCCTTGAGTGAATTGCTGGGGTTGGATTGGGACGGGGTTCCGTATAATGCAGTATACGATCGCCACGAAAAATACTTTCTCGACGACGAGTGGCAAGAAATTCGGCAGGGAGTCGAAGTGAAATAGCTCCGACGTCGGCTACACGAGCGCCGAGCGATCACGAAGCGGACTCGAGACCAGCTTATGGTGTGATCGGGAGCCGCCAAGAAACAGGCGGGACTGGCTCTGAAATTGATCAAGCTCACATGGCCGAGAGCGGACAATAGCATCCGTGCCGACTCATTCAGTCTCAAGCCTCAGGAGCAGAAGCCACGGCAGGTCATTCGCCTAAAAGCACAATACTTTCTAAGCGCCTTCGCCCCCGAAGGAACGAGCCCCCAAGTTCTGTGGCGACAATACATCGAACTCACTCCGATTGAAGAGAACTTCAAGAGGCTCAACGGAGGCCTGTCGCTTCGGCCGATCAAAGACCACAGTGACAAACGTCTGTTCATGCCACGGTATCCCCCACCCCACAAAGACGTGAACCCACTTCTGGCTAGGATGGACGTGGAACTTCCGACTCAATCATCCCGATGAATAGAATCGACCGAACAGCTCAGGGAAGAAGCATCCGAGAATTGAGATGAGGGGCAGACCTTTTGAGTAAAACTCCAGAGTTGCTTGGTGCTTGAAGCATCCCCCCTCTGAATGGTGAAAATCGGGCTAGAGAGTGCACCCGGCCGGGCGCACATATCGAGTAGGGTGAGCCACGGTAATCAACCGCGACTCGGCCCTCTCACAGAACCGTACGTACGGGTCGGTATACGGCTCCTGTTCCCAGTATCTTACTTGATTTCAGGCAATACACCGGTCTCTAGCCCCTCAAGCTGGAAT
>CAYFGX010000009.1:0-190167 GCA_964342405.1 uncultured Verrucomicrobiota bacterium | reverse complement strand
CGACAACTCCGCCCTTGGTGTAGACCACCACGTCGTAGCTGCCTGATGAAGGCAAGCCACTGACGACGACTGAGTTGGCGTCGGTTCCGTTCGTGTCCAGATAACCGATCATCAAGTTGCGATCGTTACCTTCTGGAGCGCTGTTGTTGTCTTCGCTGCGACCACCGCTCGCCCAGGTGTTGTTGGAGTTCCAGCTAACCGAAACAGTCGTTTCGATTGCAGCACCATCAAGTTCGCCTGCCAGTGCAGCAGCCTCACCGGAAGCACCCGTGAGGTTGTTCCAATTCGCTGTTCCGAGGACACCAGCTGCTCCGCCCACTTCTGAGCCAGCTCCGTTGGGTTCTTCCGATCCGAAGTTGATCGAGATGGCCGTGCCAGCGGCAAGGTCGGCTCCGCCTGGGGCAGGTGCTGCAGATGGATCATTGAAGTTCCAGTAAGCGAGCAAACCCTTATTGGCGATGTCGGATGGAGTTCCGCCGTCCACGATTGTCATGAGATCTGACTGAGTCAGAGCCGATGAGAAAATCGCGAAATCGTCGAACACCGAGAGGTCGTTGTTGTTCAGACCGTTGGCCGAACCAATGAACAAGCCCGTGATGTCAGCCGCGAGCGGATCGGCGTCGATTCCGTCGAGGAAGAGTTCACCGTCGATGCGGATCTCCTTCACGTCACCCTTCTTCGAGAACGAGAACAGGTGCCAATCGTTCAAGAAGGTTTCATCGGTATAACCCGAGAAGTCAGCGACTGGAGCGTTGATGCGTTGAGCACCAGCGGCACAGCAGCCTTGGGTGTCGAAGTAGATCTGGCCGTTTGACCAAGGGTTGTGTGCTTGGAGACCACGATTTCCGGCCCCGGCAGATGCGCTCTGAATCCAGAACGCGGAGCTGTTGGAAACTTCGTGCTTCTTGCTCCAGAAGACAACCGTCATTTCGTCATTGGCAGCCGCATCGTTCAAGTAGTCAAACTCGGTCACGATGATGGAACCGCCGTCCGTGGTGAAGTCCATTCCGTAGTCGCCAGCTTCGCCTGATCGGCCGCCACCGTCTTCGGTGAAGACCGCGTCCCCAGCCACGAGACCAGGATAAGAACCGACGCTATCCAGTGTTGGGCCGTAGTAGCCAACCACGCTGAAGGTCCAGCTCTCGGTGACCGGGTTGCCAACGGGATCAGGGTAAGTCAACTCAACGTTGATGTCAGCTCCACCTGGAAGCAAACCTTCTGGGGTGTAAGAGATGGTGGCGACGCCGCCTTCGCTCTCGAAGCTTGATTCCACGGTCTCGCCGTTGATGGCGAGGCTTGTGTTGTCAGCAGTCCACTCGAAGGCATTGCTTCGGTAGGAAGCGCTGATGCTTGTGGATGGCAAGACGTTGCCGGCTCCGGGAGCAGGAGATTGGCTCACGAATGCGCCTTCAGCAGGGGCGAGCAATGGCACGGCCGAGCTGAGGTATTGACCTGGAATCGGTTGTAGCGAGCCGGCTGGCGTGTCATCGCCGTCCATTCGCCATGCGACCTGTGCGAAGTCACCTCCGCCACCTTCTTTGTAGAGGACTTGGATGAAGTATTTCTCACCCGCTACCAGGTTTACTGGAGCAAACGTGGTTTGGTCCGCCCCGATTTCGAGGAAGGCGTTACAGCAGCCGAGCTCCTCAGCTTGGAAGACCAGATTGCCTGGAGAATCATCCGTGCTGATCCAAAGCTCCGAACCATCATCACTTCGCAGAAAGAAGTCGTAGGCACCCGTTTCTGGAGGCGTGATGAAACCTTCGATGACAGCACCGAAGTTGTTGTTTCCGTTGCCTGGGTAGATGTCCCGAGAGTTGAAGGAGAAGACTGGGCCTTCGACGTCTGGGTCATTGGGGTAGCGTCCGTCATCGAGCAGTGCGGTCACTGCCGTGCCTGGGATATCATTCCAAGCTGCAAAGCGGAGAACGCCTTCTTGGATTTCAACACAGGTGTAGATCACGCCGGAAGAATCACCTGGGATGGTGTTCTTCGAGAGATCTTCAACGTTGCTGGCGGATACGGTGTAAGCGGCGGCAACGTCCTGCTGAGACGTCGTTAGCGTAACGACGCCCCGGTTGTAGGTAGCGCTTGTGATCTCGAGCGCTGGCTCGGTGGAATAGTTGGAAACGTCGTTTGCCGATGCTTCGTCCATTTTTTCCGAGAATTCAATCGTGATGGTGTTCAGGGAACAATCTGTTGCGAATGCTACGACGCTTGGGTCGGTGGTGTCTGTCGGATCGGTTCCTTTATTGAACTCCGTGATATTGTCATCGCCGTCTTCGTCGGGATCGAGTGCAGCGTCAGCTGGATCATTGATATTGAAGCCCCATTTTTCTTCCCAACGATCAGGAAGTCCGTCGCCATCGGTGTCAACTGGCGGCTCACCTACAGGATCTCCGGCGGCATAACCTTGGATCTCCTCGAGGGTAAGAACGCCCTTGAAAATCGCGAAATCGTCAATGATAGCGTCTGGCTGGTCGCCATTACTCTGCGCGCCGATGTGGATTGCGGTGACCAGAGTCGAGAGCGGGGTCGCCCCGTCGTTCTCCGTTAGGAGAACGCCATCCACGTAAATTTGCTTGAGTGGCCCATCCTTAATAAACGCGTAGTGGTGCCATTCGTCTTCCCACACGTGGTCGTCTGCAGTGGCTTGGTTGAGACGGGTGGCTGGAGATGCACAGCAGCCCATGGTGTCGAAGTAGATCTGGCCATTTGACCATGGAACGTGGAACTGCATGTGCCGGTCTGAATCCTCCGCCACAGACCAGAAACTACTGCTGTTGACGTTGCTGAAATTCTTTTGCCAGAGGACGATACTCACTTGGTCATCAACCGATGCGAGGTTCATCGGATTGTCGTCGCCTTCCGCCTCCAAAACCAGATGCCCAGGGTTGTTCTCCGAGACGTCTAGGCCCTTGCCTCCGTTAGGACGTCCCTCGTCCGATAGGACGGCATCCCCCGTGATGATCCCTCTCCATTGCCCGTCGTGGGAGCGAATGGTTTCCCCATCGGCCTCAATGTCCTCAAATTCCCACAAGGCGATCAATTCCGCCGACTGAGCATGAACATTGGCCGTAGTCAGTGCCGCCAAGAAGGCGACCGACAGCCACTTAAGTATTCTTTCTTTCATTAGTTTGATGATGTTTACGTACGTGAACTAATTGTAACAACGAAACCGAGAGAAAGCTCACGCAGAGAGTCCACCTATATGCATAGGTGTCAGGAGAGCAAAAACTCCGGCTTTGGATTACGCTAACAGCCTCTTTGTCGGGCGTGGAAGTGTCAAGAGTTTTAGCCGGATATGGGCTGAAAAATCAGTTGTTTTTCGGGGTTTTAGCCGACGGCTTTTGGAGCGGATGAGAATCGAGTTTTAGACTGCCGGTAATATGCCTCGAATTCCCATTTATGTGACGTTCTAACCCTTAGTTTAGGTAAAGGCCTGGGGATCGGATCTCGGTGTCTTTGGGGATCTCTCGCAGGCGCAGTGAGACCCGGTAACCTCGGTCCTTTAGCAGAGACTTTAACTTCAGGTTTTCGTCCCAATCGAGACCAACGAAGATCACCGCCGCATCCTCGCAGATGAGAAATGCAGGAAACAAGAGCTTGTCTGCATTTGGGTCCCTAGTATCCCGCAGAATTGATGAGCTCTTCGATTCACAGTTTTGTCGTGAACGTTCCATGTTCTTTAAGGAGTCGAGTCTAGCGGTTCCTTCCGCTAGGCGTTCTTCTGGCTCGATCCCACTAGATCTATCGGGTCGGGGGAGCGTTTTCTTAAACGCTTTGTGATGCTAAAATGGAGGGTGAAGGATTCGGCGACGGGCCTACTCGCCGCGATGTTTCGCGATCCACTGATCGAGAAAAGCCTTTGGCTCCATAGTGGGATCGGTTCCATAGACGCGATCCTTTAGGATATTTTTTTCCAGCAACACCAAACAGGGGAAAATATTGTCCGGAACGTATTCCGCGACAAGGTTCGGATTATCATCCACATTGATTCGGCAGATTTTTAGGCGCTGACCTTGCTCGACGGCAAGTGTGGCCAGGACGGGCTCGAGCTCGAGGCAAGGCACACACCATTCAGCCCAGAAATCGAGCAGGATCAACGCGTCGGATTCCTCGACTTCGCGCTCGAAGTTGCTCTCGTTCACATCAATCGGACTGGCTCCAATCGGAGATGTCTTTAAGTGAGCGAGAAAAGTGGTGAGTTCGAGGAGTTCCTGGGCCGGAATCAAGGTGTCGAATGGGGGCATTTTTGAGTTCCCTTGTTCGTTGACATAGTCGTCCTTGGGGTCGGCAATGCGGCGGTTCGGGGAGACGAGTGATTCGTAAATGGTTTCCGGTAGCAAACGCTCTCCAACTCCCTCCAAATCGGGTCCCAGATTTTCGAAGTCTTGGTTGCCGGGAAGCATCTCTGCTCCTAATGCGTGGCACCGCCAGCAAGCATAGGTGTCGAAGTGAATCCGGCCTTTTTCTTGGGCTGCGAGAGCATCAGCGCCCTTTGGGAGCTCGAGGGTGGTGCTAGGTTGAGAGGAGCTTGCCTCAGCGGCGTCTGGTGCTGGAGAGCGTGGTGAGCAAGCGACTATTGCCAGCGTGCCGACGATAGAGGCAACGAGCAGTAGATCGTGGCCTGGTGCGGATGCCTGTTTCCGCATTGTCTGTCGAATTTCTGTGGGCACGAGACGATGTTCGAAGCTTCGGTTCGAGAATCGGACCTTTTCACCAGCTAGTAGATTCAATAGAGAATGGTGAAGTTTCCCTTCGAATCGGCGTAGACCGCTGAGTTGCCCCAGCGCTTAAAGGCGTTCTTATGGATGCCAGGGCTCCCAATCGCTTCTCCTGCAGCGTTGTAGAGTTGCCACTTGAGGTCGTGGGGTTTGTTGAAGTTTTCTCCCTCAGACCAGGTCACGAGGACTTCACCCTTGAGATTGTAACCGAGGATAGCGGCGCGCCTTTTGCTCACTTTACCGGGAGGACTGAAAGGGCGATGGTTTCCCAGTCCAGTGAGATAGATTTCGTTCTCCGTTCGCCAAGATACGAACGTTTCGTCCGCCGTCTTGGCGAATGAGTAGGCACTTCCGGGACAGGCACGGAGTTGCCAGTTGTCCAATGGAGTGGGCTGAAAGCTCTGACCGTGATCAGAGGAACTCAGGACAAAGGAGTCTCGGTTGATCGATGATTCAGCAATTCGATACACGACGTGCAGGGTTCCTTTCGCGTCAATATCTGCTTTTAGGTGACAACAAGCACAGACACCTTTGCCGAGGTCAATGGGGCTTGGTGACTTGAAAGTGCTGCCATTGTCCGTTGAGCGAGCCAGAAAGACCTGTCGGACGGTTTCGTTTCCCGCTTGGGTTGTACCCGCAAAAAACGCGTAGACGTGCCCACTCGGATCGGCTGCGATCGTACAGCCTCCATCGAATCCCCAGACGTTTTGGCTTAGGTCACGCTGTTCTTCAAAATGGGTAGCACCGGGCTTGAGTCGACTATAGAACGTGTATTTGATGTCTGAGCTCTTCAGCTTTCGGTTTTCGGCCTTAATCTGATTGCGGATATAGAAGATGTTCCCGTGGTAAAGCGTATGGACCGTGCCATCTTTTCCGATTGCGATATCAGCGACGGCACCTGAACGGTCAATGGAGTTTACTTGAATCGGAGAGGAGAATGCCGGGTCGGTTTCGCGTTTTTTGACGTAGAAGATATTTCCTTGCTGGTTGTATATCAGGTGCACCGTGCCGGAGGAGTCCGTCACCGTACGAGGACGCCTGCCATTATTCGGTGTTGGCGTGGCGGTGACCTGGGACGCGTCCGCGAGCAAGGCGGGGATATCACTGAAAACCAGCGAGAGAACGAGGAGGCAAAAGGTTCGGGATAGCCGTTTCATAATGAGTTGCTAGAACCCGCTTTTTTTGACGGGGAGGTATTAAGAGTGGAGGCTAGGCGTCGCGAGAACCGAGAGCAAGGAAAATGGCTTCGGTGGGTGCTCAGCGGCAATCTTTCACTATTAAGGTTCTTGGGAGGGCCGTTTCGGAGCATGAAAGGCCTTGCGTGCCTCGGGAGTGCCACCTCTTGACCAAACCTGTCCGGTAAAAGAGTCAAGAAGGTAGGCTTGGCCTTCGCTTCCCACCGCAAGGCGATATCGCCCTTCTGCTTCGCGATGCTCTGGAAATGCTGCTCCGGTAAGTAGAGTTAAGGCGATTCCTAGAATGACCCCGAAAAAGAGAATGCGAGCGTTAGAGGTATTTTTCACAGCTGTCGGGTGATTTTGTTTTTGGCGGAAACGTCATTCGTTGTGCCCATTTGCCCGTTGTGGTGGAGCGTCGCTTGGTGGCTAGGCCTCTGGCTTGCGAGTGTCCAGCCTTCGCTGACCGCTTGATGAATCTTCTGTCTCAGCTGCTGTTTGTAAACCTCGCTTGGGTGTGTAGGGAGTTGCCAGGGGGCAACGTGTTCTTTTGGCCTCGATTTGCCGACGAGAGTGCTCACGAGGACGCCGAACACGATGCCAAGAAACGCACTTCGTAGATCAAGTCGTTGTCGCATATTCGTTGTGTTTCTAAGTGCTGTTGCCCTGATTGGGAGAAGGAACGGGCAGCCACCCCCGTAGACACGAGAGTGAGGGCAGAGGGAGGACATTTTTTCGCAAAAAACTTTGGCTCGGATTATTGAAGGGTAATGGCTTGTTAAAGGGTGTAAATCTGTCTATAAGCAGACATTAGTAGTGTAGAAGTAGTAGTGTATTTTTGAATATGAGCCAGGCGAAAAAGAAAACGAGGAGTGCCTCAAGGAATACGTTCGACGCTAATCGCGTGGTCTTGAACGCAGTGGAGTCCTCTGGGGGAGAGCGGGATTGGTCCTTCGGTGATGCGGTATCTGCGGGAGTCATCCCTAGGAATAAACCCCTTCCAGATTCGGTGGATCTTCGAGCTCGATGGTGGAAAGTTCAGGATCAGGGTAAGACCGGTGCTTGCGTGGGCTACGCGACCGCTTATGGTTTGTTATGGAGACAGGCGGTGGAGGTTGGGAGGATTCGGACGAAGGATCTGCCTTCCGCTCGTTTCATTTGGATGGCTAACAAGGAAACAGATGATCTTGTTGCTCGTCCTTCAACATTTCTGGAGAAGGCGCCGACCCAACCAAAATCGGCACTGCGCATTGCGGCGAAGTATGGGTGTGTTCTGGATAAAGACCTTCCCATGAAAGGACGCCTTTCCAATCTCTCCGAAAACGAGTTCTACAGTCGAGCCTCTCTCTTGAAGATTTCGAGTTATTACAACTTGGGAAGAAAAATTGAGGATTGGAAGCGTTGGTTGGCGTTTCGCGGTCCCATCCTGACGCGGCTTGTGCCGGATAACCAGTTTTTGAATCCCCGTGGCGTCTTACAGAGCTATGTTTTTTCGGGACTGCGTGGAGGGCACGCCATTTGTCTAGCCGGCTATACCTCCAGCACGATTATTGTGCGGAACAGCTGGGGACGGCACTGGGGGAAACGAGGTTATGTAGAAGTCTCTTACGACTATGCAGAGCAGGCGTTTACTGAAGCCTATGGGGCGGTGATCTAGGCGTCTTCGCCGGGCCGAGGCTCAGTCCTGGTTGAAAATTGCAGTCCCCCGAAAAGGGAATGGGTGTGCAGCCGGCAGCAGTGGCTACACACCCTTGGGCTCTGTGCCCCACCTCCATGGTGAATTCTAATGGTCTGCTGTCTTCTCTTTAATCCACTCGGCGACGACCTCTAGTGCCGATGGATGGAAGGTCTGTTCAATCAAGGCGTATTCGGTGATGGCGCCCGTTTCACAGGTTTGGAAGAGGTGGTTTAGGTCGGGAAATGACTGGGTCGTCACATCGGAGTTCCCGCCTTCTTTCAACGCTTTCTCAATCGCGCTCAGATTTTCCCGAAAGGCAACCTGGACGTCCTTTTCGCCATTGATGGCGAGAACGGGGCAGTTTACCTGTGCTAGGGTTGGGCGAGGGTCGATTTGCATGAGGTCGCGAAACCACGGGCTGAGTAACATGTCTGCTTGTCCCTCGAGCTGAGATTCCGAGAGACCGAGGGCTTTCATCTGCTCGGGTGTCAGTTCGTCGATCGAAGTCTTGATCGTGGCGAGAATTTCAGGACGGAGTTTCTTCGAGTTCGAGTCGGTCCTCAGTTTCTCAAATAGGGTCTGCTGGATTGCTGCCTGCTTCGCGATTGTTTCCTCGTCTGCTCCCATGACTCGAATCATGTCGGCAGATTGTCGCTCCAAAAGTTCCTGTAGTGGAACGCCAACGCCGGCGAGCAATACGATAAAATCGACGTCAGAAGACTGGACGGCGGCTTCCGGGGCCACGAGGCCTCCCTCACTGTGCCCGACAATGCCGATTGGCCGTCCGCGAAATTCTGGCCTCCCTTTGAGATAGCGGACTGCTGCGAGGGCATCGCTGGTGAAATCCTTGACCAAGGCTTTCGAGAATCGACCCTCTGATTTGCCGACGCCTCGATCATCGTAGCGCAAGACTGCGATCCCATTTCTGGTGAGGTGATCCGCGAGAACAAGAAAGGGGCGATGTCCCATGAGGGATTCGTTGCGATCTTGGGGGCCAGAACCGCTGACAAGAATGGCGACTGGAAAAGGTCCGCCGGACTTTGGAAATGTGAGCGTACCAGCGAGTTTGATCTTGGCTGCTTCGTTTTCGAAGGTGACTTCTTCCTCGTTATACGGATAGGGCTTCTTCGGATCCTGTGGCCGCGAGAGGTCAGGTGCTTTCTCAATGCGCAGAATTTTGAGCGGACGTTCCTGTCCGCCTTGTTTCCATTCGCCATTGATTTCGGAGCCGGCCTCGTTCACCTCCCCTTGGAAAGCTCCCCCAATTGACTTCAGTTTTAGCGTCACAACATTCTCCTCAACTTGGACTTCGCTGATCGGGATCCCAGAAGCGTTCTGGTCTAAGCTATCCATTGTACCTGTCCACGAGTCGTTTTCTCTCTTGATATTAAAGAGCAGTCTCAACTCGAAGGCATTGACCTTAATGGAGCCCTGCCAAACGCCTTCAACGCCTTCTCCGGGTATTCCCTTGGATGGGGTGGCCCCTTTCACGGCGGTCTTCTCCATTTGGGTGAGTTTGAAAGGGAATGCCTGCCCTGACTGATTGAAAGTGCCGGAGATGGATGTGCCCGTCGGAGCGATCGTGCCCGAGAATTCTGGGTCGCCCGGTATGTTCGGCAGACTGAACCTGGCTTGGTTGCCCTCGATCGTGAGATCGTCCAACGCATAACCGCGCAAACCTTGGACCGGGATATCAATGCTCCCGTGCCAGACCTGCTCTCGTTTTTCGAGATCGATCATGATTCCCAAGGCGGTGCCGGGGAGTGTGATGGCACCCTCCCAGTGACTGACCGCCGGCAAATTTGCGGCGGGATCTGATTGGCCAGGCTGCAACTGCGAAATGAGTCCGATCGAGAGGGCAGCGCTAAGAATCGCGTTCATTGGCAAAGACAGTAGCGAGGAAGCCCAGAACCCCGCCATTATAAAGACGGGCTCCAATTCCAAGCGCTCTCATGAAACCGGGATCTGCCTGAAGGTGGACCGGAAATCTGCGAGTTTTGACTTCTTAAGGCCGCATTTATTCGGCAGTCTTTTGGGATGTCCACTTTGCGATTTAAGCCAGTCCTGGCGACTCTGTTCTCTGCGGTTATTCTTGTTTGTTTCCAAATGTCACTGGCCCTGGAAGCCGCGCAGGCAGTGAAACATTCCTTTCTGGGCGTCGGGAAGGCGAATGGGGCTGTGATTGTGGGGGAGGATGGAGCGGTGAAATGGAAGGTCGATCTACCTGCAAGCGACGGGTGGGTCCTGCCTAATGGAAACGTTCTTCTCGCGCTCTATGCAACGGATGGATTCCCGAATGGAGGAGCCGTGGAAATTGATCGCGACACAAAAGAAATCGTCTTCCGTTACGTGGGGCAACAGAAGGAAACTAGCACGGTTCAGCTACTCGGTAGTGGTAAGTTCCTCATTGCTGAACTCGGGCCAGAGCCGAGAGCAATCGTAGTGAATCGCCGAGGCAAGATCGTCAGTGAGATGCCGCTCGCTTGCCAGACCAAAAACTTTCACATGCAGACGCGCATGCTCCGGATGCTTCCAAATGGGAATTACATTGCGCCCCATCTCTTTGATTTTGCGGTGAAGGAATACGAGCCTAAGACCGGGAAGGTCATTCGCTCGTTTCCAACCGATGACCGAGGTCGAGAGAAAAGAGACTGGCCTTTCACCGGGATTCGACTCAAGAACGGCAACACGGTGATTGGTTGCACGAATGGTAATCGCGTGATTGAAGTCGATGCCGAGGGCAAAACGGTCTGGAAAGTAGATAACGATGACCTAGGTGAAGCTCTGATCGACGATGCTTGCGGAGTGCAACGACTTCCTAATGGCAATACCGTGATCTCGAGCTACCACGCGAAGGGGGATGCCGTAAAACTTCTTGAAGTCACGCGCGACAAGAAAGTGGTTTGGCGCTACTCCGGCATGAAGGCTGGCTTTCACCACTTTCAGATTCTGACCACGAATGGTCGCGTCCTCCGGCAGAATACATGGAAATAGTCAGTCTGAACTTGGCTTAGGGTTAAATCGTCACCCTGTTTTGGGATGAACAGCTTTATGAAAGAGAACCGTTCGCTATTGCCAGCGTGTTGCCTGACTGTAGCCCTTTACTTGGTTGGCTTGCGATCACAGGGTGCCGAGCCAGAATTTGGTTTGGAACTCATTGCGGAGGGCTTAACAGCACCGATTGCTTTGGCGAGCCTCGACTCCGGGAGTAAACGCCTGTTGGTTGCAGATCAGGCAGGCGTGGTTCATTTGCTCGAGAGGGGAATGCCGGCGGAGACATTTTTGGATCTGCGCTCTCGAATGAGTGGTTTCAATGCGGGGATGGATGAGCGAGGAATCGTTGGCATGGCGTTGCACCCGTCATTTGCAGAGAACGGGCGATTCTATCTTGCCTACAGTGCGCCCCTTCGATCTGTGGCTCCGTCAGATTGGAATCACACGATGCGATTGAGTGAGTTCAGAGTTCGTCCGACGGACCCAACAACCGTGATCGATGGTTCGGAGCGGGTGGTGTTGGAGATCGATCAACCGGGGTGGAACCACAATAGCGGCCGTTTGGCCTTCGGTCCGGATGGCTTCCTTTACTGGTCGACCGGAGACGGGAGTGCTCCGAACGATATTGGGAAGGGGCACGTAACTCAGGGGAATGGTCAGTACCGGCATACCTTGCTCGGGAAGATGTTGCGATTGGATGTAGATGTTCGGACTCCCTATGGAATTCCCGCGGACAATCCGTTCGCGGACGGTGTCGATGGCTATCCGGAGATTTATGCTTACGGGTTGCGCAATCCATGGGGCTTTTCGTTTGATCGGGGAGGGAACCACGATTTGATCCTGTCCGACGTTGGTCAGGACAATTGGGAGGAGATCAATGTGATCCGAAAGGGAGGGAACTACGGTTGGCGGGTTCGCGAGGGCTTCGAACCGTTTGTCCCGAAGGCGAAACGAGGCCGAGACCCTCGATCAATCCCTGGCCTCAAGTTTCCAGACCGGAGTCCTGACGGAAAACCCTTCGTGGATCCTATTCTCGTCTACAAGACCTCGAGACGCATGGGGGATCAGGACGGGGAATTCGGAGTGAGCATCACGGGCGGTTACATCTATCGGGGGAAGGAGATACCTGCCTTGTATGGAAAGTATATTTTCGCTGATTGGTCCAAGAGCATGGCTTTGGGAAATGGCATTCTCCTGATGGCAGATCCCGCCTCGGGAACTCACGTGGGGGCCCGTTGGATCGCTCAACGGCTGCCGTTCAAAGGATCGCCCAATGGCCGTGTGCGTGGATTTATTTGGTCTTTAGGTGAGGATGCTGCGGGTGAGATATACGTAATGACCAACGGAGCGAATTTAGTTTCGGGATCTCGCGGAAAGGTCTTCAAACTGGCGCCCATGTAGGAACTGCAGCCGGGGGGGGCTTGGGACGATACAAAAAAAGAAGATTTTCTTGCGGGATTTTCGCCGGAGCCGCGTGTTTCGGTAAAAGCGTTATGAAATCTTCAAGCAACTCGACTCAAGGTTCTATCGGAGGAGCCCTCTTCGCCCTCTTCATCGCATTCCAATCAATCTCTGTCTTGGGACAAGCGCCCGCAGCCGGAGCCGGAGGGGGGGGCTTCCCATCCATTCCCAAAGAAGTCAGCCTGTTGGAGAAGCAGGTTGATCAAATTGAGTTTGATGGGCTGCCACTCGCTGACATTGTTCATTTTTTGCGCGATGAGTTTGATGGATTGAATTTTGTGCTCGCGGACGAATTGTCGGACGTTTCGCTGAACCTTTCTTTGAGGCGAGTCACGATCATCGACATTCTCGAAGGAATCTCCCTCGCGACCAATCGTTTGGTTCTCTACGAGCAAGTTTCTGATCGGCTTTTTCACATTCGGCCCGACTCGATGACCCAGCAGCAGACCCAGCTCCGAGCTTTCAATTTGCGTGGTTATTTTGCTGCCTATGAAGGCGAGGAGGATGAGGCACTGAAAGAACTCTATGAGCTCCTTGATGACGGATGGACCATGGTGCGCAGAGGACGGGGAGGAAACCTGCAGTCGCGACGCCCCGAGTTGAGTATCCACCGAAAGACCAAGTTGCTGATTGCGGTTGGATTCCACGCTGAGCTCGCTGTTGTGGAATCGATTGTCGAAGCCCTTCAGGGAGCGCGAGTTCAGATGGGTGTTGCCGGAGGTATGGGAGGATTCGGTGGCGGCGGTGTTGGTGGAGGCGGAATGTTCGGGGGCGGTTACTCCTACGGCGGTGGAGGTGGGGGTGTTGGATTTGGCGGTGGTGGTGGCGGTGGCTATGGATCCATGGGCGGAGCTGGTGATTTTGGAGGGGCGAAGGACGGCGGCGGGGCTGGAAGCCCAGGAGCCTATGGTATTGGTGGTAATGGAAAATCTACCGGAAATGCCGGTAGGGGTGGAACGAGGCGAAAGTAAGAGAGGTAATCGTTGACTCCTGCCTTGGCAGATCAATTGCAGATCGTAGGTGAGTTGATCGCTGATTCGTCTCTGGATCAGCGATCACGCGTTGCGATGTCAGGTCTTTCTATCTCCGAGCTCACGGCCCGTATGGCTGAGGGCGAGGAGGAGGCGTTTGCTTGTTTTCATGACCGCTATTTCGATCGCTTGTATCGCTATCTTCTTGTTGTCACCGGAGGGGATGAACAGGGTTCACTCGATGTCTTGCAGGACACACTTTTGAGAGTGACAAGGTATGTGCGCCGTTTTCAGCAAGAGGATGCTTTCTGGTCTTGGCTGACTGTGTTGGCTCGGAGCGCTGCTCGGGATCGAGCGCGGCGCCATCAGAGTTATTTGAAGATGCTTGCTGGCTATGCTCGGGGCTTTTTGGGCTTGGAGAAAAGTGAAAGTCCTTCCCGAGATGCTGATGCTGAGCTGCGGGCATGCGTCAATGCTTCTCTTGCTGCGCTGGATGAGCTTGATCGGCGTCTAATTGAAGAGAAATACTTTGGGGGCAAGTCGGTAAAGGACCTTGCTCGTGACAGCGAGCTCACGCCGAAAGCTATCGAGTCTCGTTTGTTGCGAGCGCGTCGGATGATAAAAGAACAGGTAATGATCTTGTTAGATGATGAGCGAGCCGAATAGAGAAGATAAGTTTGTTCAGGGCATACTCGCTGAGGGAATTTCGGATGATGTTCGCCGGGCCTCTCTGCAGTCGATGCTTGCGCACAGCGCCAGGCGACACCAACGCAGGCGTCTGGTTCGACAAGCAGGGGCGGCCCTGGCTCTCGTGGCGTTCGCTGGCCTGCTGTTTCTTGAGTCGGATCCGCCGCCTCAGAAGCTGGCAACGAATCCGATCGTGGCCTCCATGATCGAGGCCCGAAAGGTCGAGGGGACACAAATAAAGATATTGAGCGATGAAGATCTATTCGCTCTTTTCCCCGAGCAATCTCTGGGCGTCGTGGGCACTGACGAGGATTACCAACTGGTCTTCTTGGATCGGCAAGACCTCGATGCGATCTCAGTCGAAGGGGCGAATCCTACTGGCCCGAAACCGTGAGTGTGTAAGTCCCTTTCTGTCCGGCGGAAAGATTCGTCACTGAGATGACGTAGTTGCGACCTTCACTGGCCTGAAAGCTGGTTCGGGCCGTGGTGACTTCTTGGAAGGGTGATTCAGCTACGAACTCGTCCGAGTCGCTATCGAAAACGAGAACGAGAGGAAAGAAGCCGCCTTCATTGATGTTAGATCTGACCTCGATTCGAATGGTTTGCCCTGGTGTGAAATCAATGAGGCTATAGTCATCCCAGAAGTTTTCCTCATCAACCGCGTCATCCTCGTCGAGGACGCCTTCGATCGTTTCTCCGGGAGCAATCACGAGCTCTGTAGCGGGAGAGGGCTCATCCAAGGCGGGGAAATTGAACTTAAAGGGCCCTCCTCGATCTGAGCCAGGGGAGCTGATTCGGGCGCGGTAGAGTGTGTTTGCTTGTGGAGTGAATTGAAGCCGGATCTCTTTTTGATCGGCCTCAGACTCGACTTGGCGAATCACCTCGCCGGTCTCGTGATTGATTAACTCGAGTCGGGGTTCGATGCCTGCGCCTGTTGCCACGACTTGCATCTCCACTTCCGTATCGACGGGCGCTCCTCCAAGGATGAATTCCCTCGTTGTCTCTCCTGCAAACGTTGGCAAGTTGCCGTGGTAGCGAATGGGTCCATTGGTGTAGCGGGGAAGGGGAAGGGTATCTGGGCTTTCGATTCTGAGTCGAAAGAAGCGAGCGTCCAGAGCATTGACCGAACCCGATGAAAGTTGAAATCGAGATTCAATCATCTCCCCTGGTGCCGTTGGTAAGGGTTGATTGGTCAACTGATCTGCGTCGATGGCTTGCCATCGAAGGAGGTCAGTTGACATTTCGGGCGTGACGCGGACGTCATCCGCGGAACGATGTTGGAAGCGGGCGACGAGTGCATCGTTCTCGCGAATGATGCTAAGCGGGATGCTTCGGTCGGGAAGCCTCGGATTCGTTCCCAGTGCGTACTCTTGGAACGTGGTCATTCCATCTCCATCTGAATCCTGGCGGAACCCTTCGACGTCCTGTTCCAGCGTCCACCGGGAATAGCCTGGATGAATCGTCGTCATAACGTCTTCAAAGTAGTAGCTGACTCGACTGTAGATGCCGAACGCGTCGGCTGCGCCGCAGGGCTTGTCGGGGCCAAAGCTCACGATTCCTACCTGCGTCCAACCGGGGGGCTCATCACTTGGGACCATCAAGGGGCCGCCGCTGTCGCCCTGACAGGAGTCCTTGCCACCCTCTGCAAGCCCCGCCGCCAGCATGTCTTCGAGAAGAGTGCCGTCGTAGGCTCCTGTGGCCTGGGCCGTTGCTAGCGAGACGATCGGAAAGGAGACTTCGCGAACCACATTGGAAGGGCTCTCTAGGTCGTCAACCACACCCCATCCTGCAACGGTTGCCAACGTGCCGGGGAGATTGGTTTGATCTGAGTCGGTTAGCGGAATTGTCGGAATGTCGAGGATGGGCGTGGCGAGGCGAATAAGGGCAATGTCCCCATCAATTTCATCGGAGAGGCCGGTTTCGTAGGCTGGGTGCAGAAAGATTTCGGCGACGTCAATCCTTCGGGCGACCGTCCCCAGATCTTGACTGAGATTGTGGATGTTGAAAACGACCTCGATTCCGTCGGGGCTCACGTCGGTTAGGCAATGTGTGGCGGTCAAGACCCATGAGGGATGAATGAGCGAAGCCCCGCAGAACTGCTCTTCGAATTCTTTGTCGATCAAGGCTGCCAACCAGGGCCATGCATTCCGCGCGGCTTCGCGTCCCCCAACGATATGTTTTTGTAAGCCATCTCGGGAAGAGTCTGGCGCCTGGGCGGCAAGTTTTGAGGCCCCTTCAAATGCGGTTGTGAGTACCGCAGAGAAAAGGAGCATGGAGACGATCCGGGAGAGAAAACACTTAGCGAGCACGGAAGAAGTATATTGAAGAGCGTCGCGAGATCAACTCTCGGTGTGCTCTCCGGATCGATCGTTTCTTTGTGCTCCCGCTGTTTTCCTGATCTCAAACCGCTGTTCTGAGATGCACCCATCATCCCCGCAGTTGAAGCTTGGGAGTTGTGTTCTTGGCAGCGGATAGACTAGGCTTCGGGGCATTCATGAGTGAATTAAATGGTAAGGTAGTGTTGGTTGTCGGTGGAGGGACAGGAATCGGCTTGGGTATTGGAGAAGCCTTTGCAAAGGAAGGGGCCAAGGTGGTTTTGGCCGGCCGGACTCAGGCGAGCTTGGACGAGGCGAAACAGATGCCGGAGGTGGGCGAGCGATTCTTAATCAAGACGGCTGATGCCGTGGATCGTCAATCGATCGCAGATCTAGTGGCATGGACGGAGGAACAAGCAGGGCCGGTTGATATTCTGGTGTATAGCGCCGGCATGAATGTCCCACAGCGAAGCTTTGCCGACCTGAACCCGGAGGAGTTTGATCAGATTATGAACGTCAACGCCACCGGTGCCTTCAACTGCATTCATGCTGTTTTGGCGGGCATGCGTGAGCGAAAGGCAGGCTTGATTCTGAACGTGGTTTCGGTCGCCGGTCTGAGGAATCTCAAACTCGCCGGCTTGGGTTACTGCGCCTCCAAATTTGCCCAAAGCTCAATTGGACGCTTCGGAAATCTCGAAGCATTGGAGGACGGCGTGGCAATCACCAATATCTATCCTGGTGAAACCAACACCCCAATCCTCGATAAGCGCCCCGTGCCGCCACCGGCTGAGAAACGGGCCAAGATGGTGCACCCGGAGGACATTGGGGCTATGGCCGTCGCGGTGGCGAAGTTGCCTGCGCGGGCGACCGTGCCGGAGATCGTCGTGACGCCAAGACACATGCCAATCAACTAGTGCGGACTGTGCGGGTTCTGATGCCGAAGTTGTTGCTGATCCTCTTCCTTGGCTTGGGGCTGTCGGGTTCCGTGTTTGGGGCCACCCGTTTGGCGGAACAGCTTCCGCCTGCAAGCTTGGCCAAGGTGGCCTATGCTCGGACCCATCCCGGGGATCCTGCCAAGGGCGAAGCGCTGCTTGAGGATTCTACAAAACTCGCCTGTGCCACGTGTCACCTGGTCTACGGGCGGGAAATTCGACGAGGGGCGCCGAACCTGTTTGGAATCGGGGACAAGTTTGGGTTTGAAGATTTGGTTCTGGCGGTGGAGCGTCCGAGTGAGTCCATTCTTCCGGGCTTTGAGGCCGTGGAAATCACCACCGCGGACGGAGAGAGTTTCACTGGAACGCTCAAACGAGTCGATAAAGCAGGCTACGTTCTGTCCTTGGCAACGGGTAAAGATGTGACCATTCCCCGCGATCAGATCGTCGACCGGCGGGAGAGTGAGGTCTCTCTCATGCCCGAGGGATTGACGAGCGGATTGAGTCCACAGGAGTATGCGGACCTGTTTGCGTTCCTGCTGTCCTTGAAGACCGATCAATCGGATGCGCTCATGGGCAAACAACGGTCGGCAGGCATTCGCATTCTCAAGGAGCCGGTTTCCCTGACTCCCTTTATAGATTCGTCCCTCGCCTTTGTCGGTCCCGTTTGGATGAGCCCTTTTCCGGGAAAGGAGGAGGCCTACATTGTATTAGAACATCAGCTCGGCAGAGCTTGGCGCCTTGTGAAACGAGGCGATTCGTTTGAAAAGGAACTCTTCCTGGAACTAGAACCTCAGACCGAGATGGCGGCCGATGGTTTGGTTGGCTTTGCCTTTCACCCCAACTATCACTACAACCGTCGCTACTTCGTGAAGTATAATACGAAGGTCGATGCTCAGCTTCAGACCGTCATCGAAGAACGCGTCGCGACTCGGAACTCACAGCGTGACTCTGGAAGGGGCGGAAGGCGTTTGCTGACCGTTAGTCAGCCTGCTGGCAACCACAATGGCGGGTGCCTTATTTTCGGTCCCGATGATTACCTCTACGCAGCCTTTGGTGATGGAGGACCTCAGCGAGATCCCAACGGATACTCTCAGAGCGATGAAGATTTGAAAGGAAGCCTGATCCGCATCGATGTCGACTCCCGTTACCACGACAAACCCTATGGGATCCCTCCCGACAATCCGCTGATTGCCAATCACGAGCGGAATCCGAAAGTCTATCCTGAAATATGGGCGATGGGTTTTCGCGAGCCTTGGCGGTTCAGCTTCGATCGTCAAACAGGCGATCTATGGCTGGGTGATGTCGGTCAGTCCTCGTTTGAAGAGATTGCACTTGTAAGACGGGGAGAGAATCATGGTTGGAATGTGATGGAGGCCTTCGACGAATTCTCCGCAGAGTATCGCGAGGTGGGCGTTCAATACGTTGACCCTGTTTTTGCCTACAGTAGGAAGCTCGGTACCTCAATCACGGGAGGCTATGTTTATCGCGGTAACCCAGAATCTGCCCTCTATGGCTATTATATCTGTGGTGACCACGAGTCGCGGCGTCTGTTTGCGATGAAACTTGGTGAGCGTGAATTGGAATCGGTGTGGGAAATCGGATTCTCACCGCAACGAATCGCGGCTTTTTGTGAAACCCAGCAAGGGGAGCTCCTCTTGGTGGGATATCAGGGAATGATCTACGAGTTGGATCTTAACCCTCAAGAGCTGATCGCTCGGTAGCTAGGGGAGCCCATTGGCCCGCGTCGTTCGCTGCTGGCACGGCACCACTCCGAGAGCTTCTGAATGGTGTTTCATCGAATACCAGGGATGCGCCCGTCGACTACGATTCGTGTGGACGGGTGTTTTCTTTTTCTTCGCCTTGGGTAGAGTAGCGGAGTGAAGCGTTGGTATCTTTTTCAGGTAGCCCTTCTTTGTTGGGCGATTGGTTCGTCGACTGAGGGGCAGGCGGGTCGTTTCCGGGCGGGTGTCGCGAAGGTGGATGTGTCGCCGCCTGTGCTGCCGGTGATTCAGAATGGAGGCTTCCTGGAGTCGTCGCTGGGCAAGGTGCTCGATCCTCTCTCCGCGCGAGCTTTTGTGCTCGATGATGGAAATGAGTCCGTTGCACTTGTCGTGGTGGACAGCTGCATGATTCCTCGAACCTTGTGTGATCAGGCAAAGGCCTTAGCCGCCCAACGTACTGGCTTGCGGACCGATCGGATCATGATTTCAGCCACCCACACACACACGGCCCCGAGTGTCATGGATTTCTGTTTGGGTTCTCGGCAGGATCCGCGATACACGCGCTTCCTGCCTGATCGGATCGCCGAGGCTATCGAGGCGGCCCACGCGAATTTACAAGCCGCGCGGATGGGGACGGTGAGAGTTGATGCGGGACGCTTTACTGCCAATCGCCGCTGGATCACTCGACCGGACAAAATGGGTGTCGATCCATTTGGGGAACAAACCGTGCGGGCGATGATGCATCCGGGGCATAAGAACCCAGACTACATCGGTCCCTCGGGGCCGATTGATCCCTGGTTGACGCTGATGAGCCTGCAGACCATCGACGGAAAACCCCTTGGGCTCTTTGCCAATTTCTCGATGCACTATTTTGGGGGGCACCCGGGCGTGTCTGCAGATTACTACGGAGAATTTGCTCGGCAAATCAGCGCTCGATTTTCTCGTGACCATCCCAATTTTTTGGCGGCGATGTCGCAGGGCACAAGCGGTGATTTGTGGTGGGGAGACTACGGCTTGCCTCAACGTCAGGGATGGAGCCTAAAAGAGTATACTGAGGGGATCGTGGAGCTGGCCCTGTCGGCGCTCTCTGGCGTGGAGCATCAAGACGAACTCACCCTCGCAATGGCTGAAGAGCAGGTCACTTTAGCGCGACGTTTGCCGGATGCAGACCGCTTGGAATGGGCACGAGAAAAAGTTGCGGCGTTGAAGGGGCAGCGTCCCAAGAACCGGCCGGATGTTTACGCTGAACAAGCCGTCTATATTCATGAGAACCCCGCCGAGGAGATCGTCTTGCAAGCCCTACGTATCGGAGAACTCGCGATGACGGCGTTGCCGAACGAAGTCTATGCGTTGACTGGGCTTCGTTTGAAAGCGATGAGTCCGTTGCCTTTGACGCTCAATCTGGGGCTCGCGAATGGTGCAGCTGGGTACATTCCCCCACCGGAACAGCACGATCTCGGTGGCTACACAACCTGGCCGGCGCGAACGGCAGGATTGGAGCGGCGGGCGGAGCCGAAGATCGTGGCGATCTTGGGGAATCTGTTGGAGCGAGTGACAAGAAAACCGCTGCGACAGTATCGTGAGCCCGAAGGAGACTATGCGACCGCGGTCAAGCGGTCGGAGCCGCTTCATCGTTGGCGCATGGGGGATCAGAGCCGGAGCTTCGCTGTACCGTCGGTGCGTGCCGAGGCAGTTTTTGAGGGGCAGGTGGCTTTCCATTTGGATGGGGTGCAGGGGCGCGGTTTCGGAGGAGACTATGAAAGCAAGTCTGTGCATTTTGCCGGAGGACACCTTCGGGTGCCTTTGGAGGAAGCTGCAGGCGAGTATGCTGTCGAATTCTGGTTCAACAGTAGCCTTTCTGAGAAAGACTATTCGAGTCTGGGTGCGCTGTATCAGCGAGGGAATGAGGTTCTGGAGTTAACCGGGCGTTCTTCAGATTTGCCTGGGCGATTGAAATGGGGAAGAACAATCGGCGAGACTCCCATTCAATCCAACGCTTGGTACCACCTGGCGGTGGTCCGTCGTTCTCATCGTGTGCAAATATTCCTGAATGGTGTCAGCAAGCCTGAGATCGATCTAGCACTGACTGACCCATCGCCTGAGGGGGCAATGTCTTTGGCAGGCCGATTGGATGGCACTGATCAATTTGAAGGGAAGTTGGATGAGGTCGCGTACTACGATCGAGTGCTGGCGCCGGTGGAGATAAGAGACCACTTTCGAGCGGCAGGATTGGAAGCTTCTGCGGCGTTGACTCCAAGTGAGTCGATGGCGCTGACTCATGTTCGAGAAGGATTTCGGCTCGAGCTCGTCGCAGCTGAGCCTTTGGTGCAGGATCCCGTGGCGATTGATTGGGGAGTGGATGGGCGAATGTGGGTGGCTGAGATGGCAGATTATCCTTATGGAATGGATGGCGTGGGCCAGCCGGGAGGACGCATTCGGGTGCTCTCTGATCAGGATGGGGATGGGAACTTCGATCAGTCTCAGGTTTTTCTTGAGGGGATTAATTTCCCGACCAGTGTGATGCCGTGGCGAAAAGGTGTTCTGGTCACGGCGGCGCCAGAGCTGTTCTACGCCGAAGATGTGGACGGCGATGGTCGAGCGGATAGGCGAGAGGTGTTGTTTCGGGGGTTCATGGAAGGGAACCAGCAACTGCGGGTCAATTCGTTGCGATGGGGATTGGACGGCTGGGTGTACTGTGCCAGTGGAGGGCACCATGCAGGTTTTGGAGCCAAGAACGGAATTGATGCCATTCGATGGGGGCGATCCGTCCTGCTTGGGAGTCGAGATTTTCGCTTCCAACCGGACACGGGAGCCTTGGAGGCCTTGTCGGGACCGTCTCAGTTTGGTCGTGTGAGAGATGATTGGGGACGCTGGTTTGGGGTTCAGAACAGTCGACCCTTGTGGCACTACGCCCTCTCGGACCCCGACCTCCAACGGAACCCCGCCGTACCTTATCCCGATCCAAAAGTGCAGCTGCGAACGCCCATCAACCCTCGAGTTTATATGAATAAGCCGGTTCAGAAGCGTTACCATAGCTTTGAACAATCGAGTCGTTTCACGTCTGCTTGCGGTCCGACGATTTATCGCGACGTGCGATTGTTCCCTGATGAACCCGGCGTTCAGCACGCGTTTACCTGCGAACCCTTTCACAATGTTGTTCAACATCATGTGCTGACGGAGTCGAGCTTCAGCTTTGCCGGGCGACGGGCGCATGAAGATGGGGTGCGTGATTTTTATGCTTCTGGCGACCGGTGGAGTCGACCTGTGATGGCTCGAACCGGACCTGATGGGGCGCTCTATGTGGTCGATATGTATCGATACATGATTGAACACCCTGATTGGCTGCCGCCGGAGGGGAAGGAGGAGCTCAAGCCATTTTACCGTTCTGGGGAAGATCATGGTCGCATTTACCGAATCGTTAGATCCATGGACACGACGCCGTCGGTGGCGGGCCGTGCGATGACATCAGATGAGGAATTGCTCGCTGGTTTGCAGTCTTCTAACGGACGGGTTCGAGACCTGGTCCATCAACGAATCATCGAGTCGCAGGCAATGACGGTCGTCCCGGAATTGGTGGCTCTACTTCGAACAAGTCCGCATCCGAAGACTCGATTGCAAGTGATGGCTTGCCTGCATGGTTTGGGGCGCTGGAATGTGCCGTTGGCGGATGCCAGCCTGCGCGATCCGGTTGCAGGCGTCAGGCGTCAGGCGATTCTCTTCGCGACAGAACTGGCGAGCGAGAGTCCTGGGTTGGAGCAGACCCTATTGGGTCTTCGCAAAGATCCTGATCCGAAAGTGCGACTAGAACTTGCCCTAAGCCTGGGAGATTTGAATTCGGCAGCAGCGGGAGAAGCCCTGGTGGAGTTAGCGACGTGGGGCAGACGAGACCCTGTTTTTATTGGGGCGGTTATGAGTTCGGCCACGCCACATTTTGACGCCATGCTGTCTTTGTTAACTCGTCCCGAGTATGTGAGGCCATTGATGATCATGGGAGCCTCGAACTCGGCGTTCATTCAAAAGGTCGCTGAGTGGATCAGGGAGCAAAGCGACGTGCCTTATGATGCTTTGTCTGTATGGATTGAATCTTTGGAGAGTGACGGACGGACTTGGTATGAGGAGTTGGAATCGTTAGGGGGCATGACACCAGAGCATTTGGTGGCGGTTCGACGTTTGGTAAGCACGGCGAGCCGACGTGCAGCAGACCCGAAATTGGAGCTCGGGCAGCGAGTTCAGTGTTTTCCACTGCTAGGACGAATTGCGGCGCATCGCGCTCGCGACCAACAGCTCTTGCTGGGATGTCTGGAGCCCACTCAGGATCGTCGATTGCGGTCTGCTGCCCTGTCAAACTTGAGCCGTTTTTCTGACCCTTCCGTGGGGCAGCAAGTTTTGAATCGCTGGCGTGGTCTGTTGCCCGGAGATCGTCCCGCGGGGCTTCGGCTCTTGCTCAGTCGGCGGGATTGGAGCCTCCAGCTGCTCGAAGCGATGGAATCGGGGGTGGTGCTTCCGAACGAGGTCTCTGCCTCGCAGCGTCAGCAGTTGTTGCGGCTTGGGGACGAGGCGATGCGCTCGCGAGCCCAGGCGCTTTTCGAACGAAACGAGTCGGGATCAAATGACAGCCAGCTTCAGATCTTTCGGGGGGCGATCACTCGGGCAGGAGATCGCACTGCGGGGCGACAACACTTTGAGCAACGGTGCGGCACTTGTCATGAGCTGGCGGGCGTCGGTCGTGCTATCGGACCCAATCTCCGGAGCGTGAGTGATCGGACTCCGGCTAGCTTCCTGGCCTCGATCGTTCAGCCGAATCTGTCTGTGGAACCGAAGTACGTAGCCTATGATGTAGTTCTCAAGGATGGACGGCAGCTGTATGGAATGGTTGTTCGAGAAACGGGATCCGGGCTCACGATGCGCGCGCTGGATGGGAGCGAGGCCACGTTTCTTCGCCGGCACATTGAATCCGTGAAGAGCGCGTCTGCTTCCTTCATGCCTGAGGGATTGGCCGATGGCATGAGCGAGAAGGATATGGCGGATCTCTTGGCGTTCTTGACTCATGAAACACGATGATTGTTTTCGGTTTGAATCGGCGAAAATGAATCTCACCTGTGGTGAATCAGTCTATTCTTGCTCTAGAATGAGCCTTTGATCGTTTTAGTCTGCGAAAAGAGCCTCAGAAGGCCCCCTTTATTTGGCTGAGATCTTCATTGCGGTCTTTGCCCGATTTTTCCAGTATCCCCGGCCTATGTCGACTGCACGCAAGTCGTATCCATTCCATTTAATCGAACCCAAGTGGCAACGTCACTGGCTCGAGAACGAAACCTTCAAGGCCTGGAATCCGGGAGAATCGATTCCGGAAACGCATCCCTTTGCGCAGCGGCACGAGCTAAGTGGCGCTGTGTCCGGGAACGAGCTTCCGCCGAAATACTATATTCTCGACATGTTTCCTTATCCGTCTGGTGCAGGGCTCCACGTGGGGCATCCTGAAGGGTATACGGCGACGGATATTTTGGCGCGCTACAAGCGGTCTCAAGGTTTCAATGTGTTGCATCCCATGGGGTGGGATGCCTTTGGTTTGCCCGCTGAGCAGTATGCGATCAAGACAGGGCAACATCCTCGCGAAACAACCGAAGCGAACGTTTCTAACTTTCGACGTCAGATACGGTCGCTCGGCTTCAGTTACGATTGGAGTCGCGAAGTCAACACGACGGATCCGAACTACTACAAGTGGACGCAATGGATCTTCCTGAAACTCTACAATTCGTGGTTCAACCCTGAGAGCCAGAGGGCTGAAGGAACAGACAGCCTGGGCACGGAAGATGCCGCTGCTTTGCGTGAAGCGCGCTTGGCCTATGTGGCTGAAGCGCCAGTGAACTGGTGTCCGGAGCTTGGGACCGTGCTTGCTAATGAGGAAGTCGTTGACGGCAAGAGTGAAGTGGGCGGGTTCGATGTCGTTCGGCGTCCTATGCGTCAGTGGATGTTGCGCATCACCGCTTTTGCCGGTCGATTGTTGGAGGATTTGGATGGGATTGAGTGGAGCCATTCCTTGAAGGAAATGCAGCGTAACTGGATCGGCCGTTCGGAAGGAGCCGAGGTGAAGTTCCGATTGGCCGAAGGAGAAGAATCGATCACGGTCTTCACGACGCGGCCTGACACCCTCTTTGGGGCGACCTACATGGTGTTGTCCCCGGAACATCCGCTCGTTTCAAAGATCACGCATCCTGACAATGCGGATGCCGTTAAAGCCTACCAGGTTCAAGCTGGCAACAAGAGTGATTTGGAACGCACGGACTTGGCAAAAGACAAGACGGGTGAATTTACGGGAGCCTTTGCGATCAACCCGGTGAACGGCGAAGAGGTGCCGATCTGGATTGCTGACTACGTCCTGGCCAGCTATGGAACGGGAGCGATCATGGCGGTGCCGGCACATGACTCGCGTGATCTTGAGTTTGCCGAGAAATTTAATCTTCCGGTAAAGAAAGTTGTTCAAGCTCCAGATGGTGAGGAGTCCGTTGGCTTTACCGGTGAAGGCACTGCCGTCAACTCTGACTTTCTTAATGAACTGCCTACGGCACAGGCCAAGAAGAAAATCTCGGCTTGGCTCGAGGAGAAGGGGCATGGCCGAAAAACCATCAACTACAAGCTGCGCGATTGGTTGTTTAGTCGTCAACGGTACTGGGGTGAGCCGTTCCCAATTGTTTGGCGAGATAACGAGCATGAGGCGATCGACCCATCGAGCTTGCCTCTCGTACCGCCCGATCTTACGGACTACAAGCCGACGCCAGACGGCGAACCTCCATTGGCGCGTGCTGCCGAATGGTGTGCCCTAGAAGGTGGTCTCAGAAGAGAGACGAATACCATGCCGCAGTGGGCTGGCAGTTGTTGGTATTATCTGCGCTATCTCGACCCCAACAACCAGGAACAGTTCTGCGCTCCAGAGGTCGAGTCGTACTGGATGGGGAGCGACGGACGCGAGGGGAGCGTGCCGGGAGTGGATCTCTATGTGGGAGGTACGGAGCATGCCGTGCTTCACCTCTTGTATGCTCGGTTCTGGCATAAGGTCTTGTTCGATCTTGGGCATGTCTCGACGCCGGAGCCCTTCTACAAGCTTGTCAACCAGGGGCTCATCTTGGGCGAAGATGGGCAAAAGATGTCCAAGTCACGCGGCAATGTTGTGAATCCCGATGACATTCTCGCGGAGTATGGTGCGGATGCCTTCCGATTATACGAAATGTTTATGGGCCCACTGGAGATGGTGAAACCCTGGAACACCAAGGGGGTTGAAGGTGTCTATCGATTCTTGGGACGAGTTTGGCGTCTCTTTATCGACACCGAAAGTGACAAAGCCTTTCACCAAAGCATGGCCGTTGAATCCGAGAATCCGGAGGGGCTCTTGGACTCGATTGAATTGACCAAGGAGCTTCATGATGGCGATGCCACACCAGAGCAATTGAAAGTCTTGCATACGTGCATCAAGAAAGTAACCGAGGATCTGGACGCGATGCACTTCAATACTGCTATCTCGGCTCTCATGGTCTTCGCGAACGAGGCAAGCTCGTGGACAGAACGGCCACGCTCGGTCATGACGACTTTTCTGCGTCTTCTCTCTCCCTTCGCCCCTCACTTGGCAGAAGAGCTGTTTGCCAAGGTAAATGGGGATGCGAACCGAACCATCGCCTACGAAGCCTGGCCGACCTTCGATCCGTCGCTTCTGGTGGAAGACACGATCGAAATGCCCATCCAAGTAAATGGGAAACTACGGGGCCGACTCAGCGTTTCTCAAACGGCAACGAAGGAAGAGATCGAGGCATTGGCTTTGAAGGATGAGAAGGTGACATCTTTTATCGAGGGTAAAACGGTTCGAAAAGTAATCGTGGTTCCTAAGAAACTCGTCAACCTTGTTGTTGGCTAGCTTCTGTTCGGGTTGTCTTTAAGCGGGGATGCGGCTCGGTTGAGTCGCATCCCCGTTCTTCTTAGTAGAGTATCTTTCCGCCCGGCGTATCGAAGGTTGTCTTGGGGCGAGCAATCGCCTGGTCGCCGAGTTGATGGTAAGGATGATTGGACAGCTCTTTGAGTCGCCGTTGAGTGATGGCGCGACCTTCAGCCGGAGTGCTCATGACGCGGGGGGTGATCAAGAGCACAAGTTCGGTCTTCGCGTTCTCTTTGACGTCTCGCCGAAAGAGCGATCCGAGCAGGGGGAGATCACCGAGTACGGGTACCTTTTGACGATTCTCATTCTGACGTTGGCGGATGAGGCCTCCAATTGCAATGGTCAGATTGTTGGTTGCGATGATGGTGCCTTGAATTCGAGCCGTGTTGACGGTGTCCACATTGAATCCCTGCACATTGCCGTTTCCCCCGGAGACGGGAATGGTTGCCGCGCCGGTGGCGACTGAGGAGGAGTCTTGGGTGATGGTGAGGGTGACTGTTTTGTCTTCATTAATTCGTGGAAGAATCTCGACGGTGTTCCCAATATCTCGAATCTCCGTCTGCGGCTCCACGTTCGAGGTCGTTGCTCCGTTGCCTGGTGTCACAACGCTGGTGTTGACTCCCGTTGTCAAGACTCGCTCTTCCCCAATGAAGATCTTCGCGGATTGATTGTTGGCCGCCAGTATCATGGGGGTTGCGAGTTCCTGGATACGGTTTTCACCTGCCATTAGTTGCATGCGTGCGCGGACGCGGTCGTTGAGGAATTGATAGACGAAGCGATTGTCTTCGAGGGGGAAATTGCCGACCCCGAAAATATTTCGACTCGCCAAGGGGTTCGACGTGCTGATGGGGTTCTTCACTGCGCTGCTCGGAGTGCCGAGAGAGCTTGGTCCGTCGACCAGCTCATAGTCGAAACTCGATCGAAAGGTGTCTCCCAAAGTGAGTTCGAGAACTTTCATTTCGAGGAGGACCTGAGGGATAGGGCGATCGATCTCCAGCACAAGCTTTTCGATATCCTCCATGGCTTCAGGGTCGCTGGTTCGAACGATGAGAAGGTTGTGCTGTCTATTGACACTGGCATAGATGTCGGGTTCTCGTCCGGTCACTTTCTGAATATCCGTACTCTGAATCTGAGGGTCGGTTAGGTTGCCTTGGAGCAGGTGCTCCAGTTGGGAGATCTGTTCTGATGTGAGAGATAGAGAGTCGCTTCCTTGGCTAGATCTGCCGAATCCGCCGGCGCCCCCGCCTGCCTGTCGAGAGAGACCGCCACTGCCACCGCCGCCGAACATTCCTGCTTGAGCCCCCATGCCGAGTTGAGATGCTTGGCCGCCTCCGAGGACTGGGTTGACGCCACCGCCGGTGAGTCCTCCTGAACTGGTGCTTCCAATGCCTCCAGCCCCGCCGCTTGCATCGATGCCGAGAGAGAGGATGACGCGTTCTCCGAATAGGTCTGAGACTGCCGTGGCTGCACTCAGGACATTCTCATGCAAGAGTGTGAATACTTTAGTGATCTCTTCTTTGAAGACCACGATGTCTCGTTCGTACTCATCGGTCGTCATGATGCGGTAGATCTCAAGTTCGGTGTCTTTTCGATACCATAGGCCGGAAACGCGGCACATCACTTCGATCGCTTTGCTCGTTGTGACGTTTTGGAGGTAGAGCGAGACGAGCTTTTTTCCTGCTTCCTCAGTAGCAACGATGTTCGCTCCCGATAGCTCTGCTAAAAGCTGGGCTGCATCCACGATGGTGCTCTCCTTTAGCTGGAGTTTATTAACGGGATGGAGGCCGCCACGGTAGTTTACGGGACGGACGGTCGGAGTAGTTTCTTGGGCTGAAAGCTGTTGCGATTGAGCGGCACAGGAGAGCGCTGCGACGAAAAGGTAGGTGAGTGCCTTTTCGATGGGCCTCTGAGCGTTTCGCACTCGAGATTGGAAAGCCTTCATAGTTTACCTCACAACGACGTATTCATCAAAGTCTCCGAATTCGAGTTCTACGCTCTGGCGGTGAATGGCCATGATCTTGACACTCGAGTTTTTGCCGTGGGTTTTTAGGCTTACGGTATCCCCAACCTTCACAACGTGGACTTGTCCTTGAGCGAATTCGAGAAGCGCCAACGATTGACCGTCATCGTCGATGACAGCGCCCCGGAGTCGCATGTCCATCGAGCCAGTTAGGGCTGAGATGGTAGACGCGACCGGATTGTTGTGAGTCACTTTGCGCAACATTTCCATCGTGTTAGCGAATGGGTCATTCGTTTTCTTGATGGGAAGATCGCTCGTGAGTTCGTCAGGGCCCGCAGGAGAGACTTCATCAGCGTTTGTTGTCTTTGGGTCCGCAGTTGGCTTGAGGTTCTCCGAGATGGCGGACTGATGGACAAACGGTGTTCCGGCGATGAGCGCAATCAGGATTGCGATGGAGCGGATAGAAGTTGCTAGGGGTTTCATGGTTTTTCTTTGTGTTGTTGTTTTAGTTTCCGGACGAAGCGATTTGGAAAACCGCTTTAAAGAATGCGAAGTAGACGAAACCGACCGTTCCACCGATGAAGAAGAGGATGAATGGTTCGATCAAGACGGTCATTCGCTGGATTCGGGTTTGGAGTTCGCTCTCGTAGAAACTGCCCATCTGTTGGAGCGCCATGGAGAGCTCCCCGGTTTGTTCGCCGACGGAGATCATTTGTTTCACCAGGGCAGGGAAATCGTCTTGATCCAAACTTTCGGATAATGATTGCCCCTTGAGAATGTCGGAGACGGAAAGGGAAAGCCCGTTTTTGTAGGCGGGATTACCAGTGGTTGAAGCGGTTACCTGGAGGGATTCTGTGACCGTGAGACCGCTTCCCAAGAGCAGTGAAAGCGTCTTGCCCATTTGAGCCATCGATGAAACCTCCATGATCTTGCCAACGACGGGAATGTGGGTTGCTCGGCGGCTGAGGAAGAGTCTTCCAGCGGTGTTTCGCCAGACGAATCCGAGACCTATGAACCCGCCGATCATACCAAGAATGATCCAGGGCCCGAATTGTTGGAGTAGACCGGAGATTTGCATCAGGGCTTCGGTGGAAGCAGGTAACTCGATTTTGCGTTTCGCGAAATACTCGGCAAACTTGGGAATCACAGCCCAGGTTAAGAATGCTGTAACTCCGACGGCCGTGATGATGACGATGGCGGGGTAGGCCAGGCTGGTGATGATCTTGGATCGGAGTCCCACTTTCATTTCAAGATGGGTTGCGACTCGCTCAAGAACATGGTCGAGTTCACCGCTGGCTTCTCCGGTCTCAATGAGGCGAATCGCCGTGTAGGGGAAGATTCCTTTGAGCTGTTGGAGACACTGAGAGAAGCGTTTGCCCGATTGGACCCCATCTATGATTTCGCGGACATGTTTCTTGAGTCGCCGGTTGTTCCCTTGCATCTGGCAGACTTCGAGCGATTGTAGAAGGGGAAGCCCAGATCGAAGCATGACGGCAAGCTGACGGAAGAAGAACACTTGTTCTCCCGTGTTGATCGGTTGGTATCGCTCCAGAAAACGGTGGTAAAATGATTTTTGGGATGTGGAGGAAAGGCTTGAGGCGCTCTTTGTGCTTCCATTCGGAGCCGTCTTTCGAGGCTGGATTTCCAAGACGTAAAGTGAGCGGGCTCGAAGCTTGGTGATCGCCGCAGGCTGACTGGCAGCGTCAATAACGCCGTCTGATGCTTTTCCTTGTTGATCAAGAGCTTGGTATTCGAATTGAGCCATGGTGTGAATCCTTCAGTGCCCGGAGACATTTGTGATCTCATCGATGGTCGTCAGACCGTCGATTACCTTCCGGAAGCCGTCTTGCTGGAGCTCTGTCATTCGCGATGCGATTGCTTCTTCCCATGAAGCACGGCTTTGTTGGTCGGCGATCAGGCGTTGTAGTTCTTTGTCGATGCGCAGCACCTCAAAGATGCCGACTCGCCCTTGGAATCCGGTCCCGACGCAGCGGGAGCATCCGGATTCACTCGGTCCATAGAGTTTTGTCTCTTGATCGCCGAGGCCGAGGAATTCTCGTTCTTTCTTCGTTGCTATCCGCTCTGTTTTGCATCCTGGACAAAGGCGCCGAACCAAACGTTGGGCAACTACGCAGACGAGCGTTGATGCAATTAGGTAGGGCTGACATCCGATGTCCATGAGTCGGCTGACAGCTGATGGCGCATCGTTTGTGTGGAGGGTTGAGAAAATCAAGTGCCCCGTCATGGCTGCTCTGAGCGCGACCTCTGCCGTTTCTTGATCTCGAATTTCTCCAACCATCAGGACATCTGGATCGTGACGCAGCATGGAGCGCAAGCCTTTGGCAAAGGTCATTTTCTCTGACTTTGAAACCGAGACCTGCGAGATTCCATCGACGTTTGACTCCACGGGATCTTCCAGGGTCATGATGTTGACTTCCGGCCGGTAGATCGATCTGAGGGCAGCATAGAGAGTGGTCGATTTGCCGCTTCCAGTGGGTCCCGTGATGAGAATCATGCCGTGCGGAAGGTCGAGTGTTTCGCGAAAGGTTTCGAGGGCATCCTGTGGCATGCCGGTCTCTGAAAGCGAAAAGGCTTTGGTTTCTGTGGCAAGGACTCGAATGGTGACCCGCTCGCCCCAGCGAGTGGCCAAGGTCGCGATTCGAAGGTCCACACTGGTGTCTGGGAGACCTGGTATCTCATAGTTGAAGCCGCCGTCTTGAGCCGATCGTTGCTCGGCTATGTCGAGTCCGGCTAACACCTTGATGCGAGACACGAGACCATGAGATTGCTGCGCGTTGATGTGAACGCGGAGTGGTTCAAGTCGACCATCCACACGTATCCGTGCGACCAGTCCTTTTTTCTGGGGGTCCAGGTGGATGTCCGAGGCTCGGCGGAGGTAGGCTTCTTTCATGATTCGGTCGAACGCTTCCACCGGATCGGGATCTGCTAGCGGAGCCTCTCTTGGGTAGAGTTCGGTCAAGAGTTGGGACGCGGCGTCTCGAAGAGCTTCCGGTTCGGCGAGAGCTACATCGGTCTCGAACCCCGTTCTTCGTTCGATTTCGGCGACGAGCAAGTGATCATCCGGACAGCCGGAGGCAACAAGCAGGCGGTTGCCCTCTCGTGAAACTGGGATCGCCGCGCCGCGTTTGATCACGCTCGCGGGGAATTCCCGGGCTAGCTCCGTACTCGGTTTCGTTCGATGGTAATCAACGAATGGGATTCCTCGAACCTCAGCGGCTGCGCAGTATACCGCCGATGCGGGAAAGCGACCGCGGGCTGTCATTAGGTCGATGAGTTCGGTACGTTGCCGGCGAGCTTGGAGTTTCAATTGGTCGACTTCGTCCGAAGAAAGTAGGTTGCGGTCAACGACGGCCGTGGATAGTTGATCGGGGGTCAGGGATCTCATGACGTTCTAGTCTGTGTTCGAGGCTTGTTGCCTTCATTCGTGGTTGGGGAAACAGCCGGCCCGGCGATGCTGGGCAATTCCTCAGTTTCTGATTGGGTGCCCTGCTGATTTCGGTGGCGTAAAAGATCCACTAGAACTTTGGGGTCTTTGGCGAGTCGAAGTGCATCGTCGAGCGCGACGGTTCCTTTGCTGACATGAAAGGCGAGGGACTGTTCGCGGGTCATCATGCCGTTTTGCGAGCCAGATTCCATGAGGGTGTAGATCTGTTCCAGTCGGCCCGTACGAATGTGATTACAAACGGCTTTCGTTCCCCAGAGGACTTCGACGATCGGAATTCGAGCATCCTGGCTCGGAGTGGGGACGAGGCGTTGTGAGACAACCGCTCTGAGAACCATTGAGAGTTGGTGTCGAATAGAAGCCTGCTCGGCTGCGCTGAAGCCGCCAAGGATACGGTTGATGGCTCCAACGGCATCGGAAGTGTGAAGCGTCGAATAGACGGCATGACCCGTCTCGGCGGCGGCAATGACGGTTCTCATGGTGTCGGGGTCGCGCATTTCGCCAACCAAAATGATGTCAGGGTCTTCGCGAAGGGCATCTTTGATTCCCTGTCGATAGGAAGGAACATCAGTGAACAGCTCTCGTTGATGGATCAGGCTCTGCGCCCCGTCGTGTACTTGTTCGATAGGGTCCTCGATCGTGATGATATGTTGAGGTGTGACTCGGTTAATCTGGTCGATGATGGCGTTTAAGGTTGTGGACTTGCCGCTACCGGTCGGGCCGGTGATCAGGACCAGGCCATCCGTGACTTCGGTTAGCTTCTCAAGGGTTGGAGGGAGGTGGAGAGACTCGAAGCTGGCGACCTCCTCTTCAATGCGACGAATCGCGAGAGAAGGCCGTTGTTTTTCGTAGTAAACGTTAAGGCGAAATCGAGGGCCTTGATGGGCTTGATAGGCAAAATCGAGTGAACGATCGGTTTGCAAGTTCTCTTGCTGTGAAGGATGGAGGACTTCGGTCAGGAGTTGGCTGATGGTGTTGCTCGACCACGGCGTGGCTTCAATGGGAAGAAGCTTTCCGAAGCGGCGAAGAAAAATGGGACGATCCGCCGTGAGATGGATGTCTGATGCCTGCTTCTCAAGGGATTGCGCCAGCAGGGACTCAAACTGTTGTTTTACGGTTTTCATCGTGCGTGCTTAGAGGGCGAGAACCAGTTGGCTGCTCAATCGGGGTTGGGTCAGCTCGTCGGGGTTCTCGTCTGTTTTGATCTCAAACGAAACCACGTTTACGTTGTGCTCCAAACGGCCGAGAGATTGAATGAACCGTTGCAGGCCGGAGTAGGTCGCGGACAGTTCCAGATGTTGCAGCGGACGCGCGTAGACGAGTTGGAAGAACTCGTGAATGATAGGAGCTTCCGTCTGGCTCGGTTCCTTGGGAGCGTCAGAAAGTTTCAGCGAAAGCCGAGAGGCGTCCGAGTGATCCGAGTCTGTCTTGTAGGGGAGATTCTTGAGCACTTTGATGTCGTGTTGTCTGGCGAGTTCGGAAATCTGGATTCGGAGACGTTGCAGCTCTGAGCTCGTTGAGAGATCTGCCAGTCGATTTTCGTTCGCTGCCAAGCGTCCCATTTCTGATTGCTTGATCGTTGCGAGGCGTTGGACATCCTTTTGTAGGATGGTGGCGTCAGCACTGCTTTGGGAAGGCCAGGACAAGGTTTCGCGACCTTGCACCGCGGAACTCAGCTCCTTCTTGAGTTTCTCCAATTGCATCAGTCCAGGGCGGAGTCGTAGCGTCGCGTAGAGAACGATTGAGATGACTGCGAGAGCCATGGGAAGGAGGAGTTTCTCTCGATGTGAAAGGGTTTTTTTGTTGGTGGATGACATGGCTTTTATTCTCCGTGAACGAACGCGAACTGGGTTGGTGCCAGGCGAAGCACGAGACTGTAGCCCGTGAGACCGAGACGACCGATGTCGGATTGAACCTCTTGATGGGCAAGACTGAGTCCCCAGGGTTCGAGCTTGGTTGTCAGTGTGTGTATGAATTCCTGAGCGTCAGTTTCGGACAGCGCCCAGGCACTGATGGTGACCGAGTGATCTCGGCTCTCGTGGAACTCGTCGATTGCGATCGCCGGAGTGACGGCGTCTGCGAGTTCAGAGAACAGTTGGTTGACGTATTGTTGGCGGAGGTCGAGACCTAGTTCGATCAGGTTGGCCGCTTGGGTCGTGACTTGGATCGTCTGCTTTAGGGTGTCTTGTTGCTCGACCAGTTGACCGGCTGTGCTGACTTCATGTTCTACCTTTGCAATCTCACCGCGAGCGGTCTCCATCTGCTGGTGAACTTCCTTCGTTGCCAGGGTGATGGAGTGTCTCTTGAGTCCGAGAGTGATCTCTGAGACCCCGATCAGGCAAGCAATTGTAATCCCCATGATACCCCACCACTTCGATGATTGTTGCCACCAAGGTGGTGGTGGGGGGGCTCCCTCGATCCAAGGGATCTGCCGTGAGCTAGATCCGGTCTGGTGCCGGAGCGCGCCCATGATCTGTACTCGCTCATCGGATACTTGGAGTGCCGGTGCGATTTCAGTCGAGAAGGTGCTAGGATAAGCCCGAGTGGGGAACTTCGTGGCTTGATCGATGATCGGTGCCACCGCTTCAACGATGGATTCACGGCCCGAAAGCCAGAGCTCAGTCAGAGGGTCTTCCGAGACCAAAGAGCACAGGGCCTCTGGATTACGCGGGGAAAGCGGAGCGGGGCCCCACCTAAGGGACTGCAAGTGGTCTTTTTGAAACGATGTGTAGCAGTCACATCCATCGAGTAGAGAGATGATGCCAACCGTGTCTTTGCCCGAGTGATCACTGAGGGCCGCCGCGGCTGTGAATCCCAGTGGGTAGATACGTTCGAGGCGGATGCCGTGTAACGAAAAGCGCTGGATCCACTGAGATTGATTTAACGATCCGATGCCGCACACCAGCCAAGGGAAACCTTCTTTACTTGTCGGAACACCGTCGTTCTCGATTGGGAAAAAGTTGCAAATGGGAGCGTCGTCGGGGGAGCTGAATGACTCCAGAAGCTGCAAGCTTGTTTCGAGTTCTTCGGGGGTGATGTAGCCCATTTTGACAGCCTGCGTGCCGAATTTCTTTGGGGCGATTGAAATGCATGAACTTGTGGCTTTCTGTTCCCCGATTGACAACCGCACGTCATCGATCTCAGCCTCAGACATGCAGTTTCGCCCTGCTAGAATCGTTTCGAGCGAAAGGGCTCCGGCATGTTCTGAGAGAACTTGCTCGAACTCCCATTGAACCAGGGATTGAAGCTGTTCTCGCTTTGATGGCAGGGCCGGATTGATGGGAAGGGAGAGAATCGACGCAGCCGCTTGACTAGAGACCAGAATTCCCTGAGTCGGCAAAGTTCCTTCCTCAGATCTAAGTTCTTTGAGGACCTCGGTGAGAGATTGATCGACACTTGCCTCCGATGCGCTTGCCTCTGATTTGATTTGAACTCCGCCCTCGCTGATCGTTGTGAGCGTGGCAGAGCAGCGGAATCCGTTGAATTCGACAACGATCCATTCCTGCCGCTTCTTGCTGGAGAGTTCTGGTAGACGGAGTTTCATGCTATTGGAGGCTCCAGATAAAGTTGATCGTGGGCATCGATACCTGAGGGCGAACCAGTACTTCGAAAGGTCGTTGGGAATCTCCCTCAACGATTTCTCCCGTGTCGTCGTAGACGAGAGCGATCGACCTGATGCCGAAGGGAATCGGCTTGGCTGTGTCGCCGAATTCAAAATCCATTTGATAGAGACTGCCGTCGATCACTGCCCCGGCTGGAATGGTGATCGACTCACTCAAGTAGGGAGCGAGGTCTCGCTCCTCTGAGCTCTGAGGCCACTGGGCCGGCCAATCCATGTCACCTGAACTTGGATAAAAGATGCGCAATCGAACCGTGATATCCTGCAAAGGAAGGTCCTCACCTGAGTCTACCTCTGGCCATCCATCCTCATTGCAGGGGCCGAGTTCCGCCCCTTGATTTAGGTGCCCTTGCAGAGCGGATGCAGGAATGATCAGGGTTTGCTGTAGTGGCGTTCCTGGATTGTGGCAGATGGTGACAGTGTCGCCGCTGGAATCGTCATCGTCGTCGTCGTCGTCATCGTCGTCATCATCGTCATCGTCATCGTCATCGTCATCGTCATCGTCATCGTCTCCTCCGCCTCCGTTGCTTTGCGGGTTCTTCACGAAGACGGTGACTCTCCAACGAGAAACATCGACGAGGGCTTCGTGAGAATGAACGAGAAGGCCAGACGCGGGATAATCGACCTCGAAGGGGAGCGTGCCGCCAGGGGCTCCGTCGGCACCGTAGCTTTGTGCAATGAGGGCTCCGGTAACTTGGTTGGGCTCATACCTCCAACCGAAATTGTTGGTGTCGGAGAGTTGCCCCCATCCGTCTGGAAACTGGCGGATCCCGTTGGCTTCGACGAAACTATAAATATAGGGACCGCGCCACCCGGCCCAGATTCCGGAGTCCGCGTCATAACTCCACGAAGGAAGATTTCCTTGATTAAGCAATTCGGAGACGTTGTTGGGAAGCCGGCCCATGTCGGCGAGAAACCCGCTAACGGTCGGTTGGGAAGCGAGGTGACTTGATTTGTCGCCGATGATACCAACTCGTATCTGATTGAGACGCGTTTTGCTGTCGTCGAACCGGAGTTGTTCATCGGTCTCGTCGACCAGAGAAATTGTTCCGAGTGCGAGGGCGCTGAGGATGGCGACGACGAGGAGGAGTTCTAGGAGAGTGAATCCTGCATCGACGACCCAATATGTGCGGCGACACTCCATGCGTAGGTGGGCACAAGGCTTCATGGCTTCGGCGGTTAGGGATTATCGAAACAGATAGAAAACGAGGTCGTCTCCGAAACCCAAGTCGTATCTTCGGTTTGGGCCGAGTCCGACGATTCTTGCATCATTCGAATCGGAAAGATCGAATGCGAGATAGGGACGCCCTAGGCGTTGGATTGGAGCATCGTCGCTGATCCGGCTCCACTGGAAATAGTCTCCATCCGGTGACGCGAGAAAAGGATCGGCGATTCCAACGACATGATCGATTGTGTCTCCCAGCGTCGGGCTCCCGCTACCGTCCGTGTTTAGGTCATCGCCAATGCTGACTTGTCCCTCTCCGGCACACGTGAGATACGGGCCTCGCCATCCTCGTTTGGTGTCGGGATTCCAGGTCGCTAGGGGATGGCCGGTGCCAGCAAGCGGGTTGCTGAACAATTGGGAGAAGTTTGCGGGTGATTGAAACCAGTCGCTTCCCTCCGCGGGAACGGGAACGAAACCTCCCTCAGTCGCGAGTTGAAACGGACCGGTCTTCGGTAGATAACCCGTATCTTTCTTGAACTGGATCATGGCTTCACGGATCTCCGAAACCTCTACGAGGCTGATCTGCCCCTGGGCAAGTTCCTCGGTCTGCCCGACCATCAGTACGGCTCCTCCAGCAATGCTTCCCAGAATGGCGGTAACGATCACCAGTTCGAGCAGGGTGAAACCGGCCTTTCGGCCTCGAATGTTTTTTAGGGCGCTCACAGTAAACACTCCTTCTATCAGGACGGATTGGTCGACAGGGCTCAGTCGGTCTTGGCTAGGGTCCGGGGATTCGTTGTCCGTCTCCCCGGAACCCTTAGTTTGTTGCGCGATCTGTTCCTGATCGCGTGAGTTGTCTCTGGTTTCGTGCAGGTTCTGCACTCATTCCCGTGGGAGTCATCCTTGCTTCGTAGAACGGCTTGTGTTAACTTGCCGCTGCTTGACTACTCGGCTGGATCAGGCCTCGGGTTCTTTAGGACTTGCTTCCGACAGACTCAGAGAATTCCTGGTCCAGCCAGTTTCCTTCCGCATCCAAGGCTCCGACGAAGCGGACAGAGCTAAACACTTCACCATCTTCAATCTCATCGTTCGCGTTCGCGTCTGTGGCGACGTGGAAGAGAAGAATGAATCGACCGTATTCCGTGCTGGCAACGTCACTATAGAAGGGAGCCTCTGAGAATGAGGCTGAGTTTACGTTGACTGTATCCGAGACGATCGTGGAATTGTTTCCGAGTCCGAGGGCAACCACAAGGTGGGTGGTGTCAGAATCTAGACCGGTGATGTTGGCCAGGAGACTTGAGTCAGCTGCTCCGAGGTTCTTTGACTTGATGATCGGGAGGACGAGGTCAGCCGCAACCGCGACATTGGCGCCAACGCCTGAGGTTGGATCATCAAAAGCTCGATTCGCAATCTCGATGGCGTCTGTGTCGTTTGCAATCGTGATGCCTCGCAATTGGTCAATACCGGCCTCCGCGAAGGAATCCGCGATTGCTGCGGTGGCTTTGAAGAAGTGCATGCTACCGTCCGAGGTGGCCTTGTTGGCATCGGCTCCTTCGAGTTCACGAGTTACTCGAGAGAAGAAGCCCCCGGCCGTTGCGGTTGCGGTCCCGTTGCCAGTGACATCGCCAACGGTGGTGTCGCTTAACGTGAGAAGGTCGAGGTTCTCCGGATAATCGCCGGTCACGACTTTGAAGAGTCGCACCCCTTTGTCGATTGCCGCTAAGTTGAAAGTGGCCTGACTCTTAGCGGCTTTCTTGTCCAGCCCGTCGTAAGACACCAGAGCCGCTCCACCGATAACCGCGAGAATGGCGATGACGATGACGAGCTCCAGTAGTGTGAAGCCTTGATTTGCTTGGGTTTTCTTATGGGTATTTTGAATGTTCATTCTGTTTTACTTGGTTTGTTTTCCTTGTGTGTTGTGCCTGGATAGACGAATCCCCTCCTTGGTTTTGTGGACTCGTTGCCTCCTTTGGCAAAACCCTTTGAGCAACAGGAATGCCATGTTGATTTGAGAAAACCTCCAGCAATGGCTAAACGGCTGCAAAAGAGGGGTTTATAAAAAAGTGGTAAAATGTCGCCTTTAGCGTCTTTGTGTCATTTTGTTTCAGAATTGAAAAAAGCTTTTCAATCGAAGCAAGATTGGGGAGTGGCTTTCGATTTTCTGAGAAAATTGCTTCGATTCGTGCTGGGTCGCTCTCTCGCGAGAGCAATCTCTTCACGGGCCTTGTGCTTTCGAGTACAGTGGCTTGTGTGCATCTGGGGTGTGTCTCTTGCTCTGACGGTGTTGGGGGAAGGCACCGAGTTTCTTTACCAGAGCGAGCTTGAGCCCATCGACGCGAGGGCTGAGGATGCGACGTCATGGCGTGTTCACGGTGACGTGAAATGGGAAGCCGGGTATTCTGGAAAAGCACCCGTTTTTCGGAAGACAGGCGCCAGTCTTCTTCTTCCCATTGGAAGTTCCGATGGGCGGGTGCCTATGAACCTCACAGAAGGGAGTGTTCGTTTTCGGTTTCGACCGGATTGGAACTCAGGGGAGGGACCCGGGCATTGGGCGAGTTTCTTGTCTGTGGGGGCTTGGACGCCAGATCCGCCAAGCATCGGATACTGGGCTCTGGGGACGAATCCAACTGGAGATCAGCTGACCTTTTCTGGCCAGCGTGTCGGTGAGGGAAGGACCTTCTTGAGAGTTCCCATTCAGTTCGTTGCGGGGCGATGGTACGATATCATGTTGGTGTATTCCCCTTCATCAACTCGTGTCTTCATCGATGGCAAGGAGATGGGACCGGGGAGCGGAGTCTCTGTGGTGCCCAGTCCAGAGCTCGTGTTGGAATACGGACTGCGGATTGGAAACAATCATCACGGGGGGCAGCCAATTGAGGGCGCCATCGACGGTTTCGAACTCTATCGAGTTCTTCGAACCGGGTTTGTTCAACGAATGGGAAGATTTCAACTGACTGCGGTTCCCGAAGTGGAACCGCTTAGAGTCCGATTGAGTTGGCCGCAGTGGTCTGCCGATCCCTTGCTTATTCAGCGGAGACGTTATGGCCAGTACGAGTGGCAGACTATTGGAACTGCCATCGGGAAAACACAGTATCTTGATGATTCTCCGGACCTAGGAACCGGAGGGCAATTTGAGTATCAGGTCGGGAATGGCCGTGTGTCTGTGTCTGTCGGGCCGAGAAAGGTGTCGCATCAACGAGGCCGAGTTCTTTTGGTGGTGGAGCAGGGTGTTGCTCCAGCTTTGAAACCTGAATTGGAGCGGTTCGAAATGGACCTCGTTGGTGACGGTTGGGGAGTAGAGCAGGTCAAGGTTCCTCGCCATGATGGCCGGCGGCGATCTCGAGATCGCAAACGAGTGCAAGAGGTCAGGGCGGCGATCCGTGCGTTTCATGAACGAGCTCCATCCAGTTTCAACGTGGCCTTGCTCGTCGGGCACGTTCCGATTCCTTACTCGGGTTACCGGGCTGAAGATGGGCATGTGAAGAACGGAGATGATCATCGGGGGGCTTGGCCCTGTGATGCTTACTATGGAGACCTGAATGGGGTTTGGACCGATACGGAAGTGAACCATTCCAACCGAACGCATCGTGACAACACGAACCGGCCGGGAGATGGCCGATTCGATCAAGATTATCTCCCGTCGAGCTTGGAGCTTGCGGTTAGTCGAATCGACTTTTCGAATCTTCCGAGCATCCATGGAAAAACACTGCCGAAGCAACCGATCCGAAGCCGGGATATAGAGACAGGCCTTTTGCGCCGGTACTTCAACAAGAATCATGCGTATCGGAATGGCGAGCTCGCGTTTGCCGCGCGAGCGATCTACCAGAATTATCTTCCGCGGGGATATTGGCGGCCTATGGACGAGAATGCCTTTCGAAATGCTTCGGCAATTTATGGCGCGCAAAGTGGATCCGTCAGCGAGGAGGATTGCTTTTTGATTTCTAACCCGGTGCAGTGGGCGTTTTTCGCAGGTTTCGGTGGACGAAGCTCTGTGGGGTCGGGTCGCTACAAGACTGAATTTTTAAACCGAGTTTCTTTCGGTCCTCAGGCTGCCTTTCTCATGCTTTATGCTTCTTGGAGTGCCGACTGGAATATGAGGGATAGTTTTACAAAAGCCACGCTCACGAAAGAAAAGACCGGCCTGGCCGTAATGAGTTCGCTTCACGGACAGTGGCAGCTCTCGTCTCTGGCCCTCGGCGAGCCTTTGGCTAGAGCCTATTTTGAAACAGCCAACGAGGTCACCCGTGGGAGGAAGGTTGCGCGTTCGCTTTCGATCTTGGGCGATGCAACCCTACGCAATGATGTCGTGAGTCCGGTCGAATCGCTGGCTGGAGGCGTCCGTTCAGGGCTGGTGCATCTTTCTTGGGAGAAGGCTTCTTCTACAGATCGTGTCTTGGGGGCCTATGTGTATCGAAGTGGCCGGAAAGCGGGACCTTATCAACTTATCTCTGGGCCTGATCCATTGACAGAAGCTAGTTTCACGGATCCTCAGAGTCCGCGCGGTGAGGCGTATTACATGGTGCGGCAAGCTGGAGAAGGGGAGGGTTCTGTCCGGAATTATGTTTGCTTGAGTCAGGGAAGGTTTTGGCAGCGAGGTGAGAGGTGAGAGGTGAGAAGTGAGAAGTGAGAGGTGAGAGGTGAGAGGTGAGAGGTGAGAGGCTAGGTTGCGAGCGTGTCTCCGACGATTTTCCACATTTCATCTAGTTGTTTGCGCATTCGCTCGTTCGCTTCGTTCAGGCGAGCGACTAGCTGTTCACGTTCGGCGCCGGTGGTGATGTTCTTGATGAGTTGGGCGATGTCTGCCGCGTCTCTCGAGGGTTGGATTAGGAGTTGGTCGGCCCCGAAGTCTGAGTATAAGCCTTGATATTTCTTGCTCCAGCTTGTGCCGATTGCAGGCACGTTTTGGGAAAGGGCCCCTACAATGGCGTGGTAGCGGGATCCAATCAAGAAGCGCGCTTGGGCTAGGATACCTTTGAGTCGGAGTGCATTCGTTTCTTCGATCGATTGGATTTTGGCCCGACCTTCCTGTGCGAGAAGCTTCTTTACGATGGGAGTGTCGAGATCAGGGGAGTGGTTGAGGATGACGATCTCGAGACCTTGCTGACTCGAGACTTCGATCGTTTGCTCAAGAAAGTCCATGTAGGCGTTCTGGTCTTTTTCGCTGCCACGGTGAAGCATCCAGTGATTGGGAACTAAGGCAGCAAAGTCCTTCGGCAAGGTATGCTCGGATCCTTCCCCCGGCGTGCCGATGGTGATGTCCGGATAAATTCGGATTTCCTTGGGAGTATCGAGTGTTTCTGTCAGGAATTCTTTCGAAAAAGGGTCGCGAGCAAAGATGAGGTCGGCATTGCGGAAAAGGTCGCGAGCGTTCCGGATCACAGCTTCCGAATCGAATGGTCCGTATGCTTGAGGAAGAAAGATATGTTTGGTGCCTCGCTCTGCGCGCTCGAGGGCAATCTTGGCGTCGAGCGCAGTTTCTACTGCCCCCATTTCGGCGTAGCGGTAACCCTGGAAATTCACCACTGCACTGATATCTTCCTCGGAAACCAGTCCCAATTGATGCCGATAGCGGTTCAGCACGTAGTAACCAACGTTTCCGCTAAAGCGGAACGGATTCTTGGGCCAGAGGAGCTGTCTTAAGCCAAGTTCACAACGTTTTTCAAACGGTGCCACACCAGGCGCGATGGCCTGGGAAAACTGAGGGCACATCGATCGGAGCTTCGGCGCGGTGACGCGAAGCATGAGCTCGTCTCCCTTGTTGCCGCTTGGAAGTAGATTGCCTCCCTCGAAGTAAATGACACTCATGAGCCCGGTTTCAAGATTGCTATGCTTTCCATTGGGTAGGATGCAGGCTTTGATCGCTCTCATACCCGGAAAGCTGCCAAACAGTTGCTGATGGGTAATCGGTGGCGATTGTTACTGCGCCGACTGAGCGAGGAGGGTGTGGGACTTAAGGGTGTGGGTCAATGAGATTGTGTGGTGGAGGTATCTTTGTCTGAGGGCGGACTTAGCAGGGGGAGAGAGGCATTTATCAGAACACTAAAAAGGAGCCCGGGCGCCTTAGAATACCCGGACTCCTTCTGAGTGTTGGTTGATGAATCGATGCCTATTCGGACGGTATCGTTCGGAAGAACTGATTGCCCTCAGCATTTGGTGTGAGTGTCAAGGGGCTTTGTGCATCCTGAACAGATTCCCAGGGGCCGGTCACTGAGGGAGCGCTTTGGAGGATGCCGCTTGTCCAAGAGAGTGAGACCGTATCTCCTTGGAGACTGATTTCAACCGGGCTGGATGGTTCAGCTGATGAGATATGGGTTGAGGTTACCTTCAGTCTCACTGTGAATGTCTCGTTTCCGTCAGCGTATACAGCGAGAAAGGAATCGCTGAATGGATCATACTTCACGTTGTGATTGTTGGCCCCATTGTCGATGCTAGCAATTGTTTCCACGAAGGCGTGGAAGCCGTTCTGCTCTTCGGATTGACCGGGAAGGATTCGCCCATCTGGACCCAGGATTGTGAACGCATAACCTGATGGCAGGGTGCTTGCACTCGAGTGCGCGTTCTGTCCGATGACGATAACGCCGCTATTCGGGTCGGCCGCGAACTGGGGGTGACGGTGGTTGTAGGGATCGTTGGACGTGGCTTCGAAATAGGGCACCTGTCCTCTGGCTTGAGAGAGGGTGTAGTTCGGAGCTTGCCCGATGTTAAAGTAGAAGATGTCTCCTCCATCGGATCCATTGCCGTAGTCGAAGGCGCCAATCAATTCGTCGTTGAATGGGTTCTCAAAGGCTGCGGGATGACCCTGTCGAATCGCCTTTCGGGAAGCTCCTAGAATCTGTTCATCCCCGATTTGAAGCGATCCATCGGCTGCGGGAACGGTCTGAATGATAGAGCCTGTGATTCGATTTGAAAGGGTGTCGCCGTCGGTGTTGGTGACGTAGAGGAAAACGTCATTATTCTCTAGGTAAACAACATCAGGATCATCCTCGTCTCCTGTAGGCTGAATCTGGTCGAGTCGACCGAAAGAGGGCGTTAGCAAATTGCCATCTTGGTCGAAGAGGGCTCCGATTGCACCTTCACCCTCCCCCTCGAAGTTGCGTTCGCCCGCGAGTAGAATATTGCCGTTTCGCGAACTCACGGCCAGGGAAACATCGTCGAAGCCCAACGCGCTGTCTGGTTCGTAGACGAAGGATCTCACGATGCGATCTCCATCGGCCGCACTCGGATTGACGAATGCAAGAATCGTGAGTTGGGTGCCATTGGGACGATAACCTTGGGCGGAGCCGGCGACGATATACTGATTGCTGACAGGATTGTATTTGACGTCGTGAGTGTCAAAACCACCATCGGGATTCCCGACGATGAGGAACGGATCTGCAGAGATTGGTTCGAGAGTTTCAGGATTGTAGAAGAAGCCGATAATGGCGCTCGTGGCTTCCTCGTCCGTGATCGGATCAATCGCGCCGTCGGGATTGCTGGTGTCAATGGTCGTGAAGAGTACCTCAGGTGCAGCCGTGTTGACCGCTAAGTTGGCTCCCGACGTGACGAGGTCCCCGAAGGAATTCTGCAGGAGAACGGGTTCTCCGATCGTGAAGGTGGGGGCTTCTTGGGGTTCCGGTTCGCTGGCGGTTATGGTGATTCGAGCAACTTGGTATCCGTCCGCTTTGAAATTGGCTGCTGCGAACTGTCCATCATCCAGAATGCCGCCGCTCCCCGCTGCTTGAAAACCAGCGTGGACTTGGATGGTTCCAGCTTCCTCTTCTCCGGTGTTGGGCTCGGATTGCCCAAAGAAGGCTGTGGCTGTTTTGCTTTCGCTATTGGTCTCCGTGCCTGCATCGAGAATGTCAGCGCCGCTGACCACGAAACTACTCCCGACGAATTCGCCGTTAGCAGCAAACACTCGGTGTGCCTTGGGGTTCTCGTTCCCTATAAAGGCATCGTTACTTGGGATCACCATGCTGGCGTAACTCAGATATCGGCTTTGGAAGGCTTCGCTATCAAGGGTAAAGGTCAGGCTGGCTGAGTCTCCGGGAGCAATGGGCGGGATCTCGCCTCCGCTGAAAATCGTTCCGTTCACGGAGCCTGCATTCAATTCGGGATCCAGGAATTCATCGCCAATGACCAAGGTGTTCCCATCCTCCGCGAGTCGTTGGAGTCCTTCAGATGCTGAACTCCCAATCTCGATGAAATCGAAGTTTCCGTCGTGGAACCCAATCCAAACGGGCGTCAGATAAGTGCCATTTTCGGGAGCGAGATTCTCGACTTCAACCGTGACATTCACGGTATCGGCTGACAGATAGCTCAACGGAATGCTGAGGAGTAAGGTGAGGACCGGGGGCAACATGGCCCGCCGAGCCTTTGGGTTCAGTAGATTCTTCATATGTTTTTGACGTCAGAGCTGACTGCTACTTCCTTAGGATGTTCTCAGACTATGACAGATTGGCTTCAACTATGTAAACTCTCTTGTTAGGGTATGGCATCGCCCGCGGAGGAAAGGGTGCGGCAGGGCTGATTCTGAGAAGTGTGAAGAGCGAGAATAGAAGGGCAGGGCTGAAAGTGGAGCCTAAGAATGAGAAAAACGAACTGGCGGACGTCAGAACCCCGGGCCAATCGCTCTGTTGTGACTGTGGGCTCTGCTGTGATGGGTCAATCTTCGCTGATGTTGAATTGACTGGAGAAGCGGAGTCGGTCGGGCTGGAAATTCTCGGATTAGAATGTGATGAAGAAGAAGGGCGGGAGTTGCTGATTCAACCGTGCCGAGGCCTGAAGGGAGCGGTCTGTCAAATATATGAACACCGTCCCACTGTCTGCCGAACCTTTGAGTGCCAGGTCTTGAAGGATTTTAACGCTGGGGTTGTGACACGAAAAACTGCGCTCGATCTCATTCAGCGAGTTCGGGGCCTTCAGTCCGAAGGGGAGAAAGAAGCGGCTGGCCAGATTGTGGCTCAAAGATTTCTTGGTTTTGCTCGTTAGGACCTCTGGCTTCGAGGCTTGCCGACCTGAGGGGGAAGGCCTATGACTTTCCTGCTCCATGGCTAAGCGTCCCAACGATTTTACCCCCAAGACACATTTTCGCGGTTATGCGATTCCTGGTCCGGCTGCCCCAGGGGCGGAGGAGAGTTCGACCCTGGCGCTCGACGAGAATGAGAGCCTTGATGCTCTGTGCGGCCATTTCAGAATTTTTCAGCTTCGGAATGGGCATCGATTCTCGACCGACGACCTCCTAGTCGCTTGGTACGGAACGACCTGGTGCCCAACTGCTCATAGAATTCTCGACTTGGGTAGTGGAATTGGGACCGTGGCGACAGTTGCTGCCTGGCGTTTACCCGGCGCCTCTCTGGTCACCGTTGAGGCACAGTCGACCAGCGTTGCTTTGGCCCGGAAATCGGTCCGATGGAATGGGCTGGAATCGCGAGTCGATCTGCGAGAGGGCGACTTTCGAGAGTCGAGTGTCTTGAGCTCCGACGAGGTGTTCGATCTTGTATTGGGAAGCCCGCCCTATTTTCCCCTCGGTACGGGAGAGCTTGGGGATCATCCGCAGAAGGTTGCTTGTCGCTTTGAGGTCAGGGGAGATATCAGAGATTACTGCCGTGTGGCTGCGGAACATCTGCGCATTGGTGGCGTCTTCTCGTGTGTGTTCCCCATCAACCCGGATGAACAGGCGAAACGAGTCGAGCGAGCGGCAGGGGAGGCTGGACTCGTCATCGTCCGATATCGCCCGATCGTGTTTCGTGAAGGACAGGATCCTCTACTCGCTGTTTTTTTGATGATGCGAAGCATCGATTTGCCGGAGGCGATGCGGCAGAGCACGTGGCAAGAACCCCCTTTGATGATTCGAGATCGGGACGGGCAGGTGCACCCGGAGTATGCCGCAGTTAAAATGTCATTTGGCTTTCCACCCTGATTCAGTCGATTTGGATTCTCAACATCAGAAAGCGATCGTGGACGGACTCCCGGGCTCCCGTTTAGAATCGTCCAGCGATTTGGGGGCACACGACAGTTGAGCCTGAAATCTTGGATCTAGAGCACTATGCGCGTTCGAGTAAAAGTATGTTGCATCCGATCGGTTGAGGAAGCGAATTTGGCCATTTCTTATGGCGCTTCGGCCATTGGGCTCGTTTCGGCGATGCCGAGTGGACCGGGGATGGTTGATGAGTCTGTGATCATCGAGGTGGCTGCCTCCGTTCCACCTCCTATTGCGACTTTCTTGCTGACCTCAGAAACCGATCCGGAAAAAATTGTCGATCAGCAGCGGCGGTGTGGAACCAACACACTCCAGCTTTGTGATCACCTCACCAGCGATGTCCTTGATTCGATTCGCAAGGAGCTTCCAGGAATTCGTTTGGTGCAAGTTGTGCATGTAGAGGACGGCGCATCGGTGGAGTATGCGATTTCGATATCCAAACACGTGGATGCCTTACTACTGGACTCGGGAAAACTCTCGGCACCGGTGAAAGAACTTGGGGGCACGGGGCGAACTCACGATTGGAAACTGAGTCGTCAGATTCGAGACTCGGCTTCAGTGCCCGTCTTTCTCGCGGGAGGTCTCAACGAACTCAACGTGATGGACGCGATTCGCGCCGTCGAACCATTCGGAATCGATTTGTGCAGTGGCTTGCGTGAGAACAAACAACTGATTGAATCGAAAGTCGCTGCGTTCTTTTCAGCGATCCCGCGTTCACCCCGTGCTTAGGAGGTTCAGTTTTTACCTCTGACAGATTCATTGAGCCGCCTCTGGGCCCTGACGAATGAGTTTAGTCTCTGTCCTAGGGAAGATCACGCAACCAGACTCGATGAGCTGGCGATGACCTTCTTTGGTTTCGTCGATGCGAAATCTCGTCCTGATTAAGGCCGGTATCTCTGCGCTCATCGGCCGGTGCCTGGATAGCACCGGGGGCAATACTTGCGTCGGTTTGGCCGCCTAGATGAGTGAGTATTCAGAAGCTGTTTTTCTTGAAGATTTCCTCGCAGGCGAGTTGATATCGGATCGGTTGTTGTGTCGCTAGTAGCGCGATGAAACGCTACTAGCGACAGGGTTGTTCAGTTTGAGCGAATCAAGCATAGGACTGAAAGGGAGACGCTTTCTCTTCTTGGGAAAGTAGAATTGCGTTTAAGTTCTTCGGGTACTGCAACTCTTGCCTTTCGTCTTCTTCTGCTTTCCCGTGATTCCAAGTATTCTGGTATGATCCCTGCGGGATCCGATTCAAGAGTAAGAGTTGGCGTTGGCGTGTCCATGCCAGTCGTGAGTAGGGAAGGGTTAAGTCTGTGAAACAAATCTTGGAAACGTGGATGTGGAGGATGGCTTGGATAGGTGTCCTTGGGTTGAACTTGCTGATTTATCTGCAATACCGGGGCCAAAGTGAACGATTGGAGAAAAGCAGGAATGAAAACGCCGAACTTCGGGAACTGTTAAGAGCCGAGAACAGGAAGAATCGTGAATTGCTCAGGAAGATCGAGCCCATCCAATCCGGCGTCGGACGACGTTCGGCGAATGAGTCGCCGAGCCAACGATTAACTAGAGATCTGATTGCTCCAGACCAGACAGTTCAGCCAAATCTTCAGTGAGATTCTGAGTCGCGATACTGGAGCCTTTGGTCGCTTATGATTTGCTGTGTTGCTTCGGCCAGGTCCTTCACAATCTGAGCTTTTCTGAGATCGTCCTCTCGATTTTTCAAGAGCTCTTTACCGTAGCCGGTGAGCACGAGGAAGCTCTTTTTGACGCCGGCGTTCCAACCACATTGGAGGTCGCTTAGCTTGTCGCCGATCATGTAGGACTGACTGAGATCGATACCGAATTCTTTGCTGGCATCTAGGAGAAATCGAGGGGATGGCTTCCGTCCGTAGCTATCCTCTTCTGGAGCCTCGGGAGAGAAGTAGATTTTCTTGAAGGTGACTCCCGCTTTGGAGGCGAGCGCTTCGAGTTTTTGATTCACTGCGTGCATGTCCGCTTCGGTGTAGTATCCGCGTCCAATGCCGGATTGGTTAGTCACGATGAAAAGGATGTAGCCTGCGTCCTGAAGTTCTTTCAGGGCGGTCAGTGCATCCGGGAAAAGCTCTAGCTTGTCTGGGTCACAGAGGTAGGATTTTTCGATGTTGATCGTGCCGTCCCGATCCAGAAAAACGGCGGCATTCATGATCGGTCTTTGAGGCTATTCAGAATCTCCTGGCGAGAAACGGTTGCCGTGCCTTGTTTGCCTACGACGATCCCGCCTGCGTGATTGGAAAAAACGGCCGCCTCGTAAGGAGAAGCACCTCCGGCAATCGCCAAGGTGAATGAGGCGATCACCGTGTCACCCGCTCCAGAAACATCAAACACTTCTTGCGCTACGGTGGGAATATGCACGGGTTGTTTTCCTTTCTGACAAATGAGCATTCCAAGGTCTCCCAGGGTGATCATCAGAATGGCAGGCCGAAGTCGTCTCAAGAGTCGGCTGGCAGCGGTGCGAAGGTTCTTGTCTTTCAGTGGATCAGGATGGCGGGTCGCGTCATCCACACCGGCGAGTTCGAAGGCCTCCTTCCGGTTTGGAGTGATGAGCGAGTAGTCGGAAAGGTTGACCTGGTGGCTCGGTTTCGGATCCAAGCTAAGCCAAATGCCTCGCTCCTGGCACTCTCGCTTTAGAAAGGAGAGCAGCGGGTCGGTGACAACTCCTTTGGCGTAGTCCCCAACGATGATCGCCGATGCTTTCTTGAGGGCCGGTCTGATGGCGCGTTCTATGACTGCCTGTTCACTGGGCGTGAGGTCGCTGACAAGTTCCCGGTCAACCCGAACGATCTGTTGTTGTTGGGCAACGATTCGGGTCTTGGTGCCGGTTGAGCGTTTGGCCACAGCTCGGAGTCCCTTGCACTGTACGTGCTCGGCTTCGAGAAGGTCGCGCAATTGAGCGCCTTCCCGATCTCTTCCGATAATGGAGAAAAGAGACGTAGGGCTTCCGAGAGCGGTCAGGTTACGAGCTACATTGGCGGCGCCACCGGGCATCAGCGATTCTGATTGAAATTTGAGGACGGGAACCGGGGCTTCGGGCGAAATGCGCGAGACGGTGCCGGAAACGAAGCTGTCGAGCATGACATCCCCGATGACCAAGACGGAGGCAGTGGCCCCAGTATCCAGGATTTCGCGGGCTCGCTCGGCAGAGAGGTTCATCGTGTCCTCAATTGAGAAAGCCAGTCAATGGGCTGGTGGCTGCTGCCGATTCGATTTGAGGTCCCAGGCCGCTCTCGTAAGCGTCACGGCCGGCTTCGACCGCTTTCTTGAACGCCAGTGCCATTCGATTCGGGTTTGAGGCAACGGCTATGGCAGTATTGACGAGCACGGCGTCCGCTCCCATTTCCATTGCCTCAGCAGCGTGACTTGGAGCTCCGATCCCAGCATCCACAACCACTGGAACGGTGGCTTGTTCAATGATGATCTTAATTTGATCTCGGGTCTGAAGTCCTCGATTTGATCCGATTGGAGATCCCAGGGGCATCACCGTGGCTGTGCCGACTTCTTCCAGTCGTTTTGCCAGCACGGGATCAGCGTTGATGTAGGGGAGGACGGTGAATCCTTCCTTCACCAGTATTTCCGCTGCTGCCAAGGTCTCGATGGGGTCGGGAAGCAGGTAGCGGGGATCGGGGTGAATTTCGAGTTTAACCCATTTCGGCAGCCCTGCCTTGACGGCGAGCCGAGCGATGCGAACAGCTTCGTCCGCGTTCATTGCGCCGCTTGTATTCGGTAGTAGGAGATATTTCTCTGGGTCGATAAACTCGAGAATATTCGCAAATGGATCGTTTTGACCGGATAAATCAGCACGTCGGAGGGCCACCGTGACGAGCCCCGTGCCAGTGTGATCGAGGGCGTCTCGCATAGCTTCCGGGGAGCTGAATTTTCCAGTTCCCACCAGGAGTCGAGAGTCGAATTCGCGACCGGCAATAATGAGTTTCTCGCTTGGCTCAAGCATCGTTGGTTTGAGGATAGGAAGGGCCGCGGCCGTCGTCTAGAACTGATTCGTCCGGCGACGATTGACAGAGGAGTGAGACCAGCCGAGGTGGCCTGTTTGTGAGACCTCGAATACTGCTGTCGGTTGTGTGCTTGGTTGAGGGCTTAATGGACCTCTCACCGGCGCTTTGCCACCCATGGTTGATCAATCTGCTGTCCGTCCATCTTGGTCGAAACGGTCCCTCGAATGCTGTCGCCGTCTACAGTTCCAGTGAGATTGTAGGTCATGGAGCCGCCTTGGGGGCGATCTCGGACGATTTGGAAGTGAATGAAATCTTGAAACTGCCCGCCGGCCTTGAACGGGAGCACGCGATCCGGTGAGAGAGAGATATCCCCTTTGAGAACATTACCCGATTTACGAATGTTGAGTGAGCCCGCTGCCATGCCATCTGGGCCCTCAATCTCGAAGGTCCATGCCCCACTTGCATTTACCTTTTTCGGATTGATCGGGCTGTCTCCTAAATGGCTTGCGATGAACGGTTCGATCGCCTGAGCCCAAATGCCGTAGCCCGCAGTCGAGAGGTGGAGGAAATCTGGCATGATGGATGGGGAAAGGGAACCGTCGTTGTCGATGAATTCCTTGCCAATATCCAGGTAGTGGACGAATTCGCCGTCGTGCATCCGGCTGATGGCTTGGTTGACTTGCAGGATCTTTCCTCGGCGGTCGTTGAAGGCGTCCCCTCTTGGGAAGATTCCCAGAAGCAGCAGTTTTGTCTTGGGGAGTTTGCTACGGAGTTGCTTCACAACTGCCCGGATGCCATCGACCATCTCGGTGGCTGTGTTTCGATCGTCTGCGGAGTTGTTGGTGCCGATCATAATGACGGCCACTTTGGGGTGAATGCCGTCAAGGTTGCCATTATCCATTCGCCAGAGGACATGCTGGGTGCGGTCCCCGCCGGTGCCGAGATTGAGGGCTTTGCGATGACCATAGTAAACTTCCCAGACCCGCTTGCCGCTCCGTTCCCAACCTTGGGTGATGGAGTCGCCGATGAAGGCGAGGTCGATGTTGCCTTGATTTGCCTGAACCTTCGTGTTGAAGCCCTCGTGCCGTTTCATCCAGTTACCACTTCTGGGGGCTGGGTTAATGGCTGAGTGGAGTTCGGAGGGGGCGGTGGTTTCGGCTGCCCTAAGGTTTGGTTGAATCCACGTGATGAGTGCGAGTCCGAGGCCGATTCCAAGCTTGGGGAGATTCATGGCGGTAGCTTGTGGCTGTGACCGGATGATTGCAAGCTCAAGGCCCGTTGTGCATTGGCGATGGCGTTGTTTGACTTCCGGAGCTTTGTCCGTTCAAGATGGAGATTATCCCGAGCTTGGAATGACCCCGCATGACTCAACTGGGGCAGGATCTATCGGATCTCATCCGGAGTAAATATGAAACGCCTAGGTAGTTTTTACATATTCAGTACGGCCGTGTTAGTTTTTGCGACTCAACTCAGCGCCGCTTCACCCGAGGCTCAAACTGAGGCCGATTGGCATGATGATCGTTGGAATCGGATGGTTCCAGGACGATTTGAAGCGTCGACAGTTCCACTTTCCTCAGGACTTGTGCTCAAAGGCCTGAGTATTGCGGTGGGGGCGAATCGTGAGCGAACAGTCTGCTACGACACGCAAACGAGCGAGCTGAAAGCCTTCTGGTCTGATGGTTTTTTGGTTCACAATAGTCGGCGTTTTGGGGTTGTTAATGGTTCGGCTCCGGCCGGGGTGCCTGTGGAGCTGTTTGCGGAGAGTGCGAATGGTGCCTCCGCGGCCACGCAGTGGAAGGGTTTGCAGCTTCATGGTGAAAGAGTCGTGCTGCGCTACTCTGTTGGTGGTCGAGAAATCTTGGAATCGCCTTGGTGGGAGTCCGTTGGAAAGGGTGGGGCATTGACGCGACATTTCGTCGTTTCACCGGGAGCCAATGAAACGGTCATTCCCTTGCAGGGAGGATTCATCGAAGAACCCTCCATGACCTCAGGAAAGGGCCGAGTGATATACGTCGTCAATGGTCCTGAGACCGGCCATGTGCTGGTCCTGGGGGGAGATGCTGCGAAGGCGCGGATTCGAGGGAATGCTGGCGAAACGCAAATCGAGTTGGCGATACAGGCGGCTGAATCTGAGTCGGTGTTCTGGCTCGCACTTGTAAAAAAAGTCGATTGGGACGCCCGATCTGAAGCTGATTCCGAGCGCTTGGATCGAGGCGGCAACATTCGAAACCTATTGAAGCCGGGGCCGAAGGTTTGGCCTCAATTGGAGACGAAAGGCTCCCTGTCGAGGCGGCCGGAGGCATACACGATCGATACGCTGGACGTGCCATACAAGAATCCTTGGAACGCATTGATGTTCCTGAGCGGGATTGATTTTCTTCCTAACGGAGATGCCGCTGTGTGCACGCTTTACGGTGACGTCTGGTTGGTGAAAGGGATTGATTCATCTCTCAAGCGATTGGAATGGCACAGGTATGCTACTGGCTTGTTCCAGCCCCTCGGATTGCAGGTGATCGATGGAGTGGTCTACGTGTTGGGACGAGACCAGATCACGGCGCTTCACGATCTGAATGAGGATGGATTTGCTGACGACTACCGAAATCATTCGAACCTCATTAAGACCCAGCCCGGACACAAGTTCGTAACCAGTTTACAAGCGGCAGACGATGGCAGCTTGTTCTACTGCGATCCGCTGGGAGTTCACCAAGTTTCGCCGGATGGGGACTCGCATGAAACCATCGCCACGGGGTGGCGAAATCCGAATGGGATGGGTTTGAGCTCTGATGGAATTCTGACCGTGGCCCCCCAGCAAGGCGCTTGGACGCCGTCCTCCCAGATTTCTGAAGTGAGGGCTGGCGGTTACTATGGATTTGGTGGTCCTCAGGTAACGACTTCCCGGCCCATGGGCTACGATCCGCCTTTGTGTTGGATTCCTCACAACATTGATAATTCCGGGGGGAGCCAAGTTTGGGCGGCGAAATCAGGATGGGGCCCCTTGAGTGGGCAAATGATCCATCTGTCGTTTGGTCGTTGTGCCATGATGCTTGTGCTGCGAGATGTTGTTGATGGCGTTCCCCAGGGCGGGGTTAGCCCGATGCGAGGAAAGTTCCTTTCTGGGGCGATGAGAGGCGCAGTAAATCCAAAAGATGGACAACTTTATGTTGTGGGTACTATGGGGTGGCAGACGAGTGCGCTAAGGGATGGTTCTCTCCAGCGCGTTCGTTATACCGGAAAGCCGATGCGCGTCCCGATCGATTTGAAAGTACATAAGAATGGTGTGCACTTGAGATTCGCGGAGCCACTGGATCCTGAATGGGCAAGCAATTCTGCCAATTACGCGGTCGAGCAGTGGAACTACCAATACTCAAAAGCCTACGGTTCCAAGGATTTTTCCGTTGAGAATCCTGAAAGCGAAGGTCGTGATTCGGTTCCTGTTTTGGGTGTTGAGCTCGCATCTGATCAACGTTCGGTTTTTGTTTCTTTGGGGAACGTTGAGCCGGTCATGCAGATGTCACTTCGGTATAACCTTCGATCCGTGGAGAACGATCGAGTGCGTGGAGCTGTGTATCACACGGTCAACAAGCCGAGGCCAGCATACGGCAGTGGAGCTTCCGCGGGAAGCGGACTGAGGAAGTAGCTACTTGGCTTGGGAGAGAATGCGATCTCGCAGTATGAGGCGTTTCTTTGTTTCGTCGTCGGGTTGCCCCTGGAAAGTTGAGTTGTCAGGTGTCCAGCTAGGGAGACGGTCGAATGAGCCTTGGAGCCGGTCGCGAGTCTGTTTCAGTGGCCTTGAGAGGTGCTCCTCTGACAGTGGAGTCTCTTCATCCCAATCTTGGTGAACATCGAAAAATCTTCCATCATCGTAGAGTTTGTATCGACCGTCGTAGGCGAAACGAACACGCCTGAATTTTGGGGATGGGGAGCCTGGATCCTTGTCGTAGTGAACTAAGACTTCGTTTCGGGGATTGCCTTTCTGACCTTTTAGCTGGGCGAGAAAGCTTCGTCCGTCGAGAGTTTCCTCGGCCGGGAGAGGGATCTTGGCTGCGTCGAGCAACGTGGGGAGGAAATCGCTGAAGTCGATCAGATCATGGCAAACTGAGCCTGGTTGGATGGTGCCTGGCCAGTGGGCGATGAGTGGGACATGACAGCCGGCATCGATTGGCAGGGCTTTGCCTCCGGGTATCAATCTCGTTCCCAGATAAGAAACCAGTCCCCTCCCTGTGCCGTTGTCCGTGGTGAAGATGAGTAAGGTTTCTTCGGCGATCTGAGTTTCTTCGAGTTTCTTCACGATGCGATTCACCAAGAAGCCCGTGTACCGAATCATATCGCCAAAGTATTTGGGTTTGCTCTTTGTCTTGTCTTCGAGGGGAAAGTCTTGAGTGTGTGGCGTGGGAACAAAAGGGCTATGGGTCAGTGCCATGGGAAAGTAAACGAAGAAGGGGGCGTCTTTCTTTCTCTCGATGAAATCGAGTACGAATTCTGTGTAGATGTCAGGGCCAAAGTCTTGTTCAGTGGTTGGGCGGTAAGTGCCATTTTCTAGAATGCATGGATTCCAGAACCGTGAAGCTTTGCGGTCGCCAAAGATTGAGTGAGTCTCGTAGTGCTCTTGGTCCGCTTTCTTTAAGTAGTGGGAGTAGGCCCACATGCAACTCTCGTCGAACCCGCAGTCGGTCCACCACGATCCTTTTTCAGTGGTGTTGGCGTCACCAGAGAGTTGCCATTTTCCGGCGATGCAGGTGGTGTAGCCGGCTTCTTTGAGGTGGTTGCCGAAGGTCCGCTCTCCGGCCCGGAGAAGCCCGAACTGGGTGTAGTTTCTCGCGTTGGACTTCCCTGTCATGATCTTGACTCTTGAGGGAGTGCAGACAGGTTGGGAATAGCAGTGTGTGAACCGCATTCCCTGATTGGCTAATTGGTTAAGGAGTGGCGTCTCGTGAGTCGTGCCCCCATTGCATCCAAGGGCCTCGAAGCCAAGGTCGTCGGCCATGATCAGGATAATGTTGGGACGCTGGTTCGCGTACGAGGCGACGTGGAGCGAAAGAAGGAGTAAGATGAGCGCTCGAAGTTTCATGAATTGCGGGGGACTGTGGATCTTGTATTCGATCTTCGGGGTTTAAGGTCCGGTAGGGCAACTTTAAAACGAGTCGGACTCAAGCTTTACGGGGCGGGTATCTTCATGAATAATCTCCCCATGAATCCATTTATCCGAAGGAACCTCCTGGCGGTCGCTTTGCTGGGGCTTGTTTCTACACTTTCGGCTGCCGAACCATGGGACGTGATTCGGTTATGGCCCGGGAACGCCCCGGGGGAACAACCTGAACTTCAGGGAAGCGAACGTGTCCTCGTGGGAAGGCCGCGGCCCTTTTATCAGATTACAGACGTCTCGACGCCCACGCTGACTGTTTTTCAGCCAGCTGCAGAGAAGCGACGAGGGATCGGGGTGCTCTTGTGTCCCGGAGGAGGGCTGCAGCGTTTGGCGATCGAGCATGAGGGTTTCGAGATGGCGGACCGATTGTTGGAGGAGGGACTGACCGTGTTTTTATTGAAATACCGTGTGCCTGCTCCCATCAAGACGGCAGTGATGGATGCGCAGAGGGCGATGGGGATCATCCGCTCTCGAGCTTCCGACTGGGGCCTAGATCCGGAGGGCATCGGGCAGCTTGGTTTTTCAGCCGGAGGGGAGATTGGTGCCTGGCTCGCGACCCATCACCAAGAAAGACTCTACAAACCTGTGGATGATGCGGATCGGGTTTCGTGTCGGCCAGATTTCGTCGGGTTGATTTATCCGGGAGGACTGCTCAATCGCCGAACGGGTGCTTTGAAATCTGAGATTGCAGATCGGCTGAGTGATGACGTGCCTCCCACCTTTTTCGTTCATGCTTTCAATGATTCCAGTCTGAATAGTTTAGAAATGGTCTTAGCATTGAAGAAGGCCAAGGTGCCCGCGGAATTGCATCTTTATCAGGAGGGAACGCATGGTTTCGGTGCTCGAGGATCTGGCACACCGGCGAGTTCATGGATGAGTCGATTTACCGAATGGCTTGAGGCTGAAGGTTTCGTTGATCGATATGTTATGCGCAAGTATGCTCGGGACCTCCACGCAGCGATCACGTCTGGAGCGATGTTGCCTCGGCTTGGCTATGTTCTGCCTGAAGCCGATTTGGATGATGCCTACCGTATTCAGAAGCACTATGTAAAGGAGGTGCTCAAGCAGCAGACCATTGGCGGATTCAAAGGGGCGGGTGCCTCGGCCGGGGCACAGGCGAGTATGGGGATCCCTGGTCCCTTGACGGGAGTGCTCCCTAAAGAAGGTCGCATGGATTATGGTGGCGGCGTTGAGCTAGTAGGAAAGGTTTCGGATCGGTTCATTGTGGAAACTGAGATCGGTTATGTCTTCGCCGTTGATATCGCCAATGAAGTTCTCACGGACGCTCAGATGAAGGATGCGGTGGAATCGATTATGCCCGTCATAGAATTGCCGAACGATGTCTCCAGCCAAGTGAACACCCTCGCTCTAACCGAAAACGTTGCTTCAAATATCGGCTCGGAGCGGTTCCTAGTCGGGCCGGCGAAGAAGCCTTCGGAAGTCGATCCAGATGATCTTCCGATCAAGCTCACAGTCGATGGAAAAGTCCTTCACGAAACCAATGGCGGCATTGCCAAAGGAGGGCAGTGGTACAATCTCCGATATATTGTGAATCAGCTCGTTTCCCAAGGATACACAATCCCACGGGGTGCAGTCGTGATCTGCGGCGCATTAGGGGGTGTGCACAAGGCTGTGGGTGGGCGATATCGAGCCGACTTTAGTGACTTGGGGATCATTGAATTTCGGGTGGATCAATAGCTCTCACTCATTTCTTCAACTCAAACCTTCCCTTGGCGCATAGACCAAAGAGAAGGCAATAGCTGAACTCCAGGGGGCTAGGGGATTCGATACACGGCCCATCTGCCGCTCCCAACGATATCGAGTAGTCCGTACTGGTTGAGTTTCTTGAGAAGGTAGTTGGCCCGGTGGCGGTCGACGTCTAAGAGCTGACGACAGTCTCCATTGTTGATCATGCCGTGCTCTCGAACGTATTCGAGGATCTGTGATTCGTCTGTATCCAGGTCTTTCCTGGTTCCTGCAATCGAGCGTTTGTTGACGAGTTGTTCCGGATCAATTGAGGCGCTTGGGGCGGTCGCCAGCTTGGGAGCGGGCGATTGTTCAGCTGTTGATCGTGGGCGAACGGCGATGAAGTGAAGATGGTCCGGAGTAATCAAATCGCCTCCAGACTCCAGAACGGCTCGTTCCATGGTGTTCTTCAATTCTCGGATGTTTCCAGGAAAGTCATGTTGCTGCAGAGTGGCGATTGCCTCTGGAGAGAGCGGAACAATGTGATTGAAGCCCATCTCTGCGGAAAAGTGTTGGCTGAAATGAGTTGCGAGGAGAGGAATGTCCTCGCCGCGATCTCGGAGAGGAGGGAGCTCGATGACGAATCGAGCGAGGCGGTAATAGAGATCCTCTCGGAAACTACCGGCCTCGATTTTTTCAGCAAAGTGAATATTCGTAGCAGCAACGATACGCACGTCAGCTTGCTTTTCCTCGGTGGCGCCGACCGGCGTGAAGGCACCGGTTTCGAGCACGCGAAGGAGTTTCGCTTGAAGCTCTAGGGGCATTTCCCCGATTTCATCTAGAAAAAGCGTGCCGTCGTGGGCCATTTCAAAGAGGCCTTTCTTTGCAGAGGTGGCACCGGTAAAAGCTCCCTTGAGGTGCCCGAAGAGAGTAGACTCGACGAGTTCAGAAGGAATAGCAGAGCAATTCATAGCGACAAAGGGCCCTTTTGATCGACTGCCTCCGTGGTGGATAGCACGAGCAATCATCTCTTTCCCCGTCCCACTTTCACCGGTAACAAGCGCGCTGGTTCGATCGGCTTTCTGAAGAAGTTGCACCTGCTTGAGAGTGGACTCGAATTCTCGACTTTGGCCGATGATCCCTTCGTATCCCCATCGATCGGATTCCTGTTCCGTGATTCGATCGAGTTGCTCCGAAACCTGGGCAGTTTGGTGCTCCGCTTGTTGTCGTTTTTGGATCTCGGCCTCAAGGGACTCGTTGCGGTCGCGGAGTGCTTGGGTAAGGTGTCCGATTTGCAAGTGGGTCTTAACTCGAGCATGAACCTCTGCCTCGGAGAATGGTTTGGTCAGGTAGTCAACCCCACCGGCTTCAAAGCCGGCGACGACATCATCGGTTTCGGTTCGGGCCGTGATAAAAATGATCGGTGTGTTTTGCATTTCCGGGATGCGTTTGAGGCGGCGGCAGGTTTCATAGCCGTCAATGCCGGGCATCATGACATCGAGTAGGATCAAGTCAGGGGCGCTTGCCGCCACGAGTTTGATGGCGGTTTCGCCGTCGGTCGCCGCTTGGATACGATAGCCCTGGCTCTCCAGGGCTTCGCTGAGAATGCGCAAATTAGCGGGCACGTCGTCCACGATCAGGATGCGTGACCCGGTTGTCTGAATGGTAGATTCAGGCATGATTGGATGGCTGCAGTGTTTTTAGAATCTGTTTCATGTCAAAGTTCGCGGCTAGCTCCCCCAAGTGGTTGGCGAACAGTTCGGCCTCGGGACCGAGTGCTTTGACTTGCTCTAGGAGCTCCTTAAATTCCGTCGTCTGATAGCCCTCAGCCGCCTGTCGCAGGTCTCGAAGTAGAGGCGCTGGAATCTTGGGTGGGGTCTGATCGGCATCCCAGTGGACGATGCTTGGTTCGGCTTCGGTCGAAAACTCCAAGCCGAGCAGCCGCTCTAGACAGTCTACTAAGTCGTCAATTAGAAAGGGCTTTGAAACGAATGCGTCGAAACCCGCCCGATTGTATGCGCTCTCTTCGTGGAGGAGAGTTGACGCGGAAATGGCGACTGTTTTGATTGGAGTGCCCTGGTGCTCCTGCCCGGATTGGCGCATGTGTTTGATCGTTTGAAACCCATCGAGCTCAGGCATGCGGATATCGAGAAAGATGATCTCGAAGCCGGACTCACGCTGCCTTTCAAGTGCTTCACGGCCATTGCTCGCGGTTGAAACTTGAGCTCCCATGTCACTCAAGATCTGACTGAGGACATCTCGATTCTCTTTCACGTCGTCCACCACCAGGGCAGAAAATGGTCTATTGGCCTTGAGCTGAGAAGGGAGAGACTCAGGGTTCCGGTGGAAGAATGCGGTGGCCCCCTGACCTGGGGACAAGGGGATCGTGAATTCAAAGCGGGAGCCAAGTTCTGGCTGAGATTCAAACTCCAGACGGCCCTGCATGAGTTCGACATGTCGTTTGGCGATGGCCAGTCCTAGCCCAGTGCCGCCGACCGAAGCTGCGTTGGCGCCCTGTTGGAAAGGGCTGAGAATGTTCGCTTGTTCCGCGAGAGGGATACCGCAGCCGGTATCTTGAACCCGGAAAGTGAAGCGTTCTGCCTCTTGCCCCAAGGTTTCTGTATGCGCATCGATCGTGAGTGCCACGCTTCCACGTTCGGTGAACTTGATGGCGTTCGACAAGAGGTTGATCAAGACTTGGCGAACCTTGGATTCATCTCCTCGGACGAGGATCGGGGACTGCGAATCCGACGGCTGCCCGTTCTGCAACCAAATTGTTTTCCATTCGAGCCCCTTTGACTGGCAACGGACCCGGAACATAGCGGCTAGTCCATCGATCGATGATCGAAGATCAAAGTCTTCCGCAATGAGATTCTCCTGTTCAGCCTCAATCTTAGACAGATCCAGAATGTCGTTGATCAAGTTGAGAAGGTGTTGGCCGCTCTCTGACATCGTTTTAACGGCGGTACGTTGTTTGATGGACAGGGAGGCATCTCGGAGAAGGATCTGAGCGTAGCCTAAGATCGCGTTCATTGGCGTCCGAATCTCATGACTCATATTGGCAAGAAAGACGGTCTTGGCGCGATTCGCACTTTCGGCGGATTCTTTCGCTTTGTTGAGGGCGACGTTTTGCTCCTGCTGATCTTGGAGCATTTTCTCCTTTAGGCGATGCGTTTGCCGTTCCAGATGGCGAGAGGTTCGACGGTTCTGATAGTAGCGCCATCCGTAGGCGAAGGCGGTTCCTGTGATGCCAAGGAATAGGAATCCGGCCGGCCCGATCACCCATGCGTTTTGGTACCAGGGATGATACACGGTAAAAGCCACCTGGGTGGGTTCCGAGTATCGGAGGTCGCGATTGATAGCTTGCACCTCGATCAGATATTCGCCCGAGCGCGAAGGGATCCATTCGAATAGATCGTCGGTTTGTGGCGGACTCCAATCAGTTGTTGAATCCGGGCCATGAAAACGGATGCGATATTGGCGTTTCTCTGGCCGAGTTTGGAAGTCGATGCTGCTGAGTTGGATTGTGATTCGCGTGCCGGTTGCGACGGATGGAATCAGGGAAAGATCGACGGCCCCTTGATCCGTTTGGATGGATTTGACCCGTACCGTTGGTCTCACATCTGATCGACGGTAGGTGGTGAGACCGTTGCTTGTGTTGAGGTAGAGTAGTCCGCTTTGATCCTCGTGAATGCTGAACACTCGGTTGTCACCAAGGCCGTCACTTTCGTCGAGGCTTGTCCAGATTTCACCGTCAAAACCGACCACGCCTCGCCCCCAAGAGGAGAACCAAAGGATATTATTCGAGTCGCAGAGGACGTCTTCAAAACGATGTTGGGGCGTATTGAATGCGTTCGTGTAGGTATGAAACTGACTGCCGTCAAACGAAGCCACACCACGGTAAGTTGCCAGCCAGAGTTTGTCGTGTTGGTCTTCGGTGATCCCTTGAATGCGGTTGCTAGGTAGTCCATCTGCGGTTGTAAACTGGAGGGTATCTTGGCTTGAGTAGCGCAGGAGACCTCCGAGTGATGAGGCAACCCAAAGGTTGCCGTCGGCGGTCTGCTGAAGGTCATAGATCCAGCCTGGCTTGATCCCGTTTTCACTGATAAAGTTGTGTGCTTGGGTGAGAGTAGGATCGTCTCGAATCACTTTTGGGATGGTGCTCAGTTTTGCCACTCCGTTGCTGGTTCCGACCCAAGCGGTTTGGTCGTCCCCTGGAAAAAAATCATGGACCCGACCGCTGGGTAGCCCATCCTTGCGAGTAAGCGCCTTTAGCTTTTGGTCGCTGTAGTGAGCGAGACCCGCCGAGGAAATGTTCATACCTCCGGTGCCTATCCAGATTCCCCCGCTTCCGTCTGGGGCGAGGCTGCTAACGGCGTTTCCGGGCATTCCATCGGATTCGTCGAAACTGCGGACCGGAATGTATTTCGTTCCTTTGCGGGGACCGATAGCCCGCTGATGGCTCCCTGGTTGCCGAGGAAAGGCGGACAGACCGCTTTGACTTCCTATCCAGAGCGTCCCCTCTTGATCCACGAAACTGCTTGCGATGCTGTTTCCCTCTAAGCCGTGAGTCGTGGTCAGAGTCGAGAGGGCATCTTGGTATTTGTAGAGGCCGCCAAGACCGGTGGCGATCCACGTGATGCCTCCGGGGGCGCAATGAATCGCTTCGAATCCTTGGAGTTTCTCGTCGGGGAGTACGGGGCAGGGGTAGATCTGCTCATTCTCCATGCGAAACAATCCTTGGCGTGTGCCAAAGAAGACGGTTTCGTTCTCATCGGAATCGATAGAGAAAATTGGACTTTTAAGCAGCGCTTTCGGGGCGGTGATATGGCGGATGGATTCGCCTTCTAGTCGAGTAAGTCCCTCGTCGGTTCCAAACCAGATCGTGCCTTCTTGGGTTTGGTGAATCGCGAGAACCTTCTTCCCGGCGAGTCCGTGTTTTTCTGTGAAAGGCTCGAAGCGGCCTGCTTCGTATCGAGCTGCTCCGCCAGCCGTTCCAATCCAAACTCCCCCATCGGAGCTTGCTTCAAGGTCCAGAATCAACTTATTGGGGAGCCCATCTTGCTCTGCGAAGCGATCTATTTTCTTGTTGGCGAGGCGAGCAAGGCCTGATTTGGTGCCAATCCAAAGGGAACCATCCGGTGCCGTGGCGAGAGATGTGATGTAACGGGAAGGGAGTCCTTGGGCCTCAGTGAGGGATTGTATCTTTCCATTAAGGAGTTGAGAGAGGCCCTCGTAGGTTCCGAACCAAAGGCTCCCATCTGGGGTCTCTGCAATGGAGGTAACAGAGTTATCAGCGAGCCCGTCGTCTGTGTCCAAAATCTCGAAAGAGTGACCGTCGTAGCGAGAAACGCCGCCCCCGTTGATCAACAAACTGCTGGAACCGATCCAGAGATAGCCAGTGCTGTCTTGGAAGATCGCCCGGTTGGCCATGCTCGCAAGATTGTCGACTCCGGTGTAGTGAGTCCACTGACCTTGCCAAGGATTGTAGGTCACGAAGTTCAGGCCGTTGAACTGGAGAGCGCCGCTGAGATTGATCTGAGAATGCTCGCTGAGAATGAGGTTTTGAGACGCTGTGTCGACGAGTCTAAGCTTGTAGATTCCTGGTCTGAGCCGAGTGAACGCATATCGTCCCTCCGAATTGGGACTGGTGCTGCCAATGTGTGTCAAGGGGCCATCTTTCTCGACTTGGAGCCAGAGCTGGACGATCAAATTTGAGAGTGAGGAAGCGGACTCGATTTGGCCGCCGATCTTTCCGATGTAGTCGAGTGTAAGAACGGGCGTCTCTGGTATTGTGGCCTTCGGTGCGAGCGGTGAGTGAGCTCGCCTGAATTGAGATGTTGAGCGGACGGTAATCGGTTCAGCGAAATCGCCCGGAACGACGAGATTGTATCTCCCTGCAGGATTTGTCCCCGTTCTTGATTTTTTCCCTTTGGCGTCCTCGGCGTAAACTTGGGCGAAGTAGACAGGATCACCCGATTGATCCTGAACCTTGCCTGAAATGAGTCGGGAACCGAGGCGCTGGGGGCGGAGTGTGATTTGCCAATCGCGGGTTCGGTTGTGACATTCAATGAGGCAAGCATTGAGGCCCTTTTTCAAGGTGGCATTGAATTGGAATTCGTCTGGGATCAGTCGGTAGGGGCTGATCGCGTGGCAGACGAGTTTGCCGTTGATCCAAACCTTCGCTTCGTCGTTTGCGCCGAGGAGAAAAGACCTTTCCTGCTCCGAATCACTCTCGAGCAGGCAGAAGAGATACGCATCCGAATCGTTGTTGGGACCGAGAGCCTGCTTGAGATCGATTTGGTAGCTCGTCTGACTTATTGAACTCCATGAACGACTGTCATGCTCCGTAAGCTGCTCGAGTTTATCCAGCCGTCGGAAAAGTGACTCGCGAGCTTCGCTCTCTGGGTGCTGGCTGGGGTGAGGCGCTGAGGAAAAGGGACCAATCAGTTTCCAGTGACGAACGAAATCTCCGTTTTTGGAGAGTTTCTGCATTGCTGTGACGGCGTCACCCTCGAGGGCTTCCTGGCAAACAGCGGACATCGTCGTGAGCGAAACGACGACAAATGCGAGGAGCTGGGTAGCTAAACGGGGGCTCACGATAATTTCAAAAACGAGTGCTCTTGACGCTCTCAAGACCGGATGGTTTCAAGCGCCTTGCAACTGATTCTGAGCCAGTGTGCAGAACTTGGGCCAATTCTTGAACTTCTTTTCGCGCACGGACGAAAGCGGAGAGTCCGGACTGCTAAGGAAGGGGGCTGGAGGATGTTTTGGGGGGAATTGTGCTTCTGTCCCTACTTCTCAGGCTAGGCGAGAACCTTTCGTGACGACGCTCGAACCAAAGTATTGAGAACGCTGCGGCGGGACGGTTCCGCGTAGTCGGCGCGTAGACTCAGCGTGAAGTCCGCATAGGCTCCGCGTAGACCTGGTCTGGATAATCGAATTTGTGGAGCTTAGCGGGCAGCGAGATCGACACACACGATCTCATTGTCGTTGCGGGCGAAGCAGCTCTTCTCCGCGAAGGCCGGATGACTCCAGACGCAAGGGCGCCCAAAGACTTCGTTTGTCGGCTCGAGAACGTGGAAGCGGCTGATCTCGTCGTAACCCTTGGGCGATAGCTTGGCCAGGATGAGGTCTCCCGTCTCACTAAAGAGGAAAAATCTATCTTCGTGTTTCACGATGAACGCAGTGCCGTGACGGGCCGTTTTGCCTTCTCCCACGGTTGGTTTCTTGGTTGCCCAAAGCCGTTCTGCTGTCTTGAGATCAACGCCCATCAATTCACTTGTTTCCACATTGCAACCGTAGATCGTTCCCTCCTCGATAAAGGGCGTGCTGTTGACGCAGTAGACTGCGTTTTGAGTGTTTCCCCGCCAGACAATTGAGGCCTTTGTAGTGTCATCCTGGAGCTTGATCAGAGCGCTGGCATAGCCGATGGCGCTGGCGAAAAGGAAATCGCCATGCAGTCGGGGAGTCATGACTGCCATGTTGAATCCGGGCTTGAGGGGAAGCGACCAATTCACCTTCCCGTTGCTCGGATCGAGACTGTTGATGGATTGCGCATGCCACACGATCAGCTGCTTTCGCCCGGCGTGTTCTATTAAGTTAGGCGTTCCATAACCGGGCTCTGGTGAGGAAAGGGCTCGCCACTTCTCAACCCCGGTATTCTTGTCGTAGGCGATAGCGGTGCTGCCTTCGCCTCCAACGATGCAATACACGGTATCGCCCTCGACGACGGGGTGTGAGGAGTAGCCCCAGATCGGAGTATCCAGCTTGTAGTCCTTACGATAGTCCTTTTTCCAGACGACGTCTCCCGTGTCGGCGTCGAGGCACCAGAAGTTTCCTTCCGCCCCCAGAGCGTAGACTTTTCCGTCGGCAACCGTTGGGGTTGTCCGTGGACCTCCGGGGTAAGAGAGGTTGTAGGGGCGGTCGAATTCGTGCTTCCAGATTTCCTTTCCCGTTTTTGAATCCAGGCAGAGCACACGTTCGGTTCCGTCGAGCAATTGGCGACCATCGGGGCGGTTCTCGACCTTTCCGTAGGTCCGGACATAGTCCATCAAGTAGACGCGTCCTCCCACCACTGCTGGCCCACCGTAGCCGAGTCCCACGGGGCTTCTCCATTTTACGGGAAGCCCCTCTGAAGGAAACGTGTTCACAATACCGGTTTCGCGCCAGACGGAGTCCCGTTGGGTGCCCAGCCATTGAGACCAGTCCTTGGCCCGTGTCTGCTGGGCGAGGGTGACGAGCGCGAGAACGATGAGTAGGGATCGTTTCTTCATGTGAAACCTTGGGTGTCTGATTCCGTGGGTAATGACTTGGGATTTAGCGTCCGAGCATTTTCGTAGGATCAACCCACTCGGTGAATTGTTCGTCCGTGAGTAACTCAAGCTCGATGGCCGCCTGTCGCAAGGTGGAGTTTTCCTGGTGGGCTTTCTTCGCAATTTTGGCGGCGTTCTCGTAGCCGATGTGAGTGTTGAGGGCCGTAACCAACATGAGAGAATTCTCTAGGTTTTTTGCAATCTCTGGGTGGTTGGGTTCTAGCCCGATGGCGCAGTTGTCGTTGAAGGATTGACAGGCGTCACCGAGATTTCGGGCCGCCATCAAGAGATTAAAAATCATGACGGGTTTGAACACGTTGAGCTCAAAGTGTCCGGTCATGCCACCGACGTTAATGGCGGCATCGTTTCCGATGACCTGAGCGCACACCATCGTGAGAGCCTCGCATTGGGTCGGGTTCACTTTTCCGGGCATGATGGATGAGCCGGGCTCGTTGGCGGGGATGATGACTTCGCCGATACCGCAACGGGGACCGGAGGCCAGCATTCGAATGTCATTGCCGATTTTCATCAGGCTGACAGCCAACATCTTCAATGCCCCACTCGCTTCAACCACGGCATCGTGAGCGGCGAGAGCCTCGAATTTATTCGGAGCTGTAATGAAGGGAAGTTCGGTCAGTGAAGCGATCTTTTCCGCCACTTTCTCGGAAAAGCCAGGAGGCGTGTTGAGTCCGGTTCCTACAGCCGTGCCACCGAGGGCGAGTTCGGAGAGGTGTCCTAGCGTGGATTTCAGAGCCCGAAGGCCATGGTCAAGTTGAGCGACATACCCCGAGAGTTCTTGGCCCAGCGTCAACGGTGTGGCGTCCATGAAGTGGGTGCGTCCAATTTTGACCACATCTTTGAAGGCTTCGGCCTTCGCTGCCAATGTGTCGCGGAGAACCTTCACCTTTGGGAGAGTCGTTTCGACAATCATTTGATAGGCCGCGATGTGCATGGCCGTTGGAAAGGTGTCATTGGATGACTGGGACTTGTTGACGTCATCGTTGGGGTGAAGCGTCTTGCTGGAATCTGTGAGCGTTCCGCCGTTGATAACGTGTCCTCGATTGGCGACCACTTCGTTGACGTTCATGTTGCTCTGGGTTCCGGAACCCGTTTGCCAGACGACGAGTGGGAACTCTCCATCCAGCTTGCCTTCAAGGATTTCATCACAGGCTTGGGCAATGAGTTCAGCCTTTTTGGCATCTAGAACACCGCAGTCGGCGTTGGTCAGGGCTGCTGCTTTCTTGAGAATCGCGAAAGCCTTTACGATTTCAGACGGCATCTTTTGCTCGCCGATTTGAAAGTTCTGCTTTGAGCGTTGAGTTTGGGCTCCCCAGTAGCGCGCGGCGGGGACTTGAACCTCGCCCATGGTGTCTTTTTCGATTCGAAACTCAGGTGATTCCTGCATGGGGTGAGTTTAGTGAGAAGCCTGGAACGGTTTCAAGGATCACAGTGTGATGATTTGATTTTGTCGCCTCCGGCCCGAGTTTGGGCATCGGTGATGCCATGAAAAAGGCGCAGTCTCCCGGAGGAGGCTGCGCCTGGTAGAGTTGAGTCGTGACAGAGTCTAGTTGCGAGCTCGCATCTCTGCTTTCCAGGAATCTGGTTTCTCGCGGATGTCGCTATCGTCTTGGTAGTGCTCTTGAAGGGCGACAAGCTGCGCCTTTAGCTGGTTGGCGAGATTGTTGTGTTGGGGCTGTCCGTAGAGGTTTGTCAGCTCATCGGGATCCGTTTGGAGATCATACATTTCCCACTCTTCTCCGAATTGATAGAAATGCATGAGTTTGTATCTCTCGGTACGAATCCCGTAGTGTCGAGGCACCATGTGGACGCTGGGGTATTCGTAGTAGTGATAGTAGATACTCTTGCGCCAGTTGCTTGGGGATTCACCTTTGAGAAGAGGGACCAATGAGAGGCCTTGCATGTCGTTGGGAATCGAAACCCCAGCCATATCTAGGAATGTCTCGGCGTAGTCGAGGTTCTGAATGAGGTGAGTGTCGCGCGAGCCTGGTTTCGTAACGCCAGGCCATTTGGCGATGAACGGCATCATCAAGGATTCTTCATACATCCAGCGCTTGTCATACCAGCCGTGGTCGCCGATGTAGAATCCCTGATCTGAGCTATAAATGACGACCGTGTTGTCATCGAGGCCCAATTCCTTCAGAGCACCTCGAAGAGTGCCGACGCTCTCGTCAACTCCTTTGATGCAACGGAGGTAGTTCTTCGCGTAGCGTTGGAATTTCCAGCGAACCAAATCTTTTCCGCTCAGGTTTGCCTTGTGAAAAGCTTCATCTTTAGGGCCGTAGGCGGCGCGCCAGACTCCCAATTGTGTGGGAGTCATGCGCTTCATGTTGGCCCATGCCGAGCGATCTTGGCGCTTCTGTGATGGAGCTTGGGAGAAGCCAGGGACGAGATCGACGAAGAGATCGTAGTTGAGGTCCATGTGTCGATCCACTTCCAGCTCTTGATATCGGGCGGGTGGGGCGTTGTCTTCCCAGGTGTCAAACAGAGTTGCTGGTTCGGGGATTTCGATATCGTCGTAGAGGTGGAGGTGTCGGAGTGCTGGCATCCAATTGCGGTGAGGAGCCTTGTGTTGGACCATGAGAACGAACGGCTTTTCAGTATCCCGCTTGTCCTTGAGCCAGTTCACTGCCAGATCTGTGACGAGGTCTGTGCAGTGACCTTCGAGGCGTCGTCGACCGTCGGGAAAGATCATGTCCGGATTGTAGTAAAGGCCCTGACCTGGAAGAACGGCCCAATCATCAAAACCCTGTGGGCGGCCTTTCAGGTGGCTCTTACCGTAGATGGCGGTTTGATAGCCGGCCTTGCGAAGGATCTTGGGAAAGATTTGCTGGTTCCAGTCGAAACTGTTCCCGTTATTCATGAAGCCGTTCTTGTGACTGTGCTTCCCGGACAGAATGACAGCACGGCTGGGACCACAGATTGAGTTCGAGCAGAAACTCTTCTCAAATAGCATTCCTTCGCTGGCGAGTTGATCGATGTTCGGGGTTGGGTTCACCGATTTCAGCCATCCATTGTAGGCCCCGATCGCGTGCGGTGCGTGGTCGTCGCTGAATACGAAGAGAATGTTGGGGCGTTTGTCCTTTGCTTGAACTAAGCCGAGGGTTGCCATGAACAAGGCAACCAAGAGAATACGTGTGTTTTTCATGTCTGGATGAGTGAGTCGAAGCCTATCAAAGAGCTTTATTCCGTCGAGCTTTTAGGCGCCATCAGGGGGCATTCCTAAGGGTGATGAATGTGGAATAACGGGGGATTTCGTCTCTGAGGAGTTGCTCCTCGGAGTGGTTATGCTGTAATTTTGGCGAGTGAAGCTAACGGTGAAATGTGACTACGCAGCCCGAGCAGTGTTGAGTTTGGCTCGACACTACTCAACCGGGCGAGCTGTGCGCGTGGAAACATTGGCCAAGGAGCAGTCCATTCCCCAGAATTACTTGGTGCAGATCCTGATCGAGCTCAAAGCCGGTGGGATTGTTCGCAGTCAACGGGGAAAGGAAGGGGGCTACCTCTTGGATCGTGATCCGAGCGAGGTGACCATGGGGGATGTCTTGCAGTGCATTCATGGCTCTGTGTTTGAACCCCCGAAAGGGGACTCACCGTGCCCTGAGGAGTTGTCTCAACGATGGCAGCAGATCCAGTCTGCGGTGGACGACGCAGCCCAGGCGATCAGTTTCAAGCAGATCGTTGACTCGGTTGGCCAGGACCAAGAGATGTATTATATTTAGCAGTTGGATAGATTTGATTGTGGATTGGAAAAAAGACGATTTGAACGGAGGCGCTGCTGTTGGCCCGCGAATGATGAGCCGAGTCTTGCTTGGTGGTTCGCTGGTGGTTCTGGGAGCGATCACAAATTCTCTCCTCGCATCGGAGGCGATCGACTTCAGTCGAGATATTCGGCCCATACTGTCTGACCGCTGTTTCTTTTGTCATGGACCAGACGGTGAAGAACGGAAAGCTGGTCTGCGCTTAGACTTGGAAGAAGAAGCCAAAAAAGTGCGCTCAGGAGGTGCTGCCATTGTCGCCGGAGATCCGGGACTAAGTGATCTTATTCAACGAATTAAAACTTACGATCTGGATGATCGAATGCCCCCTGAGGAATCTGGCAAGGCGTTGACAGATGACGAGATCGCTTTGTTGGAAAGATGGGTTCTTGAAGGGGCGCCTTGGTCGGAGCATTGGGCCTACCAACGTCCGCAAGCTCTGACTGCTCCCGAGGTAGAGGATCAAAGTTGGGCGCGGAACTGGATCGATCACTGGGTTTTGTCGGAGCTGGAGAAGCAAGAGTTGCGGCCCTCGCCAGACGCGGACCCCGTGACTTTGGCGAGACGTTTGAGCTTCGATCTCACCGGCTTGGCGCCTGAGTCTGAAGTGGTGGCTGCATTTACGGAAGCTCCTGGTCGGCGGAATTACGGGCGGATGGTTGATGCTCTATTGGAGAGCCCCCAATTTGGCGAGAAGTTGGCGGCATACTGGCTGGACCTTGTACGCTATGCGGACACGGTCGGTTATCACGGTGATCAGGATCATAACATCTCTCCCTATCGAGATTACGTGATCGACGCCTTCAATGAAGGGCTCCCGTTTGATCAATTTACCAAAGAGCAACTCGCCGGGGACCTCTTGCCTGATCCAAGCATGGATCAGTTGATTGCGACGGGCTACAACCGTCTCTTGCAAACCTCTCACGAGGGGGGCGTTCAAGCAAAAGAGTATTTAGCGATCTATGCGGCAGATCGGGTGCGTAATCTCTCTGGGGTTTGGCTTGGCGCGACGATGGGATGTGCTCAGTGCCACGACCACAAGTACGACCCCATTACCGCCAAAGATTTTTATGCGATGCAGGCTTTCTTCGCGGACATCGACGAGGCGAAACACTTTAAGAATGGAACGAACAGTTTGCCGACGCGTCGTGAACCCGAGATCGAGGTTCAGAGCAAACGAGAACGGCAGGTTTTGGCAATGATCGAGCAAGAGATTGGGGCGTTGAAGAGCTTGCAATCAGGTGGCTCGCCGACGGAAGAAGAATCTCGGGCTCGATGGCTCGAGCAGCTGAAGGCACAGCTGCAGAGCGAAAAACGCAAGGTCATGGTGACGCAAGCGGTTGAACCTCGTGAGATTCGATTCCTGCCTCGAGGCAACTGGCTGGACGATTCGGGTGAAATCCTTCAAGCCGCGGTGCCGGAGTTTTTAGGCACATTGGAACGCCCCGAGAACCGGAGGCTAAACCGGCTGGATCTAGCCGAATGGCTAACGGATGCCGAGGAGGGCGTTGGGCTTCTGACGGCTCGTGTTTTCGTGAATCGGTTTTGGTTCTTGATGTTTGGATCGGGCCTCTCTCGTTCCTTGGAAGATTTCGGAGGGCAAGGGGAGCCGCCATTTTATCGGGAACTCTTGGATCAATTGGCGGTCGAGTTCGTTAAAAGTGGTTGGGATGTGAAGCATATCTTCCGGCTCATCGCGAATAGTCGAACCTACCAGCAATCGTCGTTGGAGTCTGATACCTTGCGCGATCGCGATCCTTACAATCGTCTCTTGGCGAGGCAGTCTCGGTTTCGATTGCCGGCCGAAGCTGTCCGAGATTCGCTGCTACAGGTTAGTGGATTGCTGGACTTTGAAGTCGGGGGTGCCAGTGTGAAGCCTTACCAGCCGGAGGGGTATTATCGGCACCTCAATTTTCCCACGCGGAAATACGCGGCTCATGATGACGGGCGGCAGTGGCGACGGGGCGTCTATGTTCATTGGCAGCGGCAGTTTCTGCATCCGATGCTGGCGGCCTTCGATGCGCCTTCGCGTGAGGAATGCACGTCACAACGTGCGGTCTCGAATACGCCGGTCGCGGCCTTAGTCCTTCTGAACGATCCCAGTTTTGTGGAAGCTGCCAAAGCCTTCGCAAGGCGGATCGTGCGAGAGGGTGGGGAAACGAACCAGCAGCGATTCAGTTTTGCTTTTCGCAGCGCCTTGTCTCGTGAACCTGACGAGACAGAGCTGGAGCTCTTGTCCGCGCTTCTCGAGGAGGGAGATTCTGAAGATCAATGGGTGTTGGTCGCTCGTGCCGTTTTGAATCTGAGCGAAGCGATTACGCGACACTGAACTGGAGGCGTTTGGGAATGGAACCAATGAAGAAAGAACTGGAAAGTATCAATCGCCGCACCTTCTTGCATCGGTCAGGATTAGGAATTGGAAGTGCCGCCTTGGCGTCCTTGATGGGGGCGGATCGGGCGAGAGTTCACGCAACCTCACCGGGGGTTGCCGGTTTGCCGCATCATTTTGCGAAGGCGAAGCGAGTGATTTTCTTGTGTATGGCCGGAGGTCCTTCCCATCTGGAGACCTTCGACTATAAACCTACTTTGGCAGCCCTTGATGGGAAACCGATGCCAGATTCCTACACAAAGGGACAGCCGATCGCGCAATTGCAGGGAACGGAGCTCAAGTGCCAAGGCCCCCTGACATCGTTCAAGCGCTATGGCCAGAGCGGGCAGTTGATCAGTGATTTTCTCCCCTGGCATGCCAAGATGGCTGATGAGATCGCGGTGGTAAAATCGATGGTCACGGAACAGATTAACCATGATCCTGCGCACACATTCATGAACACGGGAACGGGGATTAGTGGGCGCCCATCAATGGGGTCGTGGGTGAACTATGGCCTCGGAAGTGAGAGCTCTGACTTGCCTGGTTTCGTCGTCCTAACGAGTGTGGGAGGGCGAAATCCTCAACCAATCGCTTCGCGCCAGTGGTCGTCTGGCTTTTTGCCAAGTCGATATCAGGGTGTGGAGTTTCAGGCGAGCGGGGATCCCGTCCACTACGTGAAAAGTCCGAAGGGAGTAAGCGATGCCCGTCAGGGAAAACTGGTTCGAACGATCAATCAACTCAACGCGCATCGCAATCGTGTGATTGATGATCCTGAAGTGGAAACGAGGGTGGCCGCTTATGAGATGGCTTTTCGGATGCAAATGTCCGTTCCCGAATTGATGGATGTCTCCGGAGAGCCACAGCATATCTTGGATATGTATGGGGCAAATCCGGGAGACGGATCGTATGCGTCTAACTGCCTCCTTGCTCGGCGCTTGGCTGAGCGTGGCGTTCGTTTTATTCATCTATACCATCGCGGATGGGATCATCATGGTGGCTTGGTTAAGTATATGAACACCTGCTGTGGCCTGACGGACAAGCCGACCTGGGCCTTGCTGACAGATTTGAAACAACGAGGCATGCTTGAGGACACTCTCATCATTTGGGGTGGGGAATTCGGACGGACGCCGATGTTCCAAGGAAAAGGAGGGGCGGGTCGTGATCATCATATCAAGGGATTTTCGATGTGGTTGGCCGGTGGCGGAGTCAAAGGGGGATGCCAATACGGCGCCACCGACGAGCTCGGTTACCATGCAGTTAAAGACGTGGTGCATGTCCGTGATCTCCATGCGACGATGCTCCACTTGCTAGGGATTGATCACCGGCGTTTTTCTGTGCCCTTTCAAGGGCTTGATATGCGGCTCACTGGGGTGGAGGAATCCCATGTTGTCGACGGAATTCTGAGTTGATTGGGCTCAAAAACTTCCTGAGCCCCTAGTCGAGTTTCCGCTTTCTTGCTTGTTCGTCTGGGACTAACTTGTTCGCGCTCATATGGGTTTACGACTATTCAATACACTTTCGCGAGAAACCGAAGCCTTTGTGCCCTTGGATCCTGAGGGGAAACAGGTGAGCCTCTATTGTTGTGGCCCAACCGTTCATGATTTTGCCCACATAGGAAACTTCCGGACCTTTGTGCTGACCGACCTTCTTTGCCGCTATCTCCGGTTTCGAGGGTTTGAGGTCAATCACGTCATGAATATCACGGATGTTGAAGACAAAATCATTGCCCGTGTGAAAGAGGCTGGGGTCGCGCTGAGGGATTACACGTCGAAGTATGAAGAAGCGTTTTTCGATGACCTTGCGGCCTTGGGATGTGCTCGGCCGGATCAGGTCCCTCATGCGACAGACTATGTTTCAGAGATCATTGAACTCATCGAGAAACTGGTTGAGAGAGGGATCGCTTATCGGACACCGGATGGTTCCGTTTATTTCAGCATTCAGAAATATCAGGAATTGGGCCATGTCTATGGTCAGTTAACGAAAATCGACTTTGAAAAGATGCGCCCAGGCGACCGAGTCACCAATGACGAGTATGAGAAGGACTCGATCGCTGATTTTGCGCTTTGGAAGGCGCGTGTGCCGGGAGATGGAGACGTTTTCTGGGAGAGTCCCTGGGGAGAAGGAAGGCCTGGTTGGCACGTTGAGTGTAGTGCGATGAGTATGAAATTGCTGGGACCCAGCTTCGACCTCCACCTCGGTGGGGAAGATTTGGTCTTCCCGCATCATGAAGACGAGATTGCCCAAAGCGAAGGTGCCTGTGTTCATTGTGGCGGAGAGCGATTCGTTCGGTATTGGGTTCATGGAGCCCACCTGTTGGTTGAAGGGAAGAAGATGTCGAAATCCTTGGGTAATTTCTACACCTTGCGGGATCTTGTAAACCAAGGGTTCACGGGAAGAGAGGTGCGCTTTGTGCTTTCCTCCTCGCACTACCGAGAGACCTTCAACTTTACGATCGATGGCCTCAAGGGCGGAAGGACGGCATTGAGGCGGATTGATGAGTGCGTTGGAAAGCTCGAAGAGCTAGCAGGATCTGAAACGGGTGAAGCTCACGGCGAGCTCATAGGGAGATTCACGGATGCTCTGGATGACGACCTGAATGTGTCTTCTGGATGGGCTGTCATCTTTGACTGGGTTCGCGACATGAACCGGAGGATGACTGAAAAGGCATTGAGCGCTAGCGAAGCAGCTCAACAGCTGGCTGCTTGGAGGGCGATTGAGGAAGCTCTCGGTATTCAGGGACAGAGTGAAGAGGAAACGCCAGCTGAGGTGCTTGATCTGATGGAACAACGTCAGGCAGCCCGCAAGGAAAAGAACTTTCAACGGGCGGATGAGATTCGCGATGAATTGTTGGCGTCGGGATGGACGATCGAGGACACGCCAGAAGGACCTCGCGCAAAGCGAGCTTGATATTTGTATTTGAGTAGGTAAGCGTGTGAGAGTTAGGAACTTGGAATCAGACGGAAAGTTGAGATGAAAAAGATCAGTCGATTGATCGTAGCAGCACTGGTGGCCTGCGGTTTCGGAAGTTTAGGGGCACAGAAGGCTCCGGTGGAAAAGAAGGCAGTGAAACCGGCTACTCAAGTTCCTTATCAAGTCCCGACACCGCTTCGTCCACCGACGGCACAAAAGCCTGCGACCAAACGGACGACGCCTCCTCGTTATCGTCAGTACTCCGAGGACAAGACGCTGACTTATGATGCCACGATAAAAGAAATCTACCCGGAACCCGGCGCTGAGAAAGGGGAACTCTTCTTCTTGGTCAAGAACGACACAAAGAAGCCCGTGACCATCACTCAGATTCGACCTTCTTGCGGCTGCACGCTGGCTGAGAGCCCTGATTTGCCTTGGACTTTGAATCCTGGAGATGGTGACCGCATTAATTTGTCGATCAACCTAAAGGGAAAACGGGGTACCTTGAACAAGTCCGTTTCGGTTTATAGCTCGGCTGGGCGAAAGTACCTGACCTTTAAGGTTCATCTTTCGGATCCGACTGCGGATGGCAAGAATGCCAAACACGTTCAAATGACGATGAGCGATCGATTGCGCAACATGCAGATTGCGGCCAAAGATCGCCAGGCGGTATTCAAGAACAATTGTAAGTCTTGCCACTACGATGCGGCTTTAAACAAGAAGGGTGAAGACCTCTTTGTAGCTGCTTGTGGAATTTGTCATGAAACTCCAAACCGGGCCACGATGGTGCCAGATCTCTCCATTGCCAAGGCCGGTATCAAGCGGAATGAGGCGTATTGGAATCTTTGGATTACTCATGGCAAAGCCGGCACCTTAATGCCTGCCTTCCACACGGGGCAGGGCGGCCCACTGACCAGTGAGCAAATCAAAGACTTGGCGGGCTACATGGTAAAGCGCTTTCCTGATACTCCAGCCGCCGAGGCAGGAACCGAGAAAAAGGTCTCTTCCCGATCGGTGGTGAAGTAGTCGCCGTTGGTTCACCTGAAGCTTAATAGTTCGAAAGAGAATCCGCGCTTGGGTCTCTCTTAAGTTTCATACAGCGCACGGCATGTTCATCACATTTGAAGGGACTGAAGGTGCCGGTAAATCGACCCAGATTTGTCGTGTAGCCGAGCGCTTGAAGGCGAGTGGTGTCGAAGTCGTCGAGGTGCGAGAGCCTGGCGGTACGGCTGCTGGGGAACGTGTTCGAGATATTCTCAAGGATCCCTCGCTTAAGGGGCAGTTGAATGCCCAAACAGAGCTTTTTTTAATCAGTGCTTGCCGCAGCGAGCTTGTTCGGCAGGTGATCGCGCCCGCATTAGAGCGAGGGCAGGTCGTGCTCTGCGATCGCTTCTACGACTCAACACTCGCTTACCAGGGTTATGGTCGTGGCCTTGATCTGTCCTCTCTTCGCGAGATCATCGACTACTCAACGGGCGGCTTGCACCCCGATCTCACATTTTTCTTGGAGATTCCATGGTCCCTGAGTCAAGAGCGGCGCGTTATCCGTTCTCAAGCAGGAACTCCGGAATCTGCGCCCGACCGATTCGAACAATCTGGGGACGCCTTTTTTGATCGTGTCGAGAAAGGCTTTAGACAACTTTCAGCTGAGTATCCCGAACGGTTTCGGATTGTGAATGGAAGTGGAACCTTGCAGGAAGTCGAAGAGAAGATCTGGCGGATTCTTCTCGATGAGAAGGTTGTTGGTGAAAGCCATCGCTAGGGAGCTTGCCCGCAACAGGGGGCTACGTAAGTTCTTAAATGAAAAAGCCCGATCGGTTCACGATCGGGCTTTTTCTTTGATTGTTGTGATCCCTGGGCTACGCGAGGGCTTCTAGTTCGGCCTTGAATAGCTCACGGGTTTTTCCTTGGAGCTCTTCAAGCGCGATCTCACCTTTGTCAACTTTAGCAAGGAGAGCCTTCTGAGCGAGGTAGTCTTTGTTGACGATACCAGCCTTACTTTGAAGCATTCGCCACGCTTTTCGACGTTCGACTGCAAAGAGAACCATTTGCCGTGAAACGGTGAAGAACTTAGCTTTGCCGTTGATTTCTGCCTTAAAGTAAACCCCGAAGTTCGGTACGAAGGACCGATGGTCTTGGCTGAATACTCGTCGGTTGATCACATCATCTTGGCTAATGCACACCAGCATGTCATCCATGTGAATGAACTCTTGGGCTTGCTCCTCGGTAATCGCCTTGAGGTGTTTTCGGAACCGAGCCTCAGTGAGAGCCCAATGGGCGACGGTGTAATTGTATTTGTCTCCCGTTTCCTTGTATTTCGTTTCCCACCAGTCTCGTGCGAGTGATGGATTACCCTTCAGGCTGAAGGCCTCTTGAGACGTTTCGCCCAACTGTGGATTGAAGACGAACTCCGGCATTCCGCGGGCGTCCCGCACCATCTTGGCTTGATCGGCAGACATGTTGTCAGCGACGCCATGTTCAGGTTGGCAAGTCGTGTAGGCTTGGAAGAATGCCGTTCCTCTGTATTCGAGGCCGTCTAGCATGGCTCGATAGAGCTTAGCTGAGTTGGCCATGGAAACCTGAGCTACGAATGGTGAGCCGTGTCCCGAGGTGAAGGCTTCGGAGACGTTCTTCTTCTCGATCAGCTTACCTTGTGAGGCTTGGCCGAACTGGTTCATATCGTAACCTCCCAGCATCGTGGAGGAATCTGAATTCTGACCTCCTGTGTTGGAGTAGACCTGAGTATCGAGCATCAGCATCTTGACGTTGGGGCGGTTCTGAAGAACGACCTTGGAGACGTTTTGGAAGCCGATATCACCCAAGGCTCCGTCACCTCCGATGACCCATACTTTGGGTAGCTCCTTGATCTCTTGATCGGTCATAAACGTGTCATCCAAACGTGTCAGCGAGAAGTATTCATCGTCGGTCATCACGTCTTCCTCTCGGTCTAGAAGATTGTTGGCCAATCGTTCTGGAACGACGGAGCGGCGAGCGTGATTGACGATCACGGACTCACTCAGCAACCAGCTGATCGTGGAACCGTCTTGGAAGAGCGAGTTCATCCAAGGATAAGGATGTGGGTTGGAAGGCGGCGTTGAACCGTAAACGGTGTTACAGCCTGTGCTGGCCCCCATGAACATGACGGATTGTCCGTTCGGAAGGCGGCCATCCACTGCTTGAAGTTCCTTGTGGTTGAAGGCGTCCGTTCGCATGACAGCGCAGAGCCCATCGATGATCTCTTGGTCGCTGATTTCCCCGTGATCCGCGATTCGCTTCTTGGTGTCCTCGTCTGACTCGCCACCGAGACCCATGACTGTGTGGGCAATCGATTGTCGGTAGAGTTCGTATTCCTCACTGCTGCGATCTCGCAACTTAGCCAATTTCTCGGGACCTTCTTTCTGCAATCGATCCGCCAAGGCTCGCAGACGGTCTGCCTTGGTGTGGTAAAGCGGTCGCATGTAGGCCTCGGTAACCGAACCGACGGCGCGAAGAATACTCTTCTCGCCACAACCGGCGCAGGCACCGTCTCCAGAGACGAGCGCTTCGTAGTTTCGTCGAACCATTAAATGGTTTCGGAGTGCCGCCTCTCGGGAATCTTCCGGAGCTGCGTCTTGGTAGAGTCCGAGGTATTTCTGATCCGTGTCAGGCAAGAGCCGTGAGAAGATCTGAGCGGTGGTGAGTTCCGAGTTCAGCTCTTCGGTTTCTTCGGTCATTCTGAGGGCGTCGTGGTCGCCGCAAACCTGAACGCACTCGCCACATCCCTTACAGAGATCGGAGACGAAGATGGAGAAGAGTCCGCCTTCACCCGGTTTCTTCTTCTCGATTGAGCGGAAGATGGCAGGAACTGAGGAGTAGGCGAGCGGCAACTTGTCGATGATGTTGGTGAACTCGTCTTTGGACGCTTGGTCGACCGTGCCGAGTGCGGCAACTTCATCTCGTATGATATTGTTGAATGGCAGCTTCTCCTTTGCGGTGACCGCTTCGACCATTTTGGCCCGCGCTCGTTCTTCAATACCTGGAAGCTCTCCAATGAGGATTGTCTGTTGCTCCCGATTGGTCACGTAGTTGCGAGCTGCGGTTAGGAGAACGGTTTTGACCTCTTGGGCGGTATTCGGGAGAGCGGTGTCCGGGCAGGCCGTGATACACTCCATGCACTGGGTGCAGTTTTCAGCGATGTAAACCGGAGTTTCGCGTCGAGCGACATACTTTGAATTGGTGGCTCCCGTTCCGGCGCCCATGATGCCGATGGAGGCCAATGGGCTTGCTGGTTGATGGTAGCCCAGTCCGTTTCGATACTCGCTGTCGAACTTCGAGAGCATCGCGTAGGGGGCACGTTCTTCTTGATCTTCGGGCGGGGCACAGGTGCCGCAGCCTGAAGCCTCGCAGCCGGCGGTTGCGGGGATCTCGTGCTCGCCGAATGGAACGACGGGAGGTTTGCGCATGCTCGACGTATCTGCGTCTTCGATTTCGCCGTATTTGATCTCTTCAACCCGGTTGAAGCCTTGCGTCATGACTTCCATGTTGGAGTTGACGACCGCTTCGCCGAATCGGCCGAACTTCTTCTCGTATTGTTGTCGAACGGTGTCGCGGTATTTCTCCTCCGAAATGTCGTTGTCGGCCAAGAAGGTCGAGACTCGGAAGAAGGCTCCAAGGAATGAATTGCCTTGCATACGGAGCTGGAGGTCAGCTCGTTTGGTAGCCTTTTTCGCTACATCGAATCCAGGAAGGATAAAGACTCGAATATTGTTATCCTTGATGAACTTTCGATGCTTACTCGGAATTCTCTGCCAAGCGGTTTCTGGACTGTCTTTTGATTCCCAGACGAGGCTGCCGCCTGGGTTGATTCCTTCCAACGGATTGGTGTGAGTGAAGGCTTTTGGATCGCAACAAAGCACAACGTCGACGTGGTTCAGTTCGCAGTTGACGCGGATTGGTTTCGGAGCCACGACCAAGTAGTAGTTGGTGGGTGCTCCTTTTTTCTCAGAACCGTATTTTGGGTTCGCGCTAACAAAGAGTTTATCTTCGAGCACGCCGTGCTCGTCGTAGCTTGGATCCCGCTTTGAGATGATGTTGCCGAATTCACCGATGATAGAACCGAGGTTTTTACCGGTCGTGATCATGCCCCAACCACCGATCGAATGGAACCGGACGGCAATCGCTTTGTCGGGAAGGAGCGAAGGCGTTTCTTCAGAGATAACGGCGTAGGGATGATCCACTCCGAGCACGAAGAAGGTCTCACCATCGTTCGCGCTGCGTCCGTCTTTTCTCTTGTTCTCGCCTTGCGAGAACTCGTAGGCGCCGAGAACGTGTTCTGGTCGGAAGTCTCTGGATCCGACGCCGTAGGAACCGCGGAAGATGCGAGGGGTCTCTTCTGGGGTCAGCGGGTGAATGTCGCCTCCGAACTTGGCAGCTTCTTGAGCTTTGCCGATGGCCGTTCGGATGTCTCGAGCGAGAGGATTGTCGCCAGCCATGCCTTCGTCCGTTCGCTCAAGAATAATGATGTTCTTCTTGCCTTTAATCGCGTCGATGACTGCGTTTTCAGGGAACGGTCGCAGCACATTGATGTGAAGTGACCCTACTTTGGCGTTGCGTTTGTCTCGGAGATGGTCGACTGCTTCGTCGATGTTCTCAGCGGCACAGCCGAGGGAGATAAATATCGTGTCCGCGTCGTCGGTCTTGTAGCCGGAAACGAGCCCGTAGTGACGTCCAGTCAGCTTACCGAATTCTTCGTATGCCTCTTCAAGGAATCCGAGGATGTGCTCATTGAAATTGTTTCTGCGAGCGACGATGCCGTTGAAGTGATGCTCTTGGTTTTGAACCGGACCGAGAAGGATTGGGTTCTTGAGATCCATCATCTCGGGAACCCGGCGTCGGGTTGGCCCGAAGAGTTCTCGCTGCGTCGGAGTGGGACATTCGATCATGTCGCCGGGAGCACCCAAGAACTCGCGTAGCAGATCGGATTCGGGGGCGTAGTAGGTGCGTTCGGAGTGGGTGGTGAGCATCCCATCTTGGATGTTCATTCCAGGGTTCAAGGACAGTTCATTTACTTTCCGAAGGATGATGGCTTGGTCGGCAGCCTGCTGGGCGCCTTTAGCCATCAGAATGGTCCAACCGGTATCAAGCGCCGCATTGAAGTCATCGTGGCCGCAATGAACGTTCAGGGCGTGTTTCGTCAGGGCTCGGGCTCCGATCTCGAGGACCATCGTCGAGCACTTTCCAGGAGCGTGGTAATATTGCTCCATTGCGTAAACGATGCCTTGGCCTGAGGTGAAGTTGACGGCGCGACGTCCGGCGACGGAGTAGGCGGTGGCTCCGCCTTGTGCGGCGTGCTCACCTTCACATTCGACCGCAATCTTTTGGTCGCCGAAGACATTGAGCTGCCCTTGGGCGAAAGATTGCTGATAGATTTCCCCGCCCTCAGTGGATGGTGTGATTGGGTAGAAGATACCGCCGTCAGTGATTCGGGTTTCGACATGCTCGGTCACCAATTGGTTTCCGTTGCAGGTCACTCGAACTCCCGGATATTTGGGCTTGGCGGTCGGGTTCGAACTAGTCGAACTTGGGTCGGCGTTTGTCTTTGTTGCAGCTGAATCGGCCATAAATTCTATATTGTCAGTTTTCGAGTCGTTCCCCAGGGTACAATTTGCGAGCCAACTCGGTGGATTCTACCTCAAGAACGCACGATTGGAAATCGGAACTTCCCCGAAAGGAGGGGATCATCGGGTTTTGACGCCCGATTCACAAGATCGGATTTCGTGCGTTGTCCCATGTTTTTGTTCGCTTAGGACCTAAATCGGCGTCAAAACGTGCATATTGAGTCGTCTTGCGAGGGCATCGTCAATCCTTTATGTCCGGGAATGCTGAATCTTTTCGAACTATTCGATGAAATCGTTGGCTGAAGGATCCTTTGGTTGCTGGTGCACGATTATGCTGGAGGTTTCGATTCGAAATGGATCATGGTGACGCCCCGTCTGAAGCGAGTTTCTTCGCTCTGAAGCGTCGGTTCGCAGGCATTGGGGAGATTTTGAGTGGCTATTTGCTGCAAATAAAGGATCGGATCTCATGACAGCGGCGATATTTGCGACCATACTTTTTTGTTTTTCTGCGGTTTCTGCAAATCGGGCGACGCGGATTGCAGGAAGCGTGGAGGCGAACTTCTGGAGGCTGCTATTCGCGACTGGCGTCCTCGCGATCTGGGCACACTTTTTTGGTGGAGGAATGGGAGGTCCAGCCTTTGGTGTTTTTCTGGTAAGTGGTGTCATTGGTTTCGGGATTGGTGATGTCGCGCTTTATTTAGCGTATCCTCGGCTTGGCTCTCGACTGACGCTGCTCTTGGTACATTGTCTAGCGGCTCCCATTGCGGCTCTTTGCGAGTGGCTTTCCCTTGGGGTGGGGATGAGTTTGGGGGAGATTTTGGCCAGTGGAACGATTTTGGTTGGGGTCTGTTTGGCGCTGGCTCCTGCTGAAAACCCCCATATTGATCGGAAGGACCTGCTAGTCGGTGGTTTTTTCGGGGTCGTGGCTGCTGCGGGGCAGGGCTTGGGCGCCGTAATGAGTCGGGTCGGGTATGCCCAAAACGCCCAGCAAGGGCTGGAATTTGACGGCATGACCATTGCCTATCAAAGAATCCTCGGGGGATTGATCGTTGGGGTGTTCACTTTTCTGTGGATCAAGGGGAGGCAAAAAGTGGCCTCGAGGAAATCGGAAAAGACTGAGCCATTCCTTCCACCCCGTGATTCAGTCAAGTGGATCCTCATGACGGGCATATCTGGACCGACCCTTGGGGTTGCCTGCTATCAGTGGGCGCTGGAGGGTACAAAGAGTGGGGTTGTGTTGCCGATTGTTGCCTTGGCGCCCTTGGTGGTCATGCCGCTTTCTTTGTGGATGGAGGGTGATCGGCCTGGTATTCGGGCGATTCTTGGTGGTGTGATTGCCGTTTTGGGGGTGGTCGGGCTTGGTCTTGTTGCTTCGTGATGAAACTCGCCTAGCTGTTGAGAATCAGGAGGTTTGCCATTGGCGTTCTTCGTGGCATTGTATAGGGTCCGGCGCTTTGTCGAGACCGGTAAAGAAGCCAGCGATGGTCTGTCTGGGATGACGCAAGGTTCGTAATGAGTATCGAAGTAAAACCTCAAGCCGAGGAGTCAGCCTCATGGGGCGATTTCTTGCAGGACGTCTCCGAGCTTGCGCAGCGCATGGGCACGGAAGGAGTGGTTGGCCCGGCAGATGAAGGGCTTATCGGCGTCTTTGACAGCAGTCAGATCGACTCGCCAGCCTCGCTTAGGCAGTTCCTGGCTCGTTACCGGGACACCGTTCTCGTGCCCGTAGAAATGCCTACCATTGCTGAGGCTTCCTTAATGGTTGATAGAGGTGAGTTGCGGGAGCTTCTAGAGTTGGACAAAGAGATCGCTCGGCGGGCGGATTGGCAACCCTTCGCCGATGCCAGCCGCTGGGTGGGTTCGTGTCATGCTCGATCGATGCGAGGGATGAAGGATCATCGGACTGTTTGGAGGTATTGTGAGGCTGTTCGGACCAAGGAAGCCCATGGTTGGCACTTAATCGTCTATGGGATTGTTCTGTCCGCCTTTTCAATTCCGTTGCGCCAAGGGATTGCCAACTATTGTGAACGCACCTTGGCTGGCTTTGTAGACGCGGTGGCCAAAACCCGTGGATTTCCTTCCCGAGAGGTGAAAAGCCTGAAGGCGGAGGTCTCGGCCGAATTGGCTCTAGAAATCGACCGAGTGATGAAGGATCATCATAGCAATTCGCTTTCAGTCGTTTAATGAATGGTTTGATTTTGCGGGGATCTGCTTAAGCGGGACAGAAAAGCTGCGAGATTGGTCCCGGTTCCTCCCTGAAAAATGCGAAAAAAGCCCGAAAACAACTTTTTCAAATTCGCAACAGATTTTTTTTTGAAAACCGTTGACAGTCGATACCGCCCTTCCTAATCTCCCGACTCGTTTTTAGGGTCTAAACGAAGAGAGAGCCATTGAGCCCCGTGATTCATTCTTTCTGTTTGAATTAAGGAATAACGGGGATCGAGGGTTATTTTCGTCTTTTAGGTAGGCACCGATTGGTTTTTTTGGAAGCCCATGTAGCTCAGTCGGTAGAGCACATCCTTGGTAAGGATGAGGTCACCAGTTCGATCCTGGTCATGGGCTCCAGAATTAATAAGTGTCTCATACTGAGTAACCTGCACAATAAGAACATAGAAATCGCATGGCAAAAGAAGCGTTTCAGAGGACTAAGCCTCACGTAAATGTTGGAACGATTGGTCACGTTGACCACGGTAAGTCTACCTTGACGGCAGCTATCGTGTCAGTCCAGGCCCGAAAAGGGCTCGCACAGGAAATCTCCTATGCGGATATCACCAAGGGCGGCACGGTCCGTGATGATTCAAAAACCGTTACAATCGCGGTTTCTCACGTTGAGTATGAGTCAGAAGAGCGCCACTACGCTCACGTTGACTGCCCGGGTCACGCTGACTATGTGAAGAACATGATCACGGGTGCTGCCCAGATGGATGGTGCTATTCTTGTGGTAAGCGCTGCAGATGGACCTATGCCTCAAACGCGTGAGCACATCCTGTTGGCCCGTCAGGTTGGCGTTCCAGCGATCGTTGTTTTCTTGAACAAGGTTGATTTGGTTGATGATGACGAGTTGCTTGATCTCGTTGACATGGAAATTCGTGACTTGTTGAACAAGTACCAATTCCCTGGAGATGACAGCGCAATTGTTCGTGGCAGTGCTACGGCGGCGATGGAAGCTAAGCCAGAGGGTGACGAAGCGATCGCAAACCTTTTGGCAGCGATTGACGAAAAGATCCCATTGCCAACTCGCGACGTTGACAAGCCTTTCTTGATGTGCATTGAGGACGTGTTCAACATTGAAGGTCGTGGAACGGTGGTAACCGGCCGTGTTGAGCGAGGTGAGCTCAAGAAGATGGCTGAGATTGAAATCGTCGGTCTGCGTGACACGCAAAAGACTACGGCTACCGATATCGAGATGTTCCGTAAGCTTCTCGATTCCGCAACTGCCGGTGACAACGTTGGTGTCTTGCTTCGCGGTGTTAAGAAGACTGATGTAGAGCGCGGTCAGGTTCTTGCTCAACCTGGATCGATTACGCCTCACAAGAAATTTAAGGCAGAGGTTTATGTGTTGTCTAAGGATGAGGGCGGGCGTCACACGCCATTCTTCACCAACTACCGACCACAGTTCTACTTCCGAACGAGTGATGTGACAGGGACTGTCTCATTGCCAGAGGGTGTAGAAATGGTTATGCCTGGTGATAATGTCTCTGTTGACATTGAGTTGATTACACCAGTTGCAATGGAAAAAGGACAACGCTTCGCTATTCGTGAAGGCGGTCGCACTATCGGTGCTGGTCGTATCAGCGAAATTGTAGAATAAATAAAGCTATTTCCGGCCATGCCGCTCCGTTACGGGGCGGCATGGTGCATAACGGGAGTGGAAGGGCGGTGGCTCAATTGGTAGAGTAGCGGTCTCCAAAACCGACGGTTGGGGGTTCGAGTCCCTCTCGCCCTGCCAACTTTTTTAGAAGCAAGCCATCGGAGGGATGGCAGAGCGGTTGAATGCGGCGGTCTTGAAAACCGTTAAGGCGCAAGTCTTCGGGGGTTCGAATCCCTCTCCCTCCGCCAAACGAGAAGTAAAATAAGTGGACTATACATTCGTCATTTGGATTGTCGTAGCGGCAGTCGTTTTTGCGTTCCTCTGGCGGAAGGGGTACATCATGAAGCTGTCCCAATTCGTGGGGCAAACCCGTGATGAGCTTCGCAAGTGTGCTTGGCCAACCAAGGATGAGCTGAAGGGTTCAACCGTGGTGGTGGTAGTGTCTACTGCTTTAATAGGAATTTATACGGTTGGGATAGACTTTGTCGTGATGCGGCTTATCCAGCTGATCATGTAGCCACAGGCTGATTCATAAACATTCATGAAAAGCCAGTGGTTTGTCATCCATACGCTCGCGGGGCAGGAGCAGAAGGTTAAGGATAGTATCGAGCGTCGCCTTAAGACTGAGGAGATGGGGGAGTACATCAAAGAGGTGCTCGTTCCCATGGAGAAGGTGGCGGAGGTTCGAGCAGGGAAGAAGACTGTAACGAATCGGAAGCTCTACCCTGGCTATGTCTTCATCGATATGGTGTTACTTGACGAAGAGCAACGGATCGTGGACAAGCCATGGTATTTTGTTCGAGATACCCAGGGGATTATTGGATTTGTGGGTGGTGACCGTCCAACACCAACGCCGACGGATGAAATTGAGTCAATCAAGGCCCAAATCTCTGATTCAGAGGATCAAGAGAAGCCGAAGATTAACTTTGAAGAAGGAGAAACGATTAAGATCAATGATGGTCCGTTTCTTAACTTCAGTGGCGTTATTGAAGAGATTGAGCCAGAGCGTGGTAAACTCCGCGTGACGGTGAATATATTTGGTCGAAATACTCCGGTTGAGCTTGAGTATTGGCAAGTGGAGAAAGCGTAAGAGGCGATGGCAAAAAAGGTCACAGGAATGGTCAAACTGCAGATCCCTGCAGGTCAAGCAAACCCTGCTCCTCCTGTTGGTCCCGCGCTGGGACAACAAGGGGTGAATATCATGGGGTTCTGTAAGGAATTCAATGCGCGGACAAAAGATCAGGCTGGGATGGTTATTCCAGTGGTGATCACTGTGTTTCAGGACAAGTCTTTCACGTTCATTACCAAGTCACCTCCTGCAGCTGTTTTGCTGAAGAAGGCTGCAGGTGTTGCATCTGGCTCTAAGGCTCCGAACAAAGATAAGGTCGGTTCAGTGACTAAGGACCAGGTGATGGAAATCGTAAAGACCAAGAAAAACGATCTCAATGCTGTTGATGATGAAGCAGCTTTCCGTGTGATTGCGGGTACGGCTCGCAGCATGGGTATTGAAATTCGAGAGTAATAACCAATGTGCGGGAGCGCTTGAGAGAGTGCGCATGAACCGCCGTTATCTATGCCTAGTAAACGATACAGAGAGGCTCTGAGCCTTGTCGACCTCACAAAGCAGTATAGCTTGGATGAGGCCATTGAAACTTTAGGGAAACTTCCCAAGACTAAGTTTGACCAAACGGTCGATCTGGCAGTGCACCTCGGTGTCGATCCTCGCCAGTCTGATCAGATGGTTCGCGGAACCGTTCCTTTGCCTCATGGGACAGGAAAGACGGTCCGTGTTCTTGTGTTCGCGGCGGATGATTCAGCTGCTGCAAAAGCGGCCACTGAAGCCGGCGCAGAACACGTTGGTTATGAAGAATACTTGAAAAAATGCCGTGAAGGCTGGGTTGATTTCGATGTGGCAATCTCAACCCCTGCTGCCATGGCGGAAGTGAGAAAGCTTGGTAAGGTTCTTGGGCCTCGCGGGCTGATGCCTAATCCGAAAACCGGCACGGTGACCGAGGATACGGCAAAGGCTGTGAATGAAGTGAAGGCTGGTCGCGTGGAGTTTAAGATCGACAAGACAGCCAACATCCATGTGCCAATCGGTAAGTTGTCTTTCTCTCCCGAGCAGTTGAAGGAGAACGCAACAGTGGTCATCGACGCGCTGGTAAAGGCGAAGCCAGCTGGTGCAAAAGGGACCTATCTGCTTAGCTGCACTCTAAGCGGCACGATGAGTCCTCCGGTTCGCCTTGATGTAAAGCCGTTCGTTAAGGCCGCATAAGTTTAGCACTAAGGAAAGAGTCGATATGCGAGAAGAAAAGAAGCAGATTAGTGCTGAGTATTTGGAAAGACTTCAGTCTTCCCCTTACTTTATCGTCGTTGATTACAACGGATTGAAAGTGGACCAGTTCGCCGATCTCCGCGCCAAGTTGCGAGAAGCCGGTGGCGAAATCCACGTTGTAAAGAACTCCATTTTCAAGATTGCGGCTAAAGAGTCGGGTATTGAAGATCTCGGGGCTCCTCTGCGAGGGCAGGTAGCCGTCGTAACTGGAGAACAGGAAATCTCAGGTGCTGCGAAGGCCATCAAGGAGTTCGCGAAAGAATGTGAGAAGCCGGATGTTCTTTTCGGCTTCATGGGCAGTGATCGTTTGGATGCCGATGGCGTAAATCGAATCGCTGATCTTCCTTCGCTCGATGTCTTGCGTGGCAAGATTGTGGGTATGATCCAAACGCCGGCACGTCAGGTTGCCACCATCTTGCAGACACCTGCTTCGCAGTTGGCTCAGGTGCTCAAGGCAAAAGTCGAGAAGGGCTAAGAAACTTTTGAGCTCAACGTTCGTGTTGGACTCAATTTCGGAAAACAACAGACAAATAAGTAAATCGTCGACTCCGAGTTTGGAGTTTAAATCAATGACGTTCAGTGATTGGCGACGAGACTTTTGACATGGCAGATCTAGATAATATTGTAGAAGAGTTGAGCAAGTTGACGGTGATGGAAGCCGCTGACTTGGTGAAGCAGTTGGAAGAGAAATGGGGCGTAAGTGCTGCAGCTCCAGTGGCTGTTGCTGCTGGCGGTGGCGGTGGAGACGCTGGCGGTGGTGACGCAGCTGAAGCGAAGAGCGAGTTTGACGTCGTGCTGACCGCAGCTCCTTCCGACAAGAAGATTCCTGTGATTAAGGCTGTTCGAGAAGTTAAAGCTGGTTTGGGCCTTGCTGACGCCAAGAAGTTGGTCGAAGGTGCTCCAGCTACGATTCTCGAAGCTGCACCTAAGGAAGAAGCCGAAGGTGCCAAGAAGAAGCTCGAGGAAGCGGGAGCGACCGTCGAACTTAAGTAGTCACTTTTCGCAGTTTTTGGCCAGGTGCTGAATCGAAATATTCAGCACCTGGCTCTGCGGTTTCTGGTAGGGTCAGAAACATTCATTGAACAGACGTCGAACGTAAACGTCAGTTTGGTTAAGTCCTTGACCGGTTGACTCAACCGGCTTGGGCCTATTTGTGTAGATACACGAGTCGTTAATTGGTTCCGATAAAGTAATTTAGATCGGAACAGTCTGATAAGAAGACATGCCAAATAAAAAACCTGAACGAATTAATTTCGGGAAGATCCAGGAGATTATCAGTCCTCCGAATCTGATCGAGGTGCAACTAGATTCTTACAAGGACTTTTTGCAGTCTGATATCGCCGCTACCAAACGGCGTAATCTCGGTCTCCAAGCTGTTTTTACCGAAGTTTTCCCCATCGAAAGTTACGATGGGAAATGCGTTCTGGATTTCCACTTCTATGATATCGGTGCTCCCAAGATGGATTGGCTTGAGTGCCTACGTGAAGGTTTGACTTTTGGTGCTCCTCTGTACGTGACCTTCCGTTTGAAGGACGAGCAGGGTACGAAGGAGGAGAAGGTCTTCATGGGCGAGCTGCCGCTGATGACCCCGCAAGGAACCTTTGTAATCAATGGAGCTGAGCGTGTGATTGTCAGTCAGTTGCACCGTTCTCCTGGTTTGGCTTTTGAAGCGACGCAGCATCCGAACGGCAAGATGCTACATTCTTTCCGTATCATCCCCGATCGCGGTTCGTGGTATGAAGCGCAGTTCGATACCAGTGACATGCTCTATGTTTATCTGGATCGGAAGAAGCGGCGCCGCAAGTTCTTGACGACGACTTTCTTCCGTGCTCTGGGTTATGGCTCAGATGCTGAGATTCTAAATCTTTTCTACGATATTGAAGAGATTGGCGTTAAGAAGGCCGCCGGATTGGATGATATCCAAAATAAGGTGCTCACTGAAGATGCATTGGATCTTGAGAAGGGTGTTGTTGTTGCTCGCGCGTTTGAGCCCCTTTCCAAGGCGGTGGTAAAGCAGATTGCTGAGTTGGGCGTTTCCAAGATTCGGGTTGTCGACACGAGTAAAGATGACGGAATCATCATCAAGTGCCTCAAGAAAGATCCGACCACCAATGAAGAAGAGGCGCTGAAGGATATCTACCGTCGTCTCCGTCCCGGTGACCCTCCCACTGCTGCCAATGCGCGTGCTCTGATCAAACGCTTGTTCTTCGATCCTAAGCGATACGATCTTGGGCGCGTCGGTCGTTACAAGATCAACCAAAAGCTTGGACTCGATGCCAAGAATGATTCTCGCATTCTTGAGCGAGAAGACTTGGTAGCCGCCACCAAGTACCTCCTTCAACTGAAGAAGGGTGAAGGAAGTATTGACGATATCGATCACTTGGGAAGTCGACGTGTTCGAACTGTCGGTGAGCTGCTGGCTAATCAATGTCGCGTTGGATTGGCTCGAACGGAACGTTTGGTCAAAGAGCGCATGACTTTGTTCGATCAAGGATTGGACACGATGACCCCTCAGAAGTTGATCAATCCGAAAGCACTTTCCGCGGTTGTTCGAGATTTCTTTGGCCGAAGTCAGCTATCGCAGTTTATGGACCAGATCAATCCTCTTGCAGAGTTGACTCACAAGAGGCGTCTTTCAGCTCTTGGTCCCGGTGGATTGTCGCGTGATCGAGCTGGCTTTGAGGTGCGTGACGTCCATCCTTCTCACTATGGTCGTATCTGTCCGATTGAGACTCCTGAAGGACCAAACATTGGTTTGATCGCTTCGTTGGCGACCTTTGCTCGTGTCAATGATTTCGGGTTTATCGAAACGCCCTATCGTAAGGTCACAAAAGGCCGAGTGACGCAGACGATTGAGTATTTGACCGCTGACCGAGAAGAACAGTTTGTCGTCGGGCAGGCCAACGCGCCTATCGATGAAAAGGGCAACTTTCTCAATGAGCGGGTGATGTGCCGAAGTAAGGGTGACTTCATTGATGTCGAGCCACCTAATGTTGACTTCATGGACGTTTCGCCTAAGCAGTTGGTGTCTGTTGCAGCAGGGCTTATTCCCTTCCTTGAGCATGATGATGCTAACCGAGCTTTGATGGGATCTAACATGCAACGCCAAGCCGTACCGTTGTTGGTGACTGAGGCTCCGTTTGTGGCGACGGGCCTTGAGGCTCGGGTCGCTCGCGACTCACGATCCGTGATGGTTTCAGAGGCGACGGGTAAAGTGGCTTCTGTCAGTGGAAGTCAGATCGTCATCACGGAAGATGGCAAATTGCCAGAGTCGAAGCGCAAAATTAAGCACGATCCTGGTAGCGGAGTTCACGTTTACGGAATTCGCAAATTCATGCGTTCGAACGCGGCGACGTGTATCAACCAGAAGCCGTTGGTCGAGAAAGGGCAGCCCATTAAGAAAGGGGATGTCATAGCCGACGGACCTTGTACCGATAACGGCGAGTTAGCATTGGGGCGGAACGTGCTCTGTGCATTCATGCCTTGGAACGGGTACAACTTTGAGGATGCGATCCTGATCAGTGAACGAATCGTAAAAGATGATGTGTTTACTTCCATTCACATCGATGAGTTCGAGGTGAGCGCGCGAGATACGAAATTGGGCCCTGAGGAAATCACTCGTGATATTCCAAACCTAGGTGAGGAAGCTCTTCGGAATCTCGGCTTGGATGGTGTGATTCGCGTGGGTGCAGAAGTGAAGCCAGGTGATATTCTGGTGGGCAAGATCACTCCGAAGAGTGAAACGGAATTGGCTCCTGAAGAACGTTTGCTTCGAGCAATCTTCGGTGAAAAGGCTGCCGACGTTAAGGATACCTCACTCAAAGTTCCGTCCGGAACTTACGGGATTGTCATGGATGTGAAGGTCTCTGCTAAGAAAGAGTCGGAGCGTTCAATCCGGACGGCAACGAGCGAATCCAAGAAGCATGCCAAGCAGGTCGAGGATGACTTTAAGAAAAAGATGGATGAGCTGCGAGAGCAGTTGACCGAGGCTCTTAGTAATATCCTGCTAGGTGAAAAGATTCCGTTGGATGTGATCAACTCGGAGACGGGTGAAATCATTATTCCAGCCAATCGCAAGATCACGAAGACTCTCCTCCGGAAGCTGGCAGGCGTATACGACCGAATCGAAATTGACCCTTCGCCTATTCGCAACAAGATCAACGAGATCATCGGCTCCTTTAAGAAGAAATTCGACGACCTCCAAATGCAGCATGACGAGGAGATGGAGCGAGTTGAATCCGGAGATGAAGTCGATACCGGAATCATCAAATCGGTGAAGGTCTTCATCGCTTCTAAGCGAAAACTTTCCGTCGGTGACAAGATGGCAGGACGTCATGGAAATAAAGGTGTCGTTGCTAAAATCGTGCCTGAGGAAGACATGCCGTTCTTGGCGAATGGAACGCCCGTTGACATTGTTCTGAATCCGCTGGGTGTGCCTTCCCGTATGAACGTGGGACAGGTTTTGGAAACGCACCTTGGTTGGGCTGCAAAGATTCTAGGAATGTCGTTCGCGACGCCCGTCTTCGACGGAATTAAAGAATCTCAGATCCGTGGGTATCTCGAGGATGCAGGGCTTCCCGAGCATGCCAAGATCCATTTGTATGATGGTCGAACGGGTGAGCGCTTTGATCAAGAGATTGTTGTCGGCTACATCTACATGTTGAAGCTAGGGCACCTTGTTGCTGATAAGATCCATGCTCGTGCAGTAGGACCGTATTCATTGGTGACCCAACAACCGCTGGGTGGAAAAGCTCAGTATGGAGGACAGCGTTTCGGGGAAATGGAGGTCTGGGCGATGGAAGCATACGGTGCTGCTTACGCTCTGCAGGAGCTCCTGACTGTCAAATCAGATGATGTCCAAGGACGAACGCGCATCTACGAGAGCATTGTGAAGGGAGATAACTCTCTCGATGCTGGTGTGCCTGAATCGTTCAACGTGTTGGTGAAGGAAATTCAATCTCTAGGTATGGATGTTGAGGTTGGTTATGCGAATGGCGAACAGCAGCCAGCGCTGCCACCGACCACACCGCCTTCACCATTGACCGCACTCGGATAAAGATCGAAGAACTCACAATTGCTGATCGAGAAAAAGATGATTACAACGAAAGATTCCGCTCGCGAGTTGTTAGGTCTCGAAAAGGTCAACCTGGTCGACCACATTACGATCACCGTCGCTTCGCCTGATTCGATTCGCTCCTGGTCTAAAGGAGAGGTCAAGAATCCGGAGACGATCAACTACCGAACATTCAAACCCGAAAAGGGAGGCCTCTTCTGTGAACGGATTTTTGGTCCGGTGAAGGATTGGGAATGTTCCTGTGGGAAATATAAGCGCATCAAGCATCGTGGCGTTGTTTGCGATCGCTGTGGTGTAGAAGTCACGCTATCTCGTGTCCGTCGCGAACGTATGGGCCACATTGAGCTTGCTGTTCCAGTGTCTCATATTTGGTTCTTCAAATGCATGCCTTCGCGGATCGGTTTGATGCTCGACATGACGGGACGTGAGCTCGAGCGAGTGATCTACTACGAGGACTACATGGTCATCGATCCTGGCTCGACCCCCTTGAAGCAGCATCAGTTGCTGAGCGAACTGGAATACCGAGAGGCGCGTGAGACTTACGGCGCTGATGCCTTTACGGCTGAGATGGGGGCGACCGCTGTGCGCAATGCACTGACCTTGGTTGAATTGCAGCCGCAGATCGAAGAACTGCAGCAAGCGATGACGGAAACCCGCAGCAAACAAATCCGCAAGAAACTGGCGAAGCGAATCAAGTTGTTCCAGGGCTTCCAAAGCTCACGAACGCGTCCAGAGTGGATGATCCTCACGGTGTTGCCTGTGATTCCGCCAGATTTGCGACCATTGGTTCCGCTTGAGGGTGGGCGCTTTGCTACCTCGGATCTGAATGATTTGTATCGTCGAGTGATCAATCGCAACAACCGCTTGAAGAATCTTCTGCAGCTCAAGACACCCGAGGTTATCATTCGGAATGAGAAACGCATGCTTCAAGAAGCGGTGGATGCACTGTTCGACAATGGTCGACATGGGCGGGCTGTCACCGGAGCGGGTAACCGACCTCTGAAGTCGCTGAGCGATATGCTCAAGGGCAAGAGCGGTCGTTTCCGTCAGAACCTTCTCGGAAAACGTGTCGACTACTCTGGTCGATCCGTCATCGTGATCGGTCCCGAGTTGAAGCTCAACCAGTGTGGTCTTCCCAAGAAGATGGCTTTGGTTCTCTTCGAGCCGTTCATTATTCGGCGCTTGAAGGAACTTGGGTATGTGCACACGGTTCGCTCCGCAAAGAAACTGATCGAACGCCAGTCCCCTGAAGTTTGGGATATTCTCGAAGAGGTAACGCACGGGCATCCGGTCTTGTTGAACCGTGCTCCGACCCTTCACCGTTTGTCGATTCAAGCTTTCGAGCCCGTCCTCATTGAAGGGGAAGCGATTCGTGTTCACCCGCTCGTCTGCACGGCTTACAACGCCGACTTTGATGGAGATCAAATGGCTGTTCATGTGCCTCTTTCAGTGGAAGCGCAGATGGAAGCTCGACTCTTGATGATGGCTCCTAACAACATCTTCAGTCCTTCAAGTGGTCGTCCGATCATGACGCCTACACAGGACATTACCTTAGGTTGTTATTACCTGACGACTGAGCCACGCGAGTTGGTGAAGGATAAGAAGAAACGACTCAAAATGTTCAGCACGAAGGTCGAAGTGATTTTCGCGTTTGAAGATGGGTCGGTTGGCATTCATGAGCGCATTCTTCTGGCTAATCCGGATTTGGGCACTGAGACCGTCTTCGGCGATTCTGAGAAGAAAGTGATCGAAACCACCGTCGGGCGAGTGATCTTTAGTGAGATTTGGCCCACAGAACTAGGCTTCCCTAATCGCGTGATTGGTAAAGGGAAGATCGGTGATTTGATCTGGCATTGTTACAAGCACTGCGGGCATAACCGAACGGTTGAGACCTTGGATCGACTTAAGGAGATCGGGTTCCGTGAGGCAACCCGTGCCGGAGTTTCAATCGGGATTGATGACATGATTATCCCGCAGGAGAAGACGGACGAGATCAATTTGGCTCAGAAGCAAATTGCAGACGTTGAAAAGCAGTATCGCAAAGGTGTGATTACACCGGGCGAACGCTACAACAAGGTGATCGATATTTGGACCCACGCCACCGATCAGATCGCAAACGTGATGCTTCAGACCCTTCTGGATAACCAAGGGAAAGACGAATTCAACCCCGTGTGGTTGATGGTTGATTCTGGTGCTCGTGGTAACCGTCAGCAGGTCCGCCAATTGGCTGGACTCCGCGGGCTGATGGCAAAGCCATCCGGCGATATTATTGAGCGTCCGATTCTCTCAAACTTCCGCGAAGGTTTGACTGTGTTGGAATACTTTATTTCGACTCACGGTGCACGAAAGGGCTTGGCTGATACGGCTCTCAAGACGGCTGACTCCGGATACATGACTCGTAAGTTAGTGGATGTTGCTCAGGATGTGATTGTTCGAGAGCACGATTGCGGGACTTCAAACGGTATTTGGGTTCAGGCGATTTACGAGGGCGAAGATGAGGTTGTCAAACTCGGTGAGCGATTGATTGGCCGAACTTCCTGCGAAGACATTGTCGATCCAGCTGACGTCAAGAATGTGATTGTTGAGGCTGGTCAGGAGATTAATGAAGAGCGGGCCAAAGCCGTGGAATCCGTTGGGATCGAACGAACTCGGATTCGCTCTGTTCTGACCTGTGAAAGTAAGGTGGGGCTCTGCCGAATGTGCTATGGTCGCAACCTAGCGACCGGTGGCCTGGTTAAGGAAGGTGAAGCCGTTGGTATTATTGCCGCTCAATCGATCGGTGAGCCTGGGACGCAGCTGACCATGAGAACGTTCCATATCGGAGGAACGGCATCGCAGATCTTCAAACAGCCGCAAATCAAAGCTCGATTTGAAGGTAAGTTAGTTTACCAGGACATCCGTAAGGTTGAGCTCGAGGATGGTAACAGCATCGTGCTTAACAAGAATGGAACGATCGCAATCGTAAATGATGACGGTCGCGAGCTCGAGTCTTACTCGGTTGTGATCGGATCTGTTGTTTCCATTAAGGATGGCGAAACCGTTAAGAAGGGGGAGACCTTCGTTCAATGGGATCCATACAATGTGCCGATTCTTTCAGAGAAATCAGGTAAGGTGAAGTTTCATGATATCATCGAAGGTGTGACCATGAAGCAAGAGGTTGATGAGGCGACTGGGCAAGAGGCGATGGTTATCATTGATCACAAGGAAGACCTTCATCCTCAGATCATGATTCAGGATAGCAAGGGAGAGATACTTGCGAATTATCCGATCCCATCGGGGGCTCACATTGTGGTTCAAGAGTCGACGAAGATCGGGGCCGGAACCTTGATGGCGAAAACGCCACGAAAGACTTCAAAGACGAAGGATATCACGGGTGGTTTGCCGCGTGTGGCCGAACTCTTTGAAGCCCGACGACCGAAGGACGCAGCGGAGATCTCCAAGATTGATGGAATCGTTGATTTTGGACCAAGTGTCCGCGGTAAGCGATGTGTGATTATTCGCGACGCTGACTCCGGTGTGGAAGAAGAGCACCTCATTCCGATCGCGAAGCACGTCATTGTGTTCAAGGGTGACTTCGTGAAGAAAGGGCAGCAGCTCACTGAAGGTCCTGTTGTTCCTCACGAAATCCTCGAGGTTTGTGGTCCTCAAGAACTCCAAGAACATTTGGTGAATGAGGTTCAAGAAGTCTATCGACTTCAAGGGGTGACCATTAATGATAAACACATTGAGGTCATCGTTCGCCAGATGCTTCGAAAAGTACGAATCACCGATCCAGGTGATACGACCTTCCTCTGGGGTGAGCAGATTGAAAAGTCTACCTTCGAGCGTGAGAACGAACGGATTGATGAAATGGGTGGTAAGCCAGCCGAGGCATCACCGGTGCTCCTAGGCATCACGAAGGCTTCTCTGGAAACCGAGAGCTTCCTCAGTGCAGCCTCCTTCCAAGACACCACTCGAGTGCTCACGGAAGCAGCTACAATGGGCAAGGTCGATCACCTTCGAGGCTTTAAAGAGAACGTCATCATGGGGCACATCATTCCAGCCGGCACGGGCTACAATGATCACCGTGATGTGAAGGTGAAGCACCTCGTAGAACTCCTCCCTGTGGAGGAAGAAACCGAGGCTGAAGCATCGCCGCTAGGGGAACCTCTAGCGGGTTAAGACAGCCGTTTTTCGAATACGTTAATTTTTTCGAATAATCTATTGCACCGGGATCGGGTTTTGATAACATCCGCCTTCCGTTTCTCCTGGTAAGGATAGAAATAGTGCTTTTGTTACTTATTTTAGAGCAGTAATGCCTACGATTAATCAACTGGTCCGAAAAGGACGAAAGAAGATCCGATTGAAGTCGAGTTCACCGGCTTTGGAGAATTGTCCGTTCCGACGTGGCGTCTGTGTCCAGGTCATGACGAGAACTCCTAAGAAGCCTAACTCCGCAATGCGGAAAGTGGCGAAAGTGCGTTTGACCAACGGATATGAGGTCATTGCCTACATTCCGGACGAAGGTCATAATTTGCAGGAGCACTCAATCGTTCTTGTTCGTGGTGGTCGTGTGAAGGATCTGCCAGGTGTGCGATACCACATTGTTCGCGGTACGCTTGATGCCGGTGGTGTGGAAAAACGCCGTCAAAGCCGTTCGAAGTACGGCGTGAAGCGGCCGAAGGAAAAGAAAGACTAATTTAGATAGGCTGCAAAGTTTTATATGTCTCGTCGTCGACAAGCAGTTAAGAGAAGTGTTGCCCCGGATGGGAAGTACGATAGCCATCTAGTGGCTCGTCTCGTCAACGTGGTAATGATTGAGGGTAAGAAGACCGTCGCAGAGCGGGTGGTCTATGGAGCGTTTGATGTTTTGGCTGGAAAGAACCCGGACTCAACTCCGTTGGAAGTCTTGCAGCGAGCCGTTGATAACGTGAAGCCGCGCTTGGAAGTGAAGCCCCGCCGAGTCGGTGGTGCAACTTACCAAGTTCCTTTGGAGGTGACGCCTGAGCGACAGGATGCTCTGGCCCTTCGATGGTTGGTCAAGTTCGCGGGGGCGCGAAAGGGTGTTCCAATGGGGCAGGCTCTCGCGGGTGAGATCATGGATGCGTTTCGAGGTCAGGGTTCTTCGATTCGACGCCGAGATGAAGTTCATAAAATGGCTCAATCGAATAAAGCATTCGCACATTTTCGCTGGTAATCAAATTAAACTTAAGTCGCCCCGTGTTGGTCGTTTAACCGGGGCCATTTTATTCTCTACGTAAAGTGGACTCAGTCCCCGAACAGATATCATCCGCAAACTCGCCTGATCGCGAGTACTCGATGGAGCGTACGCGCAACATCGGTATTGCGGCGCATATCGACGCAGGGAAGACGACGACCACTGAGCGAATCCTTTTCTACACCGGATTGATTCACCGAATGGGTGAGGTTCATGACGGCAATACGGTGACGGATTGGATGGAGCAAGAGAAGGAGCGGGGGATTACGATTACCTCCGCTGCGATTACCTGTTTTTGGACCCAGCGTCCAGATGGGGTGTTGAAGAGTTTTGAGGGTAAACCCTTCAGGGTCAACATTATCGATACGCCTGGCCACGTTGATTTCACCGCTGAAGTCGAGCGTTCAATGCGTGTTTTAGACGGTGCCGTTGCTGTGTTTTGTGGGGTGGCTGGAGTTCAGCCTCAATCGGAGACGGTTTGGAGGCAGGCGACAAAATACAATGTTCCTCGGATTGCCTTCGTTAATAAGATGGATCGAATCGGGGCTGATTTTGAGAACGCTGTCGAAGAGATGCGGTGTAAGCTGGGGGCATATGCCTATCCGGTGATTATTCCGATCGGGAGTGAAGAGGATCTCAGTGGAGTTATCGACGTCGTGAGTCAGAAGGCAATTGTCTATGATGATTCTGATCCGCTCGGGGTTGAGTATTCAGTCAATGACCTGACTGAGGAGCAGGCGATTCGTGCTCAGTCTGCCCTTGATCAACTGGTTGCCGCTGTTGCCGACAAGGACGACGAAATCGCGGAGCTTGTTATTGACGATAAGCCGATCGAGCCGATGGTCTTGAAGGCCGCTATTCGGCGTTTAACCGTTGGCCTGGAGCTCGTTCCGGTCATCGGTGGTTCTGCATTTAAGAAGAAGGGCGTTCAGCCTCTCGTTGATGCAATCATCGATTACTTGCCTTCTCCTCTGGATGTTCCTGCGATGAAGGCGCACCCGGTTGGTGATCTTGATTCATTGGTTGATGTTGAAACCAAGGATGACGCTCCTTTTTGCGGTTTGGCATTCAAGCTTTGGACCGACCCGTTCGTTGGGAAATTAGTCTTTTTCCGTGTCTATCGTGGCACGTTGAAGAAGGGGAGCACTCTGTTAAATACTGTTACCGGCAAGAAAGAGCGCATTAGCCGAGTCTTGATGATTCAGGCCGACAAGCGAACGGACGTCGACGCGATATATGCCGGAGACATTGCCGCAATCGTCGGTGTGCGGAACGTTGCGACTGGGCATACCCTCTGTGACAAGCAGGATCAAGTGATGTTGGAGCCTCCGACCTTCCCGGAGCCTGTGATTTCGATGGCGATTGAGCCACGGACAACGGCCGATCGGGATAAGATGAGCGAGGGGTTGAAGCGTCTTTCCGACGAAGATCCAACGTTCAAGTGTTTCACCAACGATGAGACCGGTCAGTTAATCATCGCTGGGATGGGTGAGCTTCATTTGGAGATCATTCGGGATCGCTTGCTCAAAGAATTTAAGGTCGGTGCGAACTCTGGGAATCCTCAGATTGCTTATCGTGAAACGATTACGAAGGCGGCTCGTGGTGACGAGAAGTTTATTCGCCAAACGGGTGGCAAGGGACAATATGGTCACGTGGTGATCACGATTGAGCCGAATGAAACGGGGAAGGGAATTGAGATCGAAGACAAAATTGTCGGCGGTGTGATCCCTAAGGAATTTATTCCCGCTGTAATCAGCGGATTGGAAGAGTCGGTTGCTGGGGGTGTTCTTGCGGGATACCCCATGGTAGACGTGAAGATGAGCGTTATCGACGGCTCCTTCCATGATGTCGACTCTACTGAGTTGGCTTACAAAATGGCCGCGATCTTTGCGTTTCGCGAAGCCGCTAAAGAGGCTGGATTGGTTCTGTTGGAACCAGTCATGAAAGTCGAAGTGAGCACTCCGGAGGAGTATCAAGGCGATGTTCTTGGCGATCTTAATCGACGCCGTGGAAAGATCGTCAATATCGACTCGAAACCGCAAGTTGCGCTTGTGAATGCGGAGGTTCCTTTGTCGGAGATGTTCGGATATTCAACAGATGTGCGATCACTTTCGAAAGGGCGGGCTTCGTATTCGATGGAGCCATTGAAATTTGAAGAGGTGCCTCAGCGCATCTTGGACAGTATTTTAGATACGGGACAGAGCTATGCTGTCAGGGCTTAGAGGCGAATAGCATTTATAGCAATCAAGTATGTCAGGACAACGAATTCGAATCAGGCTGAAGGCCTACGATCACCGGGTAATTGATCAGTCGGCGGTTGAAATCGTCGACACGGTGAAACGGTCTGGTGCGCGTGTGGCGGGACCTATCCCGCTTCCCACTCGGGTTGAGCGGTTTACGGTCACTCGTTCCCCTCATGTAGACAAGAAGTCACATGAGACATTTGAGCAACGCACGCACAAACGTCTGTTGGACATTCTAGATCCAACGGCTAAGACCGTCGATGAGTTGAAGAAGCTCAATCTTCCCGCAGGTGTAGACATTACGATTAAGATTTAGTCATGGTTGGTTTACTTGGAAAGAAACTGGGCCAGACCCAGGTGTACGATGACGCCGGGAATTTGCTGTGCGTGACGGTAGTGCAGTGTGGGCCCAACCGGGTTCTACAGTGTAAGACCGAAGAAACGGATGGCTACAACGCGGTGCAATTGGGATTTGGATCTCAGAAGGCGCAGCGAGTGAACAAGCCTATGACGGGCCACTATGCGAAGCACAAAGTGGATCCATGCCAGCGGATCAAGGAGTTCCGCGACTTTGAACTTTCGGTGAAACCTGGTGACGAAGTGAAACCGGGGGACTGCTTCTCTGCAGGTGATTGGGTTGATGCTATTGGAACAACCAAGGGACATGGATTTCAGGGTGTTATGAAGCGTCACGGTTTCGGTGGTGGACGCCAAACGCATGGTGCGAAGGGCTGGAAACGCCGACCAGGTTCAATCGGTCAGGGATCGACGCCTGGTACTGTTCGCAAAGGGCAGCCGATGCCTGGGCATATGGGCCAAGCGCGGCGTACGGTTCAGAATTTGAAGGTGGTTCGCGTGATGGAAGACGAACAAGTCATTCTCATCAGTGGTGCCATTCCAGGTGCTGTTGGTGACTACGTGGTCATTCGCGGCGCTAAGAAGAAGAAGGCGAAAGCGGCGTAGGGCCTGACGGGATCAGACGATGAATATCAAGATCAAAAATACCTCCGGTGGTGAGGTTGGAGATTACGAAGTGAAGTTCGAGCTCATTGAGAATGGGCGAGGAACTCAAGCAGTGCATGATGCTGTGGTAGCCTATACGTCTGCGCAGCGAAGCGGGACTGCCTGCACAAAGACGGTTGCTGAAGTAGCTGGCTCAGGCCGCAAACCTTGGCGGCAAAAAGGAACGGGCCGCGCTCGTGCTGGATACGTTCGCTCGCCAATTTGGCGTGGAGGCGGTGTCGTATTCGGGCCCAAGCCACGAAGTTTCGCCAAGACGATTTCGAAGAAGACTAAGCGGCTCGCTTTGCGAAAAGCACTGAGTGAGCGCATCAAAGCGAACGAAGTGCAGATTGTTGATGCTTTGAGCTTTGACAAGCCTAGCACCAAGAGCTGTTTGGCCGCCTGTGACTCGCTAGGATTGACTGGCACAACTTTGTTTGTTTCGGAATCCATCAATGAGAACTTTGTTCTCTCTGCTCGGAACATCCCTTACGTGGATGTGACTTTGGCTTCGACGGTGAATACTTACGATCTTCTGAAGTATGATCACATTGTTTTTAGCCAAGCAGCATTCGAGGCCGTGGAGCAACGACTCGCCGATAAGGGAGGGGAAGCTTAAGTATGAACGCGTTTGATGTGATCAAGACTGTTCGAATCACCGAAAAGGGGGCGTTACTCTCTGATGAGCGCAACCAGTATACGGTGGTGACGGACAAACGAGCGAACAAGATTCAGATCCGGCAAGCCGTTGAAGAATTATTCAAAGTGAAGGTGTTGAGCGTTAACACCATCAATGTGCGTGGAAAGGCCCGAAGGCAGCGCACCTATCAGGCAGGAAAATCTCCTGACTGGAAGAAGGCCATTGTTACCCTTAAGGAAGGGGACAAGATCGAACTAACTTAGACCGCAAGGGGAGTAAGAAGCTGTGGCTGTAAAAACATTCAAACCATTGACGCCAGCGCGTCGTTTTCTGACGGTAGCATCTTTTGCTGACATCACGAAGACGAAGCCAGAGAAGCGCTTAACTAAGACCAAGAAGAAGACGGGTGGCCGTAACTGCTATGGCCGTATCACTGCTCGCGCCATTGGTGGTGGACACAAACAGAAGATCCGTAACGTTGATTTCCGACGACGCAAGCACGGCGTCGAAGCGACGGTTGAAGCGATCGAGTATGATCCGATCCGGTCGGCTCGTTTGGCGTTGGTCAAATATGCCGATGGCGAGAAGCGCTATATCATTGCTCCAGAAGGGCTCGAAGTGGGAGCCAAGGTCAGCAGCGGTCCGGGATCGCCCAAGCAAGTTGGTTGTGCCTTGCCGCTTTCAGAGATTCCCGTGAGTTCTAGCATTCATAGCTTAGAGCTCGTGCCTGGCGGCGGCGGTCAGATTGTCCGCACGGCCGGTTCGCAAGCGACCTTGATGTCGTTTGACTCTGGGTATGCTCAGGTGAAGCTCCCTTCGGGTGAAATTAGACGATTTCACGGCAAGTGCCAGGCTACCATCGGCGCCGTCGGTAACAGCCAACATGAGAATGTGATCCTTGGTAAAGCTGGTCGGGCGCGACATTTGGGTCGTCGGCCTCTCACCCGCGGTGTATCGCGGAACCCTGTTGACCATCCAAATGGTGGTGGTCAAGGACAATCCAAGAGTGGTGGTGGACGCCAACACCTTGTTTCTCCATGGGGTCTCTTAGCCAAGGGATATAAAACTCGACATAAACACAAAACCTCGAATCGATTCATCTTGGTGCGACGAGATGGTCGTCCAATGAAACGTAAGTAGAAGCGACTATGGGACGTTCGATCAAAAAAGGACCGTTTGTTGACGGACATCTTCTCAAGAAGATTTCGAAGATGAATGAGTCGGGCAGCAAGAAACCGATCAAGACGTGGTCGCGTCGTTCGATGATTACGCCTGACTTTGTGGGGCATACTTTTAGCGTCCACAATGGCAAAGTATTTAACTCCGTGTTTGTTACCGAGAATATGGTCGGGCACCGGCTAGGGGAGTTTTCTCCTACTCGTGCATTCCGTAAACACGGTTCACACACAGCTAAGGTAACCAAGTAATCATGGAAGTTAAGGCGATTACTCGAAACGTGCGGATGTCCGCTCAAAAGATGCGTGAGGTGGCGCGTCAAATTCAGGGCATGAATGCGTTGCAAGCTGTGGCTGTGTTGTCGGCCGTCCCGCGCAAATCCGCTCGGGTGGTTCAAAAGACCCTCAAATCCGCAATCGCAAATGCGGAGAACAACAACAATTTGAAGCCGGAATCGCTGGTCGTGCGAGAAGCAGTTGCAGGACAAGCAAGATCACTTAAACGGTTCGTGCCAAAAGCGCGCGGTTCAGCCGGCCCGATTAGAAAACGAAGCTGCCACGTCACGGTCGTAGTTTCCGATCAGTAGGTTTTTGCAATGGGACAGAAGACAAATCCAATAGGGCTGCGAATTGCAGTCAATCGAGATTGGCGATCAAAATGGTACGCTGACAAGCGTGACTTTGGAGGATTGCTCTCGGAAGACTTTCAGATTCGACAAATCCTCAAGTCTAAACTTGAATCTGCCTCCGTGCCGAAGATTCAGATCGAGCGCGCTGCAACACGTTGCCGTGTGACGATCTATACTGCCCGACCTGGAGTAGTGATCGGCCGTAAGGGTGCTGAGATTGATAAGCTGAAAGAAGAAGTTTCTTTGCTCACAGGCAAAGAGGTTTATGTCGACATTCACGAGATCAAGAGCCCTGAAATTGATGCCCAATTGGTAGCTGACAATGTTTGTTTGCAACTCGAGCGTCGAATTTCATTCCGACGGGCGATGAAGAAAGCCGTTCAGACGGCGATGGACTTCGGAGCGGACGGCATCAAGATTCGTTGTGCCGGACGTCTCGGTGGTTCCGAATTGGCGCGCGTTGAATCGTATCTTGAAGGTCGCGTTCCTTTGCATACGCTTCGGGCCAACATCGACTATGGTTTTTCAGAAGCCAAGACCCTTCAGGGTGTGCTGGGTGTGAAATGTTGGATCTGCAAGGGCGAAATCGATATGTCTGCCCCCGAGCCTGCGATTGCGGCTCCAGGTTCGTCGTTTTTGGGTTAACAAGAGAATTTAGGAAGAGAGCGTAGGAGTTAGTTATGCCTTTAATGCCGGCAAGGGTTAAGCATCGCAAGATGCAGCGGGGTAACCGATCGGGACTTGCCCGACGTGGCGAATCGGTTGCCTTTGGCGAATTTGGCCTCCAGGCCTTGGGTCGCTGTTGGTTGAACAACAAGCAGATCGAGGCCGCTCGTATTGCCATCACGCGCAATATGAAGCGCCGAGGCAAGGTTTGGATCCGAGTCTTTCCTGATAAGAGTTACACCAAGAAGCCTTTGGAAACTCGAATGGGTAAAGGTAAGGCCGGTGTTGAAGGTTGGGTAGCTGTGATTCGTCCTGCTCGTATCCTCTTCGAGATCGATGGTGTATCTGAGAATTTGGCACGGGAATCATTCCGACTCGCGGCTGCCAAGTTGCCGATCAAAACGAAGTTCATCGCGAGACACAAGCTAAGTTAAGGATTATGCCGCTTAAAATGTCAGATCTTCGAGATCTCTCTTCGGCCGAGTTGAGCGCGAAGAACCGAGATGCTCGTCAGGAATTGTTTAACTTGCGTCTCCAAAAGGCGAGTAGCCAGCTGGAGAAACCGTCTCGGTTGAGAGATTTGCGTCGGGATATCGCCAGGATCGAAACACAGATCTCGATCCTCAAAGGGCAACAGCAGCAGAATTAGGTTTACAGACTATGTCAGAGTCGACAGCAAAGCGAGGGCATCGCAAAGAACGCGTGGGAGAAGTGATCTCCGACGGGATGAACCGCACGATTGTAGTGCGCGTTCGACGACGGATCCATCACCCTCGGTACAAGAAGGTGGTGACAGTCTTCAGTAAGTGCTACGCCCACGATGAGAAGGAGCAGGCTAAGGTCGGTGATCAGGTGCGCATACTTGAAACGCGCCCATTGTCAAAGACCAAGACCTGGCGATTGGTCGAGGTGATCACGTCCAAGACGGCTGCTTAAGGATTGTAGAAAGGGCTTAAGGAAATGCTTCAATTACGCAGTGTATTAAACGTCGCGGACAACACCGGAGCCAAGAAGGCTGCTGCCATTGGTGTTCTCGGTCAAAGTCAGCGCGTCGCCCGAGTGGGGGATATCATTAAGGCGCACATTAAAGAGGCCGCCCCAGACGGTACGGTGAAAAAGGGAGACGTTGTGAATGCCGTTGTGGTTCGCACGCGATCGACTATTCGTCGTCCAGACGGCTCCTATCTTCGATTTGACTCTAATGCTGTCGTTATCATCGACAAAGACAAGAACCCCCGAGGGACCCGTATTTTTGGGCCCGTTGCTCGTGAGCTTCGCGAAAAACGATTTACCAAAATCGTTTCACTAGCTCCAGAGGTTATCTGATCCTATGCCAACGAATCTTCATGTAAAGAGCGGCGACGAAGTAGTCGTCATCGCCGGAACAGAGAAAGGTAAACGCGGTAAAGTGATCGCCGTTTTGCCGAAGGCGGAACGTGTGATCGTCGAGGGTTTGCACTTGATCAAGAAACACGTTCGGAAGAGCCAGCAGTACCCCGAAGGTGCGATCCTCGAGCGCGAGGGCACGGTTCATGCCTCCAACGTGATGTTAGCGGAAAAATTTGACGCACGAGCTGCAAAGCGCGGGCAAAACAGTGAGTAAGAGGTTGGATGAAGCCGAGACTTTATCAGAAATATATCGATAGTGTCGTCCCTGAATTTAAGGCGGACGAGAAATACACGAATGTTCACCAATATCCACGTATGGAAAAGATCGTGGTGAACATGGGTGTGAGCACGACACTAGAAAAGGGCGCATTGGAAGACGCGACCTCTGACCTCACTTTGATCACGGGTCGCAAGCCCGTTGTCTGTCGTGCGAAGAAGAGTGTCTCGAACTTCAAGCTGCGAGCTGGCCAGGCCATTGGTTGCCGAGTTACCTTGCGACGTGAAGTGATGTATGAGTTTTTCGACCGCCTGGTGACTGCGGCACTTCCTCGTATTCGTGATTTTCGAGGTATTCCGAGCAAGTCTTTTGATGGGCGCGGGAATTACTCATTGGGAATCTCAGATCAGACGATCTTTCCCGAAATCGATTTGGACAAGGTGAAGAGGACTCAAGGAATGGACATCACCATCGTGACCTCTGCAAAGACTGACGACGAGGCGCGAAAATTGTTGAAACTGATGGGCATGCCCTTTGCATGATCGGAGTTCGTTATGGCAAAGAAAGCTTGGATAGAGCGGAATAAGAAGAAGGCGGCGACGGTGAAGAAGTACGCCGAGAAGCGAGCAGAGTTGCGCGCAGCACGAGATTACGAGGGCCTCAACAAACTGCCCCGTAATGCAAGCCCGACCCGCGTTGTGAACCGATGTAATATCACCGGTCGTCGACATGGGTATTTCCGAAAATTTGGTTGCTCTCGTTTGACGTTTCGAGAGATGGCATTGGCCGGATTGATTCCGGGCGTAACGAAAGCGAGCTGGTAGAGCATTATGGATCCAATTGGTGACATGTTAACGAGCATCCGCAACGCGAGTTCTGCGTTGTTGCCCAAGGTGACCGTTCCTCATTCCAAGTTGAAGGTTGGCGTGGTCGAGATGCTCAAGCGAGAGGGCTACATTCAGGAGTTTGAGGTGTCAGGAGACATCAAGAAAACGATTGGGATGACCCTCAAGTACAAGGGACGACGCGGTGTGATCGCAGGAATCAAGCGAATCAGTCGCCCCGGTCTGCGTCATTATGTGGGAGCTGGTGAAGTTCCGAGTGTGTTGGGAGGTATGGGAGTATCAATTCTTTCTACTTCGCGTGGCGTCATGACCGGACGAGATGCAAAGAAACAGAATGTTGGCGGCGAGGTCCTCTGCCACGTCTGGTAAGGGTTAAGAGTATGTCTAGAATAGGAAAATCTCCGATTGATCTGCCTGATAAGGTGAAAGTTGCGATCAACGGTCAGGCGGTCGAGGTTGAAGGCCCGAAGGGCAAGCTCAGTTGGGATGTCCCTGGTCGCGCAAGTGTGGAGCAAAAGGAGAATCAGCTTGTTGTGAGTCGTGATGGCGATGACAAAGAAGCAAAGGCTCTCCACGGTCTGACACGTTCGCTGTTGAACAATATGGTCATAGGCGTGTCCACCGGCTTTACGAAAGAACTCGAAATCAATGGTGTTGGTTTCAAGGCTGCGGTGAAGGGGAACGTGATCGATTTGAATTTAGGCTACTCCCACCAGATTAACTACAGTTTCCCTAAGGATTTGAAGGTGACCGTATCTGAGGGAACAAACATTAAGATTGAGGGGGCCGACAAACAGGTTGTGGGCCGGGTCGCCGCTGAAATCAGGAGCTTCTACCCGCCTGAGCCATACAAGGGCAAGGGAGTGAAGTATAAGGACGAACGAATCATCCGTAAGGAAGGTAAGACCGTTCAGTAAGCTTCTATTTAATTTGGTATTTTCTTTCTGATCCACTGATGAAAACGGATAAACGATTGGGACTATTGCGACGCCGACGGTTTCGCATTCGCAAGAAGGTCACTGGCACTGGCGAACGGCCGCGCATGAGCGTGCGCTTTACTGAAAAGAACGTTTACGTTCAGTTCATTGATGATTCGACCGGACAGACGATGGCTGCAGTATCTTCTCTGAGCCATCGAGCGAAAACAAAGGAAGCCGTTGGCGCCAATGTGAAAGGGGCAGAACTCCTGGGCGGGCTAGCAGCCTCTATTGCCAAAGACAAAGGCATTTCTAATGTGGTTTTCGATCGAAGCGGTGCCCGTTATCACGGAAAAGTGAAGGCTTTGGCTGAGGCAGCCAGAGCGGGTGGACTAGAATTCTAATCTTTGTAAGGATTTCCTGTGGCAGAAACAACGAGTAATACGGGCAGCAATAGTCCAGCCGCATCAGGCGGAGCATCAAGTGGTTCTTCCTCCTCCGGTTATGGAGGCGGCCAAGGTGGCGGTGGTTTTCGAGGTGGCCAAGGTGGCGGCGGTTTCCGTGGTGGCCAGGGCGGTGGATTCCGCGGTGGCCAGGGCGGTGGATTCCGCGGTGGCCAAGGCGGTGGCTTCCGAGGTGGAGGCCAAGGTCGTGGTCAGGGTGGCGGATTCCGCGGTGGCCAAGGTGGTCGTCAGGGCGGTCGTGGTCGGCGAGATGGCCAGGGTGGGCGCTACGGTGACAACCGAGAAGAGTCTGATATCACCGAGAAAGTGATTTTTATCAATCGTTCTTCCAAAGTCGTCAAAGGTGGTCGTCGATTTAACTTCAGCGCGCTCATCGTTGCTGGTGATGGTAAAGGCAAGGTCGGGCTCGGACTTGGCAAGGCTGGCGAGGTCGCAGATGCGATTCGCAAAGCCAGTGAGAATGCTCGACAATCAATGGTCCCCGTCGCACTTACCGGAGACACGATTCCTCATCGGGTTGACACCTGCTATGGTGGGGCAACGATCATGCTCCGTCCTGCTTGTCCGGGAACGGGAGTTATTGCCGGCAAGATTGTTCGTTCTGTTCTGGAGTCTGCTGGGGTTAAGGACGTCTTAACGAAATCGCTTGGCTCGAACAACGCTGCTAACGTAGCGAAGGCAACTCTAGCGGCACTGACCGGACTGCGCAAACGCGTGGATATCTACTCCGATCGAGGTGTTCCGGTTCCTGGTGCCAAAAAAGAAGCTCCTGCTGAGGCAGCGAGTGAAGCAAGCGCTGAAGCAGTGACTACTGTGGCGCAAGAAGAAACTGTATCTCAATAATCACATGCGATTACATAATTTAAAGCCGCGTCCGGGCGCCAAACATCGACGGAAACGTCTCGGGCAGGGTGAATCGAGTGGACTCGGTAAGACGAGTGGTCGCGGACACAAAGGACAGCATTCTCGGGCTGGTTCGAGTTTCCGACCTGGGTTTGAGGGTGGTCAGATGCCTTTGATCCGTCGTTTGCCAAAACGCGGATTCAGCAATGTCCAACACGCCACGACCTATATTCCTGTTAATGTATCCTCGTTGGAAGCATTTGAGGCGGGTTCTGTAGTCGATCTTAAGTCGTTACAGGCTGCTGGCTTAGCGAACGGGAATGCAGATGGAGTGAAGATTCTTGGGCAAGGTGAGCTTTCCAAAAAACTGACAGTTAAGGTTCAGGCTTTCAGTGCATCGGCAAAAGCCAAGATCGAAGGGGCTGGCGGAACGTGTGAAGTCACGCCGCTGAAGAAGGAAAAGAAGCTTAAGGCTGACGCTTAATTGGATCGATAGACCATGCTATCAGGTATCGTCAATACATTCGCTAACTGCTTCAAGATTCCGGAGCTCAAGTCGCGAATATTATTTACTCTCTTCGTACTGGCCGTGTGCCGACTCATTGCGCTGATCCAGGTTCCTGGATTGGATGGGGCAAAGCTCTCCGAGTTCTTGGCGCAATCGGCAGAACAAGCTGGGGGGGCCGGTTTGTTGGGAATGTACAGTTTGTTTACCGGAGGGGCTCTGGAGCGTTGTGCTATTGGCTCTCTGGGAATCATGCCTTACATCAGTGCGACGATCATCATTCAGCTGATGACTGCGGTGTTGCCTGGTCTGAGTAAGTTGGCGAGAGAAGAAGGTGGACGAGCAAAGATCATCCAATACGGACGGTATCTGACAGTTCTTCTCTGTTTAGGGCAAGGTTTTGTGATGGCGCTTGGTTGGGAGAATCCAGAAAAGATCTTTGATGGATTCAGTGGGGAGTTGGTTCTTTCGGATTCTATTTGGTGGTATCGAATACAGACGGTACTCATTTTGACAACAGGCACCTTGCTCTTGATGTGGCTAGGTGAACAGATCACCGAGCGAGGGATTGGCAACGGTATTTCCTTAGTGATTACAATCGGGATTTTGGCTCGCTTGCCCCAGGCCGCTACGTCCTTGTTTTACATGTTCAATCCTCCCGGCGGGATTGAGAGTGACTACAATCTCTTTCATGGCATTTCATTGTTACTGATCCTCGGTGCTGTCATTGCTGGTGTGATTGCAGTGACTCAGGCTCAACGGAAGATTCCGGTGCAATACGCGCAGCGGGCTGTTGGTCGCAAAGTCTATTCGGGTGGAAGTTCGTTCATGCCGCTGCGGGTCAACTACGCCGGTGTGATGCCGATCATTTTTGCTCAGGCAATTCTGATGTTCCCGGATAAGTTGTTTCTTACTCTCGGTAAAGTAACTGACATTAAATTGTTCTTGGAGATTAGCCGCCTGATTGCCTATGGCAGTATCGGCTACATGCTGTTGCAAGGATTGATGATTCTGTTCTTCTCGTATTTCTGGGTGGCTACTCAGTTCAACGAAATTCAGATCGCCGATGATTTGAAGAAATATGGTGGTTACATTCCAGGTGTCAGGCCGGGGCAAGCAACCAGTGATTTCTTGCATCGCACGATGAGTCGAATCACCTTTGCTGGAGCAATCTTTTTGACTTTGATCGCAATTATGCCGCCTGTGTTACAGCAGTCGTTGGGTGTGCCTTTTGATGTGGCAACGTTCTTCGGTGGCACGAGTCTATTGATTACCGTCGGTGTGATGTTGGATACGATGCGGCAGATGGAGTCTCATTTGTTGACCCGGCACTATGATGGGTTTATGAAGAAAGGCCGTGTTCGCGGGCGGAACTAGTTCGCTTGGTGATTCTGTCCCTATCGCTCTCGCTCCATGATTGTCATCAAGAATGAAGATGAGATTCAAGCTATGCGTGAGGCTGGGGCCATCGCAAATACGGTTTTGCGAGAGGTTGCTGCGTTTGTAGAGCCTGGTAAATCAACAAAAGAACTTGATGAGTTTGCTGGGACGAGGATTGCCCACTACGGTTGCAAGAGCGCCTTTCTAGGCTATCGAGGCTATCCTTGTAACATCTGTATTTCGGTGAACGAAGAAGTGGTTCATGGAATTGCAGGGGCGAGGCGTTTGCTGTTTGGGGACATCGTGAGCTTAGATGTCGGGGTCCGATACGGTGGTTTTGTCGGGGACAATGCTACAACGGTTGCAGTTGGCGGTTGTGGTGTTGAGGATCAGGCGTTGCTTGATGTGACAGAGCGATCTCTGATGGATGGCATCAGTAAGGCCATTGTTGGGAATCGGGTCTGCGATATTTCGCGAGCCGTTCAAAGTTGTGTCGAAGAAAGCGGCATGACGGTCGTTAGAGAATTTGTAGGTCATGGCGTCGGCCGTTCGGTTCATGAAGAACCGCAAGTGCCGAATTTTTACGCGGGAGGGAAGTCTCCTAAGTTGAAAGCCGGCATGACCTTGGCGATTGAACCGATGGTAAATATCGGGTCGCCGAAAGTGGAAGTGTTGGCCGATCGTTGGACGGTGGTGACGCAAGATGGGCAGCGGTCTGCGCATTTTGAGCATACCATCTTGGTAACGGACGGGCAGCCAGAGATTTTGACATGTCCCGAGAACATGCCATCCACGTTGAAGGCTTGATTGTGGAGTTGATGCCGAATCATCGGTGTCGAGTGAAGATGCCGAATGGGCACCACATTGTGGCTCATTTGGCAAGCCAGTTGAGGGTGGCTTTTGTTAAGATTGGGATTGGTGATCGTGTCAAAGTGACGATGTCGCCGTTTGATTTGTCGAAGGGCACGATTGTTGAACAATTAGCTAGTTGAAATTATGAAAGTTAGAGCGTCGGTCAAAAAGTTATGTGAGCATTGCCGAATCATTCGTCGTGAAGGCGTGATTCGTGTGGTTTGCTCGAACCCACGTCACAAGCAGCGACAAGGCTAATCGAATTTAGAAAGAAGACTTATGCCTCGTATTTTGGGTGTCGACATCCCCGGTGAGAAGCGAATCGATATTTCGCTACGGTATTTGTATGGAATTGGCCCAGTGAACTCCTTGGCGATCTTGGAGCATGCCGGGATTGAGCCAAGCGTGAGAGCCAAAGATCTAACCGATGACCAGGTTAGCAAGATCGTTCATGCGATCCAAGATGGTCAGTATATGATCGAGGGTGACTTGCGCCGAGAGATCGGTATGAACCTGAAGCGCCTCCAGGCAACGAAATCGTATCGTGGCTTCAGGCACATTCGGGGATTACCGGTTCGGGGCCAACGCACCTCAACAAATGCTCGTACCCGTAAAGGGCCAAAGAAGACTGTTGGTGTTCAAAGGAATCCGAATGCCAAGTCTGGTATCCACTAGGAGATCGTAATCTTGATTTGAAAATCTATGTCTGAAGACGCGAAAGAGAACCCAACGCCAGAGGCTGCTCCTGAGAAAGAGGCTTCTGCAAGCCCGGCGGAAGCAACCGCTGCTGCTCCTGAAAAGGCAACTGAAGCAAAGCCCGCCGAAGGAAAAGAACCCAAGGCTGAGAAATCTGAAGCTAAGGGTAAGGCTGCTGATGCTAAGAAGGATGCACCAGAGTCTGCTGCAGCTCCAACGGCTGCTGAATTGTTGGCTACCGATACGGGACCTGCCAAAATCATTAAGGCCAAAGGGTCCAAGAATGTGACCGTAGGAGTCGCAACCATTTTGGCAACATTCAACAACACTTTGGTGACGATCAGCGACATGCAGGGGAATGTGGTTGCTTGGTCAAGCGCCGGCAAAGTTGGGTTTAAAGGATCTCGCAAGAGCACTGCGTTTGCTGCCCAGCAAGTGTCCCAAGATGCCGCCCGTCGAGCGATGTCTCATGGCTTGAAGGAAGTGCAAGTGCGGGTCAAAGGCCCGGGCTCAGGTCGAGAATCGGCGATTAGAGCACTTCAAGCGATCGGGCTGGAGATCTCGTCCATCAAAGACGTGACGCCAGTGCCACATAATGGGTGCCGTCCCCGTAAGAAACGACGCGTGTAAGGATTTTAGATTATGGCTCGATATACAGGACCAAAGACTCGTATCAGTCGTCGATTTGGAATGCCCATTTTTGGGCCCTCCAAGTATTTGGAACGCCGCAATTACTCACCGGGCATGCACGGTCCAAAGAGTCGGCGGAAGTTGACTGATTACGCTCTACGTTTGGCCGAGAAGCAGAAGTTTCGCTATTACTACGGTCTGTTGGAGAAACAGTTTCGTGCTGTTTATGAGAAAGCTCGTCGTCAACGGGGTGTGACCGGTGAGACGATGTTGCAGATCTTGGAAACCCGCCTCGACAACATCGTTTACCAGTTGGGTTTTGCACCTAGCCGGCCAGCTGCTCGACAGATGGTTGCCCACGGGCACTTGAAGGTGAACGGCCAACGGGTGAATGTTCCCTCGTACGCCGTGCAATTGAATGACACGATTGAGGTGAAGGATGCGAGCGCTTCGAAGCAACTTGCGACCAAGAACATGGAGAGCTCAACGAGCCGTACTGTGCCAGATTGGTTGAACCTTGATCGTGAGCTCTTCAAGGGAGTCCTGACTCGCATTCCAACCCGGGATGAGATTCAGCCGATTGCGAACGAGCAGGTTGTTGTTGAATTCTACTCTCGTTAAGCCCTGCGAGAATAAACTAGTAAGAACGCAGGTATATGGACGGGCGCTGGAAAGGGCTTCAGCGTCAGTCAGATTAAAACTGCAAACCCCACAAATATAGATGCCAGTAAGATTAGGTCGGTTTGAAATGCCGAAGCGGTTGACCAAGGATGAGTCAACGGCAACGGATAGCTATGCGAAATTCGTCGCAGAACCCTTTGAAACAGGGTACGGACACACGATTGGTAACTCCATTCGTCGAGTGCTTCTTTCGTCCCTAGAGGGCGCAGCGATTACGTCCATCAAGATCGATGGTGCGATGCACGAATTCGCATCCGTTGACGGGATTGTTGAGGACGTGACGGACATCATTCTCAACCTGAAGCAGGTGAAATTGAAGGCGCACACACGCGACCCTCAAACCGTCTTGCTATCCGTCAATAAGGACGGTGCTGTAACCGCAGCAGACATCTCAGAAACTCAGAACATTGAGGTTGTTAATCCTAAGCAACACATTTGTACCATCGATAAGAAGAAGAAATTCGAGATTGAGATGGAAGTCAAAGTGGGCCGTGGATTCTGCCCTGGTGACGAGAACAAGAAGCCAGATCAAGCGATTGGTGTGATTGCGATCGATTCTATTTTCTCGCCGGTGAGTCGAGTGAAATACCACGTTGAGAGTGCACGTGTGGGGCAACGAACGGATTATGATCGATTGATCATCGAGCTTTGGACGGATGGCCGCATGTCTCCTGATGACGCACTGACCCAATCTTCTGCGATTCTCCAGAAGCATTTGGATGTGTTCGTGGGATACGACAAGAACGCGGTAGAATTTGAGGAAGTTGAAGAGCAGAAGGATGACGAGAAGTCCCGGATGCGAAAACTGTTGAACATGAGCGTCAACGAGATCGAGCTGAGTGTTCGAGCTGCGAATTGCTTGAACAATGCGAACATCACCACTGTGGGGCAGTTGGCGATGAAATCTGAAGCTGAGATGCTGAAGTATCGCAATTTCGGAAAGAAATCGCTCAACGAGATCAAAGACAAGTTGCAAGGGCTTGGTTTGACGCTTGGTATGAATATTGATGCGACGCTACTTGAGTCTGGCAAAGAAGAAGACGCAAGTGTGCTCGGTTAGACGTTAGGGAACGAAGATGAGACATCAGAAGAACACCGTAAAGCTTGGGCGCACCGGGAGTCACCGTAACGCGATGCTAGCGAACCTAGTTTGCAGCTTGATCAAGCATCGCCGCGTGACGACCACTTTGGCGAAAGCCAAGGCGGCGCGTCCTGTTGCTGAGAAGATGGTGACCCTGGGTAAGAAGGGGTCAATTCACCATCGTCGATTGGCAGCGGCCAGATTGCATCAGGAAGATGCTGTTCGCATTCTCTTTAATGAGATCGCCCCTGAACATGCCGACCGCGCTGGTGGTTATACTCGAATCATCAAATTGGGTGTTCGTCGAGGCGATGCTGCCCAGACCGCTATCCTTGAGTGGGTAGAGGCTGGCGAGAGCGCTGCAAGTTCTAGCGAAGCAAGTGCCCCTGCTAAGGAAGAGAGTTCCGCCGCTGCGCCTGCAGCCGAGGAATCGGCTCCCGTAGAGGAAACCGCAGCATCTGCTGAGTCTGAAGAAGAGAAGAAGGACTGATCAAATACTAGTTGATCCGTTGACTTTTGACGGGAGCTTGTCGTTGAGACAGGCTCCCGTTTTTGTTTGTGAGTGTGTTCTTAGAGGCTGCCTTGGGTGTCTGTGCAGTTTGGTGCTCTGGAGCTTAGGTTCGAGAGAGCCTGGGTAATCCGCTCTTTGAGGATGGGGGAGGGTTCGGTGCTGCCCCTCCATGCCGGCGTTGACGCTTTTTTTCCGTTTGGAGGAAGGCTGTTTCAGAGTGTTTTCGTCTCGTTTGCAGCTCTGAGACTGCGATGCCTTCCTGTCTCTGGGCGTTTTCTTGGGGATCTCTCTTCGTTTTGAATCGTCCAGATTTCCAATTACTCCTGGGCAAAAAAACGGTTTGTGAGGGCCTCGTAAGCAAGTGCCAGAGGCCTCTTGAGCCCTTTGTAGAGCTGTTCCTGATCTGGATTCTGGTCTCTCGGTCGTGAGATTGGCACGGATTCTGTGTTGTTCATAGTGCGATGCGAAAATGTGAAAACTATGACAACGAAAACAATTGTTACTCAATGGAAGAGGGGGCTGCTACTTACCCTTTCTCTTTTGCAGGTCAGTGGGGCTTTCGCCGCAATGGTGATCCCTCCTGTGACCTTTGACTCAGATACAGTGGGAAGCCCTTCAGGGAATCCCAACCTCGTACACTCCTCGATGGTCGATTGGCAGGTTGCGACGGACGCAGTCTTAGACCCGGTTCCTGCCGAAAACGTTTATCAAAGCACTCATGATCAAACCAACCTCAAGGTTGAGTTTCCATCTGTCAGCCTAGCGGTTGGAGAATCCTTGCGGGTCAAAGTGGACTATCGCTATGTGGCCCAGCCGAATGATCCGGGCATTCAGCCCTACAATTTTCTTCGATTCGGCGCCTACAACACTCACGGTACGTCAGGCTTTACTGACGACCAAGGGTACCTCGTCGATGTGAGCTACTGGGAGAGTGCTAGCACGAGCGGTTCAAGCACGAAGGATGGTGACTACTCAATCCGACGGGAAGACAACGTCTGGGACGATTTTGACATGGGGCCTCTATTGGACAACGACACAAGTCCTGTAAACTGGACTCCTCCTCCGGTTCCAGAAACCGGAGACATCCGCACAATGGTGCAACCCGATGGTACGATGGCGACCTGGCCGAAGATCGCCGATGACGGAACAAGTTCTGATCACGCCGCAGTCATTTGCATCACCAACCATGGTTCCGAAGTTGAGGTCTGTTTGTTTCATGGCTTCCCCGCTGTCATGGTCGGGCGAGCAGTCGATCGTTCGGGCAGCCCGATCGTGACCTTCGACAGTCTTTATTTGGAGAGTCCATCAGATAATTCCGGTTTCAATATCGATAATGTTGGTATTCAGCACTTGCCCGAAGGGATGGGTTGCTGCGGAGATTGTTTTGAGTTTGAAGATCTTGCCCTTGGCGGGACTTACAACGTTGGGGATACCTTTGTGATTCAGGACTCCTCCGGTGGGGCTCTACTCGATGTGGAGGCCATTCCGTTTGAATGGGCGGATGGAACATTGTTCTCAGGTGGTATCGCCACGGTTGAGAATGGCGGCAATGCCGGTCACGGTGGCAATGAGTTCAACGTGAATAATATCGGCCTACGGTTTAGCTCAAGTATGGGCAGCGTTCCCGGATTCTCAATGCTGTTCGGGGAATATGGCGGCAATCTTAATTTCTCCATCAACGGTGATTTTCGCAACTTCTCGAACTTCCAGGATATCAATGGAAGCGTGATCGGGGGCGCTGTTGTTTTTGTGGTCGGTGGTAACGGCAATGATCAGGGGCAGCTAATGGCTATCGGTTCGATTAGCGAGTTCAGCGTTGGCGGGCAGGAGTTGTATATTGATCACATCTGCCCTGAGATGGACGACTCCGAGGGCGGGCCAGACGTGCCGGATGAGCCAGACGACCAAGATCATCCCGACGATCCTCAGGAGAAGTGGGGAAGCATTAGTGGGCATAAGTTTAAGGGGGGCGAAGAGCCATCGAATAATCTCTATGGCCCCTTCGGACTCGCGTTTTCTGACAGCGGAATGCTCTTTGTTGCGAACGAAGGACGAGGCGGCGGCGGCTGGCATGTGTCAGAAGTCAACCCTGCGGGTGAGGTTGATACGTTTGCCCTAGGCTTCAATGGACCTTCCGGGGTGGCGTTCAATTCGAGCGGCGAATTGTATATCTCGGATGATACGCACCGAGTCTATGTCTTGGATCCTTTGGGCGGCGTCACGGTCTTCATTGATGAAACTGCGGGATTATCCAATCCGAATGCCATTGCCTTTGACTCGACGGATCATCTGTACGTGGTGAGTTCTGGAGGCTTTGTTAATCGGTTCTTCCCTGATGGAACACATGACAAACTATTGGCAGATGGTCTAAGCAATCCCGAAAGCGTAGTCGTTGATGAGGTAGCAGGCTTACTCTATGTGTCTGATGTTGATGGAAAGATTTGGCAGATGGACATGAATCCTGCACTTCCAAGTGCGACCCCGGGAACCTTATTTGCGGATACCGGTGCCTTCACGGAGGGGGGCTTGTCGCGTGATTCAGTCGGCAATCTTTACCTCTCTGCCTATGATGAGGGAAGTGTCTACCGCATTGCTCCGGATGGAACTGTATTGGAAATTGCTAACGGAATCAGTCAGGCCCGTGGTTCGACGATTGGACCGGATGGTAAACTCTATGTCACCTCCTACGACGGCGATGAGATCTATCGAATAGACCTGACGACGTTCACTGTAGAATTCTACGCCCCAACCGCTGTTCTGGGAACCCCTCCCGGAATGGGTGGTGGGGGACTGCCTGGTTGGGTCATCTATTTAGATCAAAATCGAAACGGGAACCTGGATTCGGGGGAAGTTTCTACCGTGACGGATGGAAGTGGCTACTACGAGTTCCTAGGTCTTGGACCAGATACCTACTATGTTGCGGAGGAAATGAGACCGGGGTGGGTGCAACTTGTGCCTGGAGCCCCAGACTTTGATTACACTGTTGTTCTGGGCCCGGGGGATCATGTGACGGATGTTGATTTCGTTAATATTCCTGAGGCCAATGAAGATTGCTTGGAGTGGTATCGCGGAAACGACCCTGGAGCGGTCAGTGTGGTAGGGACGGTATCAGAACGGAAAGCAATCGACTTTGATCTGGCCATGTCGGTTATTCCTGGGACGCATGGCCTGATTGATTTTGAAAGCTTTGGCATTGGTGACTTCACAACCAAAGTGCTGGATCCAAATGTTACAGCGGCACTTCCCAATACAGGGGATGCCGTCTCCGGAAATCAGCCGGGGATTGCTGATCAGTCGACGGCTAGTTCTGGTCTAGGCTATAACACCACTCCTGGCGGCGACAAACATCTACAGGTGCTTCCATTGAACAATGGGCCTGACGGGGGAGTTATTCTTGGATTCAACCGACCTGCGAAAGCTCTTGGGTTCTACCTGATTGGATTGGAAGAGACTAAACGAGAGGTTTGGGCCTTTATTGAGTTTGCTGATGGTTCGAATCAGGCAGTTTTGACGGATGTCGGACTCAACCCTGGGGGAGGACTTCAATTCTTCGGCTTCATAGCGGAGAATTGTCCGATCAAGAGGTTCAGCTTGATGGAGCTCTACGATGGTGAACCGGCGGGTGATCGTGACATCTTTGGAATCGATGATATTCGATATGTCGTTGACGATAGTTTGCCCGAGCTTGACCATTCTAGTGGAGCTGATAAGCCTGATTTTCCCTTCGAGTCAGTATTGGACCATCCCGTTCACGATCGATTCCCAGAAGGGAATCCCGGAATGGGAAATCCGGCCCACGGGAATCCCCCCAACAAACCCGAGCATCCCGGTGATTTGAACCCTCCGCACAAGGGGCCAGTTGATCCTGGTTTTGAGGGTGTTAATCCAGGGCTACCTGGCCCCGGTCAGGGGCAGCCAGGGAATGATCCGGGAACCCAGCATCAAAATGGTGACGAACCACAGGAAGGTAAACCTCAGGCCACTCCTCATGAGAAGCCGGCCCTTCATAAGCAGCAAGATCCTATTCTCGAGCTTCCGGGACACCCTGGAGATCCTCGACATAAGGAGCAAGGGAATCGTTTCGTAAGGATTGAACCGCAAAGAGGGCATGGAAATGCTCCGAATCACTCGGGGGCATTCAATCCTGCAAACCATTCTAAAGAGAGCTTTCGCAACAACGGCGGTCGTGGGAGTGAGCGTGACTTCACCTTTCGGCGTAACTCTCTGAATTAGAGTGGCTTGAGCCATTGACGCTGATTTGAGCCCGGAAGGCATGATCCTTCCGGGCTCTTTTTCGTTTCCGCCTCGTCCTCGTTCGGACCTGCTGGGCAATCTCTTTTTGGTAACCTTCGCTGGAGGCCTTCCGTCTTTTAGTTCATATTTGCTCAAACACTCTGGAAAATCTGCATGTCTCAGCTGTGAAATTGAACGGTCAACTAGTTAAGAATTTGGGGATGGGCTTAGGGCTCGCGCTCGCTGTTGGAGTTTTCAGTGTTTCGCATGCCGGGGATTGGAAGCAGTTCCGCGGCGAGAACGGCAACGGGAGAAGTGAGCAAAGCAAGGTGCCGCTTCGCTGGTCCCAAACAGAAAATATCCGGTGGCGGACTGCTTTGCCAGGTCCTGGGTCATCGAGTCCGATCATGGTTGGCGATAAGGTCTTTGTGACCTGCTATTCCGGCTACGGTGTCAGCGCCGTTGACCCTGGGGAGATGGAGAAACTGGCTCGTCATCTTGTCTGTCTGAATCGAGCAAGCGGAAAAGTCCTATGGGATGTGACGATTCCCGCACGGCTACCAGAAGATCCTTACAGGGGATATATCAGCGAACACGGATACGCAAGCAGTACCCCGGTCACTGACGGTGAAGCGGTGTTTGCATTTTTTGGAAAGACAGGGGTCATCGCATTTGATCTCGATGGGAAAGAGCTTTGGCGAGCGGACGTGGGACAGGAGTCGAGCAATCGCCGTTGGGGATCCGCTGCTAGTCCGATACTCGTCGAGGATCAACTGATTGTGAATGCTAGCGATGAGAGTCAGTCCGTTCGCTCATTCGACAAGCACACGGGCAAGGAGCTTTGGCGAGCTGAGGCGGCCTCTTTTGAGCTTGCCTACGGAACTCCACAAGTAGCCGAGGTTTCGAAGACTCGGAGTGATTTAGTGATCGCCGTCCCTGGAGAGGTGTGGGGCTTGAACTTGAGCACCGGGAAGCTTCGTTGGTATGCCACAACTGGGTTGCCTGGCAATATTTGCCCATCCTTGACACTGGTTGGCGATGTTGCCTATGGGTTTGGTGGTTATCCGACCCAAGGAAGTTTTGCGGTAAAGATGGGTGGCTCTGGGGATGTGACTCGGTCTCATTTGAAATGGAAGAGTCGGGTAAGTTCCTACGTGGCCTCGCCAGTAGCCCATGAAGGACATTTGTATTGGGTCAGTGATCGTGGAGATGCGATGTGCCAACGCGCCTCGGACGGCGAGCTGGTTTTCGACGAGCGGCTTCCAGGCCTGGAGAATGCGGGGCGCAAGCGACCGGCCTACGCATCTCTGGTTTATGCTTCCGGGCACTTCTATGCGGTTACAAGGTATAGTGGAACCTTTGTATTCAAGGCCCAGCCCGAATTTGAGCTAGTCGCTCAGAACGAGCTAGGCGATGAAAGCCAGTTCAACGGAACGCCCGCTATTTCAGATGGGGAGTTGCTTCTGAGGTCGGACCGATTTGCTTACTCGATCGGATCGCGATAAGGCAGCTTTTACGAGTCAGAGAATTCCGAAATCATACAGAAAGGTAAGACGATGAATAAATGGACTAAAGTGGCTGTAGTAGCCTTGGTTTCAGCATTTGTGGCTGAATCAGTGAATGCACAGGGAGCAGGTCGCGGTGGACGCGGCGGTGGCTTTGGTGGGCGCGGTGGCGGTTTTGGCGGCCCCAATCCTATTATGGCGGCTCTGGATGCTGATCAGGACGGAACGCTCTCAGCGAGTGAAATCGCCAACGCAGCAGCTGCGCTTAAGAAGTTGGATAAGAACTCGGACGGAAAAATCAGCGGTGATGAAATGCGCCCGCAGCGGGGCCCTGGCGGAGAACGAGGCGGTCGAGGCGGTGAGCGTGGAGGCCGTGGTGGTGGTTTCGGCGGTGGTCCTGGTGGTCCGGGTGGGGGTGGCAGTTTCGCTGACCGCTTGATGGAATTTGACGAGAACAAGGATGGCAAAATCACGGCTAGCGAACTACCCGAGCGAATGAGTCGTATCCTTGACCGAGCTGATACCAATAAGGACGGTGCTTTGTCCAAGGATGAGATTGATGCAATGGCTCGCAACTTTGGCGGGGGCGGTGGCTTCGGTGGCCGCGGCGGCGGCCGTGGAGGTCGTGGTGGTGAAGGTGGTGGAAATCGCCCTCAACGTCCGACTCGTCCTCAGTGATCTGAGCTAACCTCTTGCAGTTTGCAGAACGCCGTGAAGCGAGTCTTCGCGGCGTTTTCGCGTTTACAGCTGGCCCTTGTGCTTAGATCCACCCTTTGAGGAATACCCACGTCCTCACCGTGATGTAGGTCAGGCAGATCATGATAGGAATATCGACTACGCGCAATTTCTTGAAAAGAGGACGTTCCTGTGGTTCCGGATCAACGAGTATCTCGAGGTTGACTTCAGCTGCGGCCTCCTGTCGATCCAGATGGAGGCGATGGAGCGCTGCGATGACGCCGACGAGCATGAAGAAGGTGGCTCTGTAGGCGAAGTCGACTGTCCAACTCGAGGCAGCATAGGCAATCAGCATGACGAATAGAATCCGTCGAATGCGCTCCATCTCCTGCGTCTTTGGCTTGATTTCGTGGAGCGTTCTTAGGCTCAAATACATGAGGCCAACGAAGAAGAAAAGTCCGGGATAGCTCAATTCGGCTCCAATCTGGACGTACGAGCTATGAGAGGGTTTGTGGTATCCGTGGGTATTGAAAAATGATTGGGGAAACCCTCCGAATCCAAGGACCATATGATTTTCCAGGCAATATTGTCCGTGGTTCCAGGCGGATATCCTCCCTTCAATCCCTTCTTCGCGCTGACCGTCTTCTCGCCGCAAGTCCTCCATTCTTGGCAGGAACATAATCGCGATACTGCCTACTCCAAGCATCGCAGCCACGATTGCAAACTTCATCAGAATGGAGCGCTTTAGTGTCAGCATCGATAGAATCATGACGTAGCCCGAAAGAAAGGTTCCTTTGGACTGCGTTAGGTAGATCGTGTAGCAGGGAATGATTGATAGGAAGGCAGCCTGAATTTTTCGAAAGAGATTTTTGTTCCAGGCGTAGTAGAGATAGAGGATGCCGAGAAGGGGGACAATGCTGTGCCCCAATGCATTCGGGTTGTTGAAGAGTGAGGTGTTGAGGATAAGTCGGCCCTGGAGCCTGGCCCCGTGGGTTCTTACGTAACTGTCCATGGGGTCGAATCCGATTTCACTCGCCCATGCTAAAAACGTGATCGCGTAGATCATGAGAGCCCACCAACCCACGAATCCCTTAATTCTCTCTTCAGTGTTGGCGATCAGTACGACCAGGAAGTAGAAGATGAAGAGGTGGTAGGCCAGGCCCAGAGTTTGGAAAGCGTCTTTCGATGCAACACAAATCCAAACAAGGTATAGGATCATGAGACGATCGTGAGGGGTTCTAAAAATTTGAGATGACTTGACCCCTTGTTCACGGAGGAACACCGAGATGATGGTGAATATGATCGTTACGGTGATGGGGCGAACAAGGCCAACCCAATCGATCCACTCGTGTGGTCGAATGTAGTAAATCGTGAGAAAAACGATGAGGAAGAAGAAGTCCATCTCAATCCACGACCGCGTGTTCGAATGTCCTCGATTCCAGGATTCGCTCTCGATATATGAGACTGGGACTGTCTGCGGAATGCATCAATCTTTAGTTCGCCCTTCCTGCCTCAGGCGCTAGAAACCGGTCGACGGTGTCGGCACCTTCGAGGAAACCCAACGATTTCAAGAACGCGTCTGACGCTTTCAGTGTTTGTCTGAACGGTTCGTTGTTGAATCGACCATGATTGAAAAAACCGTGCCCCTTTCCTGGGAAGGGGACGAGAATAGATCGTCCTCCATACAGGACTTGGCGGCTTTGGAAAGCCTTTACCGTTGAAAAGGGAACCGTCGTGTCATCCTGGCCATGAAAAATAATCGTTGGGGGTGTCGCCATCCTAACGTGGTGGTAGGGAGAAAGATTCTTTGGCGCGATCCCGGTGCGAGTTTCGAGGGATGCCAATTTGCTAGGTGAGAGGGCAAGAATACCTTCCTCGGGAGCCAGCATGACAGCCGGATTGAACAACACGAGTGCATTTGGTTTTGAAGAAATTGTTATGTCTTCTGAAGGATCGTCAAGAGCATCGATGACGCTCGTACACGCAGCAAGGTGCCCTCCGGCAGAGCCGCCGGCAGCAACAATTTTATGAGGAGCAACGTTTAACTCCTCAGCGTGTTGACGGATCCAACGGACGGCAGACTTTGCATCTCTAACGCACTCGACGGCCTTGACCTTGTGTCGTGTTGAGACCCGGTACTCAGCGGTGATGGCGACCATCCCGCGAGACGCGAAGTACCGGCAGTGATTCTCGAATTGTCGGGGTGTTCCGCCTCGCCAGCCGCCGCCGAAGAAAAAGACGATCGCTGGCTTGGGAGGCAGGGAGCGCTTGCTGTCTAGACCGTATAGGTAGAGCTTAAGATCGGTGTTCTCGACGGTCTTATAGACTCGTTCGACGCCGCCCTGAGGCGCTTGCGTTCGGGAGGCTGCCGTCAGGATGCTCGTCCAAAATCCACTTAATCCAACCATGAGACACCAAGTTGCCACTGTCGCGGTGTGTTTCATGGGGGCATTCTCGGGAAAATGTTTGTGTTGGGCGAGGGCAAAGTCTGTGGGAAACTCCTTCTTAAGGAAGTGGCGACGAAGCTAACGTTGAAACTCATGGGGAAGATCAGTCTTTGGCGCTGGAGATGAACATAAGACACGCAGGAATCGAGGACCTCTGGTCCCTGCACTGGTTGCGAGGATTGGCGGGCTGGAATCAATCTTTAGCATTTTGGAATCTTGTGCTTCGGGCTCCGGCGGCGGAAGTTTTCGTGGCCGCTGAGGAAGCAAGGGTGGTCGGTTCGGCTATGCTTTGGAGCTACGGAAATGAAGTGGATTGGATTGGCATGGTCATCGTGCATCCAGCGTATCGCCGCCACGGAATTGGTCGGAAGCTCTTGGAGGCCTGTTTGGCGACTTCTGCGGCTCGCGGTGTGCGATCGATTGGCTTGGATGCAACGCCGTCGGGGCGCCCCTTGTATCGTTCACTCGGATTTCAGGAAGGCCAGGCTCTCGATCGTTGGCGCCGGTCCAGGGCTTCGAAAGTTGGCCAATCTCGAGCGACTTTTTCGAATCGCATGAATGGCCTCGAGAAACACATAGTGGAGCAGATCTGGAAATCTGGATTTGACCAACAGAGCTTCGGTGTCAGCCGTGAGTCCCTGTGTGCTGGCCTGGCAGCTGACGCGATCGCGGTGTGTTCGATCATGGCAGATCAATACAACCCGCTAGGGTATGGAATGCTGAGGCACGGAGCGCGAAGCTCCTACCTGGGCCCATTGGTTGCAGAGAATGAGGCTGCCGGCGAATGCTTGGCGGATGAGCTTCTCTCTCTCTCTCCGCCACGCTCGTTGTTGTGGGACATCCCGCGAAGCAATCAGGCGGCATTGGCCTATGCTCGGAAACATGGGTTTGCGGTGCAGCGTTCTTTTGTTCGGATGTGGAAGGGGCCCATTGTTGAGGCCCCTCGTTTTGAGCGAGTTTGGGGGATTGCTGATCCTGCGCTTGGTTAAATACAAGGAATCGCTTTGAACGAATTCGACGGAATCATCCTCGGCACCGGTCACAATGCCCTCATTCTCCAGGCTTACCTTGGTCGATGCGGTCTTAAGACCATATCGCTGGAAAGATCGGAATCCTTTGGCGGCGGCCTAAACACGATCGAGAATCCCAGGGTTCCTGGCTGTCATCACAATCTACACTCATTCTTTCACCGTGGGTTAACCAGAATGCCGTGGTGGCGGGATCTCTCGCTTGCCTCCTGTGGTGTGAAGTATCTGGAACCCGATCTTAACGTTGCCATGATCACTCCCGGTGGAAGAGTTCTAGAGTGGTGGCGGGACTTCGAGCAGACGGCGAACTCGTTTGCCCGCTTCTCGAAGCGTGACGCCGCACGATTGCGTTACTGGCATGATCGATTCAAACCAATTGTTGAACGGATCCTGATTCCGGAGGCGCAAAGTCCCCCGATCAGCCCCTCTCGCCGAAGAGAACTCTTGAGTCGCCATGCGCTGGGTCGCCTGCTGCTCGAAGTCTCAGAACTCTCACCTTTGGAGTTTGTCATGCGTGAATTCGAGGATGATCGGGTGCGAGCGGGACTGTTGTTCTTCAACGGGCTTCGTGAAGTGGATTTGCGATTGAAAGGGTTTGGTCATTCGATTCCCTCATTGATTGCCGCCCAAGGAAAGGCTCAGATGTGCATCGGAGGTTCCCGGCAGTTGGCCGAAGGATTGGCTCGATCCATCGCAGATCATGGGGGAGAAATCCGTTGTGGTGTCGTACCGCGGCAGATCCGAGTCGAGAACGGAAAGGCAGTGGGAGTCGAGTTAGACTCAGGAGAGTTCATTCGGAGCTCTGGCTTTGTCGTGTCAGGCTTGAATCCACAGCAGACGTTCATGGATCTCTTGTCGGAGTCATCGGCGTTCTCTCGGTTGAAAGAGCGATCTGCCAATTATCGCTATAACCTAATCGCCCCGCTTTTGGGATTGCATCTCACCCTTGAAGAAGCTCCGCAGTATGCTGCTGAAGCGAGTCATCCAGAGTTGAAAGAATCCTTTATGACGATCCTCGGACTGGAAAACGTTGAGCAATTCCCGGATTTGGTTCGCGGACATGAGCGGGGTGAACTTCGATCTCCCATCGCCTGGGGAGCGACCCCGACTCGGTTTGATCCTTCTCAAGGAGGCGGAAAGCATACCGCATTTCTTTGGGAGAAGGTGCCATTCTTGGTGCACGGAGACGCTACCAATTGGAACACGCTTGGGCGGCAAAGAGGTGCCGAGCTGCTCAGCCTCTGGCGTGAGACTGCCCCCAATCTTACTGAGAATAACATTCTTGATCAGTTTGTTGTGACGCCGAAGGACACCGTGGAATCGCTTCGGAATATGCGGAATGGCGACTTACTTATCGGATCTTTTTCCGATGGGCAGATGGGGCGAAACCGTCCCTTCTATGAAGCCGGGCGTTACCGAACTCCAATTGATGGCCTCTATCTGTGCGGGGGGGCGAGCCATCCGGGAGGGAACATCACCGGGTTGCCGGGCTATAATGCTGCGTCTGTCATCGCAGAAGATTATCAACTTGAACGCTGGTGGCCGACCCTAGACTTTGAAGCCACTCTCCGGACCCTTGCTTAGACATTGCCTCCTCTTGAAGGAATTCAGCACTAGGGAAGGCCTAAGGGCTTGGAACGAGCCGGAAGAATCGGGCTGGCTGTATTGGTGAAAAGTTGAGCGGACTTTCTAGCGTCTCGGAGAACTCGAACCATGGTCCGTCAGGCGACTCTGCCTGTTCGATTCGGTAGTCGGTTCGATGGCTTGGCCAGGCGAGCGAAATCCCTCTTGAAGATTGGGTCAGTGCGATCGAGGGAGTTTCCAATCTCGGTTGGATGAAGTTGTTTAGGTAGTCATGCCTTCGTGTCATGTGCCTCACTAGCGAGTCGACTGATCCTTGGCTGAGTCCTCTGATGCTGGCGCCTTCTTCAACGATCTGTCGAAGCGAGTTCGGATGATGGACGGTGTTGTTCAGTAGGTGAAACATCTCCAAGAACTCTGCCTCATAAGCAATGAAGAAGGAGTCCTTAATGCGATTCCACCAGCCGCTTCGGTTGCCAACGTTTCCATGCCGGCTCTCGTTCACGCCTCGGAACGGGTTGGCGGTCGCCCCGCCAAAGGCTCCGCCCAGGGTATTGTCCATGTCCCAGGGAAACATGCACCATTTGCCCGAGTCTGCCTTCTTGTACAGATAGTGATTTTGAAACATATCATCAAATGTGCCGACATAATTGATGGTGCAGATGTAACGCAGTGTTTGGTCGATATCAAAATTCTCTTCCAACCATTGGCGTAGCGCTATCCTTCCGAGCCCTCTTGCCCGGTGAAGTCCCTCTATCATCGTCTCGGGGGCATCTTGGATTCCATCGAATGGATTGTTCTTCCAGTTCAGTGTCTTGCGATTGTAGGTGTGCTCGTAACGCTCCTGCTCGGAGGATCCGTTTCTCGGTCCGCGAATGAGACGAGCGTCTCCCCAACTCCAAGGGCCCTCGTCTCCGGTGAAGCCCTGTGATTTGAAGAGGTCGCCAACCTCGTTGAACCAACGCGCCACGAGGTCTCGTCCTGGACGTTCAATCTGGAACGCGTCGTTGTTGTAATCACAGCCGTTGATGCGGAGTTTTGCCCAGCTTGTTCGTGGGGCCGGGACGCCGGCAAGTTCGAACATTTTGAATGAGATGTGTTGGGGCCATCCGGATTGCTTTTGCAGTAGAATGACATCCATTCCGTCATGATTTCGATGAGAGGGGAACTCGACGCGCCAACTGCGGACTTGGGCCGATCCGTTGAGGTGAGATTCGCAGTCAAAACTAATGGTGCTGCCGTTCTTGCGATTCCATCGACTTCCTTGATGGCGCACGGAAACATCATGAACCACGCCCTCGGCAACGAAGATCGCTGGAACCTCTTCGTTCCAGTCTGGGTTGGCTCTCCCTCGCGTGACACGTCCCGGCTGGGTCGCTGTGTGGAGCCGGCGCCAGTTTGCCGAGGAGAGAAACAGATGATAGTTATTCGGAAGATTTGAATCCGCCTCTGGATCTACAAAGTAAGCATGGGAGGCAAAGGCATCCTGCGAGGTGTCCGGCGATTCGACAGCTCCCTCACCATTGTTATATTGGATCTGGTAACGAACGATCGTGTTGCCGGGAAACGCTGGGAGGCGAGCGCTCCAGACTAAATCGTCCGCGGTTTCATCTCCGTCCATGCCCTGATTGTTCATCAGGATGGTATCTTTGGGTTCTCCGGTAATTTCGGGGTCGTCAATCCAAAACACGAGCGACGCCTGTTGTACCCCGGTTCCAGAGAACTCAGCAGTGACGACCGGACGTGCCTGGCGGGTGATGAGCCGTGGAAGTGTCTCAGTCTTGATGATTCGGTTGGGAACACTACAGGGTTGATTTGAAATGGACTGTTCGCCCGGGGATGGAGTCGTGGTTGCAAACCAATTAGCGGATGCGTCGCCGTCGTGCTCAAGGCAGATTCGCTGTAGTGATCGATCTGTTTCGCCCCCATCAGCAAGCGATGGCCAGGGAAAGTCATCATTGTAACGAACGCGGTCAGCAAGGCGACCATCGCTCTGGACGAGGAGTATTTCACCGCCACCGTTCGGGAGTTCTCCAAGATAGGGGCCTAGCACAGTGGATGCGTTGAGGCTATGGGTTGTGGTCAGCGTGACGGGATCCCACGCGAGGAGGAGTGTTTGACTCGGCGGCAGAAATACATCATCGGGAAAGGCAAAGAAGATGTCACCGGCGATGGCCCAGCCAGCGAGTGAAACCTGGGCTGAACTCGTATTCGTGAGCTCCACGAACTCGGTTGCTCGATCATCACTCGTTCGGGTTGCGGGGTGGTAGAGAAATTCAGAGATACGAATCGGGGATGGGATGGGTTCCTGGCAAGACTCAATATTGTTCTTCGTTCCGGGAGAGGGTCGGTTGAGCGGGGATGCAGACCAATCGCTCGGGGAGTCGAAACTGCCGTCGAGACAGTTTCTCTCGAGTGAGGAACCTAATCCATCCGGTGTGATAGGCCAGGGGAAGGTGTCGTCATAGCGGACGCTGTCCACGACGATGTCGAACGCATCGAGAATCCGAATTCTCTCCCCGCGATTGCTGAGCGAGCCTGCGTATTCACCGAGAATGACCTCACTCGAAACGCCGTAAAGCGCGTGTAATTGGCTGGCTCGGTCGGCGACGAGGAAAGATTGATTCGGGGGGAGGCTAGTATCAGCCGGAAACCTGAATTGAACGCCGTTCAATTCCCAACCGGACACGTCGATCGGAGCTGCGGTGAGGTTTCTGAGCTCGACGTACTCGTTCGCCTCTGACATCGGGTCGTGGTACATGATCTCCGTGATCCGAACTGAGGGCTGCTCGTCTCGATTGTTGGTTGCTCCAGGGCTGGGAATGCTACTGCGATACCAATCTCGTCCGCCATCTGGAAAACGTCCTACGCTACGATCGAGATCCTGGGGTCCGAAGGCGTAGTCTGCGATCACTGCTTCCAGGTCTTCGGTTGTCAGAAAGATCTGCTCGCCCAGAGAACTAATCGCGAATCCTGTCGTTTCGGCAGAGAGGGACAACGAAACGAAACCGCCGCCGGGGAGGACCGTTCCTGGCGGTATCTGGTAGAGAGCTAAGTTTTCACTCTTGTCGGAAAGCCACATGCCGCTGAGGTTGATCGGCTGGTCTGTGGGGTTAAAGAACTCGACGAAGTCCGGAGTTGTGGCTCCATTGGTTTGGATTTCATTGATGAGTATTTGCCTTGCGTTTTCTTTTTCGCTCGGTGCCGGGGCGATCGTGAGATCGAGTTCGGGGCCGAGGACGAAGTCGGAGGAGTTGTTGATCCCGATATTGTGTCCTTGTATCGCCAGAACATTAGTGCCCGGAGAGAGGAGGTCCCGATGGCGGCTAAGATTAGTTGTGATGGGGGCATAGTCGCTCCCTGCGTTGGAAATCTGATCGAAGGCGGGAGGGGAGCCATTGACGCCTTCGGCTGCAACTCGAGTGCCATTCAGGTAGATGACATAGCTATCGTCATAGTTCATGGTAAGCATCAGCGACTCGAGGCGGTCAATCTCCTCTGCGGCGAGTTCGAAGGGAATTCGAACGTAGACGGACAGGTAATTTCCACGCATGTCACTTAGTCGAGTCGAAATGGGAGCGAGCTCCGCGTTGTTGTTACTATAACCGTATCCACTGGGACCACTGAGCCACTCCGTGTTGAGCTCGAAGTCAGGTTGAGTCCAGTTGGTGTTGCCATTGGATGGTTCTTTAGTGCCTTTGAAGTATCGCCCTTGGGTTCCTTTCTTGATGAGGTTGCGAGTGAGTCCTTCTGCGCTGTCGTTCCTGAGCTCTGGTCCTCCGGGAGTTCCCCCGCGTGCTCGGCTACGTGTCCAATTGCGCGCTGAGTTTGGGGTGCCGTCAGTGTCGGCGTAAACCAGTGAATGTCCGGTTCCGTCCGGGGCGGCTGGCCAGTCTCCCGTGCTGCCGTAGCGAACGCTAAAGATGGTCTGATCGAGGGCATCCTTGAGGCGAATGGTTTCTCCTGAGTTGCTCAGAGTCCCTGTGAATCCTGCAAAAGTAGATCGTTGATCGGTGGGGGCCGGAAAGGTGTCGGCACTCTTAATGATGAGGGCGTAGCCTCTTGATGGGAGCGTTGCGTTGGCTGGGAAAGTATACGTGATTCCACGATCGAATCGATAGCCGCCAATCCGGACCGTGTCAGGACCCGAATTGTAGAGTTCAAGGTATTCTCCGTGCTCGGATTCGTCGGTTTCAGATGTCTGCTGCGGGTGATACATGATCTCGGACAAGATCACGTCGGCATCGGCATTTGTTGCGATCAAGCTGACGGCAAATGCGAAAGTCCAGCGGGTCAACGCCGAGAGAGTGAAGGGCCTACGAAAGCCGTTAGATGGCACGCGCATAAATATGGGACGTCTTGAAAGTCGGGGTTTTGGTTTTGAGAATAGGAATAGCAGGTCACATTCCAGATTTGGAGCTATTCCTTGCATTCTCTGGCGGACGATGCCTGTTGAGCATGCCTGATAGGATGTCGGTGACGTGTGTGACACCGTTTCGAGTATCAGAATCTCAATTCTTAGTCTCGCTCCCAGGGATGACTGAGATCAGGGGCGGATGTTGAGGTGAAAGTAGCCAGAGTTTCGGGTCTTGCTGGCGCATCTCCGAGTCGAAGAAAAAAAACTGTTGCGGAGGCAGAACGGATCCGCCAGGAACACAAGCAAATCGGGGCGAGGTTGTTCTTGTGTCCTACTGCTGGCTTGCGGGGGCTTCCGCAGATCCATCTTGATCGGCTGGTGCTGCATTCGTCGCGGGAACGGTCTCTAAGCCAAGCGCCGCTCGCAATTCCGGCGTGAATCCGTGGCCTCCCTGGTTTATTTGGCCTAGAACCTGTTGTTGAAGTTCGTCCATCGTCGGCAGACTGACGTTCTTGAGGGATTCTGCATTTCTCCTTTGGTAAGCGTCCCAGATCTGTCGGGAGAGAAGGGCATAACCGTTGGCCTGATCGTCATCACCAATGGCCAGGCTCAAGAAATGCCTTCCTAGCGTTCCGTGAAGTAGGGCGACAACGAGGTTCAGTTTGCCTGCGCCGGCGACACTTGTGACCCGCTCGACAACGAACTCATCGAGCCCTTGCCCGTCGGTAGCGAGATCAGGATAGGTCTCTTGATACGTTTGATACAGCGCCGCAGCATCGGCCATGCGGTTGTGGGAGTAGTAGAGATAGATAGCGTCCTTGAGAAAATTGAGTTGGCCTCGGGCGATGTAATCTGCCTTTTCCGGCTCGAGTTCTTTCATTTCCTCATAAGCACTGTAGGCCCGTGGGATCAACTCGAGATTGGGGCCGTAGTGAAACTCGCCCGCTGCAAATCGAATCCGACCGCGTTGCACTGCTCGTTGCATACATTGCCAGATCACTCGCCTGAGGGGCACGACGTCTCCTTCATTCTTTACCTGCTGAATGCCGAGGTCAGCCCAGTAGATCGCGTGCGCTTCTGGTAAGCGCCAGTCGAACGGTCCGAAGTGTTCGTCTACATGCAGCATCCACTTCGGATCCAACTTAAATTGCTCGCGTAGGCGTTTGGCTCGAGCTTGGTCGTCCTCGCTTTGTGGATCCGCGAGCGCTGCGAGATCCATGTCAGGTCCAAGGGCTTCCGCCATTTCACTGGCCCATGAGGCTTTAAAATGCCAATGGCCGTAGTCGGTGTTGGAACCGATCTTGTCTTGATAGAACCAAGAGAGTTCGCGATGCAATTCGACGGAGTGTGGGTTGTAGCGAAGGCCCTGATCGCGGAGCAGTTCGATCCCGCTGCGGACCCACAACCAACGATCGTTGAAATCGTCGAACTGAACGGAGATGTTGTAGGTCATGTTCCATGCCTGCATCGCCCACACCATGCTATTGTCCGGTTGAAGTTTGGTGATCCAGTCCGCGAGCGAAACCATCTCAAAGTAGTCGCCTTCATCCTGCAAGCGCACCGCTCGGTTCCAGAGGTTGTTGGCGATTAAGCCACGGAAGGCCCCTAGTGCGACCGTGGTGAAGGCCAATGCCGGAGGTGCGCTTTCAAGTGGCTCCGTTCGGGTAAGCTGGAACGTTTCACGGTCCCGCTGAAGCGAGCGATGGGCTACGCTGATCGTAGGCACCGAAAGAACCACGAGTAGCCAACAAACGATGGTATGTGCTTTCTTCATGAGGACATCGGAAGGCCGAGCTGCCGGCGCGACAGCGAGATAATACCGACGCAGGCACAGAGTCCACCCGCGAGAACCACGACGCGAATGACCGCGTCCCACATGACCGCCCATTCGATCAGGCGGCCCGCGCCAAGATCAGTGATAGGTGAATAACGCGTGATGCCGTTCACAACAAAGTCGAGCCCCTGAAAGACGGGCATGAAGATCTGATCCAGACCTTCTGAGACCTTTTCATGTGTCTCCTCCGTGTAGCCGAATACGGAGTCGTCCTGCACGGTCTCTCGGATGCTTCCCCCTGAGAGCGCAATATAGAGCAGTCCTAAGCTCGCCATGGCTGCGGTGGGGAATGAAAGGAAACTGGACGCTGCGAGTCCCAGAGCTGCGAGCAACATCAGCCAGCAAAGAAGAATGACCGCGCTACGGAAGACGTTGGCAGCAAACCCCCCGGCGGGATAGAGCACCACGAGTCCGCTGTTCAAGGGGAAGAGGAGCGTCGTGTCCCCTCGGTTTTCACATTCGACATGTAGCCAGCCGTCGGCCCCAATGTGGCCGGCAGGGATTTCAAATTCATGAGCTGTACCAGTCGTCAGGGCTCGCGGAACGCGAGTTGCCTGGCCCGTTCTTGGGTCGCCAAAAACCCAAACCGTATCGTGGGTCTTCCCACCGTCGCGTCCGGCGGCGTGGAATCGCACGCGAGCATGAAGCTTCTGCTGAGAACCAACCCCACTCCCGCGGAAATCAAGTGCCCATTGACGTCGGTAATTAGGAGCGAGTGCTTCGTGGCGTGCGCGTGCCATGGTGGTCATTTGCTCCCGAACGAATTCCGGGTCGAGGTCTGTCGCATCTGGTTGTGCGAGCCGATGGGTTACGAGGGCCTCAATGTCTCGCTCTAAATCCGTGGCTGACTCAACCACGTGTCCTCGGGCCAAGAGAACTTGTTCGTGCAAGGCTGCTCGTTGGTGTTCCGGTAGTTCGTCGGAACGGCCGTAGAGCATTCCGAGCGTCACGGCGAGGGAGAGACCAAGTAACAAAACGTTGATGCCGACCAATCCCAGCCATTTGCCGAGCCAGAGTTGCCAGGGCCGAATGGGTTTCGTGGAGACGAGCTGTAATTCACCGGATTCGATCTCGCCGGACAGTGTCCCGCAGGCCAACCATAGCGTGATGAATCCGAGCAGACCAAAGCCCACGATCAGGTTATAGGTGAGCATCACCTGGGCATACATTCGGGCGGTGTCGTTGTGCTTCACCAGCAATGGCAAGATCACCACGGCGACGCCCAATAACACTGCGGCGGCAACCACGACTCGAAAACGAACTGCAGAAAGAACCGTTTGACCGGCGATGGCAAGAAGACGTCGCATACTACTCCTCCGGTGGTTTGCTCATCAGATTGGCAAGTCGAGCATTCAGCTTTTCATCTGACTTCTTTTTCGGCTTCTCGTCCGATTCAGCAGGAGCCGGGGTTGGTGCCGATGCCGGTGTTGGATCTGATAACTCTTTCAACTTTTCAGATGTAGCCGGCTTAGGTTTTGGCGGCTCGGTCGGAGATTTTTGGGCCGTTTCCGGTGGAGCCGATTGTTGCAGGCGTTCCAGTAATCGCTCGCCTGACTCTGGTTTGGGCTCTTCGTCAGCCCTCAAATACTCCGCCACTTGGTTTCCTCCAGAGGCTCCTGAGGTCTCGGCGGCGGCTGAACGTGCCTGCTCGACAACGTTCAAGAAGTACCGTTCGAGGTTTTGGGTTGGGACGCCGGTCTGCACATCGTTGAGCTCAAAATCGTCTCGTAGGATAGTCAAGAGGCGTTTCATTACGTCACTTGGTAAAGCGGGTAGAGTGAGTTGAACGGCGTCTGGGTTTGCTAGTAATTCACCCAGTGGGCCGTGGGCTTGAACCTTCCCTCCGTAGTAGATGACGACCCGGTCGCAAACATCTTCCACATCCGCCAGGAGATGACTGCTGAGGATGACCGTTTTACCGCGACGGGCGAGGGCGCTTATCACGTCTTTGACTTCACGGCAGCCAATCGGGTCGAGACCGGCTGTAGGCTCATCAAGAATAACGAGGTCGGGATCATTGATGAGGGCTTGTGCCAAGCCGATGCGACGTTGCATTCCTTTGGAGAATTCACCGACGGTTCGGTCCTGAGCGGCCTGCAAGCCGACCATTTCAATCAGTTGAGCGCTTCGTGCTCGACGCTCACTTGCCGGTAAGTCGAAGAGCTTGCCGAAAAAGTTCAAGGTCTCGCCTGGGGTGAAATAACGGTAGAGATAAGACTCTTCCGGGAGGTAGCCAATGCGTTCCTTCGTGGCGACGTCGTCCGGTGCGCGACCGAAGACCTCAATGTGGCCGGCCGAAGGGCGGAGCAGTCCGAGCAACAATTTGATCGTGGTCGACTTTCCTGAACCGTTTGGTCCGAGTAGCCCAAACACTTCACCTCGTTTGATATTCAGGTCCACCCCGTCGACGGCTCGAGCTTTGGGACGCCCCCAAAAATCCTTAAATACTTTTACGAGGCCGCTCGCGGCGATCACCGTGTCGCCGTTAGCGGGAGATTGGGCTGGGTCGGACATGAATTTATGCAGCGGGTTGAGGTTCTAAGCGGGCAGGCGAATTGGGCTGTTCATTGAGCCCGTTTGAGTCGAGCTCCTCGCCTTGCCTGACGAGCCGGGCACTATTGAAGACCACAATGATCGAGCCAGCATTGTGCAAGATAGCGGCGACGATTGGATTGAGGTAGCCAAGTGCCGCAGTAGATAGCCCAACCAGAATGAACACCAAACCAATGAGGAAATTCTGGTTGATCACGGTTCGTGTTGCTCGTGAGAGTGAAACGAGGAACGGCAGGCGACGCAGGTCATTGTTCATAAGTGCGATGCTGGCACTATGAATGGCTACCTCGCTACCGGCTGCACCCATGGCAATACCGAGATCGCCTGAGGCTAGCGCGGGCGCGTCGTTGACCCCATCGCCAACGACGGCAACTTGGTATCCTTCTTCCCTTACCCGATGCACGAAATCTACTTTGTCTTGCGGAAGGCAGTCCGCGGAAATCTCTTCGCACTGAATTCCTTTTGCAACCCGATCAGCAACCGATCTTCGATCTCCGGTGACCATGGCGATTCGTTTGACGCCCGCCGTTCTCAAGCCAGCAAGGGCATCCGCGGCTTCGGTCCGAGTTTGGTCCTGCAAGCCAAACCAACCGATGCACTGCCCATCGCAGGCAACGAAGATAAGACTGAAGCCCTCGGCTTCGACGAGGTCTACCGACTCCATGAAATCGGCCGAAACCCCGTTGTCTTGGAGCCACTGAGCGCGTCCTGCCAGTACGACCTGTCCCTCAACCGTTCCTTTGACCCCGCGACCGGCTGTCTCGGAGAAATCCTCTACTGGGGGAGGCTCGGCCTCGACTTCTTCTCCCAGGGTGACGAGAGCACGTGCGGTTGGATGATTGCTGTGGCGTTCTACGGATGCTGCAAGGCGAACCAGGTCGGCCGCGGTGGTATCTCCGAGTGGTTTCAACCGGCTGACAGCCAGCTGCCCGGTTGTCAGTGTGCCCGTCTTGTCGAAAACAAAGGCTTTGATGCGTGCGGCGACTTCAATGTCGCCAACGTTCTTGATCAGGACGCCCAGCCTGGCGCCGGCGGAAAGTGCCGCGACCATCGCGCTTGGTGTCGCGAGAACGAAGGCGCAGGGACAGGAGACGACGAGCACGGAGATGAGACGATTGAGGTCATGTGTGAAAACCCAAACAAGCGCCCCCATGGTGAGGACCAGAGGGGTGTAGTAGCCCATGTATCGATCCATGATTCGCATGATGGGCAACTTGCTTTGCTCGGCGTTAAGTATCAGCTCGCGAACGCGACCTAGGGTCGTGTCTTCGCCTGCGCGGGTAACGCGAAAGTCGAGGGCGCCCGTCAGGTTGATGGTGCCAGCAAAAACTTCTTCGTCGACCCGCTTGTCCACGGGGAGAGATTCACCGGTGATGCTCGCTTGGTTGATCGAGCTGGCACCGGTCACGATGATCCCATCAGCTGGGATGTTATCGCCGGGGCGAACCCGAACGATGTCTCCAACTTTGAGGTCCTTTGTTTCGATCTCATTTTCCGAACCATCTGCATCGAGTTTTCGGGCGCGATTGGGGGTCAATTCGATTAAAGATTCGATTGATGCACGAGCGCCAGCCGCTGTGCGGGTCTCAATGATTTCACCTAGAATCATAAAGAAGGCGACGACGCCAGCGGTGCGATAATCCCCGGTTGCGAACGAGACGAGCACAGCGACACTCACGAGCTCATTGACACTCACGACGCCCTGTCGGAGATCGGTTACAGAGTTCCAAATGATGCGGTAGCCAAGTACAATCGAGCCGAAAAGAGAAAGGAGGCCGGCTACGTCGCTGGTTCCCAACTGAAACCAATCGAGTACAACCGAACTGCTAACCAGCACGATGCCGACGAACATCACGCGCAGCTTGTGTTGAGACGCCGCGAGCTCTTCCTCAGGGGTAAGCTGGGCGCAATTGCGTCGACTAAGCAATGAGGTAACTTGCATGGTTTATCGGGGGCTTGGATTCGCGCTTCCGGCTGGTTTTGCTGGTTTTGCTGGTTCGCGACTGAGCTGCAAACGGAGTAGTGAGGGGCCGTTATCATTCCGGGCCGGCAACAAGAACTTGTCGTTCGCGTTGGTTAGAACGAGGGCCACGGTTTCGGTGAGCCGTCGGCGCACGAAGAGCTGGGGGTTTCGATCGAAGTGGGGGAGTTGCTCGCTGAAGGACGTTGCTTCAGCTGAAACGGCGGTCACGACCTGATTGCTTGCGCTCATGCCTGCGCTGATCAATGCCTGAGCATCGCCTCCTGCTGTAAGGACGATTTCCTTAGCATCTGCCCGCGCGTCATTGATCTGTCGACTGCGTTCCTGCTCGGCCGCGATGACGGCTTCAAAGGCTGGTCGTACGTCGAGTGGTGCGACGACCTCAACCTCGAACGGATCAAGCGTGACGCCCAGGGCATGTTCAGTGAGTGCGGTATTCAGACTAGCGAGCACGGCATCCTTGAATGCGAGCTTGTCGCGGTAGATTGCCGCGTCGGCTGGAAACTCTGCTGCCGCCTCCAGGAGCGCGCGATTGAGCAGGTTCGTCAAAAGGTCCTTTGCGGATCCGAAATGAAAGGAATGTCTTACCGGATCACTGATGCGATATCGGAGCGTGGCGCGGGCGTGAATGAGATTTCCATCTGCACAAATAAGGTAGCCGTCGACGCCTGGGATCAGGGTGCCCCAACCGGTGGGTTCAATGCCAGCGGCGGCTTCCTCTGGGCTGACGAAATACCATCCCGTTGTCGATGTGACGGCGTGGCTCTGCCCAACTGGCATCCGAACGATTTCATCGATTGGATAGGGAAATGCCCAGTGAAGGCCTGGCTTCCGGATCTGTTCAGCTCCGGTGCCCGTGGGTTTGCCGAAACGTAAGACCACCGCGACCTCGTTGGGCTCAACCGTGAAGACTCCAGAAAAAAGAACAGAGCAGAGAACGACAAACATCAGCACGCGCATCACGCCCATGACGCTCCCAAGCGCGTCATTGAGCGCTTGATCCGGAGTATTCTCCGGGATCGCGTTTGAGTTGGCTTGGGGCGTGCTCATGGCGTTTGCTCGGTGAGATTCGTAGCCGCCTCGACTATGCCGACTTTCTCCGCGAGAGCGGACGGCATGCCACTTAGCAAGGAGAACGGTGACATGTCTGGATCAAGCACAACGGTGCTTCGATCCTTCAAGGAAGCAGCAAGGGCGTCCAGTTCGAGGAGAAAGATAGCGAGCTCAGGGTTCTTTTCGAAGACCGCCAGAGACTGGGCTGCCTCCGCTTCGCCTTGTCCCCGCAGGACAAGAGCTTCGGCTTCCGCCTTTGCCAGCAGCTCTTGCCGTTGTCGGTCAGCCTCAGATCGGATGCGAATCGCCTCCGCTTCACCTTCACTCTCGAACTGTTTCACAAGAGCTTGGCGCTCTGCACGCATCCGCTCAAAGACTTTGGCGGTGATACTCTCTGGAAGCCCAAACTGTTTCAGTCCGACCAGATCGACGGCCACTCCATAGTTGGATGCCGCTTTTGGTTGGATCAATTCAAGCATCTCCTGTTCGACAGTGCGCAGCTTGAGTCGTGCAGCGTTGGTCGTGATCAATTCATTAAACCGATAGCGTCCCAGGACACCGTTCTTGGCATCTCGGACGAGACCCTCAAGGTTCTGCGCGGCCCCGTTTAGATCTCCGCTAGGAAAACGCTCCAGAAAGAGCTTCGCATTCTCGACCCGCCAGCCCACGAACACGGTGGCGATCAGGTTACGGCCATCTGCCGTGGTGGTCTGTTCGAACTTACGCTCGAAGTTCTGCAGGCGTCGGTCGAACTTGTAGACTTTCTGGACAGGCCACAGCCATCGCCCATACCAACCGGGCTCATCAAGCTCGCGGTCAAATCGTCCGAACGTCGTCACGACTGCGACCTCGGTCTGTCGCACCTGGAAGGTGAAGAGTACGAGGCCGACTAGGAGTGCGAAGCCAGCGCCGACGATGATGGTAGCCAGAGATCGTTTCATGGATTGGAGGGATTCGAATTGGCGGCGGGGACACTGACGTCTAGCAGATCGGTACGTAGCTTGTCCTCTAGGTTAATCCAGTAGTCTTGTTGGAGGTTTTCGCCGGTTAGCAAGTATTTGCGTGCGGTGCGAGTGCCGTTGACCACGGCTTCCAGATAGGCCCGCTTCTGATACACGGCGGGCGAGCTCCGGAATGCTGCCAGGCGATTGGTGAACTGGCCCGCTTGGCCCGCTGCTTGGAGCAGTTTGGCTTCGCGTGCTCCGCGGGCTTCGGCAACGAGCCGAACCGCTTCGGCCGAGGCGAGAGGGACGCGCTCTGCTGCGTAGGCGCGTGCGTCATGGATTCGGCGTTCTCGCTCCTGAGTGGCGCCTATCACCGCCTCGTAGGCCTCCGCAACCTGCATGGGGGGATGGATATCTTGAAGGCCTACGAGCAGAATCTCAACCCCAAGCTGGTGACGATCGGCCTGTTCTTGAATGCGCTTCCTGAGCTCCACGGCTGCTTCCTTTCGACCTGTTGCCATAATCTCGAGCATGTCCACGCTGACAAGGTAGTGCGCCACTTCTCGCGTGCCCAAGCGTTCGAGCAAGACTTCTGGCTCCGCGTGAAGATAGGCCCAGTTCACGATGTTGGTGATATGGAACTGAACCGGAATACTGGCGGTGAGTAGATTCACGGGCACGGCGGCATCAGGATTGCTCGAATCTTCTACTTGCTCCCGGCTGGCAACGAGAAGGTTGCTTTCTTCTCGATAGTGGGGGCGAGTCCACAGGAGAGTTCGATCCGCTTCGAGTTCGGGATCGGGCACGAATCCGATATTGAAACTCCGGACTTCGCCCGTGGAAATGCGACGGGCTCGCTCAAGTGGCCAAGGAAGCTTGAAGTGCAAACCTGGACCCAGTACGCCCCGGGCTTCGGGAAGGCGTCCGAATCGTTCGAGTGTCGCTTGCTCATGGGGACCGATAATAATCACCGTCGAACTAAGAAGCAGAACTCCGACTTGCAGTAAGACGAGCGAGGCGAAGGATCGCTCCAACCATTGATAAAACCATGTTTCAGAAACCTTAAATCCAAACTGATAGTCGAGAGCGCCTGCCATCGTTGAAACCAAGCTGCCGGGTTGGCTCATCATCCCGATCAGACGGCTTTCGTAGACCAGATGTACTTCGCGATCCCGGGTGCGTGGGCGGTAGATCTCGAGCAAGAGGGTCAATGCCGTTTCCAGTGCAACCGCAGCCAGGAAGACCGCCAGCACGCGAGCGAGCCAATAATCGACTTGGGGGTGCCCCAGCCAAACAATCAGACTGGCTAGCACGACGATCAGTCCAAGAAGTGCCGCAAACAACATCTGGCTCGCCGCCGGCCGCACCATGCGGTGCGAGGGGAGTCGGGCGAGCCCTGTCGCATACTTGCCCAAGAAAAAGGTCGTCACGGAATAGAGTGAAAACAGCGCCATGAGGACGGACGCCTGCTCGATGACGAGCTTTTGACTTACGTCGCCGTGATTCCATAGCCACCATGCGACACCGCCCTGGGCGACCGCCATAATGAGAGAAATCAATGGGACAAGCCACTTCTCGAAAAAGATTCGAGAGCGCCGAGTGCGAAGGCTGTCGCCGCCGGATTCAAACAATGCGGCTCCCGACTGTTTCTCTCGCCGAAGAGTGTCGAAATCCTGCTGCTCTTGCTCTTCCTTAGATCGCAACCATCCTTGCAACCAAGCCAGGATCACCACGAAAATGCCGAACACCAGGAAGCATCCTGCCGCCAAACCCGTGGCACTTTTGTACGATAAGGATAGCCCCAATGCTAGCGCAGCCCCCGACGTCAGCGTGGCGACGTGCAGTGCGGAAGTTCGATTGGGATAAGGTTCCATAGATTAATTCAATTCCCGCTTTGAAAACAGCAAGAGCCCTAGCGAAAGGATCAGCATGAGTTGACCGACCACGTAGGCCACAGCTTTCAGCAGATAGGAGCTGGGGATGACTCCGGTCTGGTTGAGTGCGTCAGCGACCCAAAAAATCTGCCAATTTGGAATTAACGCGTGAAGACAGCCCGCGATCATGGATCCATCAGCGGCGGCGCGTCCGAAAACGTAGTCTGAGAGTAAGCCTGCCAGGAAGATGCCGGTGCAGACAACAAGGGTTGGAACGGCTTCCAACCGAGTGCTGCACATGACCGCGATGGACGCGAGCACCAACAGTGCAAAGAACACCAGGACACCCACGGGAACTAAGCGCCAATCTAGTCCCGAACCGAAGGGTTGCCAGATCCAGTCACGGCTGAAGCAATTGATAGCTAGAAAGACCACGAGCGTGGACAGTGACGTGGCAAGCACTGCGTCTCGATGAAAGGAGCGATGCGCGATGAAATTCGATGCGCCGGCGACCAGTAGCCCGAAGATCAAGGCCGCGAAAACGAGGAGCGTTCCGCGCCAATCTGGGCTCCCGTAGGTGTCGAAGGCGAACCGGCTCGCCAACAGAGCGGCCAGTAGGTGGACAGCGACTTGAAGGCCAAGGGCCCCCGCTAGTCCAGCGAACTTACCTAACAAGAAGGAGACTCGTCCGACGGGCTTGGACAGCACAGCCAGAGCAGTGCCCAGCCTAATCTCTCTTGAAATGGAAGCGGCCGCTCCAAACGCCGCGGTAAACAATCCTCCCACGAGAATGAAAGCCATGACACTTTGCTTCACCAGTCTCGCTTCTTCGCCGAATTCAAAGTAGCTGAGGTTGGCCAGTACAGTGATAAACGCGACGCCACCCGACAATACCGCCAAGTAAACGGGCAGACGGACCAGTTCGCCGAAGGAAGCTGCTGCTATGGAGGCTAGACGAGTCACGAAATCCGGATGGCGAATCGCTGGGTGGAGCCGTGGTTCTCACCGTGCTCTCGTGAGTGATTCAGAGCAGGAAAGTTCTCAAATCTGCCCATTAGGGTTGGGGGACTGCCAAACTTATGAGTCGAACGCTCAGAAGATGGGGGCCAGCCAAGCGGTGTGGCCCGTGCACTCATCTGCTGTCGGATAGGCACTTCTCGACCAGCGAAAAGCGACCCTAAACAAGCGAGTTTATAGGTATGCACGGCTTGCTGATTCACGAGCTTTTGGCCAGGAGCTAATCCGATTCAAAAACATCAGGCAAGATTTAAGTGTGCGTCGATTTGCGGCCTTTTGATGCGGAAACATTGACTTTTTGGATGAATGACTCGGGGTAAGCGCTTCGAGCTGAGGATTGAACCTTTTGAGGAGGGTAGGTTCTGGAATCGTCTCAGTGTGGATCGTGCATGCTTACCAAGCTGGTTAATGTTGTGATCTGGCCGTCTAAAACCCTAGCAGAAACCATTCCAGACTAGCCGGTTTCCTGACTCTCCCACAGGGCTAAACCGACAGCCAGCATCATGATCGTAGCGCCTAGAAAGCGGGTCAGGAGGATTTTTGGGGACTGATGTTTTTCGTTCGAGCGAAAGCGGTGGCCAATCCACCACACGAGGAGCACGGACCACAGCCCGCGCGAGGTGTAAACCACATTCACTCCGGTGGCATTGTCGAAACTGACCACGGAGATCGCGACGAGAATTCCTTGGAGCGCGATGATGCCGGCACCCATTGCAAGAGCTCGCATTCCTTGCCGGTCCGCTTCCCTCAGCGGGTGCTCTGCGACCCGGAGGAACAGGCTTGAGAGGGCGGCAATCAGAAGAAAGGTCATACCCATGAGGCCTTTCGTGCCATAGATGGGTGCCCAAGCTTGGATGGCTGCATCGCAGAATCCAAAACAGGCCGAGCTCAGGATTGTCAGCGTGATGGGAACGGAAAAGCCTTTGAATCTTACTTGATCCGTTTTTCCAAGGATATAGATCCCTGCCGCCGCCAGGAGGGCAGCCGTCCACATTCCAGGGGCAATTGTTTTCCCAAAGAAGCATGAGGCCCCGATCGCCACGAAAACGGCCTTGGTACCCATGGCTGGCACCACAATGGACATGTCCCCGCGACGAATGGCGGCGAATGTGAACCAATGTCCCATGAAAAACAGGATCGCGCAGACAAGCGGCTGGTAGAATAGGCGCCAGGGCGTGGGAGAGGATTCCACGAAAAGGAGCGGGACGAATACCATTGCCATGACCCAGCTCGTGATCACAAACGTGTGAATGACTGTGATCCCATGCCCGAATGCCTCTTTAAAATAGAGACTTCCATAGGCATACATCACGGCGGCCACAATTGGGAGGGCCATGTAGAGGGGGATCGACATTAACGGAGGGGGGTGGAAATCGACCCTGGTTTCAAGCGGTCACTGGCGCTTGAAGCTGGGACCTTATTCATCCTGTTCTTGCGGAGAAACAGTTGGGTGGACGAAATCCTTTGGCCACGCCTTGATGACGGCGTTGACGAGCGTTGCCAGTGGAATGGCAAAGAAGACCCCCCAGAACCCCCACAGGCCTCCGAAGATCAGGATGGCAACGATAACCGCGACGGGATGAAGGCTGGTGACTTCGGACAAGAGAACGGGTGCAAGGACGTTGCCATCCAGGATTTGGATGATGGTGTAGGCCAGGAGAACCCAGAAAAACATCGGATCCCATCCGAACTGGTAGAAGGCTACCAGAGAAATCGGAATGTACATAATGGCTGCTCCGAGATAGGGAACCATGACGGAAAGTCCGACGAACAACGAAAGCACAAGTGCCGAGTTCAGGCCGAAAATGTTGAACGTGATGTGTGTAACGGACCAGACCAGAATGATTTCCCAGAATTTTCCCCGGATATAGTTGCCCGTCTGAACGTTAACGTCATGCCAGATTTGGGTGGCTAGTGAACGGTCGGGAGGCAGAAACTGGATCATCCAGGCAATGATCCTGTCTTTGTCTTTGAGGAGGAAGAACACGAGAACTGGAACCAGAACCAAGTAGACAATCCATACCACGAGGTTTTTGAATGAGTTGATCGATGTTGTGACGACCGTTCTCCCGAGATTGGTGATCTCATCTTCAAGCGTCTTGGTGAGACGCTGGGCTTCAAAGAAATCGCTACCGGATTCTTGAGGGCGAAGCGCCGTGGGGGCTGGTCCCTCCAGTGGTTTCGGCAGCGTTGTTGTCGTTGAGGCTGTAGCTGGGGGAGCGTTGGTTGTTGTTTCAGGGAGTGTGATCTGGTTAACAAGGTTGGTTTCTGCTTCCCCTGCGTTTGTGTTTTCCTGCGAGGTTTCGGCGAACAGGTCGGGAAAATTTGCCTTTCTGAATTCGTCGTATCGGACCTGAGCTTCTTCAATCCCAGTTGAAGCCGCTTTGACGATCTTGGGGACATCTTGAAGGACGAAGCTCTGGAGCTGGTTTACCACCGAAGGGACCAGGCCGAAGGAAAGGAGTAGAATGCCCACGATGAAGCCAATGAAGACGATGATAACAGCAAGAAATCGAGGAATGTTTCGTTTCTGAAAGCGTAGGACGATCCCATCGAGCAAGTAGGCAATAACAAGCGCTGCGAAGAACGGCGTCAGCATGTCCCCGAAGAAGAAGATCACGATGATGGCTGCAAGCAATAGAACGCCAAGCAGTGCTACCTGTGGGTTGGCTAACTGGCGGGTAAACCATCGTTTGATCGTTTCCATCTCGGTTGTGTTCTTGCTTCAGTTGCTCTGCCGGTCCGGGCAGGCGGGGGATGCGATCGAGAATTTCTTCCCGTCGCCCTGTCCAGAACCACAGTTAGCGTTCTTTCCTAGCAATCGCAAATGAAAGTGTTGGGAATTTGACTTTCTTCGTTCCCGCCTTTGGACCTTTGTCTGGTTGCGATCTTTGAAACAGTGTGGTCACGAGGTGCTGTTGGTTTCTTTTCTGCTCCGTTGTGAGCGGAAGTCGGCGCGCCGCTGCTCACTTTCCTGTGATGGAGACGGCGAGGTTGCTGCCCTTGGCGGAGATGTGGTCGCGTTTTCGGGTTTTGGGGGTTTCAAAAACGCGCCTTGATCATTATGAGTATAGAGATTCGCGAATGTGGTTCTTCAAAAAAAAGCCGTTAGATCAAATTGAGACTGTTTTCTGCGACCATATTTCAGCTCGTGCGAGGTGTATGTTTGCGGATGCGGGTTACGAGTTTGCCTCAACACCCGGAGAAGCGGGGTTGATATGGCTGCGAACGAAGTTTCGCCAGTATTTCGACACGCTCACGGAGGGCCAACTGATCAATCATTTGCCCAATCAGCGTGAGTTGGTTGAGAAGGGTGACCTGACGAAGAACATTCAATCCTATTACTCAGCTCATCCCGAAGCGGCCAAAGAGGTCGAGCCTTTCCACCCTGAATCCTACCGGCTTTACGTGGATGCAGAGAAGAAGCAGTTCTTTTCTCAGCTGTCCCATCGGCAAGGTCCTGACAATATTTGGATCTTGAAGCCCGTTAATCTATCGATGGGAAAAGGGATCGAAATCTTCTCTGACCCCGTAAAGCTTTGGAAGCGTTTCCGGACGGTAGAGAGTTCGCGGGAGGAGAAGTTTGTGATTCAGCGCTATATCTCGAACCCGCTTTTGCTGGATGGCAAAAAGTCTGAGATCCGGATGTATTGGCTGATTGCGAGTCTGGATCCTTTGATGGTGCTGCTCTACCCCGAGGGCACCGTTCGCTTGAACACGCTTCCCTACACGCTCGATCAGCTCGACAACCCACTGATCCATATTACGAACGCTTATCAGCAGAAGAGCCATCCGGAGTATGATCCCGATGCGGTCTTGAAATGGACTTTCTCCGCGCTAGGGAAATTCCTCGCTGACAAAAGAGGGGAGGCCGACGCTGCCTTTGTGGGGAAGCGCTTGGTCGAAACGGTCAAAGGTCACCTCCGCGTCGTGTCTCATGGGGCATACGCGAATCTCGTTGCAGGCTTAAAGCCTGGTGGCTATTTCGGTCTCTACGGAGTCGACATGATCGTCGATGACGCGCTAAAGGTTTGGCTTACCGAAATTCAGAAAGGTCCGGGTCTCAGTTACTCCGACCCTGTGAAGAAGCGATTGATTCCCCCGATGTTCACCGAGGCCATGCAAATCATGTTCGAAGTCAGGAGACGGAAGCTTCGAGGGGAGTCCTTGGCTCATCTTGACGCGATGAAGCGCTTTGAGTGGGTGATCAATGGGGCGGTCTCGCCTCCTGCCTCCGAGGAGTAAGGGAGGAGTAAGGAGTTTCGCTATTCGGAAAACAGCGCCTCGGCGAATTCCTTCGCCCGAAACGGCTGGAGATCGTCTGCCTGCTCACCGACCCCGACATACTTCACGGGGATTTTCAATTCTTGCTGAATCGAAACAATCATGCCGCCGCGGCTCGTGCCGTCGAGCTTGGTGATCACGAGTCCAGTGAGTGGAACCGCCTTGTTAAATTCCCTGGCTTGGGTCAAGGCGTTCATCCCGGTTGTGGCATCGAGTACGAGAAGTACTTCATGGGGAGCGTTGCTGAGTTTCTTTCCTACCACGCGGTGGAGTTTCTCAAGCTCTTTCATGAGGTTGTGCTTGGTGTGGAGGCGGCCAGCTGTATCGATCAGCAAGTAGTCGCATCCTTTGGCAGTTGCGGCCGTGACGGCGTCGTGCGCGACAGAAGCGGGGTCGGATCCGTAGGCTCCGGCTGTGACGGGAATGTCGAGGCGCTCGCTCCAAAGCTTGAGTTGATCGATGGCGGCCGCGCGGAATGTGTCGCAAGCAGCCATCCACGGTTTTGAACCGTCTTGTTTGAGTTGATTGGCGAGCTTTGCGCAGGTGGTGGTCTTGCCAGTGCCGTTGACACCCACGAGGGAAATAACCGTGATACCCTCCGCCTCCTTGTGGAGGTCGGTATTGTGTTCGCTTAGCGCAGACTCGACTTCGCGGGCGGCGATGCCGAACACGTCCACTCGATCGCGGCCTTGGGTCTCATAGGCCTTTTTGGTGACGCCCAGAATTCGTTGGGTCATGGTCAAACCCAGGTCGGCTCCAAGCAAAGCAGCCTCGAGATCATCGGTGCCCTCTTTCGTCAGTTTAGGCGAAAGGGTAACAATGCGCTTAATCTCGTGGGCGAGCGTGCTTTGGGTTTTTTTGAGCCCGTCTTTGAGTTTCTGAAACAGTCCCATCAGGTGGTCTTTCGTTGCTGGTTTTGCTCCGCAGCGTTTACTCGGGTTTAGCGCTGCGTGCAGGGCGCATCAGGTCCTGTTTGATACGATCAAGAATGCCGTTCACGAAGCGGCCGCTGTCCTTGGTTGAAAAGCGTTTTGAGATGTCGACCGCCTCGTTGATGCTCACAACGGGGGGGATATCGTCCCGGTGGAGCATCTCGTAAATTGCCAAACGGAGAACGTTTCGGTCGACGACAGCCATGCGGTTGATATCCCAATTCCTCGCGTGCTTCTTGATCACGCCATCCAGATCGTCTTTTGAGTTGAGGACTCCTTCGATCAAGGGGTCTGCGAACAAGCGGACAGCAGACTCTTGTGTCGTTGGCCCGTCTAGCGGTGGCGTCTGCTCCCCATCTGATGTCTCAGCTTCGTCTGCTTGCGGTGGGGCAGGCGTTTGAGAGGCCCAAAATCGATCGAGTGCGTCATCCAGATTCGCAGGCGGATTGATATCGTGCTGAAACAAAAACTGGATTGCTTTTTCTCTGGCTTCCCGGCGGGGGCGCATTCGTTCCTTTTGTAGTCGGTTGGGCGGCAGCAGGTGAGCTGTCCGGCAGAGTTCGTAAACTCAAAGAGACGGGCTCACCAAGCTTGTGAGGCTTGTTCGATTAGAGCTTAAACCTTGTTGCTTAGTATTGGGGGACGTCAGGGTCGATTTCTTCCGACCAAGCTAGGATGCCACCTTTGACACTCTTAACGTACTTGAATCCCTGTTCGCTGAGAAAGTTGAGGGCTTTCATCGACCGCACACCGCTCTTGCAGTGAACGTAGTAGGATTGGTTGGGGTCCAGTTCGGTGAATCGTTGTGGAAGCACGCTGAGTGGAATCTGAGGGACGCCTTCGACGTGTGCGATTTCGTATTCATCGGGCTCGCGAACGTCGATCACTTTGATGTTGAGCGAAGGATCATCGAGGGCTTTTTTCATGTCCTCGACCGATACTTCGTTGGCGCTTGTATCCGGAGCTTCTGTTTCAAGTGGCACACCGCAGAATTGCTCGTAATCGATCAATTCAGTGACGGTTGGATTGTCTCCGCAAACCGGGCATTTGGGATCCTTACGCAGCTTGAGCTCGCGGAATTTCATGTCCAGAGCGCTGTAAAGCATCAGGCGTCCAATGAGAGGCGAACCTTGCCCCAGGGCTAGTTTGATGATTTCCGTCGCTTGGATACATCCGATGATACCGGGAAGGATTCCCAGAACACCGCCTTCGGCGCAGCTCGGAACCATTCCGGGGGGCGGTGGTTCAGGGTAGAGGCAGCGGTAGCAAGGGCCGCCTTGTTCCGGGGCAAAGACGCTGGCCTGTCCTTCGAAGCGGAAGATTGAACCGTAGACGTTCGGTTTCTTCAGTAGCACACACGCATCATTCGTGAGATAGCGAGTAGGGAAATTGTCCGTGCCGTCGACCACGATATCGTATTTGGCAATGATATCCATCGCGTTCTCGCTGGTCAGGGCGACGTTGTGCAGTTCGATTTCAACGCCAGGATTGATACGGTTTAGGGTTTCCTTCGCTGACTCGCCTTTGGGCTTTCCGACGTCTTCTGTGCCGTGGAGGATCTGGCGTTGAAGGTTAGAAAAATCGACCGTATCAAAGTCGACCAGGCCAAGCTTGCCGATTCCTGCTGCGGCAAGATACATGGCAATGGGAGAGCCCAGTCCACCCGCTCCGATACACAGGACGGAGGTCGAACAAATTTTCTTTTGGCCCTCAACACCAACTTCGGGCAGGATCAGATGTCGTGAATATCGGCGGATCTGGTCGTTTGATAGTTCCATAGTTACCAAGTCAATTAGGGGCCTGATGCTAGTGTTGCCTTCAAGGAAATCAAGCTAGCAACGCAAGTTTTCGAAGATGGATGCTGAACTTCGTGCTGCTGCGGCGGCAGTATCTGAGCAAATTCAATCGATTCCCAACTTAGCGATCGTGCTGGGAAGTGGGTTTCAAACCGTGCTGCAGTCAGTGGCCGTGGAGACGCGGATCTCGTTTGCGGATTTGCCCGGGTTTGAAACGCCCTCGGTGCCGGGGCATGAAAGTGCCGCGATTCTTGTCGCCGAGCTGGGGGGGCAGCGGGTGATGTTTGTCAGTGGGCGGATGCACTATTACGAGGGGTTTTCCATGGAGACGGTTACCTTACCCGTTCGAACCTTGGCGCAGGTTGGGGTCCGAAAACTCTTACTCACGAACGCAGCGGGTGCGATCCGGTCCGGGATGGCTGTCGGGGACTTGATGGTAGTTGAGGACCATATCAATTTCACGGGGCAGAATCCGCTGCGGGGACGGCTGGGAGCTGGAGGGGCGGGGTTTGTAGACTTATGCGGGCTCTACAGCCCGCGCTTCAATGGTCTTCTTCAGTCGTGTGCTCGACAACACGGCTTTACCTGCCATCGAGGCGTGTACGTTGGGGTGTCGGGACCCTGCTTCGAAACACCGGCCGAGATTCGGATGTTTGAACGTTGGGGAGGGGATGCCGTCGGGATGAGCACGGTGGCTGAAGCGATTGCCGCTCGTCAGGCTGGCTTAGAAGTCGGGGCTTTGTCCTGTCTGACCAATCTTGCTGCCGGCAAGGCGGAAGGAGAAGAAATCAAGCATGGAGATGTGCTCAGTGCGCTTGAAACGGTAGGTACGAGGCTGGGGGCGGTGTTGACGGATTTTTCCCGCCACGAAGCGGTCGACTCTGTCAATGTCTCGTAATTCTGCTTGAGTCGTGGGATTTCTACCGGGAGGATATTGGGGGAGAAGCGGACGTTTATCATCCCTTGGGAGAAGGAAGGCGCTGAAGCCCTCCGAAAGCATCTTGATTGCATGCAAATCGAAAGTTTAAAGCTATTCTGTGATCTGAGCGAGACGGAGAGTTTTACCAAGACGGCTCAGATTAATCAGATCACGCAGTCTGCTGTCAGTCAGCAAATGGGGTCGCTTGAGAAGCACTTCAAAACGTTGTTGATTGAGAGAAGCAAGAAGCGATTTCGCCTCACTCCGGAGGGACGCTTGTTGTATGATTACAGCAAGCAGATCATCCAAACCTACGATTCGCTCAATTGTCGTCTCCAAGAAATCAAAGAGATCGTGTCTGGTACGATCCGACTGTCTACGATCTATAGTGTCGGTCTGCACGAGCTGCCTCCCTACATCAAGGCGTATTTGAAACAGCACCCTACGGTCAATGTGCACGTTGAGTACCGTCGGTCCAATCAGGTTTATGAGGATGTGTTGGGGAATGTTGTGGACCTCGGCTTGGTGGCCTATCCGTCCAAAGAGACGCGCGTCTCTGCAGAATCAATCTGCAATGACCGGCTCGTCCTGATCTGTCACCCGGACCGAGTGAAACCGGGTAAGACTCGTGTCCATTTAGAGGAGATCCATGGAGAGCGCTTTATCGGTTTCGAGCCTGATATTCCCACCCGCAAGGGGATCGATCGAATCCTCAAGGATCACGGAGTTGAGGTTTCAGTGGTGATGGAGTTTGACAATATCGAGACGGTGAAACGGGCGGTTGAAATTAACGCTGGTGTTTCCATCGTGCCACAGAGTACGGTCGCCCAAGAGGTCGGGATGAAGACTTTGGTTCAATTGGAGATCGCGGACGGAACGTTTTACCGGCCCCTCGCCGTGATCTATCGAAAGAACAAAGTGCTGTCGCCTGCGATGAAGCATTTTGTTGAGGTCTTAAAATCGGTTTAGAGTCGGTTTGGAATCGGACGGAGAAACTTGGTAGAACGATAAGAAAGGTTTGGAGTAGAAGTTGATGAAAGTTGGGATTGTCGGTGCGTCTGGATATTCGGGTGAAGAACTAGTGGGCTTGTTATTGCGGCATCCTCACGCTGAGCTTGGCTTCGTCACGTCCCGGCAATACGCAGGGCAATCTCTGGCATCTATCTTCCCCCGTTTCGCCATCTTCCCAGGTGCCGAGAAGATTCAATTCACCGAACCGGATCCCGAAAGGATGGCGGCTGAGGCGGAGATCGCGATTCTAGCACTGCCGCATGGCGTTGCTTCTGAGTATGCCCTGCCATTGCTGGATAAAGGCGTTCGCGTGATCGATCTGAGTGCAGATTTTCGCTTGGATGATCCTGCGGTTTACAAGGAGTTTTACGGTGCCGACCATCCTGCTCCAGAAATGTTAGCGGAATCGGTTTACGGACTCCCTGAAGTCTATCGCTCCTCGATTAAGGATGCCCGCTTGGTGGCGAGCCCAGGATGTTATCCAACGAGTATTCTGATTCCCTGTCTGCCTCTGTTGAAGGCGGGGTTAATCCAAGCGACGAGTATCATTGCTGATTCGCTGAGTGGGCCCAGTGGAGCCGGGCGAAAGGTTGAGCTTCCTTACCTTTTTGTCGAGTGCAACGAAAGTGTCCGACCATACGGGCTTCCCAAACACCGGCACCTCTCGGAAATCGAACAAGAACTGTCTAAGGCGGCAGATCAGACGATTCGTATTCAATTTTCGCCGCACTTGATTCCTGCAAACCGAGGGATTCTAACGACGCTTTACTTGGCGCCAAGCGTGCCACTGAGTTCGGACTCTGATGTCCGTGCTTTTGAGCAGAAGCTCCAGGCCACATACGAAGAAGCCTATGCCGATGAAACCTTCGTGCGAGTGCTAGGAAACGAAGGATTTCCTGATACCAAACATGTATTGGGTAGCAATGTGGTGGAATTCTCCTGGCGGGTTGATCCTCGAACTGGGCGTCTGATCGTTATGAGTGCCGAGGACAATTTGGTGAAAGGGGCGAGTGGGCAGGCGATTCAGAGTCTGAACATCATGGCGGGCTTCCCTGAAGTCTCAGGGTTGTTGCTCTAGAAGTGCGGGTCCGTATTCGGTTTTAGACCGTTTGAGATTTTGAGTTTTTCGGCACAAATCCAGAACAAGCTTTGATATGAGAATGCAATTACGTGAGGCGCTGGCGCTGAGGGTAGGGGGACGATTGTTAGGAGTTGGTTTGGCGCTTGGCGCCGTATTGGTTCCTCAGGCGGTAGCGGAGCCTTGGAATGTGGATCAAGAGATTGCTGTGATTCAGGCAGTCGGTCGAGAGGGTTCAGGGAACGAGCGTGCGCGTGAAGCGGTTCGGCGATTGGAAAAGGCAGATGGTGACGTGCTGCTCAAACTCCTCGGGGCGATGGACGCTTCAAATGGCCTCGCGCTCAATTGGTTGCGAGCCACGGCCGCGGTGGTTGTAGATCGAGAGGTGGCCGCCGGAAACGAGCTTCCAGTTGCCTCATTGGGGGAGTTCTTATTCGATGTAAGACACCATCCGCGAGCCCGCCGTTATGCGTTTGAACTCTTAGCTCGCCTCGCGCCCGAAGCTACCGACGGGATTCTGCCTGGAATGCTGAATGATCCGAGTGTCGAGCTCCGGAGGGACGCGGTTCAACAGTTGATCCAGCAGGCTGTTGCTTTGGAGTCTAGCGGGAAGAAGGCGGATGCCGGATTGATCTTTCAACAAGCGCTAGGTGCGGCTCGCGACGTTGACCAGATTGAAAGCCTCGCCGGAGGCCTCCGGCGATTGGGCCACGAAGTCGATCTTCCGAAACATTTTGGTTTCCTCATGCATTGGAACGTGATCGGTCCCTTCGATAACACAAACCGAGAAGGATTCGACACGGTGTTTCCGCCTGAGAATGAGATTCGAATGGACGCTGAGTATTCAGGCAAAGAGAAGGCGGTTCGGTGGCAGGAACTCGTAACCAGTGACGAATACGGGATGCTGGATGTGAACAAAGCGTTTGGTCCGCTGAAAGAGGTGACGGCCTACGCCTACACGGAGTTTGACAGCGAGGCTGAGGTTCCAATTGAGTTTCGCCTGGGATGTAAGAATGCCTGGAAACTGTGGCTGAATGGCGAGCTTCTGTTTGGTCGGGATGAGTATCACCGAGGAATGCGAATTGATCAGTATCGAGTCCCGGCGCGCTTGAAAGCGGGCAAGAATACAATCTTGGTGAAAGTCTGCCAAAACGAGCAAATGGAGGACTGGACCGTGGAATGGCAATTTCAGCTTCGCGTGTGCGACGAGACGGGAACCGCCATTCTGGCTTCGAACCGTCCCGCAACCCCAGTCGCCAAGGTGCCGAGTCGACGCTGATTAAGAAACGTCAAAATTTGAAACGACCATGTTGAGAAATGTTATGAGAATCTGCTTGGGATTATTGCTGTTATCGTACGTCTCGGTCTCGGGGCAGGACTGGAAACAGTTTCGGGGTAGCGACGGATCAGGAATTCTAAATCGTCCCGCGCTGCCGGCGAAATTGGATAAGGACAAGAACGTGGCGTGGAAGACCCCGCTTCCTGGGCGCGGTTTGTCGAGCCCGGTTGTTGTCGGTGATCGAGTTTTTGTGAGTTGTGCCAGCGGCGTAAACCAGGATCGCTTGCACGTCCGTTGCCATGCCGTCGAAACCGGAAAGTTGCTTTGGGAACGCCAGTTTTGGGCGACCGGACGCACCATGTGCCACGAGAAAACGAGTGTGGCAGCCCCGACTCCTGCTTCCGACGGAGAAAGGGTCTTTGTGTTGTATTCTTCCAATGATCTTTTCTGTCTTGATCTCGAGGGGCGACTTCAATGGTTGCGAGGACTCACTTCGGACTATCCCAACGCAAGTAATAGCTTGGGCATGGCCTCGTCTCCGATCATTGTCGGCAACACGCTAGTCGTGCAAAGCGAGAACGACTCAGAGTCATTCGCGGTGGGTATCGATGCGGAGAATGGAAAGAACCGCTGGCGGATGGATCGTCCCAAGGCAGCCAATTGGACTTCGCCCGTCGTTATGGATGATGCGAGCTCCGGGAAGAAGCTCGTGATCCTTCAGTCGAGTAAAGGCGTGGCGGCGGTGGATCCTGCAACCGGATCGGTTGCTTGGGAATACGGCGACGGTGCGTCCACTATTCCGTCGAGCGTGGTGGCCAATGGCATCCTGTTGGTGCCGTCCCATGGCATCACCGCGCTTCGTCCCCGGAGCGCTCAATCGGAGCCCGAGCAGTTGTGGCGTTCCAGTCGTCTTCGGCCTTCCACACCCAGCCCGGTCGTCGTGGGGAACCATGTTTTCACTGTCAATCAAGCGGGCGTTGTCACCTGCGGGAGTTTGCAAGACGGAGATCGAGTTTGGCAGCTTCGTCTCAAAGGGCCCTTCAGTGGTACGCCAGTCGGATGGGGGCAATACCTCTATTTTGTGAATGAAAAGGGATTACTCCAGGTCGTGGATACGGATACAGAGGAAGGCGAGATTGTCAGCTCGATCGATCTAGGTGAAACCGTTTTGTGCACACCTGCTCTTGTGGATGGAGCCCTCTTTGTGCGGAGCGATCAGCACCTGTGGAAGATCTCTGAATAGAGAACTCCCTTTGTTTCCGGTTGGTTCGTCGGGCCTCGGCGGTGAGGGGGGAACTTAGAGCTGAACCTTGTCGGCGATCTGTTGCACATCTTTGTCACCGCGGCCGGATAGGTTGGCGATGATGATGTCGTCGGGAGACATCTTGGGTGCACGTTCGATCACGGCAGCGATCGCATGAGATGATTCGAGCGCGGGAATAATGCCCTCGAGTCGCGAAAGTTTCAGGCACGCTTCCAACGCTTTGTCGTCCGTGGCGTAGCTGTATTCGGCTCGCTCGTTATCCTTGAGCCAGGCGTGCTCGGGGCCGACGGCGGCATAGTCGAGTCCGGCGGACACACTGTGGGTGAGTTGAATCTGTCCGTTGGGATCTTGTAGGATGTAGGATCGTGTGCCTTGAAGGACGCCAAGAGAACCTCCTTGAAAGCGCGCAGCGTGTCTTTCGGGTTCAATCCCATCTCCCCCTGCTTCGACTCCTAAAAGACTGACGCCTTCGTCTTGGAGGAAGGGGTAGAACAAACCAATGGCATTGGAGCCTCCACCTACGCAAGCAACGAGTAGGTTCGGAAGGCGTTCCTCCTGCTCCAGAATCTGGCGCCGCGCTTCATCCCCGATTACACGCTGGAAATTGCGGACCATGACGGGGTAGGGATGAGCTCCGTAGGCAGTCCCGAGAATGTAATGCGTGTCTCGGACGTTGGTGACCCAGTCGCGCATTGCTTCATTGACCGCCTCTTTTAAGGTCTTCTGGCCAGCAGAAACGGGACGGACTTCTGCTCCGAGCATTTTCATCCGGAAAACATTCAGGGCCTGCCGCTCGCAATCGTGTTCGCCCATGTAGATAACACAATCCATTCCGAACATGGCGGAGACGGTGGCCGTCGCCACGCCGTGTTGTCCGGCGCCGGTTTCCGCGATAATTCGCTTTTTGCCCATTCGTTTCGCGAGCAGGATTTGCCCCATGCTATTGTTAATCTTGTGGGCTCCCGTGTGCAGCAAGTCCTCTCGTTTGAGATAGATCTTGGCTCCGCCGAGGTCTTTGGTGAGTCGCTCGGCATGATAGAGAGGGGTGGGGCGTCCACAGAATTCCCGCAAATAGTAATCAAGCTCCCGCTGGAAATCGGGATCTTGTTGGGAACGAAAATACTCCTCCTCAAGTTCCTTGAGAGGGTGCATCAACGTTTCGGGGACATAGCGCCCGCCGAAGGGGCCGAAATGCCCATTCGAATCCGGGAGTGCGGTCGATGCTGTTGAAGTGGCGCTGTCGCTCATGAATGAAGCTTAGCGTGAATCGAGGCGAGTGCCAACTCTAGCCTGATGCTGAGCTTTGATCTCTGGAGGGTGACTAGGCGGTCGGTTTGATGCCTGCAGCCAAGACTGTTTGAAAGTGCGGCGGCGCGTCTTCTTTGGCAACCCGCCTGACATCGACCCTTTCGAAGCCAGCCGCCTCAAGCCAGTCTTGTAACTCGCTCTCGTCAAATCCAAGCCAATGATCTCCGTAGAGCTGGCGGGCTTCTTCAAACTCGTGTTTCAAAAGGTCCAAAATAATGATTTGCCCTCCTGGACGCAGGATGCGGTAACCAGATTGGATGGCCTGCTGTGGAGTTTCGGTGTGATGAAGCGCCTGGCTCAGGATCGCCAGATCCACTGAATGGTCATCCAGCGGAGGAGTCGCCAGATCGCCCAATCGGAACTCGAGGTTGACCAGTTTATTCTGTTGGGCCTTTTTTTGACCGAACTCAACCATCTTGGGGGAATTATCGACTGCGATAACCCGTTTGGCTCGGTGGGCCAGGAGCTCAGCCAAGAGCCCTTCTCCGGATCCGAGGTCGGCAATCTCGATAGAGGGCATGATTTGGAGAAGGAGATGGCCGAAGGCCTGCCAGGAGCGTCCGGGGCCGTAGCTTCGGTCGAAGCGCCCCGCGATCTGATCAAAATAAAGCTGCGCTTGGTTTTGGCGGCGTTCGACTAAACGACGGAGATTGGCAGTGTCCGCTTGGTTCTCGGGGATCGCTCCCACGCCGCTCAGGGCAAGTTCGAGGAGCTCGATCGTCTGCGACGGTAGGTCCTGGTTCAGTCGATAGAAGATGCGTTTCCCATCCCGACGAGAAACCAGGAGTTCTGATTCCTGCATCAATCCCAAATGCGTGGAGATTCGGGATTGACCCATGTGCGTGATGGTTTGAAGTTCGTTGACCGAAAGCTCCTCGCGTTTGAGGAGTGCGATCAAGCGCAACCGAGTTGGGTCCGCCAGAATGCGCAAGGATTTAAGGGTGGAAACCATTCGCAGAGAGGTTGTGATGGGCTGTCAATTTCTTCGAGAATTCTTTTGACCTTGCTTAATTCTTTTATATCATCAAATCTTGATACGTCAATATGAACGTGTCTTAAGCGGTTTAACAGTGCTATCGAAATGAGTAAAAACTACATCTTTTCTTCCGAATCTGTGGGTGAAGGTCATCCTGACAAAGTTTGCGATACGATTTCCGACGCGATTCTCGATGCCTGTTTGGCACAAGACAAGCATAGCCGCGTCGCTTGTGAGACTTTCGTGAAAAGCAATCTTGTGGTTGTTGGCGGTGAAATCACCACCAATGCCAAGTTCGACTATAGCGAAGTGATTCGTGCGGCCATTCGGGGAATTGGGTATGTGAATGACGATGACATCTTTCACGCTGACAAAGTCTTTATTACGAACGCGCTGACTTCTCAGAGCGCCGATATTTCTCAAGGTGTGGATGCCAAGAAAGCGTCCGGCAAAGCGACCGCGGAGCAGGGTGCCGGGGATCAAGGCCTCATGTTTGGTTATGCAAGTAACGAGACCAAGGAACTGATGCCCGCTCCGGTCATGTTTGCCCATCACCTTGGACGTGAACTCACGCGAATTCGGAAAGCTGGTAAAACGAAGTGGCTTCGACCGGACGCGAAATCGCAGGTGTCCGTCCAATACGAGAATGGAAAACCCAAAGCCATCACCAGTGTTGTTATTTCCACTCAGCACACCGCTGATGTTTCGAACAAGACCATTCGCGACTTCATCACGAAGAACGTGATTAACAAGGTTTTGCCGAAACGACTTCTTTCTAAGAAAACCCAAATCCTCATCAACCCAACCGGACGATTCGTCGTGGGTGGACCAGAGGGAGATAGCGGCCTCACGGGACGCAAGATTATCGTCGATACCTACGGAGGAATGGGCCGTCACGGTGGTGGCGCCTTCAGTGGTAAAGATCCTTCTAAGGTGGATCGCAGTGCTGCCTACATGGGACGCTATGTCGCGAAGAATGTTGTGGCCGCCGGATTGGCAACGCACTGTGAAGTGCAGTTTGCCTACGCCATTGGTTACCCGGATCCAGTCTCCGTGGCCGTTGATACCTTCGGTACTGGCGTAGTCGGAGATGACGTCATCACCGAAGCCGTCAAGCAGGTCTTCAGCTTTAAACCTGCTGACATTGTGAAGCAGCTGAACCTCCTGCGCCCCATCTTTTCAGCGACGACGAACTACGGTCACTTCGGTAAGGTGACCGATCTAAAGACAATTACTTGGGAAAAGACCGACAAGGCTAAAGCGCTGCAACGGGCCGTTAAATAGGTTTCCCTTAAGCAAATTTGCATCCGAGAAGAAATCCATCATATTGAGTTCGAATGAGTACAACGACTGAAAGCCCGCAGCAAGCGGAGCAAGACTTCAAAGTAGCCGACCTGGGTCAAGCCGACTGGGGTCGAAAAGAGATTGCGATTGCCGAGCACGAAATGCCTGGTTTGATGGCAATCCGAAAAAAGCACGCCGCCGACAAACCTCTCAAAGGGGTCCGCGTCACCGGGTCATTGCACATGACGATTCAAACCGCGGTGCTTATCGAGACCCTGGGTGATTTGGGTGCGTCGGTTCGGTGGGCAAGCTGTAACATTTTCTCCACTCAGGATCACGCTGCCGCAGCCATCGCAAAGGCTGGGTATCCTGTCTTCGCTTGGAAGGGCGAGACCTTGGAGGAGTATTGGTGGTGCACGTACAAGGCACTGATTCATCCAGGTGGTAAGGGCCCAGAGCTCATCGTCGATGACGGAGGCGATGCAACGCTGTTGATCCATAAGGGGTACGAACTCGAAGAAGGAAGTAATTGGGTTAATGAACCTGCCTCCAGTACTGAAGAGCAAGTGATCAAGGATCTTCTGAAGAAGGTTCACGCTGAGAATCCTTACCAGTGGCATGAAATTGTCAAAGACTGGAAGGGTGTTTCCGAGGAGACGACGACTGGCGTTCATCGTCTCTACAAGATGCAGCAAGAAGGATCCCTCCTTGTTCCTGCAATCAATGTGAACGACTCGGTCACGAAGTCGAAGTTCGACAATTTATACGGCTGTCGGGAATCTCTAGCTGATGGCATCAAGCGAGCCACTGACGTGATGGTCGCCGGTAAGGTCGCCATGGTCGTTGGTTATGGCGATGTCGGTAAGGGGTGTGCCCAATCAATGAGAGGGTTCGGTGCCCGAGTGATCGTTTCTGAGATCGATCCAATCAATGCTTTGCAGGCTGCGATGGAAGGCTTTGAAGTGGCAACCGTCGAAGACACTCTTGGTGAGGCGGATATCTACGTGACGACCACTGGAAACAAGGATGTGATCACGTTGGACCACATGCTCAACATGAAGGATCAGGCCATCGTCTGTAACATCGGCCACTTCGATAACGAAATTCAGGTCGACCGATTGAACGAGCATGAAGGTGTGACGAAGACCACCGTGAAGCCGCAAGTTGATCAATACAAGCTACCGAACGGTAACGAGATCTTTATGTTGGCTGAAGGTCGGTTGGTGAATTTGGGTTGCGCGACGGGGCATCCTAGCTTCGTGATGTCGAATTCCTTTGCTAATCAAACGCTTGCTCAGCTGGACCTTTGGGAAAAGCGGGAGAGCTACAAGCCGGGAGTTTATGTGTTGCCTAAGAAGCTCGACGAAGAAGTCGCACGACTTCACCTTGAGAAGCTTGGCGTCAAACTCACGACTCTTTCGAAGGAGCAAGCAGACTACATCGGTGTGCCGGTTGAAGGGCCATACAAGCCTGATCACTACCGCTACTAAGCCAAGGCTTCACTGATTTCATTAAAGGCCGCGAGTGAAATGCTCGCGGCCTTTCTTGTGACGAGGGATGTTCCTAAGAGCCCCCTCGATTACATTCTGGCTCGCTCAAGGAGCGAGGCGTTCCGTGCTCCAATTAGATTGGGCGTTTCGCGTGTAGAGGAATCGATCATGGATACGATTCTGGCCGCCTTGCCAAAACTCAATCGTTTGCGGAATGACCCGGAACCCTCCCCAGAAGGATGGCAGCGGGATCTTGCCGGCCGCGAATTTCCGTTTCATCTCATCCCATTTGAGTTCTAGGAGCTTTCTTGAGGTGATGACCTGGCTCTGGGGCGAAGCCCACGCGCCGATTTGGCTTCCCTCTGGACGGCTTTGAAAATACTTCAAGGATTCTCGAGGTGAAATCTTCTCGGCGTGTCCATTGATGATCACTTGTCGCTCTAACGCCAACCAAGGGAACAGGAGTGATACCTGGGCGTTTTCTTGGATGTGCTTGGCTTTGCGGCTCTCGTAGTTGGTGAAGAAAAGAAACCCTTCCGCGCTGAAACCCTTCAGAAGTACGGTTCGAGCAAAGGGCTGCCCATTGCTATCGACCGTTGCCAGGCTCATCGCGTTGGGTTCCAGCAATTCCGCTTTGCATGCCTGGTCCATCCAAGTGTGAAATTGCGCGATGGGATCTGGATCTAGATCCGATCGTCGAAGACTGTCTTTGGTGTAGTTTTTTCTGAGATCAGCGACGTTCATTTCTTCGCAGTGCGTCCAGAAGCCCGGTTGTTGAATGAGGCTCCATCGCGTTCCTATTGCGCTCTCGACTATCGCAGGAATTGCGCGGACCCTCAATTAAAAGCATCGCATTGCAGGCCGAAGTTGCCGTCATGCCACCCTTCGAAATGCTCTGTCCGACGGTATAGAATCGTGCTACATATGGGGGCGCTGCATGAAACACTACTTCAAGAGTAATCTCCCGTACCTAGTTGGGCTCGCTGTGATTTGTTTCCCGAAATTGTGGGGACAAGGAATCGATGTGACGATTTCGACACCGATGGCTCCCCCTCATTGGGCCTTGCTTGAGCGCGAATTGATTCGGGCTCAAGAGAAGCTTTGCGTCTCTTTCTTCGACAAATACTTTGATGAACGTGGGTACCTGGAGTGTGTGGAGCGATGGGGTGGGGATGATGGTCCAGATGACGCGATCGAATGCGTTGCGGATTGGCCGATTCTCCATGCCCTCGGAGCAGATGATGTGGTGCTAAAACTTTACAAGCAGGCTTGGGAAGGGCACCTGAGGCAATACACGGAAGCGAAGACGACGGACGTTCCGTTTGCTCGGGACGGGATGTTCTACAAAGAGTTTCATGTGATGTTCGATTGGATGCATCTGGGTGAAGAGTTGAGGGTCTTCAATCTACAGGGGCTTTCGGATCCGACTGATGGCGATTTGATTCGGCGCGCTCGGCGTTTCGCCGGGTTCTACATGAATGAGGATCCTGGAGCCCCGAACTACGATCCACAGCACAAGATTATCCGAAGTCTCTTCAACGGGAGTCGAGGGCCGCTCATGAGAAAGGCAACGGGGCTTGATTGGGCAGGGGATCCGATTGAAGTGGAAAACCGCTTCGATCTTGGGCATGGGGAAAAGTCCTATGAACAAATGGTTTTTCACTTCAAGGACTACAATGACATTGTCGGGGGGCATCCACAGAATCTGTCGGCGACGACCCTCGGTTTGAATGCCTATATGCTGACCCATGAGGCGAAGTACCGAGAATGGCTCTTAGACTATGTGGACGCTTGGGTAGAGAGAACCGAAGCCAATGATGGAATCATCCCGTCCAATATCGGGCTCGATGGACGTATCGGCGGTGAGACAGATGGAAAGTGGTACGGTGGAGTCTATGGCTGGGGATTCTCGGTCGAAGTGCCTGGATCTGGGGCGATCGCACATCGGTCGCGGGTCTATCGAGGTATCATCGGTTTTGGTAACGCGTTTCTGTTGACCGGCGATCGTCGGTATCCTGCGACCTGGAGCCGCATGATCGACCTGATCAATGCCAATGCGAAGATGATCGGTGGCAAACAGCATTATCCTAGAATGTATGGGGACGACGGCTGGTATGATTATCAGCCGGCTCCTTGGAGCTATGGAGCACTTCAATGTTGGTTCTGGTCGGGGCTTCCCGCCGACCATGCGCGGGTGGCTTCGCTGCCTTGGGTGCGTTTTTTGGACGGCAAGAATCCTAACTATCCAGAACAGTCACTTCGCGCCGCTTTTGCAGAGTTGCGAGCAAAGGCGAAGCGGATGCTAGAAGATAAGACGACCCCAGATACTCGTTTAGCCGATGACCCCATGGACAAGAACCCCGCTACGGTTCGGGCCCTTAATGAGCTCATGATGGGAGGGCTGGATCCGGGAAGAGGTGGGGGACCCCTGCACGCTCGGTTGCGCTATTTTGATCCCGCTAAGAGAAGGGCGGGTTTGCCCTCGGATATTGGCGCGCTCGTCGAGCGAATCGGCGTCTCCTCGCTATCTGTTCGGTTGGTGAATCTTAATCAGGGTGAACCCTGTGAGGTGATTGTTCAGGCTGGGGCTTATGGGGAACACGAGGTGACTTCCGTGCAGCACGGTGAGGTCACTTTACCCGTCAATGGGAACCATTTTCGGGTTCGCCTGGAACCTGGGTGTGGTGCCCAATTGACGATCGAGCATAGGCTTTACAGTCGGCAACCGACGCTGCGTTTCCCTTGGGATCGAAAGGGCTAGTCGAACTCTCGAGAGCCGAATGGGAGATTGGCCGGCATCGTCACCGCTGGACCTCTAGCAGTTCGCCGACTGCTGATTGAATGTCATCTAGTTTCTCGAGAAGGGTCTGCCGTTGTGCTTGGAGTTCCTGTTGTGCGATGTAGTCGTGGAGTGATGCCCGTGAGCCTCCAACCCGCGTGAAAGAACCCGTCGCAATTCTGCTCTCGATTGTTTCAAGGGCAGCTGCGAGTTGGAGGTCATCCAGCTGATTGCGACAGCTTGTGGGGGACAGAGTGCTCACGAGGATTGGCTTCGCGCCGTCCTTGAAGACCCCTTGTAGCCGGTTCTTGAGGCGGTTCTCCGGGTCTTTGCCGGCAACAAAAAAGCCTTCGTCCGCTTCGACTCCCCAGGAACGAGCTCCGGGAACGCGATCAATGGCCCTCCCTTGCGGCGAGGTGTATTTGGCGGTTGTCAAGCGGATGGCTCCGAGGCTATTTCCTAGATGCAGAAGTGTTTGAACGCTGCCTTTCCCGAAGCTTCGTGTGCCCAAGATGATGGCTCTTCCGTGGTCTTGGAGGGCTCCGCTAACGATCTCGCCAGCCGATGCCGTTGCTTCGTTGACAATGATGACCAGCGGAAGTTCCCAAGAGATCTCATTGGTCGCTTTGGTTGTCTCTGATTGGCCCTCTCGGTTTGTAACCGTGACGATGTCACCAGAGTCGAGAAAAAGATTCGCAACCTCAGTGGCCGGCTTCAACGATCCGCCAGGGCAGTAGCGAAGGTCTATGATCACGCCTTTGATTCGTTCGTCGGCAAGCTGAGTCATTTTGCTCTGAATCTCTGAGGCGGTGTGCTTGCCAAAGTAACTGATCTGGAAGTAGCCGATCTCATTCTTGCTGCCAAGCTTGTGGGGTTCGCGGATTCCGTTTTCCATCGAGACCCCACGAAGCCCGTAAACGGAGGGTAGCTTGATTCGGCCTCGAACGACCTCAATGATTCGTTTGTCTCCATTCCGACTTACGGAAAGGCTAACATTTGAACCGAGAGGCCCTCGAATCAGTTTCACGCACTCGGCGAGACTTTGGCCCTTGGTGGGCGTATCGTCGACAGCGATGATCTGGTCTCCAGAAAGGAGCCCTGCTTCGAGTGCTGGAGATCCTGGGATTGGCTTCACGACCTGAAGCCTGTTCTCCTCCATGCGGAGATGTGCTCCGATTCCGTAGAGCTCCAGGTCGACTTGGACTTGCATCTCCCTCAACTCAGCCAGTGTCAGGTGTTTGGCATGGGGGTCGTTCAGTGCTTGAATCATTGCGTCGATCGCTTGCTGCTTCATGACCTTGGCGTCGACTGCTCGAAAGGAGTGTTCGAGCAGAGTTTTTTGGAGCGACTCTAGATCCGATGGCGTATCGACTGTCCCGAGCTGAGCTGATGCGGGTTCCGCTTGGGCTCTAGACGTGAACGGAGAGAATGAGCCCAAGATCATTGCCCCAAAGAGGGTGAGACCCATTGCTGCAGCCACAGCGTGTCGGTGCGTTTGCCGGCGACAGAGGCTGGCCGAGAGGATGTGTTCAATTCGAGTCTCAAGTTGTCCTGGTCGCCCGGCCGCCAGTGTTAGATTGCAGTCCCTGTTTGCGACGGCGTGACCGGTGATAATCGCTGTGAGATTTCCCGCATAGAGATGAGCTGCCTGTCCGTGCCGCAGGACAGTGTCATCGCAAGCCGCCTCTTGTTCTGAACGCAATTCCTTGATTGTCCTCCAGATTAGTGGGTTAAACCAGTAGACCGCTGTCACGATTTGTCCAAGCAGTTGGAAAGCGCTGTCGTAGCGGCTGATGTGCGCCAGTTCATGGGTGATTACGTCTTCACGTTTGGTGCGCGACCAAGAACGAGCGGTGAGAGGGAGATGAAGGCTTGGATGCAGTGTGCCCCAGGTCATCGGGATCTCTCGTTGGCGACTCATCAAGAGCGTGATGGAACGCCGGATTCCTAATCTCGTTTTTATTTCTTGGATCGTGTCCAGCCAGTCTTCGTCAAAGCACTGTCGGGCTTGCCGTTTGAGGCGTCGTAAGCTGATCCACCCGAAGAACGTTCGGGAGAGAACAACGAGAGCGCCCGCTCCCCATAGAAGCGGTATCCAAGGCAATTCGATGGGGGTGGCAGGTTTCGATCCGGGCATGGGAGTGAGCGATGATACAGCCGCAAGAGTTGTGGAGTGATTGGGTGCCGATGCTGTCATCGCTTCGGGGAGAGAGGTGATGCTGTGTGACTCTGCTGACGCTTCCTGACTGGAAGGTGGTCTCATACCAATCGATTCCAGATTGCGTGACTGGAGATTCGTCGGTGGGAGGATTTCCAGGCTCCAGCTTGGCCCGATTAGGGAACAGAGCGGGAGAAGAACAAGCGCGATGATTGTGCTGGTCCAGACGAGGCTGCGATTCGACGCCGAGGCATTTGCGGCAGTCATTATTCGCGTCAATCCGAAAGCGATTGCTATCAAGAGCAGAGACTTCAGGCCGAGGAGGGCGATAGGGTGTTGCAGTAATTCTGTCATGAGCAAGTAAACGGTTGGGCTATTACGACTTCTTGTTGCGCTTTGCCTGGGTGATAAGTTTTGAAATCCGCTCGAGCTCAGCCTCCGATACCGAATCGCCATCCGGGCCCAGATGTGCCGCGACGGCTTGCTCGAGGGAGTTCTCGAAGAAGGTGCTGAGAACCCGGCTTAGGGCAGACTTTCCAGCCTTAGACCGAGGCCTGACAGACTGATAGAAATAGGTTTGCCCCTCCTGGACGTGGCTGAGGTGTCCCTTTTCCTCAAGAATCCGAAGATGGGTTCTCACGGCAGTTTTGCTGGGCGGCTGGGAGAGCGCGTTCATCACTTGAAGGGCCGATGCCTGGCCGAGGCTGTAGACAACATCCATGATCTCCCTTTCTCTCCGACTGAGTGATTCTTCCATCTTGCTGTGTTGAGGATCTTGTTCTGAGTAAGTGGTTAATTTATTAGCCGGTATAGATCGCCAGGTCAAGAGTTAGTGGTTAAAATATTAACACCTTGGGGATGGAGAGCGCTGGAATGCGCTAGCGCTTGCTATTTGGGACCGAATTTGTGGGCTGTGGAGTGAAGCCCCCGCAGCCCACGACCAAACAGTGAGTTGTTCAGATCCGAGAAGTAAGTAGGATTGAATGTTTCACTATCCGTCGGAGCGGGGTGAGCGCTCTATTGACGGAGCGGCTACAGGCCGTCAAGGAATCGAAGGAGATCCAGAATGTCTTGCCGGCTGCTGCCTTCGAGGAGTCCTTCGGGCATCAGTGAAGTTTCACGTGGTTGGATCGACTCAACTTCGCTCGCAGGGATGGCATGGATTTGAGTTTGGGTGGCGATGACGTATTGATCGGCGCTTTGCTCGGTAATGAATCCGCTGAGCAAGTTAGCGCTCTTGGTCTCAACCTCCATGGCTCGGAATCGCTCTGCGACGTCTTTTGAGGGGAAAAGGATGGCATCGGCTAGTTGCTCTCGAGTGAGGCGGCGGGTGACGCCAGCGAGATCAGGCCCAAAGATGCGCCCGGCGCCATTTGGGAGCCCTTGATGGCAGGAATGGCACTGAACTCTCTGGTAGATGGCTTGCCCTCGCTGCTGATCTCCTTCAGTCAACGAGCCCGTGATCAAGATCTGTCTGGCTTCCTCTTTGGTGAGCGTCGATTGGCTGGGGCTCACTGCTGGACGTCTGCCGAATTGATTCTCAAACCAGGTATTCCAGAAATTGGCTATGAGGGTGGATTCGATTGTGTCACGGGCCGCGTTGTCCAGCACTTGTCCCCAGGGGGAGACGCCGTGTGCTCCTAGATCGCGTGCAGGTTCCCAGCTGATTTTAGTGTCCTGGGTTCGGGGCCAGTCGCTGGGGCGTTGATTGCTGGTTATCCATCCGACATTGCTGACTAGGCGCTTTGCACGAACCCCATCCCGCTCAGCCCAGGTGAGGGACGTCAGGAGGCCGGCAGTCGGATCTTCGGATTTTACTCGGATCGTTAGTTCATGCGATCCGGCTTTCAGGAATACTTGATCAACCCCGGGACGAGTCCACTCGTCATTTTCTGATACGAGCTTTCCGTCAAGGTAGGCGGAATATTCATTGTCGCCTGATATCTCGAGAAGTCCTTGCGCGTCAGCTTCCACCTGGAACTTCTTTCGGAAGTAAATTGTCGGAATATGTGCGCCCTGAGGACGGGCCCAGATCCATCTGGGTTCGGCGAGCACGTTATTTCGATCCTGGTCGGCAACAATGTTTAACACCGAGTTAATGGCAGGATCGTTTTGAGGGACGCTGCCGAGTCTTTGGATGATCTTCTCCAGCGTTGCTAGATTCTCGCGGGCTGAGCCTTGCAGTCCGAGGCTTCGTCGAATTGTGCCTCGTCCATGCTTGAGTGCGAGGGATTCGAACTGAGCGGCAATCCGATCGAGGTGTGGTCGAGACTCTGGGGAGTTAAATTGGTTCCAGAGGAGCGGAGCATCTTCAAGTTCGCAACCCTGAGCGAGGAGGAGGCTGACGAGGGCAGCTGCGAGCTGAGGCTTCTTGCTGGACAAGGGGAGCTGTTGACGAGCGAACGCACGGAGCACGTCTGCTGTTTTCTGCTCCATGGATTTCACGAGAGCCAACTGGTCCGACGCTTTGGAAGCCGTCTCGTAAAGCCGAATCAGTTCGAGTTCGGCTCCTTCTTTTTTGACGAATTGGCTGATGACCATATTGCCCAATTGACTATTCGGGGAGAGCTGCCCCAAAGCTCGCTCGAGAGTTCCTGCATGCTGTTTGTGAAATCGCTGGAGGACGGTTCCCCAAAAACTTGGAAACTGCAGTCCTTTACCTGAGAACTCAGCGAACCAACCCGTCTGGTGAGTAACCAGCCACCGGATCAACCTGTCTGCTGATTCGGGAGTCCAACCAGAGTTTATTTTTGACAGCGCATCGGCCAAGTGGAACTGGGTGACCCCTTCAGGTTCCCGTTCGAGTTCGCTCAAGAGCTTGGGAATGCCTTCAGTGACTCGGAAGCTTCCGAGGAGCCGGGCTTGTTCCCAGCGAATGTCTTTGTCTTCAGCAGGAAATCCTTGGTACAGGTAGTTAGCTACGATCGCTCTTGAGTTGAGGTCGTTCGCGAGTTCATCCTTGAACAGTTCGAGAATGCGGAGGAGGTCGAGTCGGTCTTCGGCTAGTGACGGAGCTTGAGCGAGTAAGCGGTGAATAGTCTCGAGGATGCGATTGCTCTCGGGCAGATCTTCTCGCTGCTTGGCGGCGACCAAAGCCCGCATTGTTCTTTGAGGACTTTCGGTTGCGACTGCCTGTTCAAACCACGCGGATGAGGGAAGGCGTGAAAGCGCTTGCATCGCCGCGTAGCGGACCATTCGCTCATTGTCTCCGAGAGCCTCAATCAAAGGGGCGACACTCTTGATGGGCGTGACTCTCGTGAGGGCTTCAGCCGCTCGGCGGCGCACGAAGGGGGAAGGATCGCGGAGTAGAGGGTTCAGAATTTGAGGGTGATAGTGACGGCCTTGTAGCCCCGTTAGCCAAGCCGCCTGCCCTCTCAAGATCTCGTGACTCGACTTGGCAAGTCGGGCGAAAAAGCTGCCAGAGATACGGCTATATTCAGGCGAAACGAGGCGCAACGCGCGCAGTCGCTTTTGCAGCGGTCGAGCTTCGTCCAGAGCGTACTTTTGCAGGGCCGGGCGCCAAGAAACGCCGAGCTTTTTCTGGGCCTCTAGTGTCTTGAGACGGGTCCATTCTGACTGAGCTTGGGGGAGAGCAAGAGCGGTTTCGATAATCTCCGTTCTCGATCCTTGAAACTTAGGTGCCGCAGGGAGGAGTGCGGGTATGCGGACGGATTCTCCCTCTTGAGGAGATTGGTAAAAGAGTCGCCAGATCCCTTGGTTGTGGTCGCTAATGAAGAGACTTCCATCCGGTGCAACGGTGGCGTCCACGAGGGCGAAATCAATCGTTTGGCCAGCGGCGTCTTTTGCGTTGGGTTTGGGTGTCGCCAGAATCTCCATCTCAGATTTCCATGAAGCCCCATCCGACTCAATGGAGAATGAGAGTAAACGTCCGTTCGAATTGTAGGAACCTTTGGTGGCGGATTTCCAGCGGTAGTCGCAGACCAGAAAGGCATCCCGATATCTCTCGGGAAACTGTTCATGTTCGTAGAACTTACCCCAAGTAGGGGACCCTCTTCCTGCATCGACGACTCCGGGAATGGTATCGATGTAGTAGGGTGGGTAAGCGCCTACTCCTTGCCATCCGAGATCAGCTCCAACAGCCCAATGATTGAGACGGACGGGACGATACCAGGGAACATCAACGTGCCATTCCATATCGCTATCGAGACTGAAGAGTTCCCCAATTGAGTTCATCCCGAGATTTGGTGGGTTTCTTCCACCCGTACTAATGCACTCCCACCGCGAGCCGGAGAGGTTGAAGCGAAAGACAGACGCATTCCGTTCTCGGCGAACTGGCGAAGTCTCCTCTGTGATATGGACTTGATCTCGTGCTCCTCCACCGTCACCTGTGACGAAATAGATCCAATCGTCATGGCCTCTCAGCAGGGTATGGGCAGCGTGATCGCCTCCCGTGTGAAAGGGTTCCCCAAGGCGTCCCTGGTGTTCGAGATTGTTTGGGTATCCCGTGTAGAGCTGGACGCCATCGCCTCCGACTGCGTAGAGCTTGTCCCCGTAGACGAGCATTCCCTGGGGACCACGCGGCCCCAGACCATCTACGATGTCGATTGATGAATCGTAGATCCCGTCCTGATCGTTGTCTTTCAGGCGTCGGATGGTGCTTCCTGTTCCGACGAGCAGATGTCCCTCGCCATCGAAACACAATACATAGGAGCCTTGCGTGAGGTCACCCGTGGCTGCCTTGTAGATATGGAATCCATCGGGGATTTGGAACTGGTCGTCGAGGATCGCCGGTGTTCCCCCCAGAGCCATTTGAACACTGGCAAGGGCGAAGAGACCTAGAAGCGCGATTGGTTTTCTACTCATGTTTTGACGATAGGCTTTTCTTTGAAGAGGCCTTTCAGTTCTCGCTGAATGCCCCTCTTGGGCGTTTGATCTTGCGATGATTTTTAGACCGCCGTGACTGTCGGATCTTACGAATCTTAAGCGTCTCATTTTGGTCCTTTATGCGGGAGGATTGAAATTGCTCGCCATAGTGCCCATCAGACCGGGCGGTGACTGCCCTTACCGAGAGTCTTCTTTAAAGCGGAAGGCTTTGCCCCCCACGATATCCGAGCTTTCGAATGATGGACACCAGTGTTTCTCAACATGAGCGACGACAAGGTCGGTTCCCGTGAAGTGATCGACACCCGGAGGTCGTTCAGGGTTGTACATGGTGTCTGTGAGGTCTCGGACAAGGGCAACATTCTTGCCGAGCTTGACCATTTGCCGAATCCCGAACGGTCTTCCCAGAACACACATGTTGAGATGCACTCCACAGAGGATGACGTTCTCGATCTTGTGAGCTGCGAGAAGGTTGTAGGTTTCTTGGGCGTGATCGGTGATGGCGTCTTCCGGTTCAATTGTGATTGTCTTGATCTGCCGCGTCCAGGCGTCTCGGATTTCGCATTTCTCTGGTGAACAACTGCAGCCCATATCAGAATCATCGATCGGTAGCACGCTCTCGAAGGCTGGGTCTGGCCAACACCACGTGGTTCCCCAGCGCTTGGCCTTGGAGAGTTCAACGGGAGCTTTAGCGAAGGGTGCTTGCTGAGCGGCTTTTCGTTGAGGGGTTTCTTGATAGAAGGAGGTCACGCTGCTGGGGGCGTGAATGATAAGAGCTCCTTTCTGTCGCGCAGTCTGTAACATGCGATCGAGAGCGGGGGCCATTTCGGCGACGCGTCTTGACGCAGATTCGCACCAGTGGTCATCCCACATATCGCAGACGATGATCGCCGTTTTGCTGGCGTCCCATTGCGATGTCGCGATCTTGCTTTGGCCCTGTGGCCCGATGGAGCGGAGCTTGAGTTGAAAGTTTGCTGCCATTACGTGATTTGGGAGAGCGTTCATGAGGAACAGGACGGTGACTGAGATGGCGGAGATCAGTCGATGGGGTGCTGGGTTCATGCTCCAGAGGATAGTGTTCCTCTGAGATGATGGGAAGTCCGCTGTTTTGGGAGCTCTGGTTCCCTTTGGGGGAGCCGGTGTCGGCTTGGGAGAGTTGGTAGCCAGGGGCGTCTGGGACCGCAGAACCCGCTTTACATCCGGTTCGCGCTACGGTTACGGTTTTGGGCGTATGTTGAAACTCTTACGGTGTTTACTCGCTATGGTAATCCTCATGGTCGCTGGTGTGGGTTGCACGACGACGTCCATCACCAATCTCACTCCCTCTGATCTTCCTCGCTCAAACTCAGGGCTTTATCGGGTGGAAGCTGCCTGGCAAAGCAATCAGAAGTCGATACGGAAGGATTCCATTCAGCCGATGGTGATCGTGGGGGAGACGCAATTCCCAATGCAGCCGGTTCCTTTTGCGGATGGGCGTTGGGAAACCATGGTGCCCGTGGCGGCTAGCGAGGATTTGATCTACTACCAGTTTAAGTTCAACTATCTCTACGACGCGATTCCTCAACCGCTTTCCAATAGCAAACGCAGCGAAGAATTCCGTCTAGATATCACCCCCGAAGGCTAAGGCGCGCCGTTGGTTGGAGCCTGATTTGGAGTGCTGAAGCAATGCTTCAGCTTTCCCGAAGGGGCTCCTTTGAACCAGGCCGTTCTTCTTCGCTGCCCCTAAGGAACACTCACCCCCTGTTCGGAGGCGCGCTAGTTCCCTGCTGCCGCTACGAGCTCTTCTTCGAAATCAACCAGTTCCTGGATTTGAATGAGGAACCATCGGTCGATCTTCGTTAATTCGAAGACATCATCGATGCTGAATCCGGCCCGAAACGCGTGGCGGAGAAAGTAAATGCGGTCTGCGTTGGGAACGGTGAGCTTCTGACGGATGATATCCTTGGGAAGGATATCTCGATCCTGGAAAACCTGATCTCCAATGCGCCATGTCTTGTTGTTGCCACCGAGCCCGTTGCGTCCAATTTCCATCGAGCGGAGGCATTTCTGGAGGGATTCCTTGAAGGTTCTCCCGATCGCCATCGCTTCGCCGACGGATTTCATCATCGTGTTGAGTGTCGGGTCTGCCTGCGGGAATTTCTCGAAGGTAAACCGAGGGATCTTGGTGACCACGTAATCGATCGTCGGTTCGAAGCTCGCTGGCGTCTCACGCGTGATGTCGTTCTGGATCTCATCGAGCGTGTAGCCCACAGCGAGTTTGGCAGCAATTTTTGCAATCGGAAATCCGGTTGCTTTGGATGCCAAGGCGGAAGAACGAGAAACACGAGGGTTCATCTCGATCACGATCATTCTGCCTGTGTCGGGACACACGCCGAACTGAATATTGGATCCTCCCGTTTCGACACCAATCTCTCGGATGATGGCAAATGAAGCATCACGCATGATCTGATACTCTTTGTCTGAAAGTGTCTGGATCGGGGCGACGGTGATCGAATCTCCCGTGTGAACGCCCATAGGATCGAAGTTTTCGATGGAACAAATGATGACACAGTTGTCGGCTGTATCTCGCATCACCTCCATCTCATACTCTTTCCAACCCAGGAGAGATTCCTCGATGAGAATCTCAGAGACGGGGGAGAGCTGGAGACCACGCTTTGCGATCGTTTCAAATTCTTCCTGATTGTAAGCGATACCGCCGCCTGTTCCCCCAAGGGTGTATGCGGGGCGAATAATGAGAGGGAAACGACCGATGTCGGCGGCTCTCTTCTGCGCCTCTTCATAGGTGTGGGCCGTGTAGCTCATGGGAAGGTCGAGTCCGATCTTCACCATCGCGTCCTTGAATTCCTGCCTGTCTTCGCCTCTTTGAATGGCATCTGGCTTGGCGCCAATGAGCTCGACTCCCAGTTTTTCTAGGATGCCCTCTCGGTGAAGGGCCATGGCGGTGTTTAGTGCGGTTTGCCCCCCGAGTGTGGGAAGCAGGACAAGCTTTCCTGTCGCCCCCCGGTCTTTCATGGCGGCGAGTTCCTTTACCAGAATCTTTTCCACGCATTCGGGGGTGATGGGCTCGACGTAGGTGCGATCCGCAAACTCGGGATCGGTCATGATCGTCGCTGGATTTGAATTCACGAGAATCACGTGAAAACCATCTTCGCGCAGAGATTTGCAGGCCTGGGTGCCAGAGTAATCGAACTCACAGGCCTGACCGATGATGATCGGGCCTGCTCCAATGATAAGGACGGAATCTATGTCGGACCGTTTGGGCATAAACTAAATTGGGGGGATTTGACTGAATTCACCGATCTGTGTCAGTAATAATCTGGTATACCGGGTGAATTTCTTTGGCGTTGAGGTGATATTACCCGTTTAGAGGAGTCGCGGACCGCCGGATTGTTTCGGTGGGATCCCGAGTTTCGAGTAACTGAGTTGGGTGACGATTCGACCTTGGGGGGTGCGTTTGAGATAGCCTTCCATGATCAGATAGGGTTCGTAGACCTCCTCGAGCGTGTCGGACTCCTCTCCCACGGCGACCGCCAGTGAGTTGATTCCTACGGGCCCTCCATCGAACCGGACGATGATGGCTTCAAGGATTCGCTTGTCCATCTCGTCCAGACCGTTTTCATCGATCTCCAACATCGACAGGCCTTGATCAGCGATCTTTTTTGTCACGGTCCCATCGTGGCGAACCTGAGCATAGTCTCGAACGCGGCGGAGAAGGTTATTGGCGATCCGCGGTGTTCCACGGCTTCGACGCGCGACTTCAAAGGCGCCATCTGACTCGACCTCCACTTTCAAGAGGCGCGCGGAGCGGGCGACGATGTCTTGCAGCTGTTCTGCGGAGTAGTAATCCAAGCGTTCCTTGATAGGGAAGCGACTCAGAAGTGGGCTGGAGAGTAGACCACTTCGAGTCGTGGCCCCGACGAGGGTGAATTTTGGTAAATTGATCCTGACACTGCGCGCGTTCGGGCCTTGATCGATGATGATATCGAGCATGAAGTCCTCCATAGCTGGGTAGAGATACTCTTCTATGGTCTTTTGCATGCGATGGATCTCGTCGATGAAGAGCACATCTCCCTCCTCGAGGTTGGTCAGTAATCCAGCCAGGTCCCCGGCTTTTTCGATGGTTGGTCCGCTGGTGCTTCGGAGGTTTGCTCCGACGGATTTGGCAATGATATTGGCCAATGTTGTTTTCCCGAGGCCGGGAGGACCATTCAGGAGAACGTGATCGAGGACATCGCCGCGCTGCTTACAGGCTTGGACGGCGATCTCGAGGCGTTCTTTGAGTTTGGGTTGACCGGTGAAATCGGAAAAAAGGGACGGACGAAGCGACTGTTCCAGCGCGGGGTCGGGGTTGTTCAAAGAGTCTAGAGGCCTGTCTGCCATGGAGGGAAAGCATGTGGAAACACGAGTTCCGGGACAAGGTTAAACCCGTTCATGAGAGTGGGGCTAGGGCCGGGAAAGGTTCTTGGCAACGGGCGTCACGAGTGTGGAGTTGGGCTCGAATCGAAGCGAACTGCCAAAGGAACGAGCTAAAAATTGGATCGACGCAGAGGGATTCTCGAGGTTATGAATGCGGCCTCGGTTGAAGTGGTTAAGACAGGCTCAGGGAGACTCACAGGGTGCTTGAGACGGTTGCTTTTCAGTTCGGTATCTTCACAGCGAGACGAGTTTGCAGAAGATTATCAAAAAGGTTCTTGGTAGATCCGTGGTTTCCAAGCTTCACCAAGTGAAGCTTCGTTTCCGATCGTTTCGTGTCAGCCTACGCTTTGCTACTTTGCGCTTCTTTGCTCGAAGCGAGTTTCTCGCTCGAGTCTATTATTGTTTCTTCTCCAAGAGTCTCGGGCGTGAGGCAAGGGCGGTCCTCAATGGCCGTCTGCAATTCCGAGACCAAAGCCTCGAATCTACGGGTAGTGAGTTCAGTTTTCGCCGAGGAGTGCACCGGCTTGAGAAGGGGCTTAGCATGAACCCTCGCCGGCCGGTCTTTGCAAAGCTCTACATCATGGATGTGGTTCAGGCCTTTGCAGGGCGTTATGACTCTCGGTTGAGAGAAGAAAAACGAGAGCAAATGGAATGGGCGGAATCGGTGCTAGGGGAATACTTTCGGGTTGTGCAGGCTGGCCAGCACGCGAAGGTAGATATGGCTCGAGAGCTCTTCGAAGCAACGATCAAGGCGGGGGCTGATGAGCCGATCTCGAGTAAGAAACCATACCGAGAACTCGAGAGGCGAGGGCGCCGAATCGAGTATGATGCGCTTCGCGACCTTGTGAAGTGGCGGCGATCAGTCCGCTGGTTCACTGAGAAACCGGTGCCGCGGGACGTGTTTGAGCAGGCTGTCGCCATCGCAACGGAGGCCCCGAGCGCATGCAATCGCCAACCATTCCAATACCGGTTCTTCGATGACCCAGCGTTGGTCAAGAAGGCGGCTAGCTTGCCGCCCGGAGTCAGGGAAATAGCGGATAATTTTGCCAGCTTTGTCGTCATCGTGGGGCGTCTTGAAGCGTATTCGGAAGAAAAGGATCGGCATGCGATTTACATCGACGCCTCTCTCGCGACAATGCTGCTGCTGCTGGCGTTGGAAACCCTGGGCGTGAGTTCGTGCTGTATCAACTGGCCCGATAGCGAGCCGGAAGAAACCAAGATGCGAGAGTTTCTAAAGCTCAAACCGCATGAACGAGCCGTCATGTGTTTGGCCATTGGCTATGCCGCTGAGGACGGGATGATTCCTTACTCTGGGAAGAAACCTCCCTCCGACCTGGTGGTCTACAACTAGCTCGCCACGAAGCTTCGAGCCTTGCCTCGCTCACCGATCCGGCGAGTCTGGTCCCACTTAATCCAAGTGCGCCTGATTTCAGGAAAGCTGTATCGATTCAATCGATACAGCAATCGGTCTTTTCGATTCGTTCTTTCATCCTCTCCTGTGAGTTAATGCATTCAGTGAAACTTCAGTGACTGAATGATGGATAGACCGAAAGGGATGTTGAGCTCGGTTCGTGAGCGTCGTCTGTGGTGCTTCGTGGGGATTGTCCTACTGGCGATTTTTTCGACTCTGCCTCTGGCTCAAACTTTATCGGGTGTTCTAGGAGACAAGGGCTTTGGTGTGATTCCCTTCATCCTGGGGATGGGCCTGGTCTTGGTAACGATCATTACGCATGGCTTGAGCGAACGGCCCGCAGCGAGAGCGATCGTGGTCGCGAGTGGTGTGTTAGCAGTCTACCTTCTCGTTTTTGTCCGCATGGCGATCCCTACGGAACGCTCTCACCTCATTGAGTATGGCGTGTTAGTTGTATTTATCTTGGCCGCACTTCGCGAACGGAGCGCCCGAGGGCGGACGGTTTTCTTTCCACCGCTTCTTGCTGCGCTGTTTGCCTCAGGGATCGGATTTTTAGATGAGTGTTTGCAAAGGGTTGTCCCTGGGCGAGTTTTTGACTGGGAAGACGTCCTCTTCAATGTCCTTGCCTCTGTAATGGCAGTTGCGGCGAGTGAGGTGCTTCGATGGGCTCGAATGATTGGCGGGGAGAGTAGGGCGAGGGATTCTCACCCCTAGTACAACAAGATGTTATTCATTTCGTCGGTGGTAAACGACCAATGTGACTAGCGTCGCACAAATGTTGGACGGAAGCCGATACGGTCTTTTCGGACAAGCCAAACGAAATTGTCACCAGGTGGCGAGTAGTCGTGATAAGACACCCGCACGTCCGGACTGCCACCCATCAATATCCAAGTGCTAGGTCTGCCGAAATGTTGGAAACTTCGAGGGAGCGGGAAATCCTCTTCGCACCACTCCCAAACATTGCCCAGACAATCGAATAAGCCGAATGTTGAAGCAGGTCCTGAGGCGACGGGACGGGTGGTGGCGCCTGGAGGGACTCCGGGGTCCAAGTAGTGTGTTGCGAAGTGATTCGACTCCCATTCATCTTGATTGGTGAAGAGTCCGATTCTATAGGGATTGGCTTGTTGCCGAAGGAGGACTTCCCAGTCTTCTCGCGTGGGGAGGCGTGAGGTGAGGGGGAAGCGCTTGTTGAATTGGGTGGAAATCCACACGGTGAATCTCACTGCCGTGTCTCGGTCAATTCCGACGACTGGATGAGTGGGGCCTTGAGGGTAGCCGGGCGCTTTCCAGAACGTTCCGACTTCCTTGTTGAGGTGGGGGGACTCAGTCATGAAACGCGCGAAATCCATCACGGTCACTTCGCACAGGCTCCAGTAACGATCCCCCGTCCAGATGAATCTCATGCCGAAGTCTGTTTGCTCCTTTTTTGCCGCTTCACGCCAGACCTTCTCCGTGCGGGCCCTGAGGGACTGCACTTCGGTCGTCCAATCAGTCAGTATTCTGTAGGCGCTCGATAGATCATCGACGGCGCTCGCGTAGTCTTGTTGCTCGATCAGGAAGGTCGCCCGCCTTAGGTGGTTCGAGGGGCTAGCGATAAAGGATAGGTCAGGCGCTTGGTGGTAGCCGAATAGGCTGTTCCAAGTATCTAGTTTTGTACGCACGGCCCTTACTCCTCGCTCGACCGCTCCCGCGAGATCATGCTCCGAAATATTGGTAAGGTCAGGAAGCCAACCTTGAGGGAGGTTTTCGGTCGCTAGTAGAGTGGAGATTTGATTCGAGATTCGTGTGGCTTGGTGCCTGTTGTTCAGATCAGTGGTCAGCTTTGTGAGTTCGAGCTGGGCTTTTTCGATCTCATTCGATCGTGCTAGGGCCTGCGAGAGGGCGGCGTGGGCGCTAGTGTTCGCGCGCGCCTGACTTGGGATGCTTGTCAAACTAGCAAGCCTACGAGGAAGGCCGTTGGAATTGAGTTCTGGTTCCAGCTCTTCCCAAATAAAGCGTGCTTTGTTTAGTTGATTGGAGATGTTCGCCAGCTGGGACCATTGTTGAAAATTCGTGAGGCCGCTATTCCATGCCCGTTGCTCCAGTTTAAATTGTCTTTCTAGCCAATCACGGTTTGAACGCCACTCTAGCGCGCTGGCCTGGAGGATTTGTTCTCTTTGATAGTTTGCTTCCATTACGACCTGAGCTTGGCCGTAGGCGCGTTTGTCTTCTCGGGCGCGATCTTGCGCTCTGCCCTGAGCCGTGCTCCATAACACACATCCCACAGTAATCACTGTGGTGATCAGGATGAAGGTCGCAAGGTGGGGGTGCTTTCGCTTCCATTGGCTCCAATGGAAGCGTGGAGTGGCATGGTCCAAGAGAGCCGCTTTGAAGGAGCTGATGTCCCGGAATCTGTCATTCGGATCGGGTGCCAGAGCCCGATCAACCTGCATGCCGAACGCCTCGTAGCCGTTGGGAAGTAGTTCAGCCATCGATCGAGCGTATCCAATGGGCAGTTCTCCCGTGAGGATCTCGTAGATGACGACCGCGATCGAGTATTGGTCCGCTCGAGAGTCGACGTGTTCAGGGTTTTTGATTTGCTCGGGAGCCATGTAGTAGGGGGTGCCAGCCCGCATCGTCGAGACCGTCTCACGATTTGGTGTGGTTCGGAGCGATCGTTGCGCTTCGGCGATTCCGAAGTCCATCAGGATGGGAGAGCTATCCTGCGGCATGGCGATGTTCTCGGGTTTGATGTCTCGATGTACCGTGTGCTGGTGGGCATACTCTAGTGCGTCCAACAGCGGAACGATGGTTTGGAGGGCTTCTTGAACTGTTGGTCGGCTCTTCGTCGATTCCCAACGATTCATGGCTTCGCGCAGGTTCTCTGCGGAGATCAGCTCCATGCTGAAAAAGTGCTGTCCTCGGTCCTCATGGACTTCGTAGACGCGCATGATACAGGGGTGCTGCAATCGAATTGAGATTCTTGCCTCCTTGAGGAAGCGCCGCGCAGCTGCTGGGTCTTGCAGGAGACTTTCGTTCAGGAACTTGAGGGCCACTCGTTCGTCACGCAATTCATCTTGCGCTTCGTAGACTGTTCCCATCCCCCCGCGGCCCACTTGTTTGATGATGCGAAATCTCTGGGCGATGCGTTCGCCGATACTGCGAGTCGGTGACGGGCTCGCAGTCAGCCATTCTTCATTGGATGACACATCCTTGGATCGTTTTCTACCTTCCGTCGAGCGGCGGTCGGGAATAGACCAAGGATCCGATGGACGCGGAGAATTCAGGTCGTGAGGTGAGCTCATTCAGGCCCTCCCAAATGCGTTGGCTTGGCTTCAGTGAGCGAGCTAAGCGCTGGTCGTGTGTTCTCGGGAGCCAGCACGCAACGGAATCCAACATCCTCCCGGCCTTGACGACGGCTTAACCGGTATGACGAGAGCATGACTTCGAGGCTGATTGTGGTCCAACTACCTCCTCGGTGAGCTCTCCAGGCTTGTGGGTTGGGCGGCGATTCTGGCTCCATCGGATTTTCTGTGATCTCCCACACGTTTCCCCCAAGATCGAATAGGCCGTAGGCGTTTTGGGTAAAACGTCCCACGGGCGCCGTTTGCTCGAAGGGATCCATGCCATGAAATCCATTGCGCTCCGAAGCGCCTCTGGGGGTGTAGTAGTTTCCGGACGATGGCTCACGCTCCGGAGATCTGCCCCAAGGCCAATGATTTCGGATTCGAAGGTGATGCCGCATGGGGGTGGAATCGGGAGATTCAGCTAGATCGACCATCTGACTCCATTCTGAATCGGTCGGAAGCCGGTAAGCCCAGCCCTCTGGTAACAAACCCAACGAACGTTCTTGGCGGGTCAGCCAATCACAAAAATTGACGGCGTCGAGGTAGTTGACATTCGTCACCGGGTGGGTGGGGCCGCTCATCGGGCTCTCGGCGTTTCGGCGCCACATGAAGCGATGGTCAGCTGCGGTCGCTTCAACATAAGCCGCGAAGTCGATGACGCGGGTTTCCCAAACGGAGACTCGCATACCGAGATGCTTGCTAAAACGCATGCCGAGATGGTTGATCCACTGTTAGAGGAGGGCTCGGGAATCTGTTGAACTTCTTCGATCCACGCCCGATAGCGGGAGACGATGGATTGCCATAGCTCGAGCGCCTTCGCCGTTTCACCATTGGCTCTGGCAGTCTGTGCCGCGTCAAATTTTTGGAGTAGGTGACGGGCCAGGTTGGCGAGGGGCAAGCCTGTCGATTCGGCAGCTGTGTGCCATTCTTCCCTCGCCGTCTCTGCCTTGCGTTGCTCCTTTTCTAGGAGTGACTCTAGGTAGGCATCGGTCTCAGAGATCGATACTTGAAGGGTGTCTGTCGCTGTGCTGTAGAGTGTCCTGCTGAGTTGTTCAAGAGCTTGCTCAAGGACGTTACTGAGCTTCGGCGGTTGTGGTTCTTTGATGAGGTCCGCGCTTGATTTCTGGATTTCAGCCAGGGTTCCTTGCCGTTCTTCTAGAGTCTCAAGTGCGCTCCAAGCGTTCTGTGCAAGTTGGAGCCGGGCTTGACGTTGGCTGATGAATTCGTTGAGTTGTTGGAACTCTGTTCTCTGTTGTTCTTCGCTGAGACTCATTTGGTTCGTTTCGAAGGCTCCAATGCGTCGCATCCATTCGATATCTCGGCTCGGATTCAAATCTTCGACGGTCCGTGCTGCCTCTGCGTACGGCATTGTGAAGAGCCTGCTCAAAAGATCCATTCGCTCCCGATTGAAGGCCGACCATTGGACCAAGAGTCGACTGCTATCAACGCTTCGTATGCTTTGCTCCTCGCCAGGAAATTGGGACAAGAGGAACGAGGCTAGGCCGATGATAAATGTGGCGCCGACCATGCCCCATCGTTGAACTTGAGTGAGCCGAATCGGGCGCGGTATCCACCCGGCAGTGCCTTTGCCGGAGGTGCCTCCTGCAGAGGCGGTCTTCGAGAGTTCAGCCGGACTGGCGAAACGCATCTCTGGCCGAGGGGCCTGAAGTTTTTGGACGATTTCTTGGAGCTTTGATTCGAGTTTCGAGGCCCGTCGGTCGGTCGCCTGACTCGACCAGAGAACCCAAAGTTCGTCTATGACGCGTCCCGCTGCAAACTGGTCTTGTTTGAAAGGGTCTCTATCCTGGTGGTTGAAACCTTCAGGGGCTAGATACAGGGCTTTGCCCTGAAGCGTGGCCGTGTTGCGGCGTTTCTCGTCCGTGGTGAGCCCCGCGAAACCGAAGTCAGCCAGCTTGATGTTCCCATCAGGGGTGATCCAAATGTTGCTGGGTTTGAGGGCCCAGTGTGGAGTGAGTTCGTTATTGCGGGCCAGCGTGTGGAGGATGTCGACTATCCACTTCTTCAGAGTTGATTGAGTGACGGGAGTCTCCTTGTCTCGGATGCACTCCTCAATCGGTTGACCCTCAAGATATTCGCAGATGAGAAAGACATGATCATGCCATTGGTTGAAGTCGTACACTCTCATGACCTGCGGATCATTGATCTGGGTGAGACGTTTGAGAGAGGGCAGGAGTCCCGCCCAGCCTCCGGCATCGGCAACGAGGTCCGGGTAGAGGATGCGAAGGACGACTTTCTCTCTCCGTAGACTATCTCGGGCCTCGAAGGTCTGGCCGGAAGTGCCGTCGCCGAGGTGCTTCAGAATGCGGTATCGGTCGGCAAAGAAATCTCCTTCTTGTATCGAGCCCGTCATGGATTTCCTTTGCCGGGGAATGTCGCTGCCAGATCTCTTAGGATGGTCGATGATTCAGGCCTAGAATCTGCGGGCGCAATTGCGGTCAGAACAAGGAGGTAGAGAATTCTGAACTGATGTGGAATGGGCTGGTCCTTCTCGTCTCGAGTGAGGAGCGTCTCGTAGGGAATCTTGGCCAAATCGTCCGGCGAGAGATGTTGGAGCTCGAGCACATTTGTGTTTGCTCGATTCACCATCTCTTTTGAGAGCGAATTGAACCGTTGGTATTCCTTTGTTTCCTCGATTATCGAGCGGATAGATCCAATCATTCGTCCTCGCTCTTTTCGTAGTCGTGTCAGGTTTCGTTCGGTGATGGATTTTAGGAGTTGATCGGCTTGATCGGCATCGACCAGTGGAAGGGAGACAGCGCGTGCCTGAGTGGGGTAGGTTCTCATCAAGTCCGAGAACCATTGCTGCTGCGTCGCCCTGCTTTGAATGAGAGCACTCTCAGGGGAGAACTCTCTGATGCCGCGGTGGTGAGGTTTGACCTCCTCAGAGAGGCGAATGACGGCAGATGCGACGAGCATAGATGACGTTGTGCGAAACCTAAAGGTCTCTACGGTTTCTGAGCTTGGCGTGTCGGTGAACGTACCAACAAACTCAACCGCTAGGCGAGAGGAGATCTGATGCCCTTTAAACTCATCGTTGAGAAGATGGGCGCCTTCAAAGGACGGAATGAGGTGGACTTGATTTGTTCCGTCTCCGAACCATTCGGCGATGCGGTAGGCAAGTGGAATCGCGTTGCGTAGAAATGCTTGGGGAATCTGCTTGTAGGCACGCCCGCTTGGGAGCCGGGCGTGAGGCAGTAAGGGCCAACTCTGGAATTGGGGGCTGAGTGGGGCAAAAAGATTGCGCTGAGGGGCTGAGGCGACAGGCGAATGGTTTTGTGGGGCTGAGAGTCTTGTTGACCGAACGAGTTCGTAGAGTGGAGACCACGCTTTGCGTAGACGGTCCCAATTTCCCTGGATTTCCCGCAAGAGCTGACGATCTGCAACTCGAGCCTCGAGTCGTTCTCGCGCCGACTCCAGAAATTGCTCTGAGGGGGGCGCGGTGCTCGCTTCCGATTGAAGGGGAGATGATTCTGAAGTGTTCGGACCTAGAGTGGCCGAGGGCTCCTCTGCGAATGACGAGGAAACCGGGGTATACCCGATGAGAAGGGAGCTAATGATGGATATAAACCGCATCATCCCTTCCTACGAGAAGTCTTAGGTGTCCTTGCCTTCATTCTTGAGAAACTTGCCGAAGTACTCCATTTCGTTTGCGAGTTCGATCTGGTCGCTTGTGAAATCTTGTACAAGCGCCTCAAGTTGCCGGCGGAAGATGCGCTTGGCTGAGCCGAGTCGATTTTGAGCCGCGGCGACGTCCCGGAGTTTAAGCTCTGCAACCAACTCCGGGTAGGGGGTTGGTGATTTTTCATCGAACAAAGGGCCTAAGATGCGAGCGTGGAAGATCTCCCAGATTTCTAGGCATTCCGCATCCAGGCAATACTGATGCGTCCGCTGAATCGCTTCTGCGATCAGCTGTTTGGTGAAGGCGTCATCGAAAACCTCACGCGTCTCTTCAGCGGGAAAGTCTGTTCCATTCAAGGTGAGTTCCTCAATGGACACCCATCCACCCTCCGGACGCCGTTTCTTGGCGTTTTCGGCCTTGATCTGATCGAGAACGTGTCCATTGATTGCTTGGAGAAGGAAAGTGCGAAACTTGCCGCGGGTTTGATCTGCTTTGGTCAGCAAATCTTTCTCGATCACCTTCTCCAGGAAGAAAGCCTGCAACGTGTCTTGAACTCGTTCTCGGTCGAGCCGAAACTGCCGGAATAGATATTCCTCCAGGGTAGGGCGGTAATGTTTGACCAAACGCTCGAGAGCTTGAAGGCGAAGTTCGCTATCCTGAACGCCGGCGTTGCGAACAACACCCCAATCAGTTGTGAAAAAGCCTTTCCTGGATCCGTTCTCGTTGGTCAACGAGGAGAATTTGCCTGAATTGGTTTGGAAGTAAAGGGGAGAGCTGAGGAGGTAAGTCAGGAACGTGACAGTAGTGTCGCGGGGCCCTTGGGGGGGAACCCCTTCTTGAATCATTGCGCGGAGCCAGGTAGTCACGCCTCGTCCGGCAGTAAGTGTGTCTTTCTCCGGCGCAGAAGCGCGAAACCGCCCAGTCCGATGTGTTGTCGCCGTTGTCAGTGATCGTGAAGACTAGGTCTCCCTGGAGAGACATCATGCCAAAAGTGATTCCAGCTGCAAAGCTGGTCAGCCGGTGGCGGATTCTTTTCAGTAGGCGATTTGTGCCTCTTCGTGAGTGCTCTATTTCGGGAAGATGATTTTCCTCAGCAAGATTTGTTTCGTTTTTTCGTAAGGAGCATCAACGCACCTCTTCAGGAGGCTGATCTGAAGGATTGATCTGATTGTGGGATTAATGAGCGGTGCCTGCGGGTTGAGAGAAAGGAAATCTATGTGTTTTGTGAAAAATTGGGGTTGGAGGAGCTTGGGTTTGATAGCTTGGTTAAGCTGTAGCGCGATCCTCTCCGGTGCCACGCTTTTGGTGGATCGTACAGGGCAGTTCGATGCGGATTATCGCTCACTTCAAGAGGCAATGGAGGCGGCCGAAGACGGTGATACGGTTTACGTCGCTCCATCGAATCTTTCCTATGGCGATGTGATTCTGGGCAAGTCAGTGCGCCTCGTTGGGGTTGGAATCCCATCGGAGGACCTTCTTCCGTGGAGAACTGGAATTCACTCGAGAATCGGGAAGTTGACATTTCAGCCCGGTGCGGATGCAGCCCTTGTGATGGGGCTCGATATTTCGACTGTCGATTATATGAATTCTGAAGTGGCTGAGCGAGAGCATCCCCATGGAGTGACATTCTATCGAAACCTAATTGGGGCAGTGACGGTGCAAATGCCTTCATCGACTGTTCGGCCAATCAACAATCTCCGATTTATCAACAACATGATGGGAGATCTGAATATAGGGAGTGGCAATTTCAGGCAGGATATTAACAATGTTCAAATTCTTAATAATGTCATCAGGTCGCACATCTCGTTTCGATCGCAGGTGAATGCGGTGACGGGCGTTTGTCGAAATAACTTTATTTTCGAATCGAGTCGATCTTTCCTGGAGCTCAGTAACCCATCAGTCAGCTTTGTGGACAATGTGGTCTTTATATCGGGCGATGTCAGGGCACTTCGGTCTGGTCTCCACGGCCCTGTATGGCCCCCGTTGACGGCTGGCAACGTTTTCATTGGTGGCGCTCCACTCAAGTCAGAAGACGAAAAAAAGAATCTCGAAATTGATCGTGATGAATACAGAACTGTGTTGCCAAAATGGGATGCTTCGATTGGTTTCAGGAGGGGTAAAGTCAATGCCGCAGCAGGTGCTCTGATTGCGGATTCGCATCCCGCCAAGACAGCTGGCGTCGATGGTGGTGAGCCTGGTATCTTCGGGGGGGCGCATCCATTTGATCTCTATCAGATGCCTCCGCTTCCGTTCGTTTCGCGGGTTGAAGCTCCGGCGATTGTCAGCGAGGGAGAGGGGATGCAGGTAACGGTTGAGATCAAGAGCCATCGTTAGTCATGAAGCGTTTGCTATTCGGGCTGGGAGTCGTTGGGCTATTTGCACTTCATGGAACCGCACAAACTTCGTTCCCGTTGACAGGGGGCGGTGTTCCGGTTGGTGGGGAGTATTTCTTCGATGAAGACCCAGGGCTGGGCAACGGGAGTCCTTTGCCTTTTGACTCGGGAGAGACTTCACAACTCGTGGGCTTCTCTCCGGACCTTTCCGAGTTGGGAGCTGGAAACCACCAACTTTACGTTCGTCTCCAAAATTCACGGGGTGAATGGACGATGGCGCGGCAGCATGGCTTCATGCTGGTGCCAGAAGCGGTTCGGCAATCTTCGGAGATTGCTACCGTGAGTTACTCTTTTGATGGGGAAGAGCAGCTGCGGGAGTTGACGGTTCCAGATTCTTCTGGGGAAGTTTCGGGAGCGAGCTGGAGTCTCGATACCAGCGGGCTCGAGGCGGGAAGCCATCGCGCCTTGATTCACCTCGAGGATTCTCGAGGGATCAGAGGGTTTCCTCAAGTAGTGCCATTCTATCTTCTCGAACAACCTGGTGCGACCTCGTTGGTTTGGTCGATTCGGGCTGGAGATTCCGTGATTGATCAGGGAGCAGTCGACTGGGAAGAGAAGGAGAAAGGTGTTGCGACCGCGACTTGGTTGATCGATCCCATTCTTGCGGCCTCAGACGACGCGCTGGATCTCCGAATCGGAATCGAGAATGAGGGCAGCTTGGGGGCTGAGTCGGTTGCCCTGTCTTTTAGCGTGGAATCTCCGTTGTTCCTCGGTGGCATCGAGTTGTCTATCGAGGGAGCCGAGCTCGTCTTACGATTTGCGACGCCACTGGTGCGTTCGGCGGTGCTTGAGCAGTCAAGCGATCTCCAAGAATGGGGTGAGCTTGTGACCCTCGATCCGGGGCTCGAATCGGCCCGAATCCCGGCGAGCGAAACCTATCAATTCTTTCGAGTACGCCAGATCTTTGAGTGAGCTCGCCCGGCCTTTGTTCGCGAGCACTCCCGGTCCGTCGCCGTCAGCCACTGCGGACAGGTTTCGTCCTTTGAGAAAAAAATCGGTTTTTTCCTGCCAAGATTTGGATTTTCGCTGCGTAGAAATAGTGGAACAAGTCGGTTTTCGGTTTCACTAGGGCTGAATTCAGCCTGAAATCGAGTGTTTTGGAGCGTTTTCGTGCGCTCTTGGAAAGAGTTTTGATTTTTATGAAAGTTGATTCATTGAAACGTGGATTGGGTTTAGCGTCCTTCCTGGCGCTCGGTTTGGCATTTCAAACTTCTGCGGCGACCTTGGTGGTGGACCGAAATGAGGGAAATACCGCAGCGGACTATGTGTCTTTGAGTCAAGCGGTAACCAATGCAGCTCCAAATGACGTGATCTATTTGATGCCGTCAACGGAGGCCTATGACCTCGGTTCCATTGAAAAGCCGTTGACGATTATTGGTAGTGGATTTGGTAAGGCTGAGGCGTTTCCTTTGGCTCCCTCCACGACAACGTCGAAGATTGATGGAGGAACGATCACGGCTACGAACGTGTTCCTAAGCGGATTGACGTTCACTGACGCTGTGGCCGTTCTCGCTCCATCGAAGGGAGTGACATTCTTTCGAAATTTCTTTCAGGATGCTCAATTGAGAGGCTACGCGACGGAGGTGCCTCCGGCCGAGCAGATCGCAAGTTTGCACGTCATTAACAACTGGTTTCGTGGCAGTCTCAGTAGCACCACCGGGGGCGGTGGAATCGATCTCTTTCAATCGAATCTGGATTCGAATGGGATTTACACGGAGGTGACAGATTTTGTGTTTTCGAACAACGTCTTCGCGGCCTATGGCTTTGAGGTGCCGAGTGGGGATGGGGTGATTTCTCACAATTTCATCAACGCGCGGCGAATCTACTTTCACGAAGGCACAGCTGGTCGCATTGGGAGGGTTAATTTCGAGGGTGTCGTCAGAGATAACTTCTTTGAGGCTCCGAACGCGAGTGTTCGTCCTGGGCGAGAGGCTGTATCGAACAATGGGGCGATCGCGGGGTCTCCGGTCGTGAATGATCTCGCCCCTGATCCGGCACTCCATTACGCGAGCGTAGCGGACGTCCTTGTTCTCGGCGACCAATCTTGGGGGGAACGGCTCAGGCTGAAACCTGATTCTTCCCTCAACACGGCGGCCAGCGACGGTGGTCCCATTGGTATTTTTGGTGGCTTGCATCCCTGGAATTCCAATATGCACCCCCCCATTCCAATCATCACGAGACTGGACGCGCCGCGAGTTGTGGGCGCTGGGGAAGGACTCAGTGTCACGGTTGAGGTTCAATCCAACAACTAGGCCTTCTCATGCGAGGATGGAACTTTAGAAACCTCGCCTCGATCGCTTGTGCGTTCTCAACTCTTGGGGTTTCGGGGCTCGAGGTGCCGGCCCCGGATGATGCACGTGAGCGGATTGTGGCGATTGAGTATTTCTTGGATACGGATCCTGGAATGGGGCAAGGCACACCAGTGCCGATTGTTGGCAGCGGAACGGGCAGTGTTGCCGCGACGATTCGACCGCAAGTCGGCGGCTTGACTTCGGGGAGACACGCTCTCTTCGTGCGCAGTCAGAATGAACGGGGGGATTGGAGCGTGCCAACGGCGCACTACTTTACGCTGCTTCCCTATGCCTTCCGATCGGAGCCTGAAGTTACCGAAATCGAGTACTTCTTGGGAGAAGATCCAGGCGCTGGAAATGGTGCAGATGTCGACGGAATCGAGCCTAACGCGACTGTGACCGGGGCATTCTCGACCTTGGCGCTTGGTCGAGGGGCAACCGCTGTTCAAGTCCGGGCGAAGGACGAATACGGGAACTGGAGTCTTCCGCATTATCATTCTCTGTATGTCGCTCCTTTCGGTATTGCAGATGAAGCTCAGGTCGCCGCTGCTGAGTATTTTGTCGGGGAGGATCCAGGCGTTGGGAATGGAATTCCGATTGAACTCGAATCCCCATCCGGTGATGAAGCCTCGTTTGAGGTATCCATTCCAGATGACACTCCCGGAAGCGAGATTGTGAGTTTTCGCGTGCAGGACTCGGTTGGAAATTGGAGTGTGCCCTCTCGTGTTCGCTACTTCCAGGTGCCAGCTCTTCCGGTTACTGCGATCGAGTGGACTTTGCGCGAGGGAGAGACGTTGGTTGAGTCCGGTAACCGTGCAGTAAATCCTGCCGCCGTTAACTTTGTGTCTTCAATCGAGACAACTCTGACAGGTGTAGAGAGCCTCGTGGGAAGGGAGCTGACCTTGGAAGCGAACCTGGTGTTGGTTGATCGCATCCCGACGGTGCCCCATATGGTTGATTTCGTGATTGATGCGATCGCGGATCCCTTGATCTTCCTGAACCAAGGCCAAATGCTGGCGATTGTAGAAGGGGAGGGCTTTAACCTGAGTGCTCAGGTGCGGGGAAATCCACCGATTAGCTACCAGTGGTTGAAAGATGGTGTCGAAATTCCTGGAGCGACGCAGGCTTCCTTTAGTGTCTCGGAGAGCGCACTTGCGGACGCCGGTATTTATTCCGTTCGCGTGGTCGACCTCTACAGCGAATTGACGGCCGAGGTAGCCAGCGTGGAAATCTCGGAGCCTCCGAGTTTGGGTGAGCCGCACCCGGCGGATTCCAATGCCGATTTTGTGATGTCGGTGGGAGACGTGACAGCTTACGGTGCGGCTTGGCGTCGAGGTGATGTTTGGCCGGTCGCTCCTAATCCAATTCCGATCGGTTACGTCACCCGAGCCGGAGCTCTCTGGCAAGGTGGTGAAGCTTATATCTTGGATTCGAATGTGTCCGAGCCACCGCTCTGGTGGGTGAATGCGGAGGGGGGATTGCAAAGGCAGTCTCTGTCTGGTGCCGTTGGCGTTGTGAACCGATCTGTTGACCGAGATCGGGTCGAAATTCGATTTCATCCTAGGCCCGGGGTAAGGAGCTTTGCCTTTGAAGAGCGCCTACCGTTTGGCGTGTCTGCGAAGAATATCGAGCAAGGTGGTGTGTTTCTAGAAGATGGAAACCGCTTGCGATGGGGCCCCTTCAATGATGGACAAGAACGCGTGTTACGATATCGCCTGGAGGGAACCGAAGATGCTTCGACTTTGGTGTTCTCAGGAGTGGCCAGCATTGACGGGCGAGATTTCACCGTCGCGGGAATTGGTTCTCAAGAGCTCGATGCTACGCAAGGTTTCTCGCCGACACTTTCCTTGGATCGTGAAACGGGTGGTCTTGTGCTGACGGGGGCTCCCGGGCAACGCTACCGGGTGGAATCGACGAGTGATCCGGCTGAGGGGCATTGGGGGGCTGAGACCTCGATTCAGCTCGTTACAGAATCGGCTGTGTGGATCGATCCTGCTTTTGGGGAGGGCGAACACCGCTTCTACCGTGCTGTGCTGGAGCCTGCGACCGATAGTCAGTAAGTCTTAACGCTGAACACAAGGGTGATCATGAGATCTTGGATCTATCTACTCGGAGTAAATCTGTGTCTCGGTATTTCAGCGCTCCTCGGAGGAACGGCGCTGAGGAGTGTTGACGGATTGGACGTTTCGGTGGAATTGCGACCGGACGCGGGCACGTTTGCCCAGGCCTATGAGGAAGAGATTCCTGTGGGATTCGATGTCGACGCTGTGGAGGCAAATGGGATCATCGATTCGACGAATCGTAAGATCAAGTGGGGCCCATTCTTCGACAGCACCAACCGAACGCTAAGCTATCGCCTGGTTCCAACGGGCGATTTCTCTAACCCGGTTGGCTTGCGAGGACAGGCGAGTTTCGATGGCGTTCAAGTTGAAACCGAAGGGGACCGTTTGGTGGCGCCGGTTAATTCCGGACCCTCGTCCGCAACCCGAACAATCGCGTTGGATGGAAGGACGATTTCGGTGAGTATCAGGGTCAATCCATCGAGCGACATTCTGGCCTATGCATTGGAGGAAGAAGTGGCCCCTGGCTTTGTGGTCTCCCAAGTCAACGAGGGAGGTGTTTTCGAATCGGTTTCCAGCAAGATCAAGTGGGGTCCCTACTTTGATGCAAGCATGCGGCTGCTGACTTATCGGCTGACGCCGCCGGTGGCCTTTGGTGGCGTGGTCACGTTTAAGGGAACCGCAGGGTTTGATGGAGTGGAGATGCTGGTCAGTGGTGACTTGACCACTTCAGTCCCTGGAACTGAACCCGAGCCAGAACCGGAACCCGAACCGGAGCCCGAGCCCGAACCGGAGCCGGAGCCGGAGCCGGAGCCGGAGCCGGAGCCGGAGCCGGAGCCGGAGC